>NZ_BONF01000116.1 GCF_016862575.1 Catellatospora bangladeshensis | reverse complement strand
CAGATACAGCGACAGCGTCTGGAACTGCCGGTCCGAACCACCGGTCATGCTCCCGCCGCCGAACAGCAGCGGCTCCGCCAGGACCTGCATACCGCCGATCGTCGACACGATCACCGTGAAGATGATCGTCGGGCGGATCGCCGGCACCGTGATCCGGGTCAGCTGCTGGAAACTGGACGCGCCGTCCAGCGACGCCGCGTCGTAGAGGTCCTTGGACACCGCCTGCATGGCCGCCAGGTAGATCAGCGCGTTGTAGCCCGTCCACCGCCAGATGATCATCACGCTGATCGCGATCTGCGACGACGCCGTGCCGGCCTGCCAGTCGATCCGGCCCAGCCCCAGCGACTCCAGGACCCAGTTCACCAGGCCGTAGTCCTTGCCGAAGATCTGCCCGAAGATGATCGCCACCGCGGCCACCGACGTGATGTTCGGCAGCACCGCCGTCATCCGCCAGAACGTGGGCGCCCGCAGCCGCTGGTTGAGCACGTGCGCCAGCACCAGGGCCATCAGCAGCTGCGGCACCGTCG
>NZ_BONF01000115.1 GCF_016862575.1 Catellatospora bangladeshensis | reverse complement strand
CGTCGTGCAGGAGCGTGCGCCGCTCGGCCGGTGTGAGGATCTCGATGTCGGAGACCTGGACCCGCGGGTCGGCGACGACAGCGGCCAGGACGCGCTGGAACCGCTCGACCAGCGCCAGCACCGACGACTCGTCGAACAGGTCGGTCGCATACTCCAGCACCCCGGCCATACCCTCGGCCGTCTCGGTCAGGTCGAACGACAGGTCGAACTTGGCCGCGGGCACCCCCACCTGCTCCACCACACAGTCCAGACCTGGCAGCTCCACCCGCGCGTCCGCGTTGTTCTGCAACGTCAACATCACCTGGAACAGCGGATGCCACGACAACGACCGGGCCGGATTCAGCACCTCCACCAGCCGCTCGAACGGCACATCCTGATGCGCGAACGCCGCCAGATCCGTCTCCCGAACCCGCTCCAGCAACTGCCCGAACGACGGATCACCCGACACATCCGTGCGCAACACCAGCGTGTTCACGAAGAACCCCACCAGATCATCCAGCGCATCATCAGTCCGGCCAGCCACCGCCGT
>NZ_BONF01000114.1 GCF_016862575.1 Catellatospora bangladeshensis | reverse complement strand
GTGGTGCAGGCGTACCGGTTCGCATTGGACCCGAATGTGGGTCAGCAGGCCGCGCTGCGTTCGCATTGCGGTGCGGCGCGCGCCGCGTACAACTGGGCGGTGTCGTGGGTGACCGCGACGTGGTGGCAGCGCAAGGCCGAGCAGTCCTACGGCATCGCCGAGCAACAGCTCACGCCGTGGCGGCCGTCGTCGCTGCCTGCGCTGCGTAAGGCGTTCAACGTGGTCAAGCACACCGATCCGCGGTTTGCCGGGTGGTGGGCCGACAATTCGAAGGAGTCCTACAGCACCGGGCTGGCCAACGCGGCAGCGGCGTTCGACAACTACACCAAGTCCAAGCAGGGTGTACGTGCCGGCCGGCGGATGGGCATGCCACGGCGCAAGTCCAAGCGTGGGGCGAGGTTGTCGTGCCGGTTCACGACCGGCACGATCCGCGTCGAGCCCGACCGCAGGCACGTGACATTGCCGAGGCTGGGCACGATCCGCACGCACGAGAACACCCGCAAACTCCACCGCCGCCTCGCCGCGGGCACCGCCCGGATCCTGTT
>NZ_BONF01000113.1 GCF_016862575.1 Catellatospora bangladeshensis | reverse complement strand
GGCAAGGACTCGATCGTGATGCTGCGGCTGGCGCAGAAGGCGTTCGCGCCGGGGCGGATCCCGTTCCCGGTGATGCACGTCGACACCGGCCACAACTTCCCCGAGGTGCTCGAATACCGGGACCGCCGGGTGGACGAGCTGGGGTTGCAGCTGATCGTGGCGTCGGTGCCGGATGCGATCGCGCGTGGGCTGGTGTCGGAGCCGGCCGGTGGTTCGCGGAATCGGATTCAGACTCCGGTGTTGCTGGATGCGGTGGACAAGTACCGGTTTGATGCGCTGTTCGGTGGTGCGCGCCGGGATGAGGAGAAGGCCCGGGCCAAGGAGCGGGTGTTCTCGTTCCGGGACGAGTTCGGGCAGTGGGATCCGAAGAATCAGCGGCCTGAGCTGTGGTCGTTGTACAACGGGCGGCATCATCCGGGTGAGTCGATCCGGGTGTTCCCGTTGTCGAACTGGACCGAGCTGGACATCTGGCATTACATCGCGCGGGAGGAGATCCCGCTGCCGTCGATCTATTACGCGCATGAGCGTGAGGTCGTGAACCGGGACGGGATGCTGTTCGCGGTCAACGAGTTCATCTCGGCGCGGGCCGGTGAG
>NZ_BONF01000112.1 GCF_016862575.1 Catellatospora bangladeshensis | reverse complement strand
ACCGGCAGCTCCAGCCGCTGCGGCACCCCCTCCAACGCCCGCCGCCAGAACGCCAGCTGCCGAGACACCACCGACCCCGGATCGGCCTCATCACCCAGCAACTCCAACTGCCACAACGTGTAATCGGCGTACTGCACCGGCAACGGATCCCAACCCGGCGCACTCCCGGCGCACCGGGCCGCGTACGCCACACTCAGATCCCGCGCCAGCGGCACCGTCGACCAGCCGTCACCAGCAATGTGATGCACCACCACCAGCAGCACATGCTCGACCGGACCCACCTCGAACAACCACGCCCGCACCGGCAACTGCGACGTCACATCAAACACATGACCCGCAAGCTGGCCCACCTCCACCGGCGACCAGCCCAGCACCGGCAACTCCACCACCGCATCGGACGCCGGAAGAATCCGCTGAAACGGCACCCCGTCCACATCCGGAAACACCGTCCGCAGGCTCTCATGACGGCCCACCACATCACCCAGAGCGGCAGCCAGCGCACCCCGATCCAGCACACCGGTCAACCGCAACGCGAACGGAATGTTGTACGCCGCCGACTGCCCGTCCAACTGACCCAGAAACCACAACCGCCGCTGGGCGAACGACAACGG
>NZ_BONF01000111.1 GCF_016862575.1 Catellatospora bangladeshensis | reverse complement strand
ACGACGGTAAGAGCACGCTGATCGGGCGGCTGCTGTACGACACGAAGTCGCTGTTCGAAGACCAGCTCGAAGCGGTCGAGGCGGTGTCGGCGGCGCGGGGCGACGAGTACACGAACCTCGCCCTGCTCACCGACGGGCTGCGGGCCGAGCGGGAACAGGGCATCACCATCGACGTCGCCTACCGGTACTTCGCCACGCCGCGGCGCAAGTTCATCATCGCCGACACCCCCGGCCACATCCAGTACACCCGCAACATGGTCACCGGCGCCTCCACCGCCGACCTCGCCCTCGTTCTCGTGGACGCGCGCAAGGGCATCGTCGAGCAGTCCCGGCGCCACGCGTTCCTGTGCTCGCTGCTGCGCGTGCCCCACCTGGTCCTGTGCGTCAACAAGATGGACCTCGTCGACTACGACCAGACCGTCTACGACCGCATCGTCGACGAATTCACCAGCTTCGCCGCCAAGCTCGACATCACCGACCTCGCGATCATCCCCATCAGCGCGCTGCAAGGCGACAACATCGCCACCCGCTCGCCCAACATGCCCTGGTACGAAGGCCCCAGCCTGCTGCACCACCTCGAACACGTGCACATCGCCTCCGACCGCAACCTCGTCGACGTCCGCTTCCCCGTCCAGTACGTCATCC
>NZ_BONF01000110.1 GCF_016862575.1 Catellatospora bangladeshensis | reverse complement strand
AACCGCGGCGATGTCCCACTTGCCCGAGGAGTCCTTGGCCTGCGACTGGATGTAGGCCATCATCCACGACGGGCACGCCAGGGTCACGAAGCTGCCCTTGGCCATGCCGGCGTTCCAGTCCGCCGACCACGCGGCGATCTTGGCCGAAAGGCCCTTGTTGATCGCGTCGATCGTCAGGTCCCAGGCCTTCTTCACACCCGGGTTGGTGTCCGCGACGACCTTGTCACCGTCGTAGATACCGATCGGCTGCTGACCCAGGATCGACCGGTACATGACCGTCGGGCCGTCCATCCACGCCGAACCCTTGATGTTGGCGGCCTTGAAACGCTCGCCCGCCTTGATGTAGTCCTCCCACGTCGGCCACAGCTTGGAGACCTCGTCGCGGTCGGTCGGCAGACCCGCCTTCTCGAAGAAGTCACGCCGGTAGCACATCGCCATACCACCCACGTCGGTGCCCAGACCGATCACCTCACCGGAAGCCGCCGAACCCTGCTGCCACTTCCACGCCGGCCACTGCGCCTTGATGTCGTTGGCGCCGTAGTCGGTCCAGTTGTAGAACTTGCCCGGGTTGGCCGTGAACTGACCCGCCCAACCCTCCTCGATCGCCTCGATGTCCGCGGCACCGGTGTTCGTCGCCAGGTGCGCC
>NZ_BONF01000109.1 GCF_016862575.1 Catellatospora bangladeshensis | reverse complement strand
GCCAGGAGTCGCTGTCGCGCACGCCCCACACGGTGATGCCGATGCAGCGCGGCACGTTCATGCACGCCTGGGTCAGGCCGGCGTACTGGGTCGTCGACGCGTTGGTCACGTCGACCTCGGTCAGGGCGACATCGACGCCGAGCGCGGCGAAGCTGGACAGGGTGGTCTGGAAGTTGCCCGGCAGGGAGCTGCCGCCGGTGAAGTGGGTCTGCAGGCCGACGCAGTCGATGGGCACACCCCGGGACTTGAAGTCCTGGATCATCCGGTACACACCCTGGGTCTTGCCGTAGCTCCAGTTCTCGATGTTGTAGTCGTTGTAGCACAGCTTGACCGACGGGTCGGCCGCCCGCGCGGTACGGAACGCCACCTCGATCCAGTCGTTGCCGGTGCCCTGCAGGTTCGACGAACGGCGGCTGCCGTCCTCGTTGAACGCCTCGTTGACCACGTCCCACGCGGCGAGCTTGCCCTTGTAGTGGGCCATCACACCGTTGATGTGATCGATCATCGCCTGGCGCAGCGCCGAGCCCGACAGGCTCTGCATCCACCCCGGCTGCTGGGCATGCCAGGCCAGGGTGTGCCCGCGGACCTTCAGACCGCGCTGGGTCGCCCAGTTGTAGATCTGATCGCCCGAGCTGAAGTTGAACTGCCCCCGGTTCGGCTGGGTGG
>NZ_BONF01000108.1 GCF_016862575.1 Catellatospora bangladeshensis | reverse complement strand
CCGCGTCCTTCACCGTCGGCAGCACCGCACCGGTGGCCGCCGACTTGCGCTGATTCACCACATCCAGCAGCGTCTTCAGGAAGTCGAGCGTCGACGCGGGCGCGTTCTTGCCCACCACGAACCCGTTGCCGCCGCCGAACGCCTCGGCCACCGAGCCCTTGCCTCCGTCCACGGCCGGGAACGCGAAGTAGCCGAGCTTGTCGCCCAGGCCCTTCTTGCTCGTCGAGGTCGACGCCTGGACCGACGGCGCCCACTGGCCCATCAGCTCCATCGCCGCGCCGCCGTTGCCCATGGTGGCCGCCTGGCCGTCGGGCGAGCTGTAGTCCGCGCCGAGGAAGCCCTTCTGGAACGGCTGGAGGTCCACCAGCTCCTTCAGTCGCTGACCAGCGGCGATGAAGTCCGGGGTGTCGAAGTTGCCGTCCTCGGCCGCCTTCTGGAGCGCTCCCAGACCGCCCACGCGCATAGCGAGGTAGGCCCAGTAGAAGTGCCCCGGCCACTTCTCCTTGCCGGCCAGCGCGATCGGCACGATGCCCGCGGCCTTGATCTTGCTGACCGTGGTCAGCAGCTCGGCCCACGTGGTCGGCGGCGCGGTGATCCCGGCCTTGGCGAACAGGTCCTTGTTGTACCAGAACCCGACCATGCCCACGTCGAACGGAACACCGTAGATCTTCCCGTCCACCGTGAACGGCTGGACGGC
>NZ_BONF01000107.1 GCF_016862575.1 Catellatospora bangladeshensis | reverse complement strand
CGGCGTCCTTCACCGTCGGCAGCACCGCACCCGTCTCGGCCGACTTGCGCTGATTCGCCACGTCCAGCAGCGTCTTCAGGAAGTCCGTCGTCGACGCGGGCGCGTTCTTGCCCACCACGAACCCGTTGCCGCCGCCGAACGCCTCCGCCACCGTGCCCTTGCCGCCGTCGACCGACGGGAACGGGAAGAACGCGAGCTTGTCGCCCAGGCCCTTCTTGCTGGTGGACGAGGAGGCCTGGACGGACGGGGCCCACTGGCCCATCAGCTCCATGGCCGCGCCGCCGTTGCCCATGGTCGCCGCCTGCCCGTCGGGCGAGCCGTACTCCGCCCCGAGGAAGCCCTTCTGGAACGGCTGCAGGTCGACCAGCTCCTTGAGCCGCTGACCGGCCGCGATGAAGTCGGGGGTGTCGAAGTTCTTGGTCTCGGCGGCCTGCTGCAGCGCGCCGAGGCCGCCGATGCGCATGGCGAGGTAGGCCCAGTAGAAGTGGCCCGGCCACTTGTCCTTGCCCGCCAGCGCGATCGGCACGATGCCCGCGGCCTTGATCTTGCTGACCGTGGTCAGCAGCTCGGCCCAGGTGGTAGGCGGCGCGGTGATCCCGGCCTTGGCGAACAGGTCCTTGTTGTACCAGAACCCGACCATGCCCACGTCGAACGGAACACCGTAGATCTTGCCGTCGATCGTGAACGGCTGCACCGAC
>NZ_BONF01000106.1 GCF_016862575.1 Catellatospora bangladeshensis | reverse complement strand
AGGATCACGCCGAGCGGGTTGTCCAGCAGTCCCATGCTGCGCAGCAGGATGAACAGCGGCAGGATCGCCACCGCGAACGGGAACATCAGCCCGACCGCGAACAGGGTGAACAGGGTCTCCCGGCCCCGGAACGCGAAGCGCGCGAAGATGAACGACGCCATCGCCGACGCGCCCACCACGACGAGCACCGTCGCGAGGGCGATCAGGGTGCTGTTGCCCAGCTGCCGCCAGAACACCTCCGACCCCAGGATCCCGGTGTAGTTCTCCGGGACCCACGGGTCGGGCCAGCCCAGCGGGTTGGTGGACAGCTGGCCGTTGTCCTTGAACCCGCCGAGCACGCCGAACCCGACGGGCAGCACGATCAGCGCGCCGATGGCTACGGACACCAGGTGCAGCACCGTACTTGTGGCGCGGTCGGCGGCGGTGACGCGGCGGCTCATCGCTGGTCTCCCATCGTGGTCAGGGCGCCCTCGGTGTCGCGGCGCAGCACGTATCGCTGGTAGAACAGCGCGAAGACGAGGCTGAGCAGGAACATGATGATGCTGATGGCGCTGGCGTAGCCGACCTCGAAGCGGCGGAAGCCGAACTGGTACATGGTCACGGCCATGGTCTCCGAGGCGTGGATCGGGCCGCCGCCGGTGAGCACCCAGACCATGTCGAACAGCTGGATGCTGCCGATGACCGACAGGAACACGCTGATCCGGATCGTCGGCCCCAGTAAGGGCAGGGTGACGTGCCGGAACACCTGCCAGGCGCTGGCGCCGTCGGTGGTGGCGGCCTCGGTCAGCTCCCG
>NZ_BONF01000105.1 GCF_016862575.1 Catellatospora bangladeshensis | reverse complement strand
TTGAGGCCGAAGAAGTCGTGCCATTTGGCGCCGCCGAGGAAGCCGGTGCCGGTCGAGAGTCCGACGTAGACGTCGTTGGTGGTGCCCTTGCTGAAGACGATGATGTCGTCCTTGCCGTCGCCGTTGTAGTCGCCGAGGTAGGGGAATTCGCCGGCCAGGCAGAAGAAGTCGTTCCACTTCACCGTCGTGCCCACGAACGAGCTGCCGTTGGACACGGCGGCGTAGACGTCGGCGTCGGCGTTGCAGGTGAAGGTGACGATGTCGTCTTTGCCGTCGCCGTTGACGTCGCCGACCCGGGGCTGCTCGGCGCCGACCGCGAACAGGTCGTGCCACTTCTGGCTGGCCCCGAACCCGGCGCCGGTCGACAGGGCCACGATCACGTCGGCGGCGGTGGCCGGGCCCTGGGTGAAGGTGATGATGTCGTCGCGGCCGTCGCCGTTGACGTCACCGACGGCCGGGTGTTCGCCGGGGATGGAGAAGTATTCGTGCCATTTGACGCCTGCGCCGAAGCCGGTGCCGGTGGACAGGGCGACGTAGACGTCGCCTTGGGTGTCGTGGGTGAAGGTGATGATGTCGTCGCGGCCGTCGCCGTTGACGTCGCCGACGGCGGGGACTTCGGCGCCGGGGGCGAACCAGTCGTGCCATTTGGCGCCGCCGAGGAAGCCGGTGCCGGTGGAGAGGCCGACGTAGACGTCTCCGGCGTTGGTGCCGGTGGTGCCGCCGACGAAGGTGATGATGTCGTCTTTGCCGTCGCCGTTGAAGTCGCCGGTGAGCAGTTTCTCGCCGGACAGGCCGAAGAAGTCGTTCCACTTGACGCTGGTGCCCGCGAATGCCGTGCCGGTGGAGGTGGCGACGTAGACGTCGTTGAGGCTGCCGAGGTTGAACGTGACGATGTCGTCCTTGCCGTCACCGGAGAAGTCCGTCGGCGAA
>NZ_BONF01000104.1 GCF_016862575.1 Catellatospora bangladeshensis | reverse complement strand
AGGGTGACTGGTTCAGATCGGTGAGGTTGTATCCGTTTTGAGCGCGTGATCGCGCCACGACGAGACAACCTCACCGGTCAACCTCCGGCTCATCGCGCCGATCATCGCCCAGTGGATCAGCGAGGCCGAGTGCTCGGCCAGACCCTCATAGTCACGGGCCAACCTGCGGTGCAGCATCAGCCACCCAAACGTGCGCTCCACCGGCCACCGCACCGTCGGCGAGAAACCCTTCACCGCCGGGTCGCGCACGACGACCTCGACGTCGATCTCGTGCGCCATGCCGCGTTCGATCACACTGCGCTGGTACCCCCGGTCGACCCAGGCCTTGACCACCGTCGGATACGAGCGGGCCAGAGCGTCGACCAGGTCCCGGCCGCCGGCCGTGTCATGCACCGACGCCGCCGTGATCAGCACGACCAGCAGCAGCCCGAGGGTGTCCACCGCGACATGCCGCTTGCGGCCCTTGATCTTCTTGCCCGCGTCGATGCCCTGCGCAGACTCGGCCACGTTGCCCGACGTCTTCACACTCTGCGCATCCAGGATCGCCGCGCTCGGCTGCGCCGCACGCCCGGCCGCCTGCCGCACCTTCGTACGCAGCAGATCATGGATCTTCTGCGTGGTCCCGTCCTTGGCCCACTTGGCGAAGTAGTCGTACACCGTCTTGTACGGCGGAAAGTCGTGCGGCAGGTACTCCCACGCGATACCCGACCTGGTCACATACAAGATGGCGTTCACGATCTCCCGCAGGTCGTGCACCGGTGGCCTGATGCCCAGCCCACCCCTGCCCGCCCGCCATTCGGTCAGCAACGGCTCGATCAGGGCCCAGCGGGCGTCAGACAGATCGGAGGGGTAAGCCCGGCGCGAGATCGTCACGACCACGCGTACTACCAGTCCACACCACAAATGTGTGGGACCTTCGCACCCGACACCCACCCCACCGACCGCAAACCATCACTTAACTGAATCAGTCGCCCT
>NZ_BONF01000103.1 GCF_016862575.1 Catellatospora bangladeshensis | reverse complement strand
GAGCGACCGGCATTAGGTTCGGACCTGGACAGAGTCCCGGTCGTGGGTAGCAAACAGGCACGGGATTCATCGATCATTGGAGTTCTCTAGGCTTCAACGATCACCAGGAGTCCCGTGCCTGCGCTGCCATCATCGCTTCTTACCCCGATCTGGGTCCAGTTCGCCGCACTGCTGCCCGCCCGACCCGAGTACGACCCGGCCCACCCGCTGGGCTGCCACCGCCGGCGCATCCCCGACCGGGTGGTGTTCGAACACGTCATCAACGCCCTGGTCCACGGCTCCGGCTACGAACGCATCGCCACCGCCGGCTGCTCCGACCGCACCATCCGCCGACGCCGCAAAGCCTGGGCCGATGCCGGACTCAGCCAGCAACTACACGCCCTGGCCCTGGCCGCCCACGACCACATGATCGGCTTGGACCTGCACGACCTGGCAGTCGACGGCGCCCTCACCAAAGCCCCCTGCGGCGGCCAGCGCGCCGGACGCTCACCAGTCGACCGCGGCAAAGGCGGACTCAAGCGCTCCACCACCGTCGACGCCACCGGCATACCCCTGGCAGTGATCTCCGCCCCCGCCAACCGCAACGACAACGCCCTGCTGGAAGCAAGCCTCGACACCGCCGTCACACAGACCGGCCCCATACCCGAACACGTCACCGTGCACCTGGACCGCGCCTACGACAACACCCCCACCCGACAGCGCCTGACCGACCGGGGTCTGCACGGCCAGATCGCCCGCAAAGGCGTACCCGCCCCGATACAGGTCGGCAGACGCTGGGTGGTGGAACGAACCAACTCCTGGATGAACGACTACGGCAAGATCCGCCGCTGCACCGAACGCGATGCGGCAGTCGTGGACTTCTACCTCTACCTCGCAGCAGCCCTGATCACCACACGCCAACTCATCCGACGAGCACGCCCCCACTACCGCTGGGACGGCCGCCCCACCACCCGACGTCTCAAGTAACCCGCCAAATGCCGGTCACTCT
>NZ_BONF01000102.1 GCF_016862575.1 Catellatospora bangladeshensis | reverse complement strand
CGGTTTCAAACGGTCGGTGCAACGAGTACCCGTTCCAGGGCCTCGGCTGGTGTCTGCCAGCCGAGGGTCTGGCGGGGGCGGCCGTTGAGTTCGACGGCCACGGTGTCGAGGTGGGCCTGGTCGATGGTGCGGAAGTCGGTCTTGCCTTTGGGGAAGTACTGGCGCAGCAGCCCGTTGGTGTTCTCGTTGGTGCCACGCTGCCAGGGGGCGTGGGGGTCGCACACGTAGATCGGGCACTTGGTCGCCAGGGTGAACGCGGCGTGGCCGGCCATCTCGTTGCCCTGGTCCCAGGTCAGCGACCGCACCAGATGCGTGGGCAGGCGGCCTAGCAGGTCACGGACCACGTCGAGGACCTCGGGGCTGGTCCGGCCGCCGGGCAGGGCGCCCAGCAGGACGTAACGGGTGCTGCGTTCCACGAGCGTCACGATTCCCGAGGTGCCGGCACGGCCGATGACCAGGTCACCTTCCCAGTGCCCCGGCACGGCCCGGTCGGTGGCCTCGGCCGGGCGCGCGGCGATGTGGATGTCCTCGGTGACCCAGGGCCTTCCGCTAAGCGCCTTACGCGCGGCCTGCGCGGCCCGGGACTGGCTGCGGCGTGCGCCACGGCCACTGCGCAGCGCGTCGTCGAGCAGTTCCCGCAGACTGCCGCGGGTCTGCAGGAAGACGGCCTGATAGATCGTCTCGTGCGACACATGCATCTCCGGCCGGTCGGTGAACTCGGTACGCAACCTGCCTGCGATCTGGGTGGGCGACCAGCGCAGCCTCAGCCATTGCACCACCTGATCACGCACCGGCCCGTCACCCAGCCGCCGGGCCTTGGGCCGTTTGCGGCGCTCACCGGCCTTGGCCTCGGCCCACCCGGCGCGATAGCCCCACCGGTACAGCCCACCACGTGTCGCGCCCAAAGGGTTCTTCACCCCGTGGCGGCTGGAGTTGGACCGGCGGATCTCCCGCCACACCGACGACACCGCGACCCCGACCACCGTCGCGATCTGGGCATATGTCGAACCCAGCCCCCACATGTTCTCGATCACCTGGCGGTGACCCGCCGTCAGCACATGAGCCTTCGCCACACCCGCTCCTCAAACGGTCCGTGCCTTGGTCAACGACCAATTGCACGGACCGTTTGAAACCG
>NZ_BONF01000101.1 GCF_016862575.1 Catellatospora bangladeshensis | reverse complement strand
TGTGATGTGGCGAGTCATCGGTGACACGGATGTGTCAGGACATCGGTGACAGTAGCGGGTAGTAGCGCCGGCCTGGTTCGAGTGTCAGGACGCGTACGAGTGTTGTGCCGTCGAGGATGGCCACACGTTCGCCGTAGGTGATCACGGTGAGCGTGTGGCCTGCCCGTGTGGTGCCCACGTTGATGACCGCTTTGCTGGCGTTGATGACGCCCTGGCTGGTGGTGGTGCGGTCGGTGATGGTCAGGGTGGGTGGTTGGGGCAGGTCGATGGGTGTGCCGGCGGGTCGGGCGGGTGTGGTGGCGTGGAAGCGTTCGGCGGGGGTGGCGCCGTGTAGTGCCCGGTGGGGGCGGTGGTGGTTGTAGTAGGCGCGGAAGTCGTCGAGTTGGCGTTGCAGGTCTGGCAGGCTGCGCGCGGCCGGTCGGGGCCGTAGCCACTTCTTGAGGGTTTGGTGGGCGCGTTCGAGCTTGCCGCAGGTTTGTGGGTGGTAGGGGCGGGAGTTGGCTTTGGTGATGCCCAGGGCGGCGAGGTTGCGTTCGAACGCGCCGGGAGCGTGTAGGCCGCCGGTGAAGCACAGGCCGTTGTCGGACAGGACTTTGGCGGGTGGGCCGCATTCGGTGGCGGCGTGGCAGAAGGCGTTCCAGGCGGCTGTGGTGGTGTCTGCGGGTACGGCGTCTGCGGCGGCGAGGTAGCGGGAGTGGTCGTCGAGGATGTCCATGATCCAGACGGTGCGTCCGGAGCGTAGCTGCCAGCGGGTGGCGTCGATCTGCCAGCAGGCGTTGGGGGCGTCGTATTCGAAGCGGTGCCAGGACGCGTGGGGCCGTTTGGCGGGTTGGGGTGTGACCAGGCCGTTGCGGACCAGGACGCGGTGGACGGTGCGTGGGCTGGGCAGGGGTTCGATGCCGTCGCGCTGCAGGTGGTAGAAGATCGCCTGCGCGCCGTTGTCCAGGGGTAGTTGTTCGCGCAGCCGGACGATGCGCTGTTCGACTGCGGCGGGGATCTGGGTGGGTGAGTACAGGGGCCGGCGGGAGCGGGGTTCCAGTCCCGCCGGGCCTTCCTTGTCGAAGCGTTTGCGCATCTCGTAGAACGTTTTGCGGGAGATGCCGAGTTGAGCGCACAGGTCGGTGACCGTAACGCCGGGCATCTCCGCGGCGGTGATCATGGCCAGTCGGGTGGACATCGGGACCGTC
>NZ_BONF01000100.1 GCF_016862575.1 Catellatospora bangladeshensis | reverse complement strand
GCGCGGGCTGGCTCAAGTGGTTGTTGCAACGAGGTACTGGTTGAGTCGTTGAGCGGGATTTTGCCAGTCGAGGGTTTGGCGCGGTCGTCCGTTGAGTTCGCGGGCGACCGCGTCGAGTTCGTCCTGGCTGATGGTGCGGAAGTCGGTGCTGCTGCGGGGGAAGTACTGGCGCAGCAGCCCGTTGGTGTTCTCGTTGCTGCCGCGCTGCCAGGGCGCGTGGGGATCACAGAAGAAGACCCGGCAGTCGGTGGCCAGGGTGAACCGGGCGTGCTGGGCCATCTCCGAGCCCTGGTCCCAGGTCAAGGTCTGGCGCAGCTCGGCCGGCAGCCGCCGCATCAGCCCGGTCAGCACGTCGGTGACCTCTTCGCTGACCCGCGAGTTGGGCAACGCGCCCAGCATCACGTACCGGGTACTGCGTTCGACCAGGGTGATGATCGCGCTGGACCCCCGAGCGCCGATGATCAGATCGCCTTCCCAGTGGCCGGGCACGGCCCGGTCGGCGGCCTCGGCCGGGCGAGTGGAGATGTGCAGGTCGCGTATCCACGGCTTGGCTCCGCGCCCAGCCGAGGCGGCCCTGGACTGCGGGCGGCGCTCGGCCCGCCCGGACCGCAATGCGACCTGCCGGGCCAGCTCCTCGCGCATCCCGCCCCGGGCCTGGTAGTAGATCGCCTGGTAGATCGTCTCGTGTGACACCCAATGCTCCGGCTGCTCGGGGAAGTCCATGCGCAGCGACCGGGCGACCTGCACCGGCGACCACCGCATGGCCAGCCGTTCTCGCACGAGGTGCCACAGCGGTGCCATCGTACGGCTGCGCCTGGCCCGCAGCTTCCCGTCGCGTGGGCGTCGTGCCCGCTGGTCAGCACGGTCCTGGGCATGGCGATGGGAGTACTTCCACCGGTACGCCCCGCCCCAGTGTCGGGGGTACCCGCGCCCGGGCACATACCCCAGCTTGCGGCCATGCGGATGCCACGCCCCATCGGGCACGTACGAGCCCTTGTGGGCGTTGTTGCGGGTCACTTCACGCCACACCGTGGTGCGGTCACGGCCGATAGCCGCAGCGATCTGCGAAAACCGCAGGCCCTGACCGAACAACACCTCGATCTGGGCACGCTCCTGCGAAGTCAGACGTTTGCCGGGCACGGACCACCTCCTCCAAGATCCATACCCGTTGCAACAACCGATAGAAACCGCCGCGCAAGA
>NZ_BONF01000099.1 GCF_016862575.1 Catellatospora bangladeshensis | reverse complement strand
CTAACACAAGCCCAGCCGCAACGAGCACTCCAAGCGAGAGGCCTGCCATCCCGTCCGCCGTCGACCCACACTCCGTGGACGCGGGTTCTGGCCCCGCCGGCAAGGCCAAGCCGCGCAAGCGCGGTCGCCTACGGCGAGCCTTGCCGGCGGGGCCAGGTTCCGCGTAGGCATCCGCCTGGGTCGGCGGTGGGCGGGATGGCCCCACCCCAACCACCCACCCGGCCGCAAGACGCCCACGCATCCCCCTCCATCCCGGGGCCGGGGCGGCCCCCGCCGGAGGCGCTATCGATGGCACGCCCGACTGGCAGCGTCACCAGACGGCTGGCGGTGTTCCCGCGCCGACGTGGGCCAAGGCAGATTGCAGCTGCCACGCCTGCGGTTCTAGGGTGGCCGACATGTCGCCGCTCGCCGTAGCTCCTGATGATGTCTGGCTCTCGCTGCTAGGGGTGGCTCCGCAGACAGAGGAGATCTCCGGGGACGAGTACGTGCGAGAACTGCGCGTGCCCATCAGCAAGGCAGAAGAACTGCATCTCACGTGGGACGAGACTGACCAGAGTGTGAGGATCCGGCTCACGAGCGGCCCGAACGTTATCGCTGACCTGTTTAGGGAGCAGTCCACACGGCTTGCCGCTGAGGCGAACGGCCCACGTCGGTTCGTCGTGCTGGAGTACCGCGCGGAGGGATGCACGGGAAGCACACGCATCCAGGTGCAGCCAACCTTCTCGATCACTGACACCTTCCTCCGAACGTAACCCACCCCACCGGGCCAGAGATCGTCCCCGATCGGGAGGTCCAGAGTCGCCGCTAGGTCTAGCGCTAATGCTAGCGACCTGGTCGGCGTGCAGCCTGCGGCCTAGTGTCTAGCGGTGTCGCGCTGGAGTGCCCGGGAAGCGTCCTGGACGGCTCTGGTGAGGGTTCCCGGTGTCGCTAGAGACTGCGGCCTGTGGCGCCGGTGCGGGCCGCCGCCCTCCCCGCGCGGGCCGAAGGCATGAGCGCGGGGAAGGGCGAGCGGCCACGGTGCGGCGCTTCAGCGCCGCCTTGATCCTCTAGAGAACAATTCGGCAGAGTCATCAAGGTTGGATCGGCGGACGATGTGATGAATGGACGCCGGGGAGCTGGCGGCGCTCAGGCTTCGCCCCCTGCCTGTTCTGCTCGGAGGGCTAGGAGCCGGTATGTCCAGTGCTCTGGGCGCACGGCGGCCCCGGTCCCGTCCTTT
>NZ_BONF01000098.1 GCF_016862575.1 Catellatospora bangladeshensis | reverse complement strand
AGCAGCCAGAGCGGTACGGCGTTGGCCAGGGCCTGGGCGCCGGTGTCGTTGGGGTGGATGTGGTCGCCGCTGTCGTAGGCGGGCAGGACCTTGCTCGGGTTGGCCGGGTCGCGCAGGATCTGGTCGAAGTCGACCAGCCCGTCGAAGCCGGTGTCCCCGCGCAGCCACGTGTTGACCGCCTGGCGGACGGCCTCCTTCTCCGGCGTCCAGGTCGAGTACCCCTCGAACGGCCCGAGCGTCGCCACGACGGTGCGCACCCCGTGGGCCTCGGCCTGCGCGGCGAGCTGCCGGAGCCCGCCGATGATCTGCTCGGCGGTGAAGCCGGACAGGTGGACGTCGTTGATGCCCAGCTCGACGAACACGCTGCGCACGCCGGGCTGGTTGAACACGTCGTCGTCGAGGCGGGCCAGGGCGCTGTTGCCCAGGGCCGGGCTGTTGATCGCCAGCCCGTCCTTGGTGACCTGGTTACCGGCCAGCGCCACGTTGATCACACCGGGGTCGCCCAGCGCGGGCCAGGTGCTGTTGATCCGCGACGCGAGGTAGTCCGGCCAGCGGGTGTTCGCCCCCAGCGTCGAACCCGACCCGTCGCTGATGGAGTCGCCGAGCACCACGACCGTGCCCAGGCCGGTCTTGGTCGAGACCTCGACCCCGGCCAGGTAGTAGAAGTGGTTGTACGCCGCGGTCTGGCCGGTGCCGTCGGTGTCGGCGGCGCGGTCGCCGGCGTAGATGTACGACGTCTGCCGTGCCGTCCAGTGCCAGGAGGTGGCGCCGGTCGGGGTGGGCAGGTAGATCGTGACCGCCAGCTCGGACGTGCCGGCGACGGTCAGGTCGACCGGGTCGGACAGCACCTCCGCGCCCTTGTACACCACGGCCGAGGCGCTGCCGCCGTTGAAGGTGACCTCCCGGACCGACCCGGCCTGCAGGGTGGGCGAGCCGGGGGTGGCGGGCAGGCCGACGGTGGCATGCCCGATGCTCAGCGGGCCGGTGCCGTACGCGTTGGTGAACCGCAGCCGGACCTGCTCGCCGCCCAGCGACACCCGCACGATCTGCCGGATCGACTGGTCGGCGAACCCGTTGAGGGAACTGCCGGTGTTGGCCAGGCTCGGTGCGGTCAGGGCGGTCCCCCAGGTCCCCACCCACCGCGGCGGGATCCCGCCCGAGGCCGGGCCGGCCGCCGCGACCAGGCTCGCCGCGGCCAGGCCGAGACCGGCCAGACCGGCCACGACACGCCTACGATTGATCATCACTTGTGGAACCTCCGTCGATTCCCGAAGGGGGATGCGGCGGGGGCGTCCCGCCGCCGGGACCACGATGCCAATAAAT
>NZ_BONF01000097.1 GCF_016862575.1 Catellatospora bangladeshensis | reverse complement strand
TGAGGTTCCCCCGATAAGCCGGAGAGGCGGTTAGCAGGCTACGACCTGCTCAAGGGTGGTGTTCACGGGGTCGGGTGTATTGATGTTCTTTGCGTACCAGGTGGCCTCGTACTCGTCCGGGGAAAGCCAGCCGAGGTCCTTCTGGATGCGTTCGCGGTTGTACCAGCCGTCGATGTAGGCGAAGATCGCGTTCTCCGCGTCATCGCGGGTGCGCCACGAGGTCCGGTACACGAGTTCGATCTTCAGCGTGGAGAAGAAGTTCTCCATGAGCGCGTTATCGTACGAATCCCCGACGGACCCCATCGAGGGCAGGATCCCGTTGTCGGCCAGGCGTTCGCTGAAGCGGATAGAGGTGTAGGTCGACCCGCGATCCGAATGGTGGATCAACTGGCCGTCGCGGACGTCGCGTGACCAGATCCCGTACTCGAGAGCACCCAGGACGAGGTCGGTGTTGCACCGGTCGGAGGTCTTCCACCCGACGATGCGGTTGGAGAACGCGTCACGGACCGCGGCCAGCCACAGCACGCCCTGCCCGGTGACGATACGGGTGGCGTCGGCGACCCACAGCCGGTTCGGGGCGCCGGCGGTGAAGTCCCGGTTGACCAGGTCCGGCGCCGGATCAGCCTTCGGGTTCTGCCAGGTGGACCCGCCGCGCCAACCTCGGCGCAAGAACGCACCCTGCAGGTGGTGTTCGCGCATCAGCCGCTCGACCCGCTTGCGGCCGACGCGGATGCCCCGACGGGCCAGGGTGGCGTGCACCCGTGGGCTGCCATAGGTCTGCCCGGAGCGCTCGTGGATGTCGACGATCTCGCTCAGCAGTCCACGGTCTTCGACCTCCCGCACGCCCGGGTCGGCCTCGCGGGCCACCCAGCCGTAGTAGGTCGACGGGGCGATCTGCAGGACCCGGAGGACGGGCTCGACCCCGAAGCGGTCGCGCAGCTCGGTCACGAGCGTCATGACCGTCGCCGGGTCGGGTCGAGTTCCGAGGCGAAAAAAGCCGAGGCGGCCTTGAGGATCTCGTTGGCTCTGCGCAGCTCAGCGTTCTCTTTGCGAAGCCGGCGTAGCTCCTCGGCCTCGGCCGTGGTCGGCTGGTCGAAGCGCTCACCGTGATCGGCCTGGTCCTGGCGGATCCAGTTGCGCAGTGCTTCGGGATGCACGCCGAGTTGTTCGGCCAGGCGCTTGATGATCGGTTTGGGGTCGGACTCCCGGTAGAGCCGCACCGCGCGCTGGCGCAGTTCGTCCGGGTACTTACGTGGGGCGGGCACGAAAACCTCCTGGTCAGGGTCTATCAGACCATGATCGAAAGTCTCCGGGCTAACGGGGGAACCTCAC
>NZ_BONF01000096.1 GCF_016862575.1 Catellatospora bangladeshensis | reverse complement strand
GAAGGTGCCCTTCTTAACAGTGAGGATGATGGGTGGGAGTCCTCCCGGTCCGGTCTGACCCTCTTCTTAACTGACCTTGGGTCTTGGGTTGGATCTGTCGACCGTGCCGGGAGGACTCTGCACACACGGGCGTCGCGGGCGTGACCTGATAAGAGCCTGGTCCAGAGGCCTCATCACTGTTCTGTCCGCTTGCCGGCGCGGTGCGTGCCGCCCCTGTCCGGTCAAGCCAAGGACGGCTGATGCCCACCATGACACATCCCGGCCCGCAGATCATCGCGGGCGTGGACACCCACAAGGACACCCACACCGCGGCCGTGCTCGACGAGCACGGCCGGCTGCTGGCCACGGCCGGTTTCCCCGCGACCGGTGACGGCTACCGGCAACTGCTGGACTGGCTCGCCACGTTCGGGACCCCGACAGTGGCCGGGGTCGAGGGCACCGGCTCCTACGGCGCCGGCCTGACCGGCTACCTGACCCGTGCGGGAGTGCAGGTGGTCGAGGTCGCCCGCCCGGACCGGGCCACCCGCCGCCGCAAAGGCAAAGACGACCCTGCCGACGCCGAAGCCGCCGCACGCGCCGTGCTGGCCACACGCGCCACCGTGATCCCCAAGCAGCGCCACGGCCAGGTCGAGGCCCTACGGCAGCTGCGCGTCGCCCGCCGCAGCGCCGTCACCCAGCGCGCCACCGTCCAGCGCCAGATCCAGGACCTGGTCGTCACCGCCGCCGAAGAAGTACGCGCGCCTCTGCGTGGCCTGCGGGCCGCAGCACTGGTCAGGCGCTGCGCCGCCGACACCTGCGACCCGGCCGGCTACGCCGACCCCACCACCGCGGCCCGCATCGCGCTACGGTCCCTGGCCCGGCGCCACCAGCAGCTGACCACCGAGATCAAAACCCTCGACAAGATGATCGAACCCCTCGTGCGGGCCATCAACCCCACCCTGCTGGCCCAGCCCGGCATCGGCCCCGACACCGCAGGACAGCTCCTGGTCACCGCCGGAGCCAACCCACAGCGCCTGCACAGCCAGGCCGCGTTCGCGATGCTCTGCGGCGCCGCACCACTACCAGCCTCGTCAGGCAGGACACAGCGCCACCGCCTCAACCGCGGTGGCGACCGCCAAGCCAACTGCGCGCTCTACCTCATCGTCCTCAGCCGCCTGCGCTGGAACCCGCAAACACAGGCCTACGCCCAACGCCGCACCACCGAAGGCCTGTCCAAGAAAGAGATCATCCGCTGCCTCAAACGCTACCTGGCACGCGAGATCTACCAGATCATCACCGCTGAACACACCCACGGATGCCAACCCACACCGGCTTGACATCCATAGGAGCATCC
>NZ_BONF01000095.1 GCF_016862575.1 Catellatospora bangladeshensis | reverse complement strand
GTCACGTCCAGGGAAGTGGTGTACGAGTAGACGACCATCGCTGATCCTGGGCTGAGCTTATGCGGCGGTGAGCTCGGGTTCGGGCTGCGCCGCGCTGGGCGTGGTCTGGTCGTCGATGGTCTCCTTGCGGGCTTTGGCGAGGAGTTCAGGGCCCATATAACGGCGCTGCTCGGTCCATTCGTCGGTCTGCTCGGCCAGTACCGCGCCGACCAGCCGGATCACGGCGGCGCGGTTGGGAAAGATCCCCACGACGTCGGTGCGTCGGCGGATCTCCTTGTTGAGCCGCTCCTGCGGGTTGTTGGACCAGATCTGGCGCCAGATCTCCTTCGGGAACGCGGTGAACGCCAGGAGGTCGTCGCGGGCCTCGTCGAGGTGCTCGGCAGCGGCCGGGTACTTCGCGGCGATGGCGTCGACGACCCGGGCGTACTGGGCGTGCACTTCGGCGGCGTCGGGCTGGTCGAAGATGGTGCGGACCATCGTGGCCAGCCACGGCTGCGCCGACTTGGGCACGCGGGTGAGCAGGTTGCGCAGGTAGTGGGTGCGGCAGCGCTGCCAGGCCGCGCCGGGCAGCGCGGACCCGATCGCGTTGACCAGGCCGCGGTGGGCGTCGGAGATGACCAGCTTCACGCCGGTCAGGCCGCGGGCGGTCAAGGCGCGCAGGAACGCCAGCCAGCCGGCACCGTCCTCCTCGGCGCACACGTCCAGGCCCAGGACCTCACGATGCCCGTCGGCGTTGACGCCGACCGCGACCAGGCAGGCGACGTTGACGGTCCGGCCGTCCTCGCGGACCTTCATGGTCAGCGCGTCCAGGGACACGAACGTGTAGTGCGCCGAGTCGAGGGGTCGGCTGCGGAACGCCTCGACCTGCGCGTCCAGGGTCTGGGCCATCTCCGAGACCTGGGACTTGGACAGCCGTGTCACGCCCAGTTGCTCGGCCAGCTTCTCCACCCGCCGGGTCGACACCCCGAGCAGGTAGCTCGTGGCAACGACCGACACCAGGGCCTGCTCAGCACGGCGGCGGTAGTCCAGGAGCCATTCCGGGAAGTACGACCCGGTGCGCAGCTTCGGGATGGCCAACTCGACCGTCCCGGCGCGGGTGTCCCACTCTCGGGGCCGGTAGCCGTTGCGGTGGTTGACCCGGTCGTCGCTGCGCTGGCCGTACTCGGCGCCACAGGCCGCGTCGGCCTCGGCCGACATCAGAGCGTTGGCGAACGCGGTGATCATCGTCCGCAACACGTCAGGGTTGCCTTGGCCCGCCTGCTGGCGAAGCCACGCGGCAGCGTCCACACTCTCAAGTGCGGTCATCGGATTCCTGCTCCCTCAAGATCTTGGTCGGTCTTTGAAGGATCAATCCGATGGCCGTTTATCTCGTTACGCCCGAGTCCAAGACCCGACCGCTGCTACACCACGTCCCTGGACGCAACCC
>NZ_BONF01000094.1 GCF_016862575.1 Catellatospora bangladeshensis | reverse complement strand
AGAGAAGCGCAGCGTTCGGCCCGCAGAGGCTGCCGAACTGCTCGGCATCTGCCGAGACACGGTGTATGTGCTCATGCGCGCCGGACGCCTCCGTTCCGTCAAAGCGGGCCGCGCCCGCCTGATCCCCGTCACCGCAATCGAAGAGTTCCTGACCAGTGAAGAGGGCATGGCATGAGTGGCAAGAATCGCCGTGGGCACGGCGAAGGTTCGGTATACGAGCAGCGGCCGGGCCTCTGGGCCGCTGTAGTCGATCTCGGCTGGATCGATGGCAAACGCCGCCGCAAGTACGTTTACGCCACCAGCGAAGCCGAGGCCATCAAGAAGCGTGACGAGCTGCGCCGCGCGCTCCAGCTCGGCATGAACCTGGCGGCTGCGCCTCGCACACTCGCGGAGTGGCTGACTGAGTGGCTGGCGGAGAAGGACCGGGACGGCTCCACCAAGCCGACGACGATCGCGCGATACCGGCAGGTCATCGACGGACACCTGATCCCCCACCTCGGGCGAATCAAGCTCGACAAGCTGGCACCGCGGGACGTGCAACGCATGGTGGCGCAGCTGCGCGACAGGATGGCCGCCGCGTCGGTGGTGAAGATTCACGCGGTGCTACGCGTCGCCCTGGCCGACGCTCTCCGCCTCGACCTGGTCGAGCGCAACGCTGCGAAGGCCGCGAAGCTGCCGAAGCTCGGCCGGACGGAGCGCCGGGCGCTCACGCCGGCCGAGGCCCGGAAGCTGCTCGCGGAGGTGTCGGGCGACCGCCTGGAGGCGTTCTTCGTCCTGGCGCTAACCACAGGCCTGCGGCGGGGCGAGCTGCTCGGCCTGCGGTGGATCGACGTCGAGACTGACGAGAAGGTGCTGTTCGTCCGCCAGACGCTCCAGCGGGTCAGCGGTCAGCTCAGGATCGTGTCGCCGAAGACGCACCGGTCGGCGCGGCCCGTGCCGCTGGCGCGGCTCGCCTGCGAGGCGCTCGTGCGACACCGTGAGGTGCAGGACCGGGAAATGGCGGCTGTCGGTGAGCTGTGGCGTGACTCCGGCCTTGTCTTCGCCAACACGCTGGGTGGACCGATGGAGCCGCGCAACGTCAACCGGCGGTTCGAGCAGGCTCGCCAGGCCGCAGGGCTGGAATGGCTCCGGCTGCACGATCTCCGGCACGCGTTCGCGACGTTCCTCCTCCACGACGGGCAGGAACTGCGAACCGTGATGGACCTGCTCGGCCACTCCACGATCCGTCTCACGGCCGACACCTACGGGCATGTCCTGCCCGCGAAGGCGCGCGACGCAGCGGACGGCATCGATCGAATCATGGGCGAGGAAGGCGAGGAGAAGAGGCCCCAATAGCTAGATCAAAAAGCGCTAGGCTGTACCGATGGCTGTACTACAGCCTTCGGTACAGCCTAGTTATAGCTGGTGGAGCCTAGGAGAATCGAACTCCTAACCCCCGCCTTG
>NZ_BONF01000093.1 GCF_016862575.1 Catellatospora bangladeshensis | reverse complement strand
ATCGTGATGGTGGCGTGCAGGGTGTAGATCTGGGTCTGTTGTGGGTGCCGGCCGGCGTTGGGGCCGTATTTGCTGGTCGGGTTCTTGCGGGTGCGTGCTTTGGTGCGGTGGTGGCAGCGGGCGGGCAGCAGGTTGTTCTGCACTGCCCGCCCGATTGCGCCGACCAGCACGGCGGGGCCGTCGGGCGGGATGACTGCTTGAGCGGTGATGACCTGGTCGCGTGCGGTGTCCAGGGCGATGGTGAAACTTGCGCGATGGTGTTCGGTGTCGGGCAGTGCGGTGACCGCGTCGGCGGTCAGGCGGATGATGGCCTGGTAGACGGTCAGCAGCGCCCAGATCTCCTGGTCGATGTCGGCGGGGTGGTGTGAGCGCAGGACCCGGCCGTCAAGGATCGTGGACTTGATCGACAGGTAGGTGGTTTCGATCTGCCAGCGCTGGTGGTAGAGCTCGACGAGTTCGGCCGCGGGGTGGTGGGCGGGGTCGAGCAGGCTGGTGATCAGTCGCCACTGTTCGGTGCGGGTGGTGCCGTCGGTGAGGCTGACCTCGATCAGTGCCTCGATGACGCGTACGCGCAGGCGGCCGTGGCCCAGGGCGGACAGGTAGGAGCCGTCGGGCAGCCGGGTCAGGATCAGCGGGACGCGGCCCGCGCCGGAGCGGCACAGGTAGTGCGCGCTGGTGGCGGTGATCTCGGCCAGCAGGCGCCAGCTGTCGTAGTAGGCGTCTGCCAGCAGCAGCATTCCCGCGTCGAGTTTGTCCAGCAGCCGGCGGGCGTAGGCGTGTTCGCCGGTGCTCTCCGGGCCGAACGCGGCACCCAGCAGCGCGCGGGTTCCGCACTCGATGAGCACGACCAGCCGCAGGTACGGGTAGCCGAAACCCGCCGCCGGACCCTGCCGTTTGGGGTAGCGGGCCACGGTCGCCGACGTGTCGGGCACGTGCAGCATCGTGGCGTCGATCGCGACAGTGCGCAGTCCTCGCCAGAACGCCGATCGGGCCGAGGTCCAGGCCACCGGACCGGACACCGCCTCGAACAGCGCACGCAGCGGTTTGGGGCCGACCCTGCGCCGGGCCCGGCTCAACGCCGACGCGCTCGGGCACGCCACCACCAGCCCGCCCAGGCCCGCAGTCAGCTTGGCCCACACCTGCCGGTAAGCGCACCGTTCGAACAGCGCCAACGCCAGCACGAAGAAGACCAGCACCCGCGAGGGCAGCAGCCGGACCCGCCGCTGCACCGTGCCGGTCTCCGCCACGACCGCGTCTACCAGGTCGAAGTCCAGGATCTGTGTCAACTCGCCCAGATGACCCGGGGCGAACACCCCGGCCGCTACCGTGATCGTTCGCGTGATGGCAGACTGCTGCTGCAACGGGACTCCTCAGGTCAATTCTTGGTCGAACTGATATTGAGGAGTCCTGTTGCTTTTCGCAGCACGGGCGGTCTTGACCACACCGCCCCACCCTTAAGTCAA
>NZ_BONF01000092.1 GCF_016862575.1 Catellatospora bangladeshensis | reverse complement strand
CCCTTTAACGTGAGCTGGGCTTTTGTCCCTCGACGTGGGGAATGACAGAAGCGGCCATCGCGGTGATGTTCGAGAGAACTTCCCCTTCTCCCGGAGGCCGCGATGGCCGCTACCAGCAGTATCACCCTGCCCGATGTCGGTGACCAGGGTGAACTTCGACGGTTCCGCAACGACGTGTACGACTGCTTCGGCCGCTGGGCCGACGCGCTGTTCGAGCTGTTCGACGCGGTCAGCTGCCCGATTCCGGTCACGTCGATCGCGCATCTGACCCTGGCCGACACGGCGATGCGCGGGCACGGCAGTGCGTACGCGGCCCTGGCCGGTGGCGTCATCGACGCCGGCCAGCTGCGCGACGTCCTTGCCGCCGCCCGTCCTGCCGGCTGGAGGCCGGACTTCGCCGTCGACGCCACGACCTGGCCCCGCTGCGATGCCGAGTGCTCACCCGGCCGCGGCTACTACTACCACCCGACCCGCCACTCGGCGGGCAAGCCGATCGTGGCGGGCTGGTGCTACTCCTGGCTGGTCGGGCTGAGTCCGGGCGCGGACTCGTGGACCGCGCCCCTGGACGCGGTGCGCCTGCAGGTCGGCGACAACCCCAACACCGTGGCCGTCGCGCAGATCCGCGCGCTGCTGCCCCACCTGCCACCGTCGGGGTCCGCACCGATGGTCGCGTTCGACGGCGGCTACGACCCCGTCCAACTTGCGGTCGGCCTGGCCGACACCAATGTCCAGACCGTCGTCCGGATCAAAAGCGACCGACGGTTCTCCGCCCGCGCATCGGTCAAGCCACGCAGCCCCGCAGGCGGACGCCCCCAACGGCACGGCCCCCGGTTCTCCTGCAGCGACCCGGCCACCTGGCCCACCCCCGACCAGGAACTGGTGCGCGAACACGACACCTACGGCATGGTCCAGGTCCAGGCATGGCACCGCCTGCACCCGCACCAGCGCACCTACCGAGACCCGACCGGCATGTTCGCCATCATCGAAGGCACCGTGATCAGGGTGCAGGTCTCGCGCCTGCCCGGACGCCGCCAGCGCGAACCCAAGACGTTGTGGCTGTGGTGGACCGGCCCCACCGACGACTGCGACCTCGACCGGATCTGGCAGGTCTACATCCGCCGCTTCGACATAGAACACACCCTGCGCTTCGCCAAACAGGCATTGGGCTGGACCAACCCGAAACCACGCACCCCAGAACAGGCCGACCGGTGGACCCAGCTCATCCTCGCCGCGCTGACCCAACTCCGCCTGGCCAGGCCCCTCGTGGCTGACCACCGCCTGCCCTGGCAGCCGCCCCTGCCCGCCGACAGGATGACCCCCGGCCGCGTCCGGCAGGGTTTCGCCCAACTGCTACACCGGATCGGCACCCCAGCGACCTGGCCGAAACCCGGCAAGCCCGGTCCGGGCAGGCCAAAGGGCCGGACATCGACACCCGCGGCGCGACATCCAGCCCTGAAGAAGCAAGCCGTCAAGGCCCTGAACTGCTGAAACTTACGTTAAACGG
>NZ_BONF01000091.1 GCF_016862575.1 Catellatospora bangladeshensis | reverse complement strand
CGTTGGACGTCGAGCGCACCGCGTTGCCGGGTATCGGGCTGCGTCACGAGTTCCAGACGGTCAAGGGCCAGCATGCGGCGGTGGTGTCGCACGTGTCGGGGCGGCGGGACATCGTGATCTACAAACCTGATGATCCTGATTCGGCGGTGGTGACGTTGTCGCTGAACACCGACGAGGCCAACGGTGTGGCCGAGCTGCTGGGCACGTCCCGGATCGTGGAGCGGCTGGCCGACCTGCGCCGGCAGGTCGTCGGCCTGCTGACGGTGCAGGTCCCGGTGATCGCCGGGTCGCCGTTCGACGGCCGGACCCTGGGCGACACGCAGGCCCGCACGCGGACGGGCGCGTCGATCGTGGCGGTGATCCGTGGTGGGGAGATCCTGGCCAGCCCCCGGCCGGACTTCGTGTTCCACCCCGGTGACCTCGCTGTCGCGGTGGGCACCGCGGAGGGCACCGACGCGGTCACCGACATCATGCGCAACGGCTGACGCGTATGCACGGAGCCCTGGTCCTCATCGAGATCGGCGCGGTCATCCTCGCCCTGGGCCTGCTCGGCGCGCTGTCGCTGCGGGTCGGTATCTCCCCCATCCCCCTGTACCTGCTGGCCGGTCTGGCGTTCGGCAAGGGCGGCCTGCTGCCCATCGACGCCGCAGGCGAGTTCGCCGCGACCGGCGCCGAGATCGGCGTCATCCTGCTGCTGTTCACCCTCGGCCTGGAATACACCGCCCCCGAACTGGTCGGCACCCTGCGCCACAACGCCCCCGCCGGGCTGGTCGACCTCGTCCTCAACGCCGCGCCCGGCGTCGCCGTCGCGCTGATCCTCGGCTGGGGCCCGGTCGCGGCCGTCGCCCTGGGCGGCATCACGTACGTCACGTCGTCGGGGATCACCGCGAAGGTCCTGGCCGACCTGAACTGGCTCGGCAACCGCGAAGTCCCGATCGTGCTGTCCCTGCTGGTCTTCGAAGACCTCACCATGGCCATGTACCTGCCGATCCTGACCGCGATGCTCGCCGGGGCCAGCTTCGCCGCGGGCATGACCACCCTGGCCATCGCCGGCGCCACCATCACCGTCATCCTCGTCATCGCGCTCAAGTTCGGCCGGTATGTCGAGAAGTTCGTCGCCTCACCCAGCTCCGAGGTCCTGCTGCTCAAAGTCCTCGGCCTGACCGTCCTGGTCGCGGGCGTCGCCCAGCAGCTGCAGGTGTCCGCCGCGGTCGGGGCGTTCCTGGTCGGCATCGCCCTGTCCGGGCCCCTGGCCCACACCGCCCGCGAACTGCTCACCCCACTGCGCGACGTGTTCGCCGCCGTGTTCTTCGTGTTCTTCGGCCTGCAGACCGACCCCCGCGCCCTACCCCCCGTGGCAGGCATCGCGATCCTGATGGCCGTGGCCGGGATCGCCACCAAGATGGCCACCGGCTGGTGGGCCGCCAAACGCGCCCACATCAGCGTCGCCGGCCGCCTGCGCGCAGGCGTCGCCCTGCTACCCCGCGGCGAGTTCAACATCGTCATCGCCGGCCTGGCCGTCGCCGCCGGCATCAACCCACAACTCGGCCCCCT
>NZ_BONF01000090.1 GCF_016862575.1 Catellatospora bangladeshensis | reverse complement strand
AAAGCTAAGAAGGTGCCCTTCCTTTCAGCAGAGGATGGCGAGGGCTTCGGTCACGTCGTCGGTGACGTGGACCAGGGAGGCCAGCTCGGCGCCGCCGAGGAGGGTGCGCAGCAGCTCCGTCACCGGCAGCTCCTCCGTCCAGAAGCGGCGGCCCAGGAACACGAAGGGGCCACTGTCACCGTCCGTCGCGTAGTACGTCTTCGTCGCCGCTTGGAAGACCTCCTGCACGGTGCCCGCCCGGCCCGGTGCGAACACGATCCCGCCCCGCGCGAGCTTCAGGATCACGTCCTCCCGGATCGCGTTCGAGAAGTACTTCGCGATCTGCCCCGCGAACACGTTCGCCGGCTCGTGCCCGTACAGCCACGTCGGCACCGACAGGCCGCCCGCCCACAGGTCCACGGCCGGATACTCCGCCAGCACGTGCAGAGCCGTCTGCGTATACGGGTCGTGGTCGTGGAAGTCCGGCGCCTCCGCCAGCCGCCCTACCGCCGCGTCCAGCGCCTCCACCGGGTACGCCGCCAGATACGAACCCAGGTTCGCCGCCTCCATCACGCCCGGCCCGCCGCCCGTCACGATGAGCCGCCCGGCCCCCGCCAGCCCGTGCCCGATCGCCGCCGCCAGCCGATACGCACCGCTGCCCCGCAGCTCCGCATGCCCGCCCATGATCCCGATCCGGCGCGCCGGAGCCCAGTCCGCCGCCGCGTCATGCAGCGCGTTGTCGATCCCGTGATCGTGCAACCGCTGCGCGAGCGCCTCCCGCACCCCCGCGTTCGGCCCGCCCTCCGTCACGAAATGCCGGTACACCCGCGAGTCGTACATGTTCGCGAACCCACCCTCCGCGAACCCCGCCGTCAGATCCGCGGCCGTGTACAGCCGCGCCGGATGCGTCGGATACGGCACCCAGTCCGCCACCGGCACCACGTGCGCCCCGCGGCGTACCAGCGCCGCCTCCGCGGCCAGGCTCGGAAACGAACACCCGATGAAGACGGCGTCCTTCACCTTGATACGCGACAGATCCTGATCGATCGTCAGCCCTTGCACGGTCAGCCCCGCAAGGCTCTTCTCCGCCAGCCGCTCGGCCAGCTCCTGCACAGACTCGATCTCCAACGGGGTGGCAGCAGACATCAGCCGAGTATGCCCGTGACGAACCACGCACCCCACCGCGGGCACAACCCACCCAGGACCAGGTTGAATAAGGCAATGCGGAACCTGATGCCAGAACCACCCGCCACCCTGCTCCCCGACGACGAGAACGCGGCCGCCGCCCTCGCCGCCTCCGACGACCCCACCCCGGTCGCCGCCGACCACCCCACCTACAGCGCCGCCTGGGCCGCCCTCGCCCAACGAGCACTGACCGCAGGCCAGCCCGTCACCGCGTACGCGTACGCCCGCACCGGCTATCACCGGGGGCTGGACCAGCTGCGCCGGGCCGGGTGGAAGGGGCACGGGCCGGTGCCGTGGGCTCATGAGGCCAATCGGGGGTTCCTGCGGTGCCTGCATGCTCTTTCGGTGGCTGCTGCGGAGATCAATGAGGCTGATGAGGCGGCGCGGTGTGCGCAGTTTTTGAGGGATTGTGATCCGGCGGCGTTTGATGCTTTGAACTCTTGAGTCTTTGTTTACGGGGGGACGGC
>NZ_BONF01000088.1 GCF_016862575.1 Catellatospora bangladeshensis | reverse complement strand
AATCACGGGTTGTCCCTCCGGTTTCGCATGGGCCGCAGCGCGGGGCGCGGCCGTTCGTTGTTGGTCAGCTTCGCGGCGATACCGGCCACGGTCGGTGTCTCGAACAGGGCCCGCACGGACAGCTCCGCGCCGAGCGTGCTGCGGACCCGGTTGGTGAAGCGGGTGGCCAGCAGCGAGTGGCCGCCCAGGTCGAAGAAGTTGTCGTCGATGCTGACCTGGTCGACGCCGAGCACCTCGGCGGCGAGGTCGCACAGCGTCTGCTCGGTGGGGTTGCGGGCGGCCCGCCCGGCCCCGGCGTTCGCGGTGTCCGGGGCGGGCAGCGCGGCGCGGTCGAGCTTGCCGTTGGGCAGCAGGGGAAGCCGCGGCAGCGGCACGACCACGGACGGGACCATGTACTCGGGCAGGGTGGTGCCCAGGGCGGCCCGCACCGCGGCCGGCTCGGCGTCGCCGACGACGTAGCCGACCAGACGCCGGTCGCCGGGACGGTCCTCGCGGACGATCACCGCGGCGTGGGTGACCGCGGGCAGGGCGGTGAGCGCGGCCTCGACCTCGCCCAGCTCGATCCGGAACCCGCGTACCTTCACCTGGTGGTCGACGCGGCCGACGAAGTCGAGCTCGCCGTCGGGCCGCCAGCGGACGACGTCGCCGGTGCGGTACATGCGCGCCCCCGACTGGGGGGCGTACGGGTCGGCGACGAAGCGGCCTGCGGTCAGGCCCGGCCGGGCGTGGTAGCCGCGGGCCAGGCCGGTGCCGCCGAGATACAGCTCGCCGGGCACGCCGGGTGGCACCGGGCGCAGGTGCTGGTCGAGCACGTAGGCGCGGCGGTTGCGGATCGGGCGGCCCATCGGCGCCTCGTCGGCCGGGCCGGCGGCGTACCAGGCGGTGGCGTAGACCGTCGCCTCGGTGGGTCCGTAGATGTTGGCCAGCCGGGCGCCGGGCAGCATGGTGGCGATGCGGTGCAGCAGCGAGGACGGGACCGCCTCCCCCGCCAGCACGACGGTGCCCGCGTGCGCCTTGACGCCGCTGTCGCCGAGCACCTGGTCCAGGGCGGAGGGCACGGCGCTGATGAGGCTGCCGGTCCACGGCTCGTCGGGGTTGTCGGCCAGTGCGAGCAGGTCGCGGACCACGTCGATGCTGCCGCCCGCGGCGAGCGTGCCGAAGATCTCGAACACCGACACGTCGAAGTTGAGCGAGGTGGCCAGCAGCACGCGCGACAGCTGGTCGGCGTCGAAGGTCTCGGCGGCCCACACGGTCAGGTCGGCCGCCGTGGCGTGGCTGACGACGACGCCCTTGGGGCGGCCGGTGGAGCCGGACGTGTAGATCATGTACGCGGGGTGCTCGGGCTCCAGCGGCACCCGCGGGTTGGTATCCGGGTAGCCGTCGGCGCTGTCGACCGTGTCGAGGACGAGCACGGGCGCGGCGTCGGCGAGCATGAAGCCGATGCGGTCCTCGGGGTAGGACGGGTCGACGGGCACGTAGGCGCCGCCGGCTTTGAGCACCGCGAGCAGCGCGACGATCGCGTCGGCGTCGCGGGCCAGCCGCAGCGCGACGAACGACTCGGGTGCCACGCCCTGCTCGATCAGCAGGTGGGCCAGGCGGTTGGCCCGGGTGTTCAGCTCGGCGTAGGACAGCCGCCGGTCGCCGCTGGTGACGGCGACGGCGTCGGGGGTGCGTACGGCCTGCGCCTCGACGACGTCGACCAGGGTCTGCCGGTCCATCGGCCGGGCGGTGTCGTTGA
>NZ_BONF01000087.1 GCF_016862575.1 Catellatospora bangladeshensis | reverse complement strand
CCACCGGCCCGCCCGGCGTGGACGGCGAGGTCGACGGCGACGGCGGCGGGCTGGCCGGCGGCGTGCTGTTCAGGGCGTTGAGGGTCGAGGTGTAGGCGGCCTTCTTGTTGCCCGAGGAGTCGAACAGCAGCGGGTTCTGGCCGGTGCGCCAGGAGTCGCTGTCGCGGATGCCCCACACGGTGATGCCGTTGCAGCGGGCCACGGCCAGGCACGCGCGGGTGACGGCATCGTACGCGGCGGCCTGGTTGGAGCCGGAGATGTCGAGCTCGGTGATCTGCACGTCGACGCCGAGGTTGGCGAAGCGCTGCAGGTTGGCCTGGTAGTCCGACGGCGCCGAGTTGGTCAGGTGCGACTGGAACCCGACGCAGTCGATCGGCACGCCGCGTGCCTTGAAGTCCTGCACCATGTTGTAGATGCCGGTGGACTTGGCGTTGATCCCGTCGGTGTTGTAGTCGTTGTAGCAGAGCTTCGCGCCGGGGTCGGCCGCGCGGGCGGCGCGGAACGCGGCCTCGATCCAGTCGTTGCCGGTGCGCTGCAGGTTCGAGTCGCGCCGGGCACCGCTCGTGCCGTCGGCGAATGCCTCGTTGACGACGTCCCAGGAGTGGATCTTTCCGCGGTACTTGGTGGCGACCTGTGTGACGTGGTTGAGCATCGCCGAGCGCAGCGTGCTGCCGCTCATGTTCTGTGCCCAGCCGGGTTGCTGCTGGTGCCAGAGCAGCGCGTGTCCGCGGATGCGCATCCCCCTGCTCTGGGCGTGGCTGACGATGCGGTCGGCGTTGGTGTAGGTGAAGTTGTTCTGGGACGGCTCGGTGGCGTCCCACTTCATCTCGTTCTCGGCGGTGACGGAGTTGAACTCGCGGTTGAGGATGTTGACGTAGGTGCTGTCGCTGAGCTTGAACGCGGCGACGGCCGTGCCGAAGTAGCGGCCGCGTTCGGCGGCGGACGCGCCCAGCGTGGTGCCGGCGCTGGCCGAGTTCGCCAGGGCGATGGTGGTCAGGGCGGTCGCGGCGACGAGCGTCGTCGCGGTCAGCGCCGCGCGGAGCGCGCGGACACGGGGTGTTCGGTTCATGTCTGTCTCCTGGGAGCGGTGGACAGGTCCGTGGAGCCGCCCTTGCGGGCGGTAGGACGCCGGTGCTCCGGTCCGGGCGGGCATGGGCGTGCCCGCCGGCCGGTCGTGCTACCTGCCGCCTCGGCGTAGAGAGGGCAGGTCGGCGAAGGGCGGGATGGATCGCCCGTCCGGGTGCCCCGCTGATCGGGAGGCGGGGCACCCGGACAGGTCAGCGGGCCGGTCTGGCCCGCTGACCCGGTCGAGGGCGTCAGCGCTGCAGGGTCAGCAGGCCGGGCCGGTAGGGCAGCAGGCCGTAGTCGCCGCCGGAGTTGGGCGAGCGGCCCTGGTAGAGCAGCTGCAGGTTGCAGGGGTCGATGGTCATGGTCTGGTCGGCGTTGCTGCGCAGCAGCTCACCGTGGCTGATGTCGTTGGTCCAGGTCGCCCCGCTGTTGGCCTTGCCCGCGAACGGGTTCGACTCGCTCGCGGCCTGCGGCGTCCAGCTGCCGCCGAGGCTGCTGGCCGTGAACGAGCGGAAGTAGCGGCCCTGCGAGCCGATCGCCTCGACGATCATCAGGTACTGGTTCTGGCCCGCGACCTTGTAGACCTGGACGGCCTCGAACAGGTTGTTGGTCGTGTCGCTCATGACCACGGTCGAGGTCGAGCCGAAGCTGCCCGGGAAGTTGCCGATGGGCATGCTCGCGCGGTAGATCTTGCCGTTGTCCCCGGCGAAGAACAGGTACATGTTCGTGCTGTCACCGATGACGGCCTGGTCGATGGGGCCGGTGCCGGAGCCGGAGATGCTCCCGGAGAACAGCGTCTGCGGCGCGGACCAGCCGTTGGGGTTGGTGGGGTCGCTGGACGTGCGGTACGAGAACGCCGGCCCGCCCCACTGGTAGGCGAGCACCCAGATGTTGCGCGGCGCGAAGTAGAACAGCGACGGCGCGACGGTGCCCGACGACATCCGGTTCTGGCTGGCCGAGCCCATCTCGGACCAGTTCGAGAAGAGGCTGAAGTTCATGGAGCCCCAGGTCGAGCCGGTGTCGTGGGTGGTGGCGTAGACCAGGTGACGGCCGTTGTAGGGCGCGTAGGTGAAGTCCTTGAGCGAGACCCAGCCCGAGGCGGGCTGCGCCAGCGCGCCGGTCGACGACCAGCGGTAGGTCGACGGCAGCGAGCAGCCTCCGGGCGGCGGGCTGGACGGGGGCGGGGTGCTGCCCACGGGC
>NZ_BONF01000086.1 GCF_016862575.1 Catellatospora bangladeshensis | reverse complement strand
GCCAGCGGTCAGTGAATGATCCGGGTGGGCGGACGTTTGTCTCCGGGCTGGCGGACACCAGTTCTCCGGGTTGACGGTCACGGTGGTCGTTTGACGACGCCCGATATGTAGGCGGTCCCCGCGTCGTTGGGCTGATTGGTGAAGATCAGCAGTTCAACGTCCGGGGGACCTGTGGCCAAGTCTGACAGGGAAATCGTGGAGATTCTGGAAGCGTTCGATCTGACTCGCTGTGCGCATTCTGCGGCGCTGCTGGTCGGGGTCGATGAGAAGACCGTCGCCAGGTATGTGGCGATCCGGGACGAGGGCGGTGACCCCCTAGCCCGCCCGCGGCGGCCGCGGGTGACCGACCCGTTCAAGGACAAGATCGAGGACCTCGTTGAGAGATCCCAGGGCCGAATCCGCGCGGATGTGGTGCATCAGCGGCTGCTGGCGATGGGCTTCACGGGCAATGAGCGTTCGACGCGGCGGGCTGTCGCGGCTGCCAAGGACGGGTTCCGGGCCGGGAACCGGCGTTCGTATCGGCCGTGGGTGCCCGAGCCGGGGATGTGGCTGCAGTTCGACTGGGGCGCCGGGCCGATGGTCGACGGCAGGCGGACGAGCCTGTTCTGCGCGTGGTTGTCGTGGTCACGGTTTCGGGTGGTGCTGCCGGTCTGGGACCAGACCTTGCCGACGCTGGTCGCCTGCCTGGATGCGACGCTGCGCCGGATCGGCGGCGCGCCGACGTATGTGCTGACCGACAACGCCAAGACGGTGACGGTCGAACACGTCGCCGGGGTCGCGATCCGCCATCCGGAGATCGTGGCCGCGGGCCGGCACTACGGGTGCAAGGTCGAGACGTGTGAGCCGTTCGACCCGGAGTCCAAGGGCGGCGTCGAAGCGACGGTGAAGATCGCCAAAGCGGACCTGGTGCCGACCTCGGCGAACCTCGCCCCGGCCTATGAGTCGTTCGCTCAGCTGGCCGACGCGTGCTTCGAGTGGTGTGAACGTGTCAACGGCCGCGTCCACCGCGAGACCAGAGCAGTCCCGGCAGACCGGCTGGCCGAGGAACGGCGGCATCTGCATGTGCTGCCCGCCCAGCCGCATGCGGTTGCGTTGGGCGAGGAACGGCTGGTCAACGACGACCAGACGGTGTCGTTCGGGTCGGTGCGGTATTCGACCCCGCCTGGCCATGTCGGGACGAAGGTGTGGTGTCGGGTCGCCGGCGACGAGTTGGTCGTCGTCGGGCGAACGCCGTCCGGGCTGGCCGAGATCGCCCGGCACCGGTTGTCGACGCCGGGCAACCCGTCGATCCTCGACGCCCACTACCCGAACCACCCCGGCGGGAACCTGCCCCGCCCACCGCGGCCCCGGCCGCGGACAAGCGAGGAGACCGAGTTCCTGGACCTGGGCGAAGGCGCGCACCGGTGGCTCATCGAGGCCGGCGCCGCCGGCGCGACGAAGGTCCGGTCCAAGATGCGCAAGGCCGTGGAACTGGCCGCGGCGCTGGACCCGCGGCAGGTCGACCACGCCCTCGGCCTCGCGGCGATCGCGGGCCGGTTCGGTGACGGCGACCTGGTGTCGATCCTGGACCACCTCGCCACCGCCGGCGCACCCACTGACGTGGTGTTCGTCGACGAGACCCACTCGGTCCAGCCCGGCACCAGCCCGTGGGAGAGGTTCGGCTCATGACCCGACCCACCGCCCCGCCGATGCCCGAGGACCTGGAACGGATCCTGCGCCGCATGCGGCTGCCCTACCTGCGCAAAGCCGCACCCGACGTCCTGGCCACCGCCCGCGCGCAGCGCTGGGACCCCGCCGAGGTCCTGCGGGTCCTACTCAACGAGGAGGTCACCGGCCGCGACTCCGCGACCCGCAGGATGCGGCGCAAGACCGCGAACTTCCCCACTGGCAAGACCCTCGCGTCCTGGCGCCCGGAGGAGTCGTCGATCCCGGAGGCGACGCAGAACGCGCTGACGACGCTGGAATGGGTCGGCAGGCACGAGAACCTCGTGATCTCCGGCCCGTCCGGGACCGGCAAGTCGCACTTCGTCGAAGGGCTGGCCGCGGTCGCGATCGAGTCCGACATGCGCGTGGCCTGGTTCACCCTCGAGACCCTGACCCAGACCATCGGCAAAGCCAAGGTCGACGGGTCAGTGGCCCGCACGATCGCCCGGATCTGCAACGTCGACCTGATCGTCGTCGACGACATCGGCATGCTGCCCGCCGGCCAGGACGCCGCCGAAGCGTTCTACCGCGTCATCGACGCCGCCTACGAACGCCGTTCCATCGCCGTGACCAGCAACATCCATCCCAGCGGCTTCGACACGATCATGCCCAAGACCCTCGCCACCGCGACCGTCGACCGGCTACTGCACCACGCCCACCTGGTCATCACCAAGGGCGACAGCCACCGCCTGGCCGAAGCCCTCGCAGGCAAGGGAGTGATGCCCCTGACCTAAACAAGATCCAGATCTGGTGACCGTCCATCCGGAGAACTGCTGTCCGCCAGCCCGGATGCCACACGTCCGCCCACCCGGTGATCCGAGAGACCGTTGACA
>NZ_BONF01000085.1 GCF_016862575.1 Catellatospora bangladeshensis | reverse complement strand
GGTGGGTGTGGGTTGGTTGTTTGTTGAGATGTGCATAGTGGACGCGAGCATCTTGTTTCTCTGTGTAGGTAAGTTTTTAAGGGCAGACGGTGGATGCCTTGGCACCAGGAGCCGATGAAGGACGTGGGAGGCCGCGATAGGCCTGGGGGAGCTGTCAACCAAGCTGTGATCCCAGGGTGTCCGAATGGGGGAACCCAGCCCGAGTCATGTCGGGTTACCCGCACCTGAATTCATAGGGTGTGTGGAGGGAACGCGGGGAAGTGAAACATCTCAGTACCCGTAGGAAGAGAAAACAACATGTGATTCCGTGAGTAGTGGCGAGCGAAAGCGGATGTAGCCTAAACCGTGTGCGTGTGATACCTGTCAGGGGTTGCGTGCGCGGGGTTGTGGGACCCTACAGTCGACGCTGACACGTCGGCGCACAGTTATAAAGCCTTGGGCTAGTCGAATCCTCTGGAATGAGGGACCGTAGAGGGTGAGAGTCCTGTAGACGAAAGTTCTAGGCCTGTGGTGGGTGTTCCCGAGTAGCGGCGGACTCCTGAAATCTGCCGTGAATCTGCCAGGACCACCTGGTAAGGCTGAATACTACCTGGTGACCGATAGCGGATTAGTACCGTGAGGGAATGGTGAAAAGTACCCCGGGAGGGGAGTGAAATAGTACCTGAAACCGTCTGCCTACAATCCGTCGGAGCTGAGGACTTGTTCCGAGGTGACGGCGTGCCTTTTGAAGAATGAGCCTGCGAGTTAGTGGCATGTGGCGAGGTTAACCCGTGTGGGGAAGCCGTAGCGAAAGCGAGTCTGAACAGGGCGTTCAGTCGCATGCTCTAGACCCGAAGCGGGGTGATCTAGCCATGGGCAGGCTGAAGCGACGGTAAGACGTCGTGGAGGGCCGAACCCACCAACGTTGAAAAGTTGGGGGATGACCTGTGGTTAGGGGTGAAAGGCCAATCAAACTCCGTGATAGCTGGTTCTCCCCGAAATGCATTTAGGTGCAGCGTCACGTGTTTCTTGCCGGAGGTAGAGCTACTGGATGGCCTAGGGGGCCCACAAGCTTACCGAAGTCAGCTAAACTCCGAATGCCGGTAAGTGAGAGCGTGGCAGTGAGACTGCGGGGGATAAGCTTCGTAGTCGAGAGGGAAACAGCCCAGATCACCAGCTAAGGCCCCTAAGCGTGTGCTAAGTGGAAAAGGATGTGGGATCGCATAGACAACCAGGAGGTTGGCTTAGAAGCAGCCACCCTTGAAAGAGTGCGTAATAGCTCACTGGTCAAGTGGTTCCGCGCCGACAATGTAGCGGGGCTCAAGCACACCGCCGAAGCTGTGGCACTCACACAATAACCAGGCCAGGTCATACTGGTCCAGGTGTGTGGGTGGGTAGGGGAGCGTCGTGTGGCGGGTGAAGCGGCAGAGTGATCTAGCCGTGGACGCCACACGAGTGAGAATGCAGGCATGAGTAGCGAATGCAGGGTGAGAAACCCTGCCGCCGGATGACCAAGGGTTCCAGAGTCAAGCTAATCTGCTCTGGGTGAGTCGGGACCTAAGGCGAGGCCGAGAGGCGTAGTCGATGGACAACGGGTTGATATTCCCGTACCCGCAAAGCAGCGCCCGCGATGAACCTGGCTGTACTAACCTCCACGGACACTGAACACCTTCGGGTGGGAGGTGCGAGTGTTGGGATCTTGGCTGGTAGTAGTTGAGCGATGGGGTGACGCAGGAAGGTAGTCGAGCCCAGGCGGTGGTTGTCCTGGGGTAAGCGTGTAGGCCGTGGCGTAGGCAAATCCGCGCCACATGGGGCTGAGACGTGATGCCGAGCCGTATCAGGTGAAGTCGATGATCCTATGCTGCCGAGAAAAGCCTCTAGCGAGCTGTGCGCGGCCCGTACCCGAAACCGACACAGGTGGTCAGGTAGAGAATACCGAGGCGATCGGGCGAACTGTGGTTAAGGAACTCGGCAAATTGCCCCCGTAACTTAGGGAGAAGGGGGGCCTCGTCTGGTGAAGGCCTTCGCGGCTGGAGCTGGGTGGGGTCGCAGAGAGCAGGGGGAAGCGACTGTTTACTAAAAACACAGGTCCATGCGAAGTCGTAAGACGCTGTATATGGACTGACGCCTGCCCGGTGCTGGAACGTTAAGGGGACCTGTCAGCCCGTAAGGGTGAAGCGGAGAACTTAAGCGCCAGTAAACGGCGGTGGTAACTATAACCATCCTAAGGTAGCGAAATTCCTTGTCGGGTAAGTTCCGACCTGCACGAATGGCGTAACGACTTCCCCACTGTCTCAACCACAGGCCCGGCGAAATTGCAGTACGAGTAAAGATGCTCGTTACGCGCGGCAGGACGGAAAGACCCCGGGACCTTCACTATAGCTTGACATTGGTATCCGGTTCAGCTTGTGTAGGATAGGTGGGAGACTGTGAAGCGGCGACGCCAGTCGTCGTGGAGTCAACGTTGAAATACCACTCTGGTTGATCTGGGTATCTAACCTCGGACCGTGATCCGGTTCAGGGACAGTGTCTGGTGGGTAGTTTAACTGGGGCGGTTGCCTCCTAAAGGGTAACGGAGGCGCCCAAAGGTTCCCTCAGCCTGGTTGGCAATCAGGTGTTGAGTGTAAGTGCACAAGGGAGCTTGACTGTGAGACTGACAGGTCGAGCAGGGACGAAAGTCGGGACTAGTGATCCGGCACTGGCATGTGGAAGCGGTGTCGCTCAACGGATAAAAGGTACCCCGGGGATAACAGGCTGATCTTCCCCAAGAGTCCATATCGACGGGATGGTTTGGCACCTCGATGTCGGCTCGTCGCATCCTGGGGCTGGAGTAGGTCCCAAGGGTTGGGCTGTTCGCCCATTAAAGCGGTACGCGAGCTGGGTTTAGAACGTCGTGAGACAGTTCGGTCCCTATCCGCCGTGCGCGCAGGAGACTTGAGAAGGGCTGTCCCTAGTACGAGAGGACCGGGACGGACGAACCTCTGGTGTGCCAGTTGTACCGCCAGGTGCATGGCTGGTTGGCTACGTTCGGAAGGGATAACCGCTGAAAGCATCTAAGCGGGAAGCTCGCTTCAAGATGAGGTCTCCCACCGAGAGATCGGGTAAGGCCCCCGGCTAGACCACCGGGTTGATAGGCCAGAGATGTAAGCACAGTAATGTGTTCAGTCGACTGGTACTAATAGGCCGAGGACTTACCTAACAAACATATGAGAGTCCTGCAAGATACGCTCGCGTCCACCATGCACATCACGACACGCAACCACGCACGCCGATCGGCGCGGGTTGACATGTTGATAGAGTTACGGCGGCCATGGCGGAGGGGAAACGCCCGGCAACATTCCGAACCCGGAAGCTAAGCCCTCCAGCGCCGATGGTACTGCAACGGGGACGTTGTGGGAGAGTAGGACGCCGCCGGACAAAC
>NZ_BONF01000084.1 GCF_016862575.1 Catellatospora bangladeshensis | reverse complement strand
CCGCAGGCTCCGGCAACGGCTCGGAGATCCAGATCTACAGCTGCAACGGCCAGGCCAACCAGCAGTGGAACCTCAACGCCAACGGCACCATCACCGGCGTGCAGTCGGGCCGGTGTCTGGACGTGTGGAGCACCGCCAACGGCGCCCGGGTCCAGCTATACGACTGCAGCGGCCAGGCCAACCAGCGGTTCAGCCTCGTTTCGCAGTGAACCGGCGGCACGGCCGCGTGGGCATGGCAGTCGTGTGCTGACGCGAGCGGCCGGGGGCGTGAGTCGCCCCCGGCCGCTCATGTGCGTCAGTCTGACGCACATCGATAGATTGACATGTGACGTATGACGACGTTACGGTTAGTCCGCCGCGGCGCCGGGAGCCCGGGCGTCGCGGCCCTTCAGCCGATCACCGGCTTACCCCCCGCAGGTCCGCCGTCCCGGCTAGCGCCGGGTCCAGCGCTGATTCGCCGCGCCGGTGCACGTCCACAGGATCACCAGCGTGCCGTTCGCGGTGGCGGCGCCGTTGACGTCGACGCACAGCCCCGACTGGCGGTTGCTGATCGTGCCGTCGGTGTTGAGGTTCCACTGCTGGTTGGCGCCCCCGTTGCAAGCCCAGAGCTGTGCCTTGGCCCCTGCCGTGGCGTTCAGCGGCGCGTCGAGGCACTTGCCCAGCGCCTGCAGCGTCGCCCCGCTGACGGTCCACTGCTGGTTGGCCTGGCCGTTGCAGTCCCAGATCACCGGCTGGGTGCCGTTGGCCGTGTTGCTCTGCGGGACGTCCAGGCAGCGCCCGGAGGCCGCGCTCACCAGCGTGGTCGTCGTGGCCGGGGGCGGCGTGGTGGTGCCGCCGCCGCTGACCCGGTACACCACCGTGCCGTGTGCGGGGACGCTCGCGCTGATCGTGCCGCTGGTGGTGCTGGTGGCGTTCGTCCACGCGTCGAGCAGGGTGAACGAGCTGCCGGACTTCCCGATCGCGGCGGCGGTGGTGGAGACCGTGGTGGTGGCGGAACCCTGGTTGAACAGGGCGACCGCGACGTCGCCGTTGGCCAGGCGCTTGGCGAGCACGCGGCGGGTGCCGTCGTTGGCGACCTGGGTCGCCTGCAGCCCGAGGGTGTCCTGGTTGATGGCGATCAGGTTGGCGTTCTTCAGGATGGTCTGGGTGGCCGAGGACATGGAGCGCAGGTCGTTGCCGGCGATGAGCGGCGACGCCATGACCGCCCACAGGGCGAAGTGGCTGCGCATCTCGGTGTCGGTCATGCCGCCGCGGCCGACCTCCATCATGTCGGGGTCGTTGAAACCGCCGGGCCGGGCGTACGAGGCCAGGGGCACGGTGACGTCGACGATGTTCTGGATGCCCATCGGGTAGCCGTTGGTCTGGCCGGTGTTCCAGGCGTTGGTGATGTCCTCGGTGGTGCGCCACATGTTGGCGACGTCGCCCCAGTTGCGCAGGGGGCCGGTCTTGGCGTGGATGCTGTTGGGGTTGATGCTGTAGAGGATCGGCCGGCCGGTCGCGGCGAGCGCGTCGCGCATCTTGGCGAAGGTCGCCACCTGCTGGTCGATGGTGCCGTTGGGCGAGCACCAGTCGTACTTGAGGAAGTCGACGCCCCAGGCCGCGAACTGCCGCGCGTCCTGGGCCTCGTGCCCCTGGCTGCCGGTGGCGCCGGGGTAGGAGCCGAAGTACTGGGCGCAGGTCTTGTCGACCGGGACCTGGTAGAGGCCGAACTTGAGCCCGCGGGCGTGCAGGTAGTCGCCGAGGGCCTTCATCCCGCTGGGGAAGCGGGTCGGATCGCCCTGCAGGTTGCCGGCCGAGTCCCGGTTGGGGTTGAACCAGCAGTCGTCGACCACGACGTACTGGTAGCCCAGGTCGCGCATGCCGCTGCTGACCATGGCGTCGGCGTGCTGGCGGATGAGGGCTTCGCTGATGTTGCAGCCGAACGTGTTCCAGGAGTTCCAGCCCATCGGCGGCGTGCGGCCGACGCCGTTGTCCAGGGCCTGTGCGGCGGTGCCGGGCAGGCTGACGGCTGCTGCGGCCATGAGCAGGCCGGCGGCGATCGCCGCCAGCCAGTGGCGGGGCCGGTGACGCGGATTCATGTTGTCTCCTCGGGTTCGCACGGTGGGTGCGCTTTGACGTGGTGGGAATACGGCATGCCGGGCAGCCGGTGCGGAGCGATGACTCCGCACCGGCTGCCCTCGCCTGGGCGACGGTGCCTAACTGCGTGGATGCCGGTGTGCTGCCGGAACGGGCTCGGTCATGGCGTGGTGATGTCGAACTTGCGCACGGTCACCGCGCCGCCGAGGGCCTGGGTGGCGTAGTTGAACATCGCGTACCGGTAGCCCATGAAGAACTGCCAGGCGTTGTTCAGCGTGAACGCCGAGCCCAGCGAGGTGAAGTTGGTGCCGTCGGTGCTGTAGGAGAAACGGGCCTGGCGTCCGCTGCCGGGGCGGATGTCGGCGTTGACGCGCAGCCAGATCCGCCCCCCGGACACCGCCGCGGAGGCGTTCTCCGTGCCCGTGCCGGTGGTGTTCCAGCTGCCGTCCATGGTCAGCCCGTTGGTCATGACCACCCGTGTGGTGCCGTTGTCCCGTTTGACGCCGATCCATGCCGAGGAATCTCGCAGCATGGCCAGACCGGCCCGGTCGCCGTCGCGCATGGTCGAGTAGTCCAGCTCGATGGTGGCGGTCGAGGTCGGTCCCTGGATGCGGTGGGTCAGTGTGTTGCGGGCGTTGTAGAGGTCGTTGGTGACGGTCGCGGTCTGCAGGCGCAGGCCGCTGCCGACCGACCAGCGGGTGTTGTCCGGGTTGTGGTTCCACTCGTACTGCGGGCCCAGCGTGCTCGCGGTGAAGGTGTCGCTGCCGATCATCGGCTTGACCTGGCGCGGCGGCGCGGGCAGATTCGGCTTGGGGTACGTGCCGCCCCAGGCCCCGTTGACGAGCTGCAGCTGCGGCCAGCCGTCGGCGGTCCAGGTGACCGGCGCGAGCACGGGGATGCGCCCGCCGGGGTAGGAGTCGACGAAGGCCATGTAGTACCAGGCGCCGTTCTGGGTCTGGACGAGGCCGCCCTGGTGGGGGACGCCGCCGCCGGAGACCGGGCCGGGCAGGTTGAGCAGGAGCTGCTGCATCGTGTACGGCCCGAACGGGCTGGACGACTTCAGGATGTACTGCCCGTTGGCGGGGCGGGTGAGGAAGATGTAGTAGCTGCCGTTGCGCTTGTAGAAGCGGGCGCCCTCCAGGGTGCCGACGCTCGACGGGGTGGTGAACACCTGCTGCGTGCGGACCTGGCTGAGCCCGTCGGCGGACAGCTCGGCGACGCTGATGTTGCTGTTGCCGTAGGCGACGTACATCTTGTCGTTGTCGTCGACGAGCAGGCCGGCGTCGTAGTAGCAGTTGTTGATGGTGGACCGCTTGCTCCACGGCCCTTCGACGGTGCTGGCGGTGTACACGTAGGTCTTGTTGAACTCCATGCACCCCATCCAGTAGAAGGTGCTGTTGGAGGGGCGGTAGTTCAGTGTCGAGGCCCAGATGCCCTTGACGTAGGCGCGCCCGCCGCTGAGGTTGTACGCGCTGGAGTGGTCGAGCACCGGCACCGAGTGCCCGGCGAACTCCCAGTTGACCAGGTCGTAGGAGCGCAGGATGGGTGCGCCGGGGGAGTAGTGCATGGTCGACGCGGAGTAGTAGTAGGCGTCGCCGACGCGGATGATGTCGATGTCGGCGAAGTCCTGCCACAGCACCGGGTTGGCGTAGGTGCCGGTGGGCGGCGGTGGCGACGACGACGCGCTCGGCGTCGGGTTGCTGCCCACGCGGACGAGCTGCCACTGCTGGTTGTTGCCGCCCCAGTCGTCGTACTGGACGATGTTGGCCCCGTCGGCCGTCGAGGCGCCCTGCACTTCGAGCGCCTTGCTGCTGTTGCGGTTGATGAACCGGACGTAGCCGTCGGTGGAGTCGGCCAGCCGCCACTGCTGGTTGGTGCCGTTGCCGTCGGTCCACTGCACGACGGACGCGCCGTTGGCGGTGGAGAAGTTGTAGACGTCGAGGACCTTGCCGGAGTGGCGGGATTTGATCC
>NZ_BONF01000083.1 GCF_016862575.1 Catellatospora bangladeshensis | reverse complement strand
AAAGCTCAGAGCGCTGACAACAACCAGAAGGACTTTGATGGACTATCGCCTTGAGGCGCACGAAATGCCGCTTCACCGGGTCTTCAGTGCGGACTTCAAGTTCAGCATCCCCGAGTACCAGCGCCCGTACGCCTGGGACAAGGAGCAGGCCGAGCAGCTGCTCGACGACCTCGCCGAGGCCCTCGACCGTGACACCGAAGAGCCGTACTTCCTCGGCTCCATCGTGCTCGTCAAGCAGCCGAACCGGCCCCCGGCGGAGGTGATCGACGGCCAGCAGCGAATCACCACGTTGAGCCTCCTGCTCGCAGTGCTCCGCGATCTGACCGACAACGATGAGCTGCGCGCCTCGTTGCAGAGGATGCTGATCCAGCCGGGCGAGATCGCGCTGGGTCACAAGCCTGAACCGCGATTGCAGCTGCGCAAGCGCGACCAGGACTTCTTCACCAAGTACGTACAGGCGGCCGGGGCGACTGAAGTACTCCGCCAGCTGCCATCACTCGCCCTAAGCACTGGTGCGCAGACGGCGGTACAGGCTAACGTGCGCGCCCTACACAAGAAGCTCGTCGAGCCCGAGTGGACCGAAGACCGTCGCCTGGCTCTGGTCCGCATGCTCAACCTGCGCACCTATCTCGTAGTCGTCAGCACGCCCGACCTCAACAGCGCCCATCGGATCTTCAGCGTGATGAACTCACGCGGCCTGGACCTCTCGCCGGCCGACATCTTCAAGTCCAAGGTCATCGGCAGCATCACGGACCCGTTATCACAGGACTATGCGGCCAAGTGGGAAGACGCTGAGGAGTCCCTCGGCCGGGATGCCTTCGCCGACCTGTTCCTGCACCTGCGGATGATTTTCAGCAGAAGGCGCGCTGTCCGCGGACTGCTCACCGAGTTTCAGGAGGACGTGCTCAAGGGCTATCTGCCGAGTCAGGGCACGCAGTTCATCGACGACGTACTCGTACCGTACGCGGATGCGTACATCAACATCCGGGATCGGAGCTACACCGCTCCAAGCGGCGCGGCTGCCGTCAACGCCTGGTTCAACCGCCTGGCGCAGCTCGACAACAATGACTGGCGCCCGCCGGCGCTTTGGGCGCTGCACAAGCACCGGCACGATGCGGCAATGCTCGACGAGCTCCTCCGCGCGCTGGAGCGGCTAGCCGCCAGCATGCACATCCGGAGGGTATACACCACCCCTCGCGTCCAGCGTTACGCCGCCCTGCTGCGCGAACTCGACGAGGGGTACGGCGTCGGCGCCCCCGCCCTCCAGCTCACCGATACCGAGCGGACGGAGACGATCGATCATCTAGACGGCGAACTGTACCTCGCCAACAAGATCCGCAAGTATGTTCTGCTCCGGCTCGACGAGGTGCTCGCCAACAGCTCTGGTGTCACCTACGAGCATGCCATCGTTACCGTGGAGCATGTGCTGCCGCAGAACCCCGACCGCGGCTCAACCTGGAAGACAATCTTCACTGATGCACAGCGCCGCGACTGGACGCACCGGCTCGGCAACCTCGTGTTGCTGAATCGGGCCAAGAACTCTCAGGCGCAGAACTATGAGTTCGCCCAAAAGAAGCAGATCTACTTCCTGGGCAAGGGCGTCTCTACCTTCGCACTGACCAGCCAGGTGTTGTCAGAGCCAGACTGGAATCCCGTTGTCGTCCAGCGGCGTCACCAGAGGTTGCTTGCAGAGCTATGTAACGAGTGGGGACTCTGACAACCTGCGTGCGTCGTTGCCGCCCAGAGTTCCGTCGACGAGAACAATCGCGCCACCTGTGAGCCGGGCGGCGCCTTCGGCCGTGGCGGAGCAGTGGTTGCAGGAACGGCGTCCAGGTGTCGATGCGGCCGGAGACGGCGTGACGGAACCGTGGGGTCCAAGTACTGGCGCCGTTCCCGGCGGGCAGTTGGCAGTGAACGCCTTGGTGTTGACAGTAGCGAGCAAGATCTTCGGGCGGCAGCAGAGGTACCAACTGAACAAGCCGATGCCCATGACGGCGCCGAACCCGCCGTAGGAAAGTCCAGCTTGCTGCTGCCCGGGTCGCGTAGGCGACCCGGGCAGCAGCAAGACACTAGGCAGGTGGGCCCAAGCACCAAGTTGAGAGCCTTAACTCGACAATGGTCGGCGAAACCCGGACGACACCCTCTGGCAGCCATCCAACAGTAGGTCACGTGGGTGCACGCCCCTGAACCTTCGGCGCGGACTGCTGATCAGGCGTCAGCCGTGCCCCGCAGCAGCACCACACCAGTGTTCGTGCTCGTCAACGCCAAGCACATGTCATCGACGCAGGACACCTCGTAGACGAAGTTCGTCTCGGCGGGAAGTTGCACGGTTTGCCAGCTGTGTCCATCCCAGTGCCACATCGCCCCGCGGGGATCGCTGCCGTTGTCGGCGGTGGCGCCGAACACGAAGCAGTTGCTCGCTGATGCGCAGGTCAGGCCGAAGGCGTAGAAGTCCTCCGGGAATCCCTCATTAAGCCCGGCGATCTTCTTGAAGCCCCGGCTGTCGATCGCAAACACCACCCTGTCGGGCTTGGCGCTTGGGCCAGTGGCCTTGGTGTACAGAGTCATGCACTCGCCCGGTGACCAGCAGGTGCTTCGGATGGCGTCGCTCAGGGTGATTCCGGCCGGGTCGTCGGCGTACTTGTTCCAGGTGCCATTACGCAGCCGCCAGTCGGAGGGGTTGTGGGAGCCAGTGTCGGCTCCGAAAAAGTCGCAGGATGTCACTTCGGGGCAGTGGGGGCTGCACTGTGCACCGCCACTCCAGTCGTGTTCGGGCAGTCTTTGCCAGCTGGTGCCGTCCCATGTGACGGCGCCCTTGCACGATTCGTCGTCCTCGGTTGCTACGCAGGCGGCAGTAGTGTCGCACCGGAAGAACTCGAGCCGTGACAGTTCGATGCCGTTGTCGGTTCCCTGGGCAAGTTGCCATGTCTTGCCGTCGTAGTGCCATGCGGCGTTGCGTGCTGTGGGCGCACCGCCCCAGCAGTCCGTGGGCATTCGACATGCCACTGACATGGGGGGTGCTTCAGCCACCTCGCTGACCGTGGTGAACTTGCCGTCGGCGAAGCGGCCAAGAAAACCGCCCTTGTTCTGCGTTATGCCGGGCATCCAGCAGAGATCGGCGGAGACACAAACGATCGATCGGATGCTGTGGTCGGCGGGAATGCCAGCATCGGAGATCGGCGTCCAATGGGAAATAGAGTCCGAGAACGTGTGCAGATCATCGCCGTCCGCGCCGGGGGAGCTCCATGGGCCCCACACAACGGCACCGACTCCGCCCCCGAGGAGAAGTACAAGAATTGCGATGCCAGCCCCGAGGCGGAAGTTGAAGTTCTTCCGATTGTCGACCTTGTCACCGAGGTGAATGTCCCCGGAATTACTGAATGCCCCGCCGGGACCAACGTGCAGCTGGTTTTGGCGGCCAGTGACGTCTCCTTGGTTGTAGGTCGAGGAGTGTGGTGATTCCTGGTGGTGCACGCTTGCGATCTCCGCCAGTTGGCCACCGACCTCCGGATGACGTCGCAGTAGGTCCTCGATGAGGCCCTCCCACTTGCCGACTGCCCGGCTCTGATCGAGTCGACCATTGACCGCGTCCTGTCGGGTGGCGTCCAATTGCTGCTCTACCCATAGCGCGCGCTCTTCACCATCCCACGCGAAGATCGAAACAACTTCGCGTTTGATGGCGGCCCACGCTTGCGCCGCCATCGGGGCAATGATCACCCGAGCAGCGCCTACGGCCAGCCGGGCCGCATCGTCATCTAACATGGTGCAAGCGTTGCTGTACTGGCCCCATTCCTGGCACGTCTGATTGGGCGGGCCTTCAGTACGATCGGATCGATATAGTCGCCGATAATCAGGCTTTCACATAAACGAGGACGAACACGCGCACGTTAGTAATGCTGCGGACAAGTACGCCGCTGATGCCTAGTACGGCAGCGGCACCTACCCTTTGCGTGCCGGTCCCAGGCTCGAGGTGCCGTTCGTCAGTACGTGGATCACTCTGGCGTGGTCTGGCCACCACCTGTCGCCGAGATCGTTCCTGGTATCGACAGCCAGTACGGTGGCCCTGGCGCAGACCACAAACCCAGCATTCTCGACCGGCAAGGTCAGGCACAAGTGCCTACCCCGAAGTCGGTCAGGC
>NZ_BONF01000082.1 GCF_016862575.1 Catellatospora bangladeshensis | reverse complement strand
TCCTTGACCGTGGGCCCGTTGTCCGATGCGCGCGAGAGAAGCATCACAGTGGCCGGGCGGCTACTGCCCCCGATTTCAAGATCGTCTCCCAGGATTCTCCCAGAACGGATCTTGAAACGAGTCAGGGCGGGTCTCCCGTGAGGGAAGACCCGCCCTGACCTGCACTTACCTTGGTCGGGGTAGCCGGATTTGAACCGACGGCCTCTTCGTCCCGAACGCGCTCATCGCAGCCAGTCGCCAACAACAGCTGCTGGGGAATGCCCTGGTAACGCCCCACTGATCCCGTCTGCTGTTATCGGCTGACGGCCCAGTTGTCGGACCATCGCTGCCTTCGTGCTGCCTCGGGCTCGAAGATCGTGCTACTCGCGCCTAGCGGATTGGCGCTCCTCATCTGGTTGCCCGCTCATCTACGATGAACGCGCAGCTGCTTGCTCAGCAGCAAAGTGTCATGCATCAACTGGGCCGACCTCGGAAGTGCTCATGCCTCGCCGGTCACCGGGCGAGATCAGGACATGTCAGTCTCGTCGCGTCGACCGGGCCTCGCCGGGGTCCGTCCGCCGACCGCCCACCATCCGGGGATTGTCGGCTTCCGCGAATCGCCAGATCGCTGACTTCGAGCGTTGCCACGGGCTTCCGCAGGGCTATGTCGCCTTCACTTTCATGCGTTGGAGTGCACGAGCTCGGCGACCGCGTAAGGCCGCTGACGAGCACTACGGCTACTTAGACTCGCCCGTCGGACACATCCGCATGCTTCTTGAACAGGTCACGCACAGTTTGCGTACGAAGGCGCGCCGAGAGTTCAGCGCAGCCATACGTCCCATCGATGAGATGGTGCTCGCGCGTACGGTAAATGACCCGTTCGCACCAGGTTGGCTGCGGTGGTGGGCGCGGCGAATTGAGATTTGACGAGGGGCTGACGCAGTCACGTGCAGCTGAACCGAGTGCAGATGTTGAAGCGGAACAGGCGACGGCTGCCGGCGAACACGGCGCAGGTCGGCCTGCCAGCAGCGGCAGCCGGTCAGTAACTCGCGATCATCCGCAGGAGTTGCCGAGGTTTCACGGTGCCGTGTGCCCCACCTGTGCCCGAAGGTAGCGGCCGACCTGACCAGCGCGCATAATCCCGGACCATGATCGGCGACGAGCTACGGCCCCGCTCCACGGGCGGCGTACCCCGGTATGTGCTGTCCGCAGCCGGACGCGGCCTACTCGCAGGTCTGCTGGCGTTGGGGACTACGGTGCTCGTCGGCTATGGCCTGGCCCTCTCGCGCCGCGACGCCCCGTATCCATGCGACGCCGACAGCTCATGCGATGGCTTCTCCTTCTCCGGAATCGCGGTGATGATCCTGCTGATGCCTGTCACGCTGGGTCTGGCCGGGCCGCTTGCAGCACTCCTCCTGAAGCTGCCCACACCTTCAGCGTTCGTGCTGCCTGCCTGCTGGGCCGGCGTCGTTCTCTGCGCAAGCTTGGACACCCCGGCCACGCTCACAGCATTAGCCCTCCTGCCAGCCCTGTACGTGCTCGTCGCGATCGCGGTCACCGGCCGCCGCACCCCACGGTCGTAACAAACCGATGCCCTGCCATCCCGTCCGCCGTCGACCCACACTCCGTGGACACGGGTTCTGGCCCCGCCGGCACGGCTCGCCGTTGGCGACCACGAAGCGGCGCGGCCTTGCCGGCGGGGCCAGGTTCCGCGCAGGCAACCGCCTGGTTCGGCGGTGGGCGGGATGGCCCCCGTGCCCCGTCCGTGACATGCGGCAGCGATTATCGGGACCATGCGAAGACCTCTCGCCGCGGCTGCCGTCGGCGCCTTATCCGTTGGCATGCTCACCGCCTGCTCCCCGGCCCCAGAGCCGATTGTCGCGCTTGCCGTGCGCGACGGACGACCCATCGCCGTACTGGTGACTTGCGGTTCGGGGCTCTCTCAGATCAGCGTCTATGAGAAGGACCGCACTCGGACCGCCACGCCCGAACCGGGCGATCCGGCAGCAACACCGACAATGAGACAGCACATCAGCTGGGGCGTCCACGGCAACGCGACCACCGAAGTCGTGGAGGTGGAACTGCTGGGCACGCCGCCACCGGGATGGACCAGCAATGAACCCACCGTCGTCATCGGGCTGCCTACGCCGGGCGCGTTCGAGGTTGTCCCGCTGCCGTCGCTACAACCGGACGTCCGATACGGGCTCGGCGGAAGGAGCCACCGCGACGCCATTGTCGTCGATTTCAAAACAGCGGACTTCAGCCGGATCGGACCTGGCGAGGTGCTCGCCCCGGACGACGGCGTATCAGTGCTGATGCCGCGCGCCGATTTCGAGGAGAACGCCCGCGACACCTGCGACGGATGAGTGTTCTCTCGACGGTCTCTGACTGGCCGGCGTGGTGGCCGCTGAGGTTCTAGGTGTCAGGCGACTGCTCGGACGGATCGGTCAAGCATCTCCTGGGACTAGTCTAGATTGCGCACATGGAAGACGACGTGACTGCTGGCCGCGCCAACCCGTTGCTCTCTTGGATCGAGGAAGACCCTAAGCGCGGACCAGTCGCCGCTGAGATTTACACCTCGACGCTGAACTCTCTAAGAGCGTTATTCAGGAGACGGTCGTCGATGGTGTCCGGCGTGGCGGTCTCGTGGAGTGATCATCGTCGGGTTGGTCCCCACCAAGGCAAGATCGGCGGGAGGTCGGCCAGCGGCCGGGACGGGCGTTTCGGCTGGGGCGATTCCCCGTCGTCGCCGTCCCAGCCGCGGCCGTACTGGTCGGGCATGGCGCCCCAGCCCCAGTAGGCCGTGGGCGCGTCAGGTTTGAACCCTGCCGTGTCGAAGGGGTCGATCTTCTGCTCGCCGACGGTGCACAGATGCGCCCAGTCGTCGCCGAAGTCGAAGACGTAGGCGAACTGCTCGCCCAGCGCCAACCGGTTCAGCTTCGTGGCCCGGCTGTCGATACTGCCGTCGGGGGCGTCGCCGTCCCACTGATCCAGGCTGGTGACGCCGGTGCCGTCGGCCAGGGTGAACATGTGCATGTGCGCGAGGTCCCAGCGCGCGAACGCGGCGTCGATGGCCTGGGCCAGCTGCCCGAACGTGTGCGACGGCGCCGCGGCGAAGACCCGTCCCGGCCGCGGCCAGAAGTCGTCACCGCGTCCGGACACCAGGTCGACCCGCACCGACAGCCACGTGCGCGCCATCGCCCACCCCTCACTCGTCTCCGGCAGACGCCGGGCGTGATCGTCCCGGTTGTCGTCCGTGGACACGGCGACGTTGCCGCCGGTAGCCACCGAAGTCGTGCGCACTCCCGCAGCCGACACGCGGCCGGAACGGATCGAGACTATGACCGGCCTGACCCGCGATCAAGTCGATGACCTCGTCGAACGCGTCGCCGGGCACGGGCTGTGGTCGCTGCGCCGGCGACGCGCGCTCGACCCGCGCCGGGCCGTGGTCGCGGTGCTGCTGTACCTGCGCCACAACCTGTCCCAGCCGCTGCTGGCCGAGCTGTTCGGCTGCTCCCAGCCGACCATCTCACGCTTGGTCACCCTGCTCCTGCCGGTCCTGACCCAGGTCCTGGCCGCCACCACCGAAGCCACCGCGGAACGTGAGCTGCGCTCGACCGTGCGCGTTGACGGGTTCCTCGTCCCGATCGGCGACCGGCGCAAAGACACCTACACCTCCGGCATGTACTCCGGCAAACGTCACCGGTGCGGGTTCAACGTCCAGGTCGTCGCCTCGTGGCACGGCCGCCTGGTCATGACCGGCCGTCCCCAGCCTGGCGCGATGCACGACGCCCGCGCCTTCCGCGAGTCCGGCCTGGCCGAGGTCTTCGCCGGCCGAATGCACGCCGACGGCGGACCCGGCGGGTTCGCCGACACCGCCTACACCGGCACCGGCCTGATGGTCCCCAAACGCCGAACCGGCCCCGACCAGCCGCTCAGCGAACACATCCGCAGGTTCAACAAGACGATCGCGTCGCACCGCGCCTGCGTGGAGCGTGTGATCGCGCACCTGAAGAACTGGAAGATCCTGGCCACCGGCTACCGGCGGCTGCTGGCCAACTTCCCGGCCACACTCGCCGCCGTCACCGCACTGGAGATCTACCGGACATCGACAAGCGCCTCATGAATAACGCTCTAAACGCGATCCCGGCGGATTATCCAGATCCAGTCGCCGCCGCGGAACCGATACTGCGCGATATGATCCTGCGGCTCAACGACCTCGACGACGCAGAGGTCCTGTTCATGGACACTATTCGGCGCGACGACGCAGGCGACGTGTTCGCCGACCTAGCGCAGATGGCGAGGGTGCCGTCCGACGTGGCTGATCGATGGTTTGATCAGTGGCGCGAGTTCTAGCCCTAACCGCTCTCACAGCGAAGCTCCGGCCCGCCATCCCGTCCGCCGTCGACCCACACTCCGCCGACGC
>NZ_BONF01000081.1 GCF_016862575.1 Catellatospora bangladeshensis | reverse complement strand
AATAAAATGTCCAGATCTGTTTCATACCAAAGGAATCATCACGAGGATGATAAAAATTGGCACTGGCTATATAGCACCCTGTTGAGTTCTCAAAGAACAAGCACACACCTTGCTGGTGTCCCACACTGTGGGATCCCGCTCGGGGCAACTCGTCTAAGTTACCGGATCACCCTCACCGTGTCAAGCGAATCTTTCCTGATTTTTCAGGATCGATTTCCATCGACGTTTCGGCTGACCAGCCCGAACACACAGCCACTCAGTGGCTTGATCAGTTCGGATGAACCTGCAACCCGGCCGGAGGTCACTTCCGAGAAGATTCTCGGCTGACTCATTCCGCCCGGCTCGTTGCCGGCTCGAAGAACATTACCCGGTCGGTTTCGCGAATGCAAGTCCCGCCCCGCCCGGATGTCCGGCGATTTCCGAACTCCCACTTGAGCTTGTCGCTCGCCTGTTTTGTCCGTTCCTCGCTGGCAGAGAGAACATTACGCACCCCGGCGAGGATCAAGCAAATCGGGGTCCTGCGGCGCCGATCACATCAGCTCCGAGCTGGGAAAACGGTCCCTGCAACGGCACCAAGCTCTATGTCCCCGACCCGGGCACGCAGCACGACGGTGTCTCCGTCGACGAGGAACGTGCGCTCCTCGCCCTTCACCATGACCGGCTCCCGCCCGCCCCAGGTGAGTTCCAGGAACGAGCCGACCTGGCCACGCTCGGGACCCGACACCGTGCCGGACGCGAAGAGGTCGCCCGTACGCAGGCTCGCGCCGTTCACCGTGAGGTGCGCCAGCTGCTGCGCCGGCGTCCAGTACATGGTCCGGAACGGGGGCGCCGCCACCACGGTGTCGTTCCACTCGACGGTGATCGCCAGGTCCAGCGCCCGGCGGTCGTCGGCCAGGTACGGCTGCACCGCGGGCTCCTGGACAGGCGCGTCCGTCCAGGCGTCCGGGCCGAGCGCGGCGAGCGGCGTGATCCACGCCGACACGGACGTCGCGAACGACTTCGCCAGGAACGGGCCGAGCGGCTGATACTCCCAGGCCTGGATGTCACGCGCCGACCAGTCGTTGACCAGCACCACGCCGAAGACGTGGTCGCCGAAGCGCTGCCACGGCACCGGCTCGCCCATCGTCGAACCCGCTCCGACCACGAAACCGACCTCGGCCTCGATGTCCAGGCGCCGGCACGGGCCGAAGACCCCTCCGCCGAGCTGCCCGCTGGGGCGTACCACCGGAGTGCCGCTCACCACGACGGTGCCCGCCCGGCCGTGATAGCCGATCGGCACGTGCTTCCAGTTGGGCAGCAGCGGCGGCTGCCCGGGGCGGAAGATCTGCCCGACGTTCGAGGCGTGGTGCTCGGAGGAGTAGAAGTCGACGTAGTCGGCGACGCTCCAGGCCAGCACGTTGGTCACGCTCGCGAGCGGGATGAGCAGCGGCTCGACGGCGGCCCGGTGCGCCGGGTCGGTGAGCAGCTCGGTGATCCGCTCCCGCACCGCCGACCAGTGCGCCGGCCCGAGCCCGAGGAAGACGTCGAGGTTGGGCGCGCGCAGGCTGTCCGCGGCCAGCACCAGTCCCGCGGCCTCGGCGCCATCCAAATCAAAAGCAACATCCGCGATGCGTACGGCACACCGGGGCCGCCCGTCCGACGGCACGATCACGCCGTACGGGAGATGGTCGATGTCGTAGCCGCTGCCGGCGGCTCCGGGCACCCAGGTCATGCGCGTCCGTCCAGTAGTCCGAGTTTTTGAAGGTCAGCGAGAGGCTCCGGGATGCTGCACGTGCCGAACCCCACCCACAGCGGGCGGTCCTGGGTCCGGCGCGCGCGCACGGCCTCGATCAGGGTCAACGGCTGAGTGGTGGCCAGCAGCCCGGCCACCTCCGTCACCTCGGTGCCCTCGGCGGCGGCGCACGCGGCGGCCAGCACGTTGAGGAAGCCGTGGTGGGTGAAGCCGGTCTCGGGGTCGGTGTGGCGGATCGCGTGGTGCAGACCGGCGGTGAGCTTGAACGGCAGCTCCCGCTCGTGACACGCGATGATCACCGCGGCGAGCTCCATCGGCGTCGGGAACAGCTCGGCGGCCAGGCCTCCGGTGCGGAACTTGGCCGACACGGGCAGTCCGTCGGCGCGCGCCGCGGCGAGCGCGTCCAGCGCGGCCAGCAGCCCCCAGGCCAGCGGGATCTCCGCGAAGCCGGGCACCCCGCGCTCGCGTACCCGGGAAAGGAAGTCCTGGAGTGCGGGCTGCGGGTCCTCGCCGCGGCGGGCCATGGCGGCCTCGACCTGGACGACGCGCACGCCCGCGGGCGGGGGCGCGAAGCAGTCGGCGAGCGGCCCGTCGCCGATGACGCCGACCGCCAGCTCCTCGCCGGGGGCGAGCAGCCGGGTGAGCTCGGTCAGTTGGGACGCCGGCACCAGCAGTGGGCCGACCAGGGCGGCGTACCAGGCACGGCGGTGCTCGCGGTGGGCCGCCACGGCGTCGGGCAGCGTGGCGCTGCCGGGCGGGAAGACCGCGGCATCGTCGAGCAGCTGGGCCAGCAGCGGTGGCGTTGACATGATCAGTCAATCTAGTGGACGCTACAGAGAGCGGACAAGAGTGTCCGATTATCGGACGCCTCTCTTCGTAAAGTGGACACCGCTCCTAAAAGCGACACCAGGAGGTCGGTCGACATGCCGTACTACCGCACCGTCGGCGAGGTCCCGCGGAAACGGCACACGCAGTTCCGCAAGCCCGACGGCGGCCTGCACGCCGAGGAGCTGATGGGCCAGGAGGGCTTCTCCTCCGACTCCTCCCTGCTCTACCACCTGCACGCGCCGACCGCGATCGTCGCCGCGGAGGAGTTCGACCCGCCCGCCTGGACCCGGCTGCCGAACCGGCCGCTGAAGCCGCGCCACCTGCAGACCCACAAGCTCGACCAGACCGCCGCCGACGCGGTGCTCGGGCGGCAGCACCTGCTCGCCAACGACGACTGCCGCATCTCGTACGTGCTCGCCGACACCCCGTCCCCGCTCTACCGCAACGCCGTCGGCGACGAGTGCCTATACGTCGAGGCGGGCCGGCTGCGGGTGGAGACGGCGTTCGGCGCCCTGGACGCGGTCGAGGGCGACTACGTCGTCATCCCCACCTCGGTGGTGCACCGGCTGGTGCCGCTGGAGCCGACCCGGCTGCTGGTCATCGAGGCGACCGGGCACATCGGGCCGCCCAAGCGCTACCTGTCGGTGCGCGGGCAGTTCCTGGAGCACGCGCCGTACTGCGAGCGCGACCTGCGCGGGCCGGACGAGCCGCTGCTGGTCGACGGGACCGACGTCGAGGTGCTGGTGCAGCACCGGCGCGGCTGGACCCGGCACGTGTACGCGCAGCACCCGTTCGACGTGGTGGGCTGGGACGGCTGCCTCTACCCCTGGGCGTTCTCGATCCACGACTTCGAGCCGATCACCGGCCGGCTGCACCAGCCCCCGCCGGTGCACCAGACGTTCCAGGGGCCGAACTTCGTGATCTGCTCCTTCGTGCCGCGCAAGGTCGACTACCACCCGCTGGCCATCCCGGTGCCGTACAACCACCACAACGTGGACTCCGACGAGATGCTCTTCTACACCGGCGGCGACTACGAGGCACGTCGCGGCTCCGGCATCGGGCAGGGTTCGATCTCGCTGCACCCGTCCGGGTTCACCCATGGGCCGCAGCCGGGGGCCGCCGAGCGCTCGATCGGAGCCGAACGATTCGACGAACTGGCTGTCATGGTGGACACATTCCGCCCGTTGGATCTGTGCGAGCCCGCGCTCGCCTGCGAGGATCCCGGGTACGCCTGGACGTGGTCGGGCAGGGCTCCGGGGTAAGCCCACCGACGTTCCCCTGAACCGCCGAGATAGGACGGTGTGCGGAATCGGGCGGCAGTACGCCGTCATTCGCGCATCGTCCTATCTGCTCTCATACGTACGGCTGATTGGATGCGCGCACAGCGAGTCCACTAGCTGACAACGGCCCGATTTTAATGTTCTAGACATAGATGTTAAGTAGAGTCAGGACGGCCTGGCGGGGAACGTGGCGTTACGCCAACACAGGCAAGCGCGTCGGTCAGATCGCCAGCAGGGCACTTCAGTGGGGAGCTGAGAGTGACTACCGTCCACATAGGTGCGTCCAATGCCGCGGGACAGAGCGTCCGCGCCCAGCGCGCCACCACGACGACCAGGGGGCTGCCCGGTGCCCGGGCACGGTGGGAGTCCCGTTACGTCAAGAGCCTGATCCTCTCGGACGGGGCGGTGGGACTCGTCGCCGCCCTCGTTGCGCTCAAGGTCATCTTCGGCCGCACTGATTTAGTCGAGTACATCGCCTTCAGTCTTTCCCTGCCCACCATTTGGATTCTGGCGCTCTTCGCCAATCGGGCGTACGACAGACGCTATCTATTTGTTGGTAACGATGAGTACCAACGCGTTCTGCACAGTGGCCTGGTGCTCGGCGCGGTGATCGGCCTGGGGTCGTACTTCCTGCACCTCGGCGTCGCCCGCGGCTACGTCGTCATCGCGGTGCCGATCGTGACCGTCTACGGCATCATCAGCCGCTACACCCTGCGCCGCCGGCTGCACCGCGCCTGGGCCAAGGGCAAGTGCCTGCGCCAGGTCGTCGTGGTCGGCCACGAGAGCTCGGTCGTCGCGCTCACCCGCCAGCTGCGGCACGAGCGTTACCACGGCCTCGGCGTCGTCGCCGCCTGCGTACCCGAGCTGCGGGTCGGCTCCCCACTGGCCGGCATGGGCATCCTCGTGTACGACACCCTGCACGACGTCGCCAGCGTGGTGCGCGAGGTCGGCGCCGACATGGTCATCGTGCTCTCCTGCCCCGAGCTGGAAGGCCCGGAGCTGCGCCGCCTGGCGTGGAGCGTGGAGACGCTGGACGTGGACCTGATGGTCGCCAGCGCCCTGTTCGACGTCGCGAACAGCCGGACCACCATCCGCCCCGCCGACGGCCTGCCCATGCTGCACCTCGACCACCCGCGCTTCTCCGGCGCCCGGCGCTTCGTCAAGGACGCCTCCGACCGGATCCTCGCCGCCGTCGCGCTCGCCATGCTGGCCCCGCTGCTGCTGGTCTGCGCCCTGGTCATCCGGTTCAGCCGGGACGACCGCGGGCCGGCCCTGTTCCGCCAGGTCCGCGTCGGGCAGCACCGGCAGGAGTTCGTCATCTACAAGTTCCGCACCATGTACACCGACGCCGAGGCCCGCCTGGCCGACCTCAGGCACCTCAACGAGGGCGACGGCGTGCTGTTCAAGATGAAGAACGACCCGCGCGTGACGCCGTTCGGCCGCTGGCTGCGCCGCTACTCCATCGACGAGCTACCCCAGCTGATCAACGTGCTCAAGGGCGAGATGTCGCTGGTCGGGCCGCGCCCGCCGCTGGACTCCGAGGTCGAGCAGTACCCGGCCGACATGCACCGGCGCCTGGTGGTCAAGCCCGGCCTGACCGGCCTGTGGCAGGTCTCCGGCCGCTCCGACCTGTCCTGGGAGGAGTCGATGCGCCTCGACCTGCGCTACGTCGAGAACTGGTCGCTCACCCTCGACGTCGTGATCATGCTTCGTACCTGCACGGCCGTGCTGCGCAGCTCCGGCGCCTACTGACGGGAGACGACTTCAGTGACGACGTTCCAGGTATCGCATCTCGACGCGCTCGAAGCGGAGAGCGTGTTCGTGATGCGGGAGGTGGTCGCCGAGTTCGAGCGCCCGGTGCTGCTGTTCTCCGGT
>NZ_BONF01000080.1 GCF_016862575.1 Catellatospora bangladeshensis | reverse complement strand
AGCGCCCCAGCTTGACCGACAGTTTGCATCTGAGCCATTACACACATGGAGATGGACGGCACGCATGCGCAGCGGTGAAGACGAACAGACTGGTACGTCCGGTCTTACGTTCGTAAAGTGGCTGTTCCAAAGGATTGGCTGGGGTCCGGTCGACAACTATCAGCATGACCTCGGTGTGGACTTGTTCGTGCAGGTGCGCGACGACCGTCGCTTTGACCGTACGACGTTGGTCGCTGTCCAGGTTAAGGCTGGGAACTCGTACTTCAAGTCCCCGCAGAAGGATGCGGCTGATAACACTGTTGGGTGGTGGTATGCGGAGAGCAAGGTCGACCACTTCGACGATTGGGTCCGGCACCCCCTACCGCACTTCCTGGTACTGGTAACAGATGACCAGGATACGACCTACTGGGTGCATCTAACGGCTGACAAGATCCAAAAGACGGGCAAGGGCTGCAAGGTACTTGTTCCCGCCAACCAGCACATCGACCGAGCGAGCTTTGACGCCCTTATGGCGGCCGCAAGCTCGGCAAAGGCCACGCGTGAGCTGCAAGGATTGATCTACAGCGCTGGAGCGAACTCCGTCGGGCCGGCAAGGTCTCTCAGGCACTCCTTGATCGCACCACGCCTGATCGCTCCGCAACGAGGCGATTATTCGCGCACGCTCGAGCCGGAGGAAGCGATCGCGCTGATCATGTTGGGCCGCTATCAGGATCTGACGTTCTACAGCCGTCAGAGGCACGACGGAGAAGCCTCGAAGACCCCCCACCCAAACAAACAACTCATCGCAGCGTCCCCGTCCTCGGCCGACTGGCGATGGCAGTTCTTCCACGCCCTACGTGAGTTCGCGACCAAGCGGGACACGGAGCCGATCCTTCACCTGGCCACAAGGACCATTGGTGGCCGGCCAAAACCCGAAGGAACATACCGGCGCGCAGCCGCTGTGGCCGTCGCGGCGGTGGGACTAATAGACACCGAACGGTGGCAGGATGCGGTAGACCTACTGGAGAACGCATCATCAGAAGACCTCAATCCGGTTGACTATGGGTGGATACTCACTCTTCGCGCTCTGATCCTCTTTGAGCAGAACCAAGGCGACGACGCCCGCCGGGCCGCCGTCAAGGCTCTGCGCGCGCTGGGCGGGGACCACGACGATGTCACCGCACGAGCCATCGGCAGGGCGGCGGCCACACTTCTCATCACCGTGCCGCGCAGGTCCCTTGGCAAGAACGCGACCGAGGATGACGCCTTTGAACAGGATCGCGCTGATGGGCGCAAGCACAGAGAGATGCTGGATACGGCCGTCTCATGGTGGCAGGGATTGGAGATCGCTGATGCTCTCGACAAGTACGACACCATCACCCATGCAAGTTGGGGCAAGATCACAGACCTAGGTGGGGAGATCTCGGCCTCATCACAGAATCAGCTCGCTGGTGCCTGGTTGTCCGCAATGCTGGCAGGTGACCGAGCCCGAGCAAGATGGCCACTGCTCATCCAGGCGCAACACGAACTTCAACACCAGGAAGTCTGCTGGCGTGACGCGCGTGCCGAAGAGTTCGGCAACTCTGGGTCGCACCCCGCAGCGGGCGGCGGCAGGGAATCGTCACGCAGTCAGGACGCGGCCCGCGAGGTCGCTGAGTCGCTGGACCGACTACGTCGATACGGCCTACAAAAGGAACTCGACGTCGCTGTTGCCCGCCTGTGGCGGACCGGCCCAACCGAACCCTTGATGGTCAACCTTCGGCGCGCCATCGATCAGCCGTGGCGGAACACCACCGCCCGAAGCAAGATCGTTTTAATGACCCGGGCGGGTGACCTGCTCGACTTCGCTGGTGCCGCAGAAGCAGTCGGACAGTGTCTCGACGCGCTGAGCGACCCGGAGGAGTTTCACAGACAGATAACACCGACATTCTCTGCACGGCACTTCCTCGGCGACGCCGTTCGCCGCATGCTTGTTGCTGCTGACACCGCCACGCATGCACGAGTCCTCGAAATGGCCCTGTCGAACATCCCTCTGTTGAATGCCGAAAGCGCGGGAGAGGAGCACTTACTTGACCTTGTTCGACAGATAAAGCCCGATGTCCTCGGCGTTCGCTGCGAGGATGTGCATCGAGCGGTCAATGCCACCACAGGACGGCGCTTGGCGCTGCTGCTGCTAGGCAAGCTCGCCGAGTCAGGTGACCAGCTCGCGCAGACCGAGCTGGAGCGACGGGTCGAGCAGGGCGACTACGACGCTGCGGGCATCATCGGAACGATCGCGGCATTCAGTCCTGTAGCTGCGCGGAAGCTCGTCGACCATGACCAAACGGCATGTCGCTCCATGCTGGAAGAGGCACGCCGCGGAAGTTACGGCGGGGGCGGCATCGACCACGCCCGCAATCTGGCCGCTATGGGCTTGGCATTTCCGGATCTGGCCGATTGGGACACGGTGCTCGAGGTCGTCCTCGATCCGCAGGTAGCGGTAGTCGACAAGCTCGGTACCGTCATGCTGCTGGCAAACACCACGGCCGTTCCCGAGCATATCAAGACACGGTTGCGCATACACCTCGTCGAACATCAAGTGATTCCCGCCCGCCCGGTCTTCGGGCCGCCTCTGGACGAACTGACTGCCGCGTGTTACCGGCTAGCGCTTTCGGTGGGAGCAACCGACGCGACCCGCGCCCTGGCACAGGTGCTCAACTGGCTGCGTGGTTCAGCGCTGAAGCGCCGTGTAGCCACACAGATCGTGACCGCCCTCGCCGGCATGGCCGTCGATCCGGTTGTCCAGGGGGCCCTGATGATGCTTACCGGTGATCCACAGGTTGAAGTCCGGCGAGCCGCAGCGATTGCTCTAGCTAGAGGAACGCCGGCAAGGTCCTCGATACCAGTGGAGCAGGCGCTGCTGGCAGCCGGTCGCGAGGCTGGCTGCGCTGTGCCGCTGGCGCTGGCGCAAACCCTGTCTGCCATACCCCAAGGGTGGGAGGGTCGAGATGATCTCAAGGCGACACTGACGGGCCACCGATCGGCCCAGATTCGGCATGCCGCGGTCAGAGATTCGCCGACGATCTGATGCGGCCAATCCCACGGCTTCTGGCAGGTGAGGAACCGCCCGCCAGGGCGCGGTGCCGCCAGAAATTCGGTGACTCCAGTCGCGCAACGGGACGCTGACGTTGCGTTCCTACAGGATCAAAACCCCGCACCGTCGCGGCGTAAGATGCTGCTGCTGGTAGGTCCATGGAATGGAGCGGACGCACTTGGGCAGTCGGTCTCGCGCGATGAGAGCATCGCGAGTTGCCCCCGCATCGCTGCTGAACATTTTTGCCGTTGTCGGAGTCGGCGACGGCGACGGATCGCTTACGCGCGAGGTGGACATATGTAAGGCCGCTCTGCTCTATGCCGACCATGTGACGATCGCAAGCCCTCGGATCTTCGGCGTGGTCGCGGCGATGGGCATCGTGGCCGTGACCCCCCAGACGTTCAAGCGGGTCATGAGTCAGGCTGTGCGCCACGGCGGGAACACTATGCGGGACTCGGCCGAGACGGTGCGTGTTTTCGGGGATGCCTTGGACGCGTTTCCGCCTCGACACGAGTTGACACCGAGGCAGCGCCAAGAAAAGGCCCAGCTCACGCGGGAGATCGACCGTGGGATGGACGCGTTGAGGCACACCGCGAGAAATAACCTGAGCGGCCAGGGCGCGGACCCGCTGATCGCCGCGGTCCAAGAGGGCCTGCTCACGCTGGATCCCCTGGTACATGAGGATGAGAGCTTCGATGAGCTGCCTGCGGACATCCTACTCACTCGGTACGTCGACGTAATCAGGTCATCTCTTGGAGCCGCGAGTGGCTATCCCCTGTTCGATGACGATACGGGCCACCTGGCCAGGTTGGGCCTGGACGAAGGCTTCTTCGTCCGTTCCGACGCGGGACGAGTCCGTGGGGCAGAGGCTGCCGTCGGCACGGGCCTCTGGGGCTATCTACCTGGCTTCCCGCACGCCGACATGTCGGAAATCATCGACATTCGCCGGACGTTGGATGGCCCGCTGGGCCGTTTTCGGGCCGCTGTGCACGGTCTGGCAAGCGGCGTTGACATTAGCGCTGAAGATCCTGGCTTCGCCGAAGTGCTCGACCAGAAGTGGCTGTATGAGGTCAAGCCGGCATTGGATGAGATCGATGAGCGCATCCGGCAAGACGCCTCGCTGCTGTCGTTGGCCGGCCGTGTTGCCCGAGGCGCCTTCGAACCGCTCCGAACCGCAGCGGCTGGCGCTGGCCTTGGCGGGTTGACGATCGCCGCGGGCCCGGCCAAGTGGATCGCCGCAGCAGCCGGGCTGGCGGTCGCCGGGGTGGCGCCCGTATTGCAGGCATCGCATGAGCGACGCACGGCTATCAACGAGATCGAAAGAGCGCAGTACTACTTTCTGTACCGGGCCGATCGACGAATGCGAGGCAGACAAGCTAGACCCACCTGGAGTTCCTAACACAGTCGCTTGACATCGATGGCGTCCAGTCCTATCCGTGGGCTTCGCCGCGGCATTCGATCATCAATCGCCTTCCGCCGCGACGGCGTCCGCCTGGTCGGCATCAGCGCAGAGGTCTGTGGGTTCGCCACCATGCAAGGCGACGGCGAGCACCTCGGCGATCTGTCCGACGCGCCCACAGTGCTGCGCCTCGACGGATCACCTCAGGCAGATCGGCAGTAGCAGCCGATGCACTGGCCACCGAACCGGTTGAGGTGTGGTCTGGCGAGACCATCGCCCACCAGCTCTCCTGGGCCGACATGTACCTGTGCTTCGTCTCCTACATGCCAGGGTTCTGCCGCGTCACCGCCGCCGACGACAGCCGTCAAGGATTACCCGTTCGTCAATTGCGGCAGCAGTTGCAATGATGATGCGTGCGCATTACAGGTATCTCAGTCAAGAACTTTCTCGGGGTAACGTCCGCAGCAGTGTCGACCGACAGGCCGCTGACCGTCATAACCGGGGCTAATGGTTCCGGTAAGTCGACGCTGTTGCATGCGCTGCGTCTAATGGTCGATGCCCTCGGCGACAGCGCACCGGAAATGATCACGACACTGGAACGGAAGTGGGCGACGGCAGGGCGACTCGGAACAGGGTCATTCGAGATCCGCGTAAGGATCCAATTTGAGGATGCCGAGGAACGCGCCCTCATCGACGCCTTCTACAGGGCCGCGACCCTCAACCTTTGCCATCCGGAGGCCGCCGACGTCCCCGCGCTCACAGCCGCCATCGACGCCCTGCTTCCCGCCGAATCGTCCAAGCCGTTAACAAACGGCGAACTGGTCGTGCTGCGAGACGCGAGCCGACGCAACCGGTGGACCGTCGGCTGGGAGTTTGAGGCGAGCCATGGCCAGGCACACGTTCAGGTGCTCGGAGACGAGATGCCCAACCTGGTGGACGGTCCTGTGACCTCAACGACCAGCAACACGCAGTACATGTCGGAACTCTTGACGGCCACTAACAACATAGTTCCGAGAATCCTCGCCGATCAGGCCAGCGTCGACCTGTTGAACCAGATCTCCGGACGGCGGATCGACTTCCTGGTGGCGGGACTGAACGCCCCCGCCCAACCGGAGTGGATCATACACGTGTGGCAGGCGGTTGGCCATCGTGGCGGCATACAAGACAGGCTGTCGTTCGGCGCCGTCCTGCGGACGCTGATCGGAGCACGTTTGCAGATCACCGACAACCATCGGGCACCCGTCCGAACCGAGTTTGAGGTCGCTGAACTGGCGATCGCCCCAAACCTGAGCGATGGTGCTCTGCTCGCGCTCGAACTGCACCGCTTGAAGAACGGCGGCCCCGACGAACGCGAACGATTCGCCCGTACTCAGGATCTGTTCCGGCAACTTACCGGCGTGCGTTTCGACTCCACGCAACAGACCATCACTACCGCCGATGGGGTCATCGTCTCCATCGAACCGGTCATCGAAGAGCATGGGGCCACTGCCGCAACCTGGGACGTACCGCTGAGGCGGGCCGGCGCAGGCTCGGTCGAGGCATTGCTGCTGGCTACACTGATTGCCGACACCCGCCGCTGTCTGTTCCTCGACGAGCCAGGTGTTCACCTGTCACCCACCGCTCAAGCTCGACTGCTTTCCATGCTGCGCAGCCGAGGGCAGCAGTCAGGTCAGGCGGTGTGGGTGACGCACAATCCTGATCTCGTGCCTGCTACGTCCGAGCAGGATCTGCACAGCATCGTGCGACTGTCGCAGGGAAGATCCGGAGACCGTGTCCACACACTGCGGCCGCGTACCCCCGCAACTGTCGCGGCAATCACCCGCCTGCTCGCAACCGCCGAAGTCCGCTCTGTGCTGTTCGCTGAGGGTCTGGTGATCTTCGAGGGTCCGACCGATGTCGCGGCATTCAGTCGATGGCTCGCCGACGGCGCCATGACCAACGACGGCCAGCGATTGCCCAGCCCAGGCGAGCGGAACATCGCGTTCGTGGCCGGAGGCGGCGACTCCACATTCGGCAGCCTCGCCGGACTCGCCGATGAGCTAGGCGTGCCCTGGGCAATCGTGACCGACGGTCCAGCAATGCAGCCAGCCAGCAATCTGGCGAAACAGCTGACCAAGCTCCGGCGAACGGTCCCCCTGGGTGGCAGCACCTTGACTGACGTCGTCAACGGCTGGGCCAAGGTAGGTGTACACACACTTGCGGACCAGTTCGGCGCCGACGGTACCAAGGGCGGCGAGATCGAGGCCTTCTTCCAACGGACTGACCCAGCAGCTCTCGCCCAGGCACAACGGGACGTCGGCAACAAGAAGAGCCCGCGGGTAGGCGCAGCCTTCGCCGATGCAGTGCCGATCCCTTCCCAGGTCGTAGAACTCTGGGCAGCGCTGCTCACGTCACTCGACCTTCCCGTCTGAGCCAACACCTGAGGTGCCCGCACCCGCCAAGGCCAACGTTTGGCGCGGGACGATCCAGTCTGTCCGACATCACAAACAACGGTCGTCGCCACCCAAGAGGACGGACGTTCGCAGGACACGAAACCCGGCATATCAAAGCAGGAAGGGACGATCTCACCGCCGCCGAGAGTGGCGGTGCTCGTCAAATCGGCACGGAGACGTAGAACCTAGGACTCAGCCAGGGCGGGAACTGCGCTGTGGGCAGGAATCTGCCCACAGCGCAGGATGTCAGGACGACCGCTTGTTGGGCAGTGTTGGGCGATGTTGGGCTGGCCAGGCTAGCCGAGACGTGCATCGGACGCCGTCAGCAGACCTTAACAAGGCATGAAGACGTCTCCGGCCAATGAGTACATAGCCAAGCCCACCACTCGTGTCGATAAGACACTCCACCCGCACCCATGCTTACCCGCCGCCCTCCCTGATCGCGAGTCACCTACATCGGATATTGATCATGAGGTTTGATGCCGACCAGCTCGCCT
>NZ_BONF01000079.1 GCF_016862575.1 Catellatospora bangladeshensis | reverse complement strand
CCTCGGCAACCTCACCGCCCTCACCACGCTGTACGTCGACCACAACCAGCTGAGGCAGCTGCCCGACAGCCTCGGCAACCTCACCGCCCTCACCTGGCTGACTCTCGGCCGCAACCCGCTGACGAGTCCGTCGGACGATGTCGTGTCCCAAGGTCTTGAAGCAGTGCTCACGTATCTGCGGGCCAACCGTGCGTCGATACGGCAGTGGACATCGAAGCTACTGATCGTGGGCGAGGGCCGGGTAGGGAAGACATCGCTCGTCAAGGCCCTCGCCGACCAGCCACACAACCCCGGTGAGCCGACCACCCATGGTCTGCTACTCAGTCGGCTGCCGCTCGTGCACCCAGGTGAGTCCAGTATTGTCATGGATCTCTCGGTGTGGGACTTCGGCGGACAGGACATCTACCACGCCACGCATCAGTTCTTCCTCACGGGTCGGTCGTTGTTCCTTTTGGTATGGAACGCCAGTGAAGGAGCAGACCGAGGTCGGCTGCGCTACTGGCTGGACATAATCACCGCCCGCGCACCCCAGGCCCCGATCCTGATCGTCGCTACGCACACCGCCACCCGGCCGGCGGACATCGACCTGACTGAACTGCACGAGCAGTACCCGGCGATCATCGGGCACCTCAGTGTGGACTGCGCAGCCCGCACCGGCATCGACGCCCTGCGCACAGCCATCACCACCGCCGCTGCCGACCTGCCGCTGATGGGCGCCGCTTGGCCGCGGCGCTGGGTCACCACCGCAGCAGAACTGACCACTGCAGGTCTGCCCCGACACCTGTCGACTGACGAACTCTGGCAGGCGATGGGCCGAGCGGGCATCCTCGACAGCAGCGAGCGGCAGACGTTGGCGATCGCGCTGCATCACCGTGGCGAGATCCTCTACTTCCCCGACGACGAGGAGCTGGCCGACACGGTGGTCCTCGACCCGCAGTGGCTCAACGTCTGCATCGCGCGAATCCTCGACAATCCCGGCGTGGCAGCGCGGCGCGGGCTGCTCACTACGGCCGACATGGCCGACGCGTGGCCGAAGTTGTCCCACGGCGAGCGCGAGCACCTGCTGAACCTGATGGACCGCTTTGACGTCTCCTACCGAATACGCGATAGCCGCGACGGCGCGAAAGGGATCGTAGTCAGCTGGCTACCCCAGGCGGCGCCAGACATCAGCCCGGTTTGGCCGCTTTCTGGCAACGAGATCCGGCTGGTCTACCAACTCCCCGTCCTGCCACCAGGCATTCCCGGCTGGTTCCTAGCTCGCTCGCACCGATTCGCCACCGAATACCGGTGGCGAACCGGTGCGGTGCTACGTCACCCCGACGGCGAACACGTCGGACTACTACGGACCGACACCCAGCGCCGACGCATCGAACTGACGGTGCGCGGGCCGATGCCCGCACCGTTCTTCGCCGTCCTGGACGACGGCCTCAACCTCACCATCGACCGCTACCCCGGCCTGAAAGTCACCAGATGGGTACCCTGCCACAGCCACGGATCATGCGACGAGGAGTTCGACTACGCCAAAGTCGTTCATCGGGTTAGGCGCGGGCATCACGACATCTACTGTCGGGAACTCGAAGGCATGGTAGACATCGCTGGCCTGCTCACCGGCATCACACCGCCTGTGCGTGACCTCGCCACCGCCGCTGACGTGCGCGAACTCGCCGCTACGGTTGAGCAGATGCGCGACGGCTTGGAGCAGCACAATGCGCTCGCGCAGCGCAACCACATGCGGGTAGGCACGTTGATCCAGCAGGCTCAGAGCGCCCACTGCCCCAGCGTGTTCACCATCACCTATACCGGGAAGCGAAAAATCGGCAAAAGCACACATGTCCTGCGGCTGTACTGCGAGGAACCCGGAACATGGCACCCCCTGCCAGGGGACACCGGCTGCTACGAGGTCACCGAACTCGCCGAATGGCTGCGCACCGCCGGTCCGTACATGGCAAAGACCCTGCGCTTCCTCCGGGCCACTATGCCCTACATTGGGCCGATCCTCGGCATCGCCGCTCACGACCTGCAAGAACAGCTCGCAGACGAACTCGACCTGTTCAAGCAGGTCCTCGACGACACGCCGGCCGACCGCCTAGACGACCCCAACCAGAGCAAGCATGACTCTGGCGACGCGCCTATCCGCCATGCGGAGAACGACGCCGACTACCGCGTCCTGCGCGCAATGATGCTCAGACTCGACCCAGACCAGCACTGGGGCGGACTGTCGCACCTGCTAACCCCGGAAGGCCTAAGCCTCTACGTGTGCTCAGAGCACCTGAGCGCCTATCGGCAGCTGCCTAACCGCTAACTTGCGAACTTGATGCACCTTTGTCGGCAGGGGCCGACCAGTATCGGTGAGCTGCGACAACTGTCCACCAGTGTGGGTTGGCCGCCGGGCTGGTCGAGCGGCTTGGCTGTACATACGGCTGTACAGCCAACGAGCGCATTAAGTTGATGAAGTGGAAGCTAGTCGGTCCCTTGCACCGTGAACCACGTGTTCGCCGCGGGCCGCGCAGCGCCCTTGCCAAGCTCTCCGTCCCACGTAATCCTGGGCCAGCGCTCCATCGCTACCGTGGCGGGTGTCAGCATCTGGAGATTCGACTGCCTGGGCTGATAAGCAGACCAGTTCTGTCCGTCAGAGGGTGTTTAGCTCGGACAGTTCGGCGGCTGTAGCGCGCGTGTTCGCGTGGAGGCTGGATGGGTTCTGTTCGGCGTGGGCGCGTATCGGGCGTAGCGGGAGTGTCTGGGTGGTAGACGGTTCGACCGCCGGCGGCGGGTGGGCTGGCGACGCAGGACGCCTTACCCGCGGTGTGTCCGCTGGGGATGTTGCGCGGTGGGCGGAGGTGCACCGCCTGGCGGTGGCTGGCCAGCAGCAGGCGATCGCTCGTGGTGTGGGTGCTCGGGTGTCCGCAGTGTGGTTACGCAATTCGCGGTTCGCTGACGTGGTGGCGCTGTCGTGGCAGACGCTGACGCTGGGGCCGGACGCCACGTCACTCAACTACCTGGGTCAGGCGCTATCTGAAATCGGTCAGCCCCAGCAGGCGCTGGCCTGCTTTGAGCAGGCTCTGCCCATCCGGCGGGAGGCCGGTGACCGCGCCGGGGAAGCCACGACGCTCAACAACATCGGCTCCGTGTACGACCGGATGGGTGACCGGCGGCAGGCCCTGGCCTACTACCACCAGGCCCTGCCCATCCGGCGAGAGGCCAGGGACCGCGCCGGGGAAGCCACGACGCTCAACAACATCGGCCACGTGTACGACGGGCTGGGTGACCGGAAGCGGGCCCTGGCCTACTACCACCAGGCCCTGCCCATCCGGCGAGAGGCCAGGGACCGCGTCGGGGAAGCCAGCACGCTCAACAACATCGGCTCCGTGTACAACGGGCTGGGTGACCGGAAGCGGGCCCTGGCCTACTACCAGCAGGCCCTGCCCATCATGCGAGAGGTCGGCGACCGCGTCGGGGAAGCCGCGACCCTCAACAACATCGGCCACGTAAACAACGAACTGGGAGACCGGAAGCAGGCCCTGGCCTACTACCAGCAGGCTCTACCCATTACGCGAGAGGTCGGCAGTCGTGCCGGCGAAGCCACCACCCTCAACAACATCGGCCTCGTATACGACGGGCTGGGTGACCAGAAGCTGGCCCTGGCCTACTACCAGCAGGCCCTGATCATGCTGCGTGAGGTCGGCAACCGTGCTGCGGAAGCGGTCACTCGCTTCAACGTCGCGATGATTCATCGTGCTTATGGCAACCTAGACGAGGCGATCCGGGAACTCGAACTGGTAGTCGAACTGGACCGCCAGGTCGAGCATCCTGACCTGGCATCAGATACCGCCGTTCTCGAACACGTACGCCAGGAACGGGCGGAAGGTCCTGAAAGTCAGTAGTTGCAGCCGGGGAGCGGCCGTGCGCGTCCACCCTTCGGAGACCCTCACCAGCGCCGATTGGCGTGGTTTCAAGACACCGACCGGAACGCCCGCTTCCTGTGATTGCACCGCTAGAGCCGGGGATTAGCCCGCAAATTGCGTGGAGCCCCTATTGGGCGTGACCGTGAGGGTAGATGTCGATGGGCAGCGACAAATCCTGCTCGAAGGACACCACATCCATAGTGGCTATACGTCCCGGATTCCGGTGCAACGTGCCACGCGCGACGACCGGCCCGCGCTTGTGGCTGGCGCGTGCGGTTTCATAGTCATCGTCCGCAAGGTCAAGCCGCACAAGCCGCTTACCGCCGTCGATGATGGTCTCGACCTCTACTCGTCCACCCTCATCCCCTGCTCGGCTCTTTAGCCCAACAACCACACCGTAAATAACTTCTTGGCGCTCAACGGGGTCCTTGCGAAGGACCGCCGCCACCTCTCGCACACGATCTTCGCACTCCCGAGGGAACTCGAAGCGCTCCTGAACATGGAGTGGCCTACGTACTCCAGGCGCCCAAACTATCGAGATATCCACGGATTCTATGGATGATGGCTGGAGCGCTTTAATTATGCTTCTACACATCTCATAAGATAGGCCCTCGCCCACCCCGTCATGAATATCGGACATCCGTGGCGAGTTCTCTGATTGCACCGCAATTTCTTCGAGTGTCTCCAACGACCTTGCCAATGTGGTCAATGCACGTCTTTCGAACGCCGATTCTTCGACCGACTCAAAAAGTTGCGGTCGATCGAGATCAAATTCCATCTCAGGAATCCGCGCATTCGTAACCACTGGAACGATGTAGGAACCAGGTCGCGTGTGCCCGACAAGCGTCTTCGTGGCCTGTTGTCTAGCCTTCTTTGGCAACGATCTACCGAAGTATCCTCGTCGTGTAATAGTTGACGCAGATGCCGTGACCATGAGGTCCCGCGCCATTGTAAATAGCCTCTCCCCCGCATCCAAGGCAATATATTCACTGCCATACTGATGCTCTGCGCGCATGTTCGCCACGTCATGAAATTGCCGACTGATGTCCTCAACAATCTGAGTTGCCGGTCGATCCTCGCACGCGCGAAGATCCTCAATCAAGATGCTAAACCGCTTCTCATAATCGGGTGCACCAGCCATAGTGGGCACCAGCACTTCCATGCCGTCAGTCGTATTTCGGTGCCGCACATCCGAGCGTCTCCAAAGCTGCCCGGTGCCGCCCCTAAATTCGCAATGCCAACCGGTGATATTTAGGTAGCTTTCGACATGCGCCAAGGTAATAGGGAAATGGCTCATGCCATCAACCCCCAAGGAAGACCAAGAGTCTTGTGTCGCGAGTGCTCCATCATCATCGCGAGGGCGTCACGATCGAACCTATTGGTAATAGGCATCTTAATCGAGATGGTCGCTTGATTGGAAACTTCGGGTGAACCCTGTATGCAGCCGTAGAAGCCCACGCAGCGCATCACTGTGTGTTCAAGTTCGTGCGAAAGCCATTTGTCAATATCCGGAGGCACAACTATTACGACGAGATACCCCGGAGCACATCGTTCGACAACACGAAGTTTGTTGTAAGTGGGAATGTCCAGGTCAAACGTATGGTGATCACCAACTCGAGGCAATGCTTGTGTGCACTTAAGCTGAATGTCGACCATCAGGCCGCCTTTTCGGATAGTGACATCGACACCATCCTTATCGACGTCCCAGTCTCCTATGGTCATACCTTCTTGCGCGCTGGCGACGTTGGCATGTACGAAAGCTCGACTGATCTGCTCTTTCTGCCATGTTTCCGCCATAGTTCTACCCCCTCGCGCCAGTCGCATCCCGCAACCTAGCCGTTACAAGGCGTGTCGGGGTATTCACCGAACGGTCGATGGACGGTTGACCTGCTGCACGCACGTCAGCTCCGGTGGGCGAATGACGTGACGTGACCCCGTGCTAGCTCAGGTCGATGCCGTATAGCCCCAACGCTGCCCGGTCCCCCTGTACTGCGATACCGGGATTGGCTCGGCGCCCGGCCTCATCCGCGAGCGGTAGAGAACTCCGCAGAGGTGGTCGACCTCATGGCCCACTAGGCGTGCGTCTCCGCCGGAAAACTCGGTGATCTGCGTGTTCCCCTCGATATCCTGATGCTCAACCTCGATCACGGTGGGTCGCGGCACCATTCCCCGCACGTCAAAGAAGCTCAGGCATCCTTCGTACTGCTCGTCAACGGATGCGGACTCGGCGATAATCCGAGGGTTGAGCAGGGTAATGACGTGGTCCTCGGCGGTACGGACGACCGCGGCGGCCCGGCCGATACCGATCTGCGGAGCAGCGACTCCCATGCCTTTTGCAAACGTGTGGACCTGGGCCACGCGCTCCATGCGTGCGACTAGCTCTGTCACGACACGGCGCGCGTCGTTCGCTTCGGTCGGAAGCTCGAACCGCCTGGCTGCCTCGTACAGCAGCGGGTTGCCTTCCTGAAGGATGCCGAGGGCCCACATCTGCTCGCTTGGCTTCAAGTTGTCCATCTCTGCCCCGCCTCCTGGCACGTTCGGGCTCTTGAACTTCCACTCAACGCGGAACCTGCCGTGAATTGGTGGTTCGTCCGTCGCCCACCGGTAGGTGACGACATCATCCGCCACCTCACGGGCAAACGGCGTCCGGAACGGAGATGCCTCGGCCGTCATGGAAGTTTGCACACCCCACACCACGGGCTGAAGCTCTGCCGGCAGGACGACCGCGAGGCTCAGCCTGCGAGTCGGTAGCCGAATCGCGCGCTGCCACCACGGACCCCACTTCGACTCCTCCACCGTGTAGGTGTACTCGATCCAGGTCTTCTCGCCCTGGTAGAGCGGAAACCTGCCGTCCGCGTTCTCGAAGAGGAGCCACACCTCTTTGAACGCGTCCCGGTCGTGCATGACCCGCTGCGCCATCGGCTCATCACCGCAGAAGGCCGTGAGGTTGACCTCCTCCCACGTCAGCGGGTTCTGCCGGTAGTGGCGGTTAGAGCGCTCGGGATCACCGGGGTACCGGTCCACCGCGATGCGGATTAGGTAGCTGGTCACCGGATCCGCACCGACGTTGTGTAGCAACCTGCGCACGCGCGTGCGGAACACGCCCTCCCGATAGCTCAACTCGGCATCTTCGTGCTCCACCACGAGCGACGACCCCGGCGCGGGCTGCTGGTCGATGCCGCCGCTGTCGTGCGTACGCGTCTCGGCCCCGATGCCAGCCTCTGCCAGCTCCCGCCAGCGGCGGAACAGCGCTCGGCCCGCGCGTAGGTGCTGGTCGGCCTTCTCGGCGAACTCCCGACTCGGGATCAGCGTGCCGTTCTCCACCTTGGAGATATACGACGAGTCGTAGCCGACCAGCGGCGCAAGCGCCTTCTGCGAGTAGCTGGACACGGCCCGCCAGTGCTTCAACTCGGCGATGAAGTCTTTGACCAGCTCGTTCTGCTCCGCCGTCCGTCCGGACTCGTCGGTCACGAGAGCGCCCCCTCCCCCTATGAATGGACTGATTCGAGGTTGATCGACGGTCAACCTGTTGTCCACCC
>NZ_BONF01000078.1 GCF_016862575.1 Catellatospora bangladeshensis | reverse complement strand
AAAGCTGAGGTGTGGTGGAGACCGCAGTACCGTGTTCATTCATCTGTGAGCAGGATGCAGACCGCCACCCTAGTGGGCGCCTTGTGTGGCTTTCCACCGTGAAGACGGCCAGAAGCAACCGCAAAGTGTGCATGAGTGACTGCCTGACCGTCGCAACTTACCGACCGTCACATTGACCGGGTGCGGCACCGCCACGATTCAATGTCCATCAAGACTGCTCAACGGAAGCCGTGCATCGCTGATCTCGGACCCATCACCACATCACCGATGCCGTTAGCTCACCTAGCGACATCAGCCTGCGACGGCCGCGCGCCGGAACAGCTCCTCGGGCATGGGCTCATCCAGCCGCCACGTCACCGCCATGGGCTTCTCGCCACGGTGCTCGACATAGTGAGCCGTGCCGTGGAATACGTAAGGCTCTGGGTGCCCCGCCTCGGTGGACTTGCTTTCGCGGGTGAATAGCAGGATGTGGCTGCCAAGCTGCGCGTGGTTCTGATAGCGCACCCCGACGGACGAGGTCCCTGACGTGCTGTTCTGCGACTCCCAGTGGAACAACTCCGGAGTCAGCGCATAGTCGCGATACATCGTCTGCGGCGAGAACTCCTTCTCGTTCTTTCGCAGCGTCACCAGCAGTGCGTCACACTGAGTCGCGGGCGCCCAGGCGACGCCGCCCTGCATGTGCGCGGGCGCCCGGCGTCCGAGTTCGGCCCACCCCAGCGCGGCTAGGATCTCATCGGTGGAGTAGCGAGCGTTGACCGCCAGCGGCACCCGCGACAGCGCCTCGGTCAGCGGCTTGGCAACCCGCCGCGGCCGGTGCGCCGTGTACTCAACGATCTGGCGCAGCTCGCCGCGCACAAACTCTTCGCTGCGCAACTGGGCCAGCGCCTCGTCGTAGTCAGGGAAGCCACCCCCGTCACGCCAGATCGAGAAGACGAGCATCCGGGCGAACGCCTGCTCGACAGGTGACAGGTCCGCGTACGCGGCCGGCCCGGTCGCCAGCTGCGCATATGCCGCAGCTCGCGCCTCGTCGTCGACGTGCAGGAACGCCCGCAACCGCCGTCCGACAGTGTGTTCCAGCTCAGATCCTTCGCCCGGAAGTATGCCGCTGCGCCGTAGCAGCCAGGTGAAGTAGCGGTCTCGCCGGTAGACGTCGACGATGTCGCGCCCGCTAGCTTCCAGGTAATCGGCGAGCCTGGGCTGCGCGTACGTGCGCAGCTCCTGTACCAGCACGTTGACCTTAACGCTCAGATGCTCCTGGAGGCTGCTGAGCAGGCGCTCCTTGGCGATCCGGTCGAGCACCACCTGACAGCCGGGCGGCAGCCGAGGGAAGTCCTTCGCGACGTCTTCTTCCAAGCGCCCCCGAAACAGCCCGGTGAGTGCCTGGAAGCGGTTTTCCAGACGGAACTCGGTGCGATGCTGGCCGACGAAGTCCAGCACGGTAAGCACGTCCTTTTCCGGCGTGCGCCGCAGGCCACGTCCGAGTTGCTGCAGAAACACGGTAGCGCTCTGCGTCGGCCGCAGCATCAGGATGGTGTTGATGTCCGGGATATCCAGGCCCTCGTTGAAAAGGTCCACCGCGAACAGGAACGTGACCCGTCCGTCCCGGAGGTCGTCGAGGGCCGCACGCCGCTGGTCGGCCGATGTGGTGCCGTCGACGGCACGCGACACGATGCCGTGGCCGGTAAAGAACTTGGCCATATATCGCGCATGCTGAACCGAGACGCAGAAGCCCAGACCTCGTACGGCGTTGAGATCGCTGACCTTGTCACGAACCGCGTTGAAGATCAATCGGGCTCGATCATCGTTACCCGTGTACGCAGCATCGAGGGCGTCGCTGTCGTAGGCGCCCCGCACCCATTCCAACCGTGTGAGGTCGGTCTCGTCGTTGATGCCGAAGTAGTGGAACGGGCAAAGTAGGTCGGCGTGCAGCGCATCCCACAGACGCAGCTCGGCCGAGATGTGCCGGTCGAAGAACTCATCCTGCACCCAGGTGCCGTCAGCTCGCTCCGGCGTGGCGGTCAGCCCGAGCAGCTCCTGCGGCCGCAGATGGTCGAGAATGCGGCGGTAGGTCGGAGCGTGGGCATGGTGGAACTCGTCGATGACCACGATGTCGAAGTGGTCTGGGGCGAGCTCAGCGATGTTGCGGTGCAGGAACTGCACCGAGGCGAAAACATGGCGCCATTCGCGTGTCCGGTCGTCGCCGACGTGCAGTTCTCCGAAGGTGGGCCGGGCAAGCACCTGCCGGTAGGTATGCAGCGCCTGGTCAAGGATCTCCCGTCGGTGGGCGACGAACAGCAGGCTGGGCAGCTTGCCGAGCCGCTGCTGCAGATTGCGGTAGTCGAACGCGGCGGTGACGGTCTTTCCGGTGCCGGTCGCGGCGACGAGCAGGTTGCGGTGCCGGTCGTGCGCGCTCCGTTCGAGGTCGAGGTCTTCGAGCATCTCCCGCTGATGCGGGTACGGGTGCGGCACCAGGGCGGGCACGTCGATCAGCCGTCGCTTGCTCGACGTGGTGACAGCGAGCGCCTCGTCCAGGCGCTCGGCGTGCGCAGCTGGGTCGTACAGCTCGAACTCGGCGCGGTCCCAGTACGAGTCGAAGGTCGCACGGAACTTCTCCAGCAGGCGTGGAGTCGTGACCGCCGATAGGCGCACGTTCCACTCCAGGCCGTCGAGCAGTGCCGCCGCGGACAGGTTCGAGCTGCCGACATACGCGGTGTCGAAGCCTGTGTCCCGGCGCAGCAGCCAGGCCTTGGCGTGCAGGCGGGTCGAGTTCTGCTCGTAGCTGATCTTCACCTGTGCGCCGAAGTCGTTGACCAGCCGGTCCAAAGCGCGGCGCTCGGTGGCGCCCATGTAGGTCGTAGTGATCACCCGCAGCGGCACACCGCGCTGCTGCAACTCCTCCATCCGCTGCTCCAGGATGCGCAGCCCGGACCATTTGACGAACGCGCAGAGCAGGTCGACGCCATTGGTGCTGGCCAACTCGGCGGCAAGCTCGTGCGCGAGATGCGGATCTTCCCGGGCATTGGTGAGCAGTGCGGCTTCGGCCAGGGCCGTCGACGGCCGGACCGGCGGCTTGACCCCAGGCTCCCCGGCCATGACCGCGAGCAACTTGCGCGGTCCGGCGTCGACCAGTTCGGGGTCGTCGAAGCCGCGTAGCAACTGGTTGGCTAACTCGACCTGCGCATCGGTGCCCCGCACCGTGGCCAGTGCACGTGCGGCGGCTTCACCGATGTAACGGCCCAGCAGGTGTGCCGCGTCGGCCTCGTCGATTCCGTCGACGTGGATCAGGTGTCCTTCGGCCCGCCACTGGTTGACCTGCTCGTTGAGCCGCTGGGTCAGTAGGGTGTCGTAGAGCCCGAGAATAGGGAAGTCCGCCACCACGAGATCGTAGCCATGGATGTTGCTGGCCGGGGTATCCGTGAGGTCGCCCGACCGGCCGAAATGCGGGGTGCTGATCTTTAGTCTGTGTGGCGACCAATCGACCGGCGGGTCACGGGAATGTTCGCAGTGTGATATTTCCATTACTCTATGGCGATATCGAAGGTGCAGTTCCTGGGAGGCCAAGATGTGTCTTGTCGCGTACGGGAGCGGGCAATGACGGGCCATCTGTCCCGACGGCAGGCGGCCGCCGACCGCTCGCAGCAGCTGATCCGCGATCAGCGCGACGCACACGCCGCCCTGGCGCCCCGCTTCTCCCGCGGCGCCGACGGCGAGCGCCAGGTAGCCACCACGCTCATGACACTGACCCGCCCCGACAGCACAGGACGGCAGCGCTGGTTCATGCTGATCGACCGCGCCTGGCCCGGCACCCGCTCGGCCAACGTCGACATGATCCTCATCGGGCCACCTGGGGTGTTCGTCATCGACGCCAAGGAGTGGACCAGCCCACCGCAGATCCACGCAGGCGTGCTTTGCGCGGGCCTGGACAATCGGCAGTCCGAGATCGTCAAGGTAAAAGCCATGATCCGGCCCGCGCAGCATGCCCTCGCTCGAAAACTGCACATCGCCGCGGACATCGTCCACCCGGTGCTGGCCTTCGCCGGCCACTCACTGCACCGCAACCACCAGGGCGTACTGCTGCTCGGCATGCCCGAGCTGCGACCGACCCTGACCGGTGAGCTCCCGGCTCGGCTGAACGCCGCTGATGTGGGCGCGGTACACGAGGCGCTGGCAGAGGTGTATCCGGCCTACGAGCCCTGCAACCTGCCTTCCGACCATGTCTCCGCCATGGCCGCCGACAACGTCGCCAGAGGCCTGTTCGACCCTCAGGACCTCGTGGAAGCTGTCGTCGCCGAGGCGACCTCGCGGTCGATGGAACGCTGGATGACCTTCCTGCACCCGAGCCAGCTCGCGATCGTCAAGCGGACCTACACCGGTCCCGCCCGCATCAGCGGGCCGGCCGGCACGGGCAAGACAGTCGTCGGGTTGTGGCGCGCGGTAGAGGCCGCCAAGTCGACCACGGGCCCGGTCCTGGTGACCAGCCTGGTGCGGATGGTCCCCCGAGTACAGGCGCGATTGCTGCAACAGCTGCGTCCTGACCTGGCACACCGCATCGAGTGCGTCAACATTCACAAGTGGGCCGCCGACTTCCTCGCCGCGAGCAAAGTCAAGGTCAGCTACGATCCGGGCGGCGCTGAGAACGAATTCAGCCGCGCCTGGCTGGACCTGCGCGCACACTTCAGCGCGCTGGATCCCCTGCCGCTTTACTGGCGCCAGGAGATCGACACCGTCATCAAGGGCCGCGGCCTGACCAACCGCGAGCAGTACCGCGCTACCGCCCGGCCCGGCCGCCGGCGACGCCTGACCGAGTCCGACCGCGACCTGGTCTGGCGGCTGTACGAGCAATACCAGCAGCGTATGCTCGACCGAGGCATCCTGGATTCAGCAGACCTTCTCCTCCACGCTCTGGCTCAGGTGCGGCTCACCCCACCTGAGCCCGCCTACGGTGCTGTCATCGTCGACGAGGTGCAGGACTTGTCGCTGACCGCGCTGCGGCTGGTGACCGAGCTTGCCCCTTCCGGTTCCAACGGCCTGCTGCTGATCGGCGACTGCCGCCAGAAGATCTACCCCGGCGGATACCGGCTGTCCGAAGCCGGGCTGTCTATCGTCGGCGGCCGAAACGAGGTGCTGACGGTCAACTACCGCAACGCCCCGGCAATCCTCGATGCCGCCCTCGACGTCATCGCCGACCAGCGGTTCGAGGATATCGACGGTGCCATCGTCACCGGCAGACCCGCCGATCTGGCCACCAGGCACGGCGCGGGCAGAGTCATCCGGGTTGCTGCGCAGACCAGCACCGACCTCCAGCAACGTGTCATCGCCATGGTCCGGGAACTGACCGCAGGCGGAGGATACGGCGAGGTCGCGGTGCTCTGCTTCCACGGCAAGCAGGCAAAAGATTACGCCAGCCTGCTGCGGCGAGAGTCGATCCCCGTCATGGACCTGGACACCTACGCCGGCGATCCCGACGACCGGGTCAAGGTTGGCACCTGGCACAAAGCCAAGGGCCTGGAATTCGCCCATGTCCTGCTGCCTGACTCGGCCGACGCGGTCGCCCATGTCCGAGACCAAACCGACGTCGAAGCGGCGGCACTGGCCAGGCACGCACTCCATGTGGCGATGAGCCGGGCGCGGGAAACATTGTGGCTGGGCGACATCGGCCGCAGCCAGCCGACCACGGTGGGCTGATGGCGGCGCTACCAACGACTGACCAGCTACCGCACCGGCCGGGGCGCTGTGGCGCCCCGGCCGTATCAGAGTCGGTCAGATCAGGCTGAGTAGCCTGGCGAGCTCGTGGGCCTTGTTGCCGCCCAGTTGGAGCTGCTTGATGTCGAGCTGGAACACGTCGGTGACGACGGCGTGCAGCAGCTTGACGAACTGCTGGTAGTCGGGCTGCTCGAACACGGCCGGGTTCACCAGGTCTGCGGGCACGTGGTACGGCCGGACGATCTGCGGCGTACCCGCGAACTGGCCGATCCTGTCCTTGACCGACACCTTCTTGACCGTCTCGCCGTCGCTCCCGCTGGTCGGGCCGCCGGTCGTCGCAGCCTGGGTCAGGGCCGGGTGGCCCACCCCGAACTCGAAGCTGTACACCGTCGCCGAAGTCCCGTCGCCGAGCCGCCCCGTGGCCTTATCCGCGCTGAAGTCGATCTGCGTGCCGTTGGCCAGCGTCATCGTGAACGTGTCCCGGTTCGACACAACCGTCAGCGTCGAGACGATGTCCTCCTGCCCCAGCCGGGCGATCACCGGCTTCACCTGGTCCAGAGCGTGCAGCATCGTCCGCCCCACCGCGTTGTCGGCCGAATCGTCGGTGAGAAACCGCCGCAGCAGCGCCTGACCGGTCGTGAACGCGGTGCTCTTCAACTGGCACTGCGCCGCCAGCCGCAGCCGCCGCCCCTCACCGTCCTGGTACGTCGCACCCTTGAGCGCGAACAGGTACGTGCCCCCGGCGTCGGTGCCGCGGTGCCGCCGGCGCAGCACGATCCGGTTGGCGAGCAGGTCGCACTTGCCCGGCAGGTCGAAGTAAGTGTCCTCGTACACCTTCTGCTCGCCGGTCATCTTGAGGATGCCCAGCCGCTTCTGCAGCTCGCCGTCGTCCTGCAGCTTGTTCATGGCGAAGATGACCTGGTCGAGTTCGCCCTCGCTGCCGAGCTTGTACTCGGCCTCGCACTCCAGCGTCGTCATCATCTCCTTGCCGCCCTGCAGGATCCCCTGGAAGGTGTTGAACACCGGGCGGCTGGTGTTGAGCTTCTCGCTCATGTTCCAGGACGTGTTGCGCCGGTTCTCCGTGTCGGCCAGCTCCCGAAGGGTGTACGGGACCAGCCGCAGCTTGCCCGACCCGCCCTTCTGGTCCAGCCCGCCGCTCTCGTGCCGCACCCCGTTGACCGAGATCTTCTGCTGGTCGGCCACGCCGAGCCACTGCGCGCGCAGCCCCAGCTCCCGGTACCGCGCGGTGATCGTGTTCGCGGTCAGCGGGCCGCTCACGTCGAGCTTCAGGATCGCGGCCAGCTGCGCCAGCGTGTACTCGACCCGGACCTCCCAGTGGTTGTAGTCCCACGTCGGCTCGATCAGCACCACCATCAGCTGCCGCTCGCCCGGCTTCTTGATGTCGGCGGTCGGCGTCTCCAGGTAGATCGGGATCAGGTCCTTGGGCTGGGCCATGTACCGGGGGTTGCCCGTCACGCTGAAGTGCAGCTTCAGGCCCTCGTTCGACAGCAGCGCCGGGGACTCGATCTCCAGGTGCGCGGTGCCGTCCCACTTGCGGTACGACTTCTCGATCGTGATCGCCGGGCCCTGCGAGCCGAAGATCTGCTGCTGCTCCCAAGCCCAGGTGTCGATCATGAACAGCGGCGTCTTGTACGTCTGCCGCTCCATCGCCGAGACCAGGTCGTCGCCGCAGATCCGGTTCTCGCTGTCGGTGGGCCGGGTCGGCTCCTCCTGCGGCCGCGGCAGCGCCGTGATCGTCACCGTCTGCTCGTAGCGCAGCTGCCCCGCCGTGCGTTCTGCCTGCATCGCCCACTCCTCCTCGGCCCGCGGTGACCCTCACCGTGGGCCTCCGACGAGAGAGAACGAGAACGCCGGTAATACGTGCTGTCACCATTGCGACCTCGACCGAGCACGGTCACCGGCCGGTGGAGGATGTCCCCCGGAGGAGGCGGTCCCCCGGAAATCCCTGGGCCGGTCGCCAGCCGATGCCTCGCGGGCGACAGAACGCGGCAGCCCGGACGGGCCGGTGTCATCGTCGCGCCAGGTTTCGAAGAATTGCTCGCATCGTGGCGGCGGGCGTCCCGCTTGGCGCGTTCGCCTGGGCGGCGGCGTGCCGGCGGCAGCTGCGTCCGACCTCGAGGCCGAGGCCGAGGCC
>NZ_BONF01000077.1 GCF_016862575.1 Catellatospora bangladeshensis | reverse complement strand
CGGCGTTGGTTCTGACACGAGATCGCGATCAACGCCCGCGAGCCGAGCGCCCCGGTCCGGCCAGGGGTTAAGAAGGTGCCCTTCCTCTACGGAAAGCGTTAAGAAGGTGCCCTTCCTTCCTCGCGGGGTGCCACACCAGCCGGCCGCGTGCGCCGTGGTCGGCGATCAACACCCGCGCGGCGGCCCGTCAAGGGGTGGGATGGCGAAAGGCCCAGGTCGCTGACCTGGGCCTTTCCGTTGGAGCGGGCGACGAGAATCGAACTCGCGTAGTCAGTTTGGAAGACTGAAGCTCTACCATTGAGCTACGCCCGCGTGGCCCTGAGTCTAGCGGCCGGGTCAGCGCGGCGGCCACCGAGGTCGTGTGTGCCGTGCCACGGCTGGTCGGGGTGGCCGGATTCGAACCGACGGCCCCTCGCTCCCAAAGCGAGTGCGCTACCAAGCTGCGCTACACCCCGTTGCGCCGATGGTGGCGGCGCCCCCGGAAGTGTATGCGGTCTGCGCACCTGGCCGCACACCCATATAGCCGTGTCCCATTCCGAAGGTTTTTCGGCATTTAGCACATACCTACCTCTCTGGGGGCCTACGGTGTACGCAGGGACGGGGAGACGATTCGCCCCTCGTCCTCTGGTCCAGGCGGCCCGCCGGGGTTCGTTCGTCCGAGCCGGTGGGCGGCCTGGGCCGGGACGGGGCGGGGCAGCGCGGCGATGGGCCCGGGAACCCCCGGTGGGGCTTTGTTCGATCAGGCGGATGGGGTCCCACCGGGCTGCGTGGGCTCGTCGGTGTACGCGAGGTGCGCGTTGGCCGGGGTGAGCAGCTCCGGCTTGATCTTTCGGTGCAGCCAGACCGTGAGCGCGAGCGTGAGCAGCGCGAAGAACACGGCCGCCGCCCAGGCCGGGCCGCGCTCGCCGGCGGGTGCCGCGAGCGGGACGAGATCGTTGAGCAGGGTGCCGGGCACGGCTGCCTCCGGGTCGGGCGCCGCGACGGCGCGTACGGGCAGGCCCATCAGCGGGCCACCGAGGTCGGTGAGCACGGTGAGCAGGGATGCGATATCGATCGGTGGCACGGTGGTCTCCTCCCGGACAACCTGCCCAGTTTGTCGGCTTTGCTGGATATTATGGGTTTGCCGCGCCTGCGATGTGTGACATCTGCCGATAACCGCCGCCCGATGCGGGAGGGCAACCAGGTATTCGCCTACACTCGACCGGGCTTCGTGTCCGCGTGTCGGACCGGCCTCATGACGCGGCGCGGCCCCGCAGTACAGTGCGTAGGCCCCGTCAAAACGACCGAAAGATCCCAAGGAGTACGCCAGTGAAGAGCACCGTCGAGACTCTGAGCCCGACTCGAGTGCGGCTCGCCATCGAGGTGCCGTTCGCCGAGCTCGAGCCGAGCCTGAAGAAGGCGTACCGGGAGATCGCGGCGCAGGTGAACATCCCCGGCTTCCGCAAGGGCAAGATCCCGGCCCAGGTCATCGACCAGCGCGTCGGCCGTGGCGCCGTGCTGCAGGAGGCGATCGAGGAGGCCATCCCGCAGCAGATCTTCGCCGCGGTGCGCGAGCACGAGGTCAAGCTGCTGGGCCGCCCGGCCGTCGACAACCTCGAGTTCGAGGACGGCAAGCCGCTGAAGTTCACCGCCGACGTGGACGTGCGCCCGGAGATCACCCTGCCCGAGCTGAGCGCGATCAAGGTCGAGGTCGACCCGCTGGCGATCTCGGACACCGAGATCGACGAGCAGGTGGACGGGCTGCGCCAGCGTTTCGCCACCCTGAAGACCGTCGAGCGCGCCGCCGCCACCGGTGACTACGTGCAGCTGGACCTGGTCGCGACCGTCGACGGCGTCGAGGTCGAGGGCGGCACCGCCAACAACATCTCGCACGAGGTCGGCTCCGGCCAGCTGCTCAAGGGCCTGGACGAGGCCGTCGTCGGCCTGGCCGCCGGCGAGGAGGCGACCTTCACCAGCCAGCTCGTGGGCGGCGAGTTCGCCGGCCGCGACGCCGAGGTGAAGGTGACCGTGCGCACGGTCAAGGAGAAGGAGCTCCCCGAGCTCGACGACGAGTTCGCCGGCCTGGCCAGCGAGTTCGACACCCTGGAGGAGCTGCGGGGTGACCTGAAGGAGCGGATCACCCGCGTCAAGAAGGTCGAGCAGCTGTACGCGGCCCGCGACAAGGCCCTCGCCGAGCTGGTGAAGCAGGCCAACGTGCCGGCGCCGGAGGGTGTCGTCGCCGACGAGGTCGAGCAGCGCAAGGCCGCCATGGTTGAGCAGCTCGACCGCATGGGCGCCTCCCTGGAGGAGTACCTCGCGGCCGAGGAGAAGACCGACGAGCAGATCACCGCGGAGCTGGCCGACGCCGCCGCCGAGGGTGTCAAGATCCAGCTCGTGCTGGACACCATCGCCGAGGCGGAGGACGTCCAGGTCACCGACGACGAGTACGGTCACGAGATCGTGCACCGCGCCCAGCGGGCCGGCGTCGCGCCGCAGGTGTACTACGACCGCCTGGTCCAGAACGGCGCCGCCGCGGCCGTCTACGGCGACGTGCGCCGGGGCAAGGCGCTGGCGCTGGTCATGGAGCGGGTCGTGATGACCGACACCGACGGCGAGGTGCTGACCCTGGACTCGCTGCGCGAGGGCAACGGCCACGAGGGCCACGACCACGGTGACCACGAGGGTCACGACCACTGACGATGAGCATCGCGAAGGACCCGTTCACCACCGTGGGCGGGTCCTTCGCCGTTCGTGCTCCGGGCGCCGTGCGCTGACAGCGAACACGCGGATCTCGGGGAAGCTGCTGTCACTGGCAGCGGTTAGGGTCGCTGTAGGACAACGAGAAAGGCTGCCGATATGAGCGAGCTGCACGTTCCAACTGCGCGGGGTTCCGATCCGATCGCCGGCGGCCTCGACGACTCTGTTTACAACCGCCTGCTCAAGGAGCGCATCGTCTTCCTGGGCAGTGACGTGAACACCCAGGTCGCCAACCGGATCTGCGCGCAGCTGCTGCTGCTGTCCGCCGAGGACCCGGACCGCGACATCTACCTCTACATCAACTCGCCCGGCGGCTCGGTGTACGACGGCATGGCGATCTACGACACCATGCAGTTCATCCAGAACGACGTGGCGACGATCGCGCTGGGCATGGCGGCCTCGATGGGGCAGATGCTGCTGTGCGCGGGCGCCAAGGGCAAGCGGTCGGCGCTGCCGCACGCGCGGATCATGATGCACCAGGCCTCCGGCGGCATCGGCGGCACCGCGGCCGACATCGCCATCCAGGCCGAGCAGATGATCTACACGAAGAAGCTCATGATCGATCTGATCGCCAAGCACACCGGTCAGCCGGTGGAGCAGATCGAGGCCGACAGCGACCGCGACCGCTGGTTCACCGCGCAGCAGGCCAAGGAGTACGGCTTCATCGACAACGTGATCACCGCGTCGGCAGCCGTGCCGGTCGGGAACTGAAGGAGCGCAACGATGTTTCCACGCATGACGCCGAGCTTCGCCGAGGTCAGCAACCGTTACATCATCCCGTCGTTCATCGAGCGCACGTCGTACGGGACGAAGGAGACCAACCCGTACAACAAGATGTTCGAGGACCGCATCATCTTCCTGGGGGTCCAGGTCGACGACGCGTCCGCCAACGACGTGATGGCGCAGCTGCTGGTGCTGGAGGCGGCCGACCCGGACCGTGACATCACGATGTACATCAACTCGCCGGGCGGCTCGTTCACCGCGATGACCGCGATCTACGACACGATGCAGTTCGTGCGCCCGGACATCCAGACGGTGTGCCTGGGCCAGGCGGCGAGCGCGGCGGCGGTGCTGCTGGCGGCGGGCACCCCGGGCAAGCGCCTGGCGCTGCCCAACTCGCGCATCATCATCCACCAGCCGGCCACCGAGGGCGGCTACGGTCAGGGTTCCGACATCGAGATCCAGGCCAGGGAGATCATGCGGATGCGCAACCAGCTCGAGGAGATGCTGGCGCGCCACTCGGGCAAGGACTCCGCGCAGGTCAAGAAGGACATCGACCGCGACAAGATCCTGACCGCCGCCGAGGCGCTGGATTACGGCCTGGTCGACTCCGTCATGACCAGCCGCAAGAAGAGCCTGCTGGCCGGCGCGCGCTGAGCGGAGGCGGTGCCGTTCACCCCAACAGGTGGACGGCACCGCCGCGCTGTCACAGCCACGTGTCAGAATCAGCGGTGTGGTCGGCGGGGTGGGGCCGTCGCAAACCGGCTCACAACAGGTAACGTCAAAGCAGTACCGATGTCCACGCCCCCGGGTGGGACACGGCGTTCGTCCGCTTCAGGGGCAGGGGGAGTCGTAGGTGGCACGGATCGACGGCGGCGACCTGCTGAAATGCTCTTTCTGCGGCAAGTCGCAGCGCCAGGTGAAGAAGCTCATCGCCGGGCCGGGCGTCTACATCTGCGATGAGTGCATCGACCTGTGCAACGAGATCATCGAAGAGGAGCTCGCCGGCGAGGAGCAGGTCCGCTGGGAAGAGCTGCCCAAGCCGATGGAGATCTGCCAGTTCCTCGACTCGTACGTGGTGGGCCAGGACGGCGCCAAGAAGGCGCTGGCGGTGGCGGTCTACAACCACTACAAGCGGCTGCAGGCCGACGCGGCGCACAGCCGCGGCGGCGAGTCGGTCGAGGTCGCGAAGAGCAACATCCTGCTGATCGGCCCGACGGGCACCGGCAAGACGCACCTCGCGCAGACCCTGGCCCGCATGCTGAACGTCCCGTTCGCCATCGCCGACGCGACCGCGCTGACCGAGGCCGGCTACGTGGGTGAGGATGTGGAGAACATCCTCCTCAAGCTCATTCAGGCCGCCGACTGGGACATCAAGCGCGCCGAGACCGGCATCGTCTATATCGACGAGATCGACAAGATCGCCCGCAAGTCCGACAGCCCGTCCATCACCCGTGACGTCTCCGGTGAGGGCGTGCAGCAGGCGCTGCTGAAGATCCTGGAGGGCACCCGGGCCAACGTCCCGCCCCAGGGCGGACGCAAGCACCCGCACCAGGACTTCGTCGAGATCGACACCACGAACATCCTGTTCATCTGCGGCGGCGCCTTCGCCGGGCTGGAGCAGATCATCGAGCAGCGCACCGCGCGCTCGGGCCTGGGCTTCGGCGCGCACCTGCGCGCGGTCACCGACCGGGTCAGCGACGAGACGCTGGCCAAGGTGATGCCGGAGGACATGCTCAAGTTCGGCATCATCCCCGAGTTCATCGGCCGCCTGCCGGTCATCACGACCGTGCGGAGCCTGGACCGCGAGGCGCTCGTCAAGATCCTGACCGAGCCGCGCAACGCCCTCGTGAAGCAGTATCAGCGCCTGTTCGAGCTGGACAACGTGGTGCTGGAGTTCGAGGAGGAGGCCCTGGAGGCCATCGCCGACCAGGCCATGCTGCGCAACACCGGCGCCCGCGGCCTGCGGGCGATCATGGAAGAGGTCCTGCTCTCCGTGATGTACGAGGTGCCCAGCGACCCCAACGCCGAGCGGGTGCTGATTACGCGGGACACCGTGCTGGAGAAGGTCTACCCGACCATCGTCCCGCGCCGCGACCTCAGCACGGGCCGCCGGGCGCGGCACCACCGCGAAGAGAAGACCGCCTAGTCACACCCGAAGCGCCGTCCCGTCCGGGGCGGCGCTTCTGCCTGGGTACGCCCTAACGCCGGGCGATCGCCGAACCGCGCCGCCGGTCGAGCTCACCCGGCGGCATCGTCACCACCATGACCAGCCGGGCCGGGGAGTCCAGATCGTTGCGGCACGCGTGCGCCCGGTCGGACCGGAAGTCCAGCGTCTGCCCGGCCTGCACCTGGTGGTCGGCGCCGTCGACGGTCACCACGACCTGCCCCACCAGCACGTGCACCATGGTGCGGGTGCCGGGCAGCAGCTCCTCGGCCTCGTAACGCTCCTGCGGGGCGAACCGCCAGTCCCACAGCTCGACGAAGCCGGGATCGCTGAGCCCGCGCAGCATGCGGCCGGTGCCGCCCCGGCCGCCCCGCCACAGCACCGGCGCGTCGTCGATCTCGCTCAGGTGCACGCTGCGGTCGGCGGCGGGCTGCAGCAGCCGCGCCACGGTCACCCCGAACGCGTCCGCGATCCGGGCGAGCGTGCCGACGCTGGGATTGGTGCGGCAGCCCTCGATCTGCACGAGCATGCCCTTGCTGACCCCGGACCTGCCGGACAGCTCGTCCAGCGACCAGCCGCGACCGGCCCGCAGGGCGCGTACGTGCAGCGCGACCGCTGCGTTGATCTCGTCGAGGGGCAGGTGGCGGGGCCGGGGCGCGTGCGGGCCGGCGTCGGCGTGCTCCGCCGTTCGGGCCCGTTCGATCGTCGTATCGGTCAACAGACTGTCCTTTGCGGTCAATGCCGTGATACGAACACGTCGTGATCTCTGTTCTGCTCGCCGGCACGTCTGCCCTGGTCTGGGGCACCGCCGACTTCTGCGGCGGTAAGGCCGTGCAGGGTGCCGCGAGCGTGCGAGGCCATTCCTACTCGGTGACCGTGGTGTCGCAGCTGTGCGCGATACCGATGATCGCAGCTTTTCTGCTGCTGATCCCGGGTCGCTTCGGCGTGTCGGCGCTGGGCTGGGGAGCGGCCGCAGGGATTGCCGGACTTTTCGGGATTGTCCTCCTATACCAGGGGCTGGCCAGCGGCGCGATGGCCGTCGTGGCACCGGTCGCCGCCGTCACCTCCGCCCTCGTGCCGCTCACCGGCGGCCTGCTGCTCGGCGAACGGCCGGGCCCGGCGCCACTCGTCGGCGCGGCCTGCGCGGTGATCGCGATCGCGCTGGTCAGCCTGAGCCCCGCCGAGGGCACCGGCGCCACCGGGCCGCGGGTGATCGGGCTCGCGCTGGCCGCGGGCGCCATGTTCGGCGTGTTCTTCCTGCTGCTCGCCCAGGCAGGGGAGGGCGCGGGCATGTGGCCGCTGGCCTGTGCGCGCCTCGCCTCGGTCCCGGTCGGGCTGTTGCTGCTCCGGCCCATGGGCGGCACCCTGCGCCTGCGCGGCAATGTGCTCGCGCTGACCGTCGTCGCGGGCTGCCTGGACATCGCCGCCAACGGCCTCTACCTGCTCGCCGCACACCAGGGCGAGCTGAGCATCGTCGCGCCGATCGCCTCGCTGTACCCGGCCAGCACGGTGCTGCTCGCGCTCGCCGTCAACAAGGAGCGGTTGCGGCCCGTACAGTTCGCCGGTCTGGGCCTCGCCGCGACGGCACTGATCCTCGCCGCCACCTGAACCCAGGATCCGTGAAATGTGTGGTGGCCGGGCGAGGGACCGCCACGTAAGGTCCAACCCATGGCTTCGCAGGTGACACGGGCCCGCTGGGCGGTGGCGACGGTATTCGCGGTGCACGGCGCGGCGAGCGGCAGCTTCGCCTCCCGCATCCCGTGGATCGCCGAACACCTGCACCTCAGCGAGGGCGCGCTCGGGCTCGCGCTGATCATGCCCGCGGTCGGCTCGCTCAGCTCGATGCCGTTCACCGGCCGCCTGGTCGAGCGCATCGGCGGCCGCCCGGCCACCCGGATCCTCATCGCCGCCTGGGCGCTCGCCGTGGGCGTGCTCGCCCTCGCGCCCAACCAGTGGGCCCTGATGGGCATGCTGCTGCTCGCCGGTGTCGCGGCGGGCACCTCCGACATCGCCATGAACGCCGAGGGCGTCGAGGTCGAGCAGCGGCTCGGGCGCTCGATCATGTCGAGCCTGCACGGCATGTGGTCGGTGGGTGGGCTGATCGGTTCCGGCATCGGCGCGGCCGCGGCATACCTCGGCGTCAGCGCCCCGGTGAACCTCGCCGTGATGGGCGTGCTGCTCGCCGTGATCGGTGTCACCGCGGGCCACTGGCTGCTGCCGACCGTGCCCGCGGCGGCGGCCGAGGACGGGCCGCGCTTCTCGCTGCCCCGCGGGCCGGTGCTGATCATCGGCTTGATCGGCTTCGCCGCCGTCTTCGCCGAGGGCGCCACGGCCGACTGGTGCGCCGTCTACCTTCGCCAGATCCTGGACGCCAGCGAGGGGCAGGCGGCCATCGCGTACAGCATGTTCGCCCTGGCCATGGCGGGAGGACGGCTGATCGGCGACGCGGTGGTGCGCCGCTTCGGGGCGGTCGGCACGGTCCGTGCGGGCGGGGCGCTCGGGGTCCTCGGGGGCATGCTCGTGGTCACCGCCTGGACGCCGCCGGTGGGCGTGGCCGGGTTCGGCCTGATCGGCCTCGGCGTCGCCGTGGTGGTGCCGCTCGCCTTCAGCGCGGCCGGGCACACCGGCGACCACCCCGCCCACGCGATCGCCGGGGTCGCCACGGTGTCGTACGGCGCCGGGCTCGCTGCGCCCGGCCTGATGGGCGGCATCGCCCACGCCACCTCGCTGCCGTTCTCGTTCGCCATGGTCACCGGGCTGGTCCTGATCGTCGCGCTGAGCGCGGGACGTCTGCGCGCCGCCGAGATCGCCCACGGGCAGCCGCTGCCCGAGCCCGCGTCCGCCTAGCCGACCTCCCACAGGCTGGTGTCCTGCAGCGGCCGGTAGCCGATCGCCCGGTAGATCTTGTTGCTGGTCGGGTTGGCCAGGTCGGTGAAGAGGACCGGCCGCAGTCGCGCCGCCAGCGCGGCCCGGCTCACCGCCGCGACCAGCGCCGACGCGTAGCCGTTCCCGCGTTGCGGAGGTGGGGTGTAGACGAGGTTGATGCGGACCACTCCCGCCGCGGGCGCGGTCATCGCGGTCATCGCGACCGGCTCGCCGCCGGACTCCCATACCCAGAGCAGGCTGCCCAGGGCCAGCCGCCCGTCGATCGGCGCGGCCGGGTCGGACGGCGGGTGCTCGGCCAGCGCCTCCCGCTGGAACGCCGCCGACCACTCGACCAGCCGATCCCGATCGGGCAGGGCCGCCTCCCGCGGGTGCCCCGCGACTCCGGCCGGCGGCCTGACCACCGAGATCTGAAACATGCGGTACGACGCCAGCAGGCTCGCCGGGGCGCCGGACCGCTCGGCCACCCTCGCCACGAGCAGCTCCGTCGAGGCGGCCGGGCCGGTGAACCGCCGGACCTCCGGACGGTGCCGGGCCAGATGCGGACCCAGACGGATGACAGCTCCCGCCGAGACATCGCTGAGCAGCATGGGGAACGGCGGGGGCCGGACCGCCACCGCGCGCAACGCGCCGAGGGAGTCGTCGACCCGGAGCATGAGCAGGTCGGGCTCGGTCGGCACGACGCCGTCCAACCGGGACTGCAGCATGGTGAGCAGCTGGTTGTTGCGTACGGGATCGCGCAGGAGCCACGGCATCACCGCGGCGGCGAAGTCGGGCAGCGATGTGTCGGCGGTCACCTTCACCCGTCAGATTCTGCCTCCACGGTGCTCGCCGGCCGCTTCCTTTCCCGACATCCGGCCGGGACGAGCTGCTAAGATAGGCCGGCGGTGATGATGTGACCGGCGACAACCGACCCCGATTTGCGTCGTGGTTCGGGGGTCGCGTAATGTTCTCT
>NZ_BONF01000076.1 GCF_016862575.1 Catellatospora bangladeshensis | reverse complement strand
CTCTCCTCCTGGAGTGATCGTTTTCGTAACCCTACCCAACCGGTAGGTAACTGGTCCAGTGCAGTACGCCCGTTACGCCCGCCGCCCGCCGCCCGGCTCATCCCGGAAGCGGATTATTTGCGGTGCTTGTGCCTGTCACAGCACGTCTACTTAGGACGGAACTGTTGTCCGGGCGGTTGTCGCACACGGCGTGCGACGGCTGACGTGCCGAGTCGTGTTGAGTTCACCACGTCAGTCACCTTGCGTGGCGGTCATGGCACCGACAGGCGCGGACCGTCGCGTCGGCCTACACGGTGGGACAGTGATGAGCTCACGGACCTCGAACCTGCGAGCGAAGATCGTCTTCTTGCTGGCGTCGCTGGCCGCGCTGTGGGCGTTCGCCGCCTTCGTGACGCTGCGCGAAGGCCTCAACCTGTTCTGGATCAGCACCCTCGACCAGGAGGTCGGCCGGCCGACCGACGCGCTGGTGGCCACACTCCAGGCCGAGCGCCGTGCCTCCGCGGTGGTGCTGGCCGGGGGTGAGGGCGACGCCCGCGCCGAGCTGCAGACGGCCCGCGCCGCCACCGACGCCGCGGCCGCGCGCTTCCGCGAGTCGGTGCGCGGCACGACCGCCGGGCTGGCCGCCTCCGACCAGGCCGAGCAGAACATCGCCGAGCTGGGCCGGCTGCTCGACGGGCTCGGCCCCGTGCGCACCGACGTCGACCAGCGCAGCGGAGAGCGCGCCCAGGCCGTCGCGTACTACACCCAGACCATCGGCGCCGGCTACCGCATCTTCGCCACCATCGCGAGCTTCGACGACAAGGCCATCAACGACCAGCTGCGCCACCTGCTGATCATGTCCCGGGGCAGGGAGCTGCTCTCGCAGGAGGACGCGCTGATGTCCGGCGTGCTCGCCGCGGACCGCTTCACCGCCGCGGACGCCGCCGAGTTCGCGCGGCTCGTCGGCGCGCAGCGCAACATCCGCGCCACCGGGCTGGAGGGCCTGCCCGCCGCCGACAAGGCGATCTACGACCCCGTGCTGACCGGCCCGGCGATGACGCGCCTGCAGCAGGTCGAGGACGTGCTCGTCGAGCGCGCCCGCGCGGGTGAGCCGCCACCGGTGGGCAGCACCGAGTGGCGCTCGGCGTTCGACCCGGCGCTGGCGGCGCTGGCCCAGCTCGACATCGACCTGGCCGAATCCACCATCGACCGGGCGGAGGGCCCGATCGTCCTGGTGATCGTGCGGCTGGTGCTGGCCGCCGGCCTCGGCCTCATCGCCGTCATCGCGTCCATCACGCTGTCGATCACCACCGCCCGCGCCATCGTGCAGCAGTTGCGGCGGCTGCGCGACGCCGCCGACGAGCTGGCCAACGTACGCCTGCCGCGCGTCGTGCAGCGGCTGCGCGACGGGGAGGAGGTCGACGTCATCGCCGAGGCGCCGCCGCTGGCCTTCGGCGCGGACGAGATCGGCCAGGTCGGGCAGGCGTTCAACGCCGCGCAGGAGACCGCCGTACGGGCCGCCGTCGAGCAGGCGGAGCTGCGCCGCAGCGTACGCGACCTGTTCCTGAGCCTGGCCCGGCGCAACCAGACCCTGGTGCACCGCCAGCTCGGCATGCTCGACGCGATGGAACGCCGCACCGCCGACTCCGCCGAGCTGGACGAGCTGTTCCGCATCGACCACCTGGCCACCCGCATGCGGCGCAACGCGGAGAACCTGATCGTGCTCGCCGGCGCCGTGCCCGGCCGCGGCTGGCGGCGCACCGTGCCGATGGTCGACGTGATCCGGGCCGCGGTCGCCGAGGTGGAGGAGTACCCGCGCGTCAACGTGCTGCCCAGCGAGACGGCCGGGCTGTCCGGGCACGCCGTCGGCGACGTGGTGCACCTGCTGGCCGAGCTGATGGAGAACGCGCTGGCCTTCTCGCCCCGGCACACGATGGTCAACGTCGGCGGCTCCGAGGTCGGCGCCGGGTACGTCATCGAGGTCGAGGACCACGGCCTGGGCATGACCCAGACCGACCTGGAACAGGCCAACTCTCAGCTGGAGCAGCCCGCCGAGTTCCTGCTCACCAGCACGCCCCGGCTCGGCCTGTACGTGGTCGGGCGGCTGGCCGAGCGGCACGGCGTCAAGGTGCGGCTGCAGCCGTCGCCCGGCGGCGGCACCACCGCGGTGGTGCTCATCCCGACCGCCCTGGTGGCCGACACCTGGCCCGCTGCTTCCAGCCTGGACAGCGGCGAGCACCAGGTCATCGAGGCGTTCGCCGAGCGCGCACCGGCCGAGCGCCCCGAGCCGGACGGGCCGGCGGCTCCCCGCCCCACGGCCGCCGAAGGGCTGCCCCGGCGCGCCCGGCCCGACGACGCCCCGTTCGAGCTGCCGCAGCGCCGGTCCGTGGCCGACGCGCCGCCCGTGCCCGCGCCGGCCGCCCTCGCCCCGGCCGGCGACACGGCCCCGGCCGCCCCGGCCGCGGCACCCGCCGCCGCCGCGCACGGGATCCGCGTGAACGGTTCGGCCCCCGCGCCGTCGCGCGCCGGGGACGGCACCGCCGTGCGGTCCGCCGACAGCGGCCCGCCCGGCGTCCCGGGGCAGCGCGAACCGGTCGAGAGCACCGTGTACACGCCGTCCGGCCTGCCGGTGCGCAGCCGGTCGGCGGCCCCGCGGGACGAGCAGACCACCTTCGCCGCCGCCCGCGCCGACGAGCCGTCGGCCCTGGCGCAGCCCTCCGCCGAGGCGGCGGAGGCGGAGCACGCGGATGCCCCGTCCGACGTTGCGCTCGACGGCGACGCCCGCGCGGCGTCGCAGATCTACAGCCTGATCACGGCGTACCAGCAGGGCAGCCGCCGCGGCCGCCTCGCCGCGGAGCAGCTGAGCACCGCACCCGTGGCAGGGCCGCCGATCCCGGCGCCGCCGGACGCCACGGCCCCGGCCTCCGCGCCGACGGCGGCCGAGCAGCCGACCGGGGCGTACCCGGTGGTGGAACTGCTGGTAACCGAGCAGGCGGCCGCCGCGTCGCCGACGGCCGTGCCGCTGGTCATCGAGACGGCGGCCGCCGGGCCGCGCGACGCGGAGCAGGCCGGTCCCCGTATCGAGGACCGCCCGCCCCTGCCGCGACGGCCGAGCCCGCGCACAACGCCGCGACACGAGGAAGGGCAGGGCAGGGAGAAATGAGCGTGGAGCAGAAGACGAGGGCTGCCGACCTGGCCTGGCTTGCCGACGACTTCGTCGACCGGGTGGCGCAGGCCCAGAAGGCCATCGTGCTGTCCGCCGACGGGCTGCTCATGGCGGCGTCCAGCGGGCTGAGCCGCGAGGACGCCGAACACCTCGCCGCGGTGGCGGCGAGCCTGTTCGGCCTGGCCCGGGGGGCCGGTCGCCGCTTCGGCAAGGGCAAGGCGCGCCAGGCCGTCATCGAGATGGAGGGCGGCTTCCTGTTCGTCACCGCCGCGGGCAACGGCGCCTGCCTGGCCGTCGTGGCGGGCAAGGACGCCGACGCGGGCATGGTGGCGTACGAGATGGCGATGCTCGTCGTGCGGGTGGGCCAGTACCTGACCGCGCCGGTCCGGGGCAGCGCGCCGTGACCGCACCGTCGCCGGACGGGCTGCCCGATCAGGGCATGCTGTGGGTCGACGACGAGGCGGGGCCGCTGATCCGCCCGTACGCCATGACGTCGGGCCGCACCCGGCCGCGCCATGCCGACCTCGACCTGATCGCGGTGCTGATGGCGACCCGGCCCGCGCTGCCGTCCGACGGCGGCCTGGGCACGGTGTACGCGGAGATCATGGCGCTGTGCCAGCACCCCGTGTCCGTCGCGGAGATCGCCGCGCACCTGCGGCTGCCCGCGGGCACGGTCCGGGTGCTGCTCAGCGACCTGCTGGAGCGGCGGCTGGTCCGGCGCCGGGCGCCCGTCAACGTCACCCACCTGCCCAGCGCGGACATCCTCAAGGCGGTCATCGATGGCATCCGAGCTCTATGACGACGAGGGCGGCATCCCGGCCGCCTTCAAGATCCTGGTCGCGGGCGGGTTCGGGGTCGGCAAGACCACGCTGGTGGGCGCGGTCAGCGAGATCGCGCCGCTGATGACGGAGGAGTACCTCACCGACGAGAGCGTCGGCGTGGACGACATCGCCGGGGTGGAGGCCAAGGGCACCACCACGGTGGCGCTCGACTTCGGCCGCATCACCATCAACGACGACCTGGTGGTGTACCTGTTCGGCACGCCCGGCCAGGAGCGCTTCATGTTCGTCTGGGACGAGCTGGCCTACGGCGCGATCGGCGCGGTGGTGCTGGCCGACACCCGGCGGCTGGAGGACGCGTTCAGCTCCATCGACTACTTCGAGCAGCGCGGCACACCGTTCGTGGTGGCCGTCAACTGCTTCGAGGGGGCGCGGGTCTACCAGCCGCAGGAGGTCGAGCAGGCGCTGAATCTCGACCCGCACGTGCCGGTGCGCCTGTGCGACGCGCGGCGCCGCGAGTCGGTCAAGACCGTCCTGATCACCCTGCTGGAGCAGGTGCTGGCGCAGGGCGCACGGGCCTAGGGCGGGGTCCGGGATCGGGGGGTTCCGCAGCCCCGGGCGGTGCGTGCCCGGGGCTGCGGAGGTACGGGCGGCTACAGCGTCAGCGTCCAGCTGTTGATGTAGCCGACGTCGTTGGCCGCGGCGTCCTGGACCCGCAGGTTCCAGGTGCCGTTCCTCACCTCGGTGGAGAGGTTGACCGTGTAGGTCTGGTTGATGTTGTCCGCGCTGCCGCCGGAGCGGTTGTGCAGCACGTACGCCGAGCCGTCCGGCGCGATCAGGCTGACCACCAGGTCACCGATGTAGGTGTGCACGATCTGCACGGCGACCGTCGAGGTCGACGACGCGTTGCCCGAGCAGCCCGCGATGGTGATCGGGCTGTTGACGGTGGCGTTGTCGGAGATGGTCACGTCGGTGCCGTTGGTGCCGGAGCAGGGCGGCGGGGTCGAGCCGCCGAGGTTCAGCGTCCAGCTGTTGATGTAGCCGACGTCGGACGGTCCCGCGTCCTGCACCCGCAGCCGCCAGGTGCCGTTGGCGACCTCGCTGGACAGGTTGACGGTGAACGTCTGGTCGATGTTGTCCGCGCTGCCGCCGGTGCGGTTGCGCAGGCTGTACGCCGAGCCGTCCGGCGCGATCAGGCTCACCACCAGGTCACCCACGTACGTGTGCACGATGTGCACCTCGACCGTGCTACCCGAACCGGCGTTGCCGGTGCAGCCGGTGATCGCGATGGTGGACTCGACGGTGCCCTGGTCGACGATGGTGACGTCGGTCGGGTTGGTCGCCGAGCAGCCGGGCGGACCGGCCACGGTCAGCGAGAACGTGGTGGTCCGGGTGGCGCTGCTGCCCGTGCCGGTGACCGTCACCGTGTACGTGCCCGCCGGGGTCGACGCGCTGGTGGCGATGGTCATCGTCGACGACGAGCCCGAGGTGACCGTGGCCGGGCTGAACGACGCGGTCGCGCCGCTGGGCAGGCCGGACGCCGAGAGGGCGACCGACTGGGCGCTGCCGCTGGTCACCGTCGTGCCGATGGTCGAGGTGACCGAGCCGCCGGCCGAGGTGCTGCCCGACGCCGGGCTCGCCGACATCGAGAAGTCGTTGCCGGTCGGGGTGCCCACGGCCAGCGTCCACACCGCGTACGCGGCCGCGTCGGCGGCCCGGTTCAGCACCGTGTCGTTGATGTTGCTCGGGAACGTGTCGCAGGAGGCGTGGTAGCAGGGGTCGTAGTCGCCCGTGGTGCCGCCCCACTTGGTGACCTGCGCCGAGGTCTTGTTGGCACTGGCGCCCGCCGCGATGCCGGAGGTCTGGATGCCTGCGGCGTTGAACGACGCGTCGTCGGACCGGCCCGCGCCCTCGACGTTCTCCTCCGGCGCCAGGCCGGGGAAGTTCGCGTCGTAGTACGCCTTGATGGTCTGCCCGAGGCTGCTGGTGATCCGGTTGATGAAGTAGCCGCCGTTGGTGGAGGCGATCATGTCGAAGTTGAGGTAGCCGGTGATCTTCGCGCGCTCCGTCGACGACAGCGAGTTGACGTAGAACTCCGAGCCGTTGAGGCCCTGCTCCTCGTCGGTCCACCAGGCGAAGCGCACGTGCTTGAGCATGGTCGGGTTCTGCGAGGCCAGCGTCAGCGCCAGCTCCAGCAGCATCGACGAGCCGGAGGCGTTGTCGTTGATGCCGGGACCGGCCGAGACGCCGTCGAGGTGCGCGCCGAGCATGAGGACCTGGTTGGTGTCGCCGCCGGGCCAGTCCGCGACCACGTTCGGGCCCGCGCCGCTGGTGCAGCCGGAGGTGCAGTTCTGCTTGACCACGCTGTAGCCGGCGGCCTGCAGCGCGTTGAAGACGTAGTTGACCGACGCGGTGTAGCCGGCGGTGGTGGAGCGGCGGTTGCCGCCGTTGTTGCTCGCGATGGTCTGGAACTGCTGCAGGTGGGTGCGGATGTTGGTGAGCGAGATGTCGGGCGGGGCCAGGGCGACGGCCGGGGCCTCCACGGCCACCGCGCCGGTCAGCGCCATGGCCAGGACGACCAGGCCGCGGATGATGGGTCTGCTTCTCACACCGTGCTCCTCGAGGTTCGGGATGCCGGGGTAACCGGTCCCGAGGAGGATATGCCCTCGCGTAGATAGATTTGAATAGGTGACTGTAGGCGCGCCCGGCGGTAAGCTGGCCGCCCCGCCGTACGCTGTGGCGCGTGGATCACCTGGGCGGGACTCTGGCGGCGGCCGTGGCGCTGTTCGCGGGCACCAACGTCGACGACCTGATCGTGCTGACCGTGGTGTTCCTCAGCGGCCGCACCACCGGCCGCCCGCGGCCCTGGCAGATCTGGACCGGCCAGTACGCCGGCATCGCCGTGCTGGTCGCCGCGTCCGCGCTGGCCGCCGTGGGCCTCGCCGTGGTGCCGGACAGGTGGGTGGCGCTGCTCGGCCTGGTCCCGCTGGGGCTCGGCGTACGCGCCCTGATCCGCTCGCTGCGCGCCCGCGCCGAGGGCGCCGAGCCGCCCGCCGTGGCCACCGGCGCGCTCGCCGTGGCCGGGGTGACCATCGCCAACGGCGCCGACAACATCGCCGTCTACACACCGGTCTTCCGCACCATCGGCGCCGCCGGCAGCGTGCTCACCGTCGCCGTGTTCGCGGTGCTGGTCGCCGTCTGGTGCCTGGCCGGCTCCTGGCTCGGCGCGCACCCGCGGGTGATCGCCCTCATCGAACGCTGGGGCCACTGGCTGGTCCCCGGCGTCTTCATCGCCATCGGCCTGGTCATCCTCGCCCCGCTGGTGCTCGGCGGCTGACGGGGGAGAGCCGGAATCCGGTTGCCGCAGACCTCGGCCGGTTCCTAACCTGGGCTGTCACCAGGGAGTACGCGGCCTGACCCGCGATGTGAGGAAGAGTGTTCGCGATGAGGTCGCTGATCCCCGCCGTGCTGCGCGAGGAGCCGCAGTTCGCCCGGTACTTCGCCGGGCAGGCGCTGTCGATGGTGGGCGACCGCATCACCTTCGTCGTGGTGCCGTTCGCGGTGCTGTCCATCCCCGGCACGGACGCCGCGGACGTCGGCCTGGTCAGCGCGGCCACGCTGGTGCCGTTCCTGGTGTTCGCGCTCGCGGGCGGGGTGTGGGCCGACCGGCTGCCCCGGCAGCGGGTGATGCTCGTCTCGGATCTGGTGCGTTTCGTGACCCAGGCGCTGGTCGCCGGGCTGCTGCTGAGCGGGCACGCGCAGGTGTGGCACCTGGTCGCGCTGATGGCGGTGTTCGGCACCGCCGACGCGTTCTTCGCGCCCGCGGCCGCCGGGCTGATGCCGCTGATCGTCAGCCCGGACCGGCTGCAGGAGGCCAACGGGCTGCGCGGGCTGGTCATGTCGACCGGCCTGGTGGCCGGCCCGGCGCTGGCCGGCGGCCTGATCCTCCTGGTCGGCTCGGGCGGCGCGATCGCCCTCGACGCGCTGAGCTTCGCGGTCAGCGCCGTGTTCCTGGCCCGCCTCAAGCCGCGCGCCGCGGACGTGGCCGCGCCCGAGGGCGGCTTCCTGGCGCAGCTGCGCGCGGGTTTCACCGAGGTCGTGTCACGCAGCTGGGTTTGGTCGACGCTGGCCGCGCTGTCGATCTACCACGTGGTGGTGCTGCCGTCGGTGTACGTGCTCGGCCCGGTGCTGGCCGAGCAGGAGTTCGGCGGCGCGACGAGCTGGTCGATCGTGGTCGCCGCGTTCGGGGTCGGCTCTATCATGGGCGACGTGCTGGCCATGCGCGTACGCATGAAGCGCCCGCTCGCGGTCGCCGCGGCGGCCCTGTCCGTCGCCGCCTGCCAGGCGCTGATCATCGGCATCGGCCCGACGATCCCCGTGATCGCCGCCCTGGAGGCGGTCACCGGCGTCGCGGTCTCGCTCGCCTTCACCCTCTGGGAGACCTCCCTGCAGGCCCACGTCCCGCAGGCGTCGCTGTCCCGGGTCAGCTCCTACGACTACCTGCTGACCGCGGGCCTGATGCCGCTCGGCCTGGCCGTGGCCGGACCGGTCGCCCAGGCGATCGGCCTGCGCCCCACCCTCTACGCGATGACCCTGCTCGCCGTCCCCGCCGCCCTCGCCCTCCTCACCATCCCCGCCGTCCGCCACCTCCCCGCCCCCGCCCCCACCCCCACCCCCGCCGCCTCCTCCTGAGGCGCCGATCTTGCGTGAACTGCGGGTACGACACGCCTCTTCCGGGCGAAAGGGCAACAGTTCGCGCAAGATCGACGTCGGGGGCGGCCGGTAGGGTGGCGGGGTGGCGGAGATGGAGACGGTCGAGGGCGCGAGCTTCTCGGGCGAGGACTGGTACGGCGACGAGCTGGGGGAGCGGCACTACCTGCGCTGCACCTTCCGCGACCTGGACATGACCGAGCTGGTCAGCCAGGGCACGGTGTTCGAGGAGTGCGTCTTCGGCAACGTGAAGTTCAACGCGTCGCGGCACACCGACAGCGCGTTCCTGCGCTGCTCGTTCCTGCGCTGCAACCTGTTCGAGGCCGAGTTCGCCGGGTGCAAGCTGACCGGCAGCTCGTTCGAGCAGTGCACGCTGCGGCCGCTGCGGGTGACCGGCGGCGACTGGTCGTTCGTCAACCTGGGCGAGGCCGACCTGCGCGGCGTCACCTTCCAGGGGGTACGCATGCGCGAGGCCGATCTCGCCATGGCCCACTGCGACGGCGCGACGTTCAGCGGCGTGGACCTGTCCGGCGCGCACCTGGCCAAGGCCCGGTTCAACAAGTGCGACCTGCGCGGCAGCGACCTGACCGCGTTCCACCCGGCCGAGGTCGAGCTGCGCGACGCCGTCATCGACGCCGCGCAGGCCGTCGTGCTGGTGCAGGCGCTCGGCCTGCGCCTCGGCTGACTCAGCCCTCGCGGTAGACGGCGAGGTCGAAGTCGGCGTACGCGCCGTCGGCGCCCAGGTCCTGCACCCACAGGCCGAGGAACGCGCCGGTGAACCCCCAGGCGGCGGGCTCGCCGTCGACGACCCGGGCGGCGTGCTCGTCGGACAGCGTGGTCGCGTCGAACACCACGGGCAGTTCCTTCCAGCCCTCGCCCACGTCGTACGCGAACCGCAGCGCCGGCCCGTCGAACTCCACCCGCAGCCCGACCCGGTCCACGCCGGTGACGTCGACGGACAGCTCCGGGTGGGCTACCCGGCGGCCGCTGTCCGAGCTGAGCACCTCCAGCGTCCGGCGGCCGTCGTCGGCCCGGGTCAGGTAGGCGTAATACCAGTTCGCGGTGTTGTAGTAGCCGGTGATCCCAGCGAGCTGCCGGTGGTCGGCCGGGTCGAACTCGACGGCCGTCTCCAGGCTGCACCGGGTCGCGCCGACCCGCCGCGCGACCAGGCTCGGCGTCTGCTTGCCGACCGGCGACTGCCCGCCGTACAGGCGCAGGTGCGACGGCCGCGACCGCAGGTCCACCCAGTCCGGTGTGGCGGGGCGCCGCAGCGTGGACCAGGCCGGGCCGAGTTCGGCCGAGTCGAAGTGGTCGGTGGCGGGCTCGTCGGGCCAGGGGTGGGCGGGCAGGTCGGGGGCCTGGTACTCGTCGGCCGGTACGCGGCCGGGGATGCTCGGCCAGCCGCCGTCGGGCCAGTCCACCCGCTGGATCGCCGTCTCCCGGCCCAGCACGCAGTTGCCCAGCGCCGAGTAGGGGCGCCCGGCCAGGTGCGCGAGATACCACTCGCCGCCCTGCGTCCGGACCAGGCTGCCGTGCCCGGCCTTCTGCAGCGTGAGGTCCGGCCGCCCGACCGAGGTCAGCAGCGGCCCGGCCGGGTCCACCTCGTACGGGCCGAACAGCTCCCGCGAGCGGGCGACGGTGACCTGGTGCTCCCAGCTGGTGCCGCCCTCGGCGGTGACCAGCCAGTACCAGCCGTCGTGCCGGTACAGGTGCGGGCCCTCGGTCAGCCCCGCCGGGGTGCCGGTGAAGATGATGCGCCGCTCGCCGACCAGTTTGCGCTGCTCGCGGTCGTACCGCTGGATCTCGATGCCGCCGAACCGGTTGCGGCCCGGCCGCCAGTCGGCGCTCATGTTCAGCAGCCAGGTGCTGCCGTCGTCGTCGTGGAACAGCGACGCGTCGAACCCGTGCGCGTGCAGCCGGACCGGATCGGACCAGGGACCGTCGATGCT
>NZ_BONF01000075.1 GCF_016862575.1 Catellatospora bangladeshensis | reverse complement strand
CAAAAGCGGGGGTTCTCTATGTCCATGAGCACACAGCAGCCAAGGACCAGGGGAATTTCCGTAGAGCAGCGGCGAGCCATCGCGGAGCGCCTGAAGTGGCTTACCGCCGAGATGGCTGCTTTGGAGCGGCGCCTTCTTCGAGTCGAGCAAGCCGCGCGTCGAGCTGCCGGACGACCTCGGTCAGCTCCTCAAGGCGTTCCATGATCTCCCCGGCGTCGCCTGCTGCGGATGCAGCTTCGGCACCATCACGTACGAATACGCCCTTGCCCTGCTGGCCGATCACAAGACCTTCGCGGCGAAGCTCTGTGAGGGCATCGCGTACGACTGTGCTGGAGACGCTGTACAGCTCCTTGAGCTGGGCCATCGACGGCAGTTGAGCGCCGGCAGGTAACGCCCCGCTGGTGATCTGCTTCCGGATGTCCTCTGCTACCTGCTGAAACGCCGGAGTACCCGACACGAGCGCCATGCTCTCTCCCTCCTAGCGCACCAAGTAGAGCACACGACCAGGCAGAACGCACATAGCACTTGACGCACATAGTGCGGCATGTGCATCATGTTCCTACAGCGGCCGACACCGGCCGACACGCAACTCGCTCCGGTCCTGGCCAGCGCGGGAAGGCGGCGATGCCGCGCGCCCGTAGCGCCAGACGCTGGCTGTTCATTCACACGTTCATAGCGAAGTAGGCCGCCGCCTCCTAGGAAAAAGGCGGCCGGCACGGCTGAGGTCCGTGCGCCCGTACGCGGCCCGGGTTACTGGCCGCGCGAAGTTCTGCCACCAGTTCAGGCGGCCGGGGCCACCCCGGTCCCGGCCGCCGCCGTCCCGTCAAACGCACTGATCACCGGAGGAGGTGACCGTGATGATGCTTTCCACCTGCGTACGTGTCTCAACCCGCGCCAAAGCGGTGTGGCGTAACTGCTGCGGCTGCGGCGGCCTCGTGCCGCTGCCTAAGGGCGAGGAGCGCTGCAGCGGCTGTGCTGCTGCTCCCAGCCGACGCATGCGTTCGCGGCGCTGACAGCTTCCGTGCGGGCTGTGGCCTGGCCCGGCCCGTGCGGTGGCCGCCACCGAGGCGACCAGCACGACGAACAAGACGACCCCGGCGGGGGTGCATCCCCGCCGGGGTCTTTCGCACACTCACCCACCTGAAGGGAAGAGAGCGATGCCTGTTCAGGCTATCGCGTCGGCACCTGCCGACGAGCCGGGCGCTGCCTGGCTGACCACCGATCACCCTCTGGCCGGTGTGGCGGCCCGCCGCTGTGTCGGCCACGTCCACCTCGACCCGGCCGACCTGCTCGGCGGGGTCGCGTGCGGCTCGGCGTGGGCGACCGCGCTGACCGATGACCTGCTGTTCGCGGTCGAGTGCGGTCTCCCCCTCGACATCGAGCCGGACCCGTCCTACATCGACGAGATCGCGGTACGCCGCGCAATGCGCGGTGAGCGGCTGGAGCTGACCGAGTGCGAGCGGGCCGAGGTCCGCCGCCGCCTGGCCGAGGTCCGGGCGCGCCGCAACCGGGGCTACCGGTTCGTATGCTCCCGCGCAGCTGCGGCACGGCGGGAGGCCCGGTGATGGCCCGGACCCGTACCGGCCGCGCGATCGGCGAGATCGCCCGGCGCGCCGGCCGCGGTGACCTGACCGCCGAGCAGGCCGCCGCGCTGACCGCGCGGCTGCGCGAGCAGCAGCGCCAGGCCATGTACCGGGCTGCCCTGGACGTGGTCGCGGCGCGGCCGGTGCAGGTGCGGCTGATCGGCGCCCGCGCCGACGTGGCCGCCGTGCTGACCGCCCTGGACACCGTCACCACGTTGACCGGCGTGTCCGACCCCGCCCCGGCCCGCCGGGCGCCCGGCAACGTGCGCGTGTACGCGACCACGCTGCGCCGCCGGCCGATGACCGGAGGCACCCGATGAGCGCGCGGCAGACGGGGCGCCCGCTGTGGGTCCGTGACCGGATGGGCGGCGACTACTGGCGGCGCACCGACGACGGCCTGTACGCGCTGCTGACGCCGTTCGGGTGGCTCTCGCGCGTGAACGTGCGGCCGCTGGACTGGATCGCCGACGCCTACGGCTGCTACCCGGTCCCGGCCCCCGCGCAGGGGGTGGCGCGGTGAGCAAGCCCGACACCTACACCGACCAGCAGATCAGCGACGCCGCGACGGTAGCGCTGCTGCGCGCCCTGGAGCGGCACGGCCACGACCGTGCCGTGCTGTCGGGGCTGTCCGAGCGCGAGCAGGCCGCCGTGTTCGCGGCCGAGCAGCGCGTCCGCGCCCGCCGCTGACATCCCTCTGAAAGGAGTGACGATCATGACTGCACCTGCGAGTGCCTACCCCGTGTCCGTCGCCGCGCTGGTCGACGACTTCCGGGCGTGGGCCGACGAGCTGGGCGCGACGCCTTCGCACCGCGCCACGATGAAGAGGTTCAGCATCGGCGGGGACAAGGCCAGGGCGCTGCTGGCGACCCTGCCCGCCCCGGCCCCCGACGAACACACCACCGCCGTCCCGGCGATGGCCAAGCCCGCGCCAGCCCCGCCCGCGCAGCCTGCGGCTGAGGTGGCGCCGGACGCGCCGGATGTGCTGATCATGCCTGCGGCGTTGTCGCAGACGGCGGTTGACGTAGAAGCGCCTACGAAGATCGCTCCGGCCGCGCCTGAGCCGATCCCCGTGGTGGCACCCGGTGAGGTGTCCCCAGTGCTGGCGGCCGCAGCGCGGCTGGATGACGAGCGCGCCCGGCTGAACATCGCCCGCCATGACGAGCTGGCGCGGCGCGCGGCCGAAGCCGAGCACCGCATCGCGCTCGGTGACGTGCGCGAGCAGGCACGCGCGGCCAAGCTCGCCCGCCGCGAGCGGGCACGCGACACCGCCGACGCGGCGGCCCTCGCTGCGCTGTATCGGCGCGCTGCCCGCTCGGGCACCCGCGCCCGGCTGCGGGCGCAGATCCAGGGATCGGCCGAGATGCGGGCTCTGCGCGTGGCCCGCGTCCGCCAGGTCACCCTCCTCGCAGGGGTGCCGGTCCTGGCCGCGTTCGCCGCGTGGTCCACCACCGGTGTTCAGGCCGGGGTGGCGCGGCTGCTCGGGCTGGGCGCGGACACGGCGGGCTGGTGGGCGGCGTGGGCGATGGAGCCCGCGCTGATCGCGATCGTCGGTCTGATCATCATCGGGCGGGCGGTGCTGCGCTCGGCCGGTGGTGACACCGACTGGCGCGCCACCGCGATCGAGTGGACCACCCTGGGCACGTCGCTGCTGCTCAACATCGTCGGCGGCTGGACGGTCGGCGTGGACTGGTTCGAGCAGGTAGGGCCGATGCTGGCCCACTCGGTGGGGCCGATCGGCGCGGCCGGCACGGCGTTCCTCATCGGCCTGTTCGACGGCTACGTGTCCGCCGCGCGGCCCTGGCGGGGCGCGCCCAGCCTGGCCGAGATGAACCTCGACCTGAGCGCGGTGACCAGCCGATGACCACACCTGTCGTGCTCAAGCCGCATTGGGAGGTCGTCACGGACGGCCCCGTCACCCCCGGTGCCCTCGCGCACCGCTACGCCTCCCACCACTGGGCGACGACGGAGGTCCTCTACGGCCGGGAGGAGATCACCAAGCACTGGGCGCACGTCCCGGCCTGCCAGCGCCCCGAGCCCGACCAGGCCCCCGCCACGGACGGCCGGTCTTACTCGGCGGGCTGGGCGCAGCACCGGGGCGCGGTCGCCTGCCGGGCGGCACAGTGCTTCGCCGAGCCCGAGCCGAAACCCCAGCCCGAGCAGGAGGCGCAGCGGTGACCGACGTGGACTACCAGCACCCGGACGACACCTACCCCGACATGCGCCCGGACGACGACCTGCCGGGGCAGTTGCGGGCGCTGGCCGCCTGGGTGGACGGGCGGCTCGATGACGAGTACGCCGACCGGCAGTACGCCCTGGAGCGGGCGCACGACTACCTGACGTGGCTGGCCTACCGCGCCGAGCAGATCGGCCAGCAGCGGTGCCTGTGGCTTGTGCCGCTGGACGCCGCCGAGCCCAACGCGCCGATGTCGGGGCTGGGCACCGTCCCCATCCCGCAGTTCCCCCGGCGCTGACCGCAACCGTCCCGGCCAGGGTTCATCACCCCTGGCCGGGAGCGGTGGCCGCCAGACCGGCGACCAGCCCGAACCGTCGCGCAGCTGCGTCCGACGCCTGCTGAAGGAGTGCCCCCGTGGCCAACGAAACAACCCTGACCCTGGTCGGCAACCTCACCGCCGACCCCGAGCTGCGGTTCACCCCCGCCGGGGCGGCGCTGTGCAAGTTCAGCGTCGCGTCCACCCCGCGCACGTACGACAAGGCCACCAACCAGTGGAAGGACGGCGAGCCGCTGTTCATGAACTGCTCGGCATGGCGCGACTTGGCCGAGAACATCGCCGAGTCCCTGGTCCGGGGCTCGCGCGTGGTCGTGACCGGGCGGCTGAAGCTCAATCGGTGGACCACCCCGGAGGGCGAGAACCGCCAGGCGTTCCAACTGGACGTTGAGGACATCGGCGCGAGCCTGCGCTACGCCACGGCGCAGGTCAAGAAGATGTCGCGCGCCAACGGCGCTTCCGGTGGCGGCGCGCCGGCCGCCTCGGGGGAGCCCGATCCGTGGGCTAACGGCACCGGCGGGTTCGGCGGCAGCGAGGAGCCCCCGTTCTGATCAGCTCTGCCTGTGGTGTAGCGCCGATCGCCAGGCGTTACACCACAGGCAGGTCACGCGGTGCCTGATCGGGCGGGTTGCACCCATGTCGCCAGCGGTAGAACCTGCGCCGCGGTGGCCAGATCCTGACCGGGGATGGCCAGCTCCAGTTCTCGGCCGTCAAGGCGCACCGACAGCACGCGGCAGGCGGGGTTGAGTCCCCACCCTTCCTGCGCCGTGACCGGCCTGTCGCCGGTGACCGTCAGACCCGCCGGTCCAAGGCTGACCTTCCGGCTGCTCATCCCGGGCGGGGTCCACCAGGCCCGACCTGCCGTCAGCAGCAGGTCGCCATGCCGCCACTGTGTCTGCCCCGCGCCCAGCTCCCTCATCGCGCACGGGACCCGCACCGGCTCGCCTGCCAGAAGGGCGGCCTGCCGGGCGCGGGCGCGGCGCAGTTCGCGGCGCTGGCTCCAGCTCGCGCCCAGCCAGCCGCCGATCATGCCCACGATGAAGTCCAGCACTTGTTCCCCCTGCCTACCGGGCGACGACCCTACAGGCCTTCCCCAGGTCACGGCCATGGCGGACAGCTTCCGCCCCTGGCCGTACACCGTCGCGCCAGTCGTGACCGCTTCCCGACGCGCCGAGCGAGGCTGCTCGGCGCGTGCGGTGGCCGCCATGCGGGCGGCAGAGGGAGGAACGCACGTGCACATCGACAACCCGACCGTGTGGCAGGCGGCGGCGCTGCGTGCCGAACGCGCGGCTGGCGTCTACTACAGCGCCATGACGGCCACCGCGGTCACGGCGGTGGCGGTGCTGGTGGCGTGGGTGGCCGGTGCGCCCGGCTGGCTCACCGGCGGTCTGGGCGGACTCGTCCTGGCCGCCTACATCACCACCCGGATCGCTCACCACGTCGTCCAGGCGCGCATGGCGCGGCTGCACAACCTGAACAGCCCCGACACCGACCCCGGCGGCGCCGGTAGGTGACCTCGTCGCGGGACATGGCCCGCCCTGCCAGGAACCGGCCATGTCCCGCTCTACCCCTCGAAGGGAGCACACCCAGTATGACCAGCCTCAAGGCGGTCCCCGATGAGTGAGCAGCCGTGCGGGCAGTGCCCGGTGCTGCACGCCGAGATCTCCCGGCAGGCCGCCGTCATCGCCCGGCTCAACACCTGGATTGCGTGGCTCCGGGAGCGGCTGGGCGGCCTGCGGGCCGCCGTCAGCGCTGCTGAGGCGCTGATGCGCGAGCAGGCCGAGCAGCCCACGATGCCGCGCTCCCGGCTGCTCACCCAGCTTCATGAACGCCTGATCAATGCCCTGATCGATGTCGAACGGAGGTAGCACCATGGCACTGACCCCGATCGTGTTCAGCGACGACGACGAGCCCACCAACACCGCCGCCACCGTCCCCGGCCAGACCCCGCCGGTGGACGCCGAGTCGTACACGGTGTACCGGCCCGACCGGGGCGCTCCGGTGGACGAGCCGGAGGGCGAGGCGATGACGGTCACGTGGAAGGACGTGACCAGCGGCAACCGGCGGGTACCGCTGGTGCCCGCGTGGATGATGTCGGCGCACGGGCGGCGCGAGACCATGCGCGCCCTGGCCAGCGATGTCGGCTACTACACGGCGTTTCACCTGCTGCGTTCTCCCTGGTACGGGCTGAAGGTCGCGGGCTACGCGCCGCGTGGGGTGTGGCGGCTGGCGCGGCGGGTGCTGCGCTGGGCCAGCGCGGAGGAGGGCAACTGGGAGCTTCGCCAGCACGCGGCCAGCAAGGCAGACGCCTACACCTGGCAGGCGCTCAACCGCACCCGCGCCAAGGAGTCCAAGCCGCGGTGGATGCTGCTCGGTGCCGCTGGTACTGCCGCGTGCGTGGGCGGGACCGTGCTGGAGCTGTCCGGCGCGGTCCCGCCCATCGGCTGGTACGCCGCCGCTGCAGGTGCTGCGGTGCTGGCGGCGCAGGCGGGCAAGCCCGCTGACCGGCCGATCACCGACCGCGTGTCCAACACGCCGAAGTTCACCCGGCTCACTGCCGAGCAGGTGCGGGCGGCGCTGGTCGCGGTCAAGACCCAGGGCTTGACCGACCCCGGCCAGTTGGAGTTCCCGTCGCCGATCCACCGGGACGGTCCCGGCTGGCTGGCCAGGGTAAACCTGCCCTTGGGTGTCGAGGCGGTGAAAGTGATCGAGAAGCGGGCGGCGCTGTCGTCGGCGCTGCGGCTGCCCATCGACCAGGTCTGGCCGGCACCCGGACCCGAGCACGCCGGACAGCTCGACCTTTGGGTCGGCTACCAGCCCGCGTCGAAGATGGGCAAGCCCCGGTGGGCACTCCTCGCTGACAACGCCGTCACCAGCGTGTTCCGCCCCGAGGAGTTCGGATCCGACGAGCGGCAGCGTCCGGTCACCACTAGCGGGTTCGCCCGCTCGTTCCTGATCGGCGGGCAGCCCGGATCGGGCAAGAGCTACGCCGCCCGGTCCCTGGCTCTGGCCTGGTCCCTCGATCCCACGGTCGAGTTCAAGATTGCCGAGTTCAAGGGCACGGGTGACTTCCTCGACTTCGAGGCGCTGTGCAGCACGTATGTCGTCGGCGTGGACGACGAGGCGATCCGGCAGGGCGGCGCCATCCTGGCGTGGGCGTTGGCGGAGGCTGAGCGGCGCGGTAAGCGCATCCTGGCCGCCAAACAGGCCGGGCTGGCACCCGAGGGCAAGGTCACGCCCGAGCTGGCGCGCAAGCCCGGATCAGGGCTGCACCCGATCGTCATCGTCATCGACGAGGCGCACGAGCTGTTCGCCGCCGACAAGGACGCCGCCGACGCGGCCGAGCGGCTGATCAAACGGGCTCGCGCTTTGGGCATCATCGTGGTCCTGGCCACGCAGATCCCGGACAAGACCAGCCTGCCGCCCAACATCACCCGCTGCGTCACCAACCGCTGGTGCCTCAGTGTCCAGGGCCAGGTCGAGAACGACATGATCCTCGGCACCGGCGCCTACAAGCGCGGGATCACCGGCACCGTCTACAAGCCCGTGGACGATGCGGGCTGGGGTGTGATGACCGGTGGGCCGTCTCCGGTGTCGGTGCTGTCGCAGTACCCGACCCCCCAGCAGGCCGCAGCGATCATCGCCCGCGCCATCGCCCTCCGGGGTGGGCGCCGCCCGGTCGGCGACGACCTCCCCCCGGCGCGTGACCTGCTCGCCGATCTGCTGGCGGTGTCGGTGGACAACGGGCAGCACTGGTCGGTGGCCGCCGGCGCGCTGGCCGAGCGGTGGCCGGAGGCCTACCCCGTGATGACCGCCGACGCGCTGTCGGAGATGGCACGCGCCCTCGGCGTCCCGTCACAGGGAGTGAAGGTCGCGGGCAAGGTGCTCAAGGGGTACCGGCGCGACGAACTGTCCAAGATCCTCGCTCAGCGGCAGCAGTCCGAGTGAGGTAACCCCGGCGGTAACGGCACGGGTGGAGGTAACGCCAGCGTTACCCGTGCCGTTACCTCCCATCCCTGCCCCTGCCTGGCACGACTGTGACCAGGTAACGGGTAACGCCATGCCCGAAACCGGCCCCCAAACAGCCCGTGGAGGCACCCCGTGACACCCGAACTGATCGTTACCGCCACCCTCATAGCCGCAACGCTCATCTATGTATTGCTTTGCTGGATCCTGCCGTTCGGGCGGTGCCGCGCCTGCTCCGGCACCGGCAACCGCCGGATCCTTCTTCTACGCAGAGTCACGTTCTGCCGCCGCTGCAAGGGCTCCGGACTGCGCCTGCGGATCGGCCGGCGCCTCTACAACACCGTCCACGACGCCCGCGCCCAGGCCGACGCCGCCGCGCAGACCAAGACCAGGGAGACGACGCGATGAGCCTGACCTTCACCGACATCTTCTGCGGCGCGGGCGGCAGCTCGATCGGGCTGACCGCCGCCGGGCTCGACCTCAAGCTCGCCGCCAACCACTGGCGCACCGCCATCGACACCCACGCCGCGAACTTCCCCGGCGCCGAGCACCTGTGCGCCGACGTCAACAACTACGACATGCGCGCCCTGCCCACCACCGACATCCTGTGGGCGTCGCCGATCTGCACCGAGGCATCCCCGGCCGGCGGCTCGTCGAAGAAGGCGAGCAAGGCCCGGCCGCGCCCGCGCGGGCAGCTCGACATCCTCGAAACCGGCGGGCACGTCGCCCAGGCCGGATTCGAGCGCACCCGCGCCACGTTCCACGACGTGATCCGCGCTACGGAGGTCCACCGCTACAGCGCGGTGCTGGTCGAGAACGTGCCCGAGGTCGCCTGGAAATGGGAGCTGTTCGAGTGGTGGTGCGCCGGGATGCGGATGCTCGGCTACGCCCAGCAGACCGTGTGCGTGTCCTCGGCCCACGTCGGCGGTGACGGCAACCCCTACGCGCCGCAGTGGCGCGACCGGATGTACCTGGTGTTCACCCGCACCGGCATCCCCCTGCCCGACGTGGCACCCCGGCCGCTGGCCTGGTGCGAGCGGTGCGGCGCCGACGTGCAGGCGGTGCAGGCGTGGAAGGACACCCCGAAGGTCCGGCAGTTCGGCCGCATCGGCGCCTACCGCGAGCAGTACGTCTACCTCTGCCCGAACACGGCATGCGGTCAGGCGCAGGTCGAGCCGTATGTGATGCCCGCCCGTGCCGCCATCGACTGGACCGATGTCGGCGAGCGGATCGGCGACAAGGCCAAGCCTTTGGCTGCGGCGACGATCGCCCGTATCCGGCACGGCCTTCAGATGTTCTCTGACCGGCAGATCCTGATCACGGTCAACCACGGCGACAGCGACAGCCGCGCCCTGCCGATCGACGGCGGGCCGCTGCCGACCCGCACCCTGAAGATCGGCGAGGGGTTCGCCACCCCGCCGATGCTGGTGCCCGCGGGCGGCTCATGGAACACCGACGCCTACCCCGCCGACCGGCCGATGTGCACCCGCACCGCGACCGAGTCCGAGGCCCTGGTCGTGCCGCCGTTCTACGTCAAGCAGTACGGCGGCTACGCCGACCCCGCCCGCATGTCCCAGCCCGTCGACCGCGAGCCGCTCGGTACGCAGACCACCAGCATGAGCCACAGCCTGGTAACCACCGAGCCGTTCATCGCGGTCCTGCGCAACCACGCCACCGCCCACAGCCTCGGCCAGCCGTTCCAGACGATGGCGGCCAGGGGCGGACATCACGCGCTGGTCATCCCCTACCGCAAGGGCAACCGGCCGACCAGCACCGATGCGCCGCTGCACACCATGGCCACCCACGACAGCGGCGCGCTGGTGCGCCCGGCCGTGGCCGTGGAGGACTGCTACTTCCGGATGCTCCAGCCACGTGAGCAGCTCCGAGCCCAGCGCTTCCCCGACAGCTACCACGTCACCGGCAACCTCTCCGAACAGACCATGCAGGCAGGCAACGCCGTCTCCGCCAACGTCGCCCAGTTCCTCGGCGGGCGCGTGGCCGCCGTCCTGGACGGCCGGAGCGCGTCATGAGACGCGCGCTGACAGACGGGCGCCCAGCCCGCCGGGAACACAGCGACGGGCACCCCGACTGGTGCGCCCGCGCCCACCACTGCACCGCAGCCCTGCCCGGCGGTGAACACGCCTCGATCCCCGAGGTGTGGCAGATAGAGGGCGGGCGCATGGTCGGCACCCGCTACCGCGACCACGCAGGCCACGACCACATGGAACTGCGTATCGTCCTCGGCCTGCCCGACGACGAGACCACCGCGCAGGCCGCCTGCCGACACCTCATGGCCGTCTCGCTTATGGTCGTGCGCCGGGTATTCGGCCTCGACCGGCAGGAGGCGGGCCGGTGAGGGCGCGGTTCCTGCTCGGCAGCCACCAGCCCGGATGGCTGGGCAAGGCCAACGTGCCGTTGTTCGTCTGCGACCGCAGGTTGCGCGTCTATAAGACGCTGCCGCGCGCAGCTGCGCCGTGGGCCGTCGATTCGGGCGGGTTCACGGAGTTGCAGAAGTACGGGACGTGGACGGTGCCGCCGGGCGAGTACGTGGCCCGGCTGCGCCGCTACCACGACGAGATAGGGCAGCTCATGTGGGCCGCGCCCCAGGACTGGATGTGCGAACCGATCGTCATCAACGGCGGCGTAGCGGCTGGTCAGCGGTTCGTCGGCACCGGCCTGTCGGTGGCCGAGCACCAGCGCCGCACGGTGCTCAACTACGCCGAGCTGCGCACCCTGGCCCCCGACCTGCCGATCATCCCCGTGGTCCAGGGCGACACCGTAGACGCCTACCTGCGCTGCGTGGACCTCTACCAGTCCCTCATCGACGTGGACCTCACCAGCCTGCCGCTGGTGGGGCTGGGGTCGGTGTGCCGACGCCAGGCCACCGGGGAGGCCGGACAGATCATCGCCGCCCTGCACGCCCAGGGCGTGCGCCACCTGCACGGGTTCGGGTTCAAGACCCTCGGCCTGATCGCCCACGGCGACAAGCTCACCTCCGCCGACTCCCTCGCGTGGTCGTTCGACGCCCGCAAGCGGGGCAAGGTACTGCCCGGCCACGGGCTGCGCCACAAGAACTGCGCCAACTGCCTGCCGTTCGCCCTGCAATGGCGCAGCGGCGTACTCGCAGCTGCGAAAGGAGCGTGACCAGCCATGACCAGACCAGGAACAAGAACAGAAAGGCCGCCTGCGGCGGCTCACCCCCTGTCGGCGGCTGCGCTGCGCTACGCCGCCAACGGCCAGCCGGTATTCATGCTCGGCCGGCCGCCTGCGTCACTCAGACTTCTGCCGCCGGATCGCATCGTCGATGCGCAGCAGCGCGCCGAAGACCATGAGGAAGCCACCCACGACTACCCCGAACATCTTGCCGTTCAGCGTTCCATAGGCCATCACGGCAACGCCGACCGCCTTGAAGAGGTTGCCCCCGTTGTCACTAAGAAGATCTGGCTTGTTGCTCATGGCGGGCAGAGTACGGGGTCAGGCAATGTCGCCGCTGCCCCGAACGCCGGAGGCAACCGGCGATGAATCGAACCCCTGAAATGCCGCCTGCGGCGGCTCATCTCCTGTTGGCGGCTGCGCTGCGCTACGCCGCCAGCGGCTGGCCCGTGTTTGTGCTCGGCCGGTCCAAACGGCCCGTGGCGCTCTGCGGGCCGTGCGACACCGCCAGGAAGGCACTCACGCCGCACGACCCGCAGGCGTGCCCGTGCTTGACCTGCCATGGGTTCTACGCGGCCAGCACCGACCCCGACCGCATCACGGCGATGCTGGCCGCGGTACCGCGCGGGCTGCTGGCCGTCCGCACCGGCGCGGCGTCCGGGCTGGTCGTCATCGACGTAGACCCGCGTCACGACGGCACCGCGACACTCAACGCCCTGATCGCACGCGGGCTCACCCCGCCGACCAGGTACGCCCGTACCGGCTCCGGCGGCCTGCACCTCTACTACCGCCACCCGGGCGGCATCGCCGTCCCCTGCGACCAGGGCATCCGGCTCGGTCCTGGCATCGACGTGAAGGCGGACGGCGGCTACGTCGTCGCGCCGCCCTCACGCCATCCGGTCACCGGCCGTCCGTACACGTGGGCTGATCAGGGGTCGCGCATAGAGGAGGCGGCCCCCGCACTGGTCAGCGCGTGCCTGGCCGAAATCCGGCGGCAGCCGCCCCAACGTGCCGGCCACCATCCGCCCCCGCGCAGCGGGGGGGCCGCCTCCTACCCCGACCGGCTAATGGACGCGCTGGTCTCCCGGATCCACCAGGCCCCGAAGGGCCGCCGAAGGGTGACGCTGTTCGGCTGCGCCCGCGGCGCCGCCCGCATGGTCGCCGCAGGCCAGATGACCAGCACCGAAGCCTATGACCGGCTCGTGGCCGCCTGCGACGCCGCACGCTGGCCCTGGGCCAAGTCCACCCCCAACGCCATCCGCGAAGGATTCGCCGCAGAAGGAGTGACACTGTGACCCGACCCAAGAAGGACCGGCCCGCCATCGACGGCGCAGCCCTGCTCGACCGGCTCCGTGCCACCATCGCTCAGTACGTCATCCTGCCCAGCTCCGAATCGCTGGACGCCGTGGTGCTGTGGATCGCCGCGACCTACGCCCTTCCGGCGTGGGCGTGTGCGCCCCGGCTGGTCATCCGGGCGCCGGAGAAGCGTTGCGGCAAGTCCCGGCTCCTCGACCTGGTCGAAGCCGCGTGCCACAACCCGCTGATCACGGTGAACGCGTCGCCTGCCGCTGTGTACCGGGCGATCGGCATGGACGACCCACCCACGCTGCTCATCGACGAATACGACACCATCTTCGGCCCCGCTGCCGCCGGATCAGCTGAGGATCTGCGTGGGCTGCTCAACGCGGGCCACCAGCGCAATCGACCCGCCCTGCGCTACGACGCCAACACCCAGCGCGTGGAGAAGATCCCCACCTTCGCCATGGCCGCCATGGCAGGCATCGGCGCCGCCCCCGACACCATCGAGGACCGGGCCGTGGTCGTGCACATGCGCCGCCGCGCCGGCCGCGAGAAGGTCAAGCCCTGGCGCATCATGCGCGACCGGCCCCTCGTCGCCGCCATCGGCGTGGAGCTGTACGACTGGCTCGCCGCCAGCATCGACCTGCTCCGCACGGCCGAGCCCGTCATGCCGGTGGAGGACCGCGCCGCCGACACCTGGGAACCGCTCATCGCCCTTGCCGACCTCGCCGGAGGCGACTGGCCCATCCGGGCACGCACAGCCGCCGTCACCCTGACCGGGGTCAAGGAGGAGAACGCGGCGACCAGCGACCGCGTGCGGCTGCTGACCGACTGCCGCATCGTGTTCACCGTCGCCGACGCCGACGCGCTGCCCACCGCCCAGCTCATCGAACGGCTACGGGCACTCGACGAGTCACCCTGGTCGGACCTCACCCCACACAAGCTGGGCGCGCTGCTGCGGGAATTCGAGGTACGGCCGGTCACGATGCGGTTCCCGACCGGGCAGGCGAAGGGCTACACGCGGCCCGCCTTCGGCGACGCGTGGGACCGCTACTGCGGGTCCGATGTCCCGGACACCCCGGGGGAAGCGTACCAACCGTACCAACCGTCCCAGCCCAGCTCAGGACTGGTACGGGATCTTGACTGGTACGGATCGAAGCGTACCGCCCAAGATTCCGTACCAGCCCTGACCAGCGGTGGGACGGTTGGTACGGATGGTACGGATACCCCCCACCCTCCGGGACATGGAGAGCCGGCCGCGCACGGTCGCCTCCGACTCGTGCGCGCCCAGGACGGGCCGACCGTCAGCGCCTAGCGCGTTCGCTCCAGCCCGCTGAGAGGGCAGGCGAGGCATCGCATGCCTCGACATCGGTCAAGCAGAAATCTTGGCCGTACCGCTCTCTCAGCGGGCTTTATTCACGCCCATCCATGACATCTCGTACCTGGAGGCATCGTGACCACCCCCGCCATCATCGCTCGCCCAGCCAGTCCGAGAGGAGTTGCCGCCTT
>NZ_BONF01000074.1 GCF_016862575.1 Catellatospora bangladeshensis | reverse complement strand
CAAAAACCCCGACCAGAGGCCACCTTCCGACACGAGACGGCGATCGTGGCCCAAAAGGGCGACCGGTCACACCGGCGTGGCGGCGGGCTCGCGGGACGGGACGGCGGCGGCGGACCCCACGGCCGCGTCGGCGCGAAGGGTTCGCACCCCGCGGTTGGCCAGCATCCCGAGCACCGCCAGCACCATCACCCCCGCCGCACACCGCAGCGCGTTCTGCGCGCCGATCCACTCCGCCAGCGGCCCGGCCGCCACCTGCCCCACCGGGATCGCCAGAAACGACCCCAGCATGTCGTACGAGTAAACCCGCGCCAGCCGATCCGCAGGCACATGCCGCTGCAGCGACGAGTCCCACGCGATCGCGAACTGCTCCACCGCCACCCCGCACAGGAACCCGCTCACCAGCAGCACCGGCAGCGTCGGATGCTCGGCCAGCGCCACGACCGGCAGCGCGAACGCGAACATGCACACCGCCCCCACCAGCAGCGGCCGCCGCACCCGCAGCCGCAGCGCCAGCAGCGCCCCCGCGACCATGCCCGCCGTCTGCACGGCGAGCACCGTGCCCCACCCCGACCGCCCCACCGTGTCGTTGGCGACCGCGGGCCCGAGGACGGTCATCCCACCCTGATGCGCCGCGTTGATGAACACGAACGCGAGCACTACCGACCACACCCAGCTCCGGGACGCGAACTCGGCCCACCCGACGCGCAGCTCGTGCAGCGTGCCGGCCCGGGGCACCGCGCGGTCGCGCACGTCGGCGACGCGTACCCGGGCGAAGGCGAGCGCGCCGAGCGCGAAGGTCGCGGCGTCGGCGGCCAGGCCCCACCCGGGTCCGACGGTGGCGACCAGCGCCCCGCCCAGCGCCGCGCCCGCGATCATGGCGGCGTTGGAGCCGAGCCGGGTGAGTGCGTTGGCTGGCTGGAGGAGTGCGGCGGGCACGGTCTGCGGGAGCAGGGCCGCCGCGGCGGGCAGGGACAGCGCCGAGACGACGCCGTTGACCATCCCGAGCGCGATCAGCAGGGGGATGGTCGCCGTGCCGGTGAGCACGAGCACGGCGACGGCGGCCTGGGTGAGCGCGGCGAGGACGCCGGAGCCGACCATGACCAGGTGCCGGGGGAGCCGGTCGGCGAGCACCCCGCCGAACAGCACGAACAGCACGTTGGCCAGGGACCGGGCACCGACGACGAGGCCGAGGTCGACGGCGGAGTCGGTCAGGTCGAGCACGGCGAAGGCCAGCGCGATGGGCGCGACGGCGTTGCCGAGCATGCCGACGATGCGGCCGGTGAGCAGGTATCGGAACGCGGCGTGGCGCAGTGGCGTGAGGGCGTCGCGGAAGCTCACCGGTCCTCCATCCGGAACAGGGCGATGGTCGCGCTGACGCGCACCGTGCCGGGGGTGTGCGGGGGCTGGGCGGCTTCGTGCAGCTCGCGGCTGGCCTCGAACACCCGGTCGCGTAGCGCGCGCCATCGGTCGGGGTCGACCCAGAGCTCGGCGTCGGTGGTCAGGTTGGCCGAGGCGGGTCCGGTGACGACGGCGCGGCCGCGGCGCTGCAGTTCGGCGGCGAGCGCGGCGTACATGAGCTGGGCGCCGTAGGACGTCGGGTATTCGCCGGGCTCGCCGGGGCCGCGCGGGTCGAACTCCTTGCTGACGTCGTACCGGTAACGCTGGGCGACGCCGCCGCGGACCTTCTCCTTCCCGGCGGGCTGGATGTGGCCGCTGTCGCGCAGCAGGCGCAGGTGGTAGCTCGCGTTGGCGTGGGTGATCTCCAGCTCGCGGGCGATCTCGGCGGCGCTCAGCTCGGCCCCGGTGAGCAGCGACAGGATGCGCAGCCGGACGGGGTGCGCCAGGGCGCGCAGGTCGCCGACCGCGGTGCGGCGGACCGCGGCCGCGTCCTCACCCTCCAGAGACACGGCGCCGTCCTCATCTCCCAAAGACATGTTGGGGAGTTTAGACCACCAAACAAGTCTTGGGGAGTGTCCGATCGCCGGTCCGCACCGTTAGTGATCATGCAATCGCTCACTACGGGGGTTCTGTGAAAGTCCGTCTCCTGCTCGCGGCGCTGGCCGCCAGCCTGCTCGTCCCGCTCGCCCCGGCCGCCGCGACGGCTGGTCCGCACCACCCGCCGCCACCCGCCGGCAGCTACGCCGAGTGCGAGCCCGGCACCCCGGCCGTCGCACCGGCCACCCAGACCTACTACGACCCTGCGCTGCCCCAGCTCGGCCCGAAGCCGCTGCCCAGGCGCGGCGCCGTCGGCCGCCTGCTGCACGGCTACCACCGCTTCGGCTCGCTCGACCGGGACGCGTTCGTCGCCGAGTACCTCGACGCCCAGCAGCGCTTCATCTACCCGCCCAACGACGGGTTCGTGACGCACGGCGACATGGTCGACCGGCACCCGCTGGAGCTGCAGCCGCGGGCGCGGCTGGACCGCTTCGGCTTCCCGGGCGGCACCTTCCTGGCCCCGCTGGGCGCCTCGTTCGGGCAGCGCGCGCTGCCGCCGCAGAGCCTGAACACGCCCGAGGGCGCGCCCCAGGCCAACTACCACGTGTACTGCGTGCTCAAGCCGTTCAGCGTGGACGCCGGCCCGGCCGCGCCGTGGTTCGGCCAGCCCGGTCTGGGTACGCAGTACAAGCTGATGCCGCAGTATCTGCCCGAGGCCGGCGGCGCGCTGAGCGTGACGTGGCTGCTGGCCCACGGCTACCTGGTCGAGGAGAAGCCGGTGGTGCGCAAGTGATCCCGGATCGGCACGTGCTCGTTACGGCGCTGCTGGAGGCCGGGCAGCCGCCGGAGTCGTTCGAGGTGCCCGGTGTGCACGAGCACGTGCCGATCCCGACCGACTTCTGGTTCCTGCGCCCGGCCGGTGAACGGTGGGAACTCGGTTACTACGAGCGCGGGGTGTACGACGTCCGCGAGGTCCTACCCGGCGAGGCCGCCGCCTGTACCCGCTTCTACGAGCTGGTGGCCGGCTTTCCGGATGAGTGACGCGCGCCTCATTTGCATGAACATACAGTCCATCGTATTCTCATGGAGAATGTTTATGCGGAGGTAGGCATGGGAATCCGGATCGGCGTCGCGGGAGCCAGCGGTTATGCAGGCGGGGAGCTGCTGCGCCTCATCGCGGGGCACCCCGAGTTCGACCTCGTCGTGGCCACCGCACACAGCCAGGCGGGCAAACCGGTCGCCGCGGTGCATCCGCACCTTACCGGCCTCGACCTGACGCTCGGCGAGACCTCGCCGGACGCCTTCGCCGACGCCGACCTCGTCTTCCTCGCGCTGCCGCACGGCGAGTCCGCCGCGCTGGCCGCCACCCTGCCCGCCTCGGCCAAGGTCGTCGACCTCGGCGCCGACCACCGGCTGCGCGACGGCGCCGCGTGGACCCGCTACTACGGCGGCGAGCACGCCGGAGCGTGGACCTACGGCCTGCCCGAGCTGCCCGGCCAGCGCGAGCTGATCGCCAAGTCCGGCCGGGTCGCCGCGACCGGCTGCTACGCCGTGGCCACCACGCTCGCGCTCGCCCCGCTGCTGCACAGCGGCCTGGCCGAGCCCGCCGACGTGGTGGTGGTCGCCGCGTCCGGCACCTCCGGCGCGGGCAAGTCCGCCAAGCTGCACCTGCTGGGCAGCGAGGTGATGGGCGACCTGAGCCCGTACAAGGTGGGCGCGCACCAGCACGTGCCGGAGATCAAGCAGGCCACCGGCGCGACCGGGCTGTCCTTCACACCGGTGCTCGCGCCGATGCCGCGCGGCATCCTGGCCACCGTCACCGCCCGCCCCACCAACTGCGACATCACCGCGGGCGTGGTGCGGGCCGTGCTCGCCGACGCGTACGGCGACGAGCCGCTGGTGCACCTGCTGCCCGAGGGCGCCTGGCCGCACACCGCGGCGGTGCTCGGCTCGGCGAGCGCGCACCTGCAAGCCACCGTGGACGTGGACAGCGGCCGGATCATCGTCGTCTCCGCCATCGACAACCTGGGCAAGGGCGCCGCCGCGCAGGCGGTCCAGTGCGCCAACATCATGTTCGACCTGCCGGAGACCTCCGGCCTGTCCGTTTACGGAGTCGCACCATGACGGTCACCTCTCCCAAGGGTTTCCGGGCCGCCGGTGTGGCCGCCGGGCTGAAGAGCACCGGCGCGCTGGACCTGGCGCTGGTCGTCAACGACGGCCCCGACGCCACCGCCGCGGGCGTGTTCACCGCCAACCGGGTCAAGGCCGCCCCGGTGCTGTGGACCCAGCAGATCCTCAAGGGCCGCGCGGTGAAGGCGGTCGTGCTCAACTCCGGCGGCGCCAACGCCTGCACCGGGCCGGGCGGCTTCCAGGACACCCACGCCACCGCGGAGTTCGTCGCGTCCCGGCTGGGCGGCATGGGCGCGGGCCAGGTCGCGGTCTGCTCGACCGGGCTGATCGGCGAGCGGCTGCCCATGCCCAAACTGCTGAGCGGCGTCGAGGGCGCGAGCAAGGCGCTGGCCAAGGCAGGCGGGTTCGCCGCCGCCGAGGCCATCATGACCACCGACACCCGGCCCAAGATCGTCGAGATCACCGGCGACGGCTGGACCGTCGGCGGCATGGCCAAGGGCGCGGGCATGCTCGCCCCGGCGCTGGCCACCATGCTGTGCGTGCTCACCACCGACGCGGTGGCCGGCGCGGACGCGCTCGACGAGGCGCTGCGGGAGGCCTGCCGGGTCAGCTTCGACCGGGTCGACTCCGACGGCTGCATGTCCACCAACGACACGGTGCTGCTGCTGGCCTCCGGCGCGTCCGGCATCGAGCCGACCCAGGAGGAGCTGACCGCCGCGGTCACCCAGGCCTGCCACGACTTGGCCCAGCAGCTGCTGGCAGACGCCGAGGGGCACACCAAGCAGATCGCCATCGAGGTGGTCAACGCGGACTCGGAGGAGGACGCGGTGATCGTCGGTCGCGAGATCGCCCGCAACAACCTGGTCAAGACGGCCCTGTTCGGCAACGACCCCAACTGGGGCCGCATCCTGGCCGCCGTCGGCGTCACCGACGCGGTGTACGAGCCGGACGAGCTGAACGTGGCGATCAACGACGTGTGGGTGTGCCGCAACGGCGCCGCCGCCGAGGACCGCTCGAAGGTCGACCTGTCCGGCGTCAAGGTGCACATCACCGTGGACCTGAACGCGGGCGACCACACCGCGACCGTGTGGACCAACGACCTGTCCCACGCGTACGTGCACGAGAACTCGGCGTACAGCTCGTGACCCCGGGGGAGAAGGCCGCCGCGCTGGTCGAGGCGCTGCCCTGGCTGACGCAGCTGCGCGGCGAGACGATCGTGGTCAAGTACGGCGGCCACGCGATGACCACGCCCGAGCTGCGCGAGTCGTTCGCGGCGGACATGGCGTACCTGCGCGCGGTCGGCCTGCGCCCGGTCGTGGTGCACGGCGGCGGCCCGCAGATCTCGGCCATGCTGGACCGGATGGGCATCGCCTCGGAGTTCAAGGGCGGCCTGCGGGTCACCACCGCCGAGGCGATGACCGTGGTGCGCATGGTGCTGCTGTCGGTCGGCAAGGACCTGGTCACCCAGATCAACCGGCACGGCCCGCACGCGGTCGGGCTGGCCGGCGACGACGCGGGCCTGTTCACCGCGGTGCGCCGCCCCGCCGTGATCGACGGCGAGCCGGTCGACATCGGCCAGGTCGGCGACGTGCTCAGCGTCGACACGGCGCTGATCGACGGGCTGCTCGCGGCCGGCCGCATCCCGGTGGTGTCGACGGTCGCCCCCGACGTGCACGGCGTGCCGCACAACCTGAACGCCGACACCGCCGCGGCGGCGCTGGCGATCGCGCTGGGCGCGCGCAGGCTGATCGTGCTCACCGACGTGCCCGGCGTGTACGCGAACTGGCCCGACACCGACAGCCTCATCACGCAGATGACGGCCAAAGAGCTGGACGCCCTGCTGCCGAGCCTGTCCGCGGGCATGGTGCCCAAGATGGAGGCCTGCCTGCGCGCGGTCCGGGGCGGCGTGCCGTCCGCGGTCGTGGTCGACGGCCGGGTCCCGCACTCCACCCTGCTGGAGCTCTTCACCGACGAGGGGTGCGGCACCATGGTCGTCCCCGATGACACAGACGGGGCACTGTCATGACCCTCACCCAGCGGTGGCAGCAGTCGATGATGGACAACTACGGCACCCCGCCGCTGGCCCTGGTCAGCGGTTCGGGTGCGGTGGTCGTCGACGAGGCGGGCCGGGAGTACGTCGACCTGCTGTCCGGCATCGCGGTCAACGCGCTCGGCCACGGGCACCCCGCCGTGGTCGCCGCGGTCACCAGGCAGATCTCCCAGCTCGGGCACGTCTCGAACCTGTTCATCGCCGAGCCGCCGGTCGCCCTGGCCGAGCTGCTGCTCGCGCTGACCGGCCGCCCCGGCCGGGTGTTCTTCGCCAACTCCGGCGCGGAGGCCAACGAGGCCGCGTTCAAGCTGTCCCGGCGCACCGGCCGGACCCACGTCGTCGCCTGTCAGCAAGCGTTCCACGGGCGGACCATGGGCGCGCTGGCGCTGACCGGCCAGCCCGCCAAGGCCGACCCGTTCCGGCCGCTGCCGGGCGAGGTCACCCACATCCCGTACGGCGACGCCGAAGCCCTGCGCGCGGCCGTCACGAACGAGACCGCCATGGTCATCCTGGAGCCGATCATGGGCGAGGCGGGCGTCGTCCCGGCCCCGCCCGGCTTCCTCGCCGCCGCCCGGGAGATCACCGCGAAGCACGGCGCCCTGCTGGTGCTCGACGAGGTGCAGACCGGCGTCGGCCGCACCGGCCACTGGTTCGCCCACCAGGCCGAGGGCGTCGCCCCCGACGTGATCACCCTGGCCAAGGGCCTCGGTGGCGGCCTGCCCATCGGCGCGATGATCGCGTTCGCCGACGGCGCGTTCGCCCAGCACCACCCGGGCGGCGCGGCCGCGCTGTTCACCCCGGGCCAGCACGGCACCACGTTCGGCGGCAATCCGGTGGCCTGCGCCGCGGCGCTCGCCGTGCTGCGCACCATCGCCGCCGACGGGCTGCTCGACCACGTCAAGCGGGTCGGCGAGCAGCTGCGCCGCGGCATCGAGGCGCTCAACCACCCGCTGGTGTCCGGCGTACGCGGCGCGGGCCTGCTGCTCGGCGTGGTGCTGACCGCGCCGGTCGCCCCGGCCGTGCAGAAGGCGCTGCTGGACGCCGGGTTCATCGTCAACGCCGCCCAGCCGGACGCGATCCGGCTCGCCCCGCCCCTGATCCTCACCGCCGCCCAGGCCGACGCCTTCCTGGCCGCTCTGGGCCCGGCGCTCAAGCTCGCCCAGCCCCTCACGGACTCCGGAGCCTCCTCATGACCCGGCACTTCCTGCGCGACGACGACCTGACCTCGGCCGAGCAGGACGAGGTCCTCACTCTCGCCCAGCGGTACGCGGAGAACCGGCGCGGCTTCCGCGACGCGCTCGACGGCAAGTCGATCGCGGTGCTGTTCGAGAAGCCGTCGCTGCGCACCCGGGTCTCGTTCGAGGTGGGCATCTCCGAGCTGGGCGCGCACGCGGTGCTCATCGACGCCACCAACACCCACTTCGGCCGGGGCGAGACCATGTCCGACGCGGCCCGCGTGCTGTCCCGCTACGTCGACTGCATCGTGATCCGCACCTTCGAGGACACCCGCATCGAGGAGCTGGCCGCCGCGGCGACCGTGCCCGTGGTCAACGCGCTGACCAACAGCTTCCACCCCTGCCAGGTGCTGGCCGACCTGCAGACCGTGCGGCAGCGCCTCGGCCACACCCAGGGCCGCACGCTGACCTACGTCGGCGACGCCGCCAACAACATGGCGCACTCGTACCTGCTCGGCGGCGCGGTCGCCGGGATGCACGTGCGCGTGGCCGGCCCGTTCGGCTTCACCGCCGACCCGGCGATCGTGGCGCAGGCGGCCGAGGTCGCGGCCCGCACCGGCGGTTCGGTCACCGAGTACACCGAGGCCAAGGAGGCTGTGTCCGGGGCGGACGTGATCGCGACGGACACCTGGACCTCGATGGGCCACGAGGGGGACGGGCTGGACCGGATCACCCCGTTCCTGCCGTACCAGATCAATGCCGCACTGCTCGGCCACGCCCACCCGGACGCGATCGTGCTGCACTGCCTGCCCGCCCACCGGGGCGAGGAAATCACCGATGAGGTCATGGACGGCCCGGCGAGCGCGGTTTTCGATCAGGCTGAGAACAGGCTGCATGCGCAGAAGGCGCTGCTGACGTTCCTCATGGAGCGAGCATGAGCGAGGTGGCGGCATGACCGCACCGATGACCCGCAACGCGCGGCACGCGCGGATCGAGGAGCTGATCCGCGGGGGCGGCGTCACGTCGCAGACGCAGCTCGGCGAGCTGCTCGCGGCGGAGGGCGTGCAGGTGACCCAGGCGACCCTGTCCCGTGACCTGGAGGAGCTGGGCGCGGTCAAGGTACGCGGCCGCGACGGCACCCCCGCCGTCTACCTGATCCCGGAGGACGGCCACCCCGCGCTGCGCCCCGCCTCGGTCGCCCCCGCGCGCCTGATGCGCCTGCTCCGCGAGGTCCTCAACGGCACCGACCACAGCGGCAACCTGGCCGTGCTGCGCACCCCGCCCGGCGCCGCCCACTACCTGGCCAGCGCCATCGACCGCAGCGGCCTGCCCGACGTGGTCGGCACCATCGCCGGCGACGACACCATCTTCATGGTCGCCCGCGACCCCGCCGGCGGCGAGGCCCTCGCCGCCAAGTTCGCCACCTGGGCCGGCCTCGACTCCACCGACACCCCGCACCCACCCCTCGACGACGACGACCTCTGACCGCCACCCCACCCCGCGCGCCCCACCCCGTTGATCATGAACTTGTGGCACGGTTCGACGGCGTGTCGGTGACACAACTTCATGATCGACGAACCCGAACGACACAGGAGGAACCAGCGATGACCCGGCTCTGGGGAGGGCGGTTCGCCGACGGACCGGCCGAGGCGCTGGCGCGGCTGTCCGTCAGCGTGCACTTCGACTGGCGGCTCGCCCCGTACGACCTCGCCGCCTCGCGCGCGCACGCCCGGGTGCTGGCCGCGGCCGGCCTGCTCGACCCCGAGGAGCTGGGGAAGATGCTGGCCGCCCTCGACGACCTCGACGCCGCGGTCGCGACCGGCACCTTCCGGCCCACCGTCGAGGACGAGGACGTGCACACCGCGTTGGAGCGCGGCCTGCTGGAACGCCTCGGCACGCTCGGCGGCAAGCTGCGCGCCGGCCGCTCCCGCAACGACCAGGTCGCCACCGACCTGCGCCTCTACCTGCGCGACCACGCCCGCGACCTGGGCGCCAGGATCACCGAGCTGGCCGACGCGCTCGCCGAGCAGGCCGCCCGCCACCTCGACACGCCCGCCCCGGGCATGACCCACGTGCAGCACGCCCAGCCGGTCACCTTCGGCCACTGGCTGCTCGCGCACGTACACCCGCTGCTGCGCGACCTCGAACGGCTGCGCGACTGGGACCACCGCACCGCGGTCAGCCCGCTCGGCGCGGGCGCGCTGGCCGGCTCCGGCCTGCCGCTCGACCCGGTCGCCGTCTCCAAGGAGCTGGGCTTCCGCACCTCGTTCGCGAACTCGATGGACGCGGTCAGCGACCGCGACTTCGTCGCCGAGTTCCTGTTCGTCACCGCGCTGCTCGGGGTGCACCTGTCCCGCCTCGGCGAGGAGGTGGTGCTGTGGACGTCGTACGAGTTCGGCTGGGTCGAGCTGGACGACGCCTTCGCCACCGGCTCGTCGATCATGCCGCAGAAGAAGAACGCCGACGTCGCCGAACTCGCCCGCGGCAAGGCCGGACGGCTCATCGGCGGCCTGGTCAACGTGCTCACCATGCTCAAGGGCCTGCCGCTGACCTACGACCGGGACATGCAGGAGGACAAGGAGCCCGCGTTCGACGCGGTCGACACGCTCAGCCTGGTGCTGCCCGCGCTCGCCGGGATGATCGCCACCATGACGGTGCGCGTGGACCGGCTCGCCGCCTCCGCGCCCGTAGGCTTCTCGCTGGCCACCGAGGTGGCGGACTGGCTGGTCCGCAAGGGCGTGCCGTTCCGCGACGCGCACGAGATCACCGGCAAGCTGGTGGCGCTGTGCTCGGTGCGCGGCTGCGAGCTGCACGAGGTCAGCGACACCGACCTCGCCGCGGTCAGCGAGCACCTCGACCCGTCCGTCCGCGACGTGCTCACCGTGCAGTCGGCGCTGGCCGCCCGCACCACCCCCGGCTCCACCGGCCCCGGCCCGGTCGCCGACCAGCTCGCCGCGGTCTCCGACCAGCTCAAGACCTGGCACGCCTGGTCCACGGAGTCCGTCGTCCCGAACTGACCGCGCTGTGCTGGCGAAGATCGCCGTCTCGTGTCGGAACCTCAGCCCAGACCGCAGGTTCCGACACGAGACGGCGATCTTCGGCCGCTAGAGGCGGCCGTAGGCGCGGAGGGTGAGCAGGCGTTCCACCGCGACCAGGCCCTTGGCGTCGCGCTCGGCTAGCGCCCACGCCTGCGGGTCGATGTCGGTCCAGGTCCAGGTCAGCGGCCAGGAGCCGTCGGGCTGCTGGAGAGCCAGCAGGTAGTCCAGGTTCGCCGCGACCGAGGCCGGGTCGACGGCGGGGGACAGCGGCGAGTCCGGGGTCCGCGCTACGTCCAGCGGCTGCAGCGTGTACGCCGTCCACTCCTGCGGCCGGTGCTCGACCAGCCGGGCCGCCGCCCGGCGCAGCGCCGCCAGCGCCCGCTCCCGTGCCGCCGCCGGCAGGTGCCGGGCCTGCGTGAACAGCTCCGCGGCGGTCAGGTCGCCCCGGTCCAGCCGCTCGTCGGCGAACCCGTCGAGCCGCGCGAGCACCGCCTCGGTGAGGTCGCCGAGCAGCGCGGGCGGCACCAGCTCCGGGTGCTCCCACAACGCCCCCGCCAGTCCCGCGGTCGGGTTCAGCAGGCAGTCGCCGAAGTTTCCGGCGATGTCCTGGTACGCCCACCAGCCGGCCCGGGGCGAGGCGTCCGTCTCCGGCGGCACGATCCACCAGCGCCGCTCGCCGGGATCGTAGGAGCCGAGCAGGTACTGAACGGTCCGGCGTACCACCGGCTCGTCGCTGTCGGCACCGATCTCGTGCAGCACGTGGCACGCGGTCCAGGTCGCCACCGCCGACGAGACCGGGGTCCGCAGGTCCGGCTCCAGGGCGCGCCCGAACCCGCCGTCCTCGTTCTGGTACGCCGCCAGCTCGGCGAGCACCGCCCCGGCCGGTCCGGACTCGAAGTGGAACAGCAACCGGGCCCGGTCCAGCGGCCTGCCCTGGGTGAGCACGAACTCCCTGGCCCGCGCGTACACGTTCGACATGGGTGGATGATGCCCGCCAGGTGCGACAGCACCCGTTTTGCGATCCGGCGGTCGCGGGGCATCGTTCATGCGTGGACTACTCCCTGCTCGACGCCCCCGCCTCGAAGATCGCCGACACCGCCCGCGGCCTGCTGGGCTGGGAACTCGCCGCCGGGGGAGTCCGGATCATGATCACCGAGGTCGAGGCGTACTCGGGCCTCGGCGAGGACCCCGCCGCCCACAGCCACCGCGGCCGCACCGAGCGCAACTCGGTGATGTTCGGCCCGGCCGGCTTCCTCTACGTGTACTTCGTCTTCGGCATGCACTGGTGCCTCAACGTGACCGCCGGCCGCGAGGGCGAGGCCGCGGCGGTGCTGCTGCGTGCGGGACGCGTGCTCGGCGGGCTGGACGCGGCCCGGGCCCGCCGCGGCCCCGTCGCCGACCGCGAGCTGGCCCGGGGCCCGGCGCGGCTGGCGGTCGCCCTCGGCATCGACGGCACCGCCAACCGCACCTCGCTGCTCGACGGCTCCGGGCCCGCGCTGCTCACGCCGCCGACGAGCGCGGTCGACGAGGACACCGTCCGGTCCGGCCCGCGCGTCGGCGTCGCGGCGGCGCACGACCTGCCCTGGCGCTTCTGGCTCGACGGTGAGCCCTCGGTCAGCGCCTACCGCCGCCACACCCCGCGCCGCCGCCCCGCCGCGAGCTGAGCCGCGCCCGGCTCACGAGGCGAGCACGGCCCCGACGCCCTCGCTCAGCTCCAGCTCGCCCGCGTTGACGATGATCAGCTCGGCGTCCTGCAGCACCGCCTCGCGGACCAGCGCGTCCTCGGCGCGTACCGGATGGGCGCGGTCCGCCCCCATCCGCCGCACCCGCTCCTCGCTCGCCGACAGGTCCGCAGGCGAGTCGCCCAGCCATACCCGCGCCTTGCCGAGCGCGACCGGATCCAGCAGCAGCGCCTCCACCTGCCGCTGCTCGAAAGCGGCGAGCGTGTCGGCGACCCCGCTCGCGTCCGGCGCGGGCGCCTGCTCCGGCGGCCGGCCGTCCCGGGTGGCCAGCAGCGGCGTGACGTGCGGCAGCGGCGCCATCTCGGCGCTGTCCGTGCACAGCGGCTCGGGCAGCGTCTCGGTGTAGTGCACCCGACCCTGCGCGGCGAACACGGCCAGCCCGTGCCGGTGCCGCGGCCGCTTGTACTGCGCCAGCGCGCCCTCCAGCGCGAGCAGGGTCGGCTCGTCGATGCCCTCATCGAGCAGCGTCTCGCGGGCGGCCCGCCAGCGCAGCTTCAGCGCCGCGGCGGTCGCCTCGGTGTGGTCGGTGCTGTCGATGTACACCGACGCCCAGGGGCCGGGGATCTCGTACATCTCACGGAGGAAGGACAGGTCCATGACCGCGCTATGCCCGGCGCCCCGCCGCGGCAAGCTTCGCGCGCCGTGCCACCTTCGGCCCCGCCCGGCCAGCAGGGGAAACCGGGTTGCCGAGGCGCGAGCGCGATGCGCGACAATCTACGGCGTGACGGACATCCTCGATGATCTGCAGTGGCGCGGCCTGCTGCAGGACTGCACCGGCCTTGACGAGCTGCGCGAAGACCTGGCGGCGGGCCCGCTGACGTTCTACGTCGGGTTCGACCCCACCGCGCCGAGCCTGCACCTGGGCCACCTGACGCAGGTGCTCACGGCGCGCCGGTTCCAGCTCGCCGGCCACCGGCCGCTGCTGCTGGTCGGCGGCGCCACCGGCCTCATCGGGGACCCGAAGGACAGCGGCGAGCGCAGCCTGAACTCGCCCGACGTGGTCAAGGGCTGGGTCGAGAAGATCCGCGGCCAGGTCGAGCCGTTCTTCGACTTCGAGGGTCAGTACGCGGCCCGCATGGTCAACAACCTGGACTGGACCTCGGCGCTGTCGGCCATCGAGTTCCTGCGCGACGTCGGCAAGCACTTCCCGGTGAACAAGATGCTGGCCCGCGACGTGGTGCGCAACCGGCTGGAGACCGGCATCAGCTTCACCGAGTTCAGCTACCAGCTGCTGCAGTCGCACGACTACTTCGAGCTGCACCAGCGCTACGGCTGCCGGCTGCAGTTCGGCGGCTCCGACCAGTGGGGCAACATCACCGCGGGCGTCGACTACATCCGCCGCCGCGGCGCGGGCCCGGTGCACGCCTTCACGACGCCGCTGGTGACGAAGGCCGACGGCACCAAGTTCGGCAAGACCGAGGGCGGCGCCATCTGGCTCGACCCGACGATGACCAGCCCGTACGCGTTCTACCAGTTCTGGATCAACACCGACGACCGGGACGTGCTGCGCTACCTGAAGTACTTCAGCTTCCGGTCCCGCGAGGAGCTGCTGGAGCTGGAGCGGGAGACGGCGGAGCGGCCGTTCGCGCGGGCCGCGCAGCGGGCGCTGGCCGAGGAGCTGACCACGCTGCTGCACGGCAAGGAGGAGTGCGAGCAGGTCATCGCCGCGTCGCAGGCGCTGTTCGGGCGCGGTGCGCTGACCGAGCTGGCGCCGTCCACGCTGCGCTCGGCGCTGTCGGAGGCCGGGCTGGTGCAGGTCGACGAGCTGCCCAGCGTCGCGGTGCTGTTCAAGGAGGCCGGCCTGGCGGCGAGCCTCGGCGAGGCACGGCGCGCGGTCAGCGAGGGCGGCGCGTACGTCAACAACGAGCGGGTGACCGAAGCCGACGAACCGGTGTCCGCTGACCTGCTGCTACATGGGCAGTACCTGGTGCTCCGCCGCGGCAAGAAGACGATTGCAGGCGCTGAGCTGCGGAAATAGTTCGCCGCCCATCATGTGACGCGGGACGCGGCCCCTCGATTTGCGAGCGGCGCCGCGTCCCGCGTAATGTTCTCTCTGCCAGCGCGGAACGGACAAAACAGCCGAGACCGGAAGGTCAGGACTGAAGAGGCCGGAGCGCACCGGGTGGGGCCGATTTGATCGGACGAAACCAACCGGGTATGGTTACCGAGCCGGTGACGAGCCGGGCGGATGAGTTCGCCGAGATTCTTCTCGGAGGGGACCGTCGGCCGGGTCACTGGTTCTCCTCGAACCTCGTACGGACCTCAGCGGTTCAGCGTGTTCGGGGTGTCCAAACGGACGAACCGCACAGATCCGAAAATTCGGGTTTGACACGGAGAGGCCGGATGGGTAAGCTGGATGAGTTGCCCCGGAGGCGGGGTCAGGGAAAACCTGGCCGGTCAC
>NZ_BONF01000073.1 GCF_016862575.1 Catellatospora bangladeshensis | reverse complement strand
TACTACGTATAGCGTTAAGAAGGTGCCCTTCCTTTCAGTGGGGGCGGCGGGCGGTGACGGCGGCGGCGAGGGTGGCCAGGGTCTGCTCGGTGGTCTGCCAGCTCATGCAGGCGTCGGTGACGGACTGGCCGTAGACGAGGGGCTCGCCGGAGTCGAGGTCCTGGCGGCCGGCCACGATGAAGCTCTCCAGCATCACGCCGCCGATGCCGTGCTGGCCCTCGGCGATCTGCGCGGCGATCTCGTCGGCGACGACGGCCTGGCGCTCGTGGCTCTTGCCGCTGTTGCCGTGGCTGGCGTCGATCACCAGGTGGTGCTTGAGGCCCGCCTTCTCGGTCATGGCCAGGGTCGACGCGACCGACTCGGGGCCGTAGTTCGGGCCGCTGCGGCCGCCGCGCAGGATCACGTGGCAGTCCTCGTTGCCGGTGGTGGTGACCACGGCGGCGCGGCCGTCGGGGTCCACGCCGAAGAAGACGTGGCTGTTGCGGCCCACCTCGCACGCGTCGATGGCGCCCTGGATGCCGCCGTCGGTGGTGTTCTTGAAGCCGACCGGCATGGACAGGCCGGAGGCGAGCTGCCGGTGCACCTGGCTCTCGATGGTGCGGGCGCCGATCGCGCCCCAGGTCACCGCGTCGGCGATGTACTGCGGGCTGGTCGGGTCGAGGAACTCGCAGCCGACGGGCATGCCGAGGTCGAGGATGTCGAGCAGCAGCGTGCGGGCGGTGCGCAGGCCCCGGTGCACGTCGTACGTGCCGTCCAGCCCCGGGTCGTTGATGAGGCCCTTCCAGCCGATCGTCGTGCGCGGCTTCTCGAAGTAGACGCGCATCACGATGCACAGCTCGCGCTGGTGCTGCCTGGCCGCCTCGGTGAGCCGCCGGGCGTAGTCCATGGCCGCCTCGGTGTCGTGCACCGAGCACGGGCCGACCACCACGAGCAGGCGGTCGTCGCGGCCGGTGAGCACGTCGCGCACCTCCTGGCGCGATCGTTGCACCAGCGCGGCGCGATGCTCGCCGAGCGGCAGCTCGGTCAGCAGCTCACGCGGCGGCTGCAGCGGCTCGAACGAGAGCACGTGTACGTCGTTGGTCTGGGTCATCGGAGCGTCTCCCGGTTCTCAGGGACGGGCCCCGCCCTGATGAGGTCCCAGGCCAGCCCGTCCTTCGACATGGCAAAGGGCGAAGACGTGACGTCTTCGCCCTGCTGGCTCTGGGTGGTGTCGCGGTCAGCGCATGGAACCGCCGGCTCCACCCAGAGCCAGCGTAAAGCGCCAATACATGCGAACCACGAGAGCGACCTTACCCCATCCCGCACCCGTCCATCCAACTTCCCGTATGGCGGAACCGGACAGGCGAGCAGGTATGTCCGCGCCTGTGGCGACGCTCATGGCAGGGGCCGGGCCGGTACGCATACTGTGGACCATTCCGGGCGGTCCGCGGAGCGGGCCGCGTGACGAGGGAGGCGGCAGGTGCCGACCGCACAGGAACTGCCCGCCGAGCCGCTGCACGCCACGCGCACGCTGTCCGACAACGTCTACCGCTGGCTGCGCGAGCAGATCGTGCTCGGCAAGATCGGCCCGAACGAGCCGCTGGTCGAGGCGGTCATCGCGGAGAAGCTACAGGTCAGCCGTACCCCCATCCGGGAGAGCCTGCAGCGCCTGGCCGCGGACGGCCTGATCGTCTCGCACCGCCGCCGCTGGATCGTGCGCCAGCACGACCGCGACGAGATCGTCGCCATCTACGAGGTACGCATGGCGCTGGAGTCCTTCGCGGCCCGCTTCGCCGCCCAGCGCGCCACGGAAACCGAACTGGCCGCCATCGCCACACACTGCGCCAGCTGGACCGGCACGGGCAGCAACGACGACTTCGTGGTCTTCAACGACCGCTTCCACCACATGATCGTCGAAGCCGCCCACAACCCCCGCCTGGCCCGCGTCATCGAACAGAACCACCTCTACTTCTTCAACGACCAGATCGCCGCGCACTACCGCCCCGACGAGGTCGCCGCCTCCCAGTCCGAGCACGAAGCCCTGGTCGAGGCACTCCAAACCCGCGCTCCCGACCGCGCCGCCGACCTCTCCCGCCGCCACGCCGAAACCGCCCTCGACCTGATCCTCACCCGCCTCTTCTGACCCCACCCCTCTACCGCGGCGATCTTGCGTGAGCTGTGGGTGCGACACGCATTAAACGGGCAAAAGGGCAACACTTCGTGCAAGATCAACGTGATCTTGGGCGGAGGCGGGGCAGCCAGCCGGGGACCTCGCGGCGGTAGGCGTCGTAGTCGGGGCCGAACTGGCGGCGCAGGTGCGGCTCCTCGTAGAAGTGCACGAACGTCACGAACGCCAAGAAGACGCAGGCGGCGTACGCGAGCAGCGGCAGGCTGCCGAACAGCAGCACCTGGCCGAGGATCGCCGACAGGACCGCGACGTACATCGGGTTGCGGACGTAGCGGTAGAGGCCGCCGACGACCAGGTGCTGCGGCGGGGCGGCTGGCATGGGGGTGCCGGCGCCCTCGGTCACGAACCGCGCGAACGCGTTCACCACCACGGCGGTGCCCGCCAGGATCAGCAGCACGCCGATGGCGCGTACCGGCAGCCACCAGTACGCGGCGGTCTGCCAGCCGGTGATGAGCCAGGGCACCAGGCCCGCGACCACGCCCGGCGCGGCCAGGAAGAAGGCGGTGCTGCCCGCGGCAGCCGTCGATCTGCGCACGACTCAGTCTCACCCGCGGGACCCGCCTTCGGCGATAGGCTTCGGGCGTGTCCTATACCGGTGACGTGACGCGCGGCGGATCCGCCGACGTACGCGAACTCGACGAGCTGACCATCAGCAAGGTCTCGGTCGGCCCCCACGACAACAACGCCTACCTGCTGCGCTGCAACGGCACCGGCGAGCAGCTGCTCGTCGACGCGGCCAACGACGCGCCGACGCTGCTGGCCCTGGCCGGTGACGCGGGCCTGGCCACGGTGGTGACCACGCACCGGCACGGCGACCACTGGCAGGCGCTGTCCGAAGTGGTCGCGGCGACCGGCGCGACCGCGATCGCCCACCCCGCCGACGCGGGCGAGCTGCCGGTGAAGGCGGAGACCGTCGAGGAAGGACAGACGGTACGCGTCGGGCAGGTCGAGCTGGAGGTCATCCACCTGGTCGGGCACACGCCCGGCTCGATCGCGCTGCTCTACCGCGACCCGCACGGGCACCCGCACCTGTTCACGGGCGACTCGCTGTTCCCGGGCGGCGTGGGCAACACGTGGGGCGACTCGCAGGCGTTCGCCTCGCTGCTGCGCGACGTCGAGACGAAGATCTTCGACCGGCTGCCCGACGACACCTGGTTCTACCCCGGCCACGGCAAGGACAGCACGCTGGGCCGCGAGCGCCCGTCGCTGCCGGAGTGGCACGCCCGCGGCTGGTGAGCGCGCTCAGCACGCGGGCGCCGGCTCACCAGCTCGCGGCACCGTCGAAGGAGGTCGGGGCCGGGGAGTAGCCGAGCCGCTCGCGCGCCGCGCTGATGTCGAGCGTGCGCTCCACCGCGAGATGGCTCGCCGCGTAGCGGGTCAGCCGGGGCGGGCGCGAGCTGCGTACCAGCCGGAACAGCAGCTCGGCGGCGGTGGCCAGCGGCCACACCGCGCGCAGTGGCAGGTACACCGGCCGGGCGGCGATGCCGCGCGCGGCGAGCACCGCCCGCAGTGCGTCGTCGAGCACCACCGGCGCGGCGTCGGTGACGTTGAAGACGCCCTGCTCGACGGGGCCGGTCGCGGCCAGCACGCAGGCGCGGGCGAGGTTGGCGGCCGAGGTCAGGCTGACCCGCTGCCGCCCGTCGCCGACGGCCGGCAGCCACCGGCCGCGCACCGCGGACAGCACCCGGGGCAGCAGCGTCGGGTCGCCGGGGCCGTAGATCGCGTGCGGGCGCAGGATGATCGCGGGCCGCTGCGCCATCGCGGCCAGCACCAGCCGCTCCGCCCGCGCCTTGGACTCGCCGTACGCGTTGAGGTAGCGCCCGGTCGGTGCCTCGTCCTCGGCGGCCTGCACCGTCGGGCGCCGAGGGTCGTACACGCTGGCGGTGCTGACGTGCACGAACCGCGCCCGGGGAAACGTGGCCAGCACGTGCGCGGTGCCGTCCACGTTGACCGCGTGGAACTCGCGCGCCGGGCCCCAGTCGGACACCGTCCCGGCGCAGTGCACCACCGCGTCCACGTCGGGTGCCTCGGGCAGCGGCCCGCCGGCCAGGTCCCAGCGCCGGTAGTCCACGCCGTCGAGGCCGGGCGGCGCGGGCCTGCGGCCGAAGCCGACCACCTGGTGCCCGTCCCGGCGCAGCTCCCGGCACACCTCGCCGCCCACGAAGCCGGACGCACCGGTCACCGCGACCCTCATCGTGCAACCTCGCATCTGCACCCGGCGGTGATTGCGCCACCCGGGAATGGCGCGGTGAGAACCGGAGCAGGGCTCATCGCGGCTCCGTGAGCGCCACGCGCAGGGCGGTGCGGTCGAGTTTGCGGGCGCGGCCGGTGCGGGGGAGGGCGGGCAGCAGCACGATCTCGTCGGGCAACGCGGCGTGGTCGATGACGTCGGGCAGGTCGCGGCGCAGGCGGGCGGGCAGCGACGCGGCGTCGGCCGACGGATCCGGCACGACGGCGAGCACGACGCGCTCATCGCCGTGCACGGGATCGGGCAGCCCGAGGAAAGCCGCCTCGGCGACGCCGGGCAGGGCGGTGACGGCGGGTTCGTAGAGGCCCGGGTACAGGTTGAACGAGCCGCGGATGAGCATGTCCTTCTTGCGGCCGGACAGCACGATGCGGCCCTGCTCGTCGAGCCGGGCGAGGTCACCGGTGGGCAGCCAGTCGAGCGGCGGGTCGCCGAGGTAGCCGGAGCAGCGGTTGGGCCCGGCGAGCAGCAGTTCGCCGTCGTCGCCGAGCCGGACCGCGACGCCGGGCAGCGGGGCGCCGACCAGGTCGCCGGGCGCGCCCGACGCGGTGTGGGCGAGTTTCTCGGCGGCGGTGGCGATCGCGACGGGCAGGATCTCGGTCATCGCGTACACCGACAGCACCTCGGCCCGGGGTGCCGCCGCGACCGCCCGGCGCAGCAGCGGCGCGGGCGCCGGAGCCGACCCGAGCAGCACGTGCCGCAGGCTGTCCGGCAGCGGGCCCACGTCCAGCACCTCGGCGAGCTGCACCGGCACGGCGTAGGTGTGGGTCGCGCCGCGCTCGCGCAGCTGGTCGAGGAACACGGCCGGCGTGGCGCCCAGCGGCGGCAGCGACCAGCACGCGCCCGAGATCAGCGTGGGCAGCCCGAGCATGAGCTGGTCGGTGTGCACCACGTCCCCCGGCCCCAACGGCACCCGGGAGCGCAGCAGCTCCAGCGCCGCCGTGAGCGACGCCCCGGTGTGCACCACCGCGCGCGGATGCGCCGTGGTGCCGGACGTGAAGATGACGGCCGCCGGGGCGTCCCCGCCGAGGTCGGGGCATTCCGTGCGCTGCTCGGGGAGCATGCCTGGCACGTCAGGCGCGGGAGAGATGCCGGCGGCGTTCCGCGAGGCGCTGCCCGTGGACAGGCGCCGCTCGGCCGTCGGCCCGTCCGCGGGGGTGACCAGCAGGGTGCGTAGGGAGAGGGCGCCGCCGGGCACGCCGGGCAGCCAGCGTCCGGTGTAGACGTGCCGCTGCACGTCCAGCTTGGACAGGTCGGGCAGGAGCAGGCCGCGGCGGCGTGCGTAGGCGCGTACGGGTGCCAGGCGGCTCGCCGCGTAGAGCAGGGATTCGGCGGCGGACCAGCGCGGGCGGGCCAGCCGCATGCGGGCGGTGAACATCTCCGGCCCCGCGCCGGGGTCGGCGAAGATGACGTGCCCGCCCGCGGCGACCACGGCGACGGCCAGCACCAGCGAGTCGAGCGAGGGCCGGACGGAGAAGAGCACCCCGTCCCCGGGCGCGAGTCCGGCCGCGCGCAGCCCGTCGCGTACCGCCAGCACCCGGCGGCGCAGTTCGCCGTAGCTCAGTCGGGTGCCGTCACCCGCGATCAGGGCGGTCGCCTCCGGGGTCCGCGCGGCCTGCGCCAGCACCAGTCCGACCAGGCTCATCGCGCCACCACCAGCTCCCGGTAGGTCGGGATGAGGACGCCTCGCGCGGCGGCGCGGCGGACGATCCGCAGTGGCGCGGCCGCGAGCACGGTGCGGGCCACCGCGCGGATCTCGGCCATGGCCAGCGGATACCCGATGCAGAAGTGCGGGCCTGCGCCGAACCAGAGCCGTCGCAGCTCCGGCGGCTGCGGCCGGTCCAGGTCGAACGGCCCGTACGCCAGGCAGCAGTTGTGCGTGGCGAGCAGCACCCGCTCGCCGGGCCGCACCGGCAGCCCGCCGACCACGGCAGGGGCGTGCACGCTGCGCAGCATGACCGGGGTCGGGGTGCTGACCCGCATCGCCTCGTCGATCGCCGGGTCCAGCAGGCCGGGATCGGCCGCGACCCGGTCGAGCTGCCCGGCGTCGTGCAGCAGCGCGATCAGCCGGGGCACCAGCGTGGCCACGGTCTCGGTGCCGGTGAGGAAGAACGCCCCCGCCGCGCCGCGCGCCTCGGCCTCGGACAGCCCGAGCGTGCGCATGCGGCCCATGACCGTGCTCTCGTCACCGGAGCGGTAGGCACGCGCCGCGATGTCGCCGATCGGGTCCAGCACCTCCCGGGCCCGCCGCACCTGCGCCGCCGACAGCGTGCGGGTACGCAGGCTGACCATCGCCACGATGCGCTCGCCCTGGTGGAACATGTGCCGGTGTGCGGCCTCGCCGTCCGCGTCGAGCCCGATCACCGCGCAGATGACCGCACCGGCCAGCACCCGCATCGTGTCGACCAGGTCCACCGGCTCACCCGCGTGCAGCCGGGCGGCGAGCGTGTCCAGCGGCCCGGCCAGCACCTGCTCGCACAGGCGCGCGGTGTACGCCGGGGTGAACAGCTCGGCCAGCCGCCCGCGCAGCGCCCGGTGCGCCGGGCCCTCCATGTTGAGCAGCACGGACGGGCCGAGGATCGGGGTCCACAGGTCGCCGGACGCGCCGGGCCCGTCCTTGCGGAACGTGTCCCCGTCGAGCAGCACCTCCCGGGCCAGCGCCGCGTCGTTGACGACCACGCCCAGGCCGGGCACCCGCACGATCGGCCCGCGCCGGGCAAGGAGCCGCAGCAGGGGGTACGCCAGCGGGTGCGCGCGCCGGTAGAGGCGCCGTTCCCAGACCGCCGGGGTCAACGGATGTCCACCCGGTCCGGGGTGTAGCGGTGGTCGGCGTACCAGGCCAGCGTGCCGACCAGCCCGTATGCGCGCAGCCGGCGCACCGAGCCGTGGACGACCATGTCGCGGCGCAGGCCGAACTCGCCGGTGATCCGGCGCACCCGGTTCACCAGGGCGCGGTCCTCGTGCACGTCCTCGATGCGGGTGCGCGGGAAACCGCCTGCGGCCTCGTACAGCTCCGCCGTGATCGCCATGTTGCAGCCGGGCATCATCAGGTACGGCCCGACGTACGCCGCGTCGCGGTTGCCGGGCCGGAACCGGCCGAACGTGGCCGCCAGCGACACCACCGAGGGCAGCAGCCGCCGCTCCCACCAGCGCAGCGGGAACTCGTCGGTGCGCGGGCGCAGCGGCCCGCTGAGCATCCGCAGCCCGTCGCCGAACCCGCGCCGCACCGCGGCGGTCCAGCCGGGCGCGGGCAGGCAGTCGGCGTCGGTGCGGGCCAGCAGCGTCGCGCCGTGCGCGATGGCGTATCGCATGCCGGTGTCGGCGGCGCAGCCGGTGCCCTTCTCCGGCTCGCTGATCAGGTGCAGGTCCAGGTCGGCAGCGTGCGCGCGGGCCACCTCGGCGGTGCGGTCGGTGCTCGCGTTGTCGACCACGACCAGCGTGAACGCGCGATCGTCCTGCTCGGCGAGGCGGCGCAGGGTCGCCCCGAGCGACGCCTGCTCGTTGTACGCCGGGATCACGACCCAGAGCGGGTGCCCCATCACAGCTCCGCGAACATGACGCCGACGCTGACCCCGCCGGCCAGCCCGATCAGCGCGACCCGGTCGCCCGGCCCGCACCGCCCGTCCTGGATCGCCGTGGCCAGCTGCAACGGCAGCGTCACGCTGGCCAGGTTGCCGTGCTCGGGCAGGGTGACCACGAGCCGGTCGGCCGGGATGCCCAGCCCCTCCCGCAGCGTCTCCAGGTAGGGCAGCGTCACCTGGTGTACGCACACCACGGCGAAGTCCGACCAGCTCAGGCCCACGTCGGACAGCATCGCCAGGAACATGCCCGGCCCGGCGCGCAGGAACGCGTCGCGCATGCGCCGGGCGTCGCCGCTGAAGTAGGTGGCGTCCGGGTCGCGCGGGCGCATCGTGCCACCGGCGGGCAGCGTGCCCAGCTCCCAGGCGGTGGAGTCGGCGGCGAAGCGCCGGTGCAGGATGCCCCCGGTATCGGCGGCCTCCAGCAGCATCGCCGCGCCGCCGTCGGACAGGGTGTACCCGGCGAACGCGTCGGCGAACTGGGCCCGGTCGCGCACCCGCCAGCGCACCGCGCGGGAGGGCACCTCGCCGGTGCAGACCAGCACCCGGCGGTGCTGGCCGGTGGCGATCAGCGCCTCGGCGAGCTGGACCCCGTTGAGGAAGCTGTTGCAGGCGTTCTTCACGTCGAACACCGGGCAGGACGCGCCGAGCTTCGCCGCCACGATGTGCGCGGTCGCGGGCTCGATCAGATCCTGCGAGGCCGAGCCGAACACGATCAGGTCCACGTCGCGGGCTGACAGACCCTGGTCGGCCAGCAGCTTCTCCGCGGCTGCGACGGCCAGGTCGGAGGCCTGCACGTCGTCGTCGGCGTAGTGGCGGTGCCGGATGCCGGTCAGCCGCTCCACGATGTTCGGCAACGGGCGGAAACCGTCGCTGCTCGCCACGATCCGCTGCTCCACGGCAGCGCTGTCCACGCGGCCGGGCGGCAGGTACGCGGCGACCCCGGCGATACGGGCTCTCATCGTTGTCGTCCCCCCAGGTCGTCGGCGGCGTTCAGCTTGCCCTACCGCCTACCCGCTACGGTGCGGGGGTGAATCCTGCTCACCCCTCGGCAGTAATCCCCCGTCCGGCACGAGGTCGGCGCGTCGCGCGCCGGCACGAGGCGAGGCTACTGCGCGCGGGCAACCCGGCCCTGTTCGCGCTGCTCACCATCGGGCGGCTGACCGGACCCATCCGGCGGCTGCCGAAGGTCGGCTGGGTGGTCACCGATCCGGTGCTGTCCCGGCGCATCCTCAACGACGCCCGGCACTTCAGCATGCTCGGCGAGGGCGGCGTCGGCGACCTGTGGGGGCAGCTGTTCGGGCCGGAGATGGCCGCGTTCTTCGGCGGCTCCCGGCACGCCGAGCTGCGTACGCTGGGCCGCGACCTGTTCACCGAGGACAGCGCGCGGGCCCTGGTGGACCGGGCGCAGGGGCCGCACCACGCCCGGCTGCGGGCGCGGCTGGCCGCTGGGGAGACCGTGGACCTGGCCGAGCTGGTGCGGACCACGTCCGCGTACACCGTCGCCGACCTGCTCGGCATCGAGCTGGCCGACGACGCGGCGGCGCGGGCGCTGTTCGACTCCGCCGAGCGGCTGGCGGCGCTCGCGCTGGGCACCCAGACCTCGACCGCGCTGCCCGCCGAGACGATCGAGCGGGCGAAGGGCCTAGTCACCGAGATCACCGGCGGGGTGGCGGAGGCCTACCGCACCGGCGGGCCGGACACGATCCTGGGCCGGTGCCGGGGCGTCGGCATCAGCGAGGAGCTGGCCCGGGGCCTGGCCACGCTGCTCGCCATCGCGGGCACCGAGACCGGCGCGTCGTCGCTGACCCGCACCGTCGCCCTGCTGCACGACACCGGACAGCAGCACGCGCTGCTCGCCGACCGGTCGCTGCTGCCCGGCGCGGTGCGCGAGGGGCTGCGGGTGACCACCCCCGCACCGGTCATCGGGCGGCACATCGCCGCGGACGCCGAGGTGGGCGGGCGGACGCTGCGCAAGGACGGGCGGGTGATGATGCTGACCTACGTCGCCGACAACGCGGCCGGGCCGTTCGACGTGACCCGCGAGTACGTGCCCGAGACCCGCCAGCTGTGGTTCGGCGCGGGCCGGCACCTGTGCCTGGGCGCGGCGGTGGCCCGGGTGCAGCTCACCCGGCTGCTGGAGACGCTGCTCGCCGACGGCCGTCCGTGGCAGGTGGTGTCGCGGCAGCCCGCGCGGCGGGTGCTGGTGCCGACGTACGCGTCGCTGGTCGTCCGCTCAGCCGACCATTAATGATCGAAAGTTGATCCCCGCGGGTCGGCGCGGCGCGTGATCATGCGGCAGGCTGCGGGCTGCTGTCTCGAGAGACCGGAGTTCCTAAGCTCATGCGCCGCTTCACCCTGCCCCTCGCCCTCACCGCCGTCCTCATCGCCGCCGCCGCGTGCGGCAGCACCCCGGCCGACACCGCCGAGGCTCAGGCCACGCCCAGCGCGGCCGCAGCCGCGACCTCGGCCGCCCCCGCCCCGAGCCCGTCCCCGACCGGCTCCAAGTACCAGGTCGTCTGCGACGGCCTCAAGACGCAGGTGCTTGAGGTGTTCACCGTGTCGGGCGCCTACGACGGCCTGGTCAAGGGCGTCTACCAGGGCGGTGACGCGGGCAAGAAGGCCGCGCTCGCCGAGCTGAAGAAGGCGCTGACGGACTACCGCGACGCCCTCGCCGCCATCGTCGACGGCACCACCGACGACACCCTCGGCAAGGCGGCGAAAGCCGACGTCGCCAAGGTGAACGGCTGGCTGGCCGACCTCAAGGCGGCCGGCACCGACTACGACGGCAAGGCCGCCAAGTCGGCCGGGAAGATCCTCACGGGTGTGCTCGGCGGCAGCGCTGTTCTCGGCCTCTGCAAGGCCTGACGCTCACCCGCTGAGCGCGGCGCGGCGGCGTCGCAGGAAGTCGCGCTCGGCCTCGTTGGCGGTGCGCGCTTCGGCGGCGTCGTACGCCTGTGCCGCCTCGGCGTCGCGGCCGAGCCGGTGCAGCAGGTCCGCGCGCACGGCGTGATAGAGGTGGTCACGGTCAAGATCCAGCCTCTCCAGCAGGGCGAGCGCGGGGCCCGGACCGGCCACCTCGGCGACTGCGACGGCGCGGTGCAGCGCGACGACCGGGCCGGGCGTGAGCACCAGCAGCCGGTCGTAGAGCGCCACGATGCGCGGCCAGTCGGTATCCGCTGTGGACGGTGCTGCGGCGTGCTGGGCGCTGATCGCGGCCTGCAGCACGTACGGGCCGGTGCCGCCGCGGCGCACCGCGTCGCGCGCCAGCGTCAGCCCCTCGGCGATCAGCGCGCGGTCCCAGCGGGAGCGGTCCTGCTCGGGCAGCGGCACCAGTTCCCCGGCGGCGGTGGTGCGGGCGGGCCGCCGGGCCTCGGTGAGCAGCATCAGGGCGAGCAGGCCGAGCGCTTCGGGCTCGTCGGGCATCAGCTCGGCCAGCAGCCGGGCCAGCCGGATCGCCTCGGCGCACAGGTCGGCGCGGACCAGGTCGGGGCCGCTGCTCGCCGCGTACCCCTCATTGAAGATCAGGTAGAGGACGGCGAGCACCGACCGCAGCCGGTCGGGGAGGTCGGCGTCGCGCGGCACCCGGTACGGGATGCCCGCGCCCTTGATCTTGTTCTTGGCGCGGACCAGCCGCTGCGCCATGGTGGCCTCGGGCACCAGGAACGCGCGTGCGATCTCGGCCGTGCTCAGGCCGCCGAGCAGCCGCAACGTCAGCGCGACGCGCGCGGCGGGGGCGAGCGCCGGATGGCAGCAGGTGAAGATCAGCCGGAGCCGGTCGTCGGGCACGGGCCCCTCCTCGGCGGGCTCGTCACGGGCGTGCAGCAGCGCCGCCTGGGCGTGCCGGCCGTCGCGGGACGCCTCGCGGCGCAGCCGGTCCACGGCCCGGTTGCGGGCGGTCGTGATGATCCAGCCGGCCGGGCTGGGCGGCATCCCGGCCTCCGGCCAGCGCCGGGCCGCCTCGGCGAACGCGTCCTGCACCGCCTCCTCGGCCAGGTCGAGGTCGCCGAAGGCGCGCACCAGCACCGCCACCGCGCGGCCGTACTCCGCGCGGTAGACGGCGGCCAGCTCGTCCGGCACTCAGCCCTCGCCGCCGTGCATCGGGCGCACCTCGATCGGCAGCGTGGTGGCGCGGGCGGCCTTGCCCGCCCAGAACAGCGCCGCGTCGAGGTCCAGCGCTCGGATGATCCAGAAGCCGCCGACGTGCTCCTTGCCCTCGGTGAACGGGCCGTCGGTGAGCAGGATGCCGTCGCCGTCCGCGCGGACCACGGTGGCCGTCTCGGGCGGCAGCAGGCCCGCGGTGCGCACCAGCGCCCCGGCCGCCTCCAGCTCGGCGTTCAGCTCGGCCAGCGCGCGCATCACGGGGTCGAGGACCTCGGGCGGCGGCGGGCCGCCGTCGGGCTGGTAGATGCTCAGCAGGTACTGCTTCACGACGCCTCCTCGGGTGGGCGACCGGATGTCCTCTCCCCCTCTATACGAACGCGGGCCGTCCGGATCGACACCACGCGGTGGCTTTTGCCACGCATCGATCAACCCTCTTCCCCGGGACGGGTACGTCGCGGTAGCGTGAGCGTCCCCTCACCCCCCGGAGTCTTCCGTGCCCACCACCGAGCCCGTCATAGCCGACCGGCTGATGCTGGTCAGCATGCTCACCGTCGGGGACTACGCCATCGAGCTGTCCGAGACCGTCATGGTCCGTCCCGGCCAGCGGCACTGGGTCGAGGGCAGCACGTTCTACGTGCAGTCGCCCGACGGGCGCACCCGCGCCGTCGACGGCAGCGCGTACCCGATCTGCCGCCGCTGAGCGTCCGCCACCGCGCACCGATCGACGCTCGTGACGCGAGTGTGTCGGCGGTCCGTGGCAGCATGCGTCCTTCGGGGCGATGCTGCGGAGGTGCTTCATGGCGCAGGTGAACGTGCACGTGACGATGTCGCTGGACGGCTTCATGGCCGGGCCGGACGTCAGCGTCGAGCAGCCGATGGGTGTCGGCGGCGAGCGCCTGCACCGCTGGCTCTTCGACGGCGCCGACGAGGCCGACGCGGCGGCCGCGCGGCAGCAGTTCGCGCTGACCACGGCGGTGCTGCTGGGCCGGCGCACCTTCGACGTCGGCATCGGCCAGTGGGGCGGCACGCCCTATCCGGTGCCCTGCTTCGTGCTCACCCACCGGCCCGAGCCGGACCGGGCCGAGAAGGAGGGCACGTTCACCTTCGTCACCACCGGCCTGGCGGACGCGCTGGCGCTGGCCCGCGCCGCCGCCGGAGACGGCGCAGTCACCGTGATGGGCGCCGACGTGACGCAGCAGCTGCTCCGGGCGGGCCTGCTCGACGAGATCCACCTGCAGATCGCGCCGGTGCTGCTGGGCGCGGGGCGGCGGCTGTTCGAGCACCTCGGCACGGACCACATCGAGCTGGAGCAGCTCGGCGCGCACCAGTCCGCGCAGGTCACCCACGCGCGGTTCCGCGTCGTGAAATAGGTACGGCCGTCACTGGCCCGGCGCCGCGATCGCGGCTACCTTCGGCTGCATGTCGTCCGGTGAGGTCGTGCTCTGGGTGGTGCTCGGGCTGGCCGCCGTGGCCCTGCTCGCCTTCGCGGTCATCGTGCTGCGCTTCGTGGGCCGGGCCGCGCTGTCGTACGCCAGGCGCAAGCCGGTGCAGGCCGTCGCCTTCTTCGTGATCCCGGGCGGGCTGGCCACGTTCACCGCGACGTTCTTCGGCGCCGGGCTGCCGCTGGCGATGGGCATCGGCCTGGCGACGGGGCTGGCGGTGTTCCTGCTCGTCGGCATGGAGCTGGGCTGATCAGCCCGGTCGTGTTTGGACAGCGTCCCGAGCGCTGCGGCACAATGGCCGCATGACGCAGTGGGAGTACGCGCGGCTGGAGTACCGATCGGCAGGCACCCTGGGCGCCGACCGCTTCATGGACTGGGACGCGGTGTTCCACGACAACGACGGGCCGGAGCGCTGGGGCACCGACGAGCGCTTCGACGACCTGCGCCACCTCAACCGGGCCGGGCAGGCGGGCTGGCAGGCGTACGACCGGGGCGCCGTGTTCCTGCACACCGAGCCGTATCGCCTGTTCGCCGTCACCTACTCGCTGCGCCGGCCCGTCGAGTAGCCGTCAGGCGGTGCGCCGCCCCAGGTAGAGCAGCGTCTCCACGGCCAGCGTGACCTTCTCCGGCAGCCGCTGCAGCAGCGCCGTGAACAGCGCCTCGCGGGTCGCCTCGGGCAGGATCCGGTAGGTCGGCTGGGTCGACAGGTAGGAGACGTAGTCGTCGGCCGACAGCGTGCGCTCCCAGGTGTAGAGGTGCTCGGCCAGCTCGCCGAACTCGGGCAGCGCGGCCAGGTCCGGTCCCGGCCAGTACTGCGACAGGTCGGTGCCGTCGGCCGGCTCCTCGTCGATCATGGCGTGCGGCGCGTACCCGGCGTGCACCTCGCGGACCAGCGCGCGCAGGCCGTCGTCGGCGACGCGGTCGAAGTTCCAGAACAGCGCCAGGGTGCCGCCCGGGGCCAGCGCCGCCGCGGCCCGCGCCCAGCGCTGCGAGCCGTCGGTCCACTGCCACGCCTGCGCGCAGAACAGCAGGTCGAACGCGAGGTCAGGGGTGTAGTCCTCCCACAGCGAGACGACCACCCGCACCGACGGCTGCCCGGCCAGGCGCTCGGTCAGCAGCGCGGCCATCTTCGGGTCCGGCTCGACCGCGGTGATCTGCAGGCCGCGCGCCGCGAACGCGGTGGTCGCCTTGCCCGTGCCCGCGCCGACCTCCAGCGCCTGCACCCCGATCCCGGTGTACGCGAGCACGTCGTCGACGAGCCCCTCCGGATACCCCGGCCGGATGCGGTCGAACTCCTCGGCGATCTCACCGAACATCAGGCCCTGGGCGCGCGCGTCACTCATTGGCGAGAGCGTAGTGCCATCCGCCCCACTCCTCCACCCGAGAAGGAAGGGCACCTTCTTACCGGTATACGTAGTAGAAGGTGCCCTTCTTAGCTTT
>NZ_BONF01000072.1 GCF_016862575.1 Catellatospora bangladeshensis | reverse complement strand
CCGTAATATGTAGATATCCGAATCTATGAACGTGGTTGACGGATCGGCTGATTAAAAAGGCCCGTCCGGTGCGGAGATGAGTGGCGGGTCGCCCAGGGGGCGCCGGGCGACCCGCCGGCCTGTGTCCGGCTGTGCCGGTCAGCCCGCGCCTAGAAGCGGGCCCCCACGTCGGCGCCGCTGCTCGGCCGCAGGAACGTGGAGGAGGGGATCGAACCGTCGGCGTTGCGCGGCCCGGTGATCGTGCTCGGGCTGGTGCTCTGCAGCGACCAGCTGCCGCCCAGGTCCCACGAGTTGCCCGAGCCGCTGGAGTTCGAGCCCAGCGACACGGCCGTGCCGTTGGCCACGGCCAGGTTCTTCGTCAGCGTGCTGTCCGAGCGGTTGAAGTTGAAGCCGGTGCCCGGGTTGTCCCAGGCGGTGCAGTGGTCGATCACGTGCTGGCCCGGGTTGTTGTTGTCGATGAAGCCGCCGACCGCGTTGTCCCAGGTCATGCTGTTGCGCACGGTGTGGCTCGCGGAGACCGCGTTGCCGCCCAGCTTGAACCCGTTGCCGTCACCGGTGTAGTTCGGCAGGTTCCACCGGTTGAAGCCGTTGCCCCAGGCCAGGCTGTTCTCCAGCAGGATCGGCGACTGGAACATCCAGAAGTCCAGGCCGTCGTCGGAGTTGTTCCACAGCCGCACGCCGCGCACCACGTTGCCGCTGCCGGAGCCCTCCTTGATGGCCAGGCCGTCGGCGCTCTCCCCGTTCTTGCGCGGGTCGCGGTTGCCGTACGCGTCGAGGTTCAGCACCAGGTTGTTGCTCGACGAGCCCTGCAGGTGCAGGCCGCTCTCGTAGTTGTCCCGGGTGACCAGCCGCTCGAAGACGCTGTTGTTGACGTCCAGGCCGAAGACGCCGTACGGGCCGTTGATGATCTCCAGCCCGATGAGCCGCCACCAGTCGCCCTCGATGTGGATCGCGCCGCGGTCCGCGCGCGGGATCGAGGAGTCCACCGCACCGGGGGTGTACGGCATGTTCTCCCCGTCGATGACCACCCGCTCGCCGTTGTAGCTGCGCAGCGTGATCGGCTGGCTCGACGTGCCGTTCTTGAGCAGCTGGATGTTCGTGCTCGGCGCGTACGTCCCGCCGCGCAGGTAGATGGTGTACCCGGCCTGGGCCAGGTCCACCGCGCGCTGCACGGTCCGCAGCGGCGCGCTCAGCGTGCCCGCGTTCGCGTCGTTGCCGCTGGTGGCCACGTACAGGGCGTTCGTGGGCGGCGGCGTGCTGCCGGCCTCGAACTCCAGGTAGTCCACGTTCGCCAGCCCGCCCGAGGTGGTGGGGCTGAGCCGGATCGTGTTGCTGCCCGCGTTGACGTTCACGGTCAGCGTCTTCGTAGTCCAGGCGTCCCAGGTGCCGGTGCCCTCGAACGAGACGCTCTGCACGGTCGAGCCGTTGACCACCAGGGAGGCGGGGCGGGCGGTGGTGGTGCCGTTGGCGAAGCGGACGCCGACCGTCGCGCTGCCCGCGGCGGCCGCGCTGACCGTGAACTGCACGTAGCCGCTGGTGGAGTTGGTGCCGTTGCAGAAGCCGCTGCCGGAGAAGCCGGACCAGTTGCTGTCGATGGTGCCGGCGCAGACCGCGGGCGAGGTCTCCGCCTCGTACCGGGTCGGCGCCGCCAGCGCCGCGGACGCGGGCAGGGCGAGCACCGCCGCGGCCGCCAGCGCGACGGCGGCGGCGGACGTTGTGACTCTCATGTGTCTCCCAAGCTGTCGTCGGCGTGCGCGGGCATCGAGGTGCCGGCCGCATGCCGCGGGGCGTGATGACGCACGAGGGTCCTCGCCCGGAGAGAACCCGGAACGTCGCTGCGCTCCAGTCTCTGGAAAGCGCTTGCCCGCTAGCAAGGGTTGACGTTTGCAGATTTGTTGCAGGGGAGTCGGCCCCGTCAAGGAGGCGGTGTGCGGTGGACGGCGCGCTGAACGTGGACAGGCATTAACATCCGACTCTGTCTGTGTAACCCGGCCGGCACCACTCCGACGCCCCGAGGACGAGTACCCATGACCACCATCACGCCGCCGGATGCTCCCGACCCACACCAGGCCGGGCTCGACCGCAGATGGTCGCGGCTGGGCTCCTGGATCGGGCTGGTCTCCGGCGTCATCGGCATCATGACGGCCGTCGTCGCGTTCCCGACGACCCTGTCCAAGGCGCTCGCCGCGATCGCCTGCGGCGCCTTCTGCGGCCTTCTCTGGCAGGCCGCCCGCGACCACGAGCGGCGCATGCTCAGCAAGGGCATGATCGGCTGGCTTTCCGCGACCGGGCTGCTGCTACTGCTGCTCATCGTCGTGCTGGTGGACGGGACCGTGCCCCCGCCCGGGGCCGGCGCGCAGCCGGAGGCCCGAACAGCCGGCGGGCAGACTGCCGGACCGGTGACCGCCGGTCCCGGCTCGTCGATCGCCGCTCCCGCGCAGTCCGCGGCGCCACCCGCGTCTTCCGGGCCGGCCCTGCCCGCCGGCTCGGTGTTCCTCCACGACCTGCCGTCGCTGTCGCCGACCGAACGCTGGTCGTTCGGCCCGCGGCAACTGCTCGGGCGGGACTACCCGCGGAGCCTGACGGCACCGGGCTGCGGCTTCAAGGAGGATCTGCTGGCCTACAACCTCCTCCGCAGGTATGAGCGGTTCCAGGCTGACATCGGCCTGGCGGACGACGCGCAGATCGGCAGCTCTGCGGAGTTCATGCTGATCGCCGACGACCGGGAGATCTACCGCAGCCCGAGGTTGAAGCCCGGTGAGGTGAAGCCCGTGGACGTGCCGGTGAAGAACGTCTTCAGGCTCTCACTGTTCGTCTCGGCGACCTGCGACGCGGAGGCGAAGGCGAAGGCGACGTGGGGCGACGCGAGGCTGCTGGCCTAGCGCCCGGCGCGGATCGCGTTATCCGCACCCGATGCCGGGTATGGGCCCGTTGTGAAAGATCAACCCCCCGTACTCGGCCGCCGCTATCGGCTGCTGGAGCGCATCGGCGCGGGCGGCATGGCGGTGGTCTGGCGCGCGTACGACGAGGTCCTGCACCGCCCCGTGGCCGTGAAGATGCTGTCGCCCGCCGTCGGGGCCCGGCCGGACAGCCTGCGGCTGCTGCGCACCGAGGCGCTCGCCGCGGCCAGCCTCCAGCATCCGCACATCACCCAGATCTACGACTACGGCGAGCACGTCGCCGGGCAGCCGCAGCCCTACCTGGTCATGGAGCTGGTGGAGGGCGTCACCCTGCTCCAGACGCTGCGCGCGCAGCCGGCGGGACTGGGCTGGCCGCGCACCGCCCGGATCACCGCGGAGACGGCCGCCGCGCTGGCCGCGGCGCACGCGCGCGGGGTGGTCCACCGCGACGTCACCCCGGCCAACGTCATGCTCACCGCCCGGGGTGTGAAGGTGCTCGACTTCGGCATCTGCACCCTCGCGGGCACCGCCGACGCGGACGACGAACTCGTCGGCACCATCGACTACATCGCCCCGGAGCGGGTCGCGGGCACGAGCGCGGTGACCCCCGCCTGCGACGTGTACGCCCTGGGCATCGTCCTGTACCGCTGCCTGACCGGGCAGCTGCCATGGCGCGAGACGACGCCCACCCAGCGGCTGCGCGACCACGTGCTGGAGCCGCCCCGCGACCTCCCGCCGCTGCCCGGCCTGCCCGGCAGCGTGCGGGAGCTGTACCTGGCGTGCCTGGCCAAGAAGCCGGAGGACCGGCCGACCGCTGCGGAGATCGCCGCCGAGCTGGGCGAGCGCGTGTCCCTGCCCCCGGTGCCCGCCCCTGACCGGACAGCGGGCGACCTCACCCGGCTGCTGGCGCTCACCCGCGCGCCCGTGCCGGCGACGGCGGTCCCGGTGAAGCGCCCGGAGCTGAGCTGGTGGGAGCGCACGCCCGTGCTGGTCGCGGGGGCGATGCTCACCGTCGGCCTCACCGCGACCATGGTGGCCGCCGGCCTGCCGGAGGAGTCCGCGGCCCGCTTCACCCCGGCCGGCGGCGGCTACTGCTCGACGGCCGAGCAGGGGTGCCAGCACCTCTCCGCCATCCCCGGTTCGCCGTCACCCGCACCCACGCCCGCCGCGCAGCGCATGGCGCCGCAGCCGGTGTCCCATCCCGCCCCGGTGGAGCCCAAGGGCAAGGGCAAGGGGAAGGACAAGCCGAAACCCAAGGGCAGGCCGTGAGCCGAGCCCTGGTGGGCGGGCCGGGAGACGGCCCGCCCACCAGGGGCTTTTCGTGGGGGTACGCGTACCAGCCCGTCAGACGGCGCGGGCGACCGCGATCGTGCCGTCGAGCCGGGGGCCCGCCTCGTAGAACATGTACTGCACGCCGCCGTCGGTGCCGAAGCTGGCCGCCGCGGCCCGCCCGCGATCGGGCCAGGCGTCCATCGCCGGGTGGAACACGCCGAGGTGCACCTCGCGGTCGAAGCTGTTGCCGACCTCGGTGAGGAACATGTCCCCGCCGTTGCCGTGGTAGACGACGTACGTCGTGTTGTTGCGCTTGAGCAGGTGCGGCGCGGCGATGTCGGTCTGCCCGTCCGGGCCGGGGGTGACCAGCGGGGTGGGGTCGAACGAGAAGGTCTTGCCGTCGGCCGACCAGCCCCAGAAGATCTTGCGGGTGCCGTTGGTGACACCCATGAACACCATGACGTACTTGTTGCCCAGGCCGGGCACGGCGTGCTCGAAGACGCGGGCGTACGACGTCTCCGTCGAGCCCGGGATGACGCCGGTGTGCAGCACCCGCCCGAAGTAGGTGAAGTTGACGCCGTCGGTCGACCACGCCATCCGCGTCGTGTTGTTCTCGCCGTGGAAGTACATGTAGAACTTGCTGTTCGCGGCGTTCCAGATGACGTGCGGGCTGGACACGTGGCTGACGGAGTAGTGCGGCGACCAGACGTTGGACACGATCGGGTTGTTCGGGTACTCGGTGAACTGGCCGGACAGCGAGTCGCCGTAGGCCAGGCAGATGCCGCCGGGCGCGTCGTGCGGCGCGTAGTACAGGTAGTACCTGCCCAGCGGTGAGCTGATCTTGTCGTACACCCCGCGGATGCACGGGAAGATCAGCTCGTTGGTGGGGTTGTAGCGCAGGTTGGCCTTGGTGAACGGGGTCCCGAGGTAGCGGTACGTCGGGAAGCCCGCCGGGGCGGCGTGGGCGGTGCCGCCGAGGGCTGCCGCGCCGAGCCCACCGGCCGCCGCGGCGGCGCCCGCGGCCAGGAGCTGCCGGCGGCTGAGGGACGGGTTCATCGGTTGTGCCTCCCATCGATGGGGATGACCGAAAGTAACGGTGAGTCTCTGGCTCGCGCGGACCGGCCGTCAAGGGGCTAATACGAATTAGTTCAGGAACTTCGGCGAGGCGCTTTTTCATTTCGGGGCTTGACGAAGCGGCGGATCGTCCGCAGGATGTCATCTCACCGAAACAACTAATGCGCATTAGCCCGAGGATTGGACACGCACCGTGACCGGAGCCCGCAGGCGGGTGACCCAGCAGGACATCGCCCGCATGACCGGCGTCAGCCAGGCGACCGTCTCGCTCGTCCTCAACGGACGCTCCGACGCCGACGTCAAGCTGTCGGCGGAGACCCGCGAGAAGGTGCTGCGCGCCATCGCCGAGACCGGCTACGTGGCCGACCCGATCGCCCGCCGCCTGGCCGCCCGGCACAACCGCATCCTGGGCGTGTTCACCTACGAGCCGGTCTTCCCGAGCGCCAACGGCGACTTCTACCACCCGTTCCTGGTCGGCATCGAGCAGCAGGCCGAGGTGCTCGGCTGTGACCTGCTCCTGCTGACCAGCACCCCGGTGGTGGACGGTCGGCGGCGCATCTTCCACGGCGACAACCGGCTGCGCCTGGCCGACGGCAGCATCCTGCTCGGCCGCACGATCGACCCCACGGACCTGGCCCGGCTCATCGCCGAGGAGATCCCGTTCGTGTCGATCGGCCGCCGCGACGACGCCGGCGGGCCGGTGCCCTACGTCGGCGCCGACTACGCCGCGGCCACCGCCGAGGTGGTCCGCCGGGCCGTGGCACTGGGCCACGACCGGCTGGCCTACCTCGGTCAGGGCACTGGCCCCGAGTCGTGGGCCGACCGCGGCCGCGGCTTCCGCGAGGCCGTCGCACAGGCGGGGGTCTATGGCGGCCACTACCTGTCCACGGCCTCCGGCGAGCCGGACTCCGGCGTCGCGGCCGCCGCGCCGACCGTCGCCGCGACCGTGCTACGCGATACCGCGGCGGTTCTGGACGCGGCGCTGGCCGCGGGCGTGACCGCGGTGATCGCCGAGGAGCACGCCGACGGTGTCGCGCTCTTCGAGCTGGCCCGCTCGCGCGGGGTGGCGCTGTCGGTGGCGACGCTCGGGGAACCGACCCGGGCCGCGCTGCCGACCGCGGTGGAGTTCACCAGCCTGCGCATCCCGCGCCAGGCGATGGGCGCGCAGGCCGTCGAGGTCCTGACCGCCCTGATCGAGGGCTCGGCCGCCGACGCGCAGCGCCTGCTGCCGTGCGAGGTCGTGCCCGGCGAGACGCTCAGCGAAAGAGGTAAGTGAACATGCAGGCCGAGATTCTGGTGGTCGGGGGCGGCCTCGGCGGGGTCGCCGCGGCGCTGGGCGCACTGCGGGCCGGGCGGCGGGTGGTGCTGACCGAGGAGTACGACTGGCTCGGCGGCCAGCTGACCAGCCAGGCCGTGCCCCCGGACGAGCACAGCTGGGTGGAGCAGTTCGGCATCACCGCGAGCTACCGGGCGCTGCGCGACGGCATCCGCGACTACTACCGGGCCCACTACCCGCTCACCCCGGCCGCACGGGCCTGGCGCGAGCTCAACCCGGGCGGCGGGCACGTCAGCCGGCTGTGCCACGAACCGCGCGTCGCGGTCGCGGTCATCGAGTCGATGCTCGCGCCGTACCGGTCCTCGGGGCGGCTCACCGTGCTCCAGCCGTACCGGCCGGTGGCCGCCGACACCGACGGCGACCGGGTCACCGCGGTCACCGTCGAGCACCGGCACACCGGCGACCGGCTCACCATCGAGGCGCCGTACGTGCTTGACGCGACCGAGACCGGCGAGCTGCTGCCGCTGACCGGCACCGAGTACGTCACCGGCTTCGAGTCCCACCACGAGACCGGCGAGCCCAGCGCCCCGGACACCGCGCAGCCGATGAACATGCAGGCCGTGTCGGTGTGCTTCGCGATCGACCACGTCGACGGCGACCACACCATCGACAAGCCCGCCCAGTACGACTTCTGGCGCGCGTACCAGCCCGACTTCTGGGGCGACCGGCTGCTGTCATTCCGCTCGCCCAACCCGCGCACGCTCGCGATCAGCGGGCGCACGTTCACCCCGAACCCCGACGACGATCCGCTGTCGGTCGTCGCCGACCAGCGCGTCAGCGCCGGGGACGGCAACCTGTGGACCTTCCGGCGCATCGCCGCCCGCAAGCTGTTCACCCCGGGCAGCTACGACAGCGACATCTGCCTGGTCAACTGGCCGATGATCGACTACTTCGAGAGCCCGGTCATCGACGTCCCCGACCCGGACACGCACTACGCCAACGCCCGGCAGCTGTCGCTGTCGGTCCTCTACTGGCTGCAGACCGAGGCCGGCTTCCCCGGCCTGCGGCTGCGCGGCGACGTCACCGGCGGCGCCGACGGCCTGGCCATGGCCCCCTACATCCGGGAGTCACGGCGCATCCGGGCCGAGTACACCGTGGTCGAGCAGGACCTGTCGCTGGCCGTACGCGGCGACAAGGGCGCGGTCAGCTACGCCGACGCCGTCGGGGTCGGCATGTACCGCATCGACCTGCACCCCTCCACCGGCGGCGACAACTACATCGACGTCGGGTCCTGCCCCTTCGAGATCCCGCTCGGCGCGCTCATCCCGCGCCGCATGGACAACCTGCTGCCCGCCGGCAAGAACATCGGCACCACGCACGTCACCAACGGCTCGTACCGGCTGCACCCGGTCGAGTGGAACGTCGGCGAGGTGGCGGGGGCGCTCGCGGCGTACTGCCTGAACCACGGGCTGACGCCGCGCGGCGTGCGCAACACCCCGGAGCACCTGTCCGGGTTCCAGGCACAACTCATCCGGGACGGCGTCGAGCTGCGCTGGCCCGACGTCTCCGGCTACTGACCCCCCACTTCAGTTGGAGTTTGCGATGAAGATACGCGGACTGATCGCCACCGCCGCCGCGGGCGCGCTCGCCCTGGGCCTGGCCGCCTGCGGCGCCGAGGAGGAGCCGAGCACCGGCCCGGTGTCGCTGCGCATGACGGTGTGGTCCTCGAACGAGGCGCACCTGAAGCTGTTCAACGAGATCGCCGACGCGTACAAGGCGAAGAACCCCCGGGTCACCGAGGTGAAGTTCGACCCGATCCCGTTCGAGAACTACACCACCACGCTGACCACCCAGATCGCCGGCGGCAACGGCCCCGACCTGGCCTGGGTGCTGGAGAACTCGGCACCCGACTTCGTCAGCTCGGGCGCGCTGGTCCCGCTGGACGACACCCTGGCCAAGGCCGACGGCTACAACGCCGCCGACCTCAACCCGGCCGCCACCAAGCTGTGGCAGACCGACGGCAGGCTGTACGCCTACCCGTTCTCCACCTCGCCGTTCGGCATGTTCGTCAACAACGACATGCTCAAGGCCGCCGGGCAGCAGACCCCCGCCGAGCTGATCGCCGCGGGCCAGTGGACCTGGGACAAGGCCGTCGCCGCCGCCGCGGCCAGCGCCGCCAAGAGCGGCAAGGCCGGCCTGGTGGTACGCGACTTCGACTACAAGGGCTGGGACAACCTGTCCACGGTCTGGACCGGCTGGGGCGCGCAGGCGTGGAGCGCCGACGGCAAGACCTGCGGCTTCGACCAGCAGCCGATGGTCGACGCGATGACCTTCCTGCACAAGGCGATCTTCACGGACAAGGCGCTGCCCGGCCCCGGCACCACCGCCGACTTCTTCGCCGGCGACTCCGCCATGACGATCACCCAGATCTCCCGGGCGTCGCTGCTCAAGGACGCCAAGTTCGGCTGGGACCTGGTGCCGCTGCCCACCGGCCCGAAGGGCGAGTACTCGGTGATCGGGCAGGCGGGTCTCGGCGTACTGAAGAAGGGCAAGAACGCCGACGTGGCCGCGGACTTCCTGGCCTTCTTCACCAGCCCGGAGAACTCGGCCAAGCTCGCGGCCTACTTCCCGCCGCCGCGCACCTCGCAGCTCACCGCCGAGACCCTCGCCAAGACCAACCCGCTGCTCAAGCCCGAGCAGCTGCAGCAGGTCGTCATCGACGGCATCTCCACCGGCGTGGTCAAGCCCAGCCACAGCGGCCAGGCCGAGATCTCCCAGGCGGTGCGCGCCGCGCTCGACCCGCTGTGGAAGGCCGACGCCGACGTCAAGGCGGTGCTCGGCGGCGTGTGCCAGGCCATCAACCCCCTGCTGGCCAAGTGAGCACACGCTTCTGGACGGGTAGCCGGCGCGATGCCGCCGCCGGCTACCTGTTCATCGCGCCTCAGCTCATCGGGTCGGTGCTGTTCGTGTTCGTGCCGCTGGGCCTGGTGTTCTGGTACAGCCTGCACGAGTGGAACGTGCTCGCCGACACGTTCACCTTCACCGGGGCCGAGAACTACCAGGCGCTGCTGGACGACCCGAAGCTCGCCGACGCGCTGGTCGCCACCGGGTTCTTCTCCGCCGGGCTGGTCGTGCTCAACCTCAGCCTCGCGCTGCTGCTCGCGGTGCTGCTCAACCAGCGGCTGCGGGGCACGGTGTTCTTCCGGACCGTGTTCTTCTCACCGGTGGTGGTGAGCCTGGTCGCCTGGACCATCGTGTGGGGCTTCCTGCTCCAGGACAACGGCGGGGTGAACGGGCTGCTGGACCTGTTCGGCGTGGACGGGCCCAACTGGCTGCGCGGCGAGACCACCGCCATGATCGCCGTGATCGTGGTGCAGGTGGTCAAGAACGTCGGCCTGAACATGGTGCTGTTCCTCGCCGCGCTGCAAGGCGTGCCCGGCAACCTCTACGAGGCCGCCACCGTCGACGGCGCCAGCCGCACCCGGCAGTTCCGCAGCATCACGGTGCCGATGATCAGCCCGACCATCCTGCTCACGTCGATCATCACGGTGGTCGGCTCGCTGCAGGTATTCGCGCAGATCGCGGTGCTGACCCAGGGCGGCCCGGGGACCTCCACCACCGTGCTCGTGTACTACCTCTACCAGCAGGCGTTCCAGTTCCACCACTTCGGCTACGGGGCGACCCTGTCGGTGCTGCTGTTCGCGATCGTGCTGCTGCTGACCCTCGTGCAGTGGCGGATGCGCCGGAAGTGGGTGTTCCATGAGTCGTAGGGCCAAGACCGCGATCTACGGCGTGCTGTGCCTGCTCGCGCTGCCGTTCCTGTTCCCGACCTGGTGGATGGTCACCTCGTCGGTGAAGCCGATCAACGACATCTTCGCGTTCCCGCCGTCGCTGCTGCCGTCGGAGTTCAGCTTCGACGCGTACCGCAAGGCGTTCGAGCTGCAGCCGTTCGCGCAGCAGTACTTCAACAGCATGTACATCGCGGTGCTGGTCACCGTGGGCACGCTGGCCGTGTCGGCGATGGCCGGGTACGCCTTCGCGCGGATCAGGTTCCCCGGGGCGAACGTACTGTTCGTGGTGATCCTGACCGGGCTGCTCATCCCGAGCGAGGTCACCATCGTGCCGCTGTTCAAGATGTTCGACGCGTGGGGCATGGTCGACACGCACTGGCCGCTGATCCTGGTGCCGATCCTGGGCGCGCCCAGCGTGCTGGCCACGTTCATCATGCGGCAGTTCTTCCTCGCGCTGCCCGGCGAGCTGGAGGAGGCCGCCCGGGTCGACGGGCTCGGCCGGTTCGCGATCTTCCGGCTGATCGCGCTGCCGCTGGCCCGCCCGGCGCTGGGCGCGGTCGCCATCTTCACGTTCCTGCACAGCTGGAACCTCTACCTCGAACCGATCGTGTTCCTGTCCAGCTCCGAGATGTTCACCCTGCCGCAGGCGCTGACCCAGTTCGTCGACGCGTACGGCGGCCCGATGTGGGACATCCAGCTGTCGGCCGCCTCGATGACGGCGCTGCCGGTGCTGGTCGTGTTCGTCATCGCGCAGCGGCAGTTCATCGAGGGCCTGGCGCACACGGGGCTCAAGGGCTGACATGCCGATCACCGAACCGAATCCGGCGGAGTACCGCAGCACCCTGCGGGCACCGGAGGACTTCGACGCGTTCTGGGCCGCCACCCTGGCCCAGGCGCGCGAGTTCCCGCTCGACGCGCGCTTCACGCCGGTGTGGCGGCGCGCGGTCGAGGTGCACGACGTCACCTTCGCCGGGTTCGGCGGGCAGCCGGTCAAGGCGTGGCTCGCCCTGCCCGCCGGGACCGACCGGCCGCTGCCCTGCGTGGTCGAGTACCCGGGCTACGGCGGCGGCCGCGGCCTGCCCCACGAGTGCCTGCTGTACGCAGCCGCCGGGTACGCCCACCTGTTCATGGACGTACGCGGCCAGGGCAGCGGCTGGCGGCACGGCGACACCCCCGACCCGGCCGGCGGCGCGCCGCAGCACCCCGGGTTCATGACACGCGGCGTGCTCGACCCGCACGACCACTACTACCGGCGGGTGATCACCGACGCGGTGCGCGCGGTCGCGGCCGCCCGCGCGTTTCCGCTGGTCGATCCGGCTCGGGTCGCGGTCACGGGGGAGAGCCAGGGCGGGGGACTGGCCCTGGCCGCCGGGGCGCTGGTGCCGGACCTGGCCGCCGTGCTGCCGGACGTGCCGTTCCTGTGCGACCACCGGCGCGGCGCCGAGCTGGCCACCGCCGGGCCGTATCGGGAGGTCGCGGCGTACCTGGCCGTGCACCGCGAGCACGAGCGGCAGGTGTTCCGGACGCTGTCGTACTGCGACGGGGTGCTGTTCGCGGCGCGTGCCACCGCGCCCGCGCTGTTCAGCGTCGCGCACATGGACGCCAGCTGCCCGCCGTCGACCGTGTATGCCGCGTACCACCGCTATGCCGGGCCCAAGCGCATCGAGGTCTACCCGTTCAACGGCCACGAGGGCGGCCAGGCCGTCCAAGCGGCCGCCCGCCTCGACTTCCTCGACGCGACGTTCGCCCCCTGACCACCACCCGCCGCCCCGCCCGGCACCTGGTCGGCTGCGTGCTCAAGATCTACCGACTTGCCTGGCACTTGGGCAGATGTGCGCTCAAGATACGCCCAGGTGCCAGGCAAGTTCGATGACCAAGGGGTGCGGGCCGGGCTCGTCGCGGTGAATGGTCGATTCGGTGACGTGTTTGATCAGAGGGGTACGTTCAGGCGGGCGCGGTCGCGCTCGGGGTTCACTGATGACGCGGCGATCAGGCCGCCGGCGATGAGCAGCAGTCCGGCCAGGTCGAAGGCGGTGGTGAAGCCTGCGGCGGGGGTCGGGGCGATGTCCGCGAGGCGGCCGGTGACGGCCGGGGCGAGCAGCGCGGCGACGGCGGCCACCGCGTACGACGACCCGAGCATCAGCCCGGACCGGCCGGGCGGGCACACGTCGGCGATCGCGGCGTTGTTCAGCGGGGTCTGCGCGTTGCCCGCGGCGAACCCGACCACGAGCACCGCGACCAGTGCCGCTGTGCCGTCCACACGGGTGGTCAGCAGCAGGCCGCAGCCCGCGGCCACAGCGAGCGCGGCACCGAGCAGGCCCTGGGCCGTCCGGCCGCTGACCTGCCTGCGCAGCAGCCGTTGCGAGAGGGCTCCGGCGCCCAGGGCCAGCAGCACCGACCCGGCCATCGGCAGCCCGGCGAGCAGGCCCGCCGCCGCGGCGCCATACCCCCGCTGCTGGCTCAGGTGGCGCGGAAGCCACGCGGTCAGCAGCGCCAGTGCCCACTGCACCGTGAACGCCGATGCCGTGCTGCCCAGCCAGGTGCCGGTCAGGAAGATCCGCCGGTACGGCAGGCGGGAGCCCTCGCCGGTGGCGCTGACCCGGTGCGGGCCGGTGCCGCCCCAGCGCCGCCAGCACGCCACCCAGACCAGCCCGGCCGCCCCGAGCAAGCCCAGCGCGGCCCGCCAGCCCCAGGCGCCGATCAGCAGGGCGAGCAGCGGCAGGCCGATCACCCCGCCGAGCGCTCCACCGGCCACGATCATGGTGGCGGGCAGGGAGCGTGCCCGTGCCGGATACCAGCTGAATGCGGTATGCGTGGCCAGCGGGATGCCCGGCCCCTCACCGGCGCCGAGCAGCACCCGGCACACCAGCAGGGTGCCCACGCCCGCGGCCGGGACGAGCAGGGGCAGCTGCGCCGCCGACCAGGTCAGCGCGAGCCCGGTGAGCAGAGTGCCGGCCGGCATCCGGTCGCCGAGCAGGCCGACCGTCGCCGCCGAGGCGCTGAACAGCAGATAGAACGCGCTGGACAGCAGCCCGAATTCGGTGTTGGACAGCCCGAACTCGGTCATGACCGGCCCGGCGGCCAGCCCGAGCACGGCCTTGTCCGCAAAGTTGATCATCATGAAGGCCATCAGCAGGGCGAGTGCCGCACGCCTGCCGATCGGCTCCGATCCGCCGAACCGCCGCGCCGGCCGGCTCTCCGCCACGGCCGCCACACCACCGCCCATGATCACCCGGGTATCCTGCCACCCACCCGCTTGGGCGAAGATCGCCGGTTCGTGTCATATCCCCGCGTCAGACCGCAGATCTCGACACGAACCGGCGATCTTCGCCGTCGGCGGGCAGTTGAGGGTTTCGGCGCGTCGTCTGCCGGATTCGGCCAGGATGGGGAGGACGCCAAGGCCACCGGAGGTGCACCATGCCGGGACGCACGGAGAGCGGCCGGGATCGCGCCGCCATCGGGACACGCGACATGGCCGAGACGCCACCGCCGTCCGCGCCCACCGGCACCCGCATCGCCTTCGCATCGCCGCTGGAAAGCGCCCGCGTACTGGGCGAGGTGCTGCTGCCGACCGTGGCCCAGGGCGTGATCCTGCGCCGGCCCGCCGCCGTGACCGCCGCAGCGGCACTGGAGACCGACCGCCGCGCCGTACGGCTGCTGCAGCGCCTGCGCGAGCGCCACGACGCCGACGCGCTCGCCTTGCGCCTGAACGGCCGCGACGTGGTGCTGCTGCTCACGCCGCGAGCCGCGACCCGCGTCCTGGAGGGCACGCCCGTGCCGTACCGCACCGCGACCGTCGAGAAACGCGCCTCCCTCGCCCACTTCCAGCCGACCGGCGTACTGATCTCCGACGGTCCGCTGCGCGCCGAGCGGCGCGCGTTCAACGAGGCGGTCCTGGAGACGGACCTGCCGGTGCACCGGCTCGCCGACCAGATCACCGCCGCCGCCCGGCAGGAGATGTCCACCCTGGTCACCGGCCGCGACCGGCTGGAGTGGCCGGCGTTCTCCGCCGCGTTCGAGCGGCTGGTGCGCCGGATCGTGCTCGGCGACGGCGCACGTACGGACGTCGAGCTGACGAACCTGCTCGCCGCGCTGCGCCGCGACGCGAACTGGGCCTACCTGCGCCCGCGTCGCGGCAGCCTGCTGCACCGGTTCCGGCTGCGGCTCGCCACCCACCTGGACCGGGCCGAGCCGGGCAGCCTGGCGGCACTGCTCGCCGAGCAGCGTGCGCGGCCGGGCGTCGACCCGTACGGGCAGGTGCCGCACTGGCTGTTCGCCTACGACGCGGCGGCGGCCACCGCGTTCCGTACCCTCGCGCTGCTGTCCACCCACGCGAAACCAAGGCTGCGGTTACGCGACGAGCTGGCCGCGCTGGACGAGGCCGCTGGACCGCATCCCTACCTGAGCGCATGCGTGCTCGACACGGTACGGCTGTGGCCGACCACGCTGGCGATCCTGCGGGAGAGCACCGCCGTCACCATGTGGGGCGGAACGCCGCTGCCCCGGGGCACGTCGTTCGTCATCTACTCGCCGCTGCTGAACCGGGATACCGCGTACCTGCCGGGGGCCGACGGTTTCCAGCCCGAACTCTGGCTTGGGGACACTGCGGGGCGCGCGGCGTTGCTGGTCCCGTTCAGCGCGGGCCCGGCAGTCTGCCCCGGGCGCAGCCTCGTGCTGCAGACGGTGACGGCGGCGCTCGCCGCGCTGCTGCGTGAGCACGACTTCCGGCTGCTCGCCCGAGCGCGGCTGGATGAGGGGTCGCCGCTGCCGCACACCTTCGGTCATATGAGCATCGGATTCACGATTACGCCTGCTTGGATGATGTGACCGGCGACAACCGACCCCGATTTGCGTCGTGGTTCGGGGGTCGCGTAATGTTCTCG
>NZ_BONF01000071.1 GCF_016862575.1 Catellatospora bangladeshensis | reverse complement strand
TTAGCCGGGGTAAGTCGACAGGAAGACGCGGCGAAGCTCCGCTACCGTGGCAGCGCTGTCAGTGTGATGCCACACAGCCATGCCTTTTGCTTTCGCGGGCGCCAGGTATGCCGCGATGTCGTCGATGAAGAGGCAGTCTGCGGCCGGAACACCAAGCCTGTCGAGGACGAGGTCGAAGATCTCCGGGTCGGGCTTGCGCAGGCGGACCTGATCCGAGATCACTACGACGTCGGCACGCTCTGCGAGGTTCCAAGGGGCGTAGGGGTCGAAGTGGTCGCTGCCCCAAGAGTTGGACAGGATTCCCACCTTGACCCCAGCCGAACGAATCTCGGCCACGGCGGAGAGCATCACGTCGTCCGGCCGGAGGTCGGCTGCCATTCGGGCGAGGAGGCCATCAGCGGGCACACCGAGCCGCGCCGACATCTCGCGTTCGAACTCCGCCTGACCGATGCCACCGCGTTCCAGGCTTCGAAGGAGTTCGGCCCCTTCCGGATCCTTCGTCACGAGGTCGACAAGGGCATTCTCGGATAGCCCCTCACTCCGGGCAAAGCCGCGTAGGACCTCCCAGAAGTCATTGGTGAGCACGCCGCCGAAGTCGAGTACGAGTGCCTTCAATGCGGGATGCCTCTTGTTTCTGTGGTTGCGGTGCGGTGGTCGCCAGTGAAGTAGACGACGCCGAAGGAGCGGCCGGCAAGGATGATCGCTTGGAGTTCGGCGCTGTCTGCGGCCTTCGCGGCCTCCCAGGCGTGGCCGATATATCGCCACCCGTTGGCCTGGTCGCTGCGGTCGAGCAGGTAGAGCGCTCCGACCAGGGTGGCTATCTCACCGATGACAGTGATGAGCCCCGTTCGGATGGGCTCCGGCGGGAAGCGGGGGGTCGAGGGCGTAGGCGAGACGAAGGTGAGCGGCGTGATCAGGCGACGGTGAGGGCGAGGAGGCGGGCGGCGTCGTGGCGGTCGAAGGCGGCGGCGGCCAGGGTGGCGGCGCGGTCGGCGGGCAGTGACTCGGCGGCGTTCATGGCGAACTTGCGGGCCAGCTCGTCCTCGGACAGCGGATGGCGCTCGCTGCCACGGGAGGAGTCGGCCCGGTGCTCCCACTCGCGCCCGTCGCGGGTGCGTACGCGCAGCACGGCCGCGAACGCGTGCGGGAACAGCTCGGTGGCACGCTCGTCGGCCACGCAGGTGACCCGCGCGGCCAGCGCGAGCCGCTCGCCGGTCAGCTCCCGGAAGTCGTCCAGCCCGAGACCCAATCCGCCCCCGCCGAGCAGCGCGGACGCGACGGTGTAAGGCCCGGAGAACTTCCCGTGGTACGCCGAGCGCGGTCGCGCCTTCTCGTCCGCCGGCTCGGCGATGGTGCGCAGCACGGGCCCCGCCACACCCAGCTCGACCGTGTCGATCGCGGCCGGGTCCAGCCCCGCCTCGCGCAGCGCGAGCGCGCAGTCGATCCCGGGGTGCGTGAAGTGGTTGGTCGGGTAGGGCTTGTACACCGTCCGCGCCAGCTCCCACCGCGTGCCCAGGTCGCCGAGCAACGCGTCGCCGTCGAGGAACCCGCCGGTGTACGCGGTGAAGAACCCGAACCGCCCCTCCAGCACCGTCGGCGGCCCCGTGAGCCCGTCGGCGGCGAACACCGCCGCGCTCACCCCGGCGTGCGCGGCCCAGCCGCAGTGCGTCTTCTTGACCGTGCCCCCGGTCCGGTTGGCCTCCAGCAGCCCCGCCCCCATGGACGCGGCGATGCCCATGGCGTGCGCGATCCCGTCGGCGTCCAGCCCGTACAGCAGCCCCGCCGCGGAGGCCCCGCCGATCGTGCCGCAGATCGAGGTCGCGTGCAGGCCGCGCTCGAAGAACACGGAGTTGCGCAGCTCGCGGTCGTACGCGGCCATGCCGAGCCGGTTGCAGATCTCGATCCCGGCGGCGACGGCGCGGACCAGCTCCGGCCCGGTGGCGCGGGTCGCCTCGGCGGCGGCGAGCGCGGCAGGGACGATGCTCGCGCTGGGGTGCAGCACGGACGGCAGGTGGGTGTCGTCGAAGTCGAGCGCGTGCGCCATGACCCCGTTGACCAGCGCGGCGGCCGGGGCGGGCAGCCGGTCGCCCGCGCCGATGACGGTGGCCTCGGGCGTGCCGCCCCAGCGGCGTACCGACCGCAGCACTGCCGCCACGGCGGGATCGTGCTGGGCGGCGAGGCCCAGCCCGAGGATGTCGAGGATCCGTCCGGGCACGCCGTCAGGGACCGCACCCTTGCGGCAGCCGACCGCGAACTCGGCGAGCGCCTGCACCGCGGTCTGCGGCGGCGTCTCGCCCGGCCCGGCGGGCGTGCCCTGCGGCGGGGCCGTCATGCGGGCACCGCCAGCGGGCGCACCGGGGCGCCGGTGGCGCCGGTCAGGGGCAGGGGGTTGAGGACGAGCAGCATCTCGCGGGCTCCGGTGTCCAGCAGCGGGGCGAGGTTCATCGTCTCGACGATGTGGACGCCGTGTTCGACGAGCAGCACCCGGTGCGCGGGCAGCACGGCGTGGCCGCGCCCGGCGGGGATGCACTCGAAGGCGATGGTCTCCGCGCCGACGGCGGCGGGGGTGTGCGCGGCCAGCCAGCGGGCGCCCGCTTCGCCGGGGCCGGGGGTGCCGTCGCGCTGCCCGACGAACGCGTCGTGCTCGTGCCAGCGCCGGGACCAGCCGGTGCCGATGAGGATCACCTCGCCCGCGCCGATGGCCAGCCCGGCCGCCGCGCGGTCGAGGTCGTCGGGCGTGATCTCGTATCCGGCGGGCAGCACCGTGACGCCGTGCGCGCGGGCGACGTCGAGCAGCACGGCCCGGCCGAGGTACGGCGGGAACGTGTCGATGCCGAGGTCGCTGAAGCCCTGGTGGGAGGCGAGCGCGGCGGCGTCGCGACCGCCGTGCAGCAGGCCGTCCTGGGAGACGTGGGCGAGCGCGTCCACGTGGGTGCCGACGTGGCCGCCGGTGACGATCAGCTCGTTGGCGGCCGAGCCGCCGTCGGGGCGGACCATGTCGCCGTGGCGGCGTTCCAGTGCCATCCGGTACGGCGGGTGGTTCGGCGACTGCGGCATGCCGCGCCGCATCGGGTGGGCCAGGTCGAGCACGGGCCGCCCGGCCAGCGCCGCCCACGGGGTGCCAGCGGGGTGGCGGCCGCTGGGTGAGGACAGCAGGGTGTGCCGGTCGAGTTCGGGTGCCTGCATCAGATCACTCCGGTGGCGCGCAGGGTGGTCAGCTCGTCCTCGGTCAGGCCGAGCCGGTCGCGGTAGACGGCGTCGTTGTCGGCCCCGCGCGGCCGCCCGGTCCAGCCGATCCGGCCCGGCGTCTGCGACATGCGGTAGAGCACGTTCGGCATGCGCAGCGGGCCGAGCACGGGGTCGGCGACGGTGGTGACCGAGTCGAGGGCGGCGTACTGCGGGTCGGTGAACACGTCGGCGATGTCGTAGATGGGGGCGACGGCGGCCTGCGCGTCCTCGAACGCCTTGGCGACCTCGGCCAGGTCGCGTTCGGCGATCCAGCCGCCGACGTATCCGTCCAGCTCCTCGGCGTGCGCGGCGCGGCCGGCGCCGGAGGCGAACCAGGGCTCGGCGATGACCTCGGGGTGGCCGACCAGGCGCAGCACCCGCTCGGCGACGGCCTGGGCGCTGGTGGAGACGGCGACCCAGCGGCCGTCGCGGGTGCGGTAGGTGTTGCGCGGCGCGTTGTTGACCGACCGGTTGCCGGTGCGCTGCTGCACGAGCCCGAGCTGGTCGTACGCCATGGCCTGCATGCCGAGCACGGTGAGCATCGGCTCGACGATGGCCAGGTCGATCACCTGCCCGGTGCCGCCGTTGGCGTCCCGGTGGTAGAGCGCGGTCATCACCGCCTGCGCGCAGGTCAGGGCGGAGATCCCGTCGGCCAGCCCGAACGGCGGCAGGGTAGGCGGGCCGTCGGGCTCGCCGGTGATCGCGGCGAAGCCGCTCATCGCCTCGGCGATGGTGCCGAAGCCGGGACGGTGCGCGTACGGCCCGAACTGCCCGAACGCGGTGACCCGGGCGATGATCAGGCGCGGGTTGACCTGGTGCAGCACCTCGGGGGACAGGCCCCAGCGCTCCAGCGTGCCCGGCCGGAAGTTCTCGATCAGCACGTCCGCCTCGGCCAGCAGCCGTTTGGCAAGCTCCGCGCCCTCAGCCCGGCCCAGGTCGAGGGTGACCGTGTGCTTGTTGCGGCCGAGCATGGTCCACCACAGCGGCACGCCGTCGCGGGACGGGCCGTGCCCGCGCGACGGGTCGCCCTTGGCCGGGTGCTCGATCTTGATGACATTCGCGCCGTAGTCGCCCAGGATCGTCGCGGCGAGCGGTCCGGCGAAGAGGGTCGCGGCGTCGACGACGGTGATCCCGGACAGGGCGGCGGGCGGCATGCGAGAAAGGTACACGCCCTATCCGCAAAAAGGAAACCCCGTTACAGTGTGCGAAACACACTGCTGGGAGGTAATGCCGTGGCCCGCTACGACCTGCTGGTCAAGGACGGAACGCTCGTACTGCCGTACGTCGGCACCGTCCGCGCCGATCTCGCCGTCCGGGACGGGCGCATCGCCGCCATCGCCGACGCGATCGACACCGCCGAGGCCGAGCAGGTGATCTCGGCCCGCGACCGGCTCGTCTTCCCCGGTGCCGTCGACGCCCACTACCACCTGGGCATCTATCGCGACCTCGCGCTCGACGCGGCCGAGGAGACCCGCTCGTCGCTGGTCGGCGGCGTCACCACGGTGCTGTCCTACTTCCGCACCGGCCAGCACTACCTCAACCGCACCGGCCCCTACGCCGAGATCTTCCCGCAGGTGCTCGACGCGGTGGCCGGCCACGCCTGGACCGATTACGGCTTCCACCTCGCGCCGATGGACACCGCCCAGGTGGGCGAGGTGCCGTCGCTGGTCGACGAGCACGGCGTCAGCTCGTTCAAGTACTACATGTTCTACAAGGGCTTCAACCTCTCCGCCGACTCCCGTGACGCCAAATCCTTCACCATGAGCGACGAGTACGACCTCGGCCACCTGTACCAGATCATGGAGGCCGTCGCGGCGAACCAGCGCGACGGGCGGCGGGTGTCGCTGTCCCTGCACTGCGAGCAGGCCGAGCTGATGCGCCTGTTCATCGACCGGGTCCGGGCCGCGGGCGACCCGCAGACGCTCAAGGCGTACTCCGACGCCCGGCCGCCGCTCACCGAGCAGGTCGCCATCGGCGAGGCCACCACGCTCGCGGCGGCCACCGGCTGCCCGGTCAATCTGCTGCACCTGTCCTCGGCCGACGCGATCGCCGCCGCCGGTGCGGCCAAGGCGTCCGGCCGCATGGACCTGCGCTGTGAGGTCACCCTGCACCACCTTTGCCTCGACTACGAGAGCCTGGACCGGCGCGGCGGCCTCGGCGCCAAGGTCAACCCGCCGATCCGGGCCGTGTCCGACACCGAGGCGCTGTGGGCGGCGGTGCTCGACGGCACCGTGGACTGGGTCGCCTCCGACCACGCCTGCTGCCTGGAGGAGCACAAGGGCGACCAGCTGTGGCCGGCCCTGCCCGGCTTCGGCGGCACCGCGCTGCTCTACCCGATCCTGCTCAGCGAGGGCATGCACCGCCGCGGCCTGTCCCCGCAGCGGGTCGCCGAGCTCGCCTCGGCCAACCCCGCACGGGCGTACGGCCTGGCCGGGCGCAAGGGCGGCCTGATGGTCGGCCTGGACGCCGACCTCACCATCGTGGACCCGGAGCTGGAGCAGGAGGTCACCAGCGACCTGCTGCTGTCCGGCCAGGACCACTGCCCGTTCGAGGGTCACAAGGTCAAGGGCTGGCCGGTGACGACCGTCGTCGGCGGCCGGATCGCCTACCGCGACGGCCAGGTCCTCGGCACCCCGAGCGGCCGTTTCGTGGCCCGCTGAGGCGGCACCGCAGCGCGCCTCAGCCTTGCCGGGGCGCGCGGCGTGCCGACGGGGTCCGCGTGGGAGATCGTCTCCGCCTACTCTGTCGCCATGATCGTGCAGCATGACGTGATCGACCTGGACCAGGCCGCAGATGCGGGCGGGCGCAGCGATGCCCTGTTCGGCCGTTTTGGCGGCCGCCGGGTCGCCGCGTTCCTCGCCGTCTTCGTGGCGGGTCTGGTGGTAGGGGGCGTCGCCGTCAACGGCTGGCGCGATCACCTGGAGGACACGGCGCAGGCCGCGAAGGTCGCGCTCGTGGTGCGGCCCGAGACCGCCAACTTCGGTGGCTCCGCCACCGCGACCTCGGTGAATCTGTCCGGCAGGCTCGTCGTGTTCAACGCAGGGCCCAGGCCGGTCGTGATCCGCGCGGCCGAGGCGGAGCAGCCCGGTGTCCGCGTCGCCAGCTGGGGCCAGGCGGCCCTGCCGGTGCCGCCAGACGGCACCGGGCGCTTCCTCGTCCAGCTGCAGTTCGGCTGCCCTGTCGACTTCCCATCGGATCCGCTGCCCATCAGACTCTCCGTCGAGACGGTCGACGGCCAGGTGCGCGAGGTCGTGTACGACGTGGCGCTCGCGGACACCGACTGGCAGCGCGACGCGATCGGCATGTGCGATCCCGCACTGACCGGAAGGTAGAGCCTGCTGTCGGGCACCCACAGGTGCGCGGCAGCCCTGACGGACAGTTCGCTGTGTCGACCCGGCGGCGAAGGGCGCGGCGGGTGCACGAACGACTGGGTGTGCGCCCCACCCTGCGCGTCCCGGCCGCGGCGGCTCGGCCGCGTGTGTCGGATTGACGGCTTCGGCTGGGCGTGGCGGGTGCTGCTGCCGAAGATCGAGGTCCCGGCATCCCGGCCGGACGGCTGTCGAGGAGTGCCATGAGCATCCTGCGTCGTGTCTGCACGGTCGCCGCCGCGACCGCACTCGCCCTGGCGGGGTCCGCCGTCGTGGTGGCCACCCCGGCGGTCGCGGTAGCCGGACGGGTCGTCGTCAGCGCGACGACGCCGACGGACACCGCCAGCAAGATCGCCACTGTGTCCTGTCCGGCCGGGACCCTGCTGCTAGGCGGCGGCGGGGACGTCGTCGACGGAGTGGGCCGGGTCCGGCTCTACCGTGTGGGACCGTCGGTCTGGGGCGGGCAGGTGATGGAGGCGGGCGCCCACCAGGATCCCCAGTCGGGCGTCGCGCCCGTTCCCTTCGCGGTCACCGTGTGGGCGATCTGCGGGACCGGTGTGACCGGGCACGAGATCGTGAACCTCCGTCCCGCCATCCCCGGCTACCAGCTGTCGGGCAGCGCCAGTGCGAGCTGCCCGGCGGGCAAGAAGGTCATCGGCATGGGCGGCGGCGCGCACAAGTCACTGCTGGCCCTGCTCACCGGGATCAGGGTGGACTCCGCGCTGAGCACCGTCACCGTCGACTGGCACCGGCGGCCGGACAACCAGGAGATCAGCGGCACGGCGTACGTGTGGGCGATCTGCGTGAACCCGGTGCCCGGCCAGCAGCGGGTCAGCGCGCAGAGCGCGACCGGCACGGCGGACAAGCTCGTCTTCGCCTACTGCCCGTTCGGTACCGAACCGCACGCCGTCGGCGGCGGCGTCGAGTACGGCGGCGACGCGGCCATGCTCGACGCGGTGGCGCCGGTCGCGCCGAACAGGGTCTTCGTCGACGCCCGGGACACGTTCTTCGGCGCGGCCGTCCCGTGGCGGGCGTACGCGCAGGCGATCTGCGCCTGAGCAGGCGCGTCCACGGGTGTCGGATAGGCGGCGACCGCTCGCGGCGGCTCCCGGCCGGCCTCACGATCAGGGCACGACCCCTGACACGTGAGGACAGCCATGAACCCACTCCGTAGTGCCCGCGTGCTCGCCGTCGCACTGCTCGCGGCGGCGAGCACCCTCGCCCCGGCCGCTCCGGCGGCTGCCGTGCCGGGGCGGGTCGTCGTCTCCGGGACGACCCTTGCCGACCTCGCGGCCAAGACCGCCGAGGCCGTGTGCCCCGCCGGGACGCTGCTGCTCGGCGGCGGCGGGCGGGTGACCGGCGGCAACGGCGTGGCGCAGCTCAACCACACCGGGCCGCGGGCCGACGGGCGGGCCTGGCAGGCGACGGCCTACCCGCACGAGGGATACCGCGACGGCGTGTTCGTGCCGGTCACGCCGTTCGCGGTGCAGGCGTGGGCGGTCTGCGGCACGGGAGTCACCGGCCACACCATCGTGCGCACCTCGTACGAGTCGCTGCCGGGCCAGACCACGGGCACCGCGAAGGCGTACTGCCCCAAGGGCCGCAAGGCCATCGGGCTGGGCGGCAGCGTGCACAAGTCGCGGTTCATCCTCGACGACCTCGTCGTGGACGCGGCCCTGGGCATGGTGACGGTGCAGTGGAACCGGGCGCGCGAGGTCGTGCCGGGCGACTACGCCGGGCTCGTCGGCTGGGGCGACGTGTGGGCGATCTGCGTCGACCCGGTGCCCGGCCAGCAGCGTGCGTACGCCGCCAGCCCGCTCGACACGGCGGACAAGTCCGTCGTGGTGACCTGCCCGGCCGGGACGACCGTGCACGGCATCGGCGGCGCGCTCGGCTACGCCGACAACGGCGCTAAGTTCGAGGCGATGGCGCCGTGGACGGGGTCCGGCACGGCCCAGGCCGCCGCCCGGCCGATGGTGTACGGCACGACCACGCCCTGGCAGGTCTCCGCGATGGCGATCTGCGCCGCCTGAGCGCGGCGGCCGCCCGGGCCGACGGCGTCTGCGGCGTCGTCGTGGTCGGGCGGCATGACGTGATCGCTCTGCTGCCGCAGACGGGTGTCACCTGTCGGCGTGGCAACAAAGATGATGCCTTCGCATCATCTTTGTTGCCACGCCGGGACGACATGGCCGCCCGCGGGGGCGGATCAGCCGGGCGGGAAGACGCCCGCCCGGCCCAGCATCGCCGGGGCCGTCACGCCGAGCCGCTCGGCGATCCAGGTGCCGGTCTCGGCAGCCCCCGCCGTGTCCACGCCGGTCGCGACACCCGAGCGGCCGAGCAGGTAGGACAGGTCCTCGGTGGCGATGTTGCCGGTCGCGGCGGGCGCGAACGGGCAGCCGCCGATGCCGCCGATGCTGGCGTCCAGCGCGGACACCCCGTGCTCCAGCGCGGCGAGCGCGTTGGCGTAGCCGGTGTTGCGGGTGTTGTGGAAGTGCGCGCGCAGCGCGACGTCCGGCGCGGCCGAGCGCACCGCCGTGACCAGCTCCGCGACCTGCCGCGGCACGCCCACGCCGATCGTGTCGGCCAGGCAGATCTCGTCCGGTGGGGCCGCCATGGCCTGCTCCACCAGCGCCCGGACCCGCTCGGCGGGCACCTCGCCGGTGAACGGGCAGCCGAACGCCGCCGCGACCGTCAGCGTCGTACGCAGTCCCGCGGCGCGAGCGGCGGTGGCGACGCCCGCCCACTGGCCGAGCGAGAGCGCGCTGCTCATGCCCTGGTTGCGCTGCGAGAACTCGTCGGTGGCGACCAGCACGTAGTTGACCTCGTGCACGCCCGCGCTGGCCAGCGCCCGGTCCAGCCCGCGCTGGTTGAGCACCAGCCCGATATAGGAGACCCCGGCGGGACGCGGCACCGCGGCGAGTACCGCCTCGGCATCGGCCATTTGCGGCACGCGGGCCGGGTGGGCGAACGCGACCGCCTCGATGCGGCGCAGTCCCGCGGCGATCGCGCGGGTGATGTAATCGACCTTCACCGGGGTCGGCAGCAGGGCCTTCTCGTTCTGCAGCCCGTCGCGCGGGCCCACCTCGACGATCTCCACGGCTTCCTCTCGACACGGCCACCGCGTAGGGTGGTTCCTCTAGCGAAACAGCGTTTCCAAAGCATAGGATCCCGCCGTGACTGGTGCACTATCCGACATCCGGGTGATCGAAACCGGAACCCTGCTGGCCGGACCGTTCTGCGGCCAGCTGCTCGGCGATTTCGGCGCTGAGGTCATCAAGCTGGAGGACCCCGGCAAGGGCGACCCCATGCGGCAGTGGGGCCGCGAGAAGCCGCACGGGCAGTCCCTGTGGTGGCCCGTCGTCGCCCGCAACAAGAAGTCCGTCACCTGCAACCTGCGCAGCCAGGCCGGGCAGGACCTGGTGCGCCGCCTCGTCGCCGACGCCGACGTGCTGCTGGAGAACTTCCGACCCGGCACCCTGGAACGCTGGGGCCTCGGCTGGGACGAGCTGTCCGCGATCAACCCGCGGCTGATCCTGGTCCGGGTCACCGGCTACGGCCAGACCGGCCCGTACGCGCCACGCGCCGGCTTCGGCTCGATCGGCGAGGCCATGGGCGGCATCCGGCACGTCATCGGCGAACCCGACCGGCCCCCGGCCCGCGCCGGCATCTCGCTCGGCGACTCGCTCGCCGCGACCTACGCCGCGTACGGCACGCTCGCCGCACTGCACGCCCGCGAGCGCACCGGCCGCGGTCAGGTCGTCGACTCGGCGATCTACGAGGCCGTGCTGGCCATGATGGAGTCCCTGCTGCCCGAGTGGGCCGTGGCCGGATACCAGCGCGAGCGCACCGGCGCGATCCTGCCCAACGTGGCCCCGAGCAACGCCTACCCCACGGCCGACGGCTCCGACGTGCTCATCGCCGCCAACCAGGACACCGTCTTCGCCCGGCTGTGCGACGTGATGGGGCGGCCCGAGCTGACCACCGACGCCCGCTACGCCACGCACGGCGCGCGCGGCGCCCACCAGGTCGAGCTGGACGACCTGATCAGCGAGTGGACCCGCACCCGGCCCGCCGACAAGCTGCTCGCCGAGCTGCACGAGGCGGGCGTGCCCGCCGGTGGCGTCTACACCGCCAAGGACATGCTGGCCGACCCGCACATCGCCGCCCGCGAGGCGATCGTGCGCGTGCCGCACCCCGACTTCGGCGAGCTGCCCATGCAGAACGTCGCGCCGCGCCTGTCCGCCGACCCCGGGTCGGTGCGCTGGGCGGGCCCGTCCCTCGGCCAGCACAACGACGAGGTCTACGGCGGGCTGCTCGGACTGAGTGACGACGAGCGCGCCGAGCTGCGCGCGCAGGGCGTGATCTGATGGAGCTGCACGCGGACTACACGGCGGCGGGGTTCTCCCGGCGCCTCGGCTGGGGCAGCCGGCCCGCGCTGCTGCTGGTGGACCCCGTCGCCGCGTACACCCTGCCGGGTTCGCCCTTGTTCCTCGACACCGCGCAGGCCGCGGTCGCCGCCATGGCCGCGCTGCTGGGCACCGCGCGCGGCAGCGGCCTCCCGGTGGTCCTCACCGGCGTGCGGTACGCCGACGCGACCTGCTCCGAAGCACCCCTGTTCGCCGCGAAGGTGCCCGCGCTGGCGGCGTTCGCCGCGGGCAGCCCGCTGGGGGAGTTCCCGCCCGAGCTGGCGCCCGCGCCCGGCGAGCACGTGGTGCACAAGCACTACGCCAGCGCCTTCGCGGGCACCTCGCTGCCCGCCTGGCTCACCGCCAACGGCGTCGACACCCTCGTCATCGGCGGGTTCTCCACCAGCGGCTGCGTGCGCGCGTCCGCCGTGGACGCGCTCCAGCACGGCTTCCGCCCGATGGTGGTGCGCGAGGCGTGCGCCGACCGCGACCCCGGCCCGCACGACGCGAACCTGTTCGACCTCGACGCCAAGTACGCCGACGTGGTGCCCCTGGCTGAAGCCCTCACCCGGCTGAGTTAGTACACCGACAGGTGCACGTGGTTGGTGTGGTCGGCCGAGGGGGAGCTGCCGCACTTCGCGCTGCCCGAGTCGTAGTGCTGCCAGCCGGACCCCGGCAGCCAGATCTTGCAGTAGAAGACGACGTAGAGCACCCCGAGCCGGCGCGCGTTCTTGATGAAGAACGAGGCGAGCCGGTCGCCGTACACCCTCGCCTCGCCCTTGGCGGAGGACTCCGAGAATCCGCCGGTGTTCGTGGCGAAGTCGCAGGCCCGGCCGGTGGGGTGCTCATACCGGCCGCCTGAGCGGTGGCAGGAGGTCAGCCGCTTGAACCCGGCCTGCTGCGCCTGCCGCAGCGCGTGCAGCGTGCGCGGAGTGATGCAGCCGGAGGTGGTCGGGTCGTCGATCGTGCACTTCTCGCGGGGCCAGCTCCCGTCGCGGTTGCGCGGCGCGGGCGCGGCCAGCGGCGACGCGGGATCGACCCAGCCCTCGGCCGCGTAGCCGCCGGCGGCCGACAGCGCCACCTCCATCGCCTTCTTGCGCCGCGACATCTCGGCTACCTGCCTGGCCTGCTCCCGCACCTCGGCGTCGACCGACGCCTTGGCCGCCGCGGCCGTGGCGCGTGCCCCCGCCAGCTCGCGCAGCCGGGCGTCGTCGTACGCGGCGAGCTGCTCGACCGCGGCGATCCGGGCCAGGTACTCGTCCTGCGAGGACGCCCTGACGATCATCCCGAGCACGCCCAGCCGGCCCGTCCGGTACGCCCGAGACGCGTACTTGGCGACCTGCTCCCTGGCCGCGTCGAGGCGGCGGTCGGCCGTCTTGACCTCGGCGGCCAGCTCGGCCTGGCGCTTGCGCGACGATCCCAGCGCCGCCTCCGCCGTAACGTAGGCGGTCGCGGCCGTCTCCAGATTGGCACGCAGCGTGGCGACCTTCGGCGAGGCCGTCTCGGGCACGTCGTCGGGCTCGGCGGCCGCGGCGGACGCGGCGGGGGCCGCGCCGGCCAGGAGCGCGACGGCCACCGCGACGGCGGCGGCGATCCGTCCGCACCGGCGGCGGGCTGGGGTCGCGGACTCGAACATCCTTTTCGTGGGCGCGGAGCTGTCAGATTCCACGTGGTGACTAACGCGTCAGAGACGTGAAACGCACCGGACCCGGCGAACCGGACCGGCCGAGCGGGATAGTTGCGAGTCCATACGAATTCGCCTAGGCTGATGTCCGCGCGGGTGTCTTGGGCAGCGACCAGCGGTCAGGCGTTCTTGCCTGCACCGATACCTGTCCCGCCCCCATTCCTCGGGGCCTTCCTGCCTGAAGGTAGGTCATGAAAAGACTGCTCACTTCCATCGGCGTGGCCGTGCTGGCCCTCGCCGCGTCCGTCCTGGTCGCCGTCGCGCCCGCTGAGGCGGCCGTCGGCCTGCGTATCAGCGGCACCGACATCGTCGAGGCCAACGGCCAGAAGTTCGTCATGCGCGGGGTCAACCACCCGCACGTCTGGTACACCGGCCAGACCAGCTCCTTCGCCAACATCAAGGCCGCCGGGGCCAACACGATCCGGGTGGTGCTCGGCAGCGGCAAGCGCTGGGGCCCGTCCAACGACGTCGCCAACGTGATCACTCTGTGCAAGACGAACAAGCTGATCTGCGTGCTGGAGGTGCACGACACCACCGGCTACGGCGAGGAGGGCGCGGCCGCGTCGCTCGACGAGGCGGTCAACTACTGGATCAGCCAGAAGAGCGCGCTGGTCGGCCAGGAGAACTACGTCGTCATCAACATCGGCAACGAGCCGATCGGCAACGTCAACGCGAGCCAGTGGACCGCCGCGACCGTCGCCGCGATCCAGAAGATGCGCACCAACGGCTTCCAGCACCTGATCATGGTGGACGCGCCGAACTGGGGCCAGGACTGGCAGTACACCATGCGCGACAACGCGCAGACGATCCTGAACGCCGACACCCAGCGCAACACGGTGCTGTCGATCCACATGTACGCCGTGTTCAACACCGCCACGGCGATCACCGACTACCTGAACCGGTTCCGGACCAACGGCTGGCCGCTGGTGATCGGCGAGTTCGGCTGGCGGTTCAACAGCAACGAGGTCGACCACGAGACGATCCTGGCCGAGGCGCAGGCCCGCGGCCTGGGCTACCTCGCGTGGTCGTGGAGCGGCAACACCGACCCGATCCTCGACATGGCGCTGAACTTCGACCCGGCCCAGCTCACCACCTGGGGTCAGCGCATCGTGAACGGCGCGAACGGCCTCAAGGCCACCGCCAAGGAGGCGACGATCTTCGGCGGCACCTCGTCGCCGAGCCCGTCGGCCTCGACCGGCCCGTCGCCGTCCGCGAGCCCGTCGGCCAGCCCGTCCGCCTCGCCGAGCCCGTCGCGGTCCACCGGCCCGTCGCCGAGCGCGTCGCAGGGCGGGCGCAGCTGCTCCGCCACGTACACCATCACGAACTCGTGGCCGGGCGGCTTCCAGGCCGAGGTGAAGGTGACCGCGGGCAGCTCCGCGATCACGGGCTGGGCGGTGAACTGGACGTTCGCCAACGGCCAGACCGTCACCCAGGCCTGGAGCGCCACCGTGACCAGCAGCGGGGCCGCGGTGACCGCGCGCAACGCGAGCTGGAACGGCAGCCTCGCCGCGAGCGGCAGCACGAGCTTCGGCTTCCTCGCCTCCTGGAACGGCACCAACGCCGTCCCGGCGGTGACCTGTACCGCCGGCTGAGAAAGACGGGGTGGCCGGCAGGACCGGCCACCCCGCCCCCCGTGGTCGCAGCGGAACTAGTATTAAACGGGACGTATAGCGATCAGTACGGACAACATGGCTGGGCAGACACCATGCCGGCGGGGTTCAGCACGGGGGCGGAATGGTGCACGAGGACCGGGTGTCGCCGGGCGGGCGCGATCGGGTTCTGCTCGGCTTCGCGCTCGGCTGCCTCGGCTGGCTGCTGCTGTACGCCGCGCTGACCTACCTGGGCCGCGACTCGCCGAGCCTGGCCCGCTTCACCGGAGAGATCCTCTACCTGGTCCCCATCGCCGCCTTCGTCGGCCTGAGCCGGTACGCCGCGAAGCGTGCCTCGGGCCGCGACCGCACCGCCTGGCGGCTGCTGTTCACCGCGAGCCTCCTGTGGCTGGCCGGTGACCTCACCTGGGCCTATTACGTGTACACCACGCCGGGCAGCCCACCGGTCCCCACGCTCGCCGACCTCTTCTACCTGCTGCGTTACGTGTTCACGATTCTCGGCATCGTGGTCGGGCTGGGGCTGCGGATGCGCAGCCTGCTGGACGCGCTGCTGGTAGCCGCGGCCGGGGCGGCGATCGGCTGGCAGGTGGTCATCGCCCCGCTGGTACCGGAGACCTGGCATCCCGCCGAGTTCGTCAACTTCCTCTACCCGGTGTTCTCGGTGATCATCGTCGCGATGCTGGGGGCGCTGCTGCTGGTCGCCCCGCGCCGGGTTCCCCGGTCGATGATCGTCGTCGGGGCGGCGTTCGGGTTCGCGGTCGTGATGGACGCGGTCTACGCGTACCTCAGCGTGCTGCACCCGTACACCAGCTCGACCTGGCTCAACGTGGGCTGGCAGGTCGAGGCGGTGCTGATGTGCCTGGCCGCGCTGATGGCGGGCCGCCACCCCGCCGGCGAACGCGAGCCGCTGGCCGCCCGCGAGGTGTCCTTCCTGCCCGCGCTGGTCGCGGTGCTGATCGTGGGCAGCCTCGCCATCGCGGACATGCTCCTGGTCGGGCACCTCAGCCGGGTGACCCTGTCGGTCGCCCTGCTGCTGCTCATGGGCCTGCTGGTGCGCCAGATCGTCGCCGCCCGCGACCGCGCCCGGCTCACCGAGCAGCTGCGCACCGCCGCCATCACCGACTCGCTGACCGGCCTCTACAACCGGCGCTACTTCGAGGAGAAGCTCGCCGCCGAGACGACGGCGGACCACGGCCCGCTGAGCATCATCCTGGTCGACCTGGACCACTTCAAGACCGTCAACGACACCTACGGCCACTCCGTCGGGGACGCCGTGCTGTCCGAGGTCGCCGACCGGCTGCGGCGCCCGCTGCGCGGCAGCGACCTGCTCTGCCGCTACGGCGGGGAGGAGTTCGTCTGCCTGCTGCCCCACACGGACGGCCGGGCGGCGCTGGACCTCGCCGAACGGCTGCGCGCCGACCTGCGCGCGGCCCCGGTGGTGGTGCCCGGCGTCGCCGAGCCGCTGCCGCTGACGGCCTCGTTCGGGGTCGCCTGCGCCGAGCCGGCCGACCACGGCGGGCAGCTCGCCGTCGACGACGTCGTCGAAGCCGCCGACCGCGCCCTGTACGGCGCCAAGTCGCTGGGCCGGGACCGGGTGCTCGGCTGCGGGCCGTTCGGGCAGGTCGACGCCGCCCCGGCGCTCGACCTGCCGCCCGCCCTGGTCTGGCTGGCCGACGAGACCGACCGGATCCGCGGCGACGGCTTCCGCAGCGCCGCGATCAGCGGCTGGGCCTGGACCACCGCGGCCCGGCTCGGCCTGGACGAGGCGACCCAGCAGCGCATCGCCGCCGCCGCCCGACTGCGCGGCCTCGCCTGCGCCGACCTCGACGGCTGCCGCCGCGACCACGGCCTACCCGACGACCACGGCACCCGACCGGTTCAGGACCTCGGCGATGACTCCCGCGTCCGCCCCGAGGAGGCCACTCGACGGCTCGGCGAGGCCCGCCCTGAGGAGGCCACTCGCCGGCTCGGCGAGGCCCGCCCCGAGGAGGCCGCGCGGCGGCTCGGCGAGCTGGCGAACCGCCCCGACCTGGTGCCGGTCCTGGCCGCGCACCATGAGCGCCACGACGGCACCGGTCATCCGCGCGGGCTCGCCGGTCCGGCCATTCCCGTCGGCGCGCGCATCATCGCCGTCTGCGACGCGTGGGCCGATGCCCGCGGCACGTCATCGCCCTATCCGCCGGTCCCCGGCTCGCCCCGCCTCGTGCTCGAAGCGGGCCGGGGCACCCGTTTCGACCCCGCGGTCCTGGACGCCTTCCTGGCCCTCGTCACCGAAGGCGAGATCGCCGACCCCACCCCCGCCTGCCGCCCACCCGTCCCCACCCGCTCCGGCCCCACCCCCACCTGACCCACGCCCAGCCCGACCTGACCCACGGCCACCCCCACCCATTGCGCCGATCTTGCGCGAACTGTGGGTACGACACGCCTGAATCGGGGG
>NZ_BONF01000070.1 GCF_016862575.1 Catellatospora bangladeshensis | reverse complement strand
CTAAGAAGGCGCCCTTCCTTGCTAGGCGGGGGTGCCGGCGAACTGGGCCTCGCCTTCTTAATACCGGCGCGGTGGTATTCCCGCTGGTGAACTGCGCCCGGGGCGGGTCAGGCGGAGGGGGCAGCGCTTCGGCGCGTTGGATCAACCGTGCCGATCGGCACAGGCCGGGCATACGTCGCGTGAGTCGGCGAAGGCCCACAGATCATGTGAGCGCAGCACCAGCTCCGCATCATCCGGCAGGCACTGTGGCGCCTCTCCGTCTCTGACCGCGTGCGCCACCGTCCGATGCCCGTCCGGTACGGCGAACCTGAGGTCGCGGTAGTCATTCGTGGCCGACCCGCCGTCGGCCGTGATGACGCGAACGGGATTGATGACCTCGTACCAGATCACCAGGTCAGACTGGTCGATCGCCCGTGCGGCCGTCCTGGGGTCGACCTTGGCCGTGTTGAGCCAGAACACAGGGTCGTGGGCGCGCTCGACGGCATCCTCTGTCCGGTACAGCTCGACCACCAGCCAGGCGACATCGGTCGCCGCCGCGCGGGCGGCGTCAGCCGCGGCTCCGTCCGGGCAGCGCAGGACCGGCACCTGTCCTGAGTCCGCTGCGACGTCGCCGATCAGGACGTACCGACGATCAAGCTCATGCAACGCCTGCACCACGGCGTCCACCCCGTGTCCGTAGAGGATGACTCCCCGTCGCTCGCCACTCACCCTGCCATTCTGTGGGCTCGACGCGATCCGGGGCGGACTACGCTCAGTGGTCATGACCGGGCGTTCGCTCTTCGGTATGCGGCTGCGACGGCTGCTCTGGGCTCGCCGGGGCACTCACTTGCCGGTCGGGATCACCATCGGGCGTCTGGCACAGCAGGCCGCGGTGCCGAGTGCCGAACTCGGCCTGATCGTCAGAGGCACCGCGCCCAGCCCGGAGATCCTGAAGCGGCTGGGACCGGCGCTGGGCCTGCCCGTCGCCGACCTCTTCGTCATCGCCGGGCTGCCCGTGCCGCCCGAGCTGGCCTCGGCTTGGCCGACGAACCACGGGAACGTGGGCACGATCCTCAGGTACGCCATCGGGTTGAGCCCGGAGCGGCGCGGGTGGCTGGCGGGAGCGATCGGGTCGCTGCCGGTGGAGCCGCGCACCGGACCCGCGCCGCCCGACGAATACCTCGACCAGCCCGGCGCGCTGCTGATCAGACTGCTGAAGAACCGCAACATCCGTCCGAACGCGAGGCTGCTCATGGAGATCGGCGACGGGCCTTATGTCGCGGACTCCACCATCGGGATGCTCGGGCCGGGCAGGGTCGCGGTCACGCCTCGGTACGTGACGGCGTTCGCGTACCTGCTCGGGTACCCGCCCGCCGAGATGGTCGCGCTCACCGGCGTCGGCCCGGTGGACGAGGAGGCGAAGCCGCATCCGGCGAGCGCCGAACTCGCCGCACTGGCCTGGCAGGCCCGGCGGCTGAGCAGCGATCAGCTCTCACACCTGGTGGACCTGCTGGAGGACACCCGGCGGCTGCGACCGTCCGCTGTGTCAGCGGATGGCAGCAGCGAGAGTCGAGACGGGGAAAGTTAAGAAGGGCACCTTCTTCTACGCATAGCGTTAAGAAGGTGCCCTTCCTTTCTAGGCGGGGGTGCCGGCGAACTGGGCTTCGTAGAGGCGGGCGTAGGCGCCGCCGGAGGCGATCAGCTTGTCGTGGGAGCCGTGCTCGACGATGTCGCCGTGCTCCATGACGAGGATGACGTCGGCGTTGCGGATGGTGGACAGGCGGTGGGCGATGACGAAGCTGGTCCGGCCGGCGCGCAGGGAGTTGAGCGCCTGCTGGATCAGGGCTTCGGTGCGGGTGTCGACCGAGCTGGTGGCCTCGTCGAGGATGAGGATGCTCGGCTCGGCGAGGAACGCCCGCGCGATCGTGATGAGCTGCCGCTCGCCCGCGCTGAGGTTGGTGCCGTCCTCGTCGAGCACCGTCTCGTAGCCGTCGGGCAGGGTGCGCACGAAGCGGTCCACGTGGGCGGCCTTGGCGGCCGCGACGATCTGCTCGCGGGTCGCCCCGTCCGCGCCGTAGGCGATGTTGTCGGCGATGGTGCCGCCGAACAGCCAGGTGTCCTGCAGCACCATGCCCGTCTTGGAGCGCAGCTCCTCGCGGTGCATGGTGGCGATGTCGACGCCGTCGAGGGTGATCCTGCCCCCCTTGACCTCGTAGAACCGCATCAGCAGGTTGACCAGGGTGGTCTTGCCCGCGCCGGTGGGGCCGACGATGGCCACGGTGTGGCCGGGTTCCACGGTCAGCGACAGATCCGTGATCAGCGGCTTGTCGTCGGTGTACGAGAACGCGACGTGCTCGAACCGCACCTCGCCGCGCACCGCGGGCAGCCGCGGCGCGTCCACCGGCTCCGGGCTCTGCTCGCCGGCGTCGAGCAGCTCGAACACCCGCTCGGCGGAGGCGACGCCGGACTGCACCAGGTTGGCCATGGCGGCGACCTGGCTCAGCGGCTGGCTGAACTGGCGCGAGTACTGGATGAACGCCTGCACGTCGCCGAGCGACAGCGAGCCGGACGCCACGCGCAGCGCGCCGACGACCGAGACCAGCACGTAGTTCAGGTTGCCGATGAAGAACATGGCGGGCTGGATCATGCCGGAGATGAACTGCGCCTTGAAGCTGCTGGTGTACAGCGCCTCGTTGTGCTCGCGGAAGGTCGCCGCGGCCTCCTCCTGGCGGCCGAACACCTTCACCAGCGAGTGGCCGGTGAACATCTCCTCGATGTGCGCGTTGAGCCGGCCGGTGGCCGCCCACTGGCCGATGAACTGCGGCTGCGCCTTCTTGCCGATGCGCATGGTGACCCACACCGACACCGGCACGGTGACCAGCGCGATCAGGGCGAGCAGCGGCGAGATCCAGAACATCATGGCCAGTACGCCGACGATGGTCAGCACCGAGTTCATCAGCTGGCTGAGCGACTGCTGCATGGTCTGCGCGACGTTGTCGATGTCGTTGGTGGCCCGGCTGAGCACCTCGCCGCGCTGCTGGCCGTCGAAGTAGCTCAGCGGCAGCCGGGACAGCTTCAGCTCGACCTGCTCGCGCAGCGCGTAGACGGCCCGCTGCACGACGGTGGTGATGAGCCGGAACTGGAACAGCGAGAACGCCGACGCGGCCAGGTAGACCACGAGCGCGATCAGCAGCACGTTGCCCAGGGCGGTGAAGTCGACGCCCTGGCCGGGGTGCAGGTCCATGGCGGACAGCATGTCGGCGAGGGTGTCGTTGCCGTCGGCGCGCACGGCGGCGACGGCCTGCTCCTTGGTCACGCCCGCGGGCATGGACCCGCTGACGATGCCGGTGAACAGGATGTCGGTGGCGTGGCCGAGGATGCGCGGGCCGACCACGGACAGGCCGACGCCGGTGATGCCGAGCACGACCGCGATCCAGACCAGCCCGCGATGCGGGTTGAGCAGGCGCAGCAGGCGGCGGCTGGACTCCTTGAAGTTGAGCGACTTGGCCTGCGGCGGCCCGGCCATCATCGCGCCGGGGCCGAACCTGGGGCCGCCGCCTTCGCGGCGCTGAGCGGGGGCGGTCACGCTGCCTCCTCCTCGGTGAGCTGGGACAGCACGATCTCGCGGTAGGTCGTGTTGCCGGACATGAGTTCGCGGTGGGTGCCGGTGCCGACGACCACGCCGTCGTCGAGGACGAGGATGCGGTCGGCGTCGCGGATGGTGTTGACGCGCTGGGCCACGATCACCACGGTCGCGTCGGCGGTCTCCCGGGCCAGGTCCCGGCGCAGCGCGGCGTCGGTGGCGTAGTCCAGGGCGGAGAAGGAGTCGTCGAACAGGTAGATCTCCGGCCGGGCGACCAGGGCGCGGGCGATGGCCAGGCGCTGGCGCTGGCCGCCGGAGACGTTGGTGCCGCCCTGCGCGATCGGGGCGTCCAGGCCCTCCGGCATCGCCTCGACGAACTCCTTCGCCTGGGCGATCTCCAGGGCGCGCCACAGCTCCTCGTCGGTGGCGTCGGCCTTGCCGTAGCGCAGGTTCGAGGCGACGGTGCCGGAGAACAGGTACGGCTTCTGCGGGACGAACCCGACCGTGCGCGACAGGGCCTGCGGGTCGAGTTCGCGTACGTCCACGTCGTCGACCAGCACCCGGCCGCCGGTGGCGTCGAACAGCCGCGGCACGAGGTGCAGCAGCGTGGACTTGCCGCTGCCGGTGCTGCCGATGATGGCCGTGGTCTCGCCGGGCCGGGCGGTGAAGGCGATGTTGCGCAGCACCGGCTCCTCAGCGCCGGGGTAGCTGAACTCGACGTCGCGCAACTCCAGGTGCCCGCGCAGGCCGGACGGGACGACCGGGGCGGCCGGCGGCACGACGCTGGACTCGGTGTCCAGCACCTCCTCGATGCGCTCCGCGCACACCTCGGCCCGCGGGATCATGACGAACATGAAGGTGGCCATCATGACCGCCATCAGGATCTGCATCAGGTAGCTCAGGAACGCGGTCAGCTCGCCGATCTCCATGCCGCCGCTTTCGATGCGGTGCGCGCCGAACCAGACCACGGCCACCGTCGACACGTTGATGATCAGCATGACGAACGGGAACATGCCCGCCATCAGCTTGCCCACGGCCAGCGCGACGTTGGTCAGCTCGGTGTTGGCCCCGGCGAAGCGCTCCTGCTCGCGCCGGTCCCGGACGAACGCCCGGATCACCCGGATGCCGGTGATCTGCTCGCGCATCACCCGGTTGACCTCGTCGATGTTGGTCTGCATGGCCCGGAACAGCGGCCGCATCCGGGCCACGATCAGGGCGATGCCGATGACCAGCGCGGGGAGCACGGCCAGCAGCAGGCCGGACAGCTGCACGTCCAGCCGCAGCGACATGACGATGCCGCCCACCATCATGATCGGCGCGGAGACCATCATGGTGAAGGTCATCAGGGCCAGCATCTGGACCTGCTGCACGTCGTTGGTGGTACGCGTGATCAGCGACGGGGCACCGAAGTGGCCCACCTCGCGGGCGGAGAAGGACTGCACCCGGGCGAACACGTCGGCCCGGATGTCGCGGCCGAGCGCCATCGCGGTCTGCGCGCCGTAGTACACCGCGCCGATCGAGCAGATGATCTGCACGAGCGAGACGCCGAGCATGCCCGCGCCGACGCGCATGATGTAGCCGGTGTCGCCGGTCACCACGCCGTGGTCGATGATGTCGGCGTTGAGGGTGGGCAGGTAGAGGTTCGCGATCGTCTGCACCAGTTGCAGCAGCACGACCAGCGCGATCTGCCGCCAGTACGGCCGCAGCTGGCGGCGTACGAGTCTGATCAGCATGCGGGCTCTTTCTCGGGTTCGGGGGAGAGGACGCCGTCGAGGAGGACGTCGACGAGCTCCTCGGCGGGCAGGATGTGATTGCGGTTGTTCATCAGGACCATCGAGACCAGCAGCCCTGCGACGGTTTCGGCGGGCAGCCGGACCAGGTGGGCGTCGGGCCCGATCAGCTCGGTGATCGCGGCGGTGAGCCGGGCCAGCGCCTCGCCCGGGTCGAAGGCGGCCGGCGCGCTGGTCATCACGGCCAGCCCGCTGCTGCGCAGCGACATCATCAGCGGGGCGTTGTCGCGGAACCGGCGGGTCAGCGTGTGCACCGCCGTACGCAGCCGGAACCTCAGGTCTGGGTCGCCGCCGATCGCCTTGATCGACTCGATGGTGGGTCCCGGGTCGAAGGCGTGCGCGAGCGTGGCGGAGATCAGCGCCCCCTTGTCGGGGAAGACGCGGAAGATCGTGCCCTCGGCCACGCCAGCGCACTCGGCGATCCGGCGGGTGCTCACGTTGAGGCCTTCGGCACGCAGCAGGGGCAGGGTGGCCGCGATGATCGCGGCGCGCCGGTCCTCGGGGGTGAGCGGGGATACCCGGCGCCGGGGGGAGGCGTCGTCAGTCACGGCGGCGACTCTAAATGAGTGAGCACTCACTCCGCAACGCGATTTACGACCGCGCCGGTCAGCCCGGCGCGTCGCCGCCACGAGCAGGGCTCCCGGTATGCGGCTGGTGCGGCACCCGGGAGCCCTGGGCAGGCGCGAAGGTCACAGCGAACATGGGCCGGCGAAGATCCACCGGTGGAGATCCGCGGCGGAGATTCGGCGGCGAGGATCAGGAGACCGCCAGCAGCGACGTGCGGTCGTCCAGCTCGCCGAGGTCGCCGTGCTCCCCGCCGGTGAACAGGCGGCAGGTGCCGACCTCGCCGGGTTCGGTGTCGTCGTGTTCGCACAGCACCGCGCGGGCACCGTCGGCCAGCCGCAGCGAGCTGATCTCGTCGTTGCCGACCGCGCCCAGATCGGCGGCGGCGTAGATGCCGGGGCCGAAGCCGCCGGAGGTGCCCGCCAGATCCTCGCCGTCGTACGCGGTGAGCAGGTCTCCGCTGGCCGGGCCCGCCGAGACGGCGAGCAGCGAGACGGCCTCGTCCAGCCCGGTGCCGGCCAGGTCGTGCGTCCCGGCCTCGAACAGCGTGCACTCGTCCAGCGAGTCCGCGCCCGCGCCGTCGTCGGCGCAGGCCAGCACCCGGTAGCCGGGGGCCACCCGCAGCGAGCTGATCGCGTCGTTGCCGACGATCGCCAGCTCACCGGCCCCGGCCTGGTGGATGCCGGGCGCGAAGGTCTGCGCGGCGCCCGCCATGGCGTAGCCCTGCGTCGCCGTCACCGCGGGCCCGCCCACCGCGACCAGCGACACCACGTCGGCCAGCCCCGCGCCCACGGTGTCGTGCTCGCCAGGCCCGAACGCCTGGCATATGCCCGGGTTGCCGCTGGCCACGGCGGTGGACCGGAAGCTGTCGCAGAGCACCGCCGTGTGGCCCTCGTCCACCGTCAGCGAGTTGACCGCGTCGAGCCGCGCCAGGTCGCCGGAGTCCGCCTCGTGGCGGCCGGGGCCTAGCGCCAGGCGGCCGCCGGTGAACCCGGCTCCGCCGTACACGGTCACGCCGGTGCCGCGCTGCTCCGCCGTGGCGACCACGGCCAGCAGCGAGATGCTCTCGTCCAGGCCGCCGCCGACCCGGTCGTACCAGCCCGCGTCGTAGTAGCGGCACGCGCCTAGGCCGTCGAGGGCACCGGCGGCCTGAGCCGGGGTCAGGTCGCAGGCCAGCACCCGGTAACCCTCGGCCACCCGCAGCGACGAGATCGCGTCCGCGCCGACCGCGCCCAGCCCGCCGCTGTCGGCGTCGAACACGCCCGAACCGAACGCCTGCGACGCCCCGCCGAGGTCGTGCTCGGTGTACGCGACCAGCGGGAACACCGCGTCCGGGACCACCGGCTCGGGCGCCGGCCCCGGGTCGGGAGCGGCCGCGGCGGCGGTCAGCGGCAGCAGCGCGCACGCCGCGCCGGCCGCGCTCAGCAGCGATCTACGAATCCCCATGTCAGCTCCCGGGTCGACGAGCGGTCCACCCGTACCAACTCCGTTCGCGCGGGCTGGTGATGCATGGAACCGCAGCTCGACCGCAGGGGTGACGGAGGCGGGCGCTACCGGCGGACCTGGATCAGGCCGTGCGTGCCGTTGAGCCGCCACTGCTCGCCCGCCGCGTCCCGCGCGGCGGCGTCGGGCACGCCCACCAGGACCTCCGATTTGAGGGTACGCAGCGCGGCGACCGCCCCGGGGAAGCCCTCGGTGACCGCCTCGAACGGGGTCGCGGCGGGCCAGTGCCGGTCGCCGACCAGCCGCCGGTAGTGCAGGTCGCCCTTGACCACGGTCAGCTTCGCCGCCCGGAACCGCGCCGCGAGCCCGCCGGGCAGCTCGGCGTAGGTCAGCGGCGTGCAGTAGAAACCCGGCACGGCGAGCTCCAGCCGTCCGTCTCCGAGCGCCGCCCGCAGCCGCCCGGCCAGGGGCGCGCTCGCCTCGTGCGCGGCGAGCCGGTGCAGGCAGGCCAGCAGGTCGCGGCCGGTGGCGTCGGAGACGAAGTACGGCAGCGGCTTGAGGTGCAGCTCGACCCGGTCGGCGCGGCCGCCGTGCAGCAGCACGTCGACGAGCGCCAGGTCGGGCAGCAGCTCGCGGCCCGCGTTGTCGGCGACCAGGCACACCGTGCCGCCGGTGCCGGGGGCGAGGATCTCGTGCAGCGCGGCGCTGTCGTCGGCGACCAGGTCGCTGGCGTGCTTGCGGTGCTCGGCCTCCGGGTCGGACAAGCGGGTGGCCAGGTCGGCGCGGTTGCCCCAGAGCGCGGCGTCCACGGCCGCGGTGAGCTGCTCGTCCGGCGGCAGGTCCGCGATGCGGGCGAGGCCCGCCAGGTCCGCGTCGAGCGCCGGGTCGGCGAGTTCGGCGTTCTTCTGCGGCTCGAACGGGTCCAGCCCGCGCCAGGGGCCCGGCCGGAAGTAGCCGATCGCGTCGAGCAGGCGGCGGTAGAAGTAGTTCTCGGCCCACAGGAACGGCACGTCGTACCAGCTCATGCCGAGGTAGGGCGCGCTCCAGCGGGTCCAGTCGGCGGCGTCGTGCGCGTCGGCGGGCAGTGGCTCCACCACGCCCGAGACCGCGTCTCGGCGGAGCCGGTCCAACGCGGCGCGGATGTGCGGCGGGTAGGGGAACGCCGCGGCTACCTGGTCGATGATCGCCGGGTGCCGCTCGTGCAGCACCTTCCAGGTGAACGAGCCGGGCACGTTACTCAGGATCGGCGGCGCGCCGGGGTCGACCTGCACGACCCCGAGTTTAGTGGGCGCACGTTGCGCCCGTGCTTCGTCTAGTCATCGAAGGTCCCGCCCGCCGTGAGGGATGGCGGGACCTTCGATGGAGAACCCGGGCGGTCAGTCGGCCTTGCCGGCGGTGATGGCGTTGCCGCCGCCGAGCTTGCTCGCGCTGACCGTGAACGTCCAGTTGCCCGAACCCAGGGGCAGGCCGGTGACCTGCACGATCCAGTTGCTGCCCGACTTGGTGGGGCTCTGGACCTGGCTGCCGGTCGGCGCGGTCTTGCCGAGGAACGCGCTCGCGATGGACGAGGTCGAGTAGCGGGTCATCCGCTGCTTGTTCCGGTCCTGCCAGGCCGCGATGAAGTCGCTGACGTACTGGTCTGCGGTGAGCCCGTACTGCGTCCGGTTGATGAACACGTCGGTGGTCGCCGTCGGGTGGCCCAGCTCGGTGTTCTCCATGGCCAGCCGGGCGTCGTCGCCGTGGGCGTTGCGGTAGTTGCACGCGGTGTGGGTGCCGCCCTGCGCCTCGCAGTTCAGGTTCGTCCACTGGCTGTTCGGCTTGCCGTGGCCCATGAACTGGGCGACCGCCGCCTGGTTGGCGTAGAGGTCCAGTCTCGACTTGCTGCCGCTGGCCCACGCGGCCAGGGTGGCCAGGCCGTAATCCTTGGCCGACGTCGGGAAGGAGACGGGCTTGTCGCCGCCGCCGGTCGCGGACGGCTTCGGCGCGGCGGTCGCCGAGCCGGAGGGCAGGGCGCTCGGGTCGGTGCTCGCGCTCGGGCCGGTGGTGAGCACGGTGTTCGCCGACGAGCTGGTCTGCGGGTCGCCGCCCTTCTTGCCGCAGGCGGCGGTGCCGAGCAGGGCCAGGGTGAGCACACCGGCGAGCGCCAGCGCCGCGCGGACCGGGGTGGGGCGGGGGGCGTTATGGGTACGCGTCCGGCCGGAGCCGGGCACCGCGTGGCGAAGCGGAGAGGCGGTCATGGCCGACACGGTAAGTTGATCGTGCGGCTCTGCCTAGGACTCGTCGTGAATCCGACCTGGACGGCTCAGGTGTAAGCCTTGGCCTGGAGGTGGAAGAGGTCGTGGTAGAGCCCGGGACGGGCCATCAGCTCGTCATGGGTGCCGACCTCGGCCACGGTGCCGTCGCGCAGCACGACGATCAGGTCGGCGGCGCGCACGGTGGAGAACCGGTGCGACACGAACAGGGTGATCGCGCCGTTGCCCCGCCCGGCCCGCCGGGCCGCCGCGGCGAACCTGGTGAACAGAGCGTTCTCGGCGTGCGCGTCGAGCGCGGCGGCGGGCTCGTCGAGCGCCAGCAGCAGCGGGCGGGGACGCATCAGCGAGCGGGCCAGGCCCAGCGACTGCCACTGGCCGCCGGACAGCTCCGTGCCGTCGGCGTAACCGCGGCCCAGCAGGCCGTCGAGGCCGCCCGCCTGCTCGACGGCGCGGGTGGCACGGGCCTGGTGCACGGCGGCGTGCAGGACCGCGTCGTCGTCGCGCAGGGCCAGCTCGCCCACCCCGACGTTGTCGCGGACCGTGAAGTGCAGCCGGGCGAAGTCCTGGAACAGCATCGCGATCCGGCGGTGCCAGGCGTCGGCGGGCATCCGGGCCAGGTCCACCCCGTCCACCGTGATCCGCCCGGCGGTCGGCGCGTACAGCCCGCACAGCAGCTTGACCAGGGTGCTCTTGCCCGCGCCGTTCTCGCCGACGAGCGCCACCGTGGCCCCGGCCGGGATGGTCAGGTCGACGTCACGCAGCGTCGGCCTGTCCGAGCCGGGGTAGCCGAAGGTCACCCCGTGCAGCCGGATGCCCCGGACCAGCCGCCTGGGCGCGGTCACGGTCGCCGCCGCGGGGGCGGGCACGGCGGCGGCCAGCTCGGCGAAGCGCTCGGCGGTGCGCGCCGCCGAGGCGACCGTCGCGTGCAGCCCGATGGCGCTCGCCACCTGCACGCTGATCTGCACGGCCAGCGTCACCACCAGCACCACCTCGCCGACGGTGGCGGTCCCGGCGGCGGCCCGGCGCAGGACCAGCAGGATCGCGCCGCCGTACGCGAACGCGAACAGCAGCTGCCCGCAGCCGCGCAGCAGGGCGGCCCGCCACTGCGCGGACCAGAGCGTGCCGGTGGCCTGTGACCACTGCTCGGCCTGCCGCGCCATCAGGAAACCGTGCGCGCCGAACAGGCGGATCTCCTTGACCGCGCCCGCGTCGGCGGCCAGCGACAGCAGGTGCCCGGTGAACCGGCCCGAGGCCGCCGTGCGCTCGCGGGCCCGCTCGACCAGGCGCGCCGCGTGCCGGGTGACCAGCACCGGCGGCACGGCCGCCAGCGGCAGCAGCGCCAGCCACGGGTCGACCGTGGCCAGCAGCACGACGGTCACCGCTGCCCGCAGCACCAGCCCGCCCAGGTGCAGCAGGCCCTCCAGGGCGGGCCGGGTCTGCGCGACGTCCTGCGCGGCCAGCGCGAGCGTGTCGGCGAAGCGCGGGTCGTCCAGGTGGGCGAGGGTGGGCCGGCCGTTGGCCAGGTCAAGCAGCCGGCGGTCGAGCACCGTGCCCGCCTGCTCGCCCACCTCGAAGTAGTGCAGGTGCGCGAAGTGGCCCAGCATCAGCTCGCAGACCAGCAGCCCGGCCACGCCGAACGCGAACGCCGTGGCGGTGGCCGCCGCGCCGGCCAGCGCGGCGTCGGTGAAGTCGCGCAGCAGGTAGCCGGCGAAGGGGGTGGCCAGGTAGCCCGCCAGCAGCAGGCCGACCCCGGCCAGCAGCTTGCCCGGTGCGGCCCGCCAGGCGAGGCCGAACACGAAGCCGGCGGCGGTGCGCAGCGTCCTCAACCCACGGCCTCCCGGAAGCGGCTGGCCTGCAGCGCGAACATCTCGGCGTAGTGACCCTGCGCCGCCATCAGCTCGTCGTGGCTGCCGCGCTCGACGACCAGGCCGTCCGACAGCACCACGATCTGGTCGGCCCGGCGCACGGTGGAGAACCGGTGCGAGACGATGACGCTGGTCAGCCCTTCGGTCTCGGTGAGGAAGCGGTCGAAGAACTCGACCTCGGCGCGTACGTCCAGGGCGGCGGTGGGCTCGTCGAGGACCAGCACCCGGGCGCCGCGCGCGACCGCGTGCAGGGCGCGGGCCAGGGCGATGCGCTGCCACTGGCCGCCGGACAGGTCGGTGCCGCCGGGGTAGCGGGCGTTGAGGGTGGTGTCCAGGCCGCCGGGCAGCCCGGCGAGCACCTCGCCCGCTCCGGCGCGGGCGGCGACGGCACGCCAGGCGGTCTCGTCGCCGGTGCCGAGGCCGATGTTGTCGGCGGCGCTCAGCTCGTACCGGTTGAAGTCCTGGAAGATGACGGCGAGCCGCTGCTGCCAGGAGGCCGGGTCGAAGTCGCGCAGGTCCACGCCGTCGGCGGTGATCGCGCCCCGGTCCGGGTCGTAGCAGCGGGTGAGCAGCTTGACCAGGGTGGTCTTGCCCGCGCCGTTGAGCCCGACGATCGCCGTGCAGCGTCCGGCGGGGATGGTCAGGTCGAGGTCGGTGAAGACGCGGCGGCCCTCGGGGTAGGCGAAGCCGACGCCGGTGAACCGGATCTCGCGGCGCGGGGCGGGCGCTTGCGTAGTGCCCGGCAGCCGCTCACCGCGGACGGCCGCCTCGAAGCCCGTCAGCGCCGCGTATGCCCGGCCGCCGAACTGCGTCTGCACGTCCGCCTCGGGGAAGTAGACGCCGAACCGGATCGGCACCAGCACCGCCTGCACCGCCACGGCGTACCCGAGCAGGTCGAGGCCGCCCGCGGCGGTGGCCTGCGCGACGGCGGCCAGGGCGACGGCCGCCCCGGCGAGCCCGGCCAGCGCGAACCCGACGAACGGCAGCCGCAGCAGCCTGCGCCGCATCGCCCAGAGCGGGTCGAGGTAGCCGTGGTGCTCGGTGTGCAGCCGCCCGCCGAGGTAGTCCAGCAGGCCGAGCACCCTGATCTCCTTGGCGGCGGCCGTGCCGGTGGACAGCTCGCGCACGTACGCCAGCCGCCGCCGCTGCGGCGACAGCGCGTCCCACTTGGCGGCGAAGCGGCCCAGCGAACCGCGCTGCCCGAACCGGACCACCAGCGCGGTCGCCGCGACCACGGCGGCGACGGCGGGGGAGAGCACCACGCCCACCAGCGCGACCGCCCCGGCGAGCCCGGCGTAGCGGGCGACCAGCGCGGGCAGCGCCGCGGCGGCGGCGCCCGGCGACGGGCTGGCCCGGTCGATGGCGGTGCGCACGTCGGCCAGCAGGTCCAGCGTGCCGGGCCGCTCCAGGGCGGCCACCGGCGCGTCCCGGTATGCCGCGGCCAGCGCGCGCTGCACGCAGTGGCCGTCGACCCGGCGGGCGATCAGCTCGCCGAGCGCGGCCTGCATGGGGCCGAGCAGCTGCTGGGCGGCCAGCGTGGCCAGGGTGAGCGCGGCGGCCGCGCCGAACGCGGCCTCGCCCCGGGCGACCGCGGGCACCCGGGACAGCAGTACGGCCATGCCGACCATGAAGGCGACCGGGGCGAGCCCGAAGGCCGTACTGACCAGCAGCGCCGCCGTCACCGGCAGTGACCCTGCCCGACCCAGCAGGCGCGCCGTGTCGATCCAGCGACGCACCGGTCCTCCACTCCGTCGATTACATCCAGGAACTTAACAGTTAAGATTCTTAAATGCACGCAGCGTCATCGTCCGATCTCGACAACCGTTCGGGCCATGTCCCTCCCGCCGATACCGGCGTAAGGCTTTCGGCGGCGGTCACCACGCACCCCCGCCGCCGTCACGAGGCGGCGGCCCTGGCGGCGAGCCAGCCCGGACTGGGCTTCGAGGTGATCGAGGACCCCGACCCCGACGGGCCGCGCAGCGCGCTGCGCACCGCGCGGCTGGCCTGGCGGCGCACCGATCCGGCGGCCACCCACCGGGTGCTGGTGCAGGACGACATGCGGCTCGCGCCGGGGTTCGGGCGGCTGGTGCACGACGCCGTGGCGGCCCAGCCGGACCGGATCCTGTGCCTGTTCACCGAGTGGGGTTCGCGCACCTCACCGGCGGTGCGGCTGGCGGCGCTGGCGGGCGCGGGCTGGGTGCCGCTGCTCGACCCGTACGTGCCGACCACGGCCGTGGTGCTGCCCGCGGCGGTCGCGCACGCGCTGGCGGAGTTCCCGGCCGAGCCCGGCGAACCCGACGACGTGCTGCTGTGGCGTTTCGCCCGCGAGCACCGGCTGACGCCGCTGGTCAGCTGCCCCAACCTGGCCGAGCACGAGCCCGGCGAGTCGCTGGTCGGCAACGACGTGCTGCTCGGGCCCCGGCACTCGGTGCTGTTCGGCGGCGGCGCCGCGCCGTGGGCCCGGGTGCTCGCCCCGCGCATGGTGCCGCACCTGCTGCTGTTCGAGGGCATCGCCGTCTGCCAGGTGCCCGGCGCCGACGGCGGCTGGACGGCCGTGCGCGCCGACGAGTTCCTCGCCCCCGCCGGCCTGACCATCCCCGACCTGCTCGACCGGTACGCCGCCACGGCGTCCCGCCGCGACCCCGCCGGCCGCATCCGTCGCGTGATCGCCGACTCCCTCCTCCTCCAGCTCTGGCTCACCGCCTTCTGCTTCGGCCTCGCCGCCTGCGACCTCCTCCGCGACCTGCCACCGGCGCCGGTTTCCGGGAAACTGCACGAATCCAGCCCGTCCGAGCCGCGGGTTCCCCGAAACTGCAGCACCGGCGACGCGGTGGCGGCGGCGTTGCGGAGTGCGCGGGGGCGGGCGGCGATGGAGACGTTCGCGCCGGGGTTGCTGCGGCGGTTCGTGCCGCGGCAGCGGCTGGCGGGGCTGGCCCGGCTGGCCGATCCCATGGTGCGGGAGGCCATATCGGACGGATGCGCACACGCTGGTCAGGCGTTCGATCTTTTCTGGAAAGATTCTTTGCAGTAAGCGTCGGCCGTGCTATCAACGGTATGTCGATTCATGGATGACACGCCGGGATGGGGCTCGATGGGTGTGCAGACGCCGCTGGACGAGATGGGCTCGGCCGTCCCGCGCCGCCCGGCGCCCGCCGCCACCGCCCCGCTGTCCCTGCTGCAGCGGCGGATGTGGCACCTGTGCACGGCATACCCGGGCACCGCGTCGCCGATCGTGGTGATCGCCAACCGGATCACCGAGCCGCTGGACGTGCCCGCCTTCACCGCCGCCGTGCGGGCGCTGGCCGACCGGCACGACGCGCTGCGCACCACGTTCACGATCGGCGCGGACGGGCCGCGGCAGGTCATCGCGGCGCCCGGTGGTCTGGACACCGAGCAGGTCGACGTCAGCGGGCAGGACGATCCGGAGGCGAGCGCCCGCGAGCTGGTCGCGGAGCTGGCCGGGGCGCTGCTCGACCTGGACGGCGGCACGCTGGTGCGCTCGCGGCTGATCCGGCTCGGCGCCGACGACCACGTCTGGTGCCTGGCCGTGCACCACCTGCTGGCCGACGGCGAGTCGGCGATGGTGCTGCAGCGCGACGTGACCGCGCTCTACCGCGGGGAGCCGCTGCCGGAGCCGCCCATCGGCTACGCCGACTTCGCCGCCTGGCAGTGCGCGAACGCCGACTCCGACGCCGACCTGCGCTGGTGGGCCGGGCACCTGGCCGGGGTGCCGCCGCTGGACCTGCCGCTCGACCTGCCCCGGCCGCCGGTGAAGACCACCCGGGCCGACCAGGTCGACCTGCGCCTGGACGCGGCCGCGGCGGCCGCGCTGGACGCCTTCGCCCGCTCCCGCCGGGCGACTCCATTCATGGTGCTGCTCACCGCGCTGGTGACGGTCCTCGCGCGCCGGTCCAGACAGGCCGACTTCTGTGTGGGTACGCCGGTGGCGGGCCGCCTGCTGGAGGAGACCGAGGAAGCCGTCGGCCTGTTCAGCAACATGATCGCGCTGCGCGCCGACCTGTCCGGCGAACCCGGCCTCGGCGAGCTGCTGGCGCGGCTGCGCACCGAGGTGATCTCCGGGCTGGCCCGGCAGGGCGTGCCGTTCGGGCAGGTGGTCGCCGCGGTCGACCCGCCGGAGGACCGCTCGCGCACCCAGCTCTTCCAGGTGATCTTCTCGCTGCACACGCAGACCGCGGGCGGCGCGCCGGGGCTGCGCTGGCAGCCGTTCGGCCAGGCCGCGCCGCAGATCCTGCACGACCTGGTGCTCGACGCCTGGCGCGGGCCCGACGGGCTGGACCTGACCCTGCGCTACGACACCGGCCTGTTCACCGCGGACACGGCGCGGGGCCTGGCCGCCGAGATTGCCGAGCTGGTCCGCACGATGCCGGCCGACGACGGGCAGCCGGTGTTCGGGGCGGGGGCACGGCATGGGTAGGCACATCGCGTTCTTCAACATCCCGGCGCTCGGGCACCTGTTCCCGACGCTCGGGCTGGTCGCCGAGCTGGTGCGGCGCGGGCACCGGGTGAGCTGCACGGCCGGCGCCGACCGCGCGGCGTACGTGGCCGCGGCGGGGGCGCGGGTGCTCCCGTACACCTCGACCCGGCCCGGTGACACCGACCCGCACGCGGGCACCCCCGACCGCACCGAGCACATCGGGCGCAGCCTGCTCAACTTCCTGGCCGAGGCCGAGCACACGCTGCCCCAGCTGGAGCAGCCGCTGCTGGCCGACCCGCCGGACCTCGTGCTGTTCGACCGGATGGCGTTCGCCGGGCACGTGTTCGCGCACACCCACGGCATCCCGGCGATCCAGCTGTGGCCGATGCTCGTCTCGGCGGGCCCGTGGTCGATCACCGACGCGGCCCCGGTGGACCCGCACCATCCCACCCTGACCGAGTACGCCGTGCGGCTGGAGAAGTTCCTCGCCGACCGCGGGCTGACCACGCTGCCGGCCGAGCGCTTCCTCACCCCGGACGTGGTGCGCCACCTGGCGTTCCTGCCGCGGGCGTTCCAGTACGCGGGCGAGCGCTTCGGCCCCGAGTTCGGCTTCGTCGGGCCGTGCACCATGCCGCGCGCCGGGGACGCGCCCTGGTCGCCCCCGGCGGACGGGTCGCCGGTGGCGCTGGTGTCGCTGGGCACCCTGAACAACCACTGGCCCGACTTCTACCGCCTGGTGTTCGAGGCGTTCGCCGGCACGCCGTGGCACGTGGTGCTCGCGGTCGGACAGCGGCTGGACCCGGCGTCGCTCGGGCCGCCCCCGCCCAACGTCACCGTCATGCCGGTGGCGCCGCAGCTCGCGGTGCTGGCGCACGCCCGGGTGTTCGTCTCGCACGGCGGGCTGGGCGGCGTGATGGAGGGCGTGCAGGCGGGAGTGCCGCAGGTGGCCGTCGCCCGGACGCTGGAACAGGACATCAACGCCGCCCGGGTGGCCGAGACGGGCATCGGCGCGGCGCTGCGGCTGGACGGGCTCACCCCGGACCTGCTGCGCGCGACGGTCAACCGGGTGAGCGCCGATCCGGCGATCGCGGCCGGGGTGGCGGCGATGCGGGCGGAGGTGCTGGCCGCCGGAGGTGCGGCACGTGCCGCGGACCTCGTCGAGTCGTGCCTGCCCGGCAGGGCCGGGGGCAGCGGGGGATAGGCCGTGGCGGGCCGTCCGGCGCCCCCCGGACGGCCCGCCACACTCCACATT
>NZ_BONF01000069.1 GCF_016862575.1 Catellatospora bangladeshensis | reverse complement strand
AAAGCTCAGGGCTTATAAGGATTCCTGGCTCAGGCAGCTACCCGAGCCGGCGGCTCAGGTGGTCTTACGCCCTCAGCACCAGCAGGGCACAGACCAGCCCTGACAAGCATCACGCGGGCGGAGTTCTTGTCCCGTGGGGACACGGCTCCACACGCGGTGCAGGTATAGGTGCGCTCACCCAGCGGCAGTGCATGCTTGGCTCTCGTCATGCAATGCGCGCAGTCCATCGTGGTATGCGCAGGATGTACGGGCCGGACGTCCCGGCAATGTTTGCGGGCCATCTCGACCAGTGCGGCTTTGGTGGCGCCGATGGCGGCGTCAGCGGCCTTGCGGGCCATCGTGGTCTTGGCGAGGAACTTCGGCCGGAAGTCCTCCACCGCGATGCGGTCGTGGTCGGCGACCACGGCCTTGGCCCACTTACGGGCCGTGTCCTGCCGCTGCCTGGCCACCTTCTCGTGCAGCTTCGCGGCCTGCCGCTGCGCCTTGCGGTAGCCCCGACTCTGCGGCTTGCCCTTGGGTCGTTCGCGACGCGACATCTGGCGCTGGTAGCGGGCCAGCCTTGCGGCGGCCTTACGCCCGTGTTCGGGGTGGGGAAGGTCATGGGCGTCGCTGGTGGTGGTCGCGACCTCTTTCACGCCCCAGTCGATGCCGATCACACTGCCGGTGGCGGGCAGTGGCTCGACCGGTGCGGCGACGACGAACGAGCAGTACCAGTGTCCGAGGTTGTCGCGGTACACGCGCACCGAGCTGGGGTCGGCCGGGAGTTCACGGGACCACACGACGGTCACGACGACGCCGCCCGCCAGGTGCAGCCTGCCGTCCTTCAGGCGGAAGCCGCGGCGCGTGTAGTTCAGGCTTGGGTCGCTGCGGTGCTTCTTCTTCACCCGGGGCATCCCAGCTCGACGCGCCATGGGCAGCCGGTCCTTGATGTCCTTCAGCGCTTTGGCGCGGGACTTGCCGAAGTCCCGTATCACCTGCTGCTGCGGCACCGACGACCCTTCGCGCAGCCACGCGGTGCGGCAGCGGGCCTCGGTCAGCATCTTGTCGAGTTGGGCCGGACCCCGGGCCACCTTGACGCCGGTCGCCCTGGACTGCTGGTGCGCGGCCTTCGACTGGTGGACGCATTCGTTCCAGACCCAACGGCAGCGGGCCCACTCGGCTTCCAGCAAGGTGGCCGCGGTCTTGGACACGCGCAGCCGATACATGTACCGGGCATGCCCGGCATCATCCGGCGGCGTGGCGGTCATTACCCCAACCTAGCGGCGGGGTCTGACAGTCGACGGCGGTCCGCCCTGCGGGCGAATCGCCTTCCTCGCCCTGCTACGCAGGAGTCCCAATTCCTCCCCGTCCTGAAGGATGGAGCATCCTTCGGAGGTTCCGGTGACCGTGGGCGGCCCGCTTCCCGATCAGCCGTTCGGCGCGGCGCGGCGGGCCGAACCGGGGGCGAGCGGGCTGCCCGATGCGACTAATCTTCGCGTTCATTATGACGGTACTCACCTCACCGGCCCCCGCGTCGTGGCTGCGGCGTCCTGCCGCCCGCGCCGCCGCCGCCGCGGTCATCGTGCTCGTGCTGGTCGTCGCGGCGGGCGCCGCCTGGGACCCGTCCGGCCTGCTGGCCCCGGTCAGCGGCCGGGGCCTGCCGCTGCTGGGGACCGGCAGTGCCTACCAGTGGGCGCCGCTGCTGGTCGGGCTGCCGGTGCTGCTCGCCGCCACGGCCCTGCCGCTCCTGCTGCTCGCGGGCAGTCGGCCGCAGCGCTCGGCGTGGTGGGTCTTCCTCGTCACCTGGGCCACCGTGCTCGGCGCGGGCGCACTGGCCACGGCCGTGACCGGCCTGGTCGCCGCGGCACCCATGATCGGCCCGCACCTGTCCGCCGGAGCGACGCTGCGCTTCACCTTCGCCGTCAGCGGCTTCGCCGCCACCAAGTTCCTCCTGATCGGACCACTGGTCGCTGCCGCAGCAGCACTCGCCTTCCGCCTCGGCCCCGCCGGAACGACCACGAATACGACCACGGCTACGGCTACGGCTACGGCCGGTTTCGGGGAAACTGCAGGCAAGCCGACCGGAATTCGTGCAGTTCCCCCGAAGTCGGCCGACGATACCGCTTCCCCGAAGGCCGACGATGCGGCGCTCGCCACCGACGCGGCGCCCGTCGATGACGCGGCGCTCGCCCACTCCTCGGCGCTGCCTGACGCCGGGGACGGAGAGTCGGGGTGGTGGCACTGGAGAGTGACCGACGTCGGGTTCGTCGTGGCGGGCATGTACGTGGTGGTCATGGTCGTGGCGGCCGCGTTCGGGGAGCGGTGGTGGCGGGGCGGGCCGGTCGGGTACGCGCTTTCCGACACCCTGCTCGGAGCGAACGCCGCGGCCGAACCCGGGTTCCCCGCCGGCGTGGTGGTGTTCCTCGGGAGCTTCTGGCTGGTGGTGCGGGCGCTGTGGCGGCGGCAGGCCCGTCGCACGCTGCCGGCCGTCGCCGTGACGGTCTGGCTGGCCGCGACCGTGGCCGGGCTCGGCCTGGGCGTGCTCGGTGCAGTGACCGCCGCGACGGCCCACGCTCCGTTCGACGGCGGTCCGGACATCTGGTGGATCGCGACCACACTTCTCAGCGTCGCCACCGGCATCGGCTACGGCGTCACCACCGGCCTGGTCGGCGCACTCGGCACGGCGGCCGGGTGGCGGTGGCGGTCGCGGTCGCGCGCGGCGCTCGACTCGGCGTACCGGGATCCGAGCCGGTGGTGGCACATCACCGTGCCCGCCTTCGTGTTGCTGCTGGCGGTCCCGCTGCTGACCCGCGCACCGGCTGCGCCCGGCCCGCGGCCGGTGGAGCCGGCCACGCCGGTGGCGGTGTCCGGTGGGCTGGAGCGGCTGCACCTGCTGCCCGCCGCGGGTGAGGACGCGCTGCCCGTCATCGGTGACGTGACCGGCCGGCAGGTGATCCTGCGCGGCGTCAACGTGAACCAGCTGATCGACTACCACCTGCGCGATCCTGCGATCCCGGCGACCGCGCCGCTGACCGACGCCGACTTCGCCGGCATCGCCGCGCTGGGCTTCAACGTGGTCCGGCTGGGCATGTCCTGGTCGCAGCTGGAGCCTCGGCGCGGCGAGTTCGACCAGTCATACCTTCAGCAGATCCGGGCGGCCGTCGCGTCGGCCAAGGCGCACGGCATCTACGTCGTGCTGGACATGCACCAGGACGCCTGGGGCAACGCGCTGGCGCGGCCGGACCAGCAGTGCGGCGGCGGAACCACCCCCACCCGGGGCTGGGACGGCGCACCGGCCTGGGCCACGATCACCGATGGCACGCTGCACTGCCAGTTCCTGGCGCGTGACCTCGCCCCGGCGGTGGCGACGGCGTACAGCAACTTCTATACCGACCGGGACGGGATCCAGACCGAGCTGGTCAAGGCCTGGGCGTTCGTCGCGCAGGCGTTCGCGAACGAGCCGGCGGTCGCCGGATACGACCTGCTGAACGAGCCCGGCATCGGCGCGAACCCCCCGATCAGCTCCGGGCTGCTGCTGGGCCGCTATTACGACGCGGCAATCACCGCGATCCGCGACGCCGAGCGGGCCGGACGGGGCTTCGCGCACCTGGTCTTCTTCGAGCCGAGCGTGCTCTGGTCCGGGCTCGCCTTCGACGTCACGCCGCCGCCCGGCTTCACCGACGACCGGCTGCTGGTCTTCGCGCCGCACCCGTACAGCGAGTCGATCTCGATGGACCAGGGGTTCGGGCTGACCATCGCCACGATCGAGCGCAACCTGACGGTGTCGGCGCGCGCAGCGGCGGCGTACGGCGCGGCGCTCTGGCCCGGCGAGTGGGGCTGGTTCGGCGACCCGGCGGTGGACGGCGCGACGGTGGCCCGGTTCGGCGCGACGCAGGACCGGCGCGGCCTCGGCGGCGCGTTCTGGGTATGGAAGCAGGGCTGCGGCTCGCCGGAGACCGGCCCCCACGCTAAGACCTCCGGCAACCTCGCCGGGGTCGACTGTGTCACCGGCGCTCCCATCGCCCCGCCCACCGGCTTCGCGCAGCCCCTGAGCAGGGCGTATCCGAAGAGGTTCCCCGGCCTCCTGAGGACCCTGGAAGCCACCGGAGGCGGTCTGAGATTCAGCGCGTGGGCCGCCGCTGACGGCGCGGACTGCCGGCTCGACATCTGGGTGCCCGGCGATGCGCAGCCCGTGCTGCGCACCGAGAACATCCGCGACGTGAAGTCGCTGCGGGTGCCCGGCGGCTGGCAGGTCACCGGCTGCGCGCGTGGCGACTACACAGTGAGGATCACGCGGTAGCGCCTGCCGCACCAGCTCCTTGATCAAAGCTCCCGCCATGCTGTTAGAACAGCATGGCGGGAGCTTTGATCAAGGAAAGGAGGGCGGTCAGCCGAGGAACGAGTGGCGGATCAGGGAGCCGCCGTCGACGACGAGCGTCTGGCCCGTCATCCACGAAGAGGTCTGCCCGGCCAGGAACACGATCGCGTTGGCGATGTCGGCGGGCTCGCCGATGCGGCCCAGCGGGGTGTGCTGGTTGATCAGCTCCTCGTTGTTCTCCCACAGCGCCTGGGCGAGCTTGGTCCGCACGATGCCCGGCGCGATGCCGTTGACCCGCACCTTCGGGGCCAGCTCGGCGGCGAACTGCCGGGTGAGGTGGATGACCGCGGCCTTGGTGGCGTTGTAGTAGCCGATGCCGGGCTCGGTGACCAGGCCGCCGACGGAGGCGATGTTGACGATCGCGCCGCCGCTGGCGGCCATCGAGGCGTGCCACACCGCCTGCGTCCACAGCACGATGGACAGCTGGTTGACCTGCACGGTCTTCTCGGCGCGGGACACGTCGAGGTCGACCATGGGCCCGAAGTACGGGTTGGTGCCGGCGTTGTTGACCAGCACGTCGACCGAGCCGAACTCGGCGACGGCGGCGGCGACGCAGGCCTCGGCCTGGTCCTTCTCCCCCACGTGCGCGGCCTTGGCGAGGAAGCCGGACTTCGGGTACGCCTGGCGCAGCTCCTCGGCGACCGCGTCGAGCGCCTGCTGCCGCCGCGAGGTGAGCACGACGTTGCAGCCCTCGGCGGCCAGCGCGGCCGCGGTGGCCAGGCCGATGCCCCGGGAGGCGCCGGTGACCAGCGCGGTTCGACCTTCCAGACCTGTGCGCACAGTTGCCCCTCAGTAGTCGTTCATGCAGTGGCTGTGCACACATTAGCGATCCGACCGACCGGTCGGTAGGGTTGGTGAAAGACAACATACCAACCGGTCGGTATTGACAGGGCGAGGCGCCACGCAGTGTCATGAGGCACCTCGGAGACGACGAAAGGGCGGCCATGAGCCACTACCGGAGCAACCTGCGCGACCTGCGGTTCAACCTGTTCGAGGTGTTCGGCCTCGGCGAGCAGCTCGGCTCCGGGCGCTTCGCCGAGCTCGACACCGAGACCGTCGAGCACATGCTCGCCGAGGTCGAGCGGCTGTCGGTGGGACCGATCGCGGCGTCGTACGCCGAGGCCGACCGGACCCCGCCCGTCTACGACCCGCGCACGTTCTCGGTGGCGATGCCCGAGGGCTTCCGCCGGTCGTACCAGGCGTGGATGGACGCCGAGTGGTGGCGGCTGGACATGCCGGCCGAGGCGGGCGGCGTGGTCGCCCCCCGCGCGCTGTGGTGGGCGCTGATCGAGCTGGTGCAGGGCGCGCAGGCGCCGGTGTACATGTACGGCGGCGGCCCCGGCTTCGGCGGCCTGCTGCACCGCATGGGCACCCCGGAGCAGCAGCGCATCGCCGAGATCATGATCGACCGCCGGTGGGGCGCGACCATGGTGCTGACCGAGCCGGACGCCGGCTCCGACGTGGGCGCGGGCCGCACCCGGGCGCTGCCGCAGGCCGACGGCACCTGGCACATCGAGGGCGTCAAGCGCTTCATCACCTCGGGCGAGCACGACCTGAGCGAGAACATCATGCACTTCGTGCTGGCCCGGCCGGTGGACACGCCCGGTGCGGGCGGCCCCGGCACCAAGGGCCTGTCGATGTTCCTGGTGCCGAAGTTCCACTTCGACCACGGCAGCGGCGAGCTGGGCGAGCGCAACGGCGTCTACGCCACCAACGTCGAGAAGAAGATGGGCCTCAAGGTCTCCTCCACCTGCGAGCTGACCTTCGGCCAGCACGGCACCCCGGCGGTGGGCTGGCTGGTCGGCGAGGTGCACGACGGCATCGCGCAGATGTTCAAGGTGATCGAGTCGGCACGGATGCAGGTCGGCGTGAAGGCCATCGCGACGCTGTCGACGGGCTACCTCAACGCGCTGGACTACGCCCGCCAGCGGGTGCAGGGCCCGGACCTGACCCAGGCCGCCGACAAGACCGCCCCGCGCGTCACCATCGACCGCCACCCCGACGTGCGCCGCATCCTGATGCTGCAGAAGGCGTACGCCGAGGGCCTGCGCGCCGTCTACCTCTACACCGCCGGCTGGCTGGACCGCGACCACGCCCAGGGCTCCAACGTCAACGACCTGCTGCTGCCGATCGTGAAGGGCGTCGGCTCGGAGCGCTCCTACGAGATGCTGGCGCTGTCCCTGCAGACCCTCGGCGGCTCGGGCTACCTGCAGGACTACCCGATGGAGCAGTACATCCGGGACACGAAGATCGACACCCTGTACGAGGGCACCACCGCGATCCAGGGCATGGACTTCTTCTTCCGCAAGATCGCCCGGGACCGCCGGGTGGCGCTGGACCTCCTGCTCGGCGAGATGACCGACTTCTGCGACGCCACCGAGTCGAACGCCGACCTGAAGCTGGAGTGCGAGTCGCTGCGCGAGGGCATCGACGACGTGCGCGGCATGGTCGACACGATGCTCGGCTGGCTGAAGGACTCCGGCGGCGACCCCAGCGAGGTCTACAAGATCGGACAGAACTCGACCCGGCTGCTGATGAGCGTCGGCGACCTGCTCATCGGCTGGCTGCTGACCCGCCAGGCGGCGGTGGCCCTCGACGCGCTGGCCGGGTCGCCGTCCGCCGACGACACCGGCTTCTACCAGGGCAAGCTCGCCGTGGCGCGCTTCTTCGCGCGTACCGTGCTGCCGGAGCTGACCGCACGCCGACGGGTGCTGCAGCAGACCGACAACGCCCTGATGGAGATCCCCGATGGGGCGTTCTAGGACGGTCGCGGGGGTGGCCGGGGTGCGCGAGCGCATCCTGGCCGCCGCCACGGAGCTGTTCGCCGAGCAGGGGTACGCCGCGACGTCGGTGCAGCAGGTCGTCGACCGCGCCGGCGTCACCAAGGGCGGCCTCTACCACTACTTCGGCGCCAAGGAGGACCTGCTCATCGAGATGTACCGGGCGGTCTTCGGGGAACGGCTGGCCGCGCTGGACCGCATCGTCGGGCAGGGCCGCGATCCGGAGTGGACGCTGCGCGCGATCATCGACGACATCGTGGTCGGCACCGCCGCCATGATCAAGGAGTCCGCGGCCGTCTCCCGCGAGCTGGCCGCCATGGACAACGAGCGCACGCAGCGCCTGCAGGCCGACTGGCGCCGCTACCAGGAGACGGTCCGGGGCCTGATCCGCGACGCGCAGGAGGCCGGGGTCTTCGCCGCCGTCGCCTCCCCGGAGATCGTCTCCTGGTCCATCTTCGGCGTGACCAACTCCCTGCACACCTGGTATCGCCCCGACGGGCCCAAGCCCGCCGCGGCGATCGCCGAGGAACTCGCCGACCTGGTCCTCACCGGCCTGCGCGCCTGAACGGGAATCGACTCGTCTCGACGTCCGGCGGACGGTAACCTCGCCGTACGCCGACGAGACCGGAGGGAGGTGCGCACGATGCCCACACCGCTGCGCTCCCGCCGCGCCCCGGCGTCACCGCGGACCTGATCGGGAGCGCCCACCGGCGAAGGATCCCGCATGTCCCTGCAAGAAACCCAGGACGAGGGCGTACGCCTGCTGCGCCCCGTCCACGCCACCCGCACCGCGGCCTCGCACGCCGCGTTCCTGCTGCCGCACCTGCGACCCGGCATGGACCTGCTCGACCTCGGCTGCGGTCCCGGCTCGATCACCCTCGGCCTGGCCGCCGCGGTCGCACCCGGACAGACCGTCGGCGTCGACCTGCACCCGCAGCCCGTGACCGGCATCCGCGTCGTCGCCGCCGACGCGGCCCGGCTGCCGTTCCCGGACGGAGCCTTCGACGCGATACACGCCGGGGCACTGCTCCAGCACGTCGCCGATCCGCTCGCCGTGCTGCGCGAGGCACGGCGGGTGGCCCGGCCCGGCGCGGTGATCGGCCTGGCCGACGCCGACTGGGACGGCGAGCTGCTGCACCCGGCCGACGACACGCTGCGCCGCTCCCTCGCCCTGGCCCGCCGCTTCCGCGAAGGCACCAGCCCGTACGTGGGCAGGCGCCTGCGCGAGCTGCTGGTCCAGGCCGGGTTCCGGGACGTGACCGGCTCGGCCCGCGCCGTCTGCTACGGCACCCCGGAGCAGACCCGCGAGGCGGCCGCGACCATGGCGGCGCTGTTCGCCTACCCGGCCGCCGTCGCCAGAGCCCTCGGCGAAGGCTGGGCCACCGAAGCGGAACTGGCCGCGATGAGCCGTACCTGGCAGGAGTGGGGCGAGCAGCCTGGCGCATACCTGGCCCGCTTCTGGTGCGAGGCGGTCGGCTGGGCGTGACCGCCCCGGAGCCGGGCCCGCCCAGGCGGCCCGGCTCCGCGCACAGCGGCGCGGTACGACGTCAGCCGTGCACACACCGGCCGTCGACGAGGCGGATCTGGGTCTCCACATGGCCCGCTTCGGCGAGCGGAGTCTCCGCCAGCGCCCGGCGCACGTCCTCGGCGCCGACGCCCAGCCCGTCGAGCACCCGGCGGCCGCCGGCCCTGCCGTGCTCGACCAGCGCCAGCAGCAGGTCGCCGGACCGGATGATCCGGTCGCCGTCGGCCGGCGTCTGCCTCGCCACCACTCCCACGAGCGCGCGCAGGTCGGGGTCCAGGTGCATGGCCAACCGCCGGGTGAACCAGCCCCGGCCGCACTCGCGCCGCGCCTCGGCGTCCAGCACCTCGACCGACAGGCCGAGTGAGGTGAGCACCTGCGCGCTGGTCGTCTCCGCGCAGCCGGCCAGGCCGAGCAGCAGGTGCTCGGTGCGGGACGCGGCCCGCCCGTACGCGCCGGCCTGCATCATGCCCAGCAGGTAGGCGACGCGCGCGCCCGGGCTGAGCCGGGGTGCGACCGGGCTGGGCCAAGCCCTGCGCAACGCCACGGCGCCCGCTCCTTCGGCTCCGGAGATCATGCCCGGCACCGTGCCACGTCCGCATCGCGCTCGCCATGGCCGAACCGCCGTCTCGATCTCCACCGTCCGGTGGATCACCCCGCGCAGTACGCCAGACTGCGGTGGTGACCGCTGAGGTGACCCGGGTCGCGTGCCGGAATACCGTGCCGGGCGGCCCGGTTCACGCTGTCGACGATCAACGAGGAAGAGGCTGGGATGTCCGCACCACTGGAGTTCGCGCTCGACACGTTCGGTGACGTCACCGTCGGCAGCGACGGCGACAAGGTCTCGTACGCGCAGGTCATCCGCAACGTGGTCGACGAGGCCGTGCTCGCCGACAGCCTCGGCATCGACGCGTTCGGCATCGGCGAGCACCACCGGCAGGACTTCGCCGTCACCGCGCCGGAGATCGTGCTGGCCGCCATCGCGTCGCGTACCGAGCGGATCAAGCTCAGCACCGCGGTGACCGTGCTCAGCTCCGACGACCCGGTGCGGGTCTTCGAACGCTTCGCCACCCTGGACGCCGTGTCCCGCGGCCGGGCCGAGATCATCCTCGGCCGGGGCTCGTTCACCGAGTCGTTCCCGCTGTTCGGGTACGACCTCGGCCAGTACAGCGAGCTGTTCGAGGAGAAGCTCGACCTGCTCGCCCAGCTGCTGGAGGAGGGACCCGTCACCTGGCAGGGGCAGCTGCGGCCGGGGCAGCTCACGGACCAGCACGTCTACCCGAAGACGGAGTCCGGCCGGATCCGGACCTGGATCGGCGTCGGCGGCAGTCCCGAGTCGGTGATCCGGGCCGCCGCGTACCGGATGCCGCTGATGCTGGCCATCATCGGCGGGCAGCCGGGACGGTTCGCGCCGTACGTCGACCTCTACCACCGCGCCCTGGCGGAGCTGAAGGCCGAGACGCTGCCGGTCGGCGTGCACTCCCCCGGGCACATCGCCGAGACCGACGAGCAGGCCCGCGAGGAGCTGTGGCCGCACTACCGGACGATGATCGACCGGATCGGGCGGGAGCGTGGCTGGCCGCCCACCAACCGGTCCCGCTTCGACGGCGAGGCCGACCAGGGCTCGCTCTACGTCGGCTCGCCGGAGACCGTCGCCCAGAAGATCGCGAACACGGTGCGCAGCCTCGGTGTGCAACGGTTCGAGCTGAAGTACAGCGCCGGCACCCTGCCCCACGAGAAGCTGATGAACTCGATCCGCCTCTACGGCGAGCAGGTCGTCCCCCGCGTACGGGAGCTGCTCGCCGCGGGCTGACCGCACGGGCCGAAGCTCCGTTCCTGAGGAACGGAGCTTCGGCCTACCGCACGGGGGTCAGACGTGGATGTCGCGGATGCCGCTGCTCTCCCAGGCCGTCCAGGAGCCCTGGACGCCGTTGCTGGTCACCCGGAAGCGCACCCGCTGGTACATCTCCGACCACTGGTCGATGCCGCCGTCGTTGTCCGGCAGCACACCGGTGATCGTCCACGTCCAGCCGGAGGTGGTGTTGAAGGTCCGGGTCGTGCTGCTGGTGCCGATCAGGTCGTCGGCGCCGTTGAGCCCCGAGTCGGCCTCCCAGCGCTGCATCTCCAGCTCGATGGTGCGCCCGGCACTGCAGTCCACCTCGACGTCGTAGTCGATCCACTTCTCGCCGCCGGCGGTGAACGTGCCGTTGTGGATCGGCCGGACCGGGTCGACGGTGCAGCCGTCCCGGCTGGTCGCGGCACTGGCCGGCATGGCCAGCCCGAGCGGCAGCACCAGGGCCGCGGCGAGCACCAGCGCCCGGACGGCCGCCTTCGATCGGTTCATGACTTCTCTCCTCGGTTACCCGCGCCGCCCTCTGCGGCGCTGGCAACACCATGCGGAACGGCCGTCATGCCGACGTCATGGTCGCCTCAGGGTGGCGTTCACCGGCGCAGGCGGAGCAGGATGTCGCCCGGCTGCACGGTGATCACCCGGCCGGTCTCGGGACCGGAGGTGAGCAGGACCTCCATGGAGTCTTCCTCGTCACCGGCGTCGACGATGCGGCCCACCGAGTCGGGGTGGCGGGCCAGCGCCACGTGGTCGCCGACGAAGACCTCTTCGCCGCTGGAGACTGTCCATCGAGCGGGGCTGCCGTTCATGGCCGCCTGCCTGGTGGTCGATCGTTTCGCCCGCACACGCGCCCTCCCCAGGGTGAGGACGTGGCGGCTGACGAACACCCGCACCGGCGGCCGCCATGTCCGATCCAGACCGGTGGCCGTGCGGTCTCTCAGGACGTGAATGACCGTCCGACCACGACTCAAAGTTAGGGCACCAACTATTGCGGCGCAACAAACCTAGTGCCCTAACCTGATGAGTGATCTACTGGTAGGCGGAGAACGGAAGGACCTTTCACGTCATGCCTGCCGACCTGCCCGCGTACCTGCAGATCGCGGCCGAGCTGCGCGGCCGTATCGTCGCGGGAGAGCTGGCACCCGGCGCGAAGCTGCCCAGCGAGAGCCGGCTGATGACCCAGTTCGGGGTCTCGAACACGGTCACCAAGCGCGCCATCGCCGTGCTGAAGGCCGAGGGCCTCGTCGAGGGCAGGCACGGCTCCGGCGTGTACGTCCGCCGGGTGCGCCGCCTGGTCCGCGACTCGCAGGGCCGGGACCAGCGCCGCCGCAGCGGCCCGACCTCGCCGTTCGCGCGCGACGTCACCTCCTCCGGGCAGCGGCCCGCCTGGGAGCACGAATCGGCCGAGGTCGGCTGCCCCGACGCGATCGCGGCCCGGCTCGGCGTCGAGCCCGGCGACCCGGTGCTGCGCACCCGCTACCGCTACCTCGCCGACGGCAGCCCCATCCAGCTCGCGACCAGCTACGAGCCGCTGGCCATCACCCGCGGCACCCCGGTGGAGCTGCCCGAGGACGGCGCCGCGGTGGGCGTCGTGGCCCGCATGGACACGATCGGCGTACGCATCGACGAGTGCGTCGAGGAGGTCATCGCCCGTGCGGCGCACCCCGACGAGATCGAGCGGCTGCACCTGCCCTCGGCCGGCGCGCTGATGATGGTCGTCCAGCGCACCTACCACGCCGCCGGCCGCCCCGTGGAGACCGCCGACATCGTCATGGCCGCCGACCGCTACCAGCTCCGCTACCGCTGGCCCGTCGACTAGCCGCCCGCGCAGGAGGCAAGATCGGCCTCTCGTGTCCAAACCTGAGGTCTGAGCACAGGTTTCGACACGAACTCGCGATCAACCCCACGGCCGATGGATCGGGCGGCGCCGGGGTCCTAGCCTGCCGGGTGTGAACCTGCTGGAGATGCGGGCCGTGGTGCCCGGGTTGCGGACCTTCGCCGACGGGATCGACCCGGCGACCGCGGCGACGGTGCACACGACCGTCTACACGGGATACGTCGTGCTCGTCCACAACACGGGGTTCCGGGGCATGATCCGCCTCACCGATGTGCAGGAGGTGTCGTTCTTCGTGCCGGACAGCGCACCGTACCCGCAGCCGCCGGACGCGCTCGGCGTCGAGCTGAGCGTGCGGCACTTCCGCAGCTCCGGCAACATCAGCGCGGTACACATCGGTGCCCGCGACGAGCGGGTCGCGGTGGTGCCGGACCCGCGCGGCGGCGAGCACCAGTGGCTGCAGGTCACCTTCCACACCCCGGTCTACTCCCACGAGCTCGTCGAGCTGAACTACCGGGTCACCGTGCAGAACCGGTGACGCCCGTCACGGCATACAACCTGATGAATGCCCTGGGAGTTTCATTGACGAAGCGCCGCTACGCGTAGCAGCCTGCCCAGGGCGACTCGGCACCGGACAGGCGGGATGGGTGGAACAGGCATGTTCCGTATTCACTTCACACAGCGCGACGTCAGCGCCGTGCGCATCCTCGCCGAGCCCGCTCCCCTGTGGGAGATCACGCTGAGCTGCCACATGCTGGCCAAGCGCAATGAGGACCCGCTGCTGGCCGGCTGGCACCGCACCGCCCGAGGCACCCTCCAGCAGGGACTGCCGCTGCGCGACAGCGTGGACCTGTTCATCCACCTCAACTGGGCCCACGGCGACTTCCCCGACCTGCTCACCCCCGGCCCCGCCGTCGCCGGGGTCGACGACGGCCTGGAGGTCGTCGCCCGCACCCCCACCCGCCAGCTCACCCAGGAGGTGAGCACCGTCGGCCGGCAGCGCGGCAGCCTGATGACCGCCGCCCGCGACCTCGCCGCCGGACGCGCCGACGCCATGGGACAGCTGGTCACCGGCATGCGCGACTACTTCGAGGCGGTCATCCGGCCGCAGTGGCCGGCCGTGACCGCGTCGTTCGGCGCCGACCTGGACATGCGCACCCGCTGCCTGGCGACGGGCGGGGTGGCCGCCATGCTGAACGGGCTGCACCCGTCGGTGCGCTTCGACGGCAGCGTGCTGACCATCACCGACTACCCCGGCGACCGCGACCTGCACCTGGAGGGCCGCGGCATGGTCCTCGTGCCGTCCTTCTTCAAGCGCCGCACCCGGCCGCTGACGCTGATCGACCCGCAGCTGCCGCCGGTCCTGGTGTATCCGGTGGACCGGTCGGCGGGAATGCTCGCCGCGCGGCAGACCGAGGCGCTGTCCGCGCTGCTCGGGCGCAGCCGCGCCGCGATCCTGGAGCTGTGCGCTGTGGGCGGCTCGACCACCTCCATCGCCGCGCAGCTGAGCCAGTCGCCGAGCACCATCAGCGAGCACCTCAGCGTGCTGCGCAACGCCGGGCTGGTGGCCAGCGACCGCCGCGGCAACGCCATGCTGCACCGGCTGCGTCCGCTCGGCACGGCCATGCTGGAGGGCCAGGCCCCGGGCGGGACCGCGGGCTGAGGCGTCAGCGGGCCTGCACCATGCGTACGGCCAGGTCCGCGTACAGCGCGCCGATGTCCTCGGGCGCGCGGCGGCCGGAGGTGCGATACCAGCGGGCCACGTCCACGGTCAGCGACAGCAGCGCCAGGCCGGTCCCCGGGATGTCGGGCACGTCGAACACGCCCGCCTTCACCCCGTGCTCCAGCGTCGCCCGCACCACCAGGTCCATCTCGTGCCGCAGCGCGGTGATCTCGGTCAGGTGGGCCGGGTCCAGGTGGTTCAGCTCGTACGAGATCACCCTTGCCGGCGTGTGGAACAGCGCGTGCCAGGCCGCGAACTCGCCGATCACGTCGCGCAACTGCGTCATCGGGTCACCGCTGCGGGCCGCCGCCGCGCGCAGCGCGACCAGCGAGTGCCGGTGCCCGATCAGGCAGATCCGGTAGAGCAGCTCCTCCTTGGACCGGTAGTGCACGTACACCCCGGCCGGGCTCATCCCCACCCGGGTGGCGATGTCACGGGTGGTCGTCGCGTGATACCCGCGCTCGCCGAACGCCTGCACGGCGGCGATGAGCAGCCGCCGGGCGGGCGCTGGGGTGACGTCGTGCCAGGCGCGCTCCAGCATCTCGACCTCGTCGAGGTCGGCGGCGGCGGTGTCCATGTGTGCCTCCAGGGGGCGCGGGGAAGCGTTGACAGCACCCTTCCATACCGGCATCCTAAGCAAGCGCTTACTTAGTTCGCCAGCCTTCACCGCGGAAGGAAACAGATCATGAGCTTCGCCTCCCTGGACGAGGTGCGCGCCGCCGCCGGGACCGTGGTCAGCACCAGCGACTGGCTGGAGATAGACCAGAAGCGCGTCGACATGTTCGCCGAGGCCACCGGCGACCTGCAGTGGATCCACACCGATCCGGCGCGCGCCGCGCAGGGCCCGTTCGGCACCACCATCGCGCACGGCTACCTGACCCTGTCGCTGATCCCGCTGCTGGCGGGCGACGCGCTGCGGGTGCCGGGCGTGACGATGGGCGTCAACTACGGCACGAACAAGGTCCGCTTCCCCGCCCCGGTGCCGGTCGGCTCGCGCGTGCGGGCCGTCGTCAAGCTGCTCTCGGTCGAGGACGTGACCGGCGGCGTGCAGCTCACCTCGCAGGTGACCATCGAGCGCGAGGGCGGCGACAAGCCGGTCTGCGTCGCGGAGACCGTCTCCCGGATGTACCTCTGATGGCCGCCACGATGCGCGCCTGGCAGGCGACCGCACATGGCGAGCCGCGCGACGTGATGCGCCTGGCCGACGTCGAGATCCCCGAGCCGGGCCCCAACCAGCTGCTGGTACGCGTGCGCGCGACCGCGCTGAACTTCCCCGACGTGCTGCTGTGCCGGGGGCAGTACCAGGCTCGCCCGCCGCTGCCGTTCACGCCGGGGGTCGAGCTGTGCGGTGACGTCGTGTCGTTCGGCGACGGCGTGCAGGGCTTCGGCGAGGGTGACCGGATCATCGGCACGACCTCGCTGCCGCACGGCGGCCTGGCCGAGTACGCGCTGGTCGACGCGCCGGACGCGTTCCTGGCCCCGACCGCGCTGGACGACGTGCACGCGGCCGCCATGCACATCGCGTACCAGACGGGCTGGTTCTCGCTGCACCGCCGCGCGAATCTGCAGCCGGGCGAGACGCTGCTGGTGCACGCGGCAGCCGGCGGGGTCGGCAGCGCCGCGATCCAGCTGGGCAAGGCCGCGGGTGCGCACGTCATCGCGGTGACCGGCGGCGCGGCCAAGGCCGAGGTCGCCGCGAAGCTCGGCGCGGACCTGGTCATCGACCGCCGCGAGCAGGACTTCGTGGCGGCGGTGAAGGCCGCGACGGGCGGGCGCGGGGCCGACGTGATCTTCGACCCGGTGGGCGGCGACGCGTACGCGGGCTCGGCCAAGTGTGTCGCCTTCGAGGGGCGCATCCTGGTCGTCGGCTTCGCCGGCGGCACCGTGCCGACGCCGGGCCTCAACCACGCCCTGGTGAAGAACTACTCGATCGTCGGCGTGCACTGGGGTCTGTACCGGCAGCTCGATCCGGCGCTGGTCACCGAGGCGCACGGGCGGCTGTGCGAGCTAGCCGCCGAGCGGGTGGTGCAGCCGCTGATCGGCGGCGTGCTCGACCTCGGCGATGCCGCCGACGGCCTGACCCGCCTCGGCGCGGGCGAGACCGTCGGGCGCCTGGTGGTGCGGCCATGACGGATCCCAAGGGGCTCGACCTGGCGGCGCTGCGGGCGTTCCTGGACCGGGCACGGCCTGGGCTGGTGACGGGCGAGCTGAGCGGGGAGCTGATCCCGGGCGGCAAGTCCAACCTGACCTACCGCGTCGGCGACGGTGCGCAGCGCTGGGTGGTGCGCCGCCCGCCGCTGGGCCATGTGCTGTCGACGGCCCACGACATGTCCCGGGAGTACCGGGTGATCTCCGCGCTGGGCGGCACGCGGGTGCCGGTGCCGCGCACGATCGCGCTGTGCGACGACCCGGACGTGATCGGCGCGCCGTTCTACGTGATGGAGCACGTGGACGGGACGGTGTGGCGGACCGCCGAGCAGACCGCGACGCTGGGCGCGGAGCGGGTGACCTCGCTGTCGTTCGCGCTGATGGACGTGCTCGCCGATCTGCACTCCGTGGACCCGGCCGCGGTGGGGCTGGCCGACTTCGGCAAGCCGGAGGGTTACCTGGCCCGGCAGCTGCGCCGGTGGAGCACCCAGCTGCAGCACTCGCACAACCGGGAGCTGCCCGGCCTGCGCGAGCTGCACGACGACCTGGCGGCGCGGATGCCCGCGCAGGCGGCGCAGGCGTCGATCCTGCACGGCGACTACCGGCTGGACAACTGCATCGTCGGGCCGGGCGACCAGCTCCGGGCGGTGCTCGACTGGGAGATGGCCACCATCGGCGATCCGCTGGCCGACCTGGGCCTGTTCCTGTGCTACTGGCGCATGTGGACCGAGCCGGTGATGGACGGCCTGTTCGGCACGCCGCCCCCGGCGGGCGTCTTCCCGTCCGCGGCGCAGATGTCGGCCCGGTACGCCGCGCGGCGCGGCACGGACCTGTCCGAGCTGCCGTGGTACGTCGCGTTCGCGCACTTCAAGCTCGTCGGGATCCTCGAAGGGATCCACTACCGCTACCTCGCCGGGCAGACCGTCGGCGAGGGCTTCGACCGGGTCGGCGCGATGGTGCCGCGCCTGATCACGCTCGGCCGCGGCATCCTCCAGGAGGCATGAGACATGGACTTCTCGTACGACGAGCGCACCGAGCAGCTGCGCGCGGAGCTGCTCGACTTCATGGAGCAGCACGTGTACCCGGCCGAGGCGATCGCCGAGCACCAGCTCCGTGAGATCGCGCCGTGGACCACCCCGCCGGTCATGGAGGAGCTGAAGACCGAGGCCCGCAAGCGCGGCCTGTGGAACCTGTTCCTGCCGAACAACCCGCTCGGCGCGGGGCTGACGAATCTGCAGTACGCGCCGCTGGCCGAGATCAGCGGCCGCAGCGGGCACCTGGCGCCCGAGGCGATGAACTGCGCCGCCCCGGACACCGGCAACATGGAGGTGCTCTCCATGTTCGGCACCGCCGAGCAGCAGGAACGCTGGCTCAAGCCGCTGCTGGCGGGCGAGATCCGGTCGGCGTTCTGCATGACCGAGCCGGAGGTCGCCTCCTCCGACGCCACCAACATCACCACCCGGATCGAGCGCGACGGCGACCACTACGTGATCAACGGGCGCAAGTGGTGGTCGTCGGGCGCGATGAACCCGCGCTGCGAGATCTTCATCGTGATGGGCAAGACCGACCCGGACGCCGAGCGGCACCGGCAGCAGAGCCAGATCCTGGTGCCCCGGAACACGCCCGGCGTGGAGATCCACCGCGGGATGCACGTGTTCGGCTACGACGACGGCTGGCACGGCGGCCACGCCGAGATCACCTTCACGGACGTACGGGTGCCCGTGGCGAACCTGATCGCGGGTGAGGGTGAGGGGTTCGCGATCGCGCAGGCGCGGCTCGGGCCGGGGCGCATCCACCACTGCATGCGGCTGATCGGGATGGCGGAGCGGGCGCTGGAGCTGATGTGCCGGCGTGCGTCCGAGCGCGTCGCGTTCGGTCGTACGCTGGCCAGCCAGGGTGTGGTCGGCGAGTGGATCGCCGAGGCGCGGGTCCGGATCGAGCAGGCGCGGCTGCTGGTGCTCAAGACCGCGTGGCTGATGGACACCGTCGGCAACAAGGGCGCGCACACCGAGATCCAGGCCATCAAGATCGTGGTGCCGGAGATGGCGGGCTGGGTGCTGGACAAGGCCATCCAGCTGCACGGCGCGGGTGGCGTCAGCCAGGACTTCCCGCTGGCGCACATGTGGGCGTCCGCGCGTACGCTGCGACTGGCCGACGGGCCGGACGAGGTGCACAAGGCCTCGCTGGCCAAGCGTGAGCTGCGCAAGTACGGGAGCTGAGCATGAAGAGCGCGTACGCCGACCTCGGCGGCAGGGTGCATCACGTCGACTTCGGCGGCGCGCCGGACGGCCCGCCCGTGGTGCTCGTGCACGGGCTGGGCGGCTCCCACCTCAACTGGACGCGGCTCGCGCCGCTGCTGACGCCGTACGCCCGGGTCAGCGCCCTGGACCTGGCCGGCTTCGGCCGCACCGGGGCGCAGGCCGGGCCGACCACGGTCACCGCCAACGCCGTGCTGCTGCGGCGTTACCTGACCGAGGTCGTCGGGGAGCCGGCCGTGCTGGTCGGCAACTCCATGGGCGGCATGGTCTCCACCCTGGCCGCCGCATCCGCACCGGACCTGGTCAAAGGGTTGGTCCTGGTCGACCCGAGCATTCCGCTGGCACCAGGGGCGAAGATCGACCCCCGGGTGCGGCTGCGGTTCGCCGTGAACCTGATCCCCGGCCTCGCCGGGTGGGTGCTCCGGCGGCGCATCGCGACCCTGCCGGCCCGGCGGCGCGTCGAGGAGACCCTCGACCTGACCTGCGCCGACCGGTCGCGGGTGCCCGAGGAGGTAGTCGCGGCGGCCGTCGCGCTCGACGAGGAGATGACCCGCGACCACCCCGCCCGCGCGGCGTCCTACCTGGAGGCGAGCCGTTCGCTGCTGCGGCTGCTCGCCCGGCCGGCCGCGTACTGGCGGGCGATGGAGTCGCTGCCGATGCCCGTGCTGCTGGTGCACGGCGTGCACGACCGGCTGGTCGGCATCGGCCAGGCCCGCACCGCCGCCGCCCGGCTGCCCCACTGGACCTACGTCGAACTCGACTCCGGCCACGTCCCCCAGCTCGAACACCCCGACGAGGTAGCCGCCCACCTCCTGCCCTGGCTGAAAGGAAGGGCACCTTCTTAACGCTTTCCGTAGTAGAAGGTGCCCTTCTTAACCCTCGCAGGCAGGCGGTCTGCCGACCCTCGCGGTCAGCTGGGCGGCGCGTTTCCGCGGCGGCGCCAGAAGGCCAGCGCCAACAGGCAGAGGGCCAGCCCGAGCACGCCGACGATCAGCTCCACCGTGGTCGTCCGGTACGCCTCGCCACGGGCCACGTAGACGCCGTAGGACAGGCCGGTGTCCAGAGCGGGGATGCGGTCGCCGACGTGATGCCGGACAGCCGGTGCATCGTAGAGGCGCACCCCGCGCCTGGTGTCGGTGCCGTCGTCGGACTGCCACACGCCGCCGCCGTAGCAGTCGAGCTTGACGCAGCGCGTGACGGTGAACGTGCCGGCGGTCCCGACGCCGCGGTGTGCCCGCCAGGAGGGCTGCAACTGCTGCGCGCCCTCCACCGTCATCGCCAGCAGCACCATCGGCAGCACCAGCCAGAAGAAGGCCGCCTGGGCCCGCCGCCGCCGTTCCCACCGCGCATGCCGCTCGGTCAGCGGTGATGTCCAGCCGTCTGCCATGACCCCACCCCCGATACGGCGTCGTGGTGAATTCCGATACCGACAGGACACACCCGACGCGTTGCCGCCGCAAGGGAGTTGTTGCGTGAGTGCCCGGGTGCATGATCGCTGCTTCGTGTCCGAACCTATGGCCAGAGCGCG
>NZ_BONF01000068.1 GCF_016862575.1 Catellatospora bangladeshensis | reverse complement strand
CTAGCCGGAGTAGCCGACCGCGCCACGCTACCGGTTGAGACAGACACCCCATCGCACCGCACGGGAACAACAGAAACAACGAGCCGCCGCCGGCACCGATCGCTGTTAGTCCGAAGGAGTATCAGTCCGACCGCTGGCGTGGTGCCCTCGGCTCTGGCTGAATGCCGTCGCCGACCGGTTCAACGCCCCCGCCCCACGACAGAGACGGACCGACGTGGCCCGCAGGGCCGGCAGCGGATGCCCTGCGCCCAGGGCTCGAACGTGCCGAAGGCGCCGCCTCCACCCCGGCCAGTCGAGGTCATGGGAGATGCCGCGCACACGACCCAGCGAACGCAGAGGACCGGACCGTAGACAGAGAGATGTGAAGCGGCCGCCTGCACCACCGGAGCGGGGAACAGGGGATGACACACGGCCGACTGGGGACTCGGCACAGCCACACAACCGAAGCCTGGCGAACCGAACCAGCCTCCCCCGGTTCGGGCGTGGGCCTCGACGACCCACGCCCGGACCCACGCTTGTCGGGGGGCGTGTACACCACCCGAGAGCATCGGTCGGCCTGGCAGGAACCTCCCAAGGGCGGGGCACCACGGCTCTTCTCAGGTATCCGCTCCAAGATTCGCGACGGCGCGTCCGGTCGGGCCGCGAAGTCACCACGTCACGATCACAGCAAGAGGCTCCGCTCTCACCCCCACCGGTCAATCCTCCTGCGGCATCCCTGAACGCATGACCCGAGCTGCTCCGAGAAGCAACCTCCGTAATCGGGTGCCATAACCAGGCAACCGCAACCTCGGCAGACCCCAAGGAGCGCCCCCAGCCTCGGAGCGGCATACCCCTGGTCGGCACGACCCGACAGATTGCGCCCGGCGCAGAGGGCAAAGCCGAGCAGGTGGGTCGTAACGCGGATCGTGCTGGAGTCAGGAGGGGGTGAAGCAGCCAGGCGCCGCGCCAGGCCGGCAAGGTGCCCGAGCATGATCTGCCCGGACGGCCTGCGACTCCGTCGGGCAGGCAATCAGCGGTTGATGAGGCTGACGGTCTGGAGCCTGGGCCGTGGCCCCCGACGAAGCCGACCGACCCCGGTTGGTCGAGCGAGATGGCGGGTGGGGAGAGGAAAAGCCCGACGGTTTCGGGCACGAGCGACGCAACGCCATCCGGTGTAAATCTGCCTGCTGTCCCTGATCAAGCCTGGCACACGCGTCGGAGTTGAGACGGGTTCCCATGCAGGGTAAGACTGGGCCCGGCCAACGAACACGGACCTGTACGGCGACGACAGCATGAGCGCGACGGCGCCGCGACCACGGCCGCTCGCCGTAGCACACTCATTGAAACGAAAGTGGGCCGCCCATCCGGGCGACCCACTCCATCAACTTAGTATCTACTACTTCTCGACGCCGATGATGCCGACTATCCGCTCCAGGTCGTCCACGGTCGCGAACTCGATCGTGATCTTGCCCTTGCTACGGCCGATGTCGACCTTCACCTTGGTGTCGAACCGATCGGACAGCCGGTCGGCGAGGTCGACGAGCGCCGGGGCGTGCGGCTTGGTCCGTCGCTTCGCGGCCTGCTGCTTCGTCTCACCCTCGGCAAGCGCGAGTTGGACCATCTCCTCGGTGGTACGCACCGACAGGCCCTCGCTGACGATCCGCCCCGCCAGCTCCTCCTGCGCCTCGGCGCGTTCGAGGCTGAGCAGCGCCCGCGCGTGGCCCGCGGAGAGCACGCCGGCGGCCACCCGCTTCTGCACCTGCGGGGGCAGGTTCAACAGGCGGATGGTGTTCGAGATCTGCGGCCGGCTGCGCCCGATCTTCCGGGCCAGCTCGTCGTGGGTCGCGCCGAACTCCTCCAGCAGCTGCTGGTACGCGGCGGCCTCTTCGAGCGGGTTCAGCTGGGCGCGGTGGATGTTCTCCAGCAGCGCGTCGCGCAGCATGGCGTCGTCGCGGGTGTCCCGCACGATCGCCGGGATCATGTCCTTGCCGACGGCCTGGGCGGCCCGCCAGCGGCGCTCGCCCATGACGAGCTCGTACTTGTCCGCGCTCAGTTCGCGTACGACGATCGGCTGGAGGAAGCCGACCTCCTGAATGGAGATCTTCAGCTCGTCCAGCATCTCGTCGTCGAAGATCTGCCGGGGCTGCTTCGGGTTCGGCACGATCGAGCCGACCGGGATTTCCGCGAAGCGCGCACCGGGCACCGGCGCCAGGTCCGGCATCGGAGCGGCGGCGGGCATCTCCTCGACGGCCGGGGCCGGGGGAGCGGCCGCGACGGCGGTCGGCGCCGGGGGAGCGGAGACGGGGGCGGCGACCGGCGACTGGGCCGGGACCGCCGGCTCGGGCTGCGGCGCGGGCGGCGCGCCCGTGGTCGGGATCAGCGCACCGAGACCGCGGCCGAGGCCTCCCTTGCGGGCGGGGGGCGGCGTCATGCCGGTGCCTCGCCTTCGACTGCGCAGCGGTACCCGTACGTCATGCTCATGCCCCAACTCCGATCTTCGCGCCGCGCTCGGCGATCTCCTGAGCAGCCTCGAAGTAGCTGGTCGCGCCGCGCGAACCGGGATCATAAGTCATGACCGACTGGCCGTAGCTGGGCGCCTCGGAAACCCGCACGTTGCGGGGGATCACCGACGTCAGCACCTTCTCGCCGAAGTGGTTGCGCACGTCCTGCTCGACGGCGTCGGCCAGGCGGGTACGCCGGTCGTACATCGTGAGCAGGATGGTGGAGACGTCGAGGCTCGGGTTGAGGTGAGCCTTCACCAGGTTGATGTTGTTCAGGAGCTGGTTGAGACCTTCCAGCGCGTAGTACTCGCACTGGATCGGGATCAGCACCTCCTGGGCGGCGCAGAGCGCGTTGACCGTGAGCAGACCCAGCGACGGCGGGCAGTCGATGAAGACGTAGTCGAACTCCATCGGGAACGCCTGGATGGCGCGGCCCAGGCGCGACTCACGGGCGACGACCGAGACGAGCTCGATCTCGGCACCCGCGAGGTCGATGGTGGCCGGCACGCAGTACAGGTTCGGGATGCCCTCGACGGCCTGCGCGACCTCCTCCATCGGCACCTGGTCGATGAGACAGTCGTAGACGTCCGGCACCCCGGCGTGGTGGGGCACGTTCAGGCCCGTCGAGGCGTTGCCCTGCGGGTCGAGGTCGACCACGAGCACCCGGTTGCCGTGCAGTGCGAGGGCCACCGCGAGGTTGACCGTGGTGGTGGTCTTACCCACGCCACCCTTCTGGTTGGCGACGCACATGACGCGCTGCCGGGTCGGGCGAGGCATCGTCACCTCGCCGCTCGGGTTGAGAATCTGAACGGCGCGCATCGCTTCCATTGCCAACGGTGGGTCCTCCGAACTACCGGACGCTGTCGTGTTCGCGTCAGAAGCACCGTACGCGGTGGCACTCTGATCCTCACCCTCGACATGCGTAGAAGTGGGCTGAGGGCGAGGCGACGGCGGCCGGTTCGCCGGGGGAGCGGACACCGGGACGTACCCGGTGGCGCCGTGCGGAGCCGAGGAGAACTCCGCGGGGGGCACGCTGCTCCCCGGCGGCGGCACCGAGGCCGTCGCGCGGAACCCGGTCGCGTCGGGGGACGCCGGACCACTGGGTACCGGATGGGAGCCTGCCGCGCTCGACGTGTAGGTGTTCGAGACGGCCGGCCTCATGCCGGAGCCCGGGTCGGCGGCGCCTCGCTGCGCCGGGGTTGATGTTTCACGTGAAACAACGCCGTAGGAGCCCTGGGGGAGGCTCATGCCGTATTCCTGCACCGTGTCATCCCTGCCCGCATCGGATCGGATGGCTGCGCCGGCCCGTCCGGCGCGCACTGGCGTCTCTGTCGGCGGCACTGCGACCGCACCCGCGACAGTCGGGTCCAGATTATCGACGCGCGGCCAGCCTACGGCTGTCGGGTTGCGGAAGCTACCACCGTCCTCCACTCGGGCAGGCGGTTGACCGACTTCCGGCTGGACAAAAACGAGGAATCCCGGCACCAGTGACATGCGGCACCCGTACCGCCGGGTCGATCCCGATGGATCGGGCCAGCCGCCCGCGACCGGTGCGATGGGGGCGGTCGTCATCACCCGTCGGACCGGCGGCGTACCCGTCGCGAGGACCCGGCCGGAAAGGGGCGAACGCACCACCCCGCCGCCCCCGGGGAAGGCCCCGGGGTAGGTGCGGGGACGCGGCACGTCGGCCGGGGCGGACGTGCCGGTCTCGTCTTCCTGCAGGACACCCATGGTCGTGCGCCCTCTCCGTGAGCGGAGGGCGCACCGCTCAGCGCCGGCGTCCTCCGCGCCCTGCCCGCCGGGACGGCTTGGCAGTCTTCGGCACGACCTCGCGCTCCCGGACGATCTCCACCACGGTGGTGGGCGGGTCGATCAGGCCGACGCCGCACTGGTGGATGACCGCCGGTCCGCCGCCGAGCCGGGCCACCGCGGCCTGGTGCTCGGCGATCTCGTCAGCGGCCGACATGCCCTTGAGCGCCAGCAGGCGTCCTCCCACCGAGGCCAGCGGCAGGCACCAGCCCGCCAGCCGGTCGAGCGGCGCCACCGCGCGGGCGGTGACGACGTCCGCGCTGAGCAGACCCACCTGCTCCTCCGCGCGGCCGCGTACCACGGTGACCTGGCCGGTCAGGTCGAGGGCCGCCACCGCCTCCTCCAGGAAAGCGGTCCGACGTGCCAGTGGTTCAACCAGAATGACCGAAATATCCGGTCTAGCCACTGCGAGCACGATACCGGGCAGACCCGCTCCGGAGCCCACGTCGGCGACCGTGGCGGACGGGGAAATCAGCTCGGCCACCGCGGCGCAGTTGAGCAGGTGCCGCTCCCACAGCCGGGGCGCCTCCCGCGGGCCGATCAGGCCGCGCACCACCCCGTCGGTGGCGAGCAGGTCGACGTAGCGCGCCGCCACGTCGAGCCGGTCGCCGAAGAGCGCCTGCGCCGCGGGCCGCAGCTCGTCAGAGAGAACGGAGCCGGCCACTCCGTCGGGAATGACCGGCTCCGTGAAGTCGTCGAAGGTCACGCCGGACGTACCACGATCCGGCGGTTCGGCTCGACGCCCTCGGACTCGCTCTGCACGCCCGCCGCGGCGTTGACCACGTCGTGCACGCACTTGCGCTCGAAGGCCGACATCGGCTCCAGCTTCACGGCCTCGCCGTGCTGCTTGACCTTCTCGACGGCGTTCTTGGCCAGCGCGCCCAGCTCCTTGCGGCGCTGGTCGCGGTAGCCGCCGACGTCCAGCAGCAGCCGGCTCGGCTCGCCCGTCTGCTTGAAGATGGCCAGGCGGGTCAGCTCCTGCAGCGCCTCCAGCGTCGCGCCGCGCGGGCCGACGAGGGACTGCAGGCGGCTGCCCACGACCTCGACCACCGGACGGCCGCCGGAAACCAGCTCGTCGATGTCGCCATCGGCGTCCAGGATGTCCAGCAGGCCCTCGATGTAGTCCGCGGCGATCTCGCTCTGGCGGAAAAGGTCGGCGTCGCTGGCGGCCTTGCGCTTGGGAGCGGCGGACTCCTCGGCGCCGTCCTCGTTCTCGTCCGCCGCGCCGTCCTCGGCGTCGCCGAGGTCCTCGACTGCCACGTCGTCCAGCTCAGTCTGGTCGGTCACGTTCTTCTCCGGTGTTCGATCCGATCAAAACCCCGTGATCGGCCCCGCGCCTCGCGGCGCGGGGATCACGAGCAGGTCTGTGGTGGGGGTGGCAGTGCCGGAAGGCGTACGGTCAGCCGACGTTCTTCTTGACCGACTTGCGCTTCGGGCTGTTGGCCGGCTTGGCGCCGACCTTCGGCGCGAGCGCCTTCGCGACCTCGGGGTCGATGACCTTCGGCTCCGCCTTGCCGCCGGCCATCTTCGGCGGCGGGTACTTCTTCAGCACCCACATCTGCTGGCCGAGCGAGAAGAGGTTCGTCGTGGTCCAGTAGATGATCAGACCGAGCGGGAACGCGACGGCCGAGATGATCAGCGTGGCCGGGATGCCGTACAGCATCAGCTTCTGCATCGTGCGCTGGGTCGGGTCCTCGGACCAGCCGGTCTTCAGGATCATCTGGCGGCTGGTGAGGTAGGTCGTGAAGATCATGACGACGCCGAGCACACCGCAGAGCACGGCGGCCAGGCCGCCGTCGGTGAACACCGCACCGATGGACACCCCGAACAGCTCGGCCTGCATGCCGCTCTGGAACTGCGCGGCGGTCCAGCCGTAGAGGGTCTCGTCGGAGGTGCCGGTGCCGAGGCGCTTGATCACGTGGAACACGCCGAGGAAGATCGGCATCTGGATCAGCAGCGGGAGGCAGCCCATCAGCGGGTTGGCCTTCTCCCGCCGGTAGAGCTCCATCATCTCGCGCTGGAGCGTCTCCTTGTCACCCTTGTGCTTCTCCTGCAGCGCCTTGAGCTGCGGCTGGAGCGCCTGCATGGCCCGCTGGGACCGGATCTGCTTGACGAACAGCGGGAACAGCACCGCGCGCACCGTCAGCACCAGGAAGACGATCGCCAGGACCCAGTCCCAGTTGGTGCGCAGCCACTGACCGTCGCCCCAGAGCTTGTCGAAGAGGCCGTGCCAGAACAGCAGGACCTTCGAGACGATCGTGTAGATCCAGTCCATCATGAGGGCGTTGCTCCAGTCACATCAGTACTGCGGCGGTTGGGTGGCACAGGGTCATATCCGCCCGGGTGAAAGGGATGGCATCGACCGAGCCGCCGGACCGTCAGCCAGAACCCCCGCAGCGCGCCGTGCCGCGCTATCGCCTCCAGCGCGTAGGTGCTGCAGGACGGGTAGAACCGACAGCGGGCCGGCAGGCCCGGACTCACCCAACGACGGTACGCGATGATGGGTAGGGCCAGCACGCGCCCGGCGAGTGTCGTGGGTCGCGGTGGCTGTGTCATGCCCGCCCCTCGGTTGACCTGCGGCGCGAGGCCTGCGCAGGGTCACGCTTGAGCGCCGCGGCCAGCGCGGCGTCGAGATCACGGCCCAGCTGCTCGTACGACGCCGACGCCGCGTGCGGCTGCGCGCGCACCACGACGGTGGTGCCGCCGGGCAGCCCGTCGAGCCGCTCGGCCGTCAGATGGCGCAGGCGCCGTTTCACTGTGTTACGGGTGACCGCGTTCCCCACCGCCTTGGAGACCACGAACCCGGCCTGCACCGGGGCCGCGGGCGCAGGCCCGGACCCGGGCACGGCAACGGCGTGGCCGGGATCGTCTCCCTGCCACGCCGTCTCGTGTTCAGTTACCGTCGGGGGCACCGCGAGGTGCACCACCACGGCGCCGCGACCGGCCCGGCGGCCAGCCCGCACTGTGGCGGCGAAGTCAGTGCTCCGCCTCAGCCTGTGCGCAGCCGGCAGCATCCGAGGCCCGACCGGGGTCTCAGACCGCCAGGCGGGCGCGGCCCTTGCCCCGGCGCGACGACAGCACCGCGCGCCCGGCGCGGGTGCGCATGCGCAGCCGGAAGCCGTGGGTCTTCGCGCGCCGACGGTTGTTCGGCTGGTACGTGCGCTTGCTCACGTCAGGTCTCCTGGGGATCGCCCCGCGCTCGACGGGGATGTTCTAGCTTCTCGCGGGTCGCCCGCCCGGTTGACGGCAGGATCGCGACGAAGCGTCTCGATCTTGTTGGGTCAGGGCGGAAGGCCGCAACCGACACCCTAGCAGAGGGTGATGGAGCAACCGCTCCAGGGTACACGTGCCGTCGATGTCCGCCAAGAACTCTTCGCAGGTCACTCATCGTGTCAAGAGCGCTCGCTCACCCACAACTCTGGGTATCGCCGCCACCACTCACCGAGAGTGAGGCTGTGGACAACGAGTGGACGCCTGTGGATAACCCTGTTAGCGTGCCGTGGTGCCCGAGCAAGGGCGCCGCCCGTTAATTGTGGTGGTAACCGCAAAACCGGGCAATATGGTGGCTCGTTCGGCACGGTGGGTCCTTCGTGAGGCGCTCCCGCGCCGGATGCGGCACCCCACAGCAGCCGGACCCCGGACGCCGATCGACACACAGCCTGTGGATAACTTGTGGAGAACCCCGAGGATTCGGGGGATAACCCGGGGGAAAACCACGGTCCGTGACCGCACCGTCATCGATCGGAGTGGCGCGCTGAGCTGACAGGCAGCCCGGTGCCAAGCCGAGCCGCCGCCAAAAGGACTTGAAGGGTCGAGCGCATGAACGAGGCTGACAGGTGAGCGACCTCAACGCCGTGTGGCTGGCAGCCACCGACGAGCTCGCCGACGAGATCGTCTCGGCGCAGCACCGCGCCTACCTGCGGCTCACCCAGGCGCTCGCCGTCGTCGACGATCTGGTCCTGCTCAGCGTGCCGGACGCCTTCATCCGGGACATCATCGAGACGAAGCTGCGTACCGCGATCACGGACACGCTCTCCCGGATCATGGGCCGGCCGGTGCAGGTCGCCGTCAAGGTGCGCCCGCCGGACGAGTCCGGGGCCCGGCCCGTGCCGCCCCCGGCGCCGCCGGCCGAGTTCACTCCTTCTACCTATGCGCCCGCGACGCCGCCGTTCAGCCCGCCGCCCGTCGAGCACCCGGTGGTCACCCCCGCCGAGGGCGAGGACGCCCTGTTCGCCGTGCCGGTGCCGCGCCACCCGGAGGTCGCCCCGGTGCGGGTGAGCGCGATGCGCGCCCCCGACCGCGACGGCCCGCCCGACTCCGGGCCCGGCCGCGGCACGGGGCCGCTAGAGTCCCGCGCCGTCCCGCACCCGCTCGGCGGCGGGCGCGACGAGCGCCGCCCCGGCGCGATGCCCGGCTCGGCCGGCGACGCCGGCGGCAACAAGCTCAACCCGAAGTACCGCTTCGAGACCTTCGTCATCGGCTCGTCGAACCGGTTCGCGCACGCGGCGTCGGTCGCGGTGGCCGAGTCGCCGGCCAAGGCGTACAACCCGCTGTTCATCTACGGCGGCTCCGGGCTGGGCAAGACCCACCTGCTCCACGCGATCGGCCACTACGCCCAGGAGCTCGGGCACGCCCGCAGCGTCCGGTACGTGTCGACCGAGGAGTTCACCAACGACTTCATCAACTCGATCCGCGACGACAAGGCCAGCGCGTTCCAGCGCCGCTACCGGGACGTGGACATCCTCCTGATCGACGACATCCAGTTCCTGGAGAAGCGGGACCGGACGCAGGAGGAGTTCTTCCACACCTTCAACACGCTGCACAACGCCAACAAGCAGATCGTCATCACCTCCGACCGCTCGCCCAAGGCGCTGTCGACGCTGGAGGACCGGCTGCGCACCCGGTTCGAGTGGGGCCTGCTGGCCGACATCCAGCCGCCGGACCTGGAGACCCGGATCGCGATCCTGCAGAAGAAGGCGGCCCAGGAGCGCCTGCACGCGCCGGCCGACGTGCTGGAGTTCATCGCCTCCCGGGTGTCGAACTCGATCCGCGAGCTCGAGGGCGCGCTGATCCGGGTGACGGCGTACGCGAACCTCAGCCGCGAGCAGGTCAAGCTGTCGATCGCGGAGGAGGTGCTGCGCGACTTCATCCCGGACGACGCCGCGCCCGAGATCACCGCCGACCAGATCATGCTGTCGACCTCGGAGTACTTCGGCGTCAGCCTGGAGGATCTGCGCGGCCACTCCCGCTCCCGGGTGCTGGTCAACGCGCGCCAGGTCGCCATGTACCTGTGCCGCGAACTGACCGACCTGTCGCTGCCCCGCATCGGGCAGGCGTTCGGCGGCCGCGACCACACCACGGTCATGCACGCCGACCGCAAGATCCGGCAGCAGATGGCGGAGCGGCGCTCGCTCTACAACCAGATCGCCGAGCTGACCAACCGGATCAAGCAGATCTGACGCGTACCCCCTTCCTCTTCTTCCCCGGACGGCCCGCCGCGTGCGGGCCGTCGGCATTTCCACAGCCCCGCGAGGGTTGTGCACACCCGGTGTGGGTACGCGGAAGACATCGCCGTCCGTCGAACCGGCCGCCGGCTGTCCACAGAGATCGTGGATAACTCCGTGGATAACCCGGTGGATTGGCTGTGGATCCGCTGTGGACGCGTGTGGACAGAAAATCGTCCAAAAATCTTGCTGTGGAAAGGGTGTGGACGCCGTGTGGACGGCGCCCCTTGATCCGTGGACAGCGGGCCATGATCGGTGGATATCGCTGTGGAGGGGGAGGCCGGGGTCTGTCCACAGTTTGGGGAGAACCACTGGGGATTGACGGTGGAAAACCTGTGGACGCCGGTGGACAACCGGTGGACGCGGCGGCGGCTGTGGAGAAACAGGCCGGTTATCCACCGCCCGTCCACCGCTCCTCCACACCCGTCCAAGCGTGCTGAGCTGCGCCGGAGCCGTTAATCCACAGTTTCCACAGCACCGATGATGAAGACGTCAGTTATCTCTAAGAGAGAAATCAAACAATCATCACGGCTCGGGAATGTGTGGATGCTCGGCTCGTCGCCGATGCACAGGGGTCGCCGAGGGGAGATCGCCCGAGGGTCCTAAGGTTTCTGTGGTCGACCCTGGCAGCACCGAGGAGGGCTCAAGATGAAGTTTCGGGTGGAGCGGGACGCGCTTGCCGACGCCGTGGCCTGGACCGCCAAGAGCCTGCCGAGCCGCCCGTCGGTGCCGGTGCTCGCGGGTGTGATGCTGCGCGTCATCGACGGCCGCCTGCACGTGTCGGGCTTCGACTACGAGGTCTCCAACCAGGTGGACGTGGAGGTGCAGGCCGACGCGGACGGCGCGACCCTGGTCTCCGGCCGCCTGCTCGCCGAGATCACCAAGGCGCTGCCGGCCAAGCCGGTCGAGATCGCCGCCGTCGGCGCGCACCTCGAGCTGGTCTGCGGCAGCGCGCGGTTCACCCTTCCGACGATGCCGGTGGAGGACTACCCGACGCTGCCCGAGCTGCCCGCCAGCGCGGGCCGGGTGGACGCGGCCGTGTTCGCCTCGGCGGTCTCGCAGGTGGCCATCGCCGCCGGGCGGGACGAGACGCTGCCGATGATGACCGGCGTCCGGCTCGAGCTGACCGGCGACACGCTCGCCCTGCTCGCCACCGACCGGTACCGGCTGGCCATCCGCGAGATCTCGTGGACCCCGGACGACCCGGAGATCAACGTGAACGCGCTGGTGCCCGCGCGCACCCTGGCCGACACCGCCAAGACGCTCGGCCCGACCGGCGGCGACGTCACCATCGCGCTGGCCGACGGCGGCAAGGGCGAGGGCATGATCGGCTTCCTGGGCGGCTCGAAGGTCGGCGGCTCCCGCCGGACCACCAGCCGCCTGCTCGACGGCCAGTCGTACCCGCCGGTCCGCTCGCTGTTCGCGCCCAGCTACTCCTCTGAGGCCCGGGTCGCCGTCTCGGCGCTGGTCGAGGTGGTCAAGCGCGTGTCCCTGGTGGCCGAGAAAGCCACGCCGGTGCGCCTGAACTTCAGCGAGGATGGTCTCGTGGTCGAGGCCGGCGGCACCGAGGAGGCGCGGGCGAGCGAGGCGATGGACGCCACGTTCACCGGGGAGTCGATGACCATCGCCTTCAACCCGCAGTACCTCATCGAGGGCCTGGCCGCGCTCGGCGCGCCGACGGCGGTGTTCTCGTTCAACGACCCGTTCAAGCCGGCCGTGATCACCCCGGCCGCCGAGGACGGCGCCGCCATCCCCGGCTTCCGCTACCTGATCATGCCGATCAGGGTGGGCCGCTGACCGCGGCCTCGCACCAACGCACCAAGGGGGAAGACATGCAGCTCGGTCTGGTCGGTCTCGGCAAGATGGGCGGCAACATGCGCGACCGGCTGCGCGAGGCCGGGCACGACGTCGTCGGATACGACCGCAACCCGGCCCTCTCCGACGCCGAGAACCTGGCCGACCTCGTGTCGAAGCTCGCGGCGCCGCGCGCCGTGTGGGTGATGGTGCCCGCGGGCGTCACCGAGGCCACCATCGACGAGCTGGCTCCGCTGCTCAGCCCCGGCGACCTGATCATCGACGGCGGCAACTCGCGCTTCTCGTCCGACGGCCCCCGGGCCGGGCGGCTGAGCACGCGCGGCATCGGCTACATGGACGTCGGCGTCTCCGGCGGGGTGTGGGGCAAGGAGAACGGCTACGGCCTGATGGTCGGCGGCTCGGACGAGAACGTCGCCCGGATGATGCCGGTGTTCGACGCGCTCAAGCCCGAGGGTGAGTTCGGCTTCGTGCACGCCGGCCCGGTCGGCGCCGGCCACTACGCCAAGATGGTGCACAACGGCATCGAGTACGGCCTGATGCACGCGTACGCCGAGGGCTTCGAGCTGCTGGAGGCCTCGGAGCTGGTGACCAACGTGCCCGGCGTGTTCCGGTCCTGGCGCGAGGGCACCGTCATCCGGTCCTGGCTGCTCGACCTGATGGACCTGGCGCTGACCGACGACGCGCATCTGGAGAAGCTGAAGGGCTACGCCGAGGACACCGGCGAGGGCCGGTGGACCGTGGAGGAGGCGATCCGCCTCGCGGTGCCGATGCACGTCATCTCCGCGTCGCTGTTCGCCCGCTTCGAGTCCCGGCAGGACGACTCCCCGGCGATGAAGGCGATCGCCGCGCTGCGCAACCAGTTCGGCGGGCACGCCGTGCAGCAGGCCGGCTGAGCGGTGTACGTCAGAAGGCTCGAACTCGTCGACGTCCGCTCGTACCCACGGGTGGGCGTCGACCTCGAGCCGGGGCCGAACGTGCTGATCGGCCCGAACGGCGTCGGCAAGACCAACCTGGTCGAGGCGCTCGGCTACGTCGCCACCCTGGCCAGCCACCGGGTGTCCACCGACGCCCCGCTGGTCCGGGTCGGCGCGGCCACCGGCGTGATCCGCTGCGCGATCGTGCACGAGAGCCGCGAGCTGCTGGTCGAGCTGGAGATCGTGCCGGGCAAGGCCAACCGGGCCCGGCTGGGCCGCTCTCCGGCGCGCCGCCCGCGCGACATCCTCGGCGCGCTGCGGCTGGTGCTGTTCGCGCCGGAGGACCTGGCCCTGGTCCGGGGCGAGCCCGACCAGCGCCGCCGCTACCTCGACGACCTGCTCACCGCCCGTCAGCCCCGGTTCGCCGCGGTGCGGGCCGACTACGAGCGGGTGCTCAAGCAGCGCAACGCCCTGCTGCGCACGGCCTACCTGGCCCGTAAGGTCGGCGGTGGGCGCGGTGACCTGAGCACGCTGCAGGTGTGGGACCAGCACCTCGCCGAGCACGGCGCGCAACTGCTACGAGCCCGGCTCGCCCTGGTCGAGCAGCTCGCGCCGTACCTGGAGGACGCCTACCAGCAGGTCAGCGCCGGGGTCGGCAAGGCCGTCGCGGAGTACCGCGCCTCGGTGCCCGAACCCACCATCGAGTCGATGCTCGCCGCGCTGGAGGCGGTGCGCGCCGACGAGATCGCCCGCGGCACCACGCTGGCCGGCCCGCACCGCGACGACCTCGTGCTGCGCCTGGGCGACCTGCCGGTCAAGGGCTACGCCAGCCACGGCGAGTCCTGGTCGTACGCGCTCGCGCTGCGGCTGGCCGGGTACGCGCTGCTGCGCGCCGACGGCATCGAGCCGGTGCTGATCCTCGACGACGTCTTCGCCGAGCTGGACACCGGGCGCCGGGACCGGCTCGCCCACCTGATCGGCGACGCCGCCCAGGTGATCATCACGTGTGCCGTGGAGGCCGACGTGCCCGCGTCGCTGCGCGGCGCCCGCTATCTCGTCGCACCGGGGGAGGTGACCCGTGCCTGACGGCGTACCCCCGCAAGAACCGCAGGGTCCGGAGCTGGCACGGGCCGCGCTGGACGCGGCGCTGCAGCGGCGGGCGGCCCGCAACCAGGCCGCGGCCGAGGCCCGCGCCAAGGGTGAGGGCGGTCAGCGCTTCCGGCCGCGCGGCTACTCCGGCCCCGGGCCCGATCCGCGCGACCCGGCGAAGGTCGGTGACGTGCTGGCCCGGCTGATGAAGGCCCGCGGCTGGCAGCGCCCGACCGCGCAGGCGACCGTGTTCGGCGAGTGGGAGAAGTGCGTCGGCCCCGACATCGCCTCGCACAGCCGCCCGGTCAAGCTGGAGAACGGCGAGCTGACCGTCGAGGCCGAGTCCACCGCGTGGGCCACCCAGCTGCGGCTGCTCGCGCGCACCATCCTCACCCGCATCGCGGGCACCGTCGGCAACAACGTCGTCACCAAACTCCACATCCACGGCCCCGCCGCCCCCTCCTGGTCCCACGGCCGCAAACGCGTCCGCGGCACCGGCCCGGGGGACACCTACGGCTGAGCCGGCCGCCGTCGGTCGCGTCATGATCGTTCAACTTGCCAGGCACATGGCCGAATGAGCGGTCAAGATTCGCGCACCTGCCAGGCAAGTCGAACGATCGTCGTGGGGTGGTGCCGCTCGGGGAACCACGCACGGGTCTGGGGTGTCTGAGGGCCATGCGGAGAGTGTGGGGACATCTCGCGGCGCTGGTGGTGATGTCGTCGGCGCTGATCGTGGGGCCGATGAGCCCGGCGTGCGCGTGCAGTTGCGCCGAGCCGGACCCGGTGAAGAACGCGGCCTGGGCGGATCTCGTCTTCGTCGGCGTGGTCGTGGACGTCGACCGCCCGGCGTTCAGCATGTCCAGCGGCGACCTGATGACCGCCCGGCTCACCGTGGAGCGGGTGGACAAGGGCAGCGCCGCGGGCCATGTCGAGATCAAGACGGCTGTCGAGGGGCCGAGCTGCGGGTTCGGCTTCGTCGAGGGCACCCGGTATCTGATCTACAGCAGGGACGGGCAGACCAGCATCTGCGCCGGCAACCGGATGCTCGGGGCGGCGCCCGAGGTGGAGCTGGACAGTGATGTGCCGGTGGCGGCGCTGGTGGCCGGTGCCGCGACGGTCGTCGTGGTCGCGCTCGCGCTGTGGTGGGTGCTGCGTCGCCGGGGCACCCCGCGGCCGGTGGCCGGGCCTGTGGACGACGGCCCGGCCGGCGCTCCGGGTCAGGACTCGGCGTAGACCGCGAAGCCGCGGTCGGCGCAGCGGCGGTAGAACTGGGCCAGCACGGCGAACTCCGACAGCGGGAAGCTCCACTGCGGGTCGCCGTCGGTCTCCTCGCGCAGCGCGTCGAGGCGCTGGTCCAGCCACCGCAGCTGCTGCTCGGAGAGTCGGGAATCGGTCAGCGCGGCACGCAGCACCGAGGCGACGCTGTCGAAGGTGACGTTGGCGCCGAAGGGGGTGTGCCCGGCGACGAACTTCTCCAGGCCGCCCGCGATCCAGGCGCAGCCGTCGGGGTCGATGACGGGGTCCTCGTCCTCCTCGGCGGCCTCTGTGGCGTACAGCACACCCTTGAGTCCGAGCAGCAGGTCGACGACCTCGGTGTACGCCGTCGCGCGCACCGTGCCGGTGCGGGCGATGTGACCGGCCAGCGCCGCCGTGGGGGCGGCGGTGCTCGGCTGCTCCGCGAGATCGGCGAAGTCGACGAATTCCGCGGGCGCCACGGGGTCGTAGAAGCGACCCGTACGAGGCCACTGCACCGCGACGTTGTCCAGACCCATGTCAGCCTCTCGAAGCGCGTGAGTTCCAGGCCGTGCGCAACTTACGGCATTGCGGGGACATTGCGCGACCCTCCGAACCGCCCCTTCTGGGCCCTCGCGCTACCGGCCACGGGAGCGCCAGCCGCGTGGGGGGAGTTGCGACCGGAGCCGTTCGGGCGGCTACGGGGCTGTGAGGGCCTCGAAACGGCGTGCTACGGGTGCCGCGTGCGGCGAATGTCTGCGCGACCCAGTAGGATCGTGAGCGAGAGCAGAACACTGGGTGGACCGTGTACGCGACACCGGTGGGTTGTCCCGCGCGACGCCGGTCCCTCCGGTGCTGCGATCCGTGTCACCCCCGTCCCGCGTACGCCGATCCCCGCGAAGCCTGCGCCGCGGACGAGTGGGTATGCGGAACGCGGTCTGCAGGGCTGAGTTGTTGTCCCCGCCGTCCCGGCGGCGGAGGAGGGATTGAGAGTGGCAGCGCCGAAGAGCCAGAGCAACTACGACGCATCATCGATCACCGTTCTGGAGGGCCTGGAGGCGGTACGCAAGCGGCCCGGTATGTACATCGGCTCCACCGGTGAGCGGGGCCTGCACCACCTCGTGTGGGAGGTGGTCGACAACGCGGTCGACGAGGCGCTCGCCGGCTACTGCGACACGATCTCCATCACGCTGACCAAGGACGGCGGCGTGCGCGTCGTCGACAACGGCCGCGGCATCCCGGTCGACATCCACCCGGTGGAGAAGCGGCCGACGGTCGAGGTCGTGCTGACCGTGCTGCACGCGGGCGGCAAGTTCGACGGCAAGGCGTACGCGGTCTCCGGCGGTCTGCACGGCGTCGGCATCTCCGTGGTGAACGCGCTCTCCACGCGCATCGACCTGGAGATCCACAAGGACGACTTCGTCTGGCGGCAGCGCTACGACCACTCCAAGCCGAGCCCGCTGGAGAAGGGCGAGCCCACCAACCGCACCGGCACCAGCGTCACGTTCTACCCGGACCCGCAGATCTTCGAGACGGTCGAGTTCAACTTCGAGACCATCTACCGCCGGGTGCAGGAGATGGCGTTCCTCAACCGGGGCCTGACCATCGCGCTGCGCGACGAGCGCGCGCTGGCCGCCGAGGGCGAGGAGGCCGAGGTCCGCGACGTCACCTTCTGCTACAAGGGCGGCATCGCCGACTTCGTGCGGCACCTGAACAACACCAAGAGCCCGCTCCACAAGACGGTCGTCGAGTTCGGCTCCGAGGGCGAGGGCATGTCCCTCGAGATCGCGATGCAGTGGAACGAGTCGTACGGCGAGTCGGTCTACACCTTCGCCAACACGATCAACACGCACGAGGGCGGCACGCACGAGGAGGGCTTCCGGGCGGCGCTGACCACGATCATCAACAAGTACGGCGCGGATAAGAAGATCCTCAAGGCGGACGAGAAGCTCTCCGGCGAGGACATCCGCGAGGGCCTGGCCGCCATCATCTCGGTGAAGCTGGCCAACCCGCAGTTCGAGGGCCAGACCAAGACCAAGCTGGGCAACACCGAGGTCAAGAGCTTCGTGCAGAAGGTCTGCAACGAGTGGCTGGCGGACTGGCTGGAGCGCAACCCGGCCGAGGCCAAGACCGTCATCACCAAGGCCTCGCAGGCCGCCCGCGCCCGCATCGCCGCCGCGCAGGCCCGCAAGCTGGCCCGGCGCAAGTCGCTGCTGGAGTCGGGCTCGATGCCGGGCAAGCTGGCCGACTGCCAGTCGACCGACCCGAAGATGTGCGAGCTGTTCATCGTCGAGGGCGACTCGGCCGGCGGCTCGGCCAAGCAGGGCCGTGACCCGCGGGTGCAGGCGATCCTGCCGATCCGCGGCAAGATCCTGAACGTGGAGAAGGCGCGCATCGACAAGGTGCTGCGCAACAACGAGGTCCAGGCGCTGATCACCGCGCTCGGTACCGGCATCCACGACGAGTTCGACATCGAGAAGCTGCGCTACCACAAGATCGTGCTGATGGCCGACGCGGACGTGGACGGCCAGCACATCCAGACGCTGCTGCTGACGCTGCTGTTCCGCTTCATGCGGCCGCTGGTCGAGCTGGGCCACGTCTACCTGGCGTCGCCGCCGCTGTTCAAGATCAAATGGAACAAGAAGGGCGACGACGCGCAGTACGCGTACTCCGACCGGGAGCGCGACGGCCTGATCCGGCTGCGCCAGGAGACCAAGCCGAACGCCAAGCCGGACGACATCCAGCGGTTCAAGGGCCTGGGCGAGATGAACTACCCGGAGCTGTGGGAGACCACGATGAACCCGGGCACCCGGACCCTGCGCCAAGTCACTCTCGACGACGCTGCAACCGCGGACGAGCTCTTCAGCGTGCTGATGGGCGAGGACGTTGAAGCGCGGCGCTCCTTCATCCAGCGCAACGCGAAGGACGTGCGGTTCCTCGACATCTAGTCGGGGAGAGGTGTCGCACTCTGGACATCTGGTCAGCAAGCTCTCACCTGTGGATGAACGACTCGTTTATCCACAGGTGGAGCTGAGATCCACAGCGTTATCCACAGCTTCCTCAGCTTCATACGCAGGAAAGAGTTCTGAACAGTGAGCGAGACTCCTGACCTTCGGCCGGAAGAGGCCGTCGGCGTGCACGGCCGCATCGAGCCCGTCGGGCTCGAGGTGGAGATGCAGCGTTCGTACCTCGACTACGCCATGAGCGTCATCGTGGGCCGGGCGCTGCCGGACGTGCGCGACGGGCTCAAGCCGGTGCACCGCAAGATCCTCTACGCCATGTACGACGGCGGCTTCCGCCCCGACCGCGGCTACTTCAAGTGCGCCCGCGTCGTCGGCGAGGTGATGGGCAACTACCACCCGCACGGTGACACCGCGATCTACGACTCGCTGGTCCGCATGGCCCAGCCCTGGTCGCTGCGCTACCCCCTGATCGACGGCAACGGCAACTTCGGCTCCCCGGGCAACGACCCCGCGGCGGCCATGCGGTACACCGAGTGCCGGCTCTTCCCGCTCGCGATGGAGCTGCTGCGCGACATCGACGAGGACACGGTCGACTTCGTCCCGAACTACGACGGCCGCAACCAGGAGCCGACGATCCTGCCGTCGCGCTTTCCGAACCTGCTCGTCAACGGCTCCGAGGGCATCGCCGTCGGTATGGCCACCAAGATCCCGCCGCACAACCTGCGCGAGATCGCCCAGGCCGTGCAGTGGGTGCTGGCGAACCCGGAGGCCGACGAGGCCACCGTGCTCGACGAGGCGATCACGATCGTCAAGGGCCCGGACTTCCCGACCCGCGGCCTCATCGTCGGCACCAGCACCATCGAGGAGGCGTACCGCACCGGTCGCGGCTCGATCCGGATGCGGGCCGTGGTCGAGGTCGAGGAGGACAAGAAGGGCCGCGCCTGCCTCGTCGTCACCGAGCTGCCCTACCAGGTCAACCCGGACAACCTCGCCGAGCGCGTCGCCGAGCTGGTCAAGGAGGGCAAGCTCGGCGGCATCGCCGACATCCGCGACGAGTCCTCGGGCCGCACCGGCATGCGCCTGGTGCTCGTGCTCAAGCGCGACGCCGTCGCGAAGGTCGTGCTGAACAACCTGTACAAGCACACCCAGCTGCAGGAGACGTTCGGCGCGAACATGCTGGCGCTGGTGGACGGCGTGCCGCGCACGCTGAACCTGGCCCAGTTCCTCATGCACTACGTGAACCACCAGATCGAGGTCATCCAGCGGCGGACCGCGTACCGCCTGCGCAAGGCCGAGGAGCGCGCCCACATCCTGCGCGGTCTGGTCAAGGCGCTGGACATGCTGGACGAGGTCATCGCCCTCATCCGCCGCTCGCCGAGCGCGGAGGAGTCGAAGACCGGCCTCATGCGGCTGCTCGACGTCGACGAGATCCAGGCCACCGCGATCCTGGACATGCAGCTGCGTCGGCTGGCCGCCCTGGAGCGTCAGAAGATCATCGACGAGCTCGCGAAGATCGAGCTGGAGATCACCGACCTCAAGGACATCCTGGCCAAGCCGGAGCGCCAGCGGAAGATCATCAGCGACGAGCTCGGCGAGATCGTCGCCAAGTGGGGCGACGACCGCCGCACGAAGATCATCCCGTTCGACGGCGAGGTCTCCATGGAGGACCTCATCGCCCGCGAGGACGTGGTGGTGACCATCACCCGAACCGGGTACGCCAAACGGACGAAGGTCGACCTCTATCGGTCACAGAAGCGGGGCGGTAAGGGTGTCTCCGGCGCGACCCTGCGCCAGGACGACATCGTCAGCCACTTCTTCGTCTGCTCCACGCACGACTGGATCCTGTTCTTCACCAACAAGGGCCGGGTCTACCGCGCGAAGGCGTACGAGTTCCCCGAGGCCTCGCGGGTCGCCAAGGGCCAGCACGTGGCGAACCTGCTCGCGTTCCAGCCGGACGAGACCATCGCCCAGGTCATCGAGATCGCGAACTACGAGGTCGCGCCGTACCTGGTGCTGGCGACCAAGAACGGCCTGGTCAAGAAGACCGCGCTGGCGGAGTTCGACTCCAACCGCAGCGGCGGCATCATCGCGATCAACCTGCGCGACGACGACGAACTCGTCGGCGCCGCGCTGATCGCCGCGGAAGACGATCTGCTCCTGGTCAGCAAGCAGGCGCAGGCGATCCGCTTCAACGCCACCGACGAGGCGCTGCGCCCCATGGGCCGGGCCACGTCGGGTGTCATCGGCATGCGCTTCGGCGACGGCGACGAGCTGCTCGCCATGGAGGTGGTGCGCGACGGCATGGACGTCCTCGTCGCGACCAACGGCGGATACGCCAAGCGCACCCCGATCGACGAGTACCCGGTCCAGGGCCGGGGAGGTAAGGGCGTACTGACCGCAAAGATCACCGAACGCCGTGGCGGACTGGTGGGCGCGGTCGTTATCAGCCCGGAAGACGAGCTCTTCGCTATCACGAGCAACGGCGGAGTTATCCGAACTCCGGTGAAGCCCGTGCGGCGGACGCGCGATCGGAACACAATGGGTGTCAAGCTGATGGACCTCCCAGAAGGCGTAACCCTCGTCGCCATTGCCCGCAATGCCGATGAGCCGGACGAACAGGACTAGTGCATGACGGAGACACAGGCGATGTCGGAGACCGCGGGGGCTCCGGCGAGTCCGGTCGAGAAGGACGGCGGCGACGCCGCCACGGCGACCGGCCGGGCGGCCGTAGGCCGCGCGACAGTCCCCGCAGATCAGTCCGAGCCGACCCCGGCCCGGTCCGCGGTGGGTGGTGACGAGCCGGCCGGCAGCACCGCTGCTGCCGCCACGACCAGCACCACCACGACCGGCAGCTTCACCCGTCCCGCGGGCATGCCCGCACCGGAGTCCGAGCCGACCGCCGCCATCGCGACGTCGGACCGGCCGGCGACCGCCACCGGGCGCGTGGCAGCCGGCTCGTCCACGCTGCGCTCGGTGGTCAGCAGCGCGAGCGCCGGCGCGGTGCGGGTCACCGAGGCCGTGCGCGCGGCGCGCACCAGCGCCGGGTCGGCCGCCACGCGCGGCCCGCGCCGGGCGCGGCTGAGCGTCAAGCGCATCGACCCGTGGTCGGTCATGAAGTTCGCCTTCGCCGTGTCCTTCGTGCTGCTGGTCGTCATCGTGGTCGCCACCTCGGTGCTGTACCTGGCGCTGGACGCGATGGGCGTGTTCAACTCGCTGAACACCACCCTGGCGGACCTGTTCAACGCCAACGGCGGCGAGAGCGGCTTCCGGATCAGCGCCAGCGCGGTGATCGGGACGTCGGCCATCCTGGGTGCGATCAACGTGGTGCTCTTCACCGCGCTGATGACCCTGGGCGCGTTCATCTACAACGTCTGCGCCGACCTGGTCGGCGGCATCGAGATCACGCTCGCCGAGCGCGACTGATCCCAGGCCACACCACAGCGGTCCGCGGTTCACCCACGGACCGCTGTGTCGTGCCCGGGGGCGGGCGCCATGTCACGGGGGCGCTGGGTCTGTGGGGGAAGGCAAGATCGGTAGCTCGTGTCCGAACCGCGGGTCCAGCCACAGGTTTCGACACCAACGCCG
>NZ_BONF01000067.1 GCF_016862575.1 Catellatospora bangladeshensis | reverse complement strand
CGGCGTTGTTTTTGACACGAGACGGCGATCTTTCCCGGTAGCGCGCGGCTCGGCTGGGCTTTCCAAAACCCGCGCCGAGGATGGAGATCGCTGCCTCGTGTCGAAATGTGAGGTCAGACCTCAGGTTTGGACACGAACTCGCGATCATCCCCCGATCGCGGATGGCGCACCACCTACCCGGCCACCCACACCCGGCCCGGGTCAGCCGCCAAGATCGGCGTCTCGTGTCCAAAAGTGCGGCCACACCGCAGGTTGTGACACGAACCCGCGATCATCACCCCATCGCGGGCGGCCACCACCCGCCCGGCCGCCCACGCCCCGCCCCGCGCAGCGGCCAAGATCGGCGTCTGGTGTCCAAAAGTGCGGCCAGGCCCCACCTTGTGACACGAACCCGCGATCATCACCCCATCGCGGGCGGCCACTACCCGCCCGGCCGCCCACGCCCCGCCCCGCGCAGCGGCCAAGATCGCCGTCTCGTGTCGGAAGGTGGGGTCAGGCCGCAGGTTGTGACACGAGACGGCGATCTTCGGCCCGGCGGGCCGCGTGGGCGCCAGGGTCGGGCGTGGGTCAGGGGGTGGTGGGGTGGGTGTGGCGGAGGTAGAGGTGGGTGCCGTCGGTGAGGACGTGGGTGGGGGTGAGGCGGCGGGGGGGTGATGGGGGGCCGGCGACGATGCGGACGGAGCCGGGGCCGGCGAGGGTGGGGCTGACGGTGAGGCAGAGTTCGTCGACCAGGTCGGCGGCGACCAGGCCGCCGAGCAGGTGCGGGCCGCCCTCGCAGAGGATCTGGGTCAGGCCGCGGGCGGCGAGTTCGGCGACCATCACGGCGGGGTCGACCGACGAGTCGCCGCAGTCGATCACCTCGGCGTCGCCGGGGTAGTCGTGCGGCGCGGACGCGTAAGTGATCACGATCGGGCGCGCGGGTGGGTCGGTGAAGAACTTGGCCGGGACGTCGCCGGAGCGGGTCACCACGGCGAAACGCGGGTGCGGGGTAAGGCCGTGGGCCGTCCGCCACGCCTGGGCCTCGGCGTCGAGCAGGGTCGCGCCGTAGCCCTCGACGCGGATCGTGCCCGCGCCGACCAGGACCACGTCGGCCTGCATGCGCAGCCGCTTCATCAGGTCCTGGTCGGCGGGGCTGCCGAGCGCGCCGGAGCGGCCTTCCAGGGTGGCCGCCCCGTCCAGCGAGGTGATCATGTTGGCGCGCAGCAGCAGCCGGTCGGCGCGCGGGTACGCCGCGAGCAGCTGCTCGCCGTCCAGCTCGGCGGACGGTTGCGGCCACAGCCTGCGCATACGGGACCTCACATGTTGTGCACGGTGTAGGCGGGCTGCCGCCAGCCCAGGATGGCCTCGGTCATGTGCACGGCGTCCACGGATTCGCGCACGTTGTGCATGCGCACGATCCGGGCACCGAGCAGCACGCTGGTGACGGCCGCGGCGAGGCTGCCGGACAGGCGCTCGCCCTGGGGGCGGTTCAGCGTCTCGCCGACGAAGTCCTTGTTGGACACGGCGGCGAGCATCGGGTAGCCGACGGCGGCGATCTCGGGCAGGCGCCGGGTCAGCTCCAGCGTGTGGAACGTGTTCTTGTTCAGGTCGTGGCCCGGGTCGATGACGATCTGCTCGGGGCGCACCCCGCGGGACAGCGCGACCTCGACCCTCGACCGCAGGAACGCGGCGATCTCGCCCGCCACGTCGGCGTACTGCGGCTTCGGGTAGTGGGTGCGCGGCCGGGCCAGGCTGTGCGTGACGATCAGCTGGGTGTGCGGGCGGGCCGCGACCAGGTCGGCGAGCGCGGGGTCGTGCAGGCCGGTGGTGTCGTTGACGACGTGCGCACCGGCCTCCAGGCAGGCCTCGGCGACGTCGGCGCGGAACGTGTCGACGCTGACGACCAGGTGCGGGTGCCGCGCGACGGTGGCCTCCACCACCGGCAGCACCCGCTCCAGCTCGACGTCGCTGTGCACCTCGCCGCCGTCGGGCGAGAACTTCACCCCGCCGATGTCGATCCAGTCCGCGCCGGCGGCGGCCGCGGCATCCACTGCCGCGACCGCCGCGTCCAACGCGTAGGTGGCCCCCTTGTCGTAGAACGAGTCGGGGGTCCGGTTCACCACCGCCATGACCGCGACCTGGCGGTCGAAGTCGAACTCGCGTCCGGCGATGACCCGCTTCGGGGCGATCAGGTCGGGGATGAACATCAGGCGCCGCGCAGGACCGCGCCGAAGCGCTGCGCCGTGACCGCCACCGCCGCGTCCCGGGCCGCGACCGCCTCCTCGACGGTCAGGGTCCGGTCGGGCGCGCGGAAGGTCAGCTTGTACGCCAGCGAGCGCTGCCCCGCCCCGAGCTGCTCGGACGCGTACACGTCGAACAGCCGCACCGACTCCAGCAGCGGCCCGGCGCCCTCGGTGAGCGCCGCCTCGACCTGCCCGGCGGGCACGTCCGCGGACAGCACGAGCGCGACGTCGATGAGCGCGGGCGGGTACGTCGAGAACACCGGCGGCGGGGTCGGCCCCGGCAGCGGCACCGCGTCCAGGTCCAGCTCCATCGCGCAGGTGCGCTTGGGCAGGTCGAGCGCGGTGCAGACGGCCGGGTGCAGCTCGCCCGCGTAGCCGACGACGACGCCGTCCACGGTGATCGCCGCGCACCGGCCCGGGTGCCACGGCGCCTGCTCGGCCGCGCTGATGTCCACGGACGCGGCCGGGACCGCCGAGGCGGCCAGCACGTCGCGCGCCGCCTGGACCGCGTCGGACCACATGGCGGCGCGGCCGGGGCCCCACCAGCCGGAGCGCTCGTACTCGCCGGTCAGCACCACGGCCACGTGCCACGGCTGCGCGGGCACGGAGGCGTTGGCCTTCTCCCACAGCGCCGGGTCGGGACGGCCCGCCACCCCCATCACCGGCGGCACACCGGCCGCCGGGTCGGGCAGGAAGACCAGGCCCTGCTCGAACAGCGCGGCGTCGCGCTGGCCCCGGCCGACGTTGCGCTTGAGCGCGGCCAGCAGCGGCGGCAGCAGGCTGGTCCGCATGAACGGCTCCTCGTCCGACAGCGGGTTGGCCAGCCGCACCGCGTCGGTGGGCAGCCCCAGCGTAGACAGCGCGCTCGCGGCGACGAACGGGTACGACAGCACCTCGACGTAGCCCTGCTCGGCCAGGGTGCGGCCGACCGAGCGCTTGCGGCGCTGGGACGGGGTGAGGCCGTTGCCGGGCGGGGCGATCGGCAGCACGCTGGGCACCTTCTCGAAGCCGTCCAGCCGGACCACCTCCTCCACCAGGTCGGCGGGCTCGCGCAGGTCGGGCCGCCAGCTCGGGGTGATCACGTCGACGCGGTCGTCGTACACGGCCGTGTCGCAGCCGACCTCGGTGAGGATGTCGCCGATGCGGTCGACGGAGTAGTCCACGCCGATCAGCCGGGCGGGCTTGTCCGCCGCCATGCTGATCATCGTGGGCTCGCCGGGGTGGTTCAGGTCGAGGATCTCGTCGCCCGGCGTGCCGCCGCCGTACTCGACGAGCAGCTTGACGGCGCGGTCGATGGCGACCAGGCACAGCTCGCGGTCCACGCCGCGCTCCCAGCGCTTGGCGGCCTCGCTGAACAGCTTGTGCCGCCGCGCGGTGCGCCCGACCATCGTCGGGTCCCAGTGGGCGGCCTCGAACAGCACGTTGACCGTGCCGTCCACGACCTCGGAGGTCTGCCCGCCCATCACCGCGGCGAGCGAGATCGGGCCCGTGTCGTCGCAGATGACCATGTCCTCGGCGGACAGCACGCGGGCCTGGCCGTCGAGGGTGGTCAGCTTCTCGCCCTCGGTGGCGCGGCGCACCACGAGCCCGCCGGAGATGCGGTCGGCGTCGAAGGCGTGCATGGGCTGGCCGAGTTCGAGCATCACGTAGTTGGTGATGTCGATGGCGAGGCCGAGCGTACGCACACCGGCGGTGAGCAGGCGGCGGGCCATCCAGTCGGGGGTGGGCGCGGCCGGGTCGATGCCGCGTACCAGCCGGGCCGCGAAGCGGTCGCAGCCCTGCGTGTCCTGAATGGTCACCGGCCACGCGGGGGCCGCGGTCCCGGCCGGCGCGGGCGCCAGGCCGGGGTCGGTGAAGCGCGCGCCGAACGCGTGGCCGAGCTCGCGGGCCAGGCCGCGCACCGACATCTGGTATCCCCGGTCGGGGGTGACCGTGACGTGCACCTCGATGTCGTCCAGGCCGACCACCGGGCGCGCGTCGTCGCCCGGCTGCGCGGTGACCGACTCGGGCAGGATGATGATGCCGTCGTGGTCGCCGGACAGGCCCAGCTCGGCCGCGGAGCAGATCATGCCGTGCGAGTTGCGGCCGTAGGTCTTGCGCGCGCCGATGGCGAAGCCGCCGGGCAGCACGCCGCCGGGCAGGATCACCACGACCCGGTCGCCCACGGCGAAGTTCCGGGCGCCGCAGATGATCTCCTGCGGCGCGCCGGTGCCGTTGGCCTGGCCGACGTCCACCGTGCAGAACCGGATCGGCTTCTTGAACTCGGTCAGCTCCTCGATGGTCAGCACCTTGCCGACGACGAGGGAGCCCTGCACCGAGTGGCGCTGGTCGGCGATCTCCTCGACCTCGATGCCGAGGTTGTTCAGGGCGAGGTCCAGCTCGGCCTCGGTGAGGTCAGCGGGCAGCGCGACGTGCTCCCGCAGCCAGGACAGTCCGACCTTCATGGTCAGTGCACCTCCATGCCGAACGCGCGGGAGAACCGCACATCGCCTTCGATCATTTCCCGCATGTCGCTCAGGCCGTTGCGGAACATCAGGGTCCGCTCGATGCCCATGCCGAACGCGAAGCCGGAGTACTCCTCCGGGTCGATCCCGCACGCGCGCAGCACGTTCGGGTTGACCATGCCGCAGCCGCCCCACTCGACCCAGCGCGGGCCGTCGCGGTGCTCGGCGAACCACACGTCGAACTCGGCCGACGGCTCGGTGAACGGGAAGTAGTGCGGCCGCCAGCGGGTCCGCGCGTCGGCCCCGAACATCGCCTTCGCGAAGTGGTCCAGCGTGCCCTTCAGGTGGGCCATGGTGATGCCCTTGTCCACCACCAGGCCCTCGACCTGGTGGAAGACCGGCGAGTGGGTCGCGTCCAGTTCGTCGGTGCGGTACACCCTGCCCGGCACCACGATGTAGATCGGGGGCTTGCGCGTCAGCATCGTCCGCGCCTGCACCGGCGAGGTGTGGGTACGCAGCACCAGGCCGGACTCGGTCGCACCGGTGCTCGACTCGGCGGCCTTCACCCAGAAGGTGTCCATCAGGCCGCGCGCCGGGTGGTCGGGCGAGATGTTGAGCGCGTCGAAGTTCGCCCACTCCAGCTCGACCTCGGGGCCCTCGGCGATCTCGTATCCCATGCCGACGAACAGGTCGCCGACCCGCTCCATCAGCGTGGTCAGCGGGTGCCGGGCGCCGCGGGGGCGGCGGTCCCAGGGCAGGGTGACGTCGACGGTCTCGGTCTCCAGCACGCGCTGGGCCTGCTCGGCCTCCAGCACCACGAGACGGGCGTCGTAGGCGGCCTGGATCGCGGTGCGGGCCTCGTTGACGCGCTTGCCCGCGTCGGCCTTCGCGGCCGGCGGCAGCGCGCCGATCTCGCGGCGGGCCAGCGACACCGGCGAGCGGTCACCCAGGTGCGCGACCTTCTGCGCGGCGAGCGCGTCCAGGTCGGTGGCGTCCGCGAAGGCCTTGTCCGCGGCGGCGACGGCGTCGTCGAGCGCGGCCGGATCGAGCATCGCGGCCTGCTTGGGGTCGTACGGATCGTGACGGTATGTCATCAGAACTCCAGATCGGCAACCGGAACAGTCTAGGCAATGGGCCAGGACGGGCACGCGCGGCTTCGCCGCAGCCCACCGGTGCGATCGGAGAGGAAGAGCTGAACGCGCGTCAGTTCCGCCGCCCGCCACCGGCGGGCTGGCTAAAGGAACGGCGCCTCATCGTTCGCTCCCTCTCGGACGGGTTCTCGCCGCGAGCATACCGCGCGGCGCTCAGCGCTCGCGGCCCGGTTATCGGGAGCGCTGGGCGCGGGCGGAGGCGTAGAGGCAGACGGCCGCGGCGGCGGCGAGGTTGAGCGACTCGGCGCGGCCGTGGATGGGCACGCGCACCGCGGCGTCGGCGGCGTCGCGCAGCTCGTCGGGCAGGCCGTGCGCCTCGGAGCCGAACAGCCACGCGGTGGGCTGCGCGAGGGAGCCGTCGTCGAGCAGGTCGTCGAGGTCGGTCGCGCCGTAGCCGGAGGTGGCCAGGGTGCGCAGGCCCGCCCCGCGCAGCGCGGCGAGGGCGGCGGTGGCGTCGGGGGCGCGTACCACGTCGAGGTGGAACAGGCTGCCCGCGGAGGCGCGTACGCACTTGGGGTTGTACGGGTCGACGGCGTCCCCGGCGAACACCACCGCGGTCGCGCCCGCGGCGTCGGCGGTGCGCAGGATGGTGCCGGCGTTGCCCGGGTCGCGGATCTCGACGGCGACCGCGACCAGCTTCGGCCGGCTGGCCAGCGCCGCGTCGAGCGGGACGTCGCGCAGGTCGCAGACGGCGATGACGCCCTGCGGGGTGACCGTGTCGGCGAGCGCGGCCATCGCGTCGTCGGTGACGACGGAGAAGTGCGCGCTGCTCGCGCCGTGCAGCAGGTCGCGGTGGCGGCGGCGGCCGTCCTCGGTGACGAAGATGTCGCGTACCGCACCGGCGGCCAGCGCCTCGCGGACGGCCTGCGGGCCCTCGGCGAGGAAGCGCCCGGCCTTCTCGCGGTCGCGGCGGCGGTGGAGCTTGGATGCGGCAACGACCCGGGGAGTCCGCTGCGTGAACAGCGGGTCCCCGGGTCGCTGGAAGTGCTGCGTCACCGACGGGCTCAGGCGGCCTGCGCCTCGGCGACGGCCTTCTTGGCCACCGCGACGATGCCGGCGAACGCCGCCTCGTCGTTCACGGCCAGGTCGGCGAGGATCTTGCGGTCGACCTCGACACCCGCGAGCTTGAGGCCCTGGATGAGGCGGTTGTACGTCATGCCGTTGGCACGAGCGCCCGCGTTGATGCGGGTGATCCACAGCTGCCGGAAGTCGCCCTTGCGGTCCTTGCGGTCGCGGTAGGCGTACTGCATCGAGTGGAGGATCTGCTCCTTCGCCTTGCGGTACAGGCGGGAGCGCTGGCCGCGGTAACCGCTGGCGGCCTCGAGCAGGGTACGGCGCTTCTTCTGGGCGTTGACCGCCCGCTTGACGCGTGCCATATCAGCTTCTCCTTAAAGGTTTCCGTCTAAAAGGCGCGCGTCAGCGGCCGAGCATCTTCTTGATGCGCTTCACGTCGGCCTTGGCCACCTCGACGGTGCCCGTCAGCCGGCGGGTGCGCCGGGAGGACTTGACCTCCAGCAGGTGGCGCTTGCCGGCCTGCTCCTTAACGATCTTGCCGGAGCCGGTCACCTTGACCCGCTTGGCCATGCCGCTGTGGTTCTTCATCTTCGGCATCGGAAGTTCTCCCCTACAGAATCTCGCCGCACGGCGGGGGCCGCGCGGCAGGTGCCCAAATCGAGCGTCGTCAGGCCTGGGCCGAGGGCTCGGCCACGGCCTCTTCGGCCTCCGCACCGGTGCCCTCGTCGCCCTTGCGGCCGACGGCGGCCTTCGTGCTGCGATGCGGCGCAAGCACCATGATCATGTTTCGCCCGTCCTGCTTCGCCGACGACTCGACGAATCCGACCTCGGCGACCTCCTCCTCCAGCTTGCGCAGGAGGCGGAAGCCCAGCTCCGGGCGGCTCTGCTCGCGACCGCGGAACATGATGGTCACCTTGACCTTGTCTCCGGCCTTGAGGAACCGCACGACGTGACCCTTCTTGGTCTCGTAGTCGTGCGAGTCGATCTTCGGACGGAGCTTCATCTCCTTGATGACCGTCTGCTGCTGGTTACGCCGGGCTTCCCTGGCCTTGAGCGCGCTCTCGTACTTGAACTTGCCGAAGTCCATGAGCTTGCAGACCGGCGGGCGTGCCATGGGCGCAACCTCAACCAGATCCAGATCGACATCCGCGGCCAGCTGCAGGGCGCGCTCCAGCGGGACGATGCCCACCTGCTCACCCTCCGGGCCGACCAGTCGGACCTCACGCGCCCGGATCTGATCGTTGATGCGTGGCTCGACGCTGATGTGGCCTCCTCAAATCGTGTTCCGCGCCACCGGTAGGCGCCGGTGACGCGCTTGGCGTCAGACCAAAAGCAGAAGGCCCAGGCGACAGCCTGGGCCCGCTCGACCGGTCTGGGTGCACGCCAAGTGCACGACCCGAATGGAGGACGGGAAAGTCCTTCACCAGGTGACCGGACCCGGCTCGCTCAGGGCGATCGGGTGGGAGCAGGCGCTCCGCTTGCCTCCGACTCCGCCGGACCGCACACAGGGCGCGCTCACGGGTGTCGGAAAGGTCGACTCGAAAAGATTACCACAACCCCTGCTTGCGCCCGGCAGGGCGGGAGGGTATGCCGTCAGCCCGCCACCGGCTCCGCCGCCCGCGCCGCGGCGTGCAGCGCTCGCAGCGACTGCACCGCGGCCACCGCGTGCGCCCGGTCCACGGCCTGCACGGCGAGCACCGACACGGTGTCGTCGTTCTCCAGCTCCAGGCTCAGCCACGGCTGGTTGCGCTCGAATGCGATCTTGCGCACAGCGCCCCACGGCAGCTCGTACCCGCCGATGATGTTGCGGACCTTGATGCCCACGGCGTCGGCCTCCACGCGGGGCCGGGCCACCGCCATGATGCCCAGCGCGAACACCACCCCGAGCGCGATCATGGCGAACTGGTCGCCCTTGCGGAACACGCCCTCGCCGACCTCGGTCAGCGCGGTGCCGATCACCGCGAACAGCACCACCACCGCCACCGCGGCGCCGATGCACACCCGCCGCGTACGCAGGGGCCGGAAACTGACGTGCTGTCCCTCGCTGCTCACGCCGACGAGTCTGCCACGGGCGGCGGTGACGGCCTCCACCGCCACCGCCGCGCAGGCGCGTCACACACAGTTGGGGAACCGGGCGCCCGCCAGGTTGCAGTTCGTGCCGGGCACCCGCGTGCCGAACCGGTCGAAGTAGCGCAGGTTCCAGGTGGAGCCGGTGTCGCGCAGCACGCCGTAGCCGTACCGGTCCACCGTGATCAGCTCGCCGATGGGCACTCCGTCCACGAGCCCGCCGATCAGCGCGCCGTCCTGCCACGTCTGCTGGTCCAGCTCGGTGCCCGACGAGCCCACCACCACCTGCGGCGGGCGGTGGAACTGGGCGCTCGCGTCGAAGGTGAGCAGCTGGTAGAGGTGGATGTGACCGGACAGGACCAGGTTGATCCGGCGGTCCAGGATGCCGAGGCTGGTCCCGGCCACCGCGCCGGACAGCAGCTCGTCGACCCATACCGGGTTGCCGGCGGGGGTGACCCCGCGCACCGCCCAGATGGGCGCGTGGCTGAGCAGGAAGTCGTCCCCCGCCTGCACGAGGCTGTTGTTGATCTGGTTGAACTGCGCCGTGTAGCGGGCCTCCCGCGGCGCGTGGGCGCAGGTCGGCGGCGTGGCGTCGTCGGAGGCGCAGGAGGTGTCCATGAGCAGCAGGCCGAGCGTGCCCGCGTCGATGCGCTCCGGCGGGCTGAAGTCCTCCGGGCTCTGCGCGTTGCAGGCGGTCAGGCTCGGCGTGCTCGCCAGGTAGCGGAACCACACCTCGCCCGAGCGGCGGCACGTCTCGTGGTTGCCGCGGACGAACACGAACGGCGCCTGCGCCAGCAGCCGGGACGCCGGCTGGAAGAAGTCGGTGACCAGGCAGCCCCACGTGTGCAGGCTGGGGCTGATGCCGGTCGCGCCGCACAGCGGCGGCGGGTTCGGGCCGGGCCGGGAGCGGTAGATGTAGTCGCCGAGGTGCACGACCAGGTTCGGCGGCACCGGGTCCGTCGCGGCGCTGTTCGCGACGCGCCGGAAGGGCCAGTCCTGCGGCTGCGCGCAGTCCTGCGCCGTGCCCGTGGCGGGGATGCGGCAGCCGGTGTCGCCGATCAGCGCGATGTTCTGCGGCTGTCTGGTGGCCGAGCCGGGCTGGGTCCAGTTCGGCAGCGGGACGTCGCCGTTGGCGCTCGGGCGGACCGGGACCGGGCTGGTCGTGGCGTCGATCCGGGCGGCGGTGGCGTCGGCGGCGATCCGCCGCGTGCAGAGCGTGGCGGTGGTGGGATAGAGCGCCACCGTGCTCTCCTGCACCATCTGGTGCCGCACCGACTGCGTGCCGGTGGTGACCACCAGGATCGGGCAGGTGCTCTCCGGCGTGGCGAACCTGACCTGCGCGCCGCCCGGAATCAGCTGGGTCCAGGCCCAGGCCTCACGCGGGGGCGCCCCCGGCGGCTGCGTCGGCGGCGGGGTCGGCGGCGGTGAGCCGTAACCACCGCCGTCTCCGCGTCCCCCGCCGGACGGACCGCCCACCGCGGCTCCCGCGACCGTGACGGACGCGAGAGCCGCCGCTACCAGCAGCCCCGCTACGGCACTGAGCCGCACGACATGACGATGTTGCACGCTGTTCCCCCTTGCGGTCCGAGCACCGCTCGAAGTTTCTGCGAGGTTCAGACCTCATAGGGCGTTTGGCCCTCTTGAGACCCTAGTGGCGAGTTTGTGGCGATTTCGGGGTTTCCGCAGATGGGAGTCACCGCGGATGAGGCGGCTTGTCCTGGTGGCGTGGATCTTCGGCGGGGCGGGCTCGGTCAGCAACGGCCCGATGCCGAGGAATGGGAACGGCCGGACCACGTCGCACGTGGTCCGGCCGGAGGTGGAGCGAGCGGCCCGCTAGGGCGCGGTGTTACAGGCGGCAGGCGTGGATGTCGGTGACCAGGATGGCGCGGGCGCCGAGGTCGTACAGCTCGTCCATGATCCGGTGCACGTCGGTGCGCTGGACCATCGCCTGCACGGCGACCCAGCCCTCGCGGTGCAGCGGGGACACCGTCGGCGACTCGATGCCGGGGGTCAGCGCGACCGCGCTCTCCAGCCGGTCGGCGCGCACGTCGTAGGCCAGCATCACGTACCGGCGAGCGACCAGCACGCCCTGCAGGCGGCGCAGCAGCTGGGCCACGGCGCCGTTGCGCTCGCCCTCGGGCCGCCCCACCAGCACCGCCTCGGAGACCAGGATCGGCTCGCCGATCGGCACCAGCCCGGCCTGCCGCAGCGTGCCGCCGGTGGCGACCACGTCGGCGATGACGTCGGCCACCCCGAGCCGCACCGCGTTCTCCACGGCGCCGTCGAGCTTGACCACGTCGGCCTTGATCTCGTGCTCGATCAGGAAGCGCTCGACCACGCCCGGGTACGCCGTGGCGACGCGCCGCCCGGCCAGGTCGGCGATGTCGCGCACCGTCTCCGGCGGGGCCGCGAACCGGAACGTGGCCGGCGCGAACCCCAGCGGCAGCAGCTCGGTCACCGGCGCCCCGGAGTCCACCAGCAGATCCTGCCCGGTGATCCCCAGATCGAGATCCCCCGACCCGACATACACCGCGATGTCCCGCGGCCGCAGATAGAAGAACTCGACGTCGTTGTCAGCATCCATGCAGACCAGGTCGCGGTCGTCCCCGCGCTGGCGATACCCCGCCTCCCGCAGCATGTCGGAGGCGGGCTTGGACAGGGTGCCCTTGTTGGGCACGGCAATACGCAGCATTTCCTCTTCGACTCGTCTCTGTGATCAACCAATGTTGATCATGAAGTTATGGACACGACACACCGTCGAACACGTCCATAAGTTCATGATCAACCCGACAAAGGGCGGGTGCGGGATCACAGATGTCGGTAGACGTCCTTGAGGGTGAGGTTGGAGGCGAGCATCAGGACCTGGGTCTGGTAGAGGAGCTGGGAGATCTCCTCGGCGGCGCGGTCGGGGCCCTCATGCTCGGCGGCCATCCACGACTCGGCGGCCTCCTCGACCACCTTCTTGCCGACCGCGTGCACGCCTGCGGAGACCGCCTTGACCGTGCCGGAGGTCGGGTCACCAGCGGCCACCTTGGCCTGCAGCTCCTCGAACAGCTCCTCGAACGTCTTCACGCGGGTCATTCTGCCCGATCGGTCCCGGACCGCCCCCGCCCACCCGGCCCGCGCGGCACATGCTGGGACGACGCATCGGCGAGGAGCATGGAGGGATGACCGAACACATGCTTGCCGTACGCCAGGACAGCCTCGGCGGGCCCGAGGTGCTCCGCGTCGCCGAGGTGGCCCGCCCCTCCCCCGGCCCGACCGAGGTGCTGGTGCGGGTGCACGCGGCCGGGGTGAACCCGGTGGACTGGAAGGTGCGCCGCCGCGGCGGCGCCTTCGGCGAACCGCCGTTCACGGTGGGCTGGGACGTGTCGGGGGAGGTCGCGGCGATCGGCGCCGGGGTGACCCGGTTCGCGGTCGGCGACGAGGTGTTCGGCATGCCCCGCTTCCCGATGGCGGCGGGCGCGTACGCGCAGTACGTGACGTCACCGTCCCGGCAGCTCGCGCGCAAGCCCGCCGGGCTGGACCACGTGCACGCCGCCGCGCTGCCGCTGGCCGCGCTGACCGCCTGGCAGGCGCTGGTGGACACGGCTCGGGTCGCCGAGGGGCAGCGGGTGCTGGTGCACGCCGCGGCGGGCGGCGTCGGGCACCTGGCGGTGCAGATCGCCAAGGCGCGCGGGGCGTACGTCATCGGCACCGCCCGCGCCGAGAAGCACGACCTGCTGCGCGAGCTGGGCGTGGACGAGCCGGTCGACTACACCGCGGTCGACTTCGCGCAGGCCGTCAAGGACGTGGACGTGGTGCTCGACACCGTCGGCGGCGACTACGAGGACCGCTCGCTGCGCACCCTGCGCCCCGGCGGCATCCTGGTGGGCATCCTCAACGCGGGCAGCGCGGCGGAGACCGCCGCCAAGGCGCAGGCACTCGGCGTACGCGGCACGGGCATGCTGGTCGAGCCGGATCATACCGGGCTGGAGCAGATCGCCGCGCTGGTCGAGGCGGGCCTGCTGCGCCCGCTGGTGGCCGCGACGTTCCCGCTGGCCGAGGCAGCTCAGGCCCACGAGCTGGGCGAGGCCGGGCGTACCACCGGCAAAATCGTCCTCACCGTCCCGCAGGACTGAGCCGAGCCTGCCACGGCAGCGCGTGGCAGGCTCCGCTCAGCGGACGGCGGTCACTTCACGGTGACCGTGTGGTTGTCGACGAACATCCGCGAGCTGTCGTTCTCGGAGATGTCGAAGACCTCGATCACGTACGTGCCCGGGGTCAGGGACATCGGCACCTTCGCCTCGCCCTGGGCCGGGCCGCCCGCGGACAGGGTGATGAAGCCCTCCTTCACCACCGTCGTGCCCTTGCGGATCTCGTAGTTCATGGTGGCCTCGAAGACCATGCCCGCCACGTGCAGCGTGAAGTCGCGCGGCACGGTCGCGCCGTGCTGCGGGTCGATCAGCCACACCGGCAGCAGCACGTCCACCGCCGGGGCCCGCCGCTGCGGGTCGCGGGTGTCGACGTGGCCCCACAGCTCGTCCACCTGGCGGCCGTCCAGGTGGATCCGCACCGCGGGCTTGCCGCTGGCCGCCGTGGCGGTCCAGACCAGCTGCTGCACGGCCTGGTTCGCGCCGAACGATCCGGCCTCGCCGTTGACGGCCGCGCCGGACAGGTCGACGGTGACCGTGTCCCCGCTGACGCTGACCCCGCGCACCCGGGCGCTCGCGGGCCACAGGCTCGCGTAGTCCGGGTCGTAGGCGGTGCGCCCGTCGAGCATCTCGGTGACCGCGGCCCGGGTGCGCGCCGCGGGCGAGCCGTCCCCGACCGGCAGCTTGTGGAACTCGCGGACCAGCTTCGGATCGCCCCGGTCGTTCGCCAGGTAGTAGATCGCCAGCGCGCCGGACGCGCCGGCGGTCGGGCCGCCGGGTTCGGTGGTGGCGCCCGGCGCCGTGGTGGCCGGTGCCGTCGAGCCCGACGGCGCCGCTGACCCCGTGGGGTCCGGTGAGGGTGTGGTGGGGGTGCAGGCGGCCGACAACGCGACGAGCGCGAGCGGGACCAGCACGCGGAGCCTCAGCGCAGACATACCTCAGGTGTACGTCCACCTGGGGAAGGTCACCACCGGCCGATCAGCTCACGCCGAAACCCGTCACCGCCCCGTGTTCGCCGATCAGCCGAGCGAGCGCAGCGTGACGGCGGCGTCCAGCGCGGCGTAGACGCTGGCCCAGCCCTTGTCCTCACCGGAGTCGGGCAGCCCGGCGCGGTCCCGGGCCTGCTCGACGGTGTTCACCGTGAGCACGCCCTGGGCGACGGGGGTGCCCTCGTCCAGCGCCACCCGGGTCAGGCCCTCGGTCACCGACTTGCACACGTAGTCGAAGTGGGCGGTGTCGCCGCGGATGACCACGCCCAGCGCCACCACCGCGTCGTGCCGGCGGGCCAGCGCCTGCGCCACAACGGGCAGCTCGACCGAGCCGGCCACGTGCGCGACCTGCACGTCGGTGACGCCGCACGCCTTCGCGGCGGCCTGCGCCCGGTCCAGCATCTGCTCGACCAGGTCGGCGTGCCAGCGGGTGGCGACGATGCCCAGGCTCAGCCCGGACGCGTCCACGGTGGTCAGTTCGGGGGCGCCGTGACCGGCCATCAGCTCAGCCCTTCCAGGTCGTCCAGCTCGGACAGGTCCAGCTCGTGGCCCATCCGGTCGCGCTTGGTGCGCAGGTAGCGCAGGTTCTCCGGGTGCGGGCGGATCGGCAGCGCCTCGCGGCCGACCACCTTCAGGCCGTACCCCTCCAGCCCGGCGCGCTTGGCCGGGTTGTTGGTGAGCAGGCGCATGGTGCGCACGCCGAGGTCGTACAGGATCTGCGCGCCGGTGCCGTAGTCCCGGGCGTCGGCGGGCAGGCCCAGGTCGAGGTTCGCGTCGACGGTGTCCCGGCCGCCGTCCTGCAGCTGGTAGGCCTGGAGCTTGTGCAGCAGGCCGATGCCGCGGCCCTCGTGCCCGCGCACGTAGAGCACCACGCCCCGGCCCTCCTCGGCCACCCGGCGCAGCGCGGCGTGCAGCTGCGGGCCGCAGTCGCAGCGCACCGAGCCGAACACGTCGCCGGTCAGGCACTCCGAGTGCACCCGGACCAGCACCTCCTGGCCGTCGCCGATCTCGCCGTACACCATCGCGATGTGCTCGGCGTTGTCGTGCGTGGCGTGGTAGCCGACCGCGGTGAACTCGCCGAACTCGGTGGGCAGGCGGGCCTCGGCGACCCGGGTCACCAGCTGCTCGGTGCGCCGCCGGTAGGCGATCAGGTCGGCGATGCTGACCAGCACCAGCTCGTGCTCGGCGGAGAAGCGCTGCAGGTCGGGCAGGCGCATCATGGTGCCGTCGTCGTTCACCAGCTCGCACAGCACCCCGGCGGGGCGCAGCCCGGCCAGCACGGCCAGGTCCACGGCGGCCTCGGTGTGGCCGGGACGGCGCAGCACGCCGCCGGACTTGGCCCGCAGCGGCACCACGTGACCGGGGCGGGCAAGGTCGGTGGGCTTGGTGTGCGCGTCGCCGAGCAGGCGCAGGGTGCGGGCCCGGTCGGCGGCGGAGATGCCGGTCGACACCCCTTCGCGGGCGTCGACGGTCACGCAGTACGCGGTGCCGCGCCGGTCCTGGTTGGTGTAGTACATCGGCGGCAGCTCGAGCCGGTCCGCCTCGTCCTCGGTGATCGCCACGCAGATGTAGCCCGAGGTGTGCCGCACGGTGAACGCGACCAGCTCCTGGGTGGCCAGCTCGGCGGCGAAGATGAGGTCGCCCTCGTTCTCGCGGTCCTCGTCGTCCACCACGACGACCGGCTTGCCGGCCTTGATCGCGGCGATCGCGTCCTCGATCGTGTTCAGCGTCATCAGTTCGCTCCCCGCTGCGCCGCGACCAGCTTCTCCACGTACTTGGCGATCACGTCGACCTCCAGGTTCACCAGGGCGCCGGGCTGCTTGCGGCCGAGCGTGGTGAGCTCCAGGGTGGTCGGGATCAGGCTCACCGTGAACGAGTCGTCGTCGACCGCGACCACGGTCAGCGAGATGCCGTCGACGGTGATGGACCCCTTCTCCACGATGTACCGGGACAGGCCCGCTGGGAGTGAGATCCGGACATCCTCCCAGCCGCCGCCGGGCTGCTTCGAGACGACCGTGCCCACGCCGTCCACGTGGCCCTGCACGATGTGGCCGCCCAGCCGGGTCGCGGCGGTGACCGCGCGCTCCAGGTTCACCCGCTCGCCGGGGGCCAGCGAGCCGAGCGAGCTGCGGTCGAAGGTCTCCTTCATGACCTCGGTCCGGAAGGTGTCGCCCTCGGTCTCGATCACGGTCAGGCAGACGCCGTTGACCGCGATGGAGTCGCCGTGATTGGCGTCCGAGACCACCAGCGGCCCCCGCACGGTGACCACCGCGCCGTCGCCCTGCCAGTCGACGCGCACGACCTCGCCGAGCTCTTCCACGATGCCGGTGAACACTCGTTCCTCCTCGTGCGCCGGCCGCGTGGGAAGCGCCCGGCTCCGGTCACAGGTTGCCGCTGTCCGCGCTCGCGCGCGGCCGTGCGGTCAGGCGCAGATCCGGCCCGATCCGGTCAACATCTAACACTTCCAGATCGATGGCGTCGGTGATGGTTGTCACCCCGGCTCCGACCAGTGCCGCCGGGCCGTCGCCGAGCAGCTTGGGCGCGACGTACGAGACGATCAGGTCGACCAGGCCCGCGGCCAGGAAGGCACCGGCCAGCCGGGGGCCGCCCTCCAGCAGCACGCTGCGGATGCCCCGGTGGTGCAGCTCGCTGAGCACCGCCTTGAGGTCCACCCGGCCCGACTCGTCGCTGCCCAGCAGCGCGGAGGTGGCGATCAGGGTGGGCGCGGCGCCGTCACGCACCCGGGCGTCGGCGGGCGTACGCCCCTCCGAGTCGATCACGACGCGCAGCGGCTGCCGGATGGCCAGGCTGCCCGTGCGCAGGTCACGGGTGGTGAGCCGGGGGTCGTCGGCGAGCACGGTGCCGACGCCGATCATGATCGCGTCGACGGTGCCGCGCAGCCGGTGCACGTCCATCCGGGCCGCCTCGGACGTGATCCACATGCTGGTGCCGTCGGAAGCGGCGGCCCGGCCGTCCAGGGTCGAGGCGGTCTTCCAGATCACGTACGGCCGCCCCCGGCGCACCGAGGTCAGCCAGGCGATGTTGCCCTGCTCCGCCTCGGACCGGCGCACCCCGGTGATCACTTCGACGCCCGCGTCGCGCAGCGTCTGCTCGCCGCCCGCGGCCAGCGGGTTGGGGTCCTCTACCGCGATCACCACGCGGGACACCCCGGCCCGGATCAGCGCCTGCACGCACGGGCCGGTGCGGCCGGTGTGGTTGCACGGCTCCAGCGTGACCACGGCGGTGCCGCCCCGGGCCTTCTCCCCGGCCTGGGCCAGCGCCACGATCTCGGCGTGCGGGCCGCCCGCGTACACGTGGAAGCCCTCGCCCACGACCTGGCCCGCGGCGTCCAGCAGCACGCAGCCCACCACCGGGTTGGGGCTGGTGGTGCCGAGACCCCGCGCGGCGAGCTCGATCGCCCGCGCCATCGCCTTGTCCTCGGCCGGACTGACCGCGGGTTGCTGCCCCATGCCGATTCGTCCTCCCTGCGTTCACGCGGCCGGCACGCTCTGGCCACCGGCGGCAAGTCTGTCACGCGGGCGGCGGCGCCTCGGCGGCGGTGTCGCTCTCTGTGACGCGCTGCTGGGGCAGGGACGGGCGGTCCGAGCGCTGGTCGATGGCCACGTAGTTGCCGTGGTGCTTCTTGGCCGCCGACTTCATCTCCGAGGCCACCGCCACCACCTCGCTGGGATGGCCGAAGGCGCGGCTGGTGGACAGGGCCACGCCGATGGACAGGGTCACCATGTTGACCTCGTGCACCTTGCCGCGGCGGTCGACCACCTCCATGTAGCCGCGCGCCGAGTCGACCGGGTCGTAGAGCGCGTCGGTGGCCTTCTGGAAGTCGTAGATCGCCCGGGTGGTGATCTCCTGCAGCTGTGAGGGGTGGCACACCACCACGAAGTCGTCGCCGCCCACATGGCCCAGGAACGCGGGCGGCAGCCCCGCCGCGACCGTGGCCCGGCGCATCGCGCGCGCCAGGGCGCTGATGAACAGATCGCCCCGGCCGAAGCCGTACACGTCGTTGACGCTCTTGAAGCGGTCGATGTCGACGTAGCAGACGGCGTAGTCGTCGCCCGCCTTCAGCCGGTCGGCGATCTCCCGCAGGATGCGGGTGTTGCCGGCCAGCCCGGTCAGCGGCGACACCTCCCGCGCCTCCTGGTTGCGGCGCAGCGTGGCGCGCACCCGGGCGATCAGCTCGGAGGTGTCGAACGGCTTGACGATGTAGTCGTCCGCCCCCGCCGCCAGGCCCGCCACCTTGTCCGAGGTGAGCGCCTTCGCGGTGAGCACGATGATGGGCAGCGCGGTGACCATCGGGTCGGCCCGCAGCCGCCGGGTCAGCTCCAGGCCGTCCATCTCCGGCATCATCAGGTCGACCAGCGCCAGGTCGGGCCGCTGATGCTCCAGCAGGGCCAGCGCCTCCGCGCCGCTGTGCGCGCTCATCACGTCGAACCCGTGCAGGCGCAGGTTGACCTCCACCACCCGCACGATGTCGGGGTCGTCGTCGACGACCAGGATCACCTCGGCGTGGCCGGCTGCCTGCGGGTCTATGGTCAAACTGTCGTGCCCCCACTGTCCGATGTGGCCTGCCGGACGAGTGCCGCCTCGGCCAGAGCACGCAGTTTACGACAGGCCTCCGCGGGATCGTGGGCGCCGTACACCGCCGTCCCGGCGACGAACGCGTCCGCCCCGGCCAGCGCCGCCTGCTCGATGGTGGCGTCGGCGATGCCGCCGTCCACCTCGATGCGGATGTCCAGGTGGCCCGCGTTCGCGTGGCGGCGCGCGAGCCGCACCTTGTCCAGCAGCTCCGGCATGAACGCCTGGCCGCCGAAGCCCGCCTTGATCGTCATCACCAGCAGCGTGTCGAAGTGCGGCAGCAGCTCCAGGTACGGCTCGATCGGGGTGTCCCGGTCGATCGCCAGCCCGGCCTTCGTGCCCGCCGCGCGCAGGTCCTTGGCCAGCGCCACCGGGTCGTCGCACGCCTCGGCGTGGAAGGTGACGTTGTACGCCCCCAGCTCCGCGTACGCCGGCGCCCAGCGGACCGGGTCCTCGATCATCAGGTGGCAGTCGAACGGGATGTCGGTGGCCCGGCGCAGGCTCTCCACCACCGGCGGCCCGATGGTCAGGTTGGGCACGAAGTGGTTGTCCATCACGTCCACGTGCAGCCAGTCCGCGGCGCCGCGCACCGCTCGCGCCTCCTCGGCCAGGCGCGCGAAGTCGGCGGCGAGGATGCTGGGGGCGATGATGAGATCCGCAGTCACGCGATCAGCTTACGAAGCGTGAGCCGGTCCTGACTCGGTCGGTCCCCCTACCGCCGTCGGACGACGGGAGGGGCGGGTTCGGCCGGTTGAGCCGATGCGCCGTGACACAGGTCAGCCGTTACGCCAGGCCAGTCCGCCCGCCGGGTGGTGGTGCCCCGCGCGGCAGGCAACTTCTGGGTTGCCTTCGCAACACAGGGGTTGCCTGCCGCAGCGGCGGTGTTCAGGCGTTGCGGCGCAGCAGCGCGATGAACATCGCGTCTGTGCCGTGCTTGTGCGGCCACAGCTGCACGGTCGGGCCGTCGCCGAGGCCGGGCATCCCGGCGGGCAGCACCTCGCGGGCGTCGACGAAGTCCACGTCGAAGCCGCCCCGGCGCACCGCCTCCGACACGCTCACCTTGGTCTCGACCAGGTGCGGCGAGCACGTGACGTACGCCACCAGGCCACCGGGGCGCACCGCGCGCAGCGCCGCGCCGAGCAGCTCGCGCTGCAGCTTGGTCAGCGGCGGCAGGTCGGAGGGCTGGCGGCGCCAGCGGGACTCCGGCCGGCGGCGCAGCGAGCCCAGGCCGGTGCAGGGCGCGTCGACCAGGACCCGGTCGAAGCCGCCCGCCGGCAGGTCGTGGTCGGTGCCGACGCTGCGCCCGTCGGCGCACAGCACCGTGGCGGGCATGCCGCGCACCGCGGCCTCGACCATGCGCGCGCGGTGCTCGGTCACCTCGACCGCGGTCAGGTGCGCGCCGCGCTGCGCGGCCAGCGCCGCGAGCAGGCCCGCCTTGCCGCCCGGCCCGGCGCACAGGTCGAGCCAGCGCTCGTCGCGGCCGTCCAGCGGCGCCTGCGCCAGGGCCGTGGCGACCAGCTGGCTGCCCTCGTCCTGCACGTGCGCCCGGCCGGTCTTGATCTCGACCAGCTCGCCGGGCGAACCGCCGCCGAGGTAGACGGCGTACGGCGAGAACGCGCCGGGCATCCCGCCCACCGTGTCGGCCAGCTCGACCGCGTCGGCCCGGCCCGGCCGCGCGCACAGGTGCACCTCGGGCCGCTCGTTGTCGGCGGCCAGCAGGCGCTCCGTCTCGGCCAGGTCACCGCCGAGCGCCTCCCGGAAGGCGCGGACGATCCACTCCGGATGGTGCTGGGTCACCGCCAGGTGCCCCACCGGGTCCTCCTGCTCGGCCGGGGCCACCTTGGCCAGCCAGGCGTCCAGGTCGTGCTCGGCGATGCGGCGCATCACCGCGTTGGCGAACCCGGCCGCGCCCGGCGCCACCGAGTGCACCAGGTCCACCGTGGACGCCACCGCGGCGTGCGCGGGCACCCGGGTGTGCAGCAGCTGGTACGCCCCCAGGCGCAGCGCGTCGCGGGCCGGCGGGTCGATGCGGGACACGTCCCGGTCGGCGGCCGACTCGATGATCCGGTCGAGGGTGCCCCGGGCCCGCAGCGTGCCGTAGGTCAGCTCGGTCGCGAACGCCGCGTCCCGGCCGAACAGCCCGGCCTCGCGGAGCAGCCCCGGCAGCACCAGGTTGGCGTACGCGTCATCCCGATGCACCGCCAGCAGCGCCTGGTACGCCGTCATCCGGGCCGGGTCGTGCGCGGGCCGCCCGGCACGCGGGCCGCGCCCGCCGCGGGCGTCACGGTCGTGGTGGCGCGGCTTGGCCGCACCGGAACTGCTACCACCGCGGAACGAAGTCACGAGAAGCTGTCCTCACCGTCGACCCGCACCCCGCGGGCCCAGTCCACCGCCGACATGGCCTTCTTGCCCGCCGCGCGCACCTCGCCCAGCTCCACCGGGGTGGTGGCGCTGCCGACCAGCACCCGGCGCTTCTCCACCAGCAGGTCACCCGGCTTGAGCGTAGGCGCGTCGGTGACCGGCAGCACCGGCCCGAGCTTGATCCGCTCGCCACGGAACGTGGTCCACGCACCCGGCGCGGGCGTCGTGGCGCGCACCCGGCGGTCCACCGCGAACGCGGGCTCGTCCCAGCGCACCTCGGCGTCCTCGACCGTGATCTTCGGGGCCAGGGTGATCCCGTCCTCCGGCTGCGGCACAGCCCGCGCCGCACCGGAGCCGATCGCGTCGAGCACCGCGACCAGCAGGTCCGCACCGCTCACCGCGAGGCGCTCCAGCAGGTCGCCGGAGGTGTCGCGGGGGCGGATCGCCTCGGTCAGCGTGCCGAACACCGGGCCCGTGTCCAGGCCCGCCTCCAGCTGGAACACCGACGCGCCGGTGATCTCGTCGCCCTTCCAGACCGAGTGCTGCACCGGAGCCGCGCCACGCCACGCGGGCAGCAGCGAGAAGTGCAGGTTCACCCAGCCGTGCACCGGGATCTCCAGAGCCGCCGGGGGCACCAGGGCTCCGTACGCGACCACCGGCACGCAGTCCGGGGCCAGCTCGCGCAGGCGGTCCAGGAACTCCGGCTCGCGCGGGCGCTGCGGGGTGAGCACCTCGATGCCGCGCTCGTCGGCCCAGGCGCCCGCCTGCGAGCGGACCAGGTGCCGCCCCCGGCCCGACGGGGCGTCCGGGCGGGTGACCACGGCCAGCAGCTCGTGGCCGGACTTCTCGATCGCGTCGAGAGAGGGCACCGCCACCTCGGGCGTGCCGGCGAAGACCAGGCGCATCAGCTCACCGCCCCAGGCCGAACGGGCTCGCGGCGTGCGGGGACACCTTCACCACGGTCTTGGTGGGGTCGTACCAGTCGGCCCGGCGGATGTCACGCAGCGCCGTCTTCCGCGCCTGGGTGTCCAGCCGGTCGATGAAGATCACGCCGTCGAGGTGGTCGGTCTCGTGCTGGATGCAGCGCGACATCAGGCCGGTGCCGACGATCTGCAGCGGGTCGCCGGACTCGTTGAAGCCCTTGGCGATCACGTTCTTGCGGCGCTTGGTGTCGTAGTAGAGCCCCGGCACGGACAGGCAGCCCTCGTCGCCGTCCATCTCCTCCTCGTCGGGGAAGTGGAGCACCGGGTTGATCAGGTGCCCGAGCACGTCGTCCACGTCGAAGCTGAACACCCGCAGGCCCACGCCGATCTGCGGCGCGGCCAGCCCGACTCCGCCGGCGTCGCGCATGGTCTCGGTAAGGTCGCGCACCAGCATGCGCAGTTCCTTGTCGAAGGTGACCACCTCGTCGGCGGGGGTGCGCAGCACCGGATCCCCGAAGAGTCGGATCGCTTGGACGGTCACAGGGGTTCGTCTCCTCGGCTGTCGTACGAAGGGCAGTGCTGATCAGTCTACGGAGTGCCCCGTACCCGACCGCACGATCGGTCCCCCGCCACAGACTTTGTCCCCTTTTCGACTCCCAACGTCACACCCCACCCCGATCACACGGTCCCCTTCCCCGCAAGATCGCCCGACTTGCCTGGCACACGGGCGAA
>NZ_BONF01000066.1 GCF_016862575.1 Catellatospora bangladeshensis | reverse complement strand
CCGGCCGGCGGTAGCAGGGGCGCGCTGCCACAGTTGTCGCTGACCAGGTACTTCTGGTTGTACGAGCCCGGGTACGGCGCGAGCGACTGCCCGTTGATGGCGATGACCTGCCCCACCCCGTTGAGCAGCTGCTCGTAGTGGATGTGCGGGCCGGACGAGTTGCCCGTGCTGCCGGTCAGGCCGATGACCTGGCCCTGCGCCACGGGCGCGCCGTTGGGCACCGAGTACGCGCTGAGGTGGAAGTAGTACGTCTTCCAGCCGCCGCCGTGCTCGATGGCGATGTAGTCGCCGGCCCCGCTGGGCTGTGAGAAGCGGTAGGCGGTGCCCGCGGCGGAGGCGAGCACGGGCGTGCCGTTGGTGACGCCGCCGTCGGCGCGTACGAAGTCCAGGGCCTGGCGGACCTCGGCCGAGTGGTGGCTGTAGGTCCACCGCTGACCGCAGGGGAACGGGGCCTTGAACAGGGGTGCCGCCTGAGCGGCGGCCGGGGCGATGACGGTGATGCCGGTGGCGACCAGTACGGAAACCAGCAGGGTGCGCAGGACATGGCGGGCGCTGCGGCCCATGGCAACTCCTCTCGGCCGCGGGGGATGCGGCCGGATGGGGGGTCAGAGAAATCGATGTCCCGAGTCTCGTCACGGACCTCACGTGTGTCAATGCCAAGTGGACACGCCCCGAGTGTCACCGCACCGTGACGGAGCAGATTCCCGCGTATCAGCAGCAGTTCTCAGCGATCCACGATGGACGGCTCATTGACATCACTGAGGCGCACTGTCCAAACTGTTCGGCAATCGATTTCTATACTGCACGGAGGCAGCGATGCGTCGGGTGGCCATGACAGTGGGGGTGCTGCTGGCGACGTTCGGCGTCGCGGCTCCCGTGAGCGGGGCGCCTCCGGGGGTCCCCGCCCGGTCGGCGGCGGCCGTGGTGGTCGCGGCCGCCGCCGACCGGGGTCCCGTCGGCTGGGACGTCTACCGGCGGCTCGACGAGCTGCCGCTGCTCGCCGCGGGCACGCAGACCCGGCAGTTCTCCAGCTTCGGCCGGGACGGCTCCAACGACGACGGCTTCAGCGGGGCGTACTCGTGCCTGCGCCAGTCCGGCGGGTGCGTCATCGCCGAGGACCGCGGGCCTGGCGAGGTCCAGTCGATCTGGTTCACCCGCGACAGCGGCGACGTGTCCGCGACCGGCTGGATCCGGATCGAGCTGGACGGCGTGACCGTCGTCGACACGAACCTGCAGCACCTGGTCAACGGCGGGCTGGGCGCGCCGTTCAGCTACCCGCTGGTGACGAACGCCGACCAGACCTCGGGCGGCGTCACCGTCAAGGTGCCGATGCCGTACCGGCAGTCCATGCGGATCACCACGCAGTACAACCCGCTGTTCCACCACGTGAGCTACCGGAGGTTCGCCGACGCGACGGGGATCAGCACCTTCAATCCGGCCGACCGTGCCGACGACGTGATCGCACTGCTGCGCGCCGCGGGCACCCGCGACCCCAAGCCCGCCCAGCCCGGCGCGAGCACCACCGCGACCACGGTCACCGTGCCCGCCGGCGGATCGGCGACGCTGGCGAACCTGACCGGCCCGCGTGCCGTGTCGGCGCTGCGGCTGCGCATCCCGGACGGCAGCGCCACCGAGGCGGTGCTGAACGGGCTGCGGCTGCGGATCACCTTCGACGGGCGGCAGACCGTGGACTCCCCCGTCGGCGAGTTCTTCGGCTCCGGCCTCGGCGAGCGGCACGTGCGCTCGCTGATGTCGGCGATGGACACCGCGGCGGGCGGCTGGTACAGCTCGTGGTGGCCGATGCCGCTGCGCGGCTCCGCCACCATCACCCTGGCCAACACCACCGGCGGGACCGTGTCCGGGGTGCAGGCCGAGATCACTTCCACGCCCGGCAGCCAGTGGACGGACCGGCTCGCCGCGACCGGCACCGCCGGTTACTTCAGCACCCGGTCCCGGCGGGCCGAGGCGGTCCTCGGCAGCGACTGGATGGTGGCCGACCAGGCCGGGCGGGGCCGGTTCGTCGGCCTGACGCAGACCATGCGCGGCCACATCGCCGCCGGCAACACCCGCAACTACCTGGAGGGCGACGAGCGGGTGCACGTCGACGGCTCGCCCAGCCCTGCCTGGCACGGCACGGGCACCGAGGACTTCTACGAGTCCGGGTGGTACTTCAACCGGGGCGAGTACAGCGGCGTGTTCACCGGCAACCCCGGGCACCTGCGCCGCACCGCCACCTGCCCGGACGAGTGCGACACGGCATACCGGCTGACCATCGGTGACGCGATCAGCTGGAGCACCGCGCTGCGCTTCGGCATCGAGCACGGCCCGTCCGACAACGAGCCCGCCGAGTACGGCTCCACGGCGTTCCTCTACACCCAGCCCACGGTCGCGACCGCGCGGACCGACTCCGTGGTGGTCACCGACGCGGCGAGCCGCGCGGCGCACGCGTACACCGACAGCGGCACGCAGACCGCGCTGACCTCGGTCTTCGAGGGCGACGACGACCTCACGACGATCAGCGGCCAGGTCCGCGCGGGCAGCGGGCCGATCAGCTTCCGGGTCGCGGTCGACCCCGGCAACCAGGGGGTACGCCTGCGCCGCGTCGGCGACCAGCAGCAGCCCTACCAGCAGGCGGCGGTGACCGTGGACGGCGCGGCGGCGGGCACCTGGCTGCAGCCGCTCGGCAACGGCGCGCAGCGCTGGCTCGCCGACGAGTTCGCCCTGCCCACGGCGCTGACCGCGGGCAAGAGCAGCATCACGGTCACGCTCACCCCAGCGGCGGGCGCACCGTCCTGGAGCGCGTCCCGCTACACGGCGCTCAGCCTGGTCACGCCGTTCACCGACAGCTCGGCCCCGGCCGCGCCCACCGGCCTCCAGCTGACCGGCTCCCGGGTGCACTCGCTCGGCCTGGCCTGGACCGAGCCCAACGACAACGTCGGCGCGACGGCCTACCGGGTCTACGCGTCACAAAGCTCGGACGTGCCGGTCACCGCCGCCAACCTGCGCGCGACCGTGTCCGGCACCGGCTACCGGCACGGCCCGCTGCGCGCCGGGCAGACGTGGTACTACCGGGTGGTGGCGCTCGACGCGGCCGGCAACGTCGGCCCCGCCTCGGCCGTCGTGGGCGGCACGGCGCGCGGCCGCACCGTGTCCGACGTCAACGGCGACGGGCGCGACGACACGGTCGGCTTCACCCGGGGCACGCTCGCGGACGTGTACGCCACCGTCTCGGACGGCTCGCGGTTCGTGCCGAACAGCACGAAGTGGCACGACTTCTTCGCCGTGGACCAGGAACTGCCGCTGACCGGCGACTTCGACGGCGACGGCCGCGACGACATCGTCACCTTCACCCGCGGCACCACCGGCGACGTGTACGTGGCGCTGTCCACCGGCACCGCGTACGGGGCGGGCGTGAAGTGGCACGACTGGTTCGCGATCGGCACCGAGACCCCGGCCGTGGCCGACGTGAACGGCGACGGCCGCGACGACATCATCACGTTCACCCTGGGCAGCACCGGTGACGTGTACGTCGCCCTGTCCACCGGCACGGCGTTCGGTCCCGGCCAGAAGTGGCACGAGAACTTCGGGTTCGGCACCGAGCTGCCCGCCGTCGGCGACGTGGACGGCGACGGGCGCGACGACGTCGTCACGTTCACCCGGGGCAGCACCGCCGACGCGTTCGTGGCGCTGTCGGACGGGGCGCGGTTCGTACAGCACGCCTGGAAGTGGCACGACCAGGTGGCGGCCGGCACCGACCTGCCCACCCTGGGCGACGCGGACGGCGACGGCCGCGACGACGTCATCACGTTCAGCCGGGGCAGCACCGCCGACGTGTACGTGTACCGCTCGTCCGGCACCGCCTTCGGCACCCCGGTGAAGTGGCACGACAGCTTCGCCATCGGCACCGAGACGCCGGGCGTCGGCGACTTCGACGGCGACGGGCGGGCCGACGTCGTCACCTACACCGGTGGCAGCACCGCCGACGTGTTCGTGTCGCTGTCGGACGGCAGCCGGTACGTCCAGAACGGCTGGAAGTGGCACGACGGCTTCGCCCCCGGCACCGACCTCCCCCGGCCGGGCCTGCAGCCCTGACCTGGTTACGCAGCGGAATCTGAACTGGCGATCTTCTCTTGAGGCTCACCGTCACCGGTGAAATCGCAGCCAGGTCGCCGGCCGCGGACTCATACCCGCTCAGCCCGACGTCAGCAAGGAGCTCAGCATGGTCGACGTCTGGTAGGTACCGTGTCAGCAGGGTGCGGATCACCCGCGCCTTGGTCAGTGGATCCTCGAGTCGACGTGTGGCCCACTCCGTCAGGCCTCCATAGGGGTTTCGCTGGTCGAGTTCGTGCAGCCGCGGCGTTGCCGTGGGACTACCGTCGAGTCCCACGGTCTCCCAAAGAACGCTGTCGTTGCGTAGATACCAGAACGGGTACTCCGGCCTGACCCGCTCCGCAAGCGGCACGTACCGCTGCATCAAAGACCCGACGCTCGCCCGAAACTCCCGCCACTCGACCAAGCGAGTCTCACCCGCACTGACCCGACCAATAGCCCATAGCAGCGTTAACGGCTTGTGGGGTGCTGCCCCACCGGAGGAACGATCCACTGAAAGCTCATCGATCGCAGTCAGGATTTCGGCTCTGTCCAACTGCGCTTGCAATCTTTGCTCAAGTGGCGAGCTGGCCCAGGGCGTTCGACGCCGCACCCCCGGAATCGCGGGTCGACCCCTCTCGACCCAGGTTCTCCAAGACCTGGGGGCGTGCCGTTCGGTGGACTGCAGGGGCATGGTGGGATCCCGGCGATCGTCGATCCATCGCAGGTCAAGAGCATCGTCGTTGTCTGCGAGATCGAGTACGACCAAGTCGAGCCGCAAATTGGGGAAGCCCACTCCGGTCACGACATCGACCTGCTCGACTTCCTCCAGGTGCTGGATGACAGCAACCCCACAGAACTCCACATGGCCTTTGACCACGGGCCCTCGGTCGCCGGGCACCGTTGTCGATCGGAACAGGAGCAGCGGAGGTGCCTGACGACGCATCTCCATCGAACCCGACGAGTGCAGCTTCCATGCGTCCAGCAAGACCCGATTGCCTGTCGTAGCACCGATCATCCCGCCAGTACCTGGTTTGTGGTCCCCGAAGTAACTGACATGCCCGTTGTCGAAGTCGAACTTGTCGTGCCAGGGGTTGGTCTCGTGGCCTGCCTTCCAAGGGCTGGACCGGATGCCGATCACCGGCCTACGAGGCAGTCCCCCTGCCGAGATCACCGCAGCGGGATTGATGCCCTTCTCCAACATCAGCTTCGGGACATCGACATCCCCACTGGGAGTTGTCATGAAGTGGTAGTTGACGAACCCGTCCAGCTCCGGCTGTGTCCGGCTCGCACCCTGGGCGTATCGAAGCTTCTGGTGCATAGGGAGAAGTCGGGCCGTCATTCGATCAGCGTCACGCGACCGCGCTGGTGGCGCCATCCACCGCATGACTAAATGATCTCGGACCTACCGGACGATCCTCGTTCCTGAGCCTTCCGCGAGCGAGTGGCCTGTACGGCCGATGGCCATTGCTCGCACGACTAACCTGGATCCACCTAGAACTTCCCAGCGGTCAGCACATCGGCGGCCCGGTTGTTAGGCTGCGCGCCATGTTTGCGGACGATGTTGACGCCGAGCTGCGGCGGATGGCCGCCGACCCCGAGTTCCGGCATCGTGACGCGGCGCGGCACGCGTTGCGGTTCCGGGAGACAGGTGACGTCGCGGACCTGGTCGCGGTGGAGGACGATCCGCACGCGTGCGCGACCACCGAGATCCTGTTCGCCATGGCCGGCGCGAAACGGCGCTGGCTCAACTGGGTGCCGATGCCCACCGAGGCGATCTGCAACCTGGCGGACGCGGTCGGCGGCCGGCGCGCGTCGGGCGAGCAGCTCGAGATCACCGGCGCCGCCCTGTCCGCGGCGGAGCCGCCCAGCGCCGTGACGGCCGCCCAGCGCGTGGCGGGGCCGCTGGAGGTGCAGGTCGCCGACTTCCCGGCACCCGACATCCGGAGTCCGATCCGGATACCCGCCCGGTACGTGGTGTGGCGTTACGACGGCACCGCCCCGGCACCGGCCGTCCCCGCGCCCTCGGCCGACGCGATCCGGGTGCTGCACGAGGTCGCCGAAGAGCCGTGGCCGTCCCCGCTGTCGGGGTGGGTGCAGGCCAAGCCGTTCGGAGGGCTGCCGCTCGACGACCTGCTCGGGCTGCTCGCGCACCTGCCCGGCCCGCCGGACACGCTCCGCTGGCAGCACCTGGCGAAGTCCACCCCGACCTACTGGTACCGGCTGCTGCAGCCCTGGGTGTGCCTGGGCATCCTGCATCACGCCCCGGACGAGCCGTGGGCAGGCTCGACGCGGCGCACGGTCCTGGTGGACCTGGCCTTCGGCGTCGAGGACTGGGTGTCCGACGCGGCCCTGTTCGCGCTCGTCACCGCCGCGTACCGGGAGCCGGAACTGCGCGCGGAGGTGCGCGGGCTGGTCCGGGCACGGCTCGACGCGGCCGAGGCGTCGCCGCGGCTGGTCACCATCGAGGAGTCCCTCGCCCAGCTCCTGCTGGTCACCCCCGGCTGCACCGAGGACGACCGGGCGCTGGCCGCGGTGGTCCTGGCCCGTGCCGACCAGGCCGGCGACGAGCCGGAGCCACCCGCGAAGCGTCGCTGGTGGCAGCGTCGGCGGTAGTACTCCCCCTGCGCAGGCCGCAACTTCCGGGTTTCCAATGCAACCCGGAAGTTGCGGGCCGCGCAGGCATACACGCCCTGCGGGCTAGCGCACCATGCCCTGGTCGGCCAGCTCGGTGAGCCTCACCGTGCACAGACCGCCGCGCTCGCTGGTCACGTCGGTGACCTTGAGCTGGGTGCCGGGCGACAGCAGGAACTCCTCCTCGCCCGTGAACGCCGAGAACCGGCGGATGCCGACCGCCCGCGCCGGAGTCACCTCGAACAGGGTGCGCCTGCCGCTGCGTCCCATGAACGCCTCGGCCACGCTGAGCTTCGAGGTGCACGAGGACACGCCCCACCAGGTCACGGTCTCCCCCAGCGGGTACTGCGAGCGCAGGTCGAGGCGCACGCCGCGCCAGACCGGCTCGGTGCGGGCCGGCAGCTGCGACACGGCGGAAAAGAGCAGCCGCAGGTAGGGCAGGTACGGCACGATCCGGGTGCGGTCGGGGTGGCGCAGCGCGGCGTTGATCTGCCGGTAGAAGGCCGACTCGCAGGTGTAGAGGTAGAGCGCGGCGGCCTCGTCGGCGGACAGGCCGGTCCCCTCCGCGTGCTGGACGCCGAAGTCGTGGGAGCGCGTGACGTGCCAGCCCAGGCCCGACAGCACCTTCGCGGCAGGCGCCACGGCCTCGCGGAAGTCCAGCAGCGGGGTGTCGAACACGCCGGTGATCTCCGGGAGGGCCAGGCCCTCGTCCTTGACGCTCTCCAGGCGCTCCAGGTAGAGCTTGTGCAGCTCCATGGTGGAGGCGATGAACGCGCCCATCCGGTCGGCGGTGCCGGGCTCGGTCCCGCCGCCGCCGGTCGCGGACGCGCTCCAGCCCTTGGCGGGCAGCCAGTCGACCTCGTCGGCGCCGAGCGCCCGCAGCGCGGTGTTGACCAGGCCGAAGTGGTCGCCGTCGCAGAAGATGTCGCCCTGCGCGGCCGGGTTGGGGTGGTCGATGTGGCGGACCTCGACGCCGGGGTACTTCTTCTGCAGGCGTACCACGACGTTCTTCAGGTTGCGGGCGTGTGCCCCCCACCAGGCGAAGACGACGCCCCGGTCTTCCTCGTCGGCGTCCTGCTTGGCCTTCAGGATCTCCTCGACGATCTTCTCGACGGTCGGCTTCCAGAACCCGGTGTGCTGGTCGGTGCCCATCGCGTCGTCACTGCTGGCGGTGAGGGACGCGTTCAGCAGCAGCACACCCTGGGTGAGCATGGCCTGGAACCACTCGGGCGGCTGCACCGTGTCGTGCTTGCGCAGCAGGGCGCGGATGTCGGCGATCGGCGTCTTCTTGGGGATGCCGTGCTTCCACATCGCCGCGGCCTTGATGATGCAGCGGATGCTGATCACCTTGCCGAACTGGCTGTCGTCCCAGTTGTGGAAGGTGTTGTCGAACATGGCGATGCCGGTGGCGCTCTCCGGCCGCGGGTAGGGGTTCTGGCCGAAGACGACGACCTTCCACTTGTGCGGCGGGTTCGGCTTGAGCGCCTGGAACGTCAGCTCCCGCACCGGGACGACCTTCGAGCTGCGGCCCGGCCCGATGAAGGTGTGCGCCGCGGGCTGCGCCTCGATGACCGGCTTGAGCAGCGGCAGCCACGGCTCGCCGCCGCCCTGGAACAGCGCGGACAGCCCGAGCGGGTCGTTCGGGTCGGGTGTCGTCGGGGTGTCGCTCATCGTCGGCTCCGGGGGAAGTGGGCGGGGTGGGACCGCCGGTGGGATCAAGGCGGCGGCACCGTAGCACCGGGCGCGGACATTCGGCGGGCGGCGACCGTCCGATCCGAACTTTGTCGGCGGGTGTCGTTATGGTCTGCCCGCTCGACGACATCCCCTTCTCCCGACCGGAGTGCGCCATGACGACTGACCGTGTGACCTCGCCCCTCGCCGTGGTGCTGACCGATGTGAACGCGAAGGTGGTGCAGGCCTGGCGCTCGGCGTTCGCCGACACCCCCGAGGTGCGGATCGTGCAGGGCTCGATCCTGGACCAGCACGTCGACGCGTGGGTGAGCCCGACCAACTCGCACGGCCTGATGAGCGGCGGCGTCGACGCGGTCGTCAAGCGCCACCTCGGCGCCGGGATCCAGCTGCGGGTGCAGCGGGCGATCCGGGACGGGTTCGGCGGGTCGCTGCCGATCGGCAGCGCGGTGTGCGTGCCGTCGGGCGCGGCCAACCCGAGGTTCCTCATCTCGACGCCGACCATGACGCAGCAGGCGCAGAACGTCCGGGAGACCCTGAACACGGCGCTGGCCTGCGCCGCCGCCTTCCAGGCCGTGCACATGCAGAACGAGCGGGAGCCCGGCAGCATCGGCTCGATCGCGCTGGTCGGCATGGGCGCGGCGACCGGCAAGGTGCCGCCGCAGGTGTGCGCGAACCTGATGTGGGCCGGTTACATGCTGTTCCAGGACAGCTCGTTCGACAGCTACGACGAGCTGCGCACCACGGTCACCGAGCAGCTGCACGACATCGAGCGCCGCCCCGAGACCGAGCGGGTCCGCATCGCCCCGCCGGCCGCGCGCCGCCGCCGCTGACAGCCTGCGAGCCCGGCTCACAACTTCTGTGTTGTGGGTACAACACAGAAGTTGTGAGCCGCCGTGACAAGGCTGTCCGGCGTGTCCACATCGACTGCCGGAGCCCGCAGGTGGATCCTGTGCATGCCGCGTGACCTGCGGTAATTCACCTGCGCACCGAAAGAACCCGCCATGAGACCACTGCGTCTGCTCATCGCCCTCGCCTGCGCCGCGATCGCGGCCACCACCGGATCGGCCGCCGCCCACGCCGCGCCGCAGACCCCGCCGCCCTGCGTCACACCGGACGGCACCGACCTGAACCAGCTGTACGGGATCGAGCAGCGGATCGTCGGGCCGAGCACCTGCCGGGAGGTGCGCGCGGGCGAGCGCTGGGTGATGGTCGGGTCGCCGTGGATCACGGCCGCCGACGCCGCGGACGCCGTCTACCCGGACGGGTACGTGCCGCAGCTGCCCGATCCGATCGAGGACTTCAACGCGAAGTTCACCGGAGCGCGCTACGTGGTCGACGCCGGGACGCCGCACGAGCGTGTCGTCACCGCCGGCCGCGAGGTGCTGCTGACCGGCTTCGTCGGCGCCGACGGGCTGCCGTTCTCGGCGTTCCCGTCGCCGGTGCTCAAGCCGGTCCGGCCGGGCGAGCACACCTTCGCCGTCTACCTCACCCTGTCCGCGCAGCACTGCGACGGCCTGGGCACGGTCATCGAGGCGAACTGCATCCCGGCCGGGGAGTCGCAGTGGGTGCCCGACCTGCCGTTCCAGGCGGTGCCGAAGTATGGCGTACCGGTCCGGCCCTGACCGAGCCGAGCGGGTCCGCCCGGGCGGACCCGCTCGCACAGGTTGACGCTCCGGCCAGGTCAGGACGGCGGGATCGCCGCCCGCTGCGCGACCGGGGGCAGGCCGAACGGGCGGTGCGGCAGGGTCTGGTACCAGTACGCCGTCGAGCTGTAGTCGTCGGAGCGCTTGTTGGCGTGGCCGTGCTCGATGGTGACCCGGATCGACTCGGTGAACGTGATCGGATCCTCGACGTGGAAGCGGTAGAGCGAGATGTCGCCGCTCCAGTTCTCCCCGCCCGGCAGCGTGATGCCGTGGTACGGCGCGTGGTACTCCTGGGTCGGGCACCAGGCCGTGTTGAAGTAGTCCTCGGTGCCGGTGCCGTGCAGGCTGGGCGGGAACGGCTCGCCGTCGATGAAGATCATGTCGTCGCCCTCGCCGTACCAGTTCCAGTCGCTGGTCTGGCGCAGGTTGCGGATGTTGAGCACGCAGCCCACGTAGTGGCCCTTGCCGACCGCGTCGAGGATGACGTAGTTGCCGTCGCCGGTCAGGTTCTCGCCCTCGCACTGGAACTCGCGGTGGCTGGACGTGCCCTGCGCGATGCCGTCGGTGGGCCGCTCGCAGCGCCACTGCGCGTGGAAGTAGCCCAGCTCGGCGGTGATGTCGGCGGCGGCGCCGGGCTCGTACAGCTCGTAGTCCACGTAGTAGTAGAAGAAGACGGGCTGGTCGGTCAGCTCGCTGATCAGCTCGACCTTGGCCCGGGACGCGAACGGCATGTGGAACCAGCTGTTGAACGCCTTGCCGTCCTGCGGGCTCATCTGCAGCGGCGCCGAGACGAAGTTGCGGGTCTTGGCGTGGCCCATGCCGAAGAAGTCGCCCAGCGGCACCAGCACGCTGGGCGCGGCGGCGTCGTCCCAGGTGATGCGCAGCACGAGCCGGCGCAGGTAGTCGGTCTCGGTCTGGTCCGGCACGTCCCTGCCGGGCAGCGCCACGGTGCACCAGATGTGGTTGATCGAACCCGGGCCCTCGATGTCGGCGAGCACGGCGGTGGCGCCGGGCTGGACGGTCAGCCGGTCGTCGTTGCCGCCGGTGCGGTCCCAGCTGGAGGCGCGCCGGCGCCTGCTGTGGCGCAGCCGCGGCAGGTCGCGCAGGCTGGAGCCGAATCGCCCGTAGCTCATGACTTACTCCTCTTATATAGGGGTGCTATTTGAGGCCGGAGGTCTTGATGGCCTCGACCAGGCGGCGCTGGCCGGCCAGGAACGCGATGACGGTCGGGACGGCGGCGATGACGGTCGCGGCGAGCAGGTGGTTCCACGCCGAGCCGTACTGGCCCTGCAGGGTGGAGATGCCCACCTGGACCATGCGCAGGTCGGGGTCGCGGGTGGCGGTGACCGGCCACAGGAACGCGTTCCAGTTGGCCAGGAAGAACAGCACCGCCAGTGACGCCAGCGCGGGCCTGCTCAGCGGCAGTACGATGCGCCACCAGCGGTGGAAGTAGCCGCAGCCGTCCAGGTCCGCGGCCTCCTCCAGCTCGCGCGGCAGGTTGAGGTAGTACTGCCGGAGCAGGAAGATGCCGAAGGCGTGGAAGATCGCGGGCAGGATCAGCCCGGCGTACGTGTCCAGCAGCCCCAGCTCGCGCACGACCAGGAACAGCGGCACCAGGATCACCGGCAGCGAGACCAGCAGCGTGGACACGATGCCGTAGAAGAACACGGTGCGGCCGGGGAAGCGCAGCCGGGCGAGCGCGTACGCGGCCATCGAGTGCAGTATCAGGGCCACCCCGGTGACCACCAGCGACACCAGGGCGCTGTTGAACAGGTAGCGCCCGAACGGCACCTCGGTGAGCACGTACCGGATGTTGTCCAGGGTGAACCGGCTCGGCAGGCCGTTGCGGAACACCTCCTCGGCGGGTTTGAACACCGTCAGCACCAGCCACAGCAGCGGCGCGACGGTCAGCAGCGCGATCAGGTACGCCACCACGGCGCGCAGGCCGATCCGGCGGCGCGGGCCCCCGGCGGTGCGGGACTCACTCGGCATGGAAGCGGCCTCCCCGGGTCGCGGCGAACATCAGCCCGGTGGCCAGCACCAGGAAGCCGACCACGACGGTGGTCAGCGCCGCGGCGTAGCCGTAGTGGTTGAACGTGAACGCCTGCTGGTAGATGTAGTAGACGACGGTGGTGGTGTCGCCCGCCGGGCCGCCCTTGGTCAGCGCGAACACCAGGTCGAAGGCCTGCAGGCCGGTCACCGCGCCGATGGTGGCGTTGACCGCGACGAAGAAGCTGGTCGGCTTGAGCAGCGGCCAGGTGATGTGGCGGAAGCGCTGCCAGGACCCCGCCCCGTCGATCATCGCGGCGTCGGTGTACTCCCCCGGGATGTCCTTGAGCCCACCCAGGAAGATCAGCATCTGGTATCCCATCAGGAACCACACGCTGATGGCCACCAGCGTCCACCGCGCCAGCCCCGGCTCGCCGAGGAACGACACGTCGCCCAGGCCGAACGGCCGCAGCAGGCCGGGCACCGCGCCCTGCTTGTCGACCAGCAGGAACTGCCAGGCGACGCCGACCACGATGAGGCTGATGACGTGCGGGGCGAACAGCATGGTGCGCACCGCCCCGACCCCGGGGAAGTGGTCGCGCACCAGTAGCGCCAGGCCCAGCCCGGCCAGGAACACCAGCGGCACGAACAGCACCGTGTAGGTGCCGGTCACCCGCAGGCTCTGCCAGAACTGGGTGTCCTCGCCGAGCTGCGCGAAGTTGTCCAGCCCGACGAAGGTGTACCCGCCGAAGCCGTCCACCTCGAACAGGGAGACGCCCAGCGCCAGCACCATCGGCAGCGCGACGAAGACGAGCAGGCCGAGCGCGTCCGGGGCGAGGAAGGCGTACGCGGCCAGCGCCTCGCGGCGCCTGCGCTGCCCGGCCGCCCCTTTCGTGTGCTCCCGGGGCGCCGGGGCCGGCCGGGGCGGAGGCCCCGGCCGGCTCGTGCGGCCCGGTTGCGGTCGTTCTACGACTGTCACCGTGACTCCGCTTCTGGTTCGGAGGATCGAGACGCCGGAGGGCGCCGGTTCAGATGATCGGAGCGCCCTTGTACCCGGACAGGAAGGCGTCGATCTTCGCGGACGCCTCGGCGGCGGCCGTGGCGGGCACGGCACCGCCGAGCATGGTCGCCTGGATCGCGTCGGAGATCGCCTTGTAAACCTCGGGGGTGTAGCGCGGCTCGGCCCGCCCGCCGGGGGCGACCTGCTCCATGAACGTCTTCAGCGCCGGCTTCTCGAACGCCCCGGCCTTGGTCGCCGCCTCCTTGACCGACTTGCGCGAGGGCACGTTGGTCTTGACGACGGTGTTCCACTGCCGCATCCGCTCGACCCCGTCGGCGTCGGTCGAGCCGAGCGCCCAGGTGATGAACTTCGCCGCCGCCTCCGGGTTGGCGCCCTTGGCGTTGGCGCAGAACGCCCAGCCGCCCATGTCGGTGGTGTACGTGCCGCCGGTCGGCGTGGGCAGCGGGAAGACGCCGTACTTGAAGTCCTTGGCGTCGGTCTCCAGCTGGGAGATCGACCAGATGCCGGTCTGCTGCATGGCGCAGAAGCCCGACGCCAGGTTCGCCACGGCGTTGCCGGCGCCGTCGCCCTGCGGCTTCTTCGGGGAGATGCCGTTCTTGACCGCGCTCTGCCACAGGCCCAGCGCCTTGTGCACGGCGTCGTTGTCGAAACCGGACTTGCCGTCGGCCCCGACCGCGGCCGCGCCGCCCATCCACATGAACGGGTACCAGGTGAAGTTCTGGTAGTAGCCGGGCGCGGTCTCGAACAGCACGCCGAAGCGCTTGTCGCTGGTCAGCTTGCGGCCGACGTCGAGCAGCTGGTCCCAGGTCTTGGGCAGGTCGGCCTCGGACAGGCCGGCCTTCTCGTACGCGTCGACGCTGTAGTACATCGCCAGCGGCTCGATCTCCATCGGCAGGCCGTAGACCTTGCCGTCGACGGTGCGGGTGTCGAGCACCCCGTCGGCGAAGTCGGCCTGCGCGCCCGAGGCCAGGTGCGGCGTCAGGTCGGTGAGCACGCCGCCGTTGTAGTACCGCAGGAAGTCACCGGGGCTGATGATGAAGATGTCCGGCCCGGCGCCGGACGAGAACGCCGTCTGCAGCGCGGTGCCGCCCAGGTACTCCGACACGGGCAGGTAGTGCAGCTTGATCTTCACCTCGTTGTCGGCGTTCCACTTGTCCACGAGGTCGGTGAACCACTTGCTCTGCGCGTTGCCGTCCGGGTTGGGCCCGTAGAAGTTCCAGAACACCAGCTCCTTGGCGTTGCCGCCGCTGCCGGAGCCGGAGCCGCACGCGGTCAGCAGCGGGGTGGACCCGAGCAGGGCCGCCCCGAAGAGGCCGCCGGCCGCGCCGCGCAGCAGGGAGCGACGGCTGACGTCGGTCGGCCGGTAGTCGTGCGCCATCTTTAACGCCTCCTGTATGAGGGGGTGAGCTGCGGCGGTGACACGTGGGGACGGATCGTAACGCCGCAGGGGAATGCGTGGATCTCTTGGTACGCACCGTTACCGCGAGTGCGGTCAGGCACCACTCGCGGTGGCCGCCTCCGGTGCGGACGCCAGCGCGGCGGGATGCCGCGATGACCATGCGCCGCCCGGCCCGTAAAGCAGGCCGGTGATCTCTGCGCGGTCCGGCATGGCCGGTGCCGCGCCGTGGCGGGTGACCGCCAGCGCCCCCGCGGCGACGGCGAACTCCGCCGCGGTGAGCAGCCCGTCGCCGCCCGCGAGCCGGGCCGCGAGCGCGCCGCAGAAGGCGTCACCGGCCCCGACCGTGTCGACGACGTCCACGTCGTACGCGTTCAGCGCGTTGATGCGCCACCTGCCCCCGCCGGCCGGATCCTCCCGGTCGGCCACGATCACGCCGCGGCCGCCGAGCGTGACCACCACGCCCGCCCCGGCGTAGGCGCCGCGCAGCTTCATCGCCACGCCCAGCGCCGCGTCGCCCCGGCAGGACAGGCCGGTCAGCTGCTCGGCCTCGACCTCGTTGGGCACCAGCACGTCCACCAGCTCGGCGATCTCACCGGGCAGTTCGGCGTACGGGGCGGGGTTGAGCACGGTGACGACCCCGGCCGCGCGGGCCAGCCGCAGCGCCGCGACCACCGCGTCGACCGGCAGCTCCAGTTGCACCAGCAGGATGCGGCTGGACCGGATCACCCCGGCCGCGGCCTCGACGTCGGCGACGGTGACCGCGTCGTTGGCCCGGGGCACGATGATGATCGAGTTCGCCCCGGACGGCTCGACGACGGGCAGGCCGACGCCGGTGCCACGGGCTTCGTCGCGCCGCACGTGGCTCGCGTCGATGCCCTCCTGGGCGAGCATGAGCAGGAACTCCTCGCCGTAGCGGTCGGCGCCGAGCCGTCCGACCATGGCCACCCGCGCGCCGGACCGGGCGGCGGCCACGGCCTGGTTCAGGCCCTTGCCACCGAGCGCCTCGTAGAAGCCGAGACCGCGCAGCGTCTCGCCGGTGCCGGGCCGGCGCGGCGCCTGGGCGACCAGGTCCTTCATGAAGCTGCCCAGTACGCAGACGTCGAAGGCCTGGTTGTCGGCCGGGGTCATCGGTCCTCCTCGGGGGTGCCCAGCAGCCGGCGGCCGAGCGAACCGCCCGGGTGGAAGCCGGCGAAGTCGTGCGACGTGAAGCCGCGGCGCACCATCAGCGCCGAGGCGAGGGCGTCGCCCATGGCCAGCGTCGCGGTGGTGGACGCGGTCGGGGCGACGTTGAGCGGGTCCGCCTCGCGGTCGACGGTGACATCGAGGGTGTATCCGGCGAGGGCGGCCAGGGTGGACTTCGGCTGGCCGGTCAGCGCCACGACCTGGGTGCCGCGCGCCGCCACCATCCGCGCGAACGCGCACACCTCCGCGGTCTCGCCGGAGGCCGACATCGCGATGAGCAGGTCGGCCGGGGTGACCATGCCGGAGTCGCCGTGCAGCGCCTCGGCCGCGTGGACGAAGTGGGTGGGCGTGCCGGTGCTGGCCAGCGTCGCGGCGATCTTCCGGCCGATCAGGCCGGACTTGCCCAGGCCCGACACGATGACCCGGCCGCGGCAGGCCAGGATCGCCTCGACGACCGCGCCGAACTCGTCGCCGAGCCGCTCGACGAGAGCGGTGATCGCCTCCGCCTCGCGCAGCAGCGTCTCGCGCGCGGCGTCCATGCCGGGGTCGCGGGGTCTCGGCGGGCCTGCCGCCGGCTCCGGCGCCTGCTGGCCGTTGGCACCGGCCGAATGCGTCGTCACCATGGTCCCTTCGTCGGGTCGTTCCCACCTCGGCCCGGGGCCGTGCTGAGAAATCGATTTCCGGGAACCTAAGCCTCTGAATCGGAGTCTGTCAACTAGACAGATCGGACGATCGAGCAATCGATATCCGACGGTGACCTGCGCAAACGCGGGCACGCCGAGCAGGGCGGACACCCCCCGGGGCCCGCCCTGCCCGACGCGCGGTCTACGTCAGAACGCGGTCTCCCCCGGCAGGCCGAAGAAGTCGTTCCACTTGACCGCAGTGCCGAACGAGGAGCCGTTCGACAGCGCCGCGAACACGTCCGCCTCGCCGTCGCTGCTGAACGCGATGGCGTCGGCCCGGCCGTCGCCGTTCACGTCACCCAGGTACGGGAACTGCCCGAGCGGCGCGAACGCGTTGTGCCACAGTGCCGCCGCCCCGAACCCGCTGCCGGTGGACAGTGCCACGTACACGTCGTCGCTGCCCTGCACGAAGGCGACGATGTCGGCTCGGCCGTCGCCGTTGACGTCGCCGACCCGCGGCGTCTGGCCGCCCCAGGCGTAGGCGTCGTGCCACAGCAGCCCCGGGCCGAACCCGGCGCCGGTGGACAGGGCCACGTACACGTCTCCGGTGTTGCCCTGGGTGAAGGTGATGATGTCGTCGCGGCCGTCGCCGTTCACGTCGCCGACCGCGGGGAACTCCCCGGGCGGGGCGAAGAACTCGTGCCACTTCGCGGCGGCCCCGAACGAGGACCCGCTGGACAGCGAGACGAACACGTCGCCGTTGCCGTCCTGCACGAACGTCACGATGTCGTCGCGGCCGTCGCCGTTGAAGTCGCCGACACCGGGCGACTCGACGGCCGGGGCGAACCACTCGTGCCACTTGGTGCTGGCCCCGAGCCCGCCGCCGTTGGACAGCGCCACGTACACGTCGCCGAGCGTGCCGCGGGTGAAGGTGACCAGGTCGTCCTTGTTGTCGCCGTTGAAGTCGCCGGTCAGCGGCGTCTCGCCGGGCAGCGAGAACATGTCGTGCCACTTCACCCCGCCGTTGAAGGAGGAGCCGGTGGAGGCGCCCACGTACACGTCGGCCAGCGCGTTCTGGGTGAACACGACGGCGTCGTCCCTGCCGTCGCCGGTCAGGTCGGTGGACGATCCGGCCAGCGGCATGCCGGCGTAGCTGCCGAAGTAGACCTCCAGCTCGGCGATGGAGGTGAAGGTGCGGGTGCCGCCCGGCGCGCCGATGATCCGGATGCCGTCGCCGTCGACCGGGTCGAAGCCGAGCGTGTACGTCTTGTACGGCACGGCCGTGTTGTTGTACGGGTACAGCGGCGAGATCTTCAGGCCGCGCACGTCGGTCCACTGGTGGTTGCGGCGCACCTGCACCCGCAGGTTCGCGGCGAACCAGCCGCCGTCGGCGAAGCCCGCGCCCGAGGTGAACACGACCTTGTTCATGGCGTACCGGCGCGGCCAGGTGTAGCCCCACCAGCTCTCGGGCTTGCGCTCGTCATTCCAGTCGTCCTCGCTGACGTTGCGCACGTTGTCGTTGAGGAAGTGGGTGTTGCCGTAGTGGGCGACCCGCTCGACGGGCACCGTGCCGGGCTCGCGGGCCAGGTTGCGCGCCGGGTCGTAGCCGTTGGCCGCGCTGGTCGGCGTGTACGGCACCAGCGAGATCGGGCGCAGCGAGTAGGTGTAGACGGCCGTCCCGCCGCCGCCGCAGGGGCAGACGTTCGACTGCAGCCACGCCGAGCGCCCGTCGGCGCTGATGTACTTCGACGGCAGCGTGGTCGCGTAGCCGCCGTGCTTGCTGGTGGTCCACGGGTAGCCGCCGAAATCCTTGCTGACGAACGGCTTCCACGGGCCCCACGGGGTGGGCGACTCGTAGAACTCGAACGTGTACTCGGTCCACGAGGTGTAGAGGTAGCGGTTCAGCGGCTTGTTGTAGACCACGCCGCCCTGGCTGATCACGCTGAGGTTGCGCACCCGCCCGGCGGTGTACACGTCCGGGTAGATGCGCCGGTCGTCGTGCAGCACCGGGTAGCGGCTGGCGATGTTCGACGACCACAGCGGATTGCCCGAGCCGTCGAAGCCGGACACGAACTGCCAGGCCGAGCGCGTCTGGATCTGAGCGCGGGGCACCCGGGCCAGGAACACGTCCACCGGGTCCGGCACCCGGTTGGCGAACGAGTCGCGCCAGTTGTGGTCCAGGCCGTACGCGTACACGTAGCCGTCGATCGCGTTGGCGTAGTTCCTGCCGTAGTCCAGGAACATGATCGTGGTGAACGCGCCGCCGCCGAACATCGGCGCGGACCGGTTCCAGGTCCAGGTGCGGCCCTTGTCGTTGGAGCGGGCGATCGTCGCGGCGGGCGCGTCGTCGAAGTCCAGCGCCAGGTCCTGCACGGCGAGGTAGAGCGCGCCGTCGACACAGGCCATGCCGGTGGGCTTGCGGGTGTGGTTGGCCGTCCACACCTGGCCGACCTGGTCGCCCAGGGCGAGGGTGGTGCCCACCAGCGAGCCGGGCATGCCGGTCACCCGGTTGACGCCGATGTCGGAGAACGTGCCGCCGAAGCCCTTGCCGTCGCCGTGCGCGGTGTACACGTGGTCGTCGTCGGACCAGCAGTTGGCCCACAGGTCGCCGTCACCGTTGGCCTGGGTGGTGGCGCGCGAGCCGATCGAGGTGGTGGCGAAGAAGGTGCTCGCCGGCGGCGTGGACGCCGCGGGTACGAGCCGGGGCGCCTGCTCCGGACCGGACGGCGGTGTCACGGCCGCGGCGGCGGCCAGCAGCCCGGCTGCGAGCACGGCGGGCAGTAGTCGGTGAGGCAGGCGCATCGCATTCTCCCGGGGGACGGAGGAGCGCTCGTGTGTCGGTTGCCGACGGTCGGAGTCGCGGAGTGTGGCGCGAGCAATCGATTTCTTGACGCAAGCTACATCGACGGTTTTTCATCGTCAAGATGTGGCCGGACCCTGGCGAAAACTTTCAGACGCTTGGGAATCGATTTCTCCTGCTAGGCTCCGAGGCGCCCCCGCCACGGTCCGCCGCCGTCGCAGCCGCCGGAGGTGGGACCATCGGGGGCCACGTCAGACGCGGCGAAGGCGAGGACCCATGGCAACGATCTACGACGTGGCGCGGCAGGCGGGCGTGTCCGCCGCAACCGTGTCGCGCGTGGTCAACGGGCGCGCGAGCGTGGACGCCGCGCTCACCGCCCGGGTGCAGCAGGCCATGCGGGACCTCGACTACCGCCCCAACGCGCTGGCGCGCAACCTGCGCCGCCAGCGCACCAGCATCTGGGCCGTGATCATCTCCGACATCGGCAACCCGTTCTTCACGTCGATGGTGCGCGGCGTCGAGGACGTCGCGCAGGGCGCGGGCTACTCGGTGGTGCTGTGCAACAGCGACGAGGATCCGGCCAAGGAGGCCCGCTACGTCGCGGCCGCCCTCGCCGAGCAGATGGCCGGCGTGATCATCTCCTCCACCGGCAAGCCGGCCAACGTCAACCGCCTGATCGAGGCGGGCACGCCGGTGGTCGCCATCGACCGTGAGGTGCGCGGTGCGGCCGTGGACAGCGTGCTGGTCGACAACGAGCACGGCGCCGAGCTGGCGGTCGAGCAGCTGATCGCGGCCGGCTACCAGCGCATCGCCTGCATCAGCGGCCCGCGCCGGCTGCCCACCGCCCAGCAGCGCCAGCGCGGCTGGGCCAAGGCCCTGCGCGCGCACCGCCGCCCGGCCACCGACGACCTGGTCCGCTACGGCGACTTCCGCCAGGAGGGCGGCTACCAGGCGATGGCCGCGCTGCTGGACGAGGGCGAGCAGCCCGACGCGGTGTTCGTGGCGAACAACCTGATGACCGTCGGCGCGATGGAGTGCCTGGTCGACCGGGGCATCCCGGTGCCGGACCGGATGGGCGTGGTCGGGTTCGACGACATCCCGTGGGCGCACCTGGTGCGGCCGTCGCTGAGCACCGTCGTGCAGCCCACCTACGAGCTGGGCCGCACCGCCGCGCTGCTGCTGGCCGAGCGCATCGCCGAGCCGACCCGGCCCCCGTCGACGGTCACTCTGCGTACCGAGCTGAAGGTGCGGGAGAGCTCCGCCCGGTCCGCCGCGAGCTGACCCCGCGCGCATGCGTGTACGCGCGCGGTGCGCGCTTGATTGATCTACCTCGATGTAGATTCTTTACTTGACGACCCTCCACAGTGGTTGCTAATTTCGCGGGCACCCATTCACCGCCTACGATTCCGTGTCCGGCCGTACGCGTCGGCCCGCCGGAAAGTGACCACTGAACTGCTGGTCAGAGCCGGTTTCAGACAACCGGCGAGTCAAGTCTGCCCGCGATCCGCGGGCACTCCCCCATCCCCAGGAGCGGTCATGCGACGTCTGCTCGCGATGCTTTCTGCCCCCGTTCTGCTCACCTCCGCCCTCGTCTCCGTCGGCCTGGCCACCCCCGCCCACGCCGCCTGCACGTCCATCCCGTCCACCGCCGACCCGAACGTGACGCTGACCGTCTACCGGGTCGGCAAGTCACTCAACGTGAACGACAAGGTGATGCTCTCCGGCTTCGAGGCCGGCTGGGTCGAGTCGCGCATGAACAACCTGCCGTGCGGCGACAAGAGCAGCCTCGGCGTGTTCCAGCAGCGCTGGGACTACGGCTGGGGCACCCCGGAGCAGATCATGGATCCGGTCTACGCCTCGATCCAGTACTTCAGCCGGGCGATCACCTGCGACCGGAACAACCCGTCCTACTCCCCCGGCCAGGTCGCCCAGTGCGTGCAGCGCTCCGGCTTCCCCGACCGATACGACCAGGTCGCCGGAACCGCCAACAGCCTGCTGGCGAGCGCGCGGCGCGTCTTCGACATCCACGCCGGGTCGCCGACCGACTTCACCGGTGACGGCAGGGACGACGTCGTCGTGTTCAACCAGGGCACCCTGGCCGACGTGTACGTCGCCGCCTCCACCGGCAGCGCCTTCGCGGGCACCTCGGTGAAGTGGAACGAGTTCTTCTCGGTCGGCGGCGAGACCCCGCTGACCGGCGACGTCAACGGCGACGGGCGCGACGACGTCATCACCTTCACCCACGGCTCGAACAACAGCGGCGGCAGCGCCGACGTGTACGTGGCCCTGTCCACCGGCACCGGCTTCACCGGCGGCGCCAAGTGGCACGACTGGTTCGCGCCCGGCGCGGAGATCGCCGCGGTCGGCGACGTCAACGGCGACGGCCGCGACGACATCATCACCTTCACCCACGACGGCCGCGGCGACGTCTACGTCGCCCTGTCCACCGGCAGCAGCTTCGGTGCGGGCGTGAAGTGGCACGAGTACTTCTCCATCGCGGGCGAGTACCCGGCCGTGGCCGACGTCAACGGCGACGGCCGCGCCGACCTGATCACGTTCACCCAGGGCCCGGCCACCGCGGCGGACGTGATCGTGGCACTGTCCACGGGCTCGTCGTTCGGGGCAAGCCAGAAATGGCACGACCTGTTCGCCGTCGGCGGCGAGCTGCCGCGCGTCGGCGACGTCAACGGCGACGGCAAGGCCGACATCGTCACGTTCACCTGCAACGCCGACGCCGACGTGTACGCCGCGTTGTCCAACGGCAGCGGCTTCGTCGGCACCACGGTCAAGTGGAACGACTTCTTCTGCCTCGGCGGGGAGTTCCCGTACCTGGCCGATGTGAACGGCGACGGCAGGGACGACGCCGTGGTCTTCACCAAGGGCGCCACCAACGACGTGTACGTCGGCCTGTCCACCGGCAGCGGCTTCGCCGGCGGCGTGAAGTGGCACGACTTCTTCGGTCTCAACGGCGAGACCACGCTGTGACCTCACCCGCGCACACCCCTCGCGTACTGGAGGAATCCGTGAAACCCCTGTCCCCACGGCGCGGCCGGGCGGCGACCCTGCTCGGCGCCGCGCTCAGCGGCGCGCTGCTGCTCGCCGTCGCCCCCGCGGCGGCGTCCGGCGCGCCCGCCCCCGCCACCGGCCTGGACGCGGCCTTCGCCGCCGCGGCGAAGACCTACCAGGTGCCGCGTGACCTGCTGGTCGCGGTCGGCTACGGCGAAACCCGGCTGATCGACCACGACGGGCTGCCCAGCCAGGACAACGGCTACGGCGTCATGCACCTGGCCGACAACTCCCGCAACCGCAGCCTGCCGCTCGCCGCGCAGCTCACCGGCCTCGACGCGGCGGCGCTCAAGAACGACGCCGCGGCCAACGTGCGGGGTGCGGCGGCGGTGCTGCGCTCGTACGCCGACCGGCAGGGCCTCACCCGCGCGGACCGCGGCCGGATCGCGGCCTGGTATCCGGTGGTCGCGGCCTACGCGGGCGCGAGCAGCGACGCCACCGCGCGGCTGTCCGCCGACCACGTGTACGAGGTGCTCCAGCACGGCCTCGTCGCGCGCACCGACACCGGCGTCGTGTCGGTGGCCGCCAGCCGGGTGCGGCCGGAGCTGGGCCGCTTCGCCAAGGTGCAGACCGCCGGGGAGGTGTCCACGGCCGCGCCGCAGGGCGTGGTCGCGGCCGCCGTGCCGGTGCCGCAGTACCCGGGCGCGCGCTGGATCGCCGCCGCGGGCGGCAACTACGGCGCGGGCCGCTCGGCGGCGATCACCACGATCGTCATCCACGTGACCCAGGGCTCGTACGCGGGCACCATCAGCTGGTTCCAGAACCCGTCGGCGGGCGTCAGCGCGCACTACGTGGTGAAGTCCAGCAACGGCGAGGTCACCCAGATGGTGCGCGACGAGGACACCGCCTACCACGCCCGCTCGGCGAACCCGTACGCGCTCGGCATCGAGCACGAGGGCTTCGTGGACAACCCGGCCTGGTTCACCGACGCGATGTACCGCTCGTCGGCGAACCTGTCGCGCCACCTGGCCAACAAGTGGGGCATCCCGAAGACCCGCAGCTTCATCAAGGGCCACAACGAGATGCCGGGCAACGACCACACCGACCCGGGTCCGCACTGGAACTGGAACTACTACATGTCGCTGGTCAACTCCGGCGGCGGGGGCGGGCAGTACCTGGCGGG
>NZ_BONF01000065.1 GCF_016862575.1 Catellatospora bangladeshensis | reverse complement strand
CGGCGTTGGTGTCGAAACCTGTGGCCAGACCACGCTTTGCGACACGAGACCGCGATCTTCCCAACTCCCAGCCCACGTCACCCCAGCGAAGATCGCCATCCGGTGTCCGGACGTGGGGTCAGACCGCAGGTTTCGACACAGGACGGCGATCTTCTCCGGGATGACGGGCGGCGCGACGAGGAGGAGGGGCGGGTCGCGGCCGGGAGGAGGCCGGGGATTCCCGGCGGCTCACTCCGCAGGCGGGCGACGCCGCCGCTGCTCCTGGACACCGGCGCCGAGCGCCACGCCGATGGCGATGCCCATGCCGACGCCCAGGGCGAGGTTGTCCAGCGCCAAGCCGAACGCCACACCGAGCGCGGTGCCCAGTGCGATGCCGAGCGCCAGCGCGTTGCCGCCCTCCTTCGACCCGGCGCCGGCGTCCTCGCGGGGCAGGTCAGGGCCGTTGCCGTCGACCGGGACACCGGGGCGCTCGCCAGGCGGGTCCGCCCGGCCGGGCTCGTTCACGTTCTCCGCCAATGTCGCCTCCCAGTGCTCTGAAACCGCCGGTTCCCGGTCCGGGTACCCGGGCCACCCGCGATGATGCCGGTTCGATGCACGGTGCCCGACGATGTCAACCGGGGCGGCCGTCGGCGTCCAGCAGGCCGGGGATGACAAGCTGCCCGGGGATCTGCTCGGCAGCGGGCCAGGGTCCCTGCGGCGGTGCCTCGGCGCCCGCCCGGTCCGGCGGCGCACTCCGGCTGAACAGCGTCGTCAGGCGGGGCAGCCGCCGGGCCGCCTCGGCCGGGTCGGCCAGATCCCAGCGCTCGTCCTGGAGCGTGGGCAGCCGGGGGTGCGGGCGGTGCTGCTCGACGGCGCGGTAGATGTTGGCGCCCGCGCCGCGTACGCCCTCCCAGGCCTCGCCCGCGGCGTAGTCGAGCTCCTCCCACTCCGGCCACTCGTCGAGCCGCCAGCGGATGCGGTCCCGGGCGGCCAGCTGCCGGACCTGCGGCACCAGCGCCAGCGAGTCGGGATCGGCGACGACCCGCTCGAAGGTCTCCCGGCCCAGGGTCATCAGCCAGTTGCGCAGGTAGTGGAAGGTGTCGTCGGTGCACGGGCCGACGATGCGGGTGGCCGCGCCCCACATGAGCCAGGTCATGGCGCGGTCGGAGGCGTCGTCCAGGTGCACCTCGAAGTCCAGGATGTCGGTCGCGCCGCGGCCGGACAGCCGCTCCTGCAACCAGGTCGCGCGGGCCCGGCGCCCGGCGCACTCACGCACCGCACGCTCGACGAGCCCCCAGAACTCCCCCACATCCACGGCCAGCACTGTCGCACACCCGTGCGACGGGTGGTAGGTCGCGGTCGGGAACTCGATCACGGCCCCAGGGTCGCGACACGCCGCCGAACACGCCCATAAGTTCATGATCGACGCAGAGGTAGGAGGGGCCCGCCCCGGCGCGGTGGCCGGGGCGGGCGGTGGTGGGGGTCAGCCGGCGGGGAACAGGCTGCCGTAGTCGGCGAAGGCCATGGCGATGTCGGCCTGCGCCCAGAAGCGGTGGTAGGTGAAGGTCGGTGCCGGGCCGGAGCCGCTCAGGTACGACTGGACCGCCGGCCAGGCCGGGTCGGTCTGGTAGAACGGCCGGATCGACATGAACGTCGAGCTGGAGTTGATCGGCACGCCGGTGCCCATGGTGCCGCTGAAGCCCGACGGGACGTACAGGCCGTTGCCCGTGGACGCGTTGTACACGTCGTCGAACCGGTTGTAGTCCTCGCGGGTCTCCGGCACCACGATGCCCTTGGTGTCGTTCGCCTTGATCAGGATCATCCGGTCGAGCAGGCCCTTCGCGGTGGCCTTGGCGGAGTTGCCGAGCGTGGTGTTGCCCGCCTTGGCCGCGTAGTACGTCAGCGTACGGGCGTAGGCCGCCGCGACGCCGACGTCGTTGCTGGTCTTGGCGACCGTGACGTGCAGGTTGGGGTTGGCCGCCACGGTGCCGCCGCTGAAGTTGCCCGACGGCGCGCCCGACCAGGTCATGTCACCGGGGATGGTGAACGACGAGCCGGAGCCGAGCGTGGTCTGCGAGACCGCCCAGGCGACCCACTTGTCCATGATCTGCTTGGCCTTCGCGTTGCCGGTGGCGTAGTACAGCTCCGCGACCCGGTGCAGCGACCAGGCCTGGAAGCCGAACCACTGGTTGCTCGGCGGGTCGTGGTAGACCGGCTTCACGTCGTAGGCCAGCCCGTAGAACGTCGGCGTGCCCGCGGGCGGCGCCGAGTAGTTGCCGTTCCAGCTGTTCGTCGCGCCACCGGCGATGGCGCCCTCGGCCGACTGCAGCCAGAGGTAGAAGTCGAGCTGGCGGTTGAGGCTGGTGTCCCAGTCCGCCGCGGCCGTCGGCGACTGCGGGCGCAGCGCGGTCGGGCCGGACGAGCCGAGCACGTACGCGGCGAGCGGGTTCTGGTAGCCCTGGTGGTTGTGGCTGGAGCCGATGCGCCACGACCAGGCGCCGCCGATGTCGCCACCCCACGCGTAGTACCAGGACAGCAGGTAGTTGCTGCTGCTCTTGCCGGAGCCGGCGGCACACGAGGTGGAGGTGCAGCCCGGGTTCTTGAAGTACTTGTCGTACATCGAGTACCGCAGGTAGTCGCCCATCTTCGCGGCCTTGGCCACGGTCGCCGAGATCTGCGACTGGTTGCCCTGGGCCGTGGCCCACTGCAGCGCCCAGTACGCCGCCTGCACCGCGCGGGCGTCGGCGTCGGGGGCGTTGGTGTAGCGCCACTGCCCCGTGCTGGAGCCCTGGATGAACAGCGACGGGAAGTTCGCGAACCGGCCCGTGTCACACGACGGGTGCGCGATCGTCTCCCACGCCGACTCCTGCGGCCCACGCTGGAACGTGTTGATGTACGTCACCCGCTGGGTGCTGTCGCCGCACTCCGCGCCGGTACGGCCGGTGCCGTACTTGTACACGTCGTCGACGTCCAGCAGCCAGTGCATGCCGTAGATGTTGCGGTTGCCGTACGTCGACTGCAGCTCGTTGGCCAGCGGGTCCTGCCCGGCCACCACGCTGGTGCTCAGCGGCACGGGGTAGTTGCTGGGCAGCAGCCCCTCGGGCGCGTAGTCGGCCGGGTCGGCCGGGTTGTACGTGCTCTGCCCCGGCTGGGCGGACGCGGACGGGATCACGTACTGCTCGGTGATGTTCCAGGCGTTGTTGAACGGCGTCCAGTTGCCGGTGACCCGGCCGTACTGCGCCTCCAGCCAGATCCAGAAGCTGAACGCCTCGGACGTGGTCTCGTGGCCGTGGTCGGGCGCCTCGACGATCAGCGTCTCGATCGAGTGGTACGGGATGCCCTCGGGCGAGAAGTAGCCGTTGGCCGGGTCCTTCAGCTTGTTGTACTGCGTGGTGAACTCGGTGATGTAGGAGTTCGCCGTGTTCTCGTCGTCGACCTCGGTCGCCGTCACGGTCACCGAGGACAGCCCGCTGGACGCGACCGTGATCGGCCGGGTGCCGTTGGTGCTGTCGCTGTCCTGCGCCGCGGCCAGGGTGACGTTCTGGGACGTGTTCCAGTTGCTGGTCGTGAACGTCAGGCTCGCGCCGGACGAGACCGTGAGGTCGGTGTCACCGCTGCCGGCGGTGCTGGTCACCGTCACGCTCGCGGTGGGCTGGGCGGCCAGGCGCACCGCGTACACCGCGGTCGAGCCCTCGGGCACGTTGACGCTCGTCGGCGTGACGACCAGGCCCTGTGGCGTGATGGAGTCGTCGTCGGCCTCGGTCGCGGTCACGTTGACCGAGGTGAGGCCGCTGGACGCCACGGTGATCGGGCGGGTGCCGTTAGTCGTGTCGGAGTCCTGCGCGGCGGCCACGGTGACCGTCTGCGGGGTGCTCCAGTTCGACGTGGTGAAGGTCAGGCTCGCGCCCGAGGCCACGGTGAGGCTGGTGTCACCGGTGCCCGCGGTGTTCGTGACGGTGACGTTGCCCGACGGCTGTACGGCCAGGCGCACCGTGTAGGTGCCCGTCCCGCCCTCGGGGACGGTCACCGCGGTCGACGAGACCACCAGCGACTGCGGCGTGACCGAGTCGTTGTCGGCCTCGGTCGCGTTCACGGTGACCGAGGTCAGGCCGCTCGCCGCGACCGTGAACGGCCGGGTGCCGTTGGTCGTGTCGGAGTCCTCGGCCGCCGCCAGCGTGACGATCTGGTTCGTGTTCCAGTTGCTCGACGTGAAGGTCAGGCTGCTGCCGGACGACACCGTGAGGTTGCTGTCGCCGGAGCCCGCCGTCGTGGTCACGGTGACGTTCGACGACGGGGCCGAGCTCAGCCGCACCGCGTAGGTCGCGGTGCCGCCCTCGGGCACGCTCACGCTGGTCGGGGACACGACCAGGCTGGGCGTGGGGTTGGTGCCGCCGCAGGAGACGCCGTTGATCGCGAAGTTGCTCGGGTTGGTGTTCGTGCCGCTGTACGAGGCGTTGAACCCGATGGTGGTCGACGCGCCGTTGGCCAGGTTGCCGTTGTAGGACAGGTTCGTCGCGGTGACGTTCTGCCCGGACTGGCTGTAGTTGGCCGACCAGCCCTGGATGCCGCCCTGGTTACCGGGCCAGGTCCAGGTCAGCGACCAGCTGGTCAGCGGGTCGCCGGTGTTGGTGATGGTGATGTTCGCGCCGAAGCCGCTGCCGTTGTCCCACGCTTTCGTATAGGTGACCTGGCAGGACACGGCGGCGTGGGCCGGGGTGGCGATGGCCGCCCCCGAGACCACGACCATGGCGCCGACCGCGCACAGCGCAGCACGACGCCTCAACGTGCGGATACTCATGAGCTCTCCTCATGGAGCGGGTGCCGGCCGCTAGTCCCGGAATCGGGCCGAGAACGACGACGAGGTGGCGACGGCCATGCAGCGGCCAGTCAGGCGCCGTCCGTCACCGGATGCCCTCGGCCGCCCGATCCGCGTGAGGCTCCACACGAGTAGATGAAAGCATCGCATCGACCTCTGCTGATCACAAGACCCGACCACGCTGCCATTCTCAGCTTCCCCCAAGGAAAGGAAGGGCACCTTCTTAACGCTATGCGTAGAAGAAGGTGCCCTTCTTAACCCTGCGGTGCAGCGTCCTTTCACGACACTTCCGCCCGTGACGCGGTGGGCGTGCGTAGCCGCCCATGGTCCCCGTGCACTTTCGGGGAAAGTGCACGCACGGCGACGTGCTTTCGCGCAGTTTCCCCGAAACTGCACGACGGCCGGGCGGCCGGGCGGCCGGTACGCGGGAGGGGTCAGCCGCGTAGGACGCGGCCGTGGCGCTCGCCGGTGAACTCGCCGCCGACGACGACCGGGTGGCCCGCGAGCAGCACGTGCACCACGCCGGCCGGGCGCACGTCGGGCACCTCGTACGTGCCCTCGTGGCCGATCGCCGCCGGATCGAAGACCACCAGGTCGGCCGCCGCGCCCGCGCCCACGAACCCGCGCCCGGCCAGGCCGAACTGGTCCGCGATCGCCGAGGTCATCTTGCGTACCGCCTCGGGCAGGGTGAGCACGCCGCGCTCGCGCACATACTCCCCCAGCACCCGCGGGAAGCAGCCCCAGGTGCGCGGATGCTGCAGCCCCACCGGCGGCCCGTTGTCGGAGCCGATGCCGACCAGCGGATCCGCCATGATCGTCTCTACGTCCTCCTCGGCCATCATCGTGATGACCATGCCCGCGCCGGGATCGGCGATGAGCAGCTCGCACAGCGTGTCGAAGGCGTCGCCGCCGCCCGCCAGCCCGTCCAGCGTGCGCCCGATCGCGTCCGGCCGGGTCAAGTGCGTGGTGACCAGCACGTCAGCCGGGGTGACCCGGGCCCAGAAGCCGTTGGGCTGGGTCAGGTCCTCGGCCTGCGCCCGCAGTGCGGCCCGCGCGGCCGGGTCGGCGAGCCGGGCGCGCAGCGCCGCCGTGCCGCCGACCTGCGCCGAGCCGGGCAGCAGGGCGTTGAGGAAGGTGCCGCCCGCGCGGTACGGGTACACGTCGCCGCGTACGTCCACCCCGGCCAGCCGGGCGTCGTGCAGCTTGGACAGCAGCATCTTCGCGCCGCCGTGGTTGGCCCGCCCGGCGACCTTGCAGTGGGAGATCTGCAGCCGCACCCGGGCCTGGGTGGCGATCTCCACCGCCTCGTCGAGCGCCTCGGCCAGCCGGTCGTCCTCGTTGCGCATGTGCGTGGTGTACGGCCGGTTCCACCGGTGCGCGACCCGGGCCAGGGCGACCAGCTCGCCGGTGTCGCCGTAGCTGCCCGGCGGGTAGATCAGCCCGCTGGACAGGCCGATCGCGCCCGCCGCGAACGCCTCGTCGGCGAGCCGGCACATCTCGTCCAGCGCGCCGGGACGCAGCGCCTCGTCCATACCGTTGGCCTGTACGCGCAGCGTGTTGTGCCCGACCAGCGCGGCGACGTGGTTGGCCGAGCCGGCCGCGTCGACGGCGGCCAGGTATCCGGCGAAGTCCAGCGGCGACACCGGCACCGGCCCGGCGATCTCGGCGAACAGTGCGCCCGCAGCCTCGATGCCCGCCGCGTCCAGCGGCGCGAACGAGAACCCGCAGTTGCCGACGATCTCCGTGGTGACACCCTGGAGCAGCTTGAACGGCTGCGGATCGGCCATCAGCGGCACCATGTCGGAGTGGCTGTGCGGGTCGATGAACCCGGGCGCGACGACCAGCCCGGTCACGTCCAGCTCGCGGCGGGCGGGGCCGAGATCGGCGCCGACCGCGGTCACCCGCTCGCCGGTGATCGCCACGTCCGCCACGACGGCCGGGCCGCCGAGGCCGTCGACGACGGTGCCACCGCGCAGTACGAGATCGTGCATGTGTCTCTTCTCCTGTTCACACCCACGGCGTGGCGGCGTCTGTGCTTGATCAGCACACCCTAGGGTGCGCCGCGTTCAGGCAGCGTTAAGAAGGGCACCTTCTACTACGAAAACCGTTAAGAAGGTGCCCTTCCTTACCTGGCGAGCCATTCGGTGGCGGTGGTGACCTCGGTGAGGGTGGCGGGGTCGGGGTCTACGCCGATGCCGGGGGCCGTGGGGACGGGGAGGTGGCCGTCGGCGAGGACGAAGGGGGCGGTGATGTCGCGGGAGAAGTAGCGGTCCGAGGCGGAGGTGTCGCCGGGCAGGACGCAGCCGGGCAGCGCGGCGAGGGCGACGTTGGCGGCGCGGCCGAGGCCGGTCTCCAGCATGCCGCCGACCCAGACGGGGACGCCGTTGGCGGCGCAGACGTCGTGTACGCGGCGCGCCTCCAGGTAGCCGCCGACCCGGCCGGGCTTGATGTTGACGACGGACGTGGCACCGAGCGCGATCGCGTCGGCGGCGGCGCGGGCGCTGGTGATGGACTCGTCCAGGCAGATCGGGGTGCGCACCTGCCGGGCCAGCTCGGCGTGCCCGCGGATGTCGTCCTCGGGCAGCGGCTGCTCCATCAGCAGCAGGTCGAACGGGTCGAGTTTGGCCAGGTGCCGCGCGTCGGCCAGCGTGTACGCGGTGTTCGCGTCGACCTGGAGCAGGATGTCGCCGAAGCGCTCGCGCACCGCCTGGACCGGTGCCACGTCCCAGCCGGGCTGGATCTTCAGCTTGATCCGCAGGTAGCCCTCGGCGAGGTAGCCCTCGACCGCCTCCAGCAGCTCGGGGATCGAGTCCATGATGCCGACGGAGACGCCCGCGGGGACCCGGTCGCGCACCGCGCCCAGGTGCGCGGCCAGCGGCATGCCCGCCAGCCGCAGCCGGGCGTCGAGCAGCGCGGTCTGCACCGCGGCCTTGGCCATCGGGTGCCCCTTGATCTTCGCGAAGGGCACCTCGGCCTGGTACGGGTCGGCGTCGGGCAGGCTCAGCACCGCCGGGACCAGGTAGCGGCGCACCACCTCGGCGGCGGCGTCGACGTACTCGCTGGAGTACAGCGGCGCGGACATGGCCACGCACTCGCCCCAGCCCTCGGCCCCCTCCTCGGTGACCGCGCGCACCAGCAGCACGTCGCGGTCCCGCTCCACCCCGAACGACGTCCGGAACGGACTGACCAGCGGCATCGCGATGCGGCGCAGCTCGAATCCGGTCACCTTCATGCTCTGACCTCCAACACGTACCGTCCGTCCCGGGTCATCCCGGTGATCCGGTAACCCGCTTCCAGCGCCGCGCAGATCGCCTCGCGCACGGCGTACCGCCAGGCCCGTGCCGTGTCGCGGTCGCGCCCGCGCAGCCCCTCCACATCGGCGGGCACCGCCACCAGCAGCGGCCGCCCGTCCGGCGGCGGCGCCTGGTCCGGCACGCGCGGCGCGTCCTCGGCGGTGCGGCCCAGCAGCTCCCCCGCCGCGGCCTGCACCCACAGCTCGACCTCGGCGGTCTCACCCCGGGCCGCGGCGTATGCGGCCGGCGAGAGCAGGTCCCAGCGCACGTAGATGCGGTCGGTGGCCTCGCCGGTGTTGATGCCGTCGTTCATCTCGCCGTAGAAGTCCGGCAGGTAGGCGGCCGCCGCCGCGCCGAGCTTGTGCAGGTTCACGTGCGCGTTACGGCGCACCAGCGGGTCGAAGGTCCAGCACACCTCACCGACCCCTCGCGCCAGGGCCCAGGCCCGCTGGTGCTGCTTGAGGGCGAAGCCCACGCCGCGGCTCTGCCGCGCCGGGTCCACGCCGGCGATGTGCGAGTGCAGATGGCCCACGCCGAAGAAGCCCACGGCCGTGCCGATCAGGACATCGTCGCGGTACGCGCCGACGACGTAGTTGCCGGAGTGCTCCAGCGCGCGCATCATCCCGCCGTTGACGAGCTGGTCGGGCGAGTCCGCCCGCCAGATCCGGCACAGCAGCTCGGCGGCGGCATGCTGCTCGGCCACCGTGACCAGCTCCCGCATGCGTACGTCCAGCCGCTCGGCGGCCGCGGTGGCCAGCGCCTCCGCCTCCTCGACCGCGTCGAGGGTGATCTGCTCCGTCACGTCGACCCACTCTCTGCCCGCCGGCCGCGCACCGCTGCCACCTCCACCGTAAGCACGGGGCGCAGCTTCGGAACCGGCCGTTGCAGCAGAACCGTACGGGCCCGCGGATCACGCCTTCATCGTCCCGGCCGACGAAACGCACCCACCGGGGTCATCGGCGCGAACATGCCCGTCAGCCGGACTCGCTGACGGCGATGGCGAGGGTGAGGGCCGAGTCGAGCGTCTTCGGGTTGAGCACGCCCTCGGGCAGGTCGTCGGGCCAGCCGGGGCCGGCGGCGGCGACCACGGGCGGCCGCTGCGGCATGGCGAGCAGCTCGCGCAGGGTCGTCACGTCGGCCGTGGCCGCCGTGTGCGACCAGGTCACCACGATGGCCGGGCCGGTACGCCGCACCGCGTCGAGCAGGGCCCGGGGCGGCACCCTGGCCCCCAGCAGCCGCGCGGCGACCCCGCGTTCGGCCAGCGCGGCGGCCAGCGCCTCCAGCGGCAGGCTGTGCTGCTCCTCGTCGGCGCAGGCGAGCAGCACGGGCACGGGCGAGCCGGGCGCGGGGCGGGGCACCCCGCCGAGCACCTCGCTTACACACCGCGACACCAGGTGCTCGACCTCGACCAGGCGCTGCGTGGCGGCGTGCCGGGCGCCGATCGCGGCGAGCACCGGCACCAGCAGGTCCTGCCAGGCCGCCGCCACCCCGTGCTGGGCCACGGCGTCGTGCACCAGGTGGCGTACGGTCAGCGCGTCCAGCCGCATCGCGGCACGGGCCAGGCCGCGGGCCTGGGCGCCGGCGCGGCCGACGGCGACGGTGTGCCCGCCCCCGGCGCGGGCCGCCGGGCGTTCCTCGCCCAGCTCGGCGAGGCCGTCGTCGGTGGCCGAGCGGGCGATGCGCGCGGCCTCGGCGGCGGGCACGCCCTGCGCGGTGAGCCGCTGCATCGTCTCCAGGCGGCGCAGGTCGGCCGCGTCGTAGCGGCGATGGTGCCCGGGATCGTGCGCGCTGGGACCCAGCCCGTACCGCTGATGCCAGGTGCGCAGCGTGGTCACGGCGATGCCGAGCCGCCGGGCGACGGCACCCGCGCTCAGACCTTCGTCCTCGTCTGCCACGCGCAGAGCGTACCGCAGGGTACAGTTGCGTTGATTGTTGCATCGTTATCTACGCTGGTGATGACCATGAAAACCGCCGTCCTGCTGCTCACCCGGGACCTGCGCGTGCACGACCAGCCCGCGCTTGCGGGCGCGTGCGCGAACGCCGAACACGTGGTGCCGCTGTTCGTCGCCGATCCGAGCCTGGACGTGCCCGGCAACCGGCGCCGTTTCCTGCTGGAGAGCCTGGGTGACCTGCGCGAGGCGCTGCGCCACCGCGGCGGCGATCTGCTGGTGCGCTCCGGCGATCCGGTCGCCGAGACCATCCGGGTGGCCCGCGCGGTGGGCGCCGACGGCGTGGCGGTGACGGCGGACGTCTCCGCGTACGCGCTGCGCCGCCAGGAGCGGCTCACCCGCGCCTGCGAGCGGGAGCGGCTCGCGCTCAAGCTGTTCCCCGGGGTCACCGTGGTCCCGCCCGGCGCGGTCATCCCCTCGACCGGCGGCGACCACTACAAGGTGTTCACGCCGTACTGGCGCGCCTGGCAGTCCCAGCGCTGGCGCGGCACCGTGGCCACGCCGCGGCGGATCCGCCTGCCCGAGGGCGTCACCGGCGACGATCCGCGCAGGGTGCTCGGGGACGCGCCCGGCGAGTCGCCGAGCCCGATGCGCGGCGGCGAGACCGAGGCGCGCCGCCGTCTGAAGGCCTGGCTGCCGCACGCCGCCGCCTACCCCGACCGGCACGACGACCTGCCCGGCGACGCCACCTCCCGGCTGAGCCCGTACCTGCACTTCGGCAACCTGTCCCCGCTCGAGCTGGCCGTCACGGGCGGGCTGCCCGAGGCATACCTGAGGCAGCTGTGCTGGCGGGACTTCTACCACCAGGTGCTGGCCGCGTTCCCGAAGCTCGGCTCGCAGGCCTACCGGCCGGGCGCGGAGGAGCGCTGGAAGGACGACCCGAAGGCGCTGCAGGCATGGCAGGCCGGGCAGACCGGGGTGCCGCTGGTGGATGCCGGCATGCGGCAGCTGGCCGCCGAGGGCTGGATGCACAACCGGGCCCGGCTGGTCACCGCGTCGTACCTGACCAAGACCCTCGGCCTGGACTGGCGCGACGGCGCGGCCTGGTTCGCCCGGCTGCTCATCGACGCCGATGTGGCCAACAACAACGGCAACTGGCAGTGGGTCGCCGGGACCGGCAACGACACCAAGCCGTACCGGCGGTTCAGCCCGCAGCGACAGACCGAGCGCTTCGACCCGGACGGCGAGTACATCCGCCGCTGGACCTGACCCGGAACCGGTTCCGTCACCTCCGCAAAGCCACTGACCTGGCCTTCCTATGGCATCCGAGCAGCACGGCAGGTTCCATTTCCCCGCAGGCACTGCCAGCGCGCCGGGTCTGAGCTGTGCAAACAGCATCCTCATACAAGATCGCTGGATGCGTGATCACGCATCCAGCGATCGGTGGGAGGACGCGCCGGCGCCGCCCACCGCGACGGCACCGACCCTATATTGCATCGTTCTCTGCATCGATTATCCCGCGCGAGGCACACTGGTGTCCTCGGTTCGGCGGAAGATCGCCGGGACGGCCGGGCAGGAGCCCCGCAGACCGCGACAATAGGAGTGAACATGCGCAGGGCCGCTTTGCAGGTGCGCAACGCCGCAGAGCACCCGCGCGCGCTCGTGATCGTGCTGCACGGCGGTGCCGCCGACGGGCACGGCCGCGCCCACCGCGGCCGCCCGGCATACCTGCGGATGCTGCCCTTCCTGCGCAGGCCGCCCGCGGACGCCACGATCTGGGTGCTGCGGTACCGGTATCGGGGCTGGAACGGCGGGGCCGCCGACCCGGTCCGGGACCTGGCCTGGGCGCTGGACGAGGCCGCCCGGCGCCACCCCGGCCTGCCGGTGATCCTCGTCGGGCACTCGATGGGCGGCCGCACCGCGCTGTGGGGCGCCGGTGCACCACAGGTCACCGCCGTGTGCGCGCTCGCACCCTGGATCGAGCCCGGCGACCCCGTGGAACAGCTCACCGGGCGCACCGTGCTGATCGCCCACGGCGACCGGGACCGGATCACCGACCCGCACGCCTCCCGCCGCTACGCCGACGCGGCCGCGCGGGCGGGCGCGCACGTCACGTACCACGAGGTCACCGGCGACGGGCACGGCATGCTGCGCCGCGCCCGCCACTGGCACGACCTCGTCCGCGCCTTCGTCACCGCCCAGCTGGCCACGGCCGCCCGGCCCCGGACAGCATGACGAGGGCCGGGCGAGTGCCCGGCCCTCGTACGGAGAGACTGTCTCAGTCGACGCTCGACCGGGACGCGATCGGCGCGACCAGCGCGACGCCGAGCGCCGCGAACCCGATCTGGAAGAGCAGCTCCAGCCAGTCCACGCCGCCGGTGTCGGCCACGTTGAACGCGCCCGCCACGAACGTGCCCAGCAGGGCCGCCACGACGCCGATGAGCATGGTCAGCCACAGGGCGATGGACTGCCGGCCCGGCAGGACCAGCCGGCCGAGCACACCGATGACCAGACCGATGATGATCGCGGTGAAGATACCGGTGATTTCCACGGTGTCCCTTCCTTTCATGTCGTTGGCATTGGACTGCCCGCCCGCCCGCACTCTTAAACACGCCGGAGTCCTTTTCAGAACAATGCGGCCGAGGCGTTGGGCGCTCTATTCCAGTGGGCCGGAGAAGGCACACGAATGGGGCCCCGGCGCGAACGCCGGGGCCCCATTACTCAGTTGTCACCGGGGCGGCATGCGGTCGGCGTAGTACGTGCCGACCTGGTCCCGGTACAGGAGGTCGTCGCGGCGGTCCGGGTCGTACTCCGGAGCGTCCTTGATCTCGGCCTTGGTGCGGTTGACGTACACCTTCTCCTCGAGGAAGTCGATGTTGTTCACCACACCCGCGGGAAGCATCCGCTTACTGCCGAAGATCCACGGACCGGTGTCGACGACGATGCAGCTCGAACCGGCGGTGCCGGTCGTCTCATCGATCTTGCCGATACCGCCGTCGGTCGCCTCGACGTGGAAGCCGACGATCGAACGGTCTCCGCCGTCCTCAGTCGTCTTGTAGTCGAGGTCCTCCTTGTAGCTCCACGGGTCCCAGGGGATCGGGTTCATCGCGGTCATGATTCCTCCTCCTTTCGGACTGGTTGCTGACGACAACCGCCTACCCGCTCCCACCCACCGCTAACCTCCGCCCGCAGATCATGTGACCACTCCGCCCGGAATGCATGGATCGGCGGGGGTATGGGTACGAGTGCGGGCATGGCGCGAACGGAGCGGGTGATGGAGGCCTCCCCCGAGCGGATCTTCGCCGTGCTGGCCGACGGCTGGAGCTACGCGGACTGGGTGGTCGGCACCGCGCACATCAGGGACGTCGACTCCAGCTGGCCCGCCATGGGCAGCCGGCTGCACCACAAGGTCGGCCCGTGGCCGCTGTCCACGGCCGACGTCACGCACGTGGTCAGCTGCGATCCACCGCACCGGCTGGTGATGCGGGCCCGGATGTGGCCGCTGGGCGAGGCCGTCGTCGCCTTCACCCTGGTCCGCGTGGACGCCGGGCGCACCAGGGTCATCCTGGTCGAGGACTTCGTACGCGGCCCGATGCGCTGGATGCGCACCAAGGTGAACGACCTGGCGCTGCACGGCCGCAACGTAGAGGTGCTCAGCCGCCTCGCCGACTTCGCGGAGAACCGGGAGAGCACCTACGACGCCCGTGCACTGGCGGAGGTGCGACTGGAACGCGTGGCACGACACTGACCGGTCTGCCCCGTTCCCGCACCGGATCGACCCACTCCCGCAGCCGCGCGGCGCGCCGCGACCGCGGCGACCTCGCCGGGGAGCATCATCGGACGGTGACCCTTCCCCTGCACACGGCGGCCCCGCTGGACTACTACCTGCTGCTCCGCCCAGCCGACGACCGGGTCGAGGGCGTCGTCGTCGAAGAGTTCTCGGTGCGCGAGGACGGCACCGTCAGCGGCCTCGACACCGCCGCCTGGACCATCGACACCGGTGGCTGGTGGAGTTCCGCCGACTTCGGCGCCGCCATGCGGGCCGATCCCGCCGTACGCGGCAGGCTGCGCCCCGTGCACCGCGACGCCGCCGTGACGGCGTACCGGCTGCTCAGCGGTGGGGCGCTCGACGAGGAGGCGGTGCTGCGGCTCAACTTCCTGGACCACCGGCGGCTGCCGAACGCGGCACCCCTGTCCCTCAACGACGGACCGGAGCCGGGCAGCCGCGTCTACCGGATCCTGTTCGCCGGCGAGCCATCCGCCGCCGCGCTGGACGAGCTGTGCCAGGCCTGGCAGCTCGCCCCGGTCGACCCGGCGCTGGATCCGCTCGGCCGCGTCGTCGGGCGTACCCAGGGCACGGCCGGGGCGCACGACGTGGCGTGGGAGCTGCGCCGCATCGGCGCGGGCCTGGGCTGGGCCGTCGACGTCACGGTCCGGCTGCGCGAAGGCCCCGCCGAGACGGTGCCCGCCGCGCTGTACGAGCTGCGCCAGGAGGCGCGGGCCTGCGGCCTGCTCCCGGTGACCGTGGAACGTTTCGCCTGAGCTTCCGGTCAGACCCGGTCGAGCGGCTCGTGCGGCTCCGGCGGCAGCTCGACGGTGATCGGGTCGCCCGGCCGCACCGGGCCGCCCGCGAGCACGATGCTCATGATCCCGGCCCGGCGGACCAGGTTGCCGTCGCCGTCGCGGAACACCATCTGCTTGAGCAGGCCGTCGCTGAAGCGGTCGATCTGGGGGCACGGGTTGCGCAGGCCGGTCACCTCGACCGCGGCCAGCGGGCCCAGGCGCAGCACGGTGCCGCGCGGCAGGGACAGCAGGTCGATGCCGCGGGTGGTGATGTTCTCCCCCAGCTGCCCCGGCGCGACCTCGAAGCCGTGCCCGCGCACCTCGTCGTGCAGCTCGGCGTGGATGAGGTGGACCTGGCGCAGGTTGGGCAGGGTGGGGTCGGCGGCGATCCGGGACAGGTGCTGCACGGTCACCCCCGCATGGGCGTCCCCGGCCACCCCGATCCCTGCGATCAGCTCGATCTCGTCGGTGCCGGGCTTGCTGAACCGGTGCTCGGCGTCCCGGCTGACGGCCACCACCCTCGCGGAAGACATACCCCCATCCTGCCCGGTCCCGCCGGATCCCGCCGCCCCGGAGCGGGCCGCGCGGCGATCATGGGCCTGCTACGCCCAGGCTGACAACGCGGCGAAGTCGTCTTCGCGCAGGCCGTGGCGCGGGTCGACCCGGTAGGGCAGCGCGCGGCCGGGGTGGTGCGCGCCGATCCACTGCGCGTCGGCTTCGGTGAGTTCGTCGTCGACCCAGGCGAAGTCGCGGCCGTCCGCCCACGCGACGAGCGCCCGGGTCTTGAAGTGCAGCCCGTCGCTGCCGTCCGGGCGCGGCTGCGGCCAGTGCACCACCGGCAGCTCGGGCAGCCCCAGCACCGGCGAGATCCACTCGTTGGCCTCGCCGGTCCAGGTGGTCGCCCACACCAGGTCGTATGGCAGGGCGAGCAGCCGTGGGCCGTGGTCGGGCCGCAGCCATACCCGCAGCGGTTTGATCCGGCGGCCCATGAGGTCGTAGCCCTGGAGCGAGGGCAGGGCCATGCGGTGGGTGAGGTAGCCCTCGGGCCGCCGGCACGGCTTGGCGGCGTACGGGTTGAGGGGTCCGTCGACGTCCAGGAACAGCAGCGGGCGCGGCATCCGCGAACTGTAGGCCGACGGTGCCGCGCACGTCCGCCGGTTTTCGCGATGCAGGACGCAGAATGAGCCATGGCATACGGGGTGATTTCTGATGAAACGTCCCACGAGCGGCTGTCCGTGCGCGTGGCCGGCATCGTGCAGGGCGTCGGCTTCCGGCCGTTCGTGTACACGCTCGCGCAGCGGCTGCACCTGCACGGGCACGTCGGCAACGACACCGAGGGCGTCTTCATCGAGGCCGAGGGCCCGCGCCCGGCGCTGGACGCGTTCCTGTCCGCCCTGGACCTGGAACGCCCGCCGCTCGCGGTGATCGACTCGCTGACCGCGCTGCCGCTGCCGGTCACCGGGCGGCCCGGGTTCGTCATCGTCGCCAGCGACGCGTCCGGCCCGCCCGCCGCACAGGTCAGCCCCGACGCCGCGACCTGCGAGGCATGCCTGGCCGAGACGACCGGCGGGGGCGGGCGGCGGCAGGGGTACGCGTTCACCAACTGCACGCACTGCGGCCCGCGCTTCACCATCGTGCGCGACGTGCCCTACGACCGGCCGAACACCACCATGGCCGCCTTCACCATGTGCGAGGACTGCGCCAAGGAGTACGCCGACCCCACCGACCGCCGCTTCCACGCTCAGCCGGTGTGCTGCCCCGCCTGCGGCCCGCGGCTGCGCCTGGTCGGCATGGACGGCCGGACGCTGCTCGGCGACCACACGGACCCGATCGCGGCGACCGCGCGGCTGCTGCGCAGCGGAGCGATCGTCGCGGTGAAAGGGCTGGGCGGCTACCACCTGGCGGTCGACGCGACCCACCCGGAGGCCGCGGCCCGGCTGCGGGCGGGCAAACACCGCGAGGACAAACCTTTCGCGCTGATGGTGACCGACGTAGCCGAAGCGGCCGGGATCGCCGAGGTGGAACCCGCCGCGGCGCGGCTGCTGCGGCACCCGGCCCGGCCGATCGTGCTGCTGCCCCGGCGTGGCCGAAACCCCGCGCACCGGATCGCCGACGCGGTCGCGCCGGGCTGCCGCGAGCTGGGCGTGATGCTGCCCTACACGCCGCTGCACCAGCTGCTGCTCGGCACGGTCGTACGGCCGCTGGTGATGACGAGCGGCAACCTGTCCGACGAGCCGATCGCCTACCGCGACGACGACGCGCTGGCCCGGCTGGCGGGCATCGCCGACGTGGCGCTGACCCACGACCGGCCCATCCACATGCGCACCGACGACTCGGTGGCCCGGATCGTCCGCGGCGCGCCCATGCTGCTGCGCCGCTCGCGCGGGTACGTGCCGCGCGCGCTGCGGCTGCCGTGGGCGCTGCGGCGGCCGGTGCTGGGCTGCGGCGCGGCGCTGAAGAACACGTTCTGCCTGGCGCGCGGCCAGTACGCGACGCTGTCGCACCACATCGGCGACCTGGAGAACGCGCGCACGCACGGCTCCTACGCCGACGGGATCGCGCACCTGGAACGGCTGCTCGGCATCACGCCCGAGCTGGTCGCGCACGACCTGCACCCCGACTACCTGTCCACGGCGTACGCGCTGGAGCGCGACGGGGTGGAGACGGTCGGGGTGCAGCACCACCACGCCCACATCGCGTCCTGCCTGGCCGAGCACGGGGTGCAGCAGGCGGTGATCGGCGTCGCGTTCGACGGGCTCGGCTACGGCGACGACGGCACGCTGTGGGGCGGGGAGATCCTGGTCGCGGATCTGGCGGCGTACGCCCGGGTGGGTCACCTGGAGGCGGTGCCGATGCCCGGCGGGGCGGCCGCGGTGCGCGAGCCGTGGCGCATGGCGCTGTCCTACCTGGATCGGCTGGGCGGTGACCTGCCGGTGCTGCCGCTGGTGGCACGGCAGGCGTTGCGGTGGCGGCCGGTACGCGAGGCGGCGCGGCGCGGTGTCAACTCCCCGCCGACCTCCAGCGCGGGCCGGCTGTTCGACGCGGTCGCGGCGCTGCTCGACCTGCGCGACGAGGTCACCTACGAGGGCCAGGCCGCGGTGGACCTGGAGCAGATCGCCGAGCGCGGCGACGTCACGGGCTATCAGGCCCGGGTCGGCGAGGACCCGGTGCTGACCCTGCACGGCACCGACCTGGTCCGGGCCGTGGTCGCCGACCGGCTGGACGGCGTGCCGGTGCCGCTGGTGGCGGCCCGCTTCCACGCCGGGCTCGCCGATCTCGTGGTCAGCGCGTGCGCGCTGGTGCGCGAGCGGCACGGCCTGGACACGGTCGCCCTGTCCGGTGGCGTCTTCCAGAACACGCTGCTGCTGAACCGTACCGTCGACCGCCTGCTCGCCACCGGTTTCCGCGTGCTGACCCACAGCCAGGTCCCCCCGAACGACGGCGGCATCAGCCTCGGCCAGGCCACCGTCGCCGCCGCCCGCGACCGCTGAGTCAGGAAGGGCACCTTCTACACCGACGTCCGTTGAGAAGGTGCCCTTCCTTACTTGTCGATGAGGCGCTGTACGCCGTCGAGGATGACGTCGAGACCGAAGGCGAAGGCGTGCGCCGGGTCGCTGGATGCCTGGTAGACCTCGCTGGAGGCCTGGCCGACACGGGAGGCGACGGGGTAGTCGCCATGCGCGACGCGTTCCAGCACCGGGGCGGTGGCCCGCCACCACTCATTCTCGGTCATGCCCGACTCGCGCTGCGCCTTGGCCAGACCGGCGTGGGTGCGGGCGACGCCCTCGACGTGGGTCAGCACCAGGGTCAGCACGGAGTCCTGCTGCAGGTCGGACAGGCCGATGCCCTCCAGCACCCGCAACTCCGCCTCGTACTTGAGGAACGCGTGCGGGCCCAGGGTCGGCCGTCCGCCGGTCACGTCGAGCAGCCACGGGTGCCGCAGGGCCAGGTCCCAGTTGCGTTCGGCGATGTAGCGGAGCCCGTCGCGCCAGCCGCCCCTGCTCGCCGGATCGTCGACACCGGTGTACAGCTCGCCGATCACCGTGTCGATCATGAGGTCGGTGAGCTCGGTCTTGCCGGGCACGTGGGTGTACAGCGACATGGTGCCCGCGCCCAGCCGCTCGGCGACGCGGCGCATCGTGGCCGCGTCGACCCCCTCGGCGTCGGCCAGCTCGATGGCGGCCGTGACGATCGCCCGCACGGTGAGCCCGGAGCGGCCGGGCCGTTGGTGCGAGCCCCACAGCAGGGCGAGGCTGCGGCCCGGGTCGCTCTTGGCACTCACCCCACCAGTATCCGTGCCCGCCTCGCGAGGGGTTAGGAAGGGCACCTTCTACAACGCATAGCGTTAAGAAGGTGCCCTTGCTTTACTCGGCGGGGGTGGGGGTGACCGAGGTGGCAGGCAGGGCCATGGTGATGCGGCTGTGGTGCTGGTGGGCGGCCGCGGCCGCTTCGTGGTACGCGTCGAGCTGCGCGAGGAACTCCTCGGAGCGGTAGAGGGAACCGTCCACGGCGGGGCCGGGGCGGCCTTCGAGGACCGCGACGACGTCGTCGCCGGTGAGGGTCTTGTGCGTCTCCAGGGCGTGGGCCAGGGCGAGCACGTCGCGGCGGTGCTGGACGAGCATCTGGCCGGTGCGTTCGAGCAGCTCGCTGAGCATGTCCTCGATGCGGTCGGCCAGCGCGCGGCGGATGTCGGCCTCGGTGTCCTGGCCCTTCTTGCGCCGCCCGCCCTGGCCGCCGCCGGGGGCGCCGACCTCCAGGCGTTTGGCGGTGGAGTACGACGACACGGTGCCGCCCATGCCCCAGTAGCCCTCCATGAACGAGGCGACCGTGGTGGCCGACTCCAGGTCACCGGAGACACCCGACGAGCTGTCGCCGCCGAAGAACAGCCGCTCCCCGGCCAGCGACGCGAGCGACACGCAGATGTCGGACTCGTACTCGGTGCGCCACCGGGTGAACTGGTCCTCGGGCGGGATGCTGGCCACCATGCCCAGGTAGTCGCTGCCCTTCTCGATGGTGGCGATGTCGATCTCCATGTGGTGCCGGGTGCGGTACGCGATCACCGCGTGGCAGGCCTCGTGCACCGCCACGGCGTGCCGCTCGCGCTCGATGTACTCCACGTCCTCCGGCGGGCCGAGTTCCTTGAGCTGCTTGGCCCGCATCACGTCGCGCCAGGCGATGACCTCGCGGCCGTCCCGGATCGCGGTGATCAGCGCCTCGTTGATCAGGTCCTTGATGGTCGCGCCGGTGGCGTACGGCGTGATCGTGGCGAGCTTGTCGACCTGCGCCGAGGTCAGCTCATGGCGCACCTTGCCGAGGTAGCCCTCGTAGGTGCGCACCCGCCCGGCCTTGCTCGGGTAGCCGACCTTGTAGATGCGGTCGATGCGGCCCGGCCGCAGCAGCGCCTCGTCCAGCGCCTCCGGCAGGTTCGTCGCCATCATCACCAGGATCCGGTAGCGCGGCGGCGGCTTGGGACGCATCCCGAGCACCCGGCGCACGTACCGGTTGACGAAGCCGCGCGGCTTCTTCAGCCCGGACAGCTCGGTGAGCAGCGCCTGCAGCGTGCCCATGCCCGCGCCGCCGCCCATGCCCGCGCCCATCACGAACCGGCTGCGCCGCCCGGACTCCGCGGGTTGCTCCGCGTGCAGGTCGGCTGCCGCGTGCCGGGCCAGCCGCCACTGCGTCTCCGGCGACAGGTAGCCGAAGCCGTGGCAGCCCTCGGCCGCCGGGCCGAACGCGGGCCGCATGCCGCGCGGGAAGCCCGGACCGCCCTGCGCGAGCATGCCGCGGCTGCCCAGCGAGTCCGCCTCGTCGAAGAAGACGATCACGCCGCCGTAGCGCAGGGCCAGTTTGCGCAGCTTGCGGAACAACGACTTGACCTTCAGGATGCCGACGCCCATGAACATGTTGGTGAACGCGCCCGGGTCGACGAACACGTACGGCTTGCCGGTCTCCCCCGCGACCGCCTCGGCCATCAGCGTCTTGCCGGTGCCCGGCGGCCCCCACAGCAGCAGGCCGGACGGCACGTAGCCGCCCTTGGCCTCGATCTCCTCGGGCCGCTCCAGGAAGACGATGTTCTCCCGCACCCGGGCCAGCACGTGGTCCTGGCCCCAGACGTCGGCGAACCGGGTCTTGATGTCGTCGGGGTAGTACACGTCCACCCCGCCGCGCGACAGGAACCAGAAGATCGCCACGAACTGCAGCACGACCACGGCCAGGATGAAGATCAGCTGCAGCGCGTACGGCAGCAGCGCCCACAGGATCGCCGGCGCCTGGAACAGCGCCAGCACCGGCGAGGTGTCCAGCACCGTCCCCGCCACCAGCGCGAACACCCCGATCCAGAACAGCCACTTCAGCATCCTGGCCAGCCGGAACCGGCTCCAGTCCGACAGCCGCCGGTGGGTGACCCGCTCGAACCCGCCGAACACCCGATGCGTCCAGAACCGGTGGTACGCCGACCAGTGCTCGCTGACCAGGAAGTGCAGCTGCCGCAGCAGCTCCACACCGGCCAGGATCAGCAGCCAGCGCGCCTCGGTCAGCTGGATCAGCGCCGCCTCCGAGAACGGCATGCCGCCCGGGAAGTCGGCGATCGTCGCCCACACCAGCACCAGCCAGGCGACCGCGAACAGGAACAGGAACTTGACCCGGTCCCAGAACGGCAGGCGCTTGCGCGTCGGCCGCTCCTGCTGCCGGAACGGCTCGCCGGGCGGGCGCAGGCCCTCGACCGGCTCGGTCGGCTCGTTCATCGTGGGCTCCTCACCGTGAAGGACTGCACGACCGCGTCCAGGTCCGCCGCCCGCAGGCGGTAACACGTGGCCGAACAGCGCAGGATGAACTGGTAGAGCCGCCCGCCCACGTCGTCGACGTAGACGGTCTGGACGAACGTCTGCAGCGCACCCCCGCCGGGGCTGTAGTTGAAGACCGTGCGCGCCCCGCGCACCCCGCTCTCGGCCGCGAGCACCTCGTCCGAGATCAGCTCGAACCCCTGGAAGATCGGGTTCTGCGCGTTGTCCTCACGCGCCTGAGGGGTGATCGGGAACAGCAGATCCCGCGCGCCGTTCAGGGACACCGCGTTGACCTCGGCCTCACTGAGGCGCCGCACCATGACGTACACGAACGGCTCGTCACCCAGGCCCAGGAACAGGTGCAGCGGCTGGGCGGAGTCGTCGCCGTCGTAGCCGACCGACCAGATGCGCTCGCGCCGCGCCGCCGCGGCCGCCGACTCGGGGTCCTCACCGGACAGCAGCCCGTCCATCTCCTCATGGGTGAGCCGCTGCCAGCCGTTGGGGACCTTGAAGTACACGCCGTCGTCGGCGTTCTTCACGTACTCGAACTCGGGGGCTCCGCACCCGCCCGACACGGCCGTCACGGCCGTGAGGAGGAGGGCGGCCAGTGTCGACCTGCCCCGCGTGCCCGCTGCCTGCCGCCTGCTCTTCATGACTGACCCCCACACCGCCGGGGTGCCACCGCCCGCCCGCACGAAGCGGTGACGTTGTAAGGAGTATGGGCGACGATCGATCAGCGATCAGATTGGCTGCACAGCCCGTCTTCTAACCCGCTCACCCGATAGCAAAATCGACACATGTAGCTGATTATCTTCATGGTCGCCCCGGCCCCTTACGCCCCGCGCCGCACCACTCCCACGCGCCCCGCGCCACGGGTCGCCAGCCGTGGGCCGTGGGCCATGATCGCCGTCTCGTGTCGAAACCTGCGGTCTGACCGCACATCCCGACACGAGACCGCGATCTTCACCCGCAGCAGCCGCCGACGAGCGCGGGCGACGCGGACCATGATCGCCGTCTCGTGTCGGAACCTGGGGTCTGACCCCACATTTCGACACGAGACCGCGATCTTGCCCGCCGCCGCGGCTACCACCACCGCGCTACCACCGCCGCCGCCGAGAAGCCCCACAACCGCCGAAGCCGCACCGCCGACATGCGCCACGTGCCGCGAGGGCGCCACCACCACCCCCGCCGCCAGCGGTTTTCCACCCAGCCGCACCCGCGCGACAGGTCAGCCCAGGTTCGGGCGAAGCCAGCGCTCGACGTCGGCGAGATCCGCGCCGCGCCGGGCGGCGTAGTCCTCCAGCTGGTCACGCCCGATGCGACCCACGGTGAAGTAGCGCGAGGCCGGGTTGGCCAGCATCAGACCGCTGACCGCCGCGGCCGGGGTCATCGCGAACGACTCCGTCAGCCCCAGCCCCACGCTCTCCGCACCGAGCAGGTCGAACAGCTCCCGCTTGAGCGTGTGATCGGGCGTGGCCGGATACCCGAACGCGGGCCGGATCCCCCGGAAGCGCTCGGCGTGCAGGTCCTCGATCGCCGGATCGGCGCCCGGCTCGTACCACTCGCGCCGCGCCTTCAGGTGCAGGTACTCCGCGAACGCCTCCGCCAGCCGGTCCGCCAGCGCCTTGACCATGATCGCCCGGTAGTCGTCGTGCTCGGCCTCGTACGCCGCCGCCAGCTCGTCCGCCCCGTGGATCGCGACGCCGAACCCGCCCAGGTGGTCCCCCGCCGGGGCCAGGTAGTCCGACAGGCACCGGTTGGGCCGCCCGGCGGGCTTGGCCGTCTGCTGCCGCAGCATCGGCAGCCGCAGCCCCGACTCCAGCAGGATGTCGTCGCCCTCGGCGTGCGCGGGCCAGAACCCGTACACACCCCGCGCGGTCAGCGACCCGTCGGCGATGATCTCGTCGAGCATGGTGTTGGCGTCGGCGAACAGCTCCCGCGCCTGCGGCAGCTCCAGAATCGCCGGGTACTTCCCCTTCAGCTCCCACGCCAGGAACAGGAACGTCCAGTCGATCATCGCCCGCAGCTCGGCCAGGTCCGGCGCGACCTCGCGCACCCCGGTGAACGCGGGCACCGGCAGCTCGGCGAAGTCGACCCGCTCGGCGTTGGCGCGCGCCTCGGCGAGGGTGAGCAGCGGCTGCCGGGTCTTGTTCGCGTGCTCCTCGCGCAGCCGCTCCTGCTCGGCCCGGTTGGCCGCGGACAGCTTCTCCGCGCGGTCGGCGTCGAGCAGGTCGGACACCACGCCGACGACGCGGGAGGCGTCGAGCACGTGCACGGTGTCGGCCTCGTACGCCGGCGCGATGCGCACCGCCGTGTGCTGGCGCGAGGTCGTGGCCCCGCCGATGAGCAGGGGCAGCTTGATCCCCCGGCGCTGCATCTCCTGCGCCACCGACACCATCTCGTCCAGCGACGGCGTGATCAGCCCGGACAGCCCGATCACGTCGGCGCCCTCGGCCAGCGCGGTGTCCAGGATCTTCGCCGCGGGCACCATCACGCCGAGGTCGATCACCTCGTAGTTGTTGCAGCCCAGCACGACTCCGACGATGTTCTTGCCGATGTCGTGCACGTCGCCCTTGACCGTGGCCAGCACGACCTTGCCCTGCCCCCGGTCGGCGGCCAGGCGTCCCTCCCGGCGCGCCTGCTCCTTCTCCGCCTCCATGTACGGCTCCAGGTAGGCCACCGCGCGCTTCATCACCCGGGCGCTCTTGACCACCTGCGGCAGGAACATCTTGCCCGCGCCGAACAGGTCGCCGACGACCTTCATGCCGTCCATCAGCGGGCCCTCGATCACCTCGAGCGGCCGGGCGCACTCCTGCCGGGCCAGCTCGGTGTCCTCCTCGATGAAGTCCACGATGCCGTGCACCAGCGCGTGCGACAGCCGCTGCGCGACCGGCGCGTCCCGCCAGGACAGGTCGACGACGCGCTTGGCGGTCTCCCCGCTGACCGTGGCGGCGTACGCGACGAGCCGGTCGGTGGCGTCGGGGCGCCGGTCGAACAGCACGTCCTCGACCAGCTCGCGCAGCTGCTCGGGGATGTCCTCGTACACGGCGAGCTGGCCAGCGTTGACGATGCCCATGTCCAGCCCGGCGCGCACCGCGTGCAGCAGGAACGCCGAGTGCATCGCCTCGCGCACCACGTCGTTGCCGCGGAACGAGAACGACAGGTTGGAGATGCCGCCGCTGGTCCGGGCCCCGGGGCAGCGCTGCTTGATCAGCGGCAGCGCGTCGATGAACGCCTTGGCGTAGCCGTTGTGCTCGGCGATGCCGGTCGCCACGGCCAGCACGTTCGGGTCGAAGACGATGTCCTCCGGCGCGAACCCCGCCTGCTGGGTGAGCAGGTCGTACGCCCGCGCGCAGATCTCCACCTTGCGCTCGACGGTGTCGGCCTGGCCCTGCTCGTCGAAGGCCATCACCACCACGCCCGCGCCGTAGCCGCGGACGCGCCGGGCCTGGTCGAGGAACGGCTCCTCGCCCTCCTTGAGGCTGATCGAGTTGACCACGCCCTTGCCCTGCACGCACTTCAGCCCGGCTTCGAGCACGCTCCACTTCGAGCTGTCCACCATGATCGGGATCCGGGCCACCTCGGGCTCGGTCGCGATCAGGTTGAGGAACGTGGTCATCGCCTGCTCGCTGTCGAGCAGGTCGGCGTCCATGTTCACGTCGAGCAGGTTGGCCCCGCCGCGCACCTGGTCCAGCGCCACCTCGACGGCGCCGGTGTGGTCACCGGCCTCGATGAGGCGGCGGAACTTCGCCGAGCCGGTCACGTTGGTCCGCTCGCCGATCATCACGAAGCCGGTGTCCGGCCCGATCGCGAACTGCTCCAGCCCACTGAACCGGGTCGCCGCCTCGATCCGCGGCACGGGGCGCGGCGGCAGGCACTTGACGGCCGCGGCGACCTGCGCGATGTGCTCGGGCGTGGTGCCGCAGCAGCCGCCCGCGATGTTGACCAGGCCGGACCGGGCGAACTCCCCCATCAGCTCGCCGGTCTCGGCCGGGGTCTGGTCGTAGCCGCCGAACGCGTTCGGCAGGCCCGCGTTGGGGTGGGCGGCGACGTGGACCCCGGCGAGCCGGGACAGCTCGGCCACGTGCGGGCGCATCTCGGTCGCGCCCAGCGCGCAGTTGACGCCGACGATCAGCGGCTCGGCGCGCTCGATGGAGCGCCAGAAGGCCTCGACGGTCTGCCCGGACAGGGTGCGCCCGCTCAGGTCGACGATGGTCACCGAGATCCACAGCGGCAGGTCCGGGGCCACCTCACGGGCGGCGGCGACGGCCGCCTTGGCGTTGAGCGTGTCGAAGACGGTCTCGATGAGCAGCAGGTCCACGCCGCCTTCGGCGAGCGCGGAGATCTGCTCGGCGTACGAGGCACGCACCTGGTCGAAGGTGACGGCCCGGTAGGCGGGATCGTCCACCTTCGGCGACAGCGACAGGGTCACGTTGAGCGGGCCGACCGACCCGGCGACGAACCGCCCGCCTGCCTCGTCGGCCGCCTGCCGGGCCAGCTGCGCCGCACGCACGTTCATCTCGCGCACGTGCGCCTCCAGGCCGTAGTCGGCCTGGCCGATGCTCGTGGCGGTGAAGGTGTTGGTCGAGGTGATGTCGGCGCCCGCGGCGAAGTAGCGCCGGTGCACGTCGAGCACCAGGTCGGGCCGGGTCAGGTTGAGCAGGTCCGGGTCGCCGGTGACGTCGTGGGAGTGGTCGCCGAAGCGGTCGCCCCGGTAGTCGTCCGGGGTGAGCCGGGCCTGCTGGAGCAGCGTGCCCCAGGCGCCGTCGAGCACCGCGATACGGCTGTCCAGCAGCTCACGCAGCGCGTGCTGCCGGGCGGCGGGGGAAACGGGCTGGTTCAACGCGACACCTCCGACGGATCGGAGGCGCCCTTGCGGAAGTGGAACCGGCCGAGCGTGGCGGGCTGTGCTCGCAGCAGCCCGTTGCAGCGCCTCTCGGCCTGATCACGAAGTCTACCCGCGGCGATGATCCGGGGTGGGCGCGCACGCCGACGTCCCGCACCTCGGGACAGCCGGACACCGCGACGCAAACCTCACTGTCCGTAGCCATCGCGGGGTCGTCCGAGCCGAAACGATTTCGGCACATTCCGAAACTATTGCGGTTGCTGGTCACGGTATGCGGGCGAATTTGCCTGGATGCATGCCATTGACATCGATCAGGCCCTCTGCCTGAATGGACCGAAAGCGATTTAGATCGTCTTCGGTCGATCTACGGGTGGCAGTTCACCGCCTGCCGCGGACACCACGCACGGTGACGATCTCACCCTGCCCGTCTCCCGTTCGCTCCCCCGGATCGCGCGCTGCCCGGTGCGCACACCGAAAGGACAACGGCACATGTCCCCATCCCCACCCCACCGGCGCCGGCTGGTCGTCGCGGTGACGCTGCTGGCCCTGCTCAGCGGCACCCCGGCCGCGGCCGGGCCGAACACGGCGGCGGGCGCCGAGTACACCCGCGCCCGGCCGGCCGACAACGCCGCCACCGGCATGATCTGGTCCGGCCTCGCCGCCGACCGCTCCGGACCGTGCGCGGGCCTCTACCGCGTCGCCGGCCTCAGCACCACCATGTGCACGCACGGCCCCGACCCGGCCCCGGCCGGGCTGGACATCAAGCGCTCGGTCGCCCCGCTGCCCCAGCGGGCGGCCACCGCGGCGGCGCCGTCCGCGCTGGCCGTGTGCGAGGGCGACGGCACCTCCGGCCGCCGCGTCGAGGTGCTCTACGTGCACGGCACCACGAACCGCTACAGCCAGTACGTGGAGACGTTCCGGCAGCTCGCCGAGCAGGTCGACGTCATCTTCAACGAGAGCGCCAAGGCCACCGGCGGCGAGCGGCACGTCCGCTACGTCACCGAGAACGTCAACGGCGCCTGCCGCCCCGTGGTGCGCGACGTGCAGATCGCCGACTCGGCGCTGAACGCCAACGACTGGGCGCCGCTGCTCAACGCGGTCAAGGCGGCGGGCTACACCCGCACCGACCGCAAGTACCTGCAGTTCGTCGACGCCCGGGTGTACTGCGGGATCGGCGGTTTCGCGGGCGACACCCGCAAGTCCGACGCCAACCGCTCCAACACCGGGCCCGAGTACGCCCGTGCCGACAGCGGCTGCTGGACGGCCGGCGTGGCCGCGCACGAGCTGGGCCACACGCTGGGCGCGGTGAACAACAACGCCCCCAACGCCTCCGGCGCCGCGCACTGCGTCGACGAGTACGACGTCATGTGCTACAAGGACAGCGACGGCGTGGTGCTGCGCTACAGCTGCCCCAGCCAGGCGCTGGACAACCGCCTGGACTGCAACCACGACGACTACTACCACACCAGCCCGCCCGCGGGGAGCTACCTCGCGACGTACTACAACGTCGCGGACAACCTGTTCCTCATCAAGGGCGGCGGCACGACGCCACCCCCGCCGAGCGGCAACCTGGCGCTGAGCGCGGCCGCGAGCGCGAGCTACACCTCCCCCTGGGAGAGCGTGCTGGCGGTCAACGACGGCATCGACCCGCCGTCGTCCAACGACACCGTCAACCGCCGCTGGGGCACCTGGCCCAACACCGGCCAGCAGTGGGCGGAGCTGACCTGGTCGTCGGCGCAGCAGGTGCGCGTCGCCGACGTGTACTTCTTCGACGACAACGGCGGCGTGCGGCTGCCGGCCTCCTGGTCGTTGCAGTACTGGAACGGCAGCGCGTACGTCGCGGTGCCCGGCGCGAGCGGCTATCCCATCGCCGCGAACGTCTACAACCGGACCACGTTCACCAGCGTCTCGACCACCCGGCTGCGGGTCGTGCTGAACAGCGGCGCGGGCTCGGTCGGCCTGCTGGAGGTCAAGGTCACCAGCTGAACCACGCGGGCCGGGCGCGTTCGGTCGCGCCCGGCCCACCTTCCTTGGAGTCCGATGAAGACCATCCGCCGGTACGCCGTCGCGGCAGTGGCCGCCGCGGCGCTGCTGCTCGTCCCGGCCCGCCCCGCGGCCGCGCACGACGGGGTGCTGCCCACCCTGCACCATGACGGCCGGGGCACGGTCTGGCTCACCCTGGCCTGGTCCGACGGCCACCCGATCAGCGAACCCGCCGTGGCCCTGCTGTCGGGCCGGAGCACCCAGGGCGGTTCGGTGGCCGCCACCGCGCTGCGCCCGCTGCTCCACGACCCGGCGACCCTGCCGCTGCCCGGTACGCTCGCCCCCGGCGACTGGTCGCTGACCATCGACGTCGCCGCCCCGGGCGTGGGCTACTGCGCCGTCTCGTTACGGGTCGCCGCCGACGGCGTACCCCAGACGCTCGCCTGTGCCGTGCCGCAGACCGCGGCCGCCGCCGTGACCCCACCCCCACCGGGGCGGTCCGCCGCGCTGCCGGTGACGCTCGGAGCCGTCGCCGTGCTCGCCCTCGCCGCCCTGGGCTGGCGCCTCGCCACCAGGCGCGCCGCGCCGCAGCGGACGGGCAGGCCCCGCCGCCGCATTACATAAGCTACTTCTATAAGCAGGTGATATATTCGAACCGTGGTGACACGTGCCCCGCGTACCGCGGATCTCGGACAGCACGACCTGGCGCTGACGGTGCAGCGGCTCTTCGCCGGGCTGCGGCGGCTCAGCCCGCCGGGCATCAGCCTCAGCGCCGCGGCGACCCTGGCCACGCTGGAGCGGGAGGGGCCACAGCGGCTCACCGAGCTGGCCGGCCGGGAGGGCGTCACCCAGCCCGCGATGACCCAGATCGTCACCCGCCTCGAACGCGACGCGCTCGCCGTGCGCGCCGCCGACCCGGCCGACCGCCGCGTCGTCCTGGTCGAGATCACCCAGGCAGGCCGCGACCTGCTGCGACACCGTCGTGCGGTGCGCGCCGAGCGGGTCGGCGAGCTGCTGGCCGGGCTCGACGACGCCGACCGCACCGCCATCACCGCCGCGCTGCCCGCCCTGCACCGGCTCGCCGAGCGCGCCGCCGCCACCGCCTGACCGACCCCGCGAGGCACTCCTCATGAACAGCCACGACACCCGGTACAAGTGGGTGGCCCTGTCCAACACCACGCTCGGCATGCTGATCGCCACGATCAACTCCTCGATCGTGCTGATCTCGCTCCCGGCGATCTTCAACGGGGTGGGCCTGAACCCGCTGCAGCCCGGCAACGTCGGCTACCTGCTGTGGATGCTGATGGGCTACATGCTGGTCACCGCCGTCCTGGTGGTCACCCTGGGCCGCCTCGGCGACATCTACGGCCGGGTGCGCATCTACAACCTCGGCTTCGCCGTCTTCGCGGTCACCTCGGTGATCCTCGCGCTCGACCCGTTCACCGGCGGGGCGGGCGCGCTGTGGCTCATCGGCTGGCGGGTGGTCCAGGCGATCGGCGGCGCCATGCTGATGGCCAACTCGGCCGCGATCATCACCGACGCGTTCCCGGCCCGCCAGCGCGGCACCGCGCTCGGCATCAACATCGTCGCGGCCATCGCGGGCTCGTTCATCGGCCTGGTGCTCGGCGGCGTGCTGGCCGAGTGGAACTGGCGCTCGGTGTTCTGGGTCAACGTGCCCATCGCCGTCGTCGGCACCGTGTGGGCGTACCGGTCGCTGCGTGACAACGGCGTGCGCCGCCCCGGCCGCATCGACTGGTGGGGCAACGTCACCTTCGCCGCGGGGCTCACCATCCTGCTCGCCGCGATCACGTACGGCATCCAGCCCTACGGCGGGCACCCGATGGGCTGGACCAACCCGTGGATCGTCGCCGGGCTGGCCGGCGGCGCGCTGCTGCTGGCCGCGTTCGCGGTGGTGGAGACGCGGGTCGCCGAGCCGATGTTCCCGCTGCACCTGTTCCGCATCCCCGCGTTCACCGGCGGCAACGTGGCCGGCCTGCTCGGCTCGATCGCCCGGGGCGGCCTGCAGTTCATGCTGATCATCTGGTTGCAGGGCATCTGGCTGCCGCTGCACGGCTACGACTACGCGTCCACGCCGCTGTGGGCGGGCATCTACCTGCTGCCGCTGACCGTCGGCTTCCTCGCCGCCGGGCCGCTGTCCGGAGCGCTGTCCGACCGGTACGGGCCGAAGTGGTTCGCCGCGGGCGGGCTGCTGCTGATGTCGGCCTCGTTCGCCGCGCTGCTGCTGGTGCCGACGAACTTCCACTACGGGGTGTTCGCGGCGCTGGTGTTCCTCAACGGCTTCGGCGGCGGGCTGTTCTCCGCGCCCAACACCTCACTGATCATGTCCAGCGTCCCGGCGCACCTGCGCGGCGTCGCCTCCGGCATGCGGGCCACGTTCCAGAACGCGGGCATGGTGCTGTCCATCGGCGTGTTCTTCTCGCTGATGGTGGCCGGGCTGGCGCACTCGCTGCCCGGCGCGCTCGACGCCGGGCTGACCGCGCAGGGCGTGCCCGCCGCCGCCGCGCACACGGTCTCGTCACTGCCGCCGGTGGGCACCCTGTTCGCCGCGTTCCTCGGCTACAACCCGATCCAGGAACTGCTCGGCCCGCAGGTGCTCGGCGCGCTGCCCGCCGCGAACGCGGCCGCGCTGACCGACCGCCAGTTCTTCCCCGACCTGATCTCCGGCCCGTTCCACGACGGCCTGGTCATCGTGTTCTGGCTCGCCATCGCCATGGGCATCGCCGGAGCCGCCGCCTCCCTGATCGGCCCGCGCCGCCGCCGCACCGCCGACGGCGACCCCGTCGCCGGAGAGGAGCAGCTCATCGAGGAGCTGTACCCGGCCCAGTCCCTCACCCCGGTGCCCGCCGCCACCGACCGCCGCTGACCCGAAGGCGTGGCGCGGGGATCATCCCGACGGTCCATACGGTACGGATGAACGGCGCTTACCCCGGAACGTGGCGGGGCCTACCTTGTCGGCATGAGGGCTTGGGGCCCCGCCCTGGCGCCGGCACGGACCGCGACCGTGCTGCTGGCCGTAGTGCTCGCGGGCGGCTGCGGCGCGCCGGACGCCGCCGCGCGGACCTGCGCGGCGCCGGTGCGGTGCGTGCCGCTCGGGCGCAACGCCACCGCCGTCGTGTTCAGCCCGGACGGGACCCGGTTCGCCGTCGGCGGCATCGGGACGCTGCGGGTGTTCGACACCGCCTCCGGCACGCTGGTCGCGGACATGCCCGTGCGCGAGTTCGAGCCGGTCACCGAGCTGGTGTTCAGCCCGGACGGCACCCGGGTGGCCACCCCGGTCGAGGGCGGCGCGCGCCTGTGGGACGCCGCGACTGGGCTGCCCGCGGGCACCCTGACCGGGCACGTACGCGTGCCCCTGGATCTCGCGTACAGCCCCGACGGCGCGTGGCTGGCCGGTGCGGGCAGCACCGGTGTGGTCCGGATCTGGGAGGTGGCCACCGGCCGGACCTTCCGGGTGCTGCCCACCGGCACGGGCCGGGTCGACGCCGTCACGTTCAGCCCGGACCGCCGCACGGTGGCCGCCGCCGGTGGCGACGGCGCGGTCCGGGTGTGGCAGGTGGCGACCGGCACGCTGGTCAGCACGCTGAAGGGGCACACGGGCGCGGTGCACGAACTCTCCTACGCCCCGCTGGGCGGCCTGCTGGCCAGCGGCGGCGAGGACGGCACGGTGCGCGTGTGGAACCTGGCCACGAACGCCGCCACCGTCCTGTCCGGACACGACGGCGCGGTGCACGAGGTCGTGTTCTGCCCGGACGGCCACACCGTCGCCAGCGGCGGGGGCGACGGCACCGTCCGCATCTGGCAGGTCAAGAACGCGGCGCAGCGGACGATGCTGGAGAGCGAGGCACGCGACGCCGACGGCCGGATGAGCGCCGTCATCGGCATCGCCGTCTCCCCCGACGGCACCACCCTCGCCGTCGCCGACGGCAGCCAGAACCTCCGCCTCTGGCACCTCGACTCCCTCCCCTGACCCCCTCGCCCCCAACGGCCGGGCGGCCCGTCTCCCGGCACAGCGTGCAGTTTCGGGGAAACTGCAGCCTGCCACCCGTCGCGGTGTGCAGTTTCGGGGAAACTGCAGCCGGCCTGGCGGCGGAGCATGCGCGTGCGGGGGGAAGTGCGCCGGACGGGGGGTGGACACGGCACGCGGGACGGCTCCGCTCAGCCGTCCCGCGTGAGTCCGTGGCGGGTGGTTAACCCGGGCGTGCCGCCTTTCCACGTGCGGCACGCCCGGCCCCCACCGACATCAACTGAGCCCGTTGCGCCCGATGACGTCGGTAAACCAGCGGGCACTGTCCTTCGGAGTGCGCCGCTGGGTGTCGTAGTCGACATGCACGATGCCGAAACGTTTGCCGTATCCGTACGCCCATTCGTAATTGTCCAGCAGTGACCATGCAAGATATCCGCGGACGTCGGCGCCCTCGGACACGGCCGCGTGCACGGCCCGCAGGTGCGCGTCGAGGTAGCCGATGCGGTCGGCGTCGGCGACCCGGTCCCCGACGAGGACGTCGTCGTAGGCGGCCCCGTTCTCGGTGATCATGAGCGGGGTGCCCGGGTAGTCCGTGGACAGCCGCATCAGCAGCTCGTACAGCGCCGTCGCGTCCACCGGCCAGCCCATCGCGGTGACCGGCAGGTCCTGCGGCACGTACTCGCAGCCCTCGCTGCCCGGGTTGGCCGGGCCGCAGGTGACGCCCACCCCGGCGCGCACCCGCGACGGCTGGTAGAAGTTCACCCCGAGCAGGTCGATGGGTGAGGCGATGACCGCCTCGTCACCGGGCTCGACGCGGCGGTCGACGCCGAAGCGGGCCAGCAGCGCCCGCATGTCCTGCGGGTAGCCGCCCTTCAGCACCGCGTCCAGCCAGATCCGGTTGTGCAGGCCGTCGATGTGCCGGACCGCCGCGAGGTCGTGCGGATCCGCCGGGTCGTCGGGGCGTACGCAGGCCAGGTTGAGCGTCAGCGACACCTCGCGGGCGCCACCGGCCCGCAGCGCCCGCACGGACAGCCCGTGCCCGAGCAGGAGGTGGTGCACGGCCTCCAGCGCGGCGACCGGGTCCTGCCGGCCCGGCGCGTGATCGCCGCTGCCGTAACCCAGGAAGGCCGAGCACCACGGCTCGTTGAGGGTGGTCCAGGTGGCGACCCGGTCGCCGAGCCGGGTCACCGTGGCCGCGGCCAGATCCGCCAGGTAGTACGCGGTGTCGCGGTTCGTCCAGCCGCCCCGGTCCTCCAGCACCTGCGGCAGGTCCCAGTGGTAGAGGGTGGCCATCGGCTCGATGCCGTGGCTGAGCAGCTCGTCCACGAGGCGGTCGTAGAAGTCCAGGCCACGGGCGTTGACCGGCCCGGAGCCGTCCGGCTTGATGCGCGGCCAGGCCACCGAGAAACGGTAGGTGCCCAGGCCCAGCTCGGCCATGAGGCGTACGTCGTCGCGGTAGCGGTGGTAGTGGTCGCAGGCCACGTCACCGGAGTGCCCCTGGAAGACCCGGCCGGGGGTGCGGGCATAGGTGTCCCAGATCGACGGGGTGCGGCCGTCCTCGGCGGCGGCACCCTCGATCTGGTACGACGCCGTCGCCGCGCCCCAGCGGAACCCCTCCGGGAAACGCAGCACGGCACGCTCGGCCAGCCGCGGGTCGGGTGCTACGGCGGTCACGACTTCACCGCTCCCTGCATGATGCCTCCGATGATGTACTTGCCGAGCAGGGCGAACACGACCAGCAGCGGCAGCGTGGCGATCGCGGTGCCCGTCAGCGACAGCGAGTAGTCCTGGATGTAGCCGCTGGCCAGGGTGGACAGTGCGGTCTGCACGGTCGGGTCCTCGGGGGTGAGCACGACCAGCGGCCAGAAGAAGTCGTTCCAGGCCGACATGAAGGTGAGCATGCCGAGCACCGCCGCGGCGGGCTTGGACGCGGGCAGCACCACGTGCCAGAAGATGCGCAGCGTGTGGCAGCCGTCCACCCGCGCCGCCTCCAGCAGCTCGTTCGGCACCGCCTCGCGCAGATACTGCGTCATGAAGAACACGCCGAACGCGCTGACCAGGCCAGGTGCGACGACGGCGTACAGGGTGCCGGTCCACTCGATCTTCGCCATCAGCATGTACAGCGGGATGATGCCGAGCTGGTTCGGGATCATCATGGTGGCGATGACCAGCACCAGCAGCGCGTTGCGGCCCTTGAAGTTCAGCTTCGCGAAGGCGAACCCGGCCAGCGTGGATAACAGCACCACGCTGATCGTGATGGACGCGGAGATGACGACCGAGTTGGCCAGCGCCTTGCCGAACGGCACCGTGCCGAAGGCCCGGTCCAGGTTCGCCAGCAGGTTCGGGCCGATGCCGAACGGCGGCGGGACCTGCCCCAGGATGCCGTTGTCGTGCGAGGCGACGACCACGGACCAGTAGAGCGGGAACCCGGAGAACAGGCCCAGCCCGGCCAGCGCCAGGTAGGCGAGCTTGCCCGGCCGGCGTTCGGCGGAGAACACCCGGCGACGGCGCGGGCGGACCGGCGGCTCGGCGGGCAGGGCCGGGGCCGGGCGGACCGGGGCGGGGACAGGCGTCGTGGTGGTCATCAGGACCTCCGCAGGCGGCTGGTGAGGAAGTAGTTGATCGCCGCGACGATCACGATGATGCCGAACATCGCCCACGCGGCCGTGGACGCGTAACCGAAGTCGAACCGCGAGAACCCGACCTCGTAGAGGTACAGCGACAGCGTCTGGAACTGCCGGTCCGAACCGCCGGTCATGCTCCCGCCGCCGAACAGCAGCGGCTCCGCGAGGACCTGCATGCCGCCGATCGTCGACACGATCACCGTGAAGATGATCGTCGGGCGGATCGCGGGGATCGTGATCCGGGTGAGCTGCTGGAGGCTGCTGGCGCCGTCGAGGGCGGACGCGTCGTAGAGATCGCGGTTCACGGCCTGCATGGCGGCGAGGTAGATGAGCGCGTTGTAGCCGGTCCACCGCCAGATGATCATCACGGAAATGGCGATCTGGGAGCTGGCCGTGCCGGCCTGCCAGTCGATGCGACCCAGGCCGAGGGTCTCCAGGACCCAGTTCACCAGGCCGTAGTCCTTGCCGAAGATCTGGCCGAAGATGATCGCCACGGCCGCGACGGAGGTGATGTTGGGCAGCACCGCGGTCATCCGCCAGAACGTGGGCGCGCGCAGCCGCTGGTTGAGCACGTGGGCGAGCAGCAGCGCCATGATGAGCTGCGGCACGGTGG
>NZ_BONF01000064.1 GCF_016862575.1 Catellatospora bangladeshensis | reverse complement strand
CTAAGAGATACGAGAGAGATCAGAATGCGTCGAGGCCCCGGATCAAAGACCCGGGGCCTCGAACGTCATCCAGCCGCCTGACGCACGGATGCCGATGTCAAGGGTCGGCGCTCCCCTTTGCAGCCGCGACCCCGCCGATCAAACCTTCCGGTAGCGAGCCTGGAAGTAGCAGTACACGCCGAAGACGGCGAAGCCGGCCGCGGCCGCCAGCAGCAGGCCGTACCCGAGCGGCTGCTGCGCCAGGGTGTGCAGGGCACCGTCGAGGCCGGTCGACTTGGCAGGGTCGAAGGTGATCGCGGCGCTCGTGACGAGCACTCCGGCGACGGCGTACACCGCGCCTTTCGCCGCGTAGCCGAGCTGACCCGCCAAGACCGCCGCACGCAGCTCGGCCGCGCTCATCCGGTCACGCCGCAGATGCCGCACGAAGCCCTTCGTGATGCCGTGGCCGACCAGCACCAGACCGACCACCGTCACCGCGATGCCCACGATCCCGACCAGCCACGGCCCGCCGTCGCGGCCGAGCAGCCCGCTGGTCGCCTCGCGCTGGTGGCTGCCCGTGGCCGGATCGACGCCGACGGCGACCTGGGCCGCCGTCGCGCTCAGGGCGACGTAGGCGACGGTGCGCCCAGCGGACACGATCCGCTCCAGCGTGCGCCTGGCGCCGCGCTCGCCGACATGGCCCACCGCGGCTTCGAACAGCTGCCAGATCGCCATCGCCAGCAGGCCGCCGGCGATGGCCCATACCAGCGCTCTGCCGAACGGCTGCGCGGCCAGCAGCCGGAACGCACCGGACTGGTCACCACGGGCGGACCGGCCGTTGGCGATCTGCAGGGCGAGCCAGCCGACCGCGAGGTGCAGCAGTCCGTAACCGATGAGGCCGGCCCGGGTCAGGTTCTCCAGGGCGGTGCTCCTGCCGGCTGCCTGAGCCGTGCGGCGGGCTGTCGAGGTGAGGCTCATGGCCTGCCGATACCGCCCGTTGCGATGCGACAAACCCGCCCGCGTCTGCGCGGCACCGGCTTCGGCCTAGGCGGCATCTCGCCGGTCCAGCCACCTCAGGATCGCCGCGGTCGTCTCCTGCGGCATCTCCTGCTGGATCCAGTGACCGCAGTCCAGACTCACCACTTCCACATTCGGCACGAATTGCAGCAGTCTTTCAGCCTTCGCGACCGTGTCGCGGTCGCCGTAGATCATGAGGGCGGGCTGCCGGATGATCGGGTCCACGTCGGCCAGCAGGTGCCAGTTGCGGTCCAGGTTTCGGTACCAGTTGATTCCGCCCGTAAACCCTGTCGATTCGAAGGCGGAGACGAAGACAGCGAGTTCGCTGTCACTCATGACGGGGTCGCCGAGTGGGGTTTCCGCTCTGGCGAGGTTGATCAGCGCATTGCCCGGCTGGGGCTCTGCGAGGGGCAAGTTCTTGCGGTACAGGTTCCGAAGGAACTGGAACGTGTTCTCCCCGAACACGGCGTCGGCGACGCCCGGCTGCCGGTTGAAGTGGACGAAGTAGAAGTCGGCGCCGAGCACGGCCTCCATGCCCTCGATCCAGGGCAGCTGCCCGCGCTCTTGGTAGGGCACGCTCAGCGCCACCACGCCGTTGACCCGGTTCGGGTGCAGCAGGGTCAGGCCCCAGACGACGAATGCGCCCCAGTCGTGGCCGACGAAGGTGGCATCGCCGTAGCCGTAGTGATCGAGGAGGGCGACGAGGTCACCCGACAGGTGCTCGATGTCGTAGTCCGTCACCTCGGCGGGACGGGACGAGCGGCCGTAACCCCGCTGGTTCACGACGATGACGTGGTAGCCCGCCGCGGCCAGGGCCGGCACCTGATAGCGCCAGGAGAAGGCGTGCTCCGGCCAGCCGTGACAGAGCACGACGGGCCTTCCGTTCTCTCGGCCCGCTTCGAAGACTTCGAGTTCCACACCGTTGACCGAAACGAGGGTGGGCTCGGGAAAGTCGAATGTCATGCCGGCATCCTGCCGACCTATACCGGTCACCTCCTGACCGGTTTGACGTGCGAGTGTTGCCGGCATGCGAGCTGACCGGTTGATGGCCATCCTGCTCCTGCTGCAACACCGCGAGCAGGTGACCGCAGCGGAGGTCGCCCGGGAGCTGGAGATCTCCGAGCGCACCGCCCGCCGCGACCTCGACGCCCTGGGCATGGCCGGCGTGCCGGTGTACTCCGTGCAGGGCCGGGGCGGCGGCTGGCGCCTGGTGGGCGGCGCCCGGACCGACCTGTCCGGGTTGACCGCGGGTGAGGCCCGCGCCTTGTTCCTGGTCGCCGGCCCTGCCTCGTCTGTCACGCCGGCCGTGAAAGCGGCGCTGCGCAAGCTCGTCCACGCCCTGCCGGAGCCGTTCCGGGCGCAGGCCGAGGCGGCGGCGTCGTCGCTCGTCATGGACCCGCAGCGATGGGGGTCGAGCCGGGCCGAGCCCCGACCGCCTCGCTTCCTCGACGAGCTCCAGGACGCGGTGATCCGCGGCGTCCAGGTCCGGCTCGGCTATGTCGACCGCGAAGGCACCGAAACCGAGCGAACCGTCCACCCGCTGGGCATCGTCGCCAAAGGCCCGTCGTGGTACCTCGTCTCCGACACCGAGGCCGGCCGGCGGACCTTCCGGATCGACCGGGTGTCGTCCGTCGGCCCGACCGGCGACCCCGTGTACCGGCCGGATGACTTCGATCTTGCCGAGAGCTGGCGCGAGATCGCGGACGAGGTCGAACGCAGGCGAACACCCTTCGAGGTCCGGGCGGTGTGCGCGCCTCACGCGATAGGCGTGCTCCGGATGGGGTTCGGCGGTCGGCTCGAGGTGGGAGGTGCCACGAACGACGGCCGCATCGAGGTCGTGATCCGCGGCAACGACGAGTACATACTCGCCGGCGAGCTTGCCGGGCTGGTCGAATGGGTCGAGGTGACCGGCCCTCCGGGTGTGCGAGACCACCTTGCCTCGATCGGCGACGCGCTCGTCGAGCGATACGGCCCAGACCGGCACGGCCGTCGTACCGCAGAACGTTGACCGAAAGTTCGAAGCCGGGTACCTGCGGCGGTAATCTCCCGCGCCGTGAACCTCCCCGGCCTCCCGCCCGACTGTGCATGGTGAGGGGAGGGACGAGATGACCGACGAGCTGCTGGTGGTTCGAGCCCAGCTGGGGGAGCGCGGCGCGCTGGCCGAGCTGGTGAGCCGCTGGCGGTTGCCCGTGTGGACCTACGTGCGGCGCATGCTCGACGCCGAGCGCGCCGACGACGTCGCCCAGGAGGTCTGGCTCGCGGTGGTCCGGGGGCTGCCGCGGCTGCGCGAGCCTGCCCGCTTCGCGCCGTGGCTGTTCACCATCGCCCGCCGCTCGGTCACCGACCGGCTGCGCGGCGAGTACGCCGACCGGCCCGAGGCGCTGGCCGAGGCCGACGCGCTGGTGGAGGACCCGGTCGAGGCGCTGGCCGACCGCGCCCGGCTGCTGGACGCGCTCGCCGCGCTGCCGCCGGCCGAGCGGGAGATCCTCGTCCTGTTCTACCTGGAAGACCTGCCCGTGGCCGACTGCGCCCAGATCTGCGGCGTGCCCGTCGGCACGGTCAAGTCACGGCTGAACCGCGCCCGCCGCCTGCTGCGCGTACACCTGGAGAGGACCGCCGGAGATGAGTGACCAGCCGCGCCTGTCGGCGCAGGAGATCGTCGAGCGGCTCGGCACGGCCGTGTCGCGTCGGGCCCGCATCCGGGCGGTGACGGCGCTGGTCGCGGGACTGTCCGGGGCCGCGCTCGTGTCGCTGCTGTGGCTCACCGAACCCGAGCCGCTGCCGGGCCGGACCCGGCTGGCGTTCGCGCTGCTCACCGCGATTTGCCTGGCCTGGGCCGGATACGGCGGCTGGCTGCTGACCCGCAAGGTCGTGCTGTTCGCCGCCGATCGCGTCGTCGCGGCCTGGATCGCGCTGTCCGCCTCGACCGCGACCACCGTCCTGCTGGCGGTGATCGCCGCAGGGCGGGGCACCGGCCTGTGGCCTGTCCTCGCTGTCGGAGCGGTCTTCGCCGCCGTCTCGCTGCTGCTGCTGGCACGCGCCCACCGCGAGCGGGCACGGCTGCTGCGCCGCCGCGCCGAGCTGACCACGTGACCATCTGAGCTGGAGGGAAACCGACATGGTGCACAACGCGAAGTTCATCCGGCGCCGCTTCGGCACCAAGACCCTGATCGTGGTCGTGGTGCTCGCCGCGGGCCTGCTGGCCGCCGGACTGGTGCTGCTGCTGCGCTGACCGGCGGGAGTGCGGTCAGCGCACCGCCGAGGTGTACTGGCGTACGTACTCCCAGACCGGGCCGGACAGGCTGTCATCGGGTCGCTTCTGGCCGACCACCTCGAACCAGGCGAGATTCTCGATCCAGAAGCGGGCGATGAAACCATCGAAGTCGCCTGCCACGCGTACGAGATCTTCGAGTGCCTCGTCGCGGGGCACCTCGTACTCGTCGTAGGCGTGGCCGCCGCACAGGACCTCGTGGCCGCCGTCCGGCAGCAGGTGCAGATACCAGAACAGGCAGCCCTGCTGGTCGTTCAGGAAGCGCACGAGCTGCGCACCCTCGTGCACGGGGCTCGCGGCCACGGGCAGCTCCGGCTCCCAGTAGCAGGACGTGCAGGTGGGGACGTTGTCGCGCAGGACCGGATCGGCCATGAACGCGACGAACTGCTCGGGCAGGGCTGCCTTGTGCTCGCCTACGGGAGCGCCGTCGGTCAGCCTGACCAAGCCGTACGGGCCGGCGGCCAGGTCGCCGAGCGGCACCAGCTCCCGCATCCAGGCGTGCAGACCACCCGGATGCGCCACGGGCAATGCCGGCAGCGCGGTGGACGAGCTTCCGCTGTAGGTGGCGAATTCGTCCTGTGCGCGGAACCTGCCCAGGTCGAACGCGATCCAGCCGTCTTCGATCGTCACGACGGCACGATAGCGGCCCCCACCGACACCCGCCGTCGTCCCAGCTCAGCGTCCCGGCTTGGCCCCGGCTTTCCCGTAGTACGCGTACAGCGCCTTGACCTGCCCGATCCAGAACTCTTCCTTCGCCGTCGCGGTCGCACGCTGCGGCAGCTCGCCGAGTTGCTGGGCGAGGGCGTAGAAGCCGGAGCCTGCGTCGTTGCCGTTCAGGTAGATGACCAGCGCCGAGATCATGAGCTTGGTCTGCGGGCGGTTGGCTGCCACGACGCGGTACAGCAGCTGGCCCATGGCGGCCCGGTCGGCCTCACGCCCGAAGTCGAAGCCCGGCAGCCCGGTGCGCCGCACCAGCGTCGTGTTCAGCTCCGTATAGGACGTGGTCCTGGCGAGCCGAGCGCGCTCGACCAGGAACTCCTGACCTGCTTCCGTGAGCGTGATCCACTCGTCTTCACTCCGCCCGTATGACGTCAATGGAGCCTCCTGTCCTATCGCGACGTATGTGGTCCGCGGCTTCGCCAGGATGTATGCCGGGGCAGGACGGCGGCATCGGGCGACGGGCCGATTCCGGCCGGGTACCGGCGCAGATCCCGTGCCCGAATCGGTTGCGTCGTGCTGCCGCCCTGCCGTAGACAGCAGAGATGTCCGATCTGATCGAGGCCGCCGCCGCGCTGGCTGCCCGGTGCCGCGCCGAACCCGCGCTCAGCCATACCAGCAGCCTGCTCGTCGCTCATCAGGGAACCGAGGTCGCGGCGTACGACCTGCACGGAGTGGGGCTGGACGAGCCGGCGCCGAACATCGCCAGCATCACGAAGTCGCTGGTGTCCACGGTCGCCGGGTGGGCCTGGCACGACGGGCTGGTCCGGCTCGACCACACGCTGGGTGACCTGCTCGGCAAGCGGGTGCCGCCGGAGCGGCGCGGTGCGACGGTGTATCACCTGCTGACCATGACGTCGGGCGCGGCCGGTGACGACGACACGTTTGGGCGGCTCATGCGGCTGCCGCACGGCTGGGCCGACGAGCTGCTGCGCAGCTCGCAGGCACATCCCGCCGGCACGGTGTTCCGCTACGACAACGGCGCGATGCACCTGCTGGCCGTGGCGCTGCACGAGGTCACCGGCGGGCTGGATGCGTACGCCCGCGACCGGGCGCTGCCGCACGCGGGCTGCGCCGACGTGATCTGGCCCGCCGACCCGGAAGGCGTCCCGTACGGGTTCGGCGGCGCCCGGCTGTCGCCGCGCGCTCTGCTGCGCTTCGGCGAGGCGTGGCGCACCGGAGCCGCCGTGCCCGAGGGCTACCGGGACCTGGCCTGGACTGCCCACACACCAGACGGTGCGCCCATCCACCTCGGCTACGGCTGTCTCTGGTGGGTCGGCCAGCAGGCGGGCGTGCCCGTCCACATCGCCCTGGGCTGGGCCGGGCAGTGCGTGCTCGTCGCCCCGGAGGCCGCGCTGACCGTCGTCACCACCGGCGCTCGCGATCGCTGGCGGGACGGTCTGTCGCGGCAGCCGCACCACGAGCTGGCGCCCCTGGTCGCCGCCGCGTCGCGGCATTGTCGTGGACACGCCCCAGGGTCGTGTCACCAGTTGAGCGCGAGTTAGAGCTGAACACTGCGCCGCGGTGCAGACCACCGCCCCCCGGTGCGGTGCCCAGCCCGCCGGACAAGCCGCTCTACGATCGCGGGTTATGGCCGCAGTAATCCGCGATCGAGCAGGAAGGCACGGATTTCGGCGTCCTCGACAGCAGTCAGCGGTTCGCGAGGCAGATCAAACATGGCCGGGCCGTCCTGCCAGAGAAGATAGGCGTTCGGTCGCTCCTCCACCCTGAGCACCGCCTGCCAACTCCAACGTGTCGACGTCAGGTCAGTGCTGGACTCGACCCCCTCATCGGTGACGACCCAACTGCGGGGACCGCACCAGGCCGCCGGAACGGTCACGGCCGCCTTGAACACCTGCCACGCCCGCCACGGCAGCGACAACGCCGCCAAAAGCGCAACCGCACCCACCACCAACGCCACACCCTCGCCCTGCGAGATGAAGACGAAGACCACGCCCACAACGGCCAGCACCACAGCACGAAGGACATCGCGACGAACTGCCCGCTTCGCATCCGCCTTCAGCTGCTGCCGGAAGTACTCGGGACTTCGGCTGAATGTGAACTCGATCCGCATCCGGTGATCCTAAGCTCACGCCACGAGAGCCCGGACTCGACAACGAGACCCGCATATTAGTCGGGTGCCCAATGCAATCGTCCACGGCCGACCGGTCCCGGCCCAAGCCACCGCCGCTTGATCGCCTTCCGGCCAGGCGACGTCAGTCACTTCGCTCAAGCTCTACAGCGCTGCGCAGGGGCGTGCCAGCCCACAGCACCTGCAACGTTGGCTGCTGCTCAACCTCCCACAGCGCTTCGCGCAATGCCTCATCCAACGCAGGGCCGAGGCGTTCGTAGCAGATGCCGCTGTCCTGCGTGTTCATCTTGTCGATGTCAGCCAAGGCCGGTTGGTCAGCGAACACCATGTCCAGGCTGAAAGCTCATGCTGATGATCTATGGCGAAGGCGTCGTCGGCATCCTCGATGCCGATGTCACTGACGATGAGGTGATGGCCGAGTTCCGCATCGAGGAGGTCGTGCGTGTTCCCCCGATCCGTTTGCTTACGTAACGCCGGGCACCAAGGCGACGCGCAGCACAGTACCGCCGGCGCTGAGCACCACGGTCGCGTTACCGGGTGATACGGCAGCGCGCCGTCCCGCGTGGGACGGCGCGCTGCGGTGGAGACGCGATCAGTCGCGGACGACGGTGCGGAAGCCGCGCAGCCGCAGGCTGTTGGACACCACGAACACCGAGGACAGCGCCATCGTCGCGCCCGCGATCATCGGGTTGAGCAGTCCCAGCGCGGCCAGCGGCAGCGCCGCGACGTTGTACGCGAACGCCCAGAACAGGTTCGTCCGGATCGTGTTCAGGGTCCGGCGCGACAGCCGGATCGCGTCCACCGCCGCCATCAGGTCGCCCCGGACCAGGGTGAGGTCCGCGGCTTCGATCGCGGCGTCGGTGCCGGTGCCCATGGCCAGCCCGAGGTCGGCCTGGGCGAGCGCGGCGGCGTCGTTGACCCCGTCGCCGACCATCGCCACGACCTTGCCCTCGTCCTGCAGCCGCCGCACCACGTCGACCTTGCCCGCGGGCAGCACCTCGGCGATGACCTGTTCGATGCCGACCTCGGCCGCGATCGCCTTCGCGACGGTCTCGTTGTCGCCGGTGAGCAGCACCGGGGTCAGCCCCAGCGCCTGCAGCCCGGCGACGGCGGCGGCACTGGTCGGCTTGACCACGTCCGCGACCGCGAACACCGCGCGGGCCCGCCCGTCCCAGCCGGCCAGCACGGCGGTGCGCCCGGCCTGCTCGGCGGCCTGCCGTGCCGTGTCGAGTGCGGCGGGCACGTCCAGCCCGTGCTCGGCGAGCAGCGCGGCCCGGCCGACGACCACCTGTACGCCGTCGACGGTGCCGGTGACGCCCAGGCCCTGCGTGTTCGCGAAGCCCGTCACGCCCGGCAGCTCGCCGGTTTCGGCGGCGGCCGCAGCGATGGCCTGGGCGATCGGGTGCTCGGAGGCGGCCTCGGCGGCGCCGGCCAGCCGCAGCGCGGTGGCCCGGTCGGTGCCCTCGGCGGTGACGACGTCGACGAGGGTCATCCGGCCGCTGGTGACGGTGCCGGTCTTGTCGAGCAGCACGGTGTCGACCCGGCGGGTGGACTCCAGCGCCTCCGGTCCCTTGATCAGGATGCCGAGCTGGGCGCCGCGGCCGGTGCCGACCAGCAGCGCGGTCGGGGTGGCCAGGCCGAGGGCGCAGGGGCAGGCGATGATCAGCACGGCGACCGCGGCGGTGAACGCGGCCGCCGGGCCGTTGCCGGTGCCGAGCCAGAAGCCGAGCGTGCCGACAGCGAGGGCGATGACGATCGGCACGAACACGGCCGAGATCCGGTCGGCCAGCCGCTGCACGGCCGCCTTGCCGGTCTGCGCCTGCTCGACCAGCCGCGCCATCTGGGCGAGCTGGGTGTCGGCGCCGATCCGGGTGGCGCGGGCGACCAGGCGGCCGCCGGCGTTGACGGTCGCGCCGACGACGGCGTCGCCGGGGGAGACCTCGACGGGTACGGACTCGCCGGTCAGCATCGACATGTCCACGGCTGACGCGCCGTCGGTGACCACGCCGTCGGTGGCGATCTTCTCGCCGGGGCGTACGACGAACAGGTCCCCGACCGCGAGCTGGTCCACGGGGATGCGTTGCTCGCGGCCGTCGCGCAGCACGGTGACGTCCTTGGCGCCGAGTTCGAGCAGGGCGCGCAGGGCGGCGCCCGCCCGGCGCTTGGACCGGGCTTCGAAGAAGCGCCCGGCCAGGATGAACACGGTCACCGCGGCGGCGACCTCGAGGTAGATGTTGCCGGTGCCGTCGGTGCGGGACACGGACAGGCTGAACGGGTGGGTCATGCCGGGCTCGCCTGCGGTGCCGAAGAACAGCGCCCACAGCGACCAGCCGAACGCGGCGAGGGTGCCGACCGAGATCAGCGTGTCCATGGTGGCGGCGCCGTGGCGCAGGTTCGTCCACGCGGCGCGGTGGAACGGCGCGCCGCCGTACACGACCACGGGGGCGGCCAGCACGAGCGACAGCCACTGCCAGTTGGTGAACTGCCAGGCGGGCACCATGGCCAGCACCACCACCGGCACGGACAGCACCACCGAGGTCCACAGCCTGCGGCGCAGCCCGGCCAGTTCGTCCACGGGCTCAGCGGCGGCGACGGGTTCGGGCGTCGGGACGGCGGCGGTGTAGCCGGTCGCCTCGACGGTGGCGATCAGGTCGTCGGTGCTGACCTCCGCGGGGAAGGTGACCGACGCCTTCTCTGTGGCGTAGTTGACCGTGGCGGTCACGCCGTCCATGCGGTTGAGCTTCTTCTCGATCCGCGCCGCGCAGGACGCGCAGGTCATCCCGCCGATGGTGAGTTCGACCTGCTGGGTGGCGACCAGCAGCGGCCTGCTGTCGGTGCTCATCAGTGCGCTCCGTGGTCGTGGGTGGGGCTGGCCGAGGGCGTCGCGGCGGCGGGTGGCGCCGGTGGCGGCGTTCCGGCCACGGCGGTGAACGCCGCGGTGCGGACCACCCCGCCGTGCTGGAAGTCCAGGAACAGTCGGTACGCCCCGGGCGACGGGACCTCGGCGTGGAAAACGATCTGCGGCCCGGCCTGGGTGCGGCCGTCGCCGGGTGCGCCGTCGGGGTGTACGTGCAGGTAGGCCAGGTCGCCGTCGCGCAGCGCGACCAGGTGCCCGTAGGCGCCCAGGTACGGCTGGAGGTCGGTGACCGGCTTGCCGTCCTTGGTGACGGTCAGCGTGAGCGGGGACGAGGCGCCGGGGCGCAGCTCGCCGCCGAGCGTGACCGTGTACCCGTCGACGGTCGCGGTGCGGCCGGCGGCCGGGAGCGGCACGGGCTGGTACGTGCCCGGGGCGGGCAGGTCGACGCCGAGGGTCAGTGCCTCGCCGCGGCCGGCGGGCTGGAAGTCGGCGAACATCCGGTACTGCCCCGCGCCCGCGGCGGCCCGCAGCGGGATCTCCCACACGCCGCCTTCCCGCAGCTCGGGGTGGACGTGCTGGAAGCCGGCCAGGTCGCGGCGTACGACGATCAGGTGCAGGTTCTTCTCGTGCGTCGGGGTGTACGCGGTGACCGGCGCGCCGTCCGGCCCGAGCACCCGGAAGCGCAGCGGCTGCGCCGCGTCCGGGCTGAGCTCGCCGGTGAGCGGCTGGAGCCGGTAGCCGTCCTGGGCGACCTGGAGTCCGCCGGGCACTGGTGCCGCGCCGGTGGACGGGGTCGCCCCGTGCGAGCCGTGACCGGCGTCGGTGCCGTGACCGGCGGGCGCCGCGGTGGGTGCGGGACCGGCCACGCGGCCGGCCCCGAACGTCGCCGCGAAGATCGCGATCAGGCCCAGCCCGAACAGGCTCAGCTTGAGCGGTGCGTTCACGGCCGCGCTCCGGTGAGCTCGTAGCCGGCCTCGTCCACCGCGGCGGCGACGTCGGCCTGTGCCAGCGGGGCGGTGCTGGTCACCGTGACGGCTCCGTCGGCGAGGTCCACCCGCACGCCGGTCACGCCCGCGATCCGGCCGATCTCGGTGCTGACCGAGTTGACGCAGTGCCCGCAGGTCATGCCCTTGACGGTGTAGACGGTCTCCATGACGATCCTCCCTCGTATACCCCCTCGGGGTATCCATGTGGCCGACGCTAGCATACCCCCCGGGGGTTTATCCAAGGTTTGCTCATGGCGTGGCTCACATCCGCTCGTCAGCCGCGTTTCATAAGGCGGCCGACGGCGGCCATCATCTCGGTGGCCATCTCGTCGGCCCGGCCCTCGGCCGCACCCTCGTGCATGCAGTGCCGGGCGTGGCCGTCCAGCAGGCCGAGGCCCACCTTGTCCAGGGCGGCCTGGATGGCCGAGATCTGGGTGAGCACGTCGATGCAGTAGCGGTCGTCCTCGACCATCTTCTGGATGCCGCGGACCTGTCCCTCGATCCGGCGGATCCGGGTCAGCAGCTGGTCCTTGCTGGCGGTGTAGCCGCGGGTCACGCCCGCCGCGGCCGGCTGTTCAGCGGTGTGCTGCGGCTCTGTCGTCATACCCCCAGTGTAGCGACACCCCTGGGGGGTATGCTGCGGGAAGACGGAGATACCACCTGGGGGTATCCCTGACGATCAGGAACGGGAGCGCGGCGATGAGGCACCAGCACGCCGACCACGGGCACGGGCATGGCGGCGCCGTGGCCGAGGTCGCCCTCGACTTCTGCTACTGCGGCACGGAGCTGGCGGCCGTGGAGCGGATCGCGACCGGCCTGCCCGGCGTGCGGTCCGCGACCGCCGACCGCACCCGCGCGGTGCTGCACCTCGCCTACGACCCGTCGCGGACCAGCCCCGCCGCGCTGCGCGAGGCGCTGGACAATGGGGGGTACGGCTGCGACTGCGTGCAATGCCCCGCGTCCTGCTGCCAGCCCGGCCACCCCGCCGCAGGCTCACCCGACGAGACCGCCGCCCACACGCACCACCCCAGCCACACCGCCGCGGCTGAGCCCGCGCCCGCTCCCGCAGTCCACGGCATGCACGGCGAGCCCACCGCGCATGACGACTCCACCGCACATGACGAGCACGGCGCACATGACGAACACGCCGGGCACGGTGCCGGCATGGTCGCGTCGATGCTGCGCCGGTTCGTGATCAGCGCGGTGCTGACCGTGCCGATCGTGCTGTTCTCGCCGATCGGCGGCGCGCTCGGGCTGCCCTCGGAGCCGCCGTTCGGGCTGTCCATGGGCTGGTTCGGGCTGCTCCTGGCCACACCGGTGGTGTTCTGGGGCGGCTGGCCCTTCCTGTCCTCGGCCGCGCGTTCGCTGCGCCACGGCGAGGTCACCATGATGACGCTGATCGCCGTCGGCATCCTGGTGGCTTACCTGTACTCGCTGTTCTCCACGCTGCTCGGCGGGCACGAGGTGTTCTTCGAGGCCGCCGCGATGCTGACCACGCTCAGCCTGCTCGGGCACTGGCTGGAGATGCGCTCCCGGTTCGCCACCGGCCGGGCCGTCGAGGCCCTGCTGTCGCTCGCGCCGCCGACCGCGCTCGTACGCCGCGACGGTCACGAGACGGAGGTCCCGCTCGACCAGGTCGCCGCCGGGGACGTGCTCGTGGTCCGGCCCGGCGCGAAGGTGCCCGTCGACGGCACCGTCACCGAGGGCGGCTCGTACGTCGACGAGTCGATGATCACCGGCGAGCCGGTGCCGGTGGCCAAGGAGCCCGGCGACCCGGTCGTCGGCGGCACCATCAACACCACCGGCGCGTTCGCGTTCACGGCCACCGCCGTCGGCGCCGACACCGCGCTGGCCCGCATCGTCGCCATGGTGCAGAACGCCCAGGCGTCCAAGGCCCCGGCGCAGCGGCTGGCCGACACCGCCGGAAAGTACCTGGTCTACGTCGCGCTGGCCGCCGGTGCGCTCACCTTCGCGGCGTGGATGCTGTGGGGCGGGCACGGGGCCGCGTTCGCGGTCACCGCGGCGGTGTCGGCGATCGTCATCGCCTGCCCGGACGCGCTCGCGCTGGCCACCCCGACCGCGATCACCGTCGGGGTCGGGCAGGGCGCGCGGGGCGGCGTGCTGTTCAAGAACGCCACCGCCCTGGAGGCCACCGCCGGGATCGACACGGTCGTGTTCGACAAGACCGGCACCCTGACCGCGGGCCGGCCCGCCGTAACCGACCTGGTGGCCGCCGACGGCGCGTCGCAGGACCGGCTGCTCGGCCTGGCAGCCCGCGCCGATCAGCCGTCCCAGCACCCGCTGGCCGCCGCGATCGTGGCGGCGGCACGGGAGCGTGGCATCGAGGTCACGCCGCCGGACCGGTTCGACTCGATCCCGGGCCACGGGGTGAGCGCGGTCGTCGACGGCCGCCCGGTGCTCGTCGGCAACCTGCGCCTCATGCAGCGTGAACAGGTCGCCGTGGACGGGCTCGTGGACCGGGCGGCGGCGCTGGCCGCCGACGGCAGGACCGCGATGTACGTCGCCGAGGGCGGCACCGCGCTGGGTGTGGTCGCGGTGGCGGACCCGGTCCGTGAGTCCGCCGCCACCGCGATCAAGGCACTGCATGCGGCCGGTATCCGCACGGTGATGCTCACCGGCGACCAGCGCGGCACGGCCGAGGCGGTGGCCCGGCGGCTGGGCATCGACACGGTCATCGCCGAGGTGCTGCCCGAGGACAAGGCCGGGCACGTTGCCGCGCTGCAACGGGACGGGGCCCGGGTCGCGATGGTCGGCGACGGCGTCAACGACGCGCCCGCGCTGGCCGGGGCCGACATCGGCATCGCCATCGGCGCGGGCACCGACGTCGCCGTCGAGACCGCCGACGTGGTGCTCATCCGCGACGACCCGGCCGACGTGGGATACGCGCTGTCGATCGCGCGCGCCGTGCGGCGCAAGATCAAGCAGAACCTGTTCTGGGCCGCGATCTACAACGTGCTCGCGATCCCGGTCGCCGCGGGCGTGCTCTACCCGAGCCTGGGCGTGCTCCTCCAGCCGCAGTGGGCCGCGCTGCTGATGAGCGCCTCCACCATCATCGTCACCGCCAACGCCCTGCTGCTGCGCCGGCATACCCCCCGCCCGGCCCTCGCGCGAGGCACCGCGCCCTCGCGCGCCGCCTGACCCAAGATCGCTCAACTTGCCTGGCACATGGGCCAATGCGCGGCCAAGATACGCCCGAGTGCCAGGCAAGTCGAACGATCACCGGCGCGGGCGCGCCCGGGACCGGTTACGAAAGGCGTTCATTCGAGGGTTCTCGAGGGCTTAGCTGGGTGAACGGCATGGTCATCATCCAGCCCGTCACGATCGTTCCTTTGTGGGAACGTCGGCTGGGTCACGGGCAACTTCCCCGGTTTCGTCAGCGTGCGTCGAGGAAAAGCAGCCATCAGCGTCAGGCGGTGCGTGCCGGGCCGGTTGCGGCTGCGGCGCGGTGATGATCGAATGAGTCCAGCATCGCGTGCCGGTGGCGGACTGCGCCAGGCATGGAGGTGCGGTACCGGAAGGCACCCCCGTGGCGTCGCCCGACAGCGACCGCGCCGTCGCACTCAGCCAACAACTCAAGCAGGCACATCAGCAACTACGCCGCCAAGTCGAGACGCTCAAGGCAGATCTCGGCCGGCGCCGACTCGACGACGACGCGCTCGTCACCCACTGCCTGGCGTTCTGCGCCGCACTCACCACACACCACACCGGCGAGGACGAAGGCCTGTTCGCCGAGCTGCTGCGCGCACGTCCCGACCTCGCCAAGACGGTGGCCAACCTCGTCCAGGACCACGAGATGATCGGAACGATCCTGCTGCGGGTGAAGCAGCTCGCCGATGAGGCGGCCCGGTCACCGGCGTCTGGGCTCGACGCGGTGGGCCGCGAGCTCGACGGCCTCATGGCGATCATGGAGTCCCACTTCAACTATGAGGAACGTGCGATCAGCGCCGCCCTCGACGCTGGAGTGCGCGACACGGGGTGGTCGGGCACTGTGTTCAGATTCCGCGATCACGTCGGCTGAACCGCCTACCTTGCGTATGGTGCCGTCGACCTCGATGCGCAACTCGGTGTCGTCGACCTCCACGGCGACCGTCCGAGGCGCGGCGGCCAGCGGCCATGATCGCGACGAGTACACACAGGGCTGGCCCGGCGATGCCGCCCGCGCAAACGCCGCAATCGTTGGACAGCGGCGTTTAGAGTCGAGTGATGTCTGATGACCTTGGCCGAGTGCTCGCTCGGACGATCCTTCTGCCCCTGCTGTCGATCACTCTGCTGGCCGGGTGCAGCGATGGCAAGGGTACTGACGTGGACTGCGACCTTCAGCAATGCGCCGTGACCTTCCAGCGCGGCGTGAGTGCCTCGGCGAGCGTGTTCGGCATGGAGGTCGAACTGGTCGAGGTGAAGGACAGCATGGTGACCGTCACCATCGGCGGCAACGAGATCACCCTGCCGGTCTCCGGAGACGGCCAAGGCGTACACGTGCGCGAACTCACTGAGGAACAGGTGGTCGTCGTCTTCCCGCACAACATCGCCGGCTGAGACCGGCCGCCCCGGGCCCTGCCGTGCGGACAGGCACACCTACGGCGTGGGGCGACACCTGCCGTGGGGCTGGCGGTGACGGGTCGCGCCGCGGACCGTGCGGCGGCCTCAGGCGAGCGCTCGCCCGCCTTGCCGCCCAGCGCGGCGAGCCCGCCGCTGCTACCGTGACCGCCCACTGCCGCTCCTGTCGAACTCGAGCGCGGTATCGGCAGTCGCACCCCCGGCGTACGCCCCAAGCGCTGCGGCGACCGCAGCTGCCTCGATGTCGGTTCCCATCATCCCTGCTCGGCGGAGCTCGATGCGTCGTCGGGACGGTCAGCTGTTCGAGCGCGCACCAGCCGTATGCCGGTCGCGAGCAGCCACACGAGCCAGGCGGCGTAGCCGGGCATCCCCACGAAGAGGAGCTCTGAGCCGTCCGCGATCGCGAGGTTGGCCGCCCCGGCGGCGAGCAGCAGGCTTCCCCCGGCCACTGCGAGCAGACGTTGCCACGGCGGCGTCAGCCGGCTCGCATGCGCCGCCAGCGCGGCGCCGATGAGTGTGGTGCCGAGCGCCGGCAGCGCCAGCGCGAAGGCTGCTGCGTGCATCTGCCAGGCGAGCTCGAACTCGGGGCTCGGCTCGGCGACCTCGCCGGCGGACAGCACGACACCGTTCCACAGGACGGCGTAGAGCGCAAAGACTGCCGAGAGGGTCGCACCTGCGGCCACGGCGAGGCGCGACCAGTCTGCGCCCGCACGCCCGCGGCGCTCGACGAGCCCGTGGAGACCGGTCAGGAACCCGAGCAGCAGCGGCAGGTTCAGCGCCTCCAGGCCGACCGCGACCGCGACCGCGACCCGGTGCTCGGCGTGGAAGGCGAGCACCTCCTTGATCGGGTCCCCGTAGCCTGGCGCTCCGGCCCAGATCACCACCGCGTTCTGGATCGCCACCGACGCTGCCAGCGCGATCGCCGTCGTGCCCACGACCCGCTCTCGGAGCGCTCGGGTCGGGGTGGGCCCCGTCGTTGCCGGTCCCACGCTCACGGGCGCGTGCAGGGATTCCAGCGCGGTGGCGGGGTCATGCGGTGATCTCATCTCTCACTCCTTCGTTGCGATCGGATGATCGGTGCAACACCACGTCGTTCGTTGGCGCAGGAATGGTCGGAACCGGCATCGGAGTCTTCTTTGGCTGTCCGTTCCGGTGACGTGGAGAAGATTGCTGGAGCGGCCGGTTACACCGCTATGAGCCAAGGTCGATGGTGGCGGGCCGAAGGTCTACACCGAAGGATCGACTTTGGTCGGACGCCGTGGGGCCCGACCCGGCCGTACCCTTCGATCATGATGGTCCCGGCGCCCCCGCAGGATCGGAGCCCGCTACCGGCGGGCGTGACCAGCGATGCCGACCACGATCCGGTACGCCCGGCCGGGCGCACGATCCGCGGCCGAGTGGTCGACGCCGCGTGTTTCCTGCTGGCCGTCGGCCTCATGGTGCTCGCCCTGGGCGACGGCCTCGCGCGGCACATCGCGCCGGTCCCGCTCACTGTCGACCTCGTCCTCGGCGGCCTGTGCAGTCTGGGGGTGTGGCTGCGCAGGCGCTGGCCGGTCGGCCTGGCCGTGGTCGCCGGTGTGGTCGGCGTCTACGCGACGTCGGCGGCGGGCGCGGCGCTCATCGCGCTGTTCACCGTCGCGGTGCACCGGCGCTTCGCGGTGGTCGCCCCGATCGTGGCCGGGTACGCGCTCGTCCCGTTCCTGACGCTGCTGGTTCGGCCCGACGTCCCAGCCGGGTCCCCGTCGGAGATCGTGCTGGGCGTCGTCTTCGCGGCCGCGGTACTCGCCTGGGGCATGTTTGTACGGGCCCGACGCCAGTCGCTGCGGGAGCGGGCTCGGCGGGTCGAGGCCGAACAGGAACTGCGCGTCGCCGAAGCCCGCCAGGGCGAACGCAACCGGATCGCCCGGGAGATGCACGACGTGCTCGCCCACCGCCTGTCACTGCTGAGCCTGCACGCCGGGGCGCTGGAGCTGCGCCCCGACGCCGCGCCCGAGGAGGTCGCCCGTGCCGCCGGGGTGGTCCGCGACAGCGCCTACCAGGCGCTGGAGGACCTTCGGGAGGTGATCGGCGTCCTGCGCACCGGTGCCGGCCTGTCCGACGAGACGCCGGAACGGCCGCTGCCCACCCTGGCCGACCTCCCTGACCTGGTCGACCAATCGCGGCGCGCCGGGATGCGGGTACGGCTCGACTGGCAGACCGGCGCGCTCTCCGCCGTACCGGCTGGTGTGGGGCGCAGCGCGTACCGGATCGTGCAGGAAGGGCTGACCAACGCCCGCAAGCACGCCCCCGACGGCGAGGTGGCCGTCACCGTCCGGGCAGCCCCGGGCGACGGCGTAACCGTCGAGATCCGCAACCCGTATCCGGCCGAGACCAGCCCTGCCGGCATCCCCGGCGCCGGCAGCGGCCTCATCGGGCTCACCGAACGGGCCGCCCTCGCCGGCGGACGCCTCGAACACGGCCCCACCCCCGCCGGTGACTTCCGGCTCAGGGCCTGGCTACCGTGGCCTAGCCTCTGATCGCGGCCGGAACCGGCCTCCGGCCCAGGTGAGCACGGACAAGGAGCCCAACGTGGACGCACCGGTGCGGGTCCTCATCGTCGACGACGACCCGCTCGTGCGGGCCGGCCTCACCATGGTCTTCGGCGGCTCGCCGGACATCGCCGTGGTGGGCGAGGCCGGTGACGGCAGCGAAGTAGCCGCCGCCGTCGACGCATACGCCCCGGACGTGGTGCTGATGGACATCCGCATGCCCACCCTCGACGGCCTCGCCGCCACCGAACGGCTCCGCGCCCGACCCGACCCACCCGAGGTCATCGTCCTGACCACCTTCGACGCCGACGAGTACGTCCTGCGCGCCCTGCGCGCCGGGGCCAGCGGCTTCCTGCTCAAACACACGCCACCCGCCGAGATCCTGCGCGCCGTCGCGCGGGTCGCAGCCGGCGAACCCATCCTGTCGCCGACCGTCACCCGGCGGCTCATCGCCCACCTCAGCAGCACCGGCGCCGCCGCCCGGCAACACCACGCCACCACCGCGCTGCATCAGCTCAGCGAACGCGAACGCGAGGTCGCCGTCGCCGTCGGGCGGGGCAAGTCCAACGCCGAGATCGCGGGCGAGCTGTTCATGAGCGTGGCCACCGTGAAAGCCCACATTTCCCGCATACTCACCAAACTCGATCTCAACAACCGTACCCAGGTCGCCCTACTCGCCCACGACGCCGGCCTCACCGGCTGACACCGGAAACCTTCTGGCCCGCGCCCGCACCCGGCATGGGTAGGCGAGCCGACCAGTTGGCCGGCGAGCCAGTCGGTCGGGGGCCGCAACCAGTGACCGGTGGGAAAGCGATGCGTTCACGGGCTCTCGATGGGCGCCCTGGTCCGCCGGTATGCTGCCGACGTGGACTTGGCAGGCCCGCTGGCGCGCTGGTGCGACGAGACCTGCGGGATCTGCCCGGCGCAGCTGCTGGGGCCGGGCGGCTTCGACGTGGTCGCCCGGCCTGCGACTGAACTGGCCTTCAACCCGGGGCTCGGGTGGCGGGCCGCCCCTGACGGAACGCCGGTATGCGTCCACCCTTTCCGAGTCGGGCTGCCGCCTGGGGCCTACGCGTCGGCGCAGCAGCCGTTGCCGAATCTGACTCACCTCGGGTTGATCCCGCCGCCACCGGTGGAGGCGCTGGAGCTGCCCGAGAGCCTGGACGACCTGAGCGCCTGGATGGTGGCGCATCTGCGTACGGCCGGGCCGGCGCAGATGTTCTCCGTGGTGGCCCGGCTTGAGCGGGTGGCCGCAGAACGGTTCGCCCCTGACGTGGTCGTCGCCGTCCTGCGCCGGGTGCTGTCGGTGGAGATGGCTCGCGCCTGACAGCGAGTCGGTGTACCGGGATGCGGCTCAGACTAGGTCTCGCCAGAAGTCGACGGTCGCCCGCGGCTCCCGCGGATCCTCGTCGCAATCGCGGTCGAACTCACGATCGATGTAGTCGGCCAGGTTGAAGCCGTAGTAAATGATGTCGGTCTGCCACATCGACAGCACAGGGTGACCGGACTCGCCCCGCCCGGCGGGGAGGTAGCGGTGCCCGTAAACAGGCACCATCGGCGGCACCTGGGCGAGCATTCGCGCTGCGGTCGCGAGGGCCTCGGCCATGTCCTGCGGGCGAGCGTCCCAGCTTTCGTACCAGAAGCTGTTGTGCTCGACGTCGTATAGAACACCCTCGATGGGCCAGTTCAGCGCCGCGCGCACCTGGTCGCGGTCGGCGCGACGCCAGTCCGGCCAAGGCTCAGCATGCGCGTAGTAGACCCCGGGCTCTCGCGGCTCGGGCCGGGTGTTCACCGGGAGGCCCGCCGCCAGGAAGGCTCTGTGGTCGTCGGCGAACTGGAACCCGAACTCGTGTTCGATCTCGTCGAACTCCGCGCAGGTCAGGCCCGGGTCGATCGCGCACACCGATCGCAGTCGCAGGCGACGCATGGCCTCCTGACCGAGCCGCTCGCTGTCGTCTTTGACCTGGTCAACCGTCGCTGTCACGAGGCGGGACTCTACCTCGCTCCTTATGCCGGCTCGATCCGGTTTCGCGCGCGGCGGCGCGACCGTGTGACTCCGTGATCGTGCGGAACATGCCCACGGTGCCCTGACTGTCTTCTAGCCGACGTGCGTGCCCGACGGGTCAGTCAGCCTCCCCAGCCAACGGCCCTCCACCAGTGTGTACGCCAGCTCGGCAGGCATACACCCATGTGCAGAGGTTGAAACTCTAGACCTCTGTGGCGGGCTCGCTGGGGCCTGGCACGAAATGACGTATCAGGTCGGGGAACTGGTGCGGCTGCTCCTGGACGAGCGCCTGGAACACGGGCTGCCTGGCCATCTCCACCGCGACGGCGGTCCAGTCGGAACTCGGGTCGTCTGGAAACCGCGCGCCTACCCGCAGGGCATAGTCGACGGCACCGGCCATCAGATCGGCCACGGTGAGCACACGTGCCAGGTCGTCGCCCGTCAGGTCCAGTGGTTTGCGCTGGAAGACATATGGCCGCAGCTCCGGCCTCTGGAAGATCAGCGCCAGCCCGTTGTCGTAGCGCTCGCTGGCGTGGTTGAGCGCTTCGTACCTGCTGAAGAGGTTGGCGAGGTCAACCTGCTGGCGCAGCCGCTTGGTCTGTTGGGAGGCGAAGTAGAGAGTGATCGCGATGGCGACCAGGCCGATTATCTGCGCCACATCGCTCACCATGGGCTACCCGCTTCATTCATGACGCTCGCTGCCGATTGGTGACGTCATGGTAGGGGCGGCCGGCAAACCAGCCGGTCAAGGCGCGAACAGCGAAGCCTGATCGTGAGTCAGGCCTCGTCGATGGTGATGTCGAGCGCCCCGGCCAGCGTGTATGCCAGCCCCGCGAGGTCGTGCGCGCCGACGGTCGCGCCGCGCAGGCTCGTCACGCTGCCGATGCCGCCCAGCTCGCAGCGGGTGAACCGTGCACCGTTGCAGTCGGCCTGCGCGAACTGCGCGCCCGACAGGTCGCACCCGGTGAACGACGCCCCGCGCAGGTCGGCGTTGGTGAAGTCGGCCCGGGTGAGGTTGCACTCGGTGAAGGCCACGTTCTTGAACGAGCTGAACCGGAACGTCGCCAGGTCCATCCGGCACTCCCGGAACGCCACGTCGCGCAGCGACCCGTCGAGCCATTGCAGCCCGGTCAGCCGCGCCAGCGACACCTCCACCCGCAGCAGCCCGGACTTGACGGCCTTGAGGTTCGCCCAGTCGGACGTCTCGACCAGGCAGTCGGTAAACGCCGCCCGTTCCAGCACCGTCCCGGCCAGCCCGGTGCGGGTGAACCGGCACTGCTCGAACTCGACCGAGTCCCCGGCCTGGCCCGACAGGTCGAGGTCGAGGAACGCCAGCTTCCGGAACGTCGCCTCGTCCTCGATGTCGTGGTCGGGCTGCTGGGCGGTCTCCATGGCCGAGGGCGGCTGCGGCTTGGCGGGCAGCCGGGTCGCGCGGGCGGAGTCCCTGCCGTGGGCTGATCGGGTCGACACAGCTCCCGAACCTATCGCAGCGACAGGCTTCCCGATCTGATGACGCCCTGCATCCTCCTCAGGTGAGGATGTCGATGGCTGTCTTCTCGGCCTGCGCCCACAGCTTCGCGTCGGCGAACGCGGCGCCTGCGGGCTGCTCGGCGGCCGTGTCCAGGCCCTTGAGGGAGGGGAGGCCACCGGCGCCGTAGGCGTCGACCAGGCGTGGGTCGACGTAGGAGGCCCGTGCCACCGCTGGGGTGTTGCCCAGCAGGTCGGCGGCTTCGCGCATGGCGGCGGTGACGGCCTTGCGGCGGGCGGTCACGGTGCGGCAGCGTCCCGCCGCGCACAGGCTGACCAGGGCGGCGACCGTGCCGTGCCAGGTGCGGAAGTCCTTGGCGGTGATCTCGGCGCCGGAGATCTCGCGCAGGTAGTCGTTGACGTCGCTGCTGCGCACGTCGCGCCACTCACGGCCTTCGCGGTACGCGAGCAGCTCCTCGCCGGGATCGTCGCGGCGGAGCAGGTTGCGGATGACGGCGGCGACCGCAGCGTCCTCGACGGTGATCATCGCCTCTATGCCTCCCTTGGCGGGGAAGCTCATCATGATCTCGTCGCCGCGGACCTTGACGTGGTCGCGGCGGATGGTGGCCAGCCCGAACGTGGCCTCGCCGAGGTCGGGGTCGTCGACTGCGTACTGCTCGCCGCCGACCCGGACGGCGGTGCGGTCCAGCAGCCGGACCGCCGCGGCGAGCACCCGTGGCCGGGTGAGCCCGCGGCCGGAGAGGTCCTTGGTGACGGTTTCGCGCAGCCGGGGGAGTGCGGCGGCCAGGTCTGCGAGGTGGGCGAATTTGCGGCGGTCGCGCTGGGCGCGCCACTGGTCGTGGTAGCGGTACTGCCGGCGCCCGGCGGCATCGACGCCGATCGCCTGGATGTGGCCGCGTTCGTCGGGGCTGATCCACACCTCGGACCAGGCGGGTGGCACCGCGAGCGCCCGGATCCTTTCCAGGGTGTCCGGGTCGGTCACGGGCTTGCCCTGGAATGAATAGGAGAATCCCCGGCCCCGTCGCCGGCGGCTGATGCCCGCCCGGGAGAGGTCGCTTCGCCGCAGCCGCATGGCACACGCTTACCCGGCTGTTGGCACGTTCACGCCGGTTCCTCGGCGGGAGGCCCTTTTGCCGTGTTTATCCTATTATGTGGCTTCCTGTCGCCTACGCATCAACCCGGAGATCCGGGGTAATCCGGGTATCAGGAGGTGTCAGGTGAGCGTACGAAAGAGCTGGCTGCACGACAACGCGCTGGCGGTGTCGATGTTCGGCGCCTTCGCGGTCTTCGTGGTCCTGCAGAGCGTGTTCGGCTGGCAGGTCCGCAACGAGGAGCTGGCCGACTACGGCGTTGCCGCCGACACGTACTGGCACTACCTGCGTACCGGCCACTTCGCCGAGGCCCTGTTCGAGAACTGGGAGTCGGAGTTCCTTCAGATGGGCGCGTACGTCCTGCTGACGGCGTATCTGGTGCAGCGGGGGTCGGCGGAGTCCAAGAAGCCGGACCAGAAGGACCGTCCGGAGGACGAGCCGGAGAAGGCAACGGAGGACTCGCCGAAGCCGTCGCGGCAGCACGGCCTGTCGCAGGTGCTCTACCGCAACAGCCTGGCGATCGTGCTGCTGCTGTTCTTCCTGCTGTCGTTCGTGAGCCACCTGCTGGGCGGGACCGCCGACTTCAACGAGCAGGCGGCGCTGAAGGGCCAGCCGTCGGTGAGCGCCCTGGAGTTCCTCGGCACGTCGGACTTCTGGTTCCAGTCCATGCAGAACTGGCAGAGCGAGTTCCTGGCGGTCGGTGCGCTGATCGTGCTCAGCATCTTCCTGCGCCAGCACGGCTCGCCGGAGTCCAAGCCGGTCACCGCCCCGCACGGGCAGACCGGCGAGTAGCTCAGGCGGGCACCGGGCCGGTCGACTCGCGTACGACCAGTTCGGTGGCCAGCTCGATGTGCAGTGCTTCCAGCTGGTGCTGGTCGAGCAGGCGGACCAGCAGGCCGACGGCGATGCGGCCCATCTCCTGCAGCGGCTGGCGCACCGTGGTCAGCCTCGGGGTGGTGGCGCTGGCCAGGTCGATGTCGTCGAAGCCGGTGACCGACAGGTCGGCGGGCACGCGCAGGCCGCGTTCGGTGGCGGCGGCCAGCGCGCCGACGGCTGCCTTGTCGTTGAAGCAGACCAGGGCGGTGGGCCGGTCGGGCAGGTCGAGCAGTTCGGCGGCGGCGCGGTGGCCCAGCTCGGCGGTCGGCTCGGCGGAGCGCACGAGCGCCGGGTCGGCCAGTACGCCCACGTCGGCCAGCGCGGAGGTGTGCCCGGCCAGGCGGGCCTGGCCGGCGAGCCAGTTGTGCGGGCCGCCGACCACGCCGATCCGGCGGTGGCCCAGGGCGGTCAGGTGGGCGGTTACGGCGCGGGCGCCGCCGAAGTGCGCGGCGGACACGGCCGGGATGTCGCGGGGCGGGGGAGTGCGCGGGTCGACGACGACGAACGGGAAGCCGTCGCGGCGCAGGTGTTCCAGCTCCTCGCTGGGCTCGGGCGGCAGGATCAGCACGGCGCCGCCGATGTCGGTGCGGGAGCCGAGGGTGGGCAGCACGTTCTCGTTCTGTGCGACCTGTCCGGCGTCGAGCAGCAGGTGGCGCCCGTGCAGCAGGAGCGTCTCGGCGATGGAGGAAACGATCAGCCCGAAGTAGTCGGTGAGCTGGTACGGGCAGCGCACGTAGACGACCTGGCGGGCCGGGGGGCGGCCGTCGGGTTCGGCGCGTACGGCCGCGCGCAGCCGCTGGGCGGTGCGCTGGACGAGGTCGCGGGTGTCGGCGGCGACGCTCGGGTGGGCGTTGAGGGCGCGCGAGACGGTGGCGATGGACAGGCCGGTGGCCGCGGCGATGTCGCGGACGCTCCCCTTACGCGTGGCGGGTCTGGTCATCTGTTCCATGCCGTTTCATGGCGTCAGCATATCGGCCCGCCGGGCGCTGCTCCAGGGGCGAACCGGATCTCCTCTACATCGATTTACGCGGCCTGGTGCGGTCGCTGCTGTTCCACTCCGTTACAAGGCTGGCATGCCCCTGACCGGCTACATCAGACCTGGCATGCATCGACCTATTGACATGATGCCGGCCCGGTGGTTCGCTGCGAAGCGCAGATGTTTCACAAGTGTTACAAGATGTTACATGGCTTGAGGTGGGCAAATGAGAAGACCAGCGACAGGAGCCGTCGCCGCCGCGGTGACGGCGGCGCTCGCGCTCGGCGGCGCCGTGGCCGCCACCGCCGCGCCGTCGGCGGACCGCCGGGCACAGCCGCAGGCGAGAGTGTGGGTGACCACGGTGGACCGGTCGGAGCTGCTGCACGAGCGCGCTCCGGTCACCTTCCGGGAGGGCACCTCGGCCGAGCCGACGATCGTGGTGGATCCGCGCCGGTCCTATCAGAGCATGGACGGGTTCGGGGCGTCGCTCACCGACTCCTCCGCCGAGGTGCTGTACCGGCTCAGCCCCGCCGACCGCGACGAGGTGATGCGGTCGCTGTTCGACCCGGCACGCGGCATCGGCGTCAGCTTCCTGCGCCAGCCGATCGGCTCGTCGGACTTCACCGCCGCCGACGAGCACTACACCTACGACGACGTGCCCGCCGGGCAGACCGACTTCGGGCTGCGCTCGTTCAGCATCGCCCACGACGAGGCACGGATCCTGCCACTGCTGCGCCAGGCCCGCCGCCTCAACCCGAAGCTGACCATCATGGCCACGCCGTGGAGCATGCCCGCCTGGATGAAGACCGGCGGCACGCTGGCCGGCGGGCGGCTGGCCGACGACCCGGCCGTCTACCGGGCGTACGCGCGCTACCTGGTGCGCTTCGTGCAGGCGTACGCCGCGGCCGGTGTCCCGATCGACTACCTGTCGGTGCAGAACGAGCCGCAGAACCGCGCCCCGTCCGGCTACCCCGGCACCGACCTGCCGGTCCGCCAGCAGGCCAGGGTGATCGAGGCGCTCGGCCCGCTGCTGCGCGCCGCCAGCCCCCGCACCAAGATCCTCGGCTACGACCACAACTGGGCCACCCACCCCGGCGACATCGCCTCGACCCCGCCCGGCGAGGACCCGGAGACGGACTACCCGTACCAGCTGCTGTCCGGCCCGGCCGCGCGCTGGATCGCCGGGACCGCGTTCCACTGCTACTACGGCGACCCGTCCGCGCAGACCGCGCTGCACGACGCGTACCCCGACAAGGGCATCTGGTTCACCGAGTGCTCCGGCTCGCACGGCCCGGACGACCCGCCCGCGAAGTTCTTCCGGGAGACCCTGGTCTGGCACGCCCGTACCCTGGCCATCGGCACCACCCGCAACTGGGCCAAGTCCGTGGTCAACTGGAACCTCGCGCTCGACGCCACCGGCGGCCCGCACCTGGGCGGCTGCGACACCTGCACCGGCCTGGTCACCGTCGGCGCGGACGGCACCGCCACCACCAACGCCGAGTACTACACGATCGGTCACCTGTCGAAGTTCGTCCGCCCCGGCGCGGTCCGCATCGCCAGCACCTCGTTCGGCACCGTCGGCTGGAACGGCCAGCTCACGGACGTGGCCTTCCGCAACCCCGACGGCTCCACCGCGCTGGTCGTGCACAACGAGAACGACGACCCGCGCTCCTTCGCCGTCGCGGTCGGCGACCGGATCATCGACTACACCCTGCCCGGCGGCGCCCTGGCCACCTTCACCTGGCCCGCCCACCCGGCCCTGCGCAGCGACCTGCGCGAGATCCCGCTGACCGGCGCGACCGTCGTCGCCGACCCGGCGGGGGAGAACCCGGCCGCGGCCGTCGACGCCGACGCCTCCACCCGCTGGAGCAGCGGCCAGGCCCAGGCCCCCGGCCAGTATCTCCAGGTCGACCTGGGCGCGACCCGCACCTTCCGCCGCGTCGCCATCGACAGCGGCGGCAACCTCGGCGACTACCCCCGCGGCTGGCAGCTGTCCGCCAGCGACGACGGCACCACCTGGCGCACCCTGGCCACCGGCACCGGCGTCGCCCAGCTCACCAACGTGGACCTGCCCCGCACCACCGCCCGCCACCTGCGCATCACCAGCACCGCCGCAGCCGGCAACTGGTGGTCCATCGCCGACCTCCGCCTCTACACCTGACCCACCCGACAACGGCGGGGCCGGACGCCCCCGGCCCCGCCCCCCACGCAAGGAAGGGCACCTTCTTAACGGAATACGTAGAGGAAGGGCACCTTCTTAACCCCGAGCCTGCGGCCGCGTGCGCGGCGGTGACCCCGCCCCGGCCGTGACGCGCCACACCCTGCCCGTGCACCTGATCCGCGCCGCGGCCCAGGCGATGGCTGCTGCCCGCGTACCACCCGCATTGCTCGGCTCACAGGCTTCGGCCCGGCGGCGCTGCCGGGCCGATCGCGGAAGGACACCGACCTTCCGCCGCTCCCCGTCCCGATTCGAAGGAGCACACCATGCACCACCGGCACACCCTCCCCAGGCACCGCCGCCGTGCGGCGCTGGCGGCGGCGGTCACGCTGCTCGCCACGGCCGCCGCGTTCGCCGGTCCGGCCACGACCGCGTCCGCGGCGACCGGGCCGACCGTCTCGGCCTGGATCACCACCCCTGACCGGGCCCAGCTGCTGGCCCCGGCCGCGAGCCAGGTGTTCGACACCGCCGGGCCCCGTCCCGGCCAGATGATCACCATCGAGCCGTCGCAGGTCCTGCAGACCATGGACGGGTTCGGCGCGTCGATCACCGACTCGTCGGCCGCGCTGCTCTACCGGCTGCCCGCCGCGCAGCGCGACCAGGTGATGACGTCGCTGTTCGACCCGGTCAACGGCATCGGCCTGAGCATGCTGCGCCAGCCCATCGGCAGCTCGGACTTCACCGACGAGGCGCACTACACGTTCGACGACCTGCCCAGCGGCCAGACCGACCTGCCGATGGCGCGGTTCAGCATCGCCCACGACGAGGCGCAGATCCTGCCGCTGCTGCGGCGTGCGCTGCAGCTCAATCCCAGCCTGAAGATCATGGCGTCGCCGTGGGGCCAGCCCGCCTGGATGAAGGCCAACAACTCCCTCGTCGGCGGCAGGCTCAAGAACGACCACGCGATCTTCCGGGCGTACGCGCTCTACCTGGTCAGGTTCGTGCAGGCGTACCAGGCGGCGGGGGTGCCGATCTACGCCCTCACCGTGCAGAACGAACCGCAGAACCGCACCCCCGACGGCTACCCCGGCACCGACATGCCCGTCGCCCACCAGGCCGCCGTCATCAACGAACTCGGCCCGCTGCTCCGCGACGCGGGCCTGGGCCACGTGAAGATCATCTCGTACGACCACAACTGGGCGCAGCACCCCGACGACGCCGCCGACGCCGCGCAGCTGGGCGTGCCCGCCGAGCCGAACTACCCGTACGACGTCCTGCGCACCTCCGCCGCCCAGTGGATCGCGGGCACCGCCTACCACTGCTACTACGGCGACGCCAGCGCCCAGACCGCGCTGCACGACGCGTTCCCGAACAAGGACATCTGGTTCAGCGAGTGCTCCGGCTGGCACGGGGTCAACGACTCCCCGGCGCAGGTCTTCGCCGACACGTTCAAGTGGCACGCCCGCTACCTCGCCGTCGGCGTGATCCGTAACTGGTCGAAGTCGCTGATCAACTGGAACCTGGCCCTGGACAGCCGGGGCGGCCCGGTCAACGGCGGCTGCGGCAACAACCCGGCCGGCATGTGCTCCGGCGTGCTCACCATCGAGGGCAGCACCGTCACCCGCAACGCCGAGTACTACACGCTCGGCCACCTCGCCCGCTTCGTGAAGACCGGCGCGGTGCGCGTCGGCTCCAACAACGCCGGCGACCTGCACAACGTCGCATTCCGCAACCCCGACGGCTCGTACGCGCTGCTGGTGGCCAACGTCGGCGGCGGCTCGCAGACCTTCGGCGTCTCGTTCAACGCGATGACCGTCGGCTACACCGTGCCGCCCGGCGCGGTCGCCACACTGACCTGGCCGGGCACCGGTGGTGACACGACTGCGCCGACCGCGCCCGGCGCCCTGTCGGCCAGTGGCACCACGTCCTCGTCCACGAACCTGAGCTGGACCGCGTCCACCGACAACGTCGGCGTCACCGGCTATCTGGTGTTCCGCAACGGGGTCCAGGTGGGCACGGCCACGGGCACCGGTTACACCGATACCGGCCTGGCCGCGTCGACCCCGTACACCTACACCGTCCGGGCACGGGACGCCGCGGGCAACCAGTCCCCGGCCTCGGCGTCACTGACCGTCACCACCTCGTCCTCCGGCGGCGGGGGTGGCGGCATCAACCAGGGCGCCTGGTATCAGGTGATCAACACCAACAGCGGCAAGTGCCTGGACGACGCCGACTGGAGCACCGGCAACGGCGCTCGCCTGCAGCAGTGGACCTGCGCGTCACCTCCCGCGGCCAACCAGCAGTGGCAGTTCCGGGCGACCAGCGGCGGCTACTACCAGGTCGTCAACCGGCACGCGACCAGCCTGGTCTGGGACGTCAACGGCGGCCCCGGGGCCACCGGCGACGGCGCGCAGGTGCACCTGTGGTCGTACGTCGGCGGCACCAACCAGCAGTGGCAGCCGGTCGCGCTCGGCGGCGGCCTCTACCGGTTCGTCGCCCGCAACAGCGGCAGGTGCCTCGACGTGCGCGACGTGTCCACCGCCGACGGCGCCTGGCTGCAGCAGTGGACCTGCACCGGCGGCCCGGCGCAGTCGTTCCGCCTCGTCGTGCAGCCCTGACCCCGAACGCGGGGCCCGGTGCCGCCCGCCGTGGCGCACCGGGTCCCTGCCCGCCTCCGGCGTGTACACGGGCAAATCGGTCTGTTTCCCCTAGAGTCGTACCTCGGCCTGTCGGCCGCTCGGCATCCCGGGGAGTCCTCCAATGAGCATGGCATTGCCGCACATCCGCGTCCTGGCCCGGCGCCTGCTGTGGGCGCTGCTGGCGCTGCACCTGCTCAGCCTCGCCAGCAACTACCTGTTCCACGGCCTCGGCTACGGGCGCAAGGTGCATACCGCCATCTGGTTCGCCACGTTCTTCAACGTGGACGAGCAGCAGAACCTGCCCGCCTGGTTCTCCGCGGGAGTGCTGCTGCTGACCGGCTGGCTGCTGTGGGAGGTCGGCACCGCGGCCAAGGCCGCCGGCGAGCTGCGGTACGTGCGCCACTGGCGGGTGCTCGGCGCCGCGTTCGCCCTGCTGTCGCTGGACGACATGACCGACGCGCACCGGATCCTGCGCGTCGGGGCGCTCGCCGCGCTCGGCAACGCCTCGTCCTGGCTGGTGATCGCCGCGCCGCTCGCCGTGATCTTCGCGCTGGCGTACATCCGATTCGCGCAGCACCTGCCGTCCCGCACCCGGTGGCTGATGGGCGGCGCGGCGGCCGGGTACGTCGTCGGGGTGACCCTGGTCGAGGTCGTCGGCGTGCTGACCGGCCGCAACCTGCTCGCGCACCTGCCCGGCCAGGACCTCACCGGCGCGGCGTACCTGCGCTTCCTGATCGCGGCGTCGTTGGAGGAGCTGATCCAGGGCGTCGCGGTCATCGTGTTCCTGTACGCGGTCGGCACCTGCCTGCACCGCTACCAGGACGTCACCGCTTTCGCGGCGCCGCCGCCCCCGCAGCCGGGGGAGCGCGGCCGGCGCCGCTCCGTGGTGACCGCGTTCCGCGGCCCGCGCCCCCACGGAGGCTGAGCCGAGCGGATGCCGATCGTGGCCTATGCCAGCGCGGCCCGGATCTGGCCGATGCCGTCCTGACCGCGTGCCCACACAGCGAGCTGGCGGGTACGCGGCACGTCGCTCGAGTAGCTCAACACCTCGTGTATGGCAACGTTCTCGCCCAGGAGCCAGCGAGCACACGGTCCCGACGCCTCAGCCACCTCGGTGAGCCCGTCGAGCTGCGCTGCCAGGTGGTCGACGAGCGCCATCCGGTCGGATCCGGCGGCGTACTCATGCCAGGGCTGCCAGGACGCCACCTGGTCCAGGACGGCATGGCTTTCGATGAGGTGATACACCGACGTCGCGATCTCCAGGAACAGCCCACCGTGGGTCACCCCGACCCGGCCGTCGGTGTGTACCGCATAAGCCACCGGTGAGGAGACGCGCTCGCCGATGAAGTCGAAGTGCCAGCCCCGCACGTCGCGCCGCATCCAGCCGCCCAGGTCGAAGTCCCAAAGGCGTTGGAACTCGCGATCCATGCCGGGCAGAGCCACGCTTCGGCGCACTGCGTATTGAAGCCCACCGAAGCGGGCCGCGAACGCCTCCCGGCGGATCACCAGCTTCATGGGAGCCGGGATCAAGCGACCCGTCCGGTCGCGTACGCGAAGAAAGTCTGTCGCCAGGCGCGCGGCCGATTCGGGTTTACGCCATCCGGTGCGCGCAAGGAGGTCCCGAGCTCGCTCCGACAACCCCGTCGGATCGTCGACGATGTGCACACATGCTTCCCGCACTGGCTCGAAGTCGGGTGCATCGTATGCCATCAGGGCGGCGCTCCCAAGCTGTCGCGGATCACGACTGCTCCGGTCAGCTGCGCGCCGCAGGCCGTGCTGCGGGCGCAGGCAGACAGGTGGTCGATCGCGAGCAGGTCATGGTTCGTGCGGCTTTTCGGGCCCCAGCTGAGCGCGGCTATCTTGCTGGCGTGACCCTTGACGATCGGCCTCAGCCGCTGGGCTCCTGCTGGAACTACTGGTTCTGCGTTGCCGGTGGTGACCAGGCAGGCATCATGGCGGCGCTCGGGCTGACAGACCCGCAACCGACGACATACGCGCTTGCCCGGGAGGAGATGGACCGCGCCAGTCACGGCAGCGACACCGGGTTGGTGTGCGTAACCGGCGAGATCAACGGGTGGACCGCCGTGGTCGGACCCTGGTGTGATCCCACCGACAAGGAGCGCCACGAAGAGGTGCGGACGCTCGTCGAGGTGCTTAGCGCGCAGTACGGCGAGGCCCATGCCTTTTACTTCGGTGCGCAGCGCGACGGATCTGCCTGGCTCGTCGCTCGTGATGGCCGCACGATTCGCCGTTACAGCGATCTCTCTTCGGAGATGGCGCTGGGAGACCCGCTTCCGGTCGAGCAGCGCTATCTTGATCAGTTTGATATTCCGGGTCGGCCGGAAGACCACCTGGACGACGAGGACATGTCTGACGACATGTTCGAGTTCTGGCATGCGTGCACGGCGCAGAGGGTCGCGCAGACGATCAGCCTCGATGTGGTGTGGCACATGCCAACAGATGCCGTCGTATGTGGCCAACTCGTGCTGGCACGAGTTCCAGAGAGGGCTCGTGGGGCACAACGGGGGCACAACGGCGTGTGAAACGCCGACGATGTCCGGCTGCTTCTGCGAAGCAGGGCTACCGCCTGGGACCAGGCCACAGGTATTGGCGCAGGCGCGGACAGCTACGTGGTCCGGTCTGGCTTCGGCCTCTGGCGGCAACCTGTGCCGCCAAGCGCGCTGGGCGTTGTCCTACCTGCGTCAAGGCAGCCCTATACCGCTCCACCCGTGGTGAGGCCGGCCGGGATCAACTCGGCGGAGACGGCGAGGTCCGCGTCGGCCTTCGCGATGAACGCGTCGACCAGATCAGCGCATCCGTGCTGCCGGGCCCAGGCGCGCAGCGCGTCGAGGAAGCCGATCAGGTCCTGCCGGACGCCGGCCAGCAGGGCAGATAGGGCGGACCGTGGGACGTCGACGTGGGTGCCGGGGCGGCGGTCGTCGCCGTTCTGCCATAACCGCAGCTGGGTTTCGTGGAACTCCATCTCGGGATCGGGGCTGTGGCCCATCCACGGCGCCACCCCAGCCGGTGCTTGCTGCCATTCGCGCCAGTCCGCCAGGCCGCAGCAGCAGCTCGGGGCGATCGTCACGCCCGACTTCGAGTCGTGGACCAGTACGCCGCCGCTGATGTCGATCATTTCCTCGGCCAGCAGTGCCTCCATGATCCAGGCCGGATCCGGGCCCGTCAGGACCCCGTACCGGTCGGCCAGGAGTGCCAGGAACAGGCCGACCTCGTCATCCGTGCAGGCGGCATGCAGCACCAGCCAGGACAGCGGATCACGCTGGGCGAAGTGCCACAGGGGCACGGCGTTCAGTCGCATGACCTCGACGGCGGGGCGCATGGTGATCACCGGGCTATTGAAGGCGGCGGGAGCGATGCTCGCAAGCTGCTTCGGCCTCGCCTTTAGCGGACCATGTGCACGTCCCTGATCAACTAACTCCGAGTTCGCACGAGGGAGGGCTTTACTCGTCTCGCTCATCCAAGACGCGCTCCCACTCGCCGATCAGGCCGATCTCAAGCGATTCGTTCATGCGACCTTGTTCGACCGTGCCGATCGATTCTCCTGCGAAATCAACAACAAGCGACACATGATGCTCGCTGGAGATCCGACAGATCTCCCCGAGAAGTTCCCTAACCTCGCTCAAGTGGGCGCGGTCGATCGTGCGATCCAACCCCTCGCCCCACGGCGGCCGCGCTGTATAGATCGACAGCGCGAGCCCCAGCGAGCGAGCATCGCGAACATCTGATTCGTCGAAAAGTTCAGGCGGTCCAAGGACCCATTGCCGCCGACTGGCCAGCTGCTCAGACGACACTCGCATCGAGTTGGCGACTGAGGCGGGCGCCGTTCCTTCAACTTTGGCAACTAGACGGTCGATCGGGTGATCATCTCGCATGAAGGCCTCCAGTAACACGAACATTCGCCTCGGAACGTCGGGCGGCCATCGGATTGTTACAACCGTGAGGTGCGGCGGTGGCTCACCGCGATGGCGACGAGCACGTACAGGGCTGGCAGGACGGCCAACGCTGCGAGTGCGGCCGGGGTGTCCAAGCTGGCGCAGAGAACGACGCCGGCCCAGCAGGCAGGCAGCACGAACGCTGAAGGTGTGGGCAGCTTCAGGAGGAGTGCTGCAAGCGGCCCGGCCAGACCCAGCGTGACAGGCATCAGCAGGATCATCACCGCGATTCCGGAGAAGGAGAAGCCATCGCATGAGCTGTCGGCGTCGCATGGATACGGGGCGTCGCGGTGTGAGAGGGCCAGGCCGTAGCCGACGAGCACCGTCGTCCCCAGTGCCAGCAGACCTGCGAGTAGGCCGCGTCCGGCGGCGGACAGCACATACCGGGGTACGCGGCCCGTGGGGCGGGGCTGTAGCTCGTCGCCGATCATGGTCCGGGATTATGCGCGCTGGTCAGATCGGCCGCCACCTTGGGGCACAAGTGGGGCACACAGCACCGCGAAACCTCGACAACTCATGCGGATGATCGCGAGTCGCTGACTGGCTGCCGCTGCTGGCAAGCCGACCTGCGCATTGTTCGCGGGCAGCCGTTGCCTGTTCCGCTATACAGTGCGCCAGCACACTGACCGCGGGCCGGAGGGGATTCGAACCCCCGGTGGGGACTGGCACGCCAGCTTCCCCCACGCACCTGCCCTAGCCCCCGCGCGTGCACGGCATCGGCTGGGCGGCGCTGCAATAACCCGGCTCTGCCACCGGCCCGCGTGGACTATGCCAGTTCAACGCCCGGCTCGCGACACCAATCGTCAGCGAAAGTTAGCGAGGCATCTGATCGACGGCGACGACGCCCGGTTCGGAAGCGTGCGTTACCAATAGTCCACATGGCGCCGGTGACATCAAGCCCACGCCCGCAGCAGCCATTACAAGCGTCGTCATCAGCTGGAACTCAGCAGATGATCAGAAGCGCACCGCCGCCTCAGTAGTCTGGTGGCATCTCCGTGCGGGCTGACGACGGACGACCTGCACCGGGCTGTGTTCGTCGATCGGGACGTGAGGCTGCATGACTGCCAAGATCGCATATCGTCAGGTCGTGGACTCCTTGTCCTCGACGCTCGAGGACATGGGGTTTTCAGCCGATGGCCAGGTGTTTCGAATGACGTCAGATCATGGCGACCACCTGATAGTGGAACTCCAGAGATCCTCGGCCTCAAGTGGCGACTGCGTCGCGTTCTACGTCAACCTCGCTCTCGTCGTCGCACCCAAGTGGAGCTGGGACAAGGCCAGGCTGGGCTTGCCAGAAGACGCTGGGCCGGGGGCGGCCCATGGGACCTGGCGGGGCAGGCTGGCGCAGAGTCGTCGGGGCGGCGGCTGGCGCTGGAAGATCATGGATGAAGAGTCGGCCACGGTGGTGCTCTCAGAGATCGTTGCCGACCTCCGTGAAGAACTACCGCCGCTGATCCGGCTCATGGACCGCGACAACCTGCGGCAGGCGGCGATCGATCGGCATGGCGTTCTCGGCCCGAGTTCGTTCTGGAAGATCGCGGCGTGGTTGAAGGCCGAGGACGGTGCGACTGCAGAGCTCGAACGCTTCCTCAAGGATCTAGGCCAGCACCCCGGCTCACCGGTGTATGACGCGGTGTGGAGTCACGCGCTCGACCTCTCAGCACATCGTCGTAGTGGCCACGACGATCAATCGGGTCAAACGCAGACTCGCCCCACCTGAGAAAGCACAGCCGTGCGATGCCGTGCCCGGAACTGGCTCCAAGCACTGCCATCAGTAGCAACTTGGCAGGTCACTAGAAGTGCACCTGCTGTATTAAGGATCAAGGCGGTGCTGAAGCGCCGCACCGTGGCTGCGTGCCCTCCCCGCGTATGCCTTCGGCCCGCGCGGGGAGGGCAAGCGGCCCGCACCGGCGCCACAGGCCGCAGATCTCTAGCAACATCCGGGAACCCTCACCAGAGCCATCCAGGACGCTTCCCGACTCCTCCAGCGCGACACCGCTAGACCACTAGGCCGCGGGCTGCACGCCGACTGGGGCGCCAGCGTCAGCGCTAGACCTAGCGGCCCCAGACGCTCGACCTAGCGCTCCTTCGCCTAGGCAGTGTCTCGAAGTCGCGGCGTGTTGGTGATCGTTAAACGGCGAGGTCTCCGGTAAGGGTTCTACGACCAAGAAGAACCTGAATACCGGAGACCTCGTGCCCACGATAGCGGTGACGAGGCGGTTCGACCTGACCGACGCACAGTGGGCGGTACTGCAGCCCCTTCTCCCTGCGAACATTCGACCAGGTCGACCGTCGGCATGGACCAGGCGGCAACTCATCGACGGCATACGCTGGCGGGTACGGGTAGGCGCGCCCTGGCGTGACGTCCCGGCCTGTTACGGGTCCTGGCAGGCGGCGTACGCACTGTTCCGCCGGTGGCAGCGCGCAGGCGTCTGGCAGCACATCGTCACTGCGCTGCAGGCCCGCGCCGACGCAGCCGGGCTCATCACCTGGGACGTCAGCATCGACTCGACCAGCGCCCGCGCGCACCAGCACGCCGCCGGCGCCCGCAGACGAGCCGACCAACAGATCGAACCACCCGGCCCCGAGCCTGCAGATCACGCGCTGGGCCGCTCCCGGGGCGGGCTGACGACGAAGATCCACCTGGCATGTGAGCAGGGTCAGAAGCCGCTGTCGATCGTGTTGACCGCCGGACACCGCGGCGACAGCCCGCAGTTCGCCGCGGTGCTTGCCGGCATTCGCGTGCCCCGTCTCGGCCCGGGTCGGCCTCGGGTCCGGCCCGATCTGGTCCTCGCCGACCGGGCATACACCTCACGCGCCAACCGGGCGCTGCTACGAAACCGCGGGATCAAGGCCTGCATCCCGAGCAAGGTCGACCAGGACGCCCACCGACGCGCCAAGGGATCCCAAGGCGGTCGCCCACCGGCGTTCGACCCTGTCGTCTACCGGCAGCGCCACGCCGTCGAGTGCGGCATCAACCGGCTCAAACGCAACCGGGCCGTGGCCACGCGGTTCGACAAGCTCGCCGTCCGCTACCTGGCCACGATCCACATCACCGCCATCAACGAGTGGCTACACGCACTTCGGCACACTGTCTAGCTGCCGGCAAGGCGGGCGTTGATCGCCATGATCGCTTCATCCCGCGCAGAGGCGTCCTGCGACCACACCGGCGTGGCCCGACTCGAAGTAACCATCAGAACCACTGCGCTGCCGCGCTTCAGGGCGATGCGCAGCCGTGGCGGCTTGTCGGCATGGACGGCGACACTCTCGATGTCCGCCAGTGCAAACCGCCGGATGCGTCCCAGTCCGATCAATGGCGTGAACGTGAGGTCCTGCTCGGTCAGCGCCAGTGTGCCGCCCAGCATCGCGAGCCGCCCAGCAAAGGACGTACCCGACGAGAAGGGCAGGCTCGCAACCCACTCATTGTCACTGTTAGTCAAGGTCGGATCCTCGCGCGTTCGGCGACATGTTGATCACTATTGTGCATCTTCGGACCCACATCCCGCGCCCCGAGAAGGAGCGGTCGTTCAAGATTGAAGCCGCAGCTAACGAAGCCGCTACCTGGCAACAACCCCAATTACCGCCATCAGCGAATGGCTACACGAACTTCGAGACACCGCCTAGTTGACGGTGCCTCGTCGTCGCGAGCCCAGGCGAAAGGCATCGGAGTCCCGTCATCAATGAGCCAGGGGCGGGCATACCGCGCGTGGCAGACAGTGCACCGCGACTCCATCCCCAACGTGGGGTTCGTCAAGATGCTGTACGCGTCAGACTTGACCGCTGCCATCGGATAGCCGTTCGCGGTGGCCTCGATCTCCTACCACGGTGTTGCGCATGAGCAGGGCTCGTTACGGGCGAACGGCGTGCCGTCGGGGTGAGTGTTGGTGTCCTTGAGGAGCCGCCCCATCGTTCGCCGCAGCTTGTACAACCGCCACCACCTCAGCATGGCCCGTCCTCTCGTGCGCTTCTGTTGGCCTGGGAGATCATGCAGTAGGCAGTGCGGCATGACAAGGCAGTTGACCAGGCGAGCAGGTTCGATAGCGCCTCCGGCGGGGCCGCCCCGGCCCCGGGATGGAGGGGATGCGTGGGCGTCTTGCGGTTGGGTGGGTGGTTGGGGTGGGGCCATCCCGCCCACCGCCGGCCCAGGCGGATGCCTACGCGCGGAACCTGGCCCCGCCGGCAAGGCCAAGCCGCTACGCGGTCGCCTACGGCGAGCCTTGCCGGCGGGGCCAGAACCAGCGTTTTCGCGGG
>NZ_BONF01000063.1 GCF_016862575.1 Catellatospora bangladeshensis | reverse complement strand
GACATCAGCGGGCCGTGGTCGGACCCGGTGCCGTTGCACTCGCACGGGTTCGACGCCGCCCTGTTCCACGACGAGGACGGCACCACCTGGCTGCTGTCGATGAGCGCGGACTGGCGGCCGGGCCGGGACCGCTTCGGCGGCATCGAGATCCAGCGCTACGACCGGGAAAAGCGGCAGCTCGTCGGCAACGCGCAGATCATCTTCCGGGGCACCGCGGCGGGGCTGACCGAGGGCCCGCACCTGTACCGCCGCGACGGCTGGTACTGGCTGGTCACCGCCGAGGGCGGCACCAGCTGGGAGCACCAGGTCACCGTGGCGCGTTCGCGCAACCTGCTGGGGCCGTACGAGGTGGACCCGGCCGGGCCGCTGCTGACCTCGGTGGACCGGCCCGACCTGCGGTTGCAGAAGGCCGGGCACGGCAGCCTGGTGCAGACCCAGGGCGGCGAGTGGTACCTGGCGCACCTGGTCGCACGCCCGTACGGGCCGCGCGGCAACTGCGTGCTGGGCCGCGAGACGGCGATCCAGCGGGTGGACTGGCCCGACGGCGGCTGGCCGAGCGTCCCCGGCGGCATCCCCGCCGACGAGTACCAGGCCCCCGACCTGCCCGCCCACCCCTGGCCGGACGAGCCCGCCACCGACCACTTCGACGGCCCGGCGCTGTCCGTCTGCTGGTCCACGCTGCGCCGTCCCGCCACACCGGACTGGATCGACCTGCGCTCGCGCCCCTCGCACCTGCGCGTGCGCGGCGGGCAGTCGCCGGTCGGCAAGCAGACCCCGAGCCTGGTCGCGCGGCGGGTGGGCGCCGAGCGGTGCTCGCTGGAGACGGCCGTCGAGTTCGACCCGCGCGACCACCGGCACCTGGCCGGGATCACCGCGTACTACAACACGCTGAACTGGTACTACCTCTACCTGACGCGGGCCGACGACGGCCGGGCGGTGCTGGAGCTGCTCAGCTCCGACAGCGGCCGGCGCACGGTCTACCCGGAGCTCACCGTGGACGCGAGCACGGCCGGGCGGGTCGGGCTGCGCGCGGCGTATGACGGGCCGGTGGTGCGCTTCGCCTACGACCTCGGCGACGGCTGGCGGGAGCTGCCGGTCGAGCTGGACGCGACGATCCTGTCCGACGAGCACGCGGCCCTGATCATCGACGGCGAGCCGGCGGCGTGGGGCTTCACCGGCGCGTTCCTCGGGCTGTGGGTGCAGGACCTCGGCAACGACGGCGTGTACGCCGACTTCGACCACGCCACCTACCTGGAACACTGAAACTTCCGGTGCCGTGACGTGGGCGCGTCACGGCACCGGACTGCTATTTCCGGAACTTCCTCCGGTTGACGACCCGCATCGGCGGTCGTAATGTTCCGGCCAAGTTACGGAACAGATTCCGGAACTCTCGGCGTCGCTCCCGATCGGACCGCACCGCCCCTTTCGTGCCCTCGCGGTCCGCGACGCCCACGCACCACGCAATCCCCCGTGCACCTCCGTCGACACCCCGTCGACCGTCCTCACGGAAGGAACGCTCATGTTGCTCAGACGGTGGATCGCCACCGGCGTGGCCGCGGTCGCGACCCTCGGCGCGCTCAACACGCTGCCCGCCACGGCCGGTCACCAGCCGAACCCGGCCGACCAGAGCCTGCGTACCCTCGGCATGCGCCACGACCTCTTCATCGGCACCGCGGTCGACATGGCCGCGCTCAACGACCCCGCCGACCCGCAGTACCGGCAGCTCACCGCATCGCAGTTCTCCACCGTCACCGCGGAGAACGTGATGAAGTGGGAGAGCCTGGAGCCCACCCGCGGCGTCTACAACTGGGGCCCGGCCGACGAGCTGATCGCCTTCGCCAAGCAGAACAACCAGCGGGTACGCGGCCACGTGCTGGTCTGGCACAACCAGCTGCCCGGCTGGCTCACCTCCGGCGTGGCCGACGGCTCGATCAGCACCGCCGAGCTGCGCGACATCCTCAAGAACCACATCACCAACGTGGTCAAACACTTCAAGGGCAAGATCTGGCAGTGGGACGTGGTCAACGAGGCCGTCAGCGACCCTTGGGACACCCCGTCCACCCTGCACTACAAGGGTTTCTGGGCGCAGCACCTGGGCCCTGACTACGTCGCCGACGCGTTCCGCTGGGCCCGCGCCGCCGACCCGAAGGCGCTGCTGTTCTACAACGACTACAACATCGAGGCGTTCGGCTCCGGCGACCCGGCCAACGACAAGACCCAGTTCGTGTACGACATGGCCAAGCAGCTGCTCGCGGCCGGCGTGCCGATCGACGGCGTCGGCAGCCAGGGCCACCTCGGCACGCAGTACGGCAACTTCGACACGCTCCAGGTCGCCGCGGCGCTGAAGAAGTTCGCCGACCTCGGCCTGGCCACCGCGTTCACCGAGGTCGACGTGCGCAGCCAGATCACCGAGGCGATGGAGAACGGCGACTCCAACGAGATCAACCCGCGCCTGCAGGCGTCGGCCGCGAACTACAGCGTGCTGCTGCAGGCCTGCCTGGCCGACCGGCACTGCCTGTCGTTCACGGTGTGGGGCTTCACCGACAAGTACTCGTGGGTGCCCAACTGGTTCGGCAGCGAGGGCCTGGCCAACATCTACGACGAGAACTACCAGCCGAAGCGGGCGTACAACCTGATGAAGGGCGACCTCATCTACAGCGGCGCGCCGTACGTGCTGCCGCGCATCCCGCAGCGGCCGCGCCGGTAACCGGCACCGCAGGGTTCGGGGCCGGTCCGCCGTGAGGTGGGCCGGCCCCTTCTTCTGCTCCGCCCCCGGATGAGGCGTGACGCCGAACGCCGCGGATGCGGCCGGAAGGCCCTACTCCGCCGACCACACCTGGTCGCAACGCCGCCGTCGCCGGGCCCCTCGGACGGCCCGGACGCGTCCGCAGTATTGCCCCTGCCATCCGGGGCCGTCAATGATTATCGCAAACTTTCGGGGCACGATCCGTCCGAGATCCCTCCACGATGGTGCGCCATCAGGCAGGCGTTGGATTGCCACGACACATGATCGCTCGATCCGATGCGCGAAAGTTTCCGGAAGTTGTTGACGCTGCGGAAACGCCCGCCAAAGAATGACTGTGGCGAATGGAGCCAGTCCCGGAAAGGCCACCGCATGCCCTCGTACGCCGACATCATCGACAGCGCACGCGGCCACGGCGACGTGGTCAGCTTCACCTTCGACGACGGCCCCAACCCGGCCGACACCCTGCGCCTGCTCGACGTGCTGCGCGAGCACCACGTCAAGGCGGTCTTCTGCCTCTGGGGCGACCACGTCGAGCAGCACCCCGACGTGGTGCGCAGGATCGCCGCCGCGGGGCACACACTGAGCAACCACAGCATGCACCACGACGACCTGAGCGCCCTGACCCCCGAGCAGATCCGGGCCGACCTCGAACAGGCCAGTGCCGCCATCCGCAGGGCCGTGCCGCATGCGCGCATCCCGTACTTCCGCGCCCCGTTCGGCGCGTGGGGCGGGTCGCCGCAGGTCGCCGCGTCGCTGGGCATGCGCCCGCTCGGCTGGCGGCTGGCCATCACCGACTGGGAGCCGCCGGGCACCGAGGAACTCGCCCGCCGCCTGCTGGACGGCGTCACGCCCGGCGCGGTGGTGCTCATGCACGACGGCGGCGGCGACCGCAGCCAGACCGTCGACGCCGTCGACCAGGTCATCCCCGTCCTGAAGTCCCGGGGCTACCGCTTCACCCTCCCCGAGGGCTGCTGACCCGCTGCGTGGCGAGAGCGCCCTGCCTGTCGTGGAGCGTGGCAGGGCGCTCTCGTCATGGAGCGTCAGGTCAGAGCGCGGTGCAGGTCAGGGCGGGGCTGGGGACCGCGCCGTTGGCCTGGTAGCCGAACTCGGTGTAACCGCCCGCGCTCAGGCGGCCGTTGTAGCTGACGTTCGTCACCTGGATCGTGCCCGTGGTTCCGCTGAACTGGCCGTTCCAGGAGTTGACGACGGTGTTGCCGGACGGCAGCGGCAGCGTGACCCGCCAGCCGTTGGTCCCCGACGAACCTGCGGTCACCCGCACCGCCGCCACATACCCCGCGCCCCACTGGCTGGCGACGGTGAACGTGGCGGTGCAGCCGCCGGGCGGCGGCGGGCTGGACGGGCTCGGCGACGGCGGCGTGGACGGCGACACCGAGGGGCTCGGCGACGGCGGCCGCGACGGGGACGCCGACGGCGACGGGCTGGTCGTGTTCAGGCCGAAGAACGCGACCGCGGCGGCGTACTGCACCGGCAGGTTGTGCGACGTGTTCGCCATGCTGATCGCCTCCACCATCACCTGGCCGGAGCCGTTGGCGTAGCGGGTGCGGGTCCAGCCCGACTGCGGGGTGTCGGTCGTGGTCGGCGTCTGGCTCAGGCCGTGGACGTTCGTCCACTGCTTGATCTCCTCGCCGAAGTTGTTGTAGTGCAGGATCTCGTCGTTGGTGCCGTGCCACAGCTGCATCCGCGGCCGCGCCCCGGTGTACCCGGGGTAGGCGTTGCGCACCAGATCACCCCAGGCCTGCGCGGTGCGGATGAGCTGCCCCTGCGCGCACTGGCTGTTCCACTTGCTCGACCCGGCGAAGCAGGCGAACGGCACCCCCGCGAACGCCGAGCCCGCCTTGAAGACGTCCGGGTACGCGCCGAGCAGCACGTTGGTCATCATCGCGCCGGACGAGACACCCGTGGCGTAGGTCCGGTTCGGGTCGGCGTTGTAGTTCTGCTGCACGTACTTCGTCATCGACACGATGCTCAGCGAGTCGCCGCCGCCGTTGTGCGTGAGCGTCGCGCTGGACGCCACGTCGAAGCAGCCGTCGCTGGCGGTCACCGAGGGGTAGACCACGATGAAGCCGTACTGGTCGGCCAGGCGCGCGAAGTCCGAGCCGCTGTAGAACGCCGGGCCGCTGCCGGTGCAGTAGTGCACCGCCACCAGCAGGCCGGGCCGGGGCGCGACGTTGTTCGGCACGTAGAGGTACATGCGCAGGTTGCCGGGGTTGGCGCCGAAGTTGGTGACCTCGGTGAGCGTGGCGGCCTGCGCGGCCGGCGACGCCACCATCACCACCGTTGCCGCGATGACGGCGGCCAGCGCCGCCCACACGGCGTAGAGAGCCTTGCGTAGCTTCATGAGCTTGCGCTCCTCGAAACGGGTGCGCAGGCAGGGCGGATCTGCCGCGCCTGCGCGGACGAGCTCTGCCGTCCCCGCGTCGCACGGCGGGGTGCCCTCGGCAGCTGACAGACGGCCGCGATCCCGGTGCGGTCCGTTCGGCTCCCGCGCGGCAGCCTAAGGCCGACGCGGCGGCGTACCGGCGGCTATCGATGCGTTCGGGTGGACTTTGCGCCCAACGGCGGCTGCGCGGCGGCGAACGGCGCATGGGGACGGGCGGCGGCTTCCGGGACGCCCCTACATCCCGCAAGCCGCCGCCCGTGGCGGAGCACTACCTCATCACCCCCATGAGGTGCGGTGGCGCCGGCACCTCTTCCGGCGCCGCCGCACGCTCACTCGCCGGACCGGCCGGAGGAGTTCCGGTCCGACCCCCTGGTGTGGCCGCCGAGCACACCGGCTTCGGCGGCCTTGCTGATCGCGTCGGCCTCGGCCTGGGTCAGCTTGCCCTCCTTGACCGCCGCGGCCAGCCGCTCCTTGAGCTGCGCCGTGCGGTCGGCCGAGCCGTTCTTCTTCTCGCCGCTCTTCCCGTCCGGGTGCAGCTGGGTGCGCACCTTCTCCAGGGCCGCGGTGACCTTGGCCTCGTCCACGCCCAGCTCCTTGGCCAGCGCCGCGGCGAACTGCTGCTGATGTTCCTGCCTGCCCTGCTGGGCCGAGCTGCTGCCGGTGTCCCGGTCGGCCGCCATGGCCGCGGTGGGTACGGCGATACCGAGCGCCAGCACCCCGGCCGCGCCCACCGTGACCAGCGTCTTCTTCGAGAGCTTCACCATGTTCGTTTCGCCTCCTTGCGATCGGTGTGCCTCGACGCTGACCGGCGAACCTCGGAACCGTGCCCGGACAACCTGCACCGATCCTGGCAATCCGGCGGCGATCCGGCCCGCCGTGGCGCGATCTGCCCGATTCGCGCACAGCGTTCGTCCAGGCTGCGTTCGGGCCGGCCTCCCGCGCCGCGGGTCCTTCGCAGTTTCGGGGAAACTGCAGCTCGGAGACCGCGAAGAGGTGCAGTTTCCCCGAAACTGCACCTCGGGCGACGCGGGGCGGGGCAGGCGGCGGTGCGCGGGGAGGCTCAGGAGCGGCGGGTGCGGAGGCCGAGGACGCGGCGGCCGGCGGCGAGCAGGTGCTCGCGGAGTTCGGCCTGGTCGTGGTGTTGCAGCACGGGCGACGAGGCGGCGGTGGCGATGCCGGCCAGCGCGATGGTGGCGTTGATCTCGGCGCCGGGGGTGCCGTCGAGGCGCATGAGCTCGGCGGGGCGCTGGATCAGCTCGACGATGTCCGGGTGGCTCTGCAGCGCGCTGGTCACCCCGGCGTCCATGCCGATCATGCCGATCAGCGCCCGGTGCTTGACGGTCAGGTCGACCATGCCGCTCAGCATGGCGTCGGCCCGGGCGGCGGGGGTGCGCTGCACCTCGGCGACGGCGATCGCGGTGCGCAGCTCCTCGATGGCGGGCTGGATCACCGCGGTGAGGATCTCGTCGCGGGTCTTGAAGTGGTGGTAGATGGCGGCCTTCGTCACACCGAGGGTGTCCGCGATCATCTGCAGCGAGGTGCCCGCGAAGCTGTGCATGGCGAACAGCCGGCAGGCCTCGTCGAGCAGGCGCTGCCGCGTGCGTTCCTGTGCCACAGCGGTCACGGCGTACTCCTTACCAGATCAAAGACTGTAAGGCCAGTCCCTCGTCCGCGTCAAAGCTAGCCGATCGGCAAGCTCTCGCCCAGCCGCACGGCAAGCTGGAAACCTGCCGAACGTCAAGCTGAAAACTTGCCGATCGTCTTGCTCACTCCTTGCCGATCGGCTTGCTCACTCCTTGACGAACGGCTAGTGTCCGAGCCGGATACGGCGACTCCCCCGCGCGTGTGAACAGCGCGTTTCGTCGTGATGACAGTCACCCTTCCCCGTTTGGAGTCCACGACGTGGCGACCTTCCTCTACCGGATCGGCCGGTTCTCATACCGCCGTCGCTGGCTGGTGCTAGGTGTCTGGGTGCTGCTGCTCGCCCTCGCCGGCGCCGGTGCGGCGACGCTCTCCGGCAAGATGAGCAACGATTTCAGCATCCCGGGCACCGAGGCGCAGCAGGCGATCGACCGCCTCGCCGAGCGCTTCCCCGAGGCGCACGTCGGCGGCGCGAGCGCCCGCGTGGTCTTCCAGACGCCCGAGGGCAAGACCGTCGCCGACCCCGACGTGCAGGCCGCCATCGGCCGCGTGGTGTCCGAGCTGAGCGACGAGCCGCAGGTCGCGCGGGTGCTCGACCCGTACACGGCGAAGTCCATCTCCCCCGACGGGCGTTACGCCTTCGCACAGGTCAGCTACCGCGTGCAGGGCATGGAGCTGACCGACGCCGACCGCGAGGCGCTGCTCGAAGCGGCCGCCACCGCCCGGGAGGCCGGGCTCGCCGTCGAGGTCGGCGGCGACGCGCTGCGGGCCAACCCGAAGACCGGCATCGTCGAGGTCATCGGCATCGCCATCGCCGCGATCGTCCTGGTGGTCACCCTCGGCTCGCTCGTCGCGGCGGGCCTGCCGCTGCTCACCGCGCTGGCCGGCATCGCCGTCGGCCTGGCCGGCGTCGCCATCTCGGCCCGCTGGGCGGACCTCAACTCCAACAGCCTCATCCTCGCGCTGATGCTGGGCCTCGCCGTCGGCATCGACTACGCGCTGTTCATCGTCTCCCGCTACCGGCACGAGCTGCTGGTCCGCAAGGACGGCCCCGAGGCCGCGGGACGCTCCGTCGGCACCGCCGGCTCGGCCGTGGTCTTCGCCGGCCTCACCGTGATCATCGCGCTGGCCGCGCTCTCCGTGGTCGGCATCCCGCTGCTGCGCGGCCTCGGCCTGGCCGCCGCGGGCACCGTCGCGGTGGCGGTGCTGGTCGCGATCACCCTGCTGCCCGCGCTGCTCGGCTTCACCGGCGACCGCCTGATCAAGGGCCGCCTGTTCGGCCGCACCACGCCCGACCCCGAGTCCGACAGCGGCCCGGTGCCGCTGGGCGAGCGCTGGGCACGGCTCGTGGTCCGGTTCCGCGTCCCCGCGCTGCTGCTGTCGGTCGCCGCGCTCGGCGTGCTCGCCATCCCGGCCGCCGACCTGCGTCTCGGCCTGCCCGACGACGGCATGCAGGCCGCCGACACCACCCAGCACAAGGCGTACGACCTGATGACCACCGGCTTCGGGCCGGGCTTCAACGGCACCCTGGTGGTCGTCGCCGACCTGCCCGCCGGGGCCGACCCGCAGCAGGTGCCGGGCGCACTGGCGATGAAGCTGTCCGGCGTGGACAACGTGCTCTACGCGGCGCCCAACGGGGTCAGCCCCGACGGCCGCACCGCGCTGCTCGCCGTCATCCCGAAGACCGGCCCTAACGACCCGGCCACCGCCGACCTGGTGCACACCATCCGCGACCGCGCCGGCAGCATCACCGAGGGCACCGGCGCCACCATCGCGGTCACCGGCGTCACCGCGCTGGCCATCGACGTGTCCACCACCCTCGACGACGCGCTCGTGCCGTACCTGGCGATCGTGGTCGGGCTCGCGTTCCTGCTGCTGCTGCTCGTGTTCCGGTCCATCCTGGTGCCGCTCAAGGCCACGCTCGGCTTCCTGCTCAGCGTCGCGGCCACGTTCGGCGCGGTGGTGGCCGTGTTCCAGTGGGGCTGGCTGGGCGACCTGTTCGGCGTACAGCAGACCGGGCCGATCATGAGCATGCTGCCGGTGCTGCTCATCGGCATCCTGTTCGGGCTGGCCATGGACTACCAGGTGTTCCTGGTGACCCGGATGCGCGAGGACTACGTGCACGGCGCCCCGGCCAAGGAGGCGGTCGTCACCGGCTTCCGGCACGGCGCCCGGGTGGTCACCGCCGCGGCCATCATCATGATCAGCGTGTTCGGCGGGTTCGTGTTCTCCGGTGAGACGCTGATCCAGTCGATCGGCTTCGCGCTGGCGTTCGGCGTGCTGGTGGACGCGTTCGTGGTCCGGATGACCATCGTGCCCGCGCTGATGTCGCTGCTCGGGCGCGGGGCGTGGTGGCTGCCGCGCTGGCTGGACCGCGTACTGCCCGATGTGGACGTCGAGGGCGAGAAACTGCGCCAGGCCGAGGCGGCCCGCGAGCCGGTGGGCGTCGCCGGCTGACCGTCGCCCCCTCGAACCCCGGTCCCGGTGACCCCGCTCCTCGGCGCGGGCACCGGGACCGGTTCGCATATCCGGCGCTGACCAGCATCGATACGCCCGCCGGGCGCGGGTGGCGGAACTGGTCTAAAGTACCCGGCCATGACCTCTCAGCCCGACACGGCGACGCGCAGGGACCGGGTGCGGCGCTACTACGATCGCAACGCGGCCGCCTTCGAGCGGCTCGGGCAGGGCGGCGCGTCCATCCACCGCGCCGTCTGGGGCCCGGGAGTGGAGACGCGCGAGGCGGCCTTCCATCACGTCGACGAACTCCTGCTGGACATCCTGTCCAACGTGGACCGGCGAGCCGACGTCGTGGACCTCGGCTGCGGGCTCGGGGCCAGCCTCCTCTACCTCGCGGAGCGGGCCGACCTCAGCGGCGACGGCATCACCCTCAGCCCGGTGCAGGCCGCGCGGGCAGCCGAGCTGATCGCCAGGGCGGGAGCCGCCGACCGGGTACGCGTCCGCGAAGGCGACTACCTCGCGCTGCCCGACGACCTGGCCGGGCAGGCGGATCTCACGTTCTCCATCGAGGCCTTCCTGCACAGCCCGGACGCCGACGGGTACTTCCGGGAGGCGGCGCGCTCACTGCGGCCCGGCGGGCGGCTGGCGATCTGCGACGACTTCCTGGCCTCCAAGTCGCCGCCGGCCTCGGCCCGGGCCGCGCGACGGCTGGAGGAGTTCCGGGACGGGTGGCACGCGTCGTCGCTGATCACGGTCAACCAGGTGCGCACGCTCGCCGCCGGGCACGGGCTGACGCTGGTGCGCGACATCGACCTGACGCCGTACCTGGAGCTGCGGCGGACGCGGGACCGGTGGATCAGCGCCCTGGTCGCGGCGGGGCGGCCGCTGCGGCTGTCCGGGGAGTACTGGCAGTCCCTGGTCGGCGGCGACGCGCTGCAGTGGGTGCTGCTGCACGACCTGGTCGAATACCGCTTCCTGGAGTTCGAGCGCATCCGCTGACCCATACGGGTGACCCTGTCCGTCAGTTGACGGTGACACCAGGAGGACTGCCCACGCCGGGCATCAGCGAGCTGAGGCGGAAAGTGCCGGTACTGACGGACGGTACAGATGCGGCGGCCTACGGCACGCCGGCCGGGCAGGAGGAACAGCCGGCCCGTATCCGGTCCACCGCGACCGCCGCCCACTGGGCGGAGGTGCACCGATTGGCGGTGGCCGGCCGGGAACGGGTGATCGCCAAAGCCGTCTGCGCACCGCTCGCCAAGCTTTGGCTGGGCAGATCCAGGTTCGCCGACGTGGCGGCCTTGGCACGGGCGACGCTGACCCTCGGCCCGGACGGGCCTTCGCTCTACTACCTCGGCTGGGCGCTGTCCTCGACGGGGCGATCCCGGCAGGCACTGGACATCAATCACCAGGCACTGGCCCTCATGCAGGAGGACGGCGACCAGGTCGGTGAAGCAGCCACGCTCAACAACATCGGCAGTGCGTACACCGACCTCGGTGCGCCGCAGCAGGCTCTGGCGTGCTACAAGCGAGCCCTGCTGCTCGTGCGGGCGGTCGGCAGCCGGGCCGGCGAGGCGACCACCCTGAGCAACATCGGTCTCGTGTACGACCAGCTGGGTGACCGGCGGCGAGCGTTGGCCCACTACAAGCAGGCGCTGCCGATCTTCCAGGAGCACGGCGACCGCGCGGGCGAGGCGGCCACCCTCAACAACATCGGCGACATCCACAAGGAACTCGGCGACCGGCAGCAGGCCCTGGCCTACTACCACCAGGCCCTGCTCATCCGGCGGGACATCGGCAACCGCGCGGGCGAGGCGACCACGCTCAACAACATGGGCCTCGTGTACAACAGCCTGGGCGATCCGCAGCAGGCCCTGGCCTACTTCCGGCTCTCCCTGGATCTCATGCGGGAGGTCGGCGACCTCGCCGGAGAAGCGACCACGCTCAACAACATCGGCCTCGCCCACCACGGACTGGGCGAGCGGCCGGACGCGTTGGCCTACTATCAGCGCGCGCTGCCCCTTCTCCAGGAGGTCGGCGACCGGTCCGGCGAGGCGGCCGCCCTCAACAACATCGGCGGTATACATGACGGGCTGGGCGACTGGGCGCAAGCCCTGACGTGCTACGAGCGAGCCCTGACCGTCCTGCGGGAGGTCGGCCACCGCGCTCGCGAGGCGACCACGCTGAACAACATCGGCTGCGTGTACCGCCATCAAGGTGACCGGGAGCAGGCACTGGCCTGCTTCCAGCAGGCCCTGCCCATCCGGCGCGAAGTCGGCGACCGGGCCGGCGAAGCAGCCACACTCAACGAGATCGGCGACCTGTATGCCGAAGCGGGCGACCCGCAGCAGGCACTGCGCCACTACCAGCAGGCCGTCACCGCGCTGCGGCAGGTCGGCCACCGCGCCGGCGAAGCGGCCACCCTCCGCGACATCAGCCTGATCCGGTTCGGCGAGGGGGATGCCGACGGCGCGGTGCGCGCCATGACGCAGGCGCTCGGCATTCTCCGCGCCATCGGTGACCGCGGGTCGGAGGCGACAGCGTGTTTCAACCTGGCCGTCATGCTGATGCGGATCGCGAGGGTGGACGACGCCCTCATCCACCTGCGTCGCGCCGTCAAGCTGGCCGAGCAGGGGATGCACCCCGAGATCGGCCGGATGCGGGCGTTCCTCAGTCAGCTCCAGCAGGTGATGAAGGAGAGGCGATGAGCACTGCCACCGTCGAGGTGTCGGGAGCGGATGCGGCTGCCTGGGCAGCAGAGCTGCGCGCCACCCTTGTCGCGAACGTCCGGCCGGGCGACAGCGTGTCGCCCGTGGAGCTGCAGCGGTCGGCGGAGCTGGTGGTCGCGGTCATCGGGCTCGTGTTCGCGGGCGTCGAGACAGCCAAGACGATCCGGGACTGGTGGCACTCGCGCCGCCCGGAAGGCATCACCGTCACGATCCTGGTTTCCGACGGCGCCCAGGTCGACGTATCCGTGGTCAGCGAAGCGGAGCTGGAGATCGTCTTCCAGCGCGCCGCATCGCGGCGCTGAGAGGAGACGATCCCCATGAACACCTTCCACCTCGAGGTCTTCGAGCAGACCTCCGACTACTGCGAGCTCCGGCTGCACATCGGCGAAGGTACGCCGAAGACCCGCGGCCTGGACAAGGCCGCCGTCGAGCAGCTGATCGGGGCCGTGGAGCGCGACTACAGCCAGCACGCGATCGCCCAGCGGGTGTTCGGCTCGCCGCAGCTCGGGGAGCTCGGGGCGAAGCTGTTCGCCTTCCTCGACGGCGACGAGCGATGGCTGGGCCCGGTGCTGGAGAGCCCGCAGGGCACCATCTTGCGCATCACGGCAGCCGAGCGGCTGCGGCACCTGCCGTGGGAGCTGCTCGCCCGAGACGGCTCATACCTGACGGTCGCCGGCCGCTCGCCGCTGCTGCCGGTCCGGGCCATCGGCGCGAACACCGCCCGCCCGGCTTCTGCCGATCTCCCCAACCGCCCGCTGCGAGTGCTGTTCATGGCCACCTCCCCGGAGGGCGTCGAGCCCGTGCTCAGCTACGAGGCGGAGGAGTCCGCCATCCTCGAAGCGACCTCGCGCACGGGCACCGAGCTGGTCGTCGAGGAGAGCGGCACCCTGGAGGGCCTGCGCTTCCTCAGCCGCGACTACGGCGCCGGGTACTTCGACGTCCTGCACCTCAGCGGGCACGCCACCATCAGCCAGGACGGGCAGCCCACCTTCCTAGCGGAGGACGAGCTAGGCCGGTTGAACACCGTCACCGCCGATCAGATCGCCGACGCCATGTCCGGGCACTGGCCCCGCCTGGTCTTCCTGTCCGGCTGCCTCACCGGCAACGCCCCCGACGGCGGCACGTTCCCCTCGATGAGCGAGAGCCTGGTGCGCGCGGGAGCGCCCACTGTTCTCGGCTGGGCGCTGCCGGTCGGCGACGTCTCCGCGACCGTGTTCGCCGCCCACCTCTACCAGGCCCTGGCCGGCGGGGAGCCGCTGGACCGGGCCGTCATCGAAGCCCGCCGGCAGCTGTACGCCGCCAAGAGCAGCAACTGGCACCTGCTGCGCGTATACGCCGACAGGTCGCCCTTCACGACCATGGTCACTCCGCTGAACACCAGGGGACGTGCCTGGATCCCGATCCGCGGGGCCGACCAGGAGTTCCTGGACCCGCAGACGCAGCTGTCCCGGGTCGCCTCGCGCACCGCCTTCGTCGGGCGGCGCCGCAACATCCAGCGCTGCCTGCGTACCCTCAAGCAACCGCACGGCACCCCGGGTGCCGCCGAAGCGCTGGTCCTGCACGGCATGGGTGGTCTCGGCAAGAGCAGCCTCGCCTCCCGGCTGCTGGAGCGCATGCCGACCCACCAGCGTGCCGTCTGGTACGGCAAGGTCGACCTGACCAAGTTCCGCGAGCTCACCGCCAAAGTCGCCTTCCCCACCATGGATCAGCAGATCGAGGCGGCCAAGCTGCTCGACAACGAGCAGGCCCCCCTCGCGGTCCGGCTGCGGCACCTGCTCGACGTCAACGGGCCCCTCGGCAAGACGCCCTGCCTGTTCGTCTTCGACGACTTCGAGGAGGGCAATCTCGACAAGCGCGACGGCGGTTACGTGCTCTCCAACGAGATGGCCGACATACTCCCGGCACTGCTCAAGGCGATCCGGGACACGGGCAGCCCCAGCCGGGTCATCATCACCAGCCGTTACCGGTTCCCCGCGCCCGCCGCGACCACCGTGGTCGTGGAGGCGCTGGAGACGCTCACCACCGTCGAGCAGATCAAGAAGATCACGAACCTGCGGAACCTGCGGCCCGGGTCCCACCTCGACCTCTCCATCCGGCAGCGCGCCATCGAGGCGGCGGCCGGCAACCCCCGCCTGCTCGACTGGCTCGACCGGATCGTCGCCGATGCCACCCTCGACGTCGACGGCCTGCTCGCCGCCATCGAGAACGTGGCGGACAAGTTCCGGCGGGAGACCATCCTCGCCAAGAACCTCCTGAGTTCACAGCCTGCCGAGCTGCAGCGGATGCTCGCCAAGGTCAACGTCGTCGAACTGCCCATCCCCGCCGAGACGGTGTACGCCATCCACGAGCATCCCGACGCGCCAGGCCATGTCAGGCGGGCCGCCGAACTCGGCCTGATCGAGGAAGGCACCGACCCGGAAAGCCGCCAGCCCCGCTACTACGTGTCCAACGTGCTGCGGCCGCTCATCCGTCCCCTGCTCACCGAGGAGGAGTACGTCGAAGCCTGCGCCGCAGCGGCCCGGTCCCTGCACAAGCTCTGGGTCACGGAACCGGCGCAGTCCGAGACCGTGTCATGACCTCGCTAGCCCATTGGGCGGAGGTCCACCGGCTGGCGGTGGCGGGCCGCGAGCCGGTGATCGCCCGGCAGGTCGGGAGCCGCCTCGCCGTGCTGTGGCTGGGCTGGTCACGGTTTGCCGCAGTGGCTTCGCTGTCGCGGGCAACGCTGACCCTAGGCCCGGACGCGGGCGCCCTCTACTTTCTGGGCTGGGCGGAGGCCGCCACCGGGCGGCCTCAACAGGCCCTGGCCTACTACGAGCGAGCCCTGGCCATCATGCGGCAGGCCGGTGACCATGCCAGCGAGGCGGCCACGCTCAACAACATCGGCAACGTGTACGAAGGGCTCGGTGATCGCCGGAAGTCCCTGGCCTGCTTCGAGCAGGCCCTGCCCATCCTGCGGGAGGTAGGCGACCGCGTCGGCGAAGCGGTCACGCTCAGCAACATCGGTAGCGTTCACCACGCGCGGGGTGACGAGCGAGGTGCCCTGACTTACCTCGAGCAGGCCTTGCACATGTTGCGGGAGGTCGGCGACCGCGCCGGAGAAGCGATCACCCTCAGCAGCATCGGCACTGTGTACCACGGGCTGGGCGAAGAGCGGCGGGCTCTGGCATTCCACGCCCAGGCCTTGCCCATCCTGAGAGAGATCGGCAACCGCGCCCATGAAGCGGCGACGCTCAACAACATGGGTCTGGCGTACAACGCGCTGGGCGACCGGCAGCAGGCCCTGGCGTGTTACGCACAGGCCCTGCCGATCCGCCGCGAGGTCGGCGACCGGGCGGGCGAGGCCGCCACGCTGAGCAACATCGGCAGCGTTCACCATGGGCTGGGCGAGCTGCAGCAAGCCCTGGCCTGCTATGAGCACGCCCTGCCCATCCTGCGCGAAACCGGCGGCCGGGCCGGCGAGGCGGTCACCCTCAACAACATCGGCAGCGTGTACCACGGCATGGGCGATCTGCAGCGGGCCCTGGCCTGCTACGAGGAGAGCCTGCCCATCCGGCAGGAGGTCGGCGACCGGGCGGGCGAGGCGGTCACCCGGTACAACATTGCGATGATCCACCGGGCGGGCGGGCATCTGGACCGGGCGATCGGCGAGCTCGAATTGGTCGTCAATCTCGACCGCCTGGTCGATCACCGTGACATCGCAGCCGACACCGCGATGCTCGAACAGGTACGCCGCGAACGCGACCAGTCCGGCATGAATCAGCCGGTGATCATTCCGGCATCGAGCGCGGCGGGCAGGAAGGGCCGACCTTGACGGATGGTTCGGAGGCCGCGGTACACGGCGGTCCCGCTGCGGACCGGACCCGACCGGCTCCGCACGGGTCTACGGCGACGGTCTCGCGCTGGGTGGAGGTGCACCGGCTGGCGGTGGCCGGCCGGGAGCCGTTGATCGCGCGGGATGTCGGAAACCGGGTCGCCGGGCTGTGGATGGTCAGGTCGCGCTTCGCCGACACGGCGGCCCTGGCGCGAGCGACGCTCACGCTCGGCCCCGATGCCGCCGCCTTCCACGACCTGGGCTGGGCCCTGGTCTCCACCGGGCGGCCGTGGGAGGCCCTGGCCAACTATGAGCAGGCCCTGGCCATCCGGCGGGAGAAGGGCGACCGCCCCGGTGAAGCCGCCGCACTCAACAACATCGGCGGCGTGCATCACCGGCTGAGCGATCGACGAAAAGCCCTGAGCTACTACGAACAGGCACTGCCCATCACGCGCGAGGTCGGTGACCGCTCTGGCGAGGCGACCACGCTCAACAACATCGGCAACGTGTACGAAAGGCTCGGCGACCGGCAGCAGGCCCTGGCCTACTACCAGCAGGCTCTGTCCATCCAGCAGGAGATCGGTGACGGTGCCGGCGGGGCGACCACGCTCAACAACATCGGCAGCGTGCACTACAGACTGGGCGACCAGACGCAGGCCCTGGCCTACTACCAGCGGGCCATGCCCATCATGCAGGAGGTCGGCAACCGCGCCGGCGAGGCGACCACCCTCAACAACATCGGAATCGTGTACAGCAGCGACGATCCGCGGCGGGCCCTGACCTACTTCCGGCAGGCACTGGCCATCCAGCGGGACGTCGGTGACCGCGCCGGCGAGGCGACCTCGCTCACCAACATCGGCGGCGCGCACCACCGGCTAGGCGACCTGCGGCAGGCTTCGTACCACATAGAGCAGGCCCTTCCCATACTTCAGGCGATCGGTGATCGCGCCAGCGAGACGATCGCCCGGTACAACATCGCGATGATCTGCCGGGCAAACGGGGATCTCGACCGCGCGATCCACGAACTTGAGCTGGTAGTCGACCTCGATCGCCAGGTCGATCACCCTGACCTCGCTTCCGACACCGCCATGTTGGAACAGCTCCGCCGCGAACGGGCGCAGCCCGGCGAGGAGCGCTGACGGGGCGGTGCACCACGGCGAGGGCTGATCCGGTCCCGCCCGGTGCAACGCGGCACCCGTCAGGCGGCTGAGATCCTGACGGAGGGCTCCGCTGCCTCCTCGGGGCGGTCCGCATGGCCGGATCCGCGGCCGAGCAGCCGGTCGACGCCGATCAGCGCGGCGCCGAGCAGGGCGATGCCGACGGCGAGGCGCAGCACCCCGATGAGGACGGAGCCGTAGCCGCCCTCGGTCGGGTCGAGGAACCCGTACGGGTAGCGGTTCTCCGCTGTGGGAAAGGCGAACGCGCGGAACACCGACAGCACCACGTACGCCGTCGGCCAGATCAGCCACAGGGGCAGGTCGCTCCAGCGGGTGACCCGGCGTGGCCCGAAGGCCAGCCAGTCCGCCAGCACCATCAGCGGCAGCACGTAGTGCAGCAGGAACGTGGACCGGTTGACCAGCGCCGTCGCCGGGTCGGGGTCGGCGAGGCCGGGCAGCGGGTTCTCCCCGTGGTTGTTCACGAAGTGCGACACCAGCATGGTGATCATGATCCAGAGGGTGACCGCGCCGCGCAGCCGGGGCGCGGCCGGGTCGCTCGTGCCGCGGCGCACCGACCAGTACAGGACGCCGCCGAAGTAGCCGAGCGCGACGACCGTGGTCTGGCTGGTGTAGAAGGTCAGCCGGTGGGTGCCCGACAGCAGCCCCAGCACGCCCACGGTGACCAGCGCCAGCCGCCACCACGAAGCCGGACTCGCGACGATCGCCCTCACCCGCGTGCTCCCTCCGCCGACACCACGCCGGGAATCATCCATGCCGATCGCCGCCCGGCCAAGAGCTGCTGGAGATCACTCATGGCAGGAACCGGTCAGCCGCCCGGCGCGATCAGGCCCGACTCGTACGCGCAGATCACCGCCTGCACCCGGTCGCGCAGGCCGAGCTTGCTCAGCACGTTGCTGACGTGCGTCTTCACCGTGTTCTCGGTGACGAACAGGGCCTTGGCCAGCTCGGCGTTGGACAGTCCCCGGCCGAGCAGCACCAGCGTCTCCCGCTCGCGGTCGGTGAGCTGGTCCAGCCCCGGCACCTGGCGCACGTGCGCGCGGCCCTCGCGCCGGTGCACGGCGAGCACGTCGTCGATCAGCCGCCGGGTGACGCCGGGCGCGAGCAGCGACTGCCCGTCGTGCACGACCCGCACGGCGTGCAGCAGGTCGTCGCGGCGTACGTCCTTGAGCAGGAAGCCGCTGGCCCCGGCGTGCAGCGCGGCGAACACGTACTCGTCGGAGTCGAACGTGGTCAGCATGATCACGCGGGTGCCGGTGTCCGCGCAGATCAGGCGGGCGGCCTCGATGCCGTCGAGGCCGGGCATGCGGATGTCGAGCAGCGCGACGTCGGGGCGGTGCCGCTCGACCGCGGCGACGGCTTCGCGGCCGGTGCCCGCCTCGGCGACCACCTCGATGTCCGGCTGCACCGACAGGATCGTCGCGAACCCCGCCCGGACCAGTTCCTGGTCGTCGGCGACCACCACTCTGATCATCCGAACACCGCCTCCACCCGGAATCCGCCCGCGGGTGCGGGCCCGTGCGCCACCCGGCCGCCGGCCGCGGCGACCCGCTCGGCGATGCCGGTCAGGCCGTGCCCGCCGGTCCGCCGGGGATCGGGGCCGCGCCCGTCGTCGATCACCGTGACCGCCAGCTCCCCCGGCCGCCAGTCGAGCACGACCTCGACCGAGGTCGCGCCCGCGTGCTTGACCACGTTCGTGATCGCCTCCTGGACCAGGCGGTATGCCGCGAGCTGCACCTGGGCGGGCACCGGCCGCCGTGGTCCGTGCTCGGCCAGGCGGGCGGCGAGCCCGGCGTCCTCCACCTGCCGCAGCAGCTCCGGAAGGTCGGCCAGGGTCGGCTGCGGCGCCCGGCCGGGCTCACGCAGCGCGCCGACGGTCGTGCGGAGCTGGGTCATCGCGTCGCGGCCGGCCGTGGAGATGGCGTCGAAGGCGCGTTCGGCGCGGTCCGGGTCGGTGCGGGCGATCGCCGCGCCCGCCTCGGCCTGCACCACCATCAGGCTGAACGCGTGGCCGAGGATGTCGTGCAGGTCCTGGGCGATGCGGGCGCGTTCCCGTGCGGCGGCCAGCTCCGCGGCCTGACGCTCGGCGGCGAGCGCGGTCTCCCGGCGGGCCCGGGTGAGGGCGCCCAGGGCGTACGCGGCCGACCAGGTGGACAGCTCGCGTACCGCCGTGTTCAGGGAGCCGATGGTGAGCAGCATGCCCAGGGCGGTGACCGCCAGCGAGGCGATCCGGATCACGCGGGTGGACTGGTACGCCACCGCGTACATGCAGATGAGCGGGCCGTACCAGATGGGCTGGGCGGGGGCGGTCTCGGCGAGGCCGTAGAGGCCGACACCGATCGCCGACAGCAGCAGGCAGCTCGCGGGCCACCGCCGCCGCACGGCCACCGGCAGCGCCGACAGCACCACCGGGAGCCAGGACACCATGGGCCATCCAGCGCCCTCGCTCGGGCGCGTCACCAGGAACGGCGCCGACTGGGCGAACAGCACCAGGGCGGTCAGGCCGAGGTCCCGCCACCGGTCGTGTCGCATGGTCGCCCAGCCTAACCAGCCACAGCGGCGGACGGTGGCCGCCCGCCGGACGTCCTCGGCACGCACGCTCAGGCCACCGAAGCCGGCCGCGCGGCGCCGGTGCGGTCCGCGGTGTCCGCGGCGTTGCCGGTGCGGCCGGGCGTCGCCGTCCCGGCCGTTTCGCCCGCCCGCAGGGTGCGGATCAGCGGCACGAAGGAGATCAGCAGGCAGATCGCGCCGATGGGGATGAGGTCCTTGTCGACGAACGGCAGGATCATGTCGGTGAGCACCAGCACCGGGGTCCACACCTTCACCTGGCGGCGCACCGCGAGCTGGACGACCAGCCACACCTGCGCGACGTAGAACAGCATCGGGCCGAACGTGTAGACCACCGGCGTCACGCCGGGCAGGTCCATGATCGAGCGGGCCATGGCGCTCATCTCGGCCTTGTCGTCCGCGAGGAAGCCGAGCACCAGGTCGATGCCGAACTGCACGGTCAGCGCCGCGATCCCGGCGAACCCGGTCACGGCCGCGGCCGTGGCGGCCCGCCCGGCCCCGGCCAGGCGCCGCATCGTCCACATGATCGGTATGAACAGCGCCAGCGCGAGCACGAACGCGAGGTGGCCGGTGGTCCAGGCGACGCCGGGTCCGCGTACGCCGTCCAGGCCGTCGATGATGCGGATGACGCCGTAGGCCAGCAGGAGCAGCGGCGCGGCGACGAGGGCACGTGCGATGGTCATCTTCTCTCCCTGGTTCGTGGTGCCTCGATCCTGCGTGCTGAGCTGGGAGAAGTGATCGCTCGCGCGGGTGAGCGGGCGGCTCACCCGCGCGGAGGAGTCCGTCTGTTGTGGACCTCCGTTTCGGTGGCGCTTGATGATCCGTGGAACACTCCACGGGTGACGCTGCCACCCCCGCCGGGCCCGCCCGGCCCCCCGACGCCGCCGGGCGCGTTCCCGCCGCCTCCGCCGCCGTTCCCGCCGCTGCCGCCGCCGAAGAAGAGCAACACCGGCCTGATCATCGGCGTGATCGCCGGTGTCCTGGTGCTGTGCCTGGCGGGGCTCTGCGTGGGCGGGTTCGTGCTGTACAGCGCGAACAAGAGCGACGACCCGTCGCCGCGCACGCCCGCCGCGGCGCAGTCGGAGTACACGTACTCCCCTCCCCCGCCGCCGCCCACCACGGAGGCCGCGCCGCCGCCCGCGCCCGTCTCGATCGGTGACTGCATCTCCGTCGACGCGAGCGGCACGTTCCTCGGGGTGGGCAACTGCAACGGCTCCCAGGGCACGTACCGGGTGCTGTCGGTGGACTACAAGCGGAACAGCTGCTCGGACCCGGCGGGGCCGTACATCACGGTGGACGGCTACCGGCTCTGCCTGCAACTGCACCTGGTGCGCACCTACTGCTACCAGTTCGCCAAGGGCAGCGGCTTCGTCACCGCAGCGGCCAAGTGCAAGGCGAAGGGCACCGTGCACGTGATCGACATCGTGCCGGGCGCCTCGAACGGCAACAAGTGCACCAAGGACTACAAGTGGAACCGGTGGTACCGGTTCACGCATCCGACGGTCGTGTACTGCGTCATGCAGTACTGACCCGCACGTGAAAGGGGCGTCCTCCCGGCCGGGAGGACGCCCCTTCTTCGTTACGGGGATCAGCCCGTGATCGCCAGCACCGAGCGGCCGACGGCCGAGGTGCCGTCACCGAAGGTGAGCACGCCGAGGTAGCGCACGCCCGCGGTGAGCCCGGACCAGGTCGCGGTCACCGTGGCGGCGCCGTTGACGGAGGCGGGCTGGGTGGCCGGGGTGGCCGTGAGGTTGCCGGCCGCGGCGGACGGCACGACCCAGGCGTGGCCGGGCACGGTGAGCGCGCCGGACGACGCGAACAGGTGCACGTACACGTCGTAGCTGCCCGCGCCCAGCGTCACCGACTCCTGCGCGGTGCCGCCGTCGCTGGTGGCCACCTCGCCGGTGGTCATGCCCGCCGGGAAGACGTGCAGGTCGACGTCGGTGCCCATGGGGACGTCGGCGTCGAACGTGGAGAAGCGGGCCAGCGCGGTGCCGGCCGGGACCGTCACCGTGACCTTCTTCGTCGAGCCCGACACCACCGGGGTGAAGGTCGAGCTCGGGCCGTCGAAGGCCAGGCCGCTCACCTCGGCGGCGGTCAGGCCGGACACCGCCGTGGTCAGCGTGCCCGCGTAGCCGGTGCGGACCGGCAGCGCGACGCTGCCGCTCGTGCCCGAGCCGGTGGCCTCGACCGGGGCGGCCAGCGCGGCGTAACGCACCGCGATGGGGCTGGTCACCTTGTGGCCGCGCAGGTCGGACCAGCTCAGCGAGCCGAATGCCCAGGTGCCGGCCGTGGCCGTGGTGCGGGTGACGGTGACCTTGAACGACTTGGTGGCGCCCGGCGGCACCGTCATCGTCTTCGGCGACACCGTGACCTTGAACCCGGCCGGGGCGGTCACCTGTGCGGCGTACACCGAGGAGTTCTTGCTGATGTTGGTGACCCGGCGGGTCACGGTCTGCACGCCCGGCAGGTCGCCGACGGCGATCGACGGGTAGTTCAGGTCGCTCGGGTCGATCGAGCCGACCGACTGGCAGAACGACTCCTCGGTGATCAGCTGGAGCTGGCCGATGCCGCAGGCGTACTGCAGCCACTGCTCCGGGGTGGAGTCGTAGACCAGGCCCGGGTCGAAGGCGCTGCCGGGCACGACGTGGCCGGAGCCGTAGTTGAGCGGGGTGGCGTCACCCTGCGACCACTGGATCGGCTGGCCGGTGTTGTCCTTGGTGGTGGCGGTGGTCATCAGCGCCGACTTGATCCACATCGGCGACCACTTCGGGTTCTTGCTCTTGAGCAGGGCGGCCAGGCCGGCGATGTGCGGCGAGGACATCGAGGTGCCCGACAGCGAGTTGAAGTTGTTGCCGCCGTTGTTCGGCGGCGCTACGGCGGCGATCACGTCCACGCCGGGGCCGGTGATGTCCGGCTTGAGCAGGTCGCCGTTGCCGGCCAGGGCCGGGCCGTAGGACGAGAAGCCGGCCATGACCGGGGCGCGCACCGGGTCGGCGCTGACCGCGGAGATGGCGGCGGTCGGGTTGGCCGTGGCGGCGTACGCGGTGACCGCGGCGCCCGCCGTGGCGTCCAGGTGCACGCTGGGCACCGAGTGGAAGTCGGCGTTGAGCGACTGGGCGCTGCTGGTGTTCGCCTGGATCATGCCGATGCCGCCCGCGTCGGCGACCGCCTTGCTCTTGTCCACCCGGGCGTTGCCGCCCCGGTCGCACAGCACGATCTTGCCCGCCACCTTCGCCGGGTCCAGCGTGCCGATGTAGCACAGGTTGACCAGCGCCTGGTCCGCGCCGGCCAGGCCCGCGACGGTGGAGTCGATCAGGGTGGCCGGGCCGACCGCCGGGCCGACGCCGACACCGGTGTAGGTCGAGCCGTCGCCCAGGGTCAGCGTCTTGGTGTTGCCGCGGTCGTGCGTGCTGGCCGCGACCGTGGTCAGCCACGGCGAGTTGTGCGCGACGCTGCCCGCGCCGAGCTGGTCGCCGGAGTTGCCGGCCGAGGCGGCGACGAACACGCCCGCGGCGGCGGCGTTGAGGAACGCGATCTCCGCCGGGTCGACGACGTACTGCCGCGAGCCCGAGATGGAGTAGTTGATCACGTCGACGCCGTCGGCGACGGCCGCGTCGATCGCGGCCACGATGTCGGCGGTGCCGCCGGAGGAGTTGCCCGCCGCCGGGTTGTGCCAGAGCACCTTGTACGCCGCGATCCGCGCCGCCGGGGCGACACCGGACACGGTGCCGACCGAGCCGCCGTTGATCGAGGCGGGCACGCCGAAGTTGCCGGCCGTGGTGGAGGCGGTGTGCGAGCCGTGCCCGTTGTAGTCACGCGGGGAGAGGAACTCGGCCTCGTTGACGTTGGCGTCGTCGTGGAAGTAGCGGGCGCCGATCACCTTGTTGTTGCAGGACACCGGCTGCTCGACGCCGACGTCGCAGGTGCCCTTCCACTTCTTGTTGATGGTGCGCTGGTCCGGGCGCGGGGTGGGCAGCGCGGCGAACGACGGGTTCTCCACCCAGATGCCGGAGTCGATGATGCCGACGATGACGCCCTCACCGGCGTGCGCGTCGCCTGCGAACTGCTTGTTCCATACGCCCCCGGTGCCGGTCAGGCCCAGGAAGTCGCGGGTGGTGATGGTATCGGCGGTCAGCTGCTCGCTCTTCCACACGCGCAGCACGCCGCCGTCGGCGCGCAGCCGGGCCGCCTCGGCGGCGGTGAGGCGGGCGCTGAAGCCGTTGAAGGTGACGCCGTAGTCGTAGGACTTGCGGCGGGTGTCGACCCGGGCGCCGCGCAGCGCGGCGTCGTGCTCGCCGCGCAGCCGGTCACGCCAGCGCTGGGAGGCGGAGGAGTGGGCGTCCACCCGCTCCCCGGCGGCGGGCCGGGTCGCGGCGTAGCCGCTGACGCCGCCGGAGTACGTGGCGACCGGGTCGCTGACCGTCTGCACCAGGTACAGCGCGGTGGCCTCCGAGCTGGGCGGGGCCGCCTGGGCGCCCGCGGTCGCCGAGGCCGCGAGCGCGGCGGTGGCGACGACGGCGAGCACCATCGAGGCCGGTCGTCGACCGGCCCGTCGGTTGAGTCTCACGGGGGTGTCCCTCCTGACTGGCGGATGGCGGGCGATAACCGCCACCGGTCCGATCAGGACGCCGCCACACCGCGATGCGAAGGGATCGTTGCACGACCGCGACCCCTCGCACCAGAGGCAAATCTCCCTGCGTCGATCCGTACGGTCAGGTGGAGGCGTGGTAGTAGCAGGCGTTCTTGGCCCACTGGAGCGGGCCGACGCGGGTGCCCCAGGCGCTCCAGGTGGTGGCGGTCGCGGTGTGCCAGTAGCGGGCGTTGAAGCTGCCGGTGGCCGTACGCAGCTCGGTGTGGTCCAGGTCGGCGTCGTACTGGATCTTGTGCTGGGCGTTCATCGCGACGCCGGACGACTCGTCCACGTCCCCGTCGTCGAACGACGAGATCACGGTCCAGTCGGTGCCCATCGCCGACTCCGGGCGGGCCGCCAGGCCGTTGAGGAACGAGCTGCCTGCGGCCATCTCCTTGCACTGCAGCCAGAGGGTGAGGCTGCACCAGCCGGCGAAGGTGGCGCCGGCGTGCGGCGTGCCCAGCGTCACCACGTCCTCGACGTACAGGTACGGCGGATACCCGGCCGTGCCCTTGGCCACCTCGGTCAGCGCGGAGCGGATCACGAGGCCGCCCATCGAGTGCGCGACGACGTCGACCTTGACGCCGCTGGCCGAGTAGCGGCTGTACAGCTCGTTGGCCAGGGCCTTGCCGACCGCCTTGATCGACGTGTTCATGGTGTCGCCGGGGAACAGGATGTCGCAGTCGGTGTTGCCCGAGTAGTAGCCGAACGTCACCAGGTCGCCCGTCCAGCCCGCGTTCGTGAACTGGTTCGTGACGGCGGACCAGTACGCGTCGCAGTTCGCGTCGCCGTCGGGGCTCCAGCCGTGGATGAAGACGACGGTGTTCGCCTGGCCGTTGGCCCGCGCCGGGGCCGCATGGGCGGGGGCCTGCGCGGCGAGCGTGACGCTCGCGGCGAGCAGGAGTGAGCCGAGGAGTGCAGCAGTACGTCGCATTTGTACCTTATTCCGTTGTGCCGGGGGCGTGCGCTGCGCATTCTTCCCGATACGGCGCAACGGGTCCACGGCCTGCCGGACCGGCGGTGCGCCTGCGAGCGGGTTCGGTAACGAATCGATAACGCCGAACGTCCGTTGTGGCCGGTCCTCGTTGTGCGGATGTCGATGCCCCCGACGAAGAGGGACGGGTTCACATGACATGGCTACGACGTACCGGCGCCGCCGCGACCGCCGCCGGGCTCGCCGCGGGAGCCTGCGCGGCCCTGGTCCCGCTGGGCGCGGCCCAGGCCGGGCCCGGCTGCACCGCGCGGTTCAGCGCCTCGGCACAGGCCGACGTGCTGCGGCTGCGGGCCCTGGACCTGCCGATCCTGCGTGACCGGCCGCTGGCCGACCTGCGGCTGGCCTCCGCGACCGGCGCCGTGGACAGCGCGTCCGCCCAGCCGGCCGTCGCGGCCGCACACCTGAGCGAGCTGGCCGTGCTCGGCATCGACCCCGGCGAGCCGGCCGTCTCCCGCAGCATCGCCACGACGGCCGGATCGCCGGGGCCGCACGAGACGCGACTGTCGGCCCTGAACGCGCCGGGCCTGCTCGACGCGGAGGCGGGCAGGCTGACCTCCGACGCGTCCTGGCGACGGGACTACCGGTGCGGGCAGACGGGTCCGCTGACCCGCGCCGCGACCGGCATCGGCTCGCTGACGCTGCTGCCCGCGGGCGGCGGTGCGGTCTCCGCCGGGGGCGCCGACGGCTCCGACGCCGGGACGAGCCTGCTGCGGGTCCGCTCGGCGGGCGCGTCGCAGGCGTTCACCGAGCTGGTACGCCTGCCCGGCAACCGGGTCGGCGTCGCGGCCGGGGCGGGCAGCTCCCTGGCCGAGGTGTCGCTGTTCGACGGTACGGCCGCCGAGGTGTCCGTCAAGGTCGTCAGCCAGCCGAAGCTGCTCGCGGTGGCCGGGGGCAGCCGTGCCCGGTCGCTGGTGGACTACCGGCCCGCGGTGCTGGAGGTCACCGCGGCGGGCCGCCCGGTGGCGCACCTGTCCGCCGAGAAGATCTCCACCGACGTGTACGTCAACGCGTCGCTGCGCGGCCGTACGCCGACCCGCTCGCTGCTGTCCGTGCGGGTCTCCATCGGCGAGCTGGTCCGCACCCTCACCGACTCCGCGGTGTCCGCCGAGGCCGCCACCGTGCGTGTGCAACTGCTGCTCGGAAAGGCGGTCATCCTGGACACCTCGCTCGGCCACCTGTCCGTCGCGGCCACCTCGGCCAGGTCGTGGCCCGCCACCGGTCCCGCACCGCAGGCCGCGGTCACCGACGCGGGCCGCCCGAAGGCCACCGTGGTCACCGCTTCGCCGTCCCCGTCCCCCGCCGCGACCGCCCCCGCGCTCGCCCCGGCCGCCGCGTCGCAGTCCGGCGGCGCCCCGCACCCGCGCGCCGCGACGTTCGTCCTGGCCGCCGCCGTCGCCCTGCTGGCGACCGGCGCCGTGGCCACCGTACGCAGACGCCGCGGCAGCCCAGCGGCCTGAGAGGTTCGGAAGGGCACCTTCTACATCGGAAAGCGATAAGAAGGTGCCCTTCCTTTCATCAGGTGCAGGTGAGGGAGGGGGTTGCGGCGGGGCCGGTGGCGGTGAAGCCGAAGGTGGTCGAGGCTCGTGGGGCGAGTGAGCCGTTGTAGGACAGGTTTCTGACGGTGGCGGTGGAGCCGCTGGTGGTGAGGGTGCCGTTCCAGAGCTGGGTGATGGTCTGGCCGGAGGCGAGGGTCCAGGTCACGGTCCAGCCGCTGATCGCCGAGGCGCCCGCGGTCACCGTGATCTCGCCCTGGAAGCCGCCCGGCCAGGAGTTGACCGTGCGGAACGCCGCGCCGCAGGTGCCCGTCGGCGGCGGAGGCGACGGCGGAGGCGACGAGGGCGGCGGGGAGGACGGCGGAGGCGAGGACGGTGGCGGGGAGGACGGGACCGTGGAGGGGGACGGGGAGTTCGGCGGTGGGGAGGTCGGGGGGCCGTCGAGCAGGGTGGGTGTCGTCCAGTCGCGCCAGTCGGCGAGGTTGCCGGACTTCAGGCTGGAGATCCGGATGACGCCCGCGGCGCTGCCGGTCTTGAGCAGGAACTTCTGCAGGTTCTGCTGCAGCGGCGTACGCCACTCGCTGCGTACCGCGCAGTGCGTGCCGTCCGCGACGTCCGACCAGTAGGTGAGGTTCGAACCCGCGCCGAGCGCCTTGTAGATCTCGGCGCCGCCGAGCGCGGCCACGCTGCCGGAGCGGGCGGCCAGCCAGTCGATGCGCGGGTTCTCCATCAGGAACAGCCCGCGCGGCGCGATCATGCCGACGATCTGGTGCGTGTCGATCGGCAGCCCGTTCGGGTTGCCGGTGAACGAGCTGAACGCGTCGCCCAGCCACGGCTGCTCGGAGTACGCGCTGCTCAGCGGCTGCGCCCCGGACTCGCCGGGGATGCCGCGCAGGATCGGCGCGCCGGCGCTGCCCGACTCGATCGGCATGGTCAGCGCGATGCGCTGGTCGAACGCGCCCGCGACGAACGCGCCCTTGCCGTAGCGGGAGCAGCCGGTGACGCCCATCGCGTCGGCCTTGAGGATGCCGCCGCCCGACTGCTCGACGACGTCGATGATGCGGCTCACCCCCCAGCCCCAGGCGAGCAGCAGGCCGGTGCTGCTGGTGTTGCCGTAGACGCTGTAGAACGCGCCCTGCTTGTTGGTGCGGGGCGTGCCCTCCCGCCCGACGGCCAGCGGGTCGTAGTTGATGACGGCGACCCCGGCGGCGCGGATCGTGGCGGTGTCCGCGCCGAGTCCGCCCACGACCACGACCGCCGGGTACGGCGCGGTGCCGGTCGTGGGCAGGCTCACGCTGGCCGAGAAGCTCGCGCTGCGTCCGCCCTCGGACACGTTGACGGTGATGTTCGAGCTGGACACCGTGCCGGTGACGCTGGCGGGCCTGGCCGGTTTGGTGCCGTAGACGTAGCGCTCGGCGAGCTTCTTGATCTCCTCGCGGCGGCAGGTCCACTCGGCCTTGGTGGTGATGCGGGTGCCGTCGATCCTGCGGAACGGGTCGGGCAGCCGTGGGTTGGACGTGGTGGAGCCGGGCAGGGTGACCGGGCAGCCCGCACCGTCGTCCTCGGCGGCGAGGGCGGGTGCGGCCTGGGCGGACGTGGTGGCGGCGACGACCGTCGCCGCGCCGGTGACCGCGAGCGCGAACACCGCGAGCGCGGCCAGCGCCGCTCGGGTGCGGGCGTGTTCTGAGCTGAGGTTCACTGCGCCTCCTTCCGGGCAGTGGAAGCGGCATCCATGATTGATGATCACGGATGCCAGGGCAGGTCTCAGGCTCGGCGATGCAACGTCGCACGTCAATATGTTCCGGAACTTTCGGTCATCGATGTCGGCGACCGGTCGGCGACCGTCGCCGAACGGCCTTCACCGGCCCGGCAGGCATGCCGGCGGGAGGTCCGGAAGTTCCGGGTACACAAAGGAGGAAGCCCGCCGACGGGGGGCGGCGGGCTTCCTCAGGGGTGGTGCCGGATCAGACGTCGAAGCGGTCCAGGTCCATGACCTTGGCCCACGCGGCGACGAAGTCCGTCACGAACTTCTCCTTCGCGTCGTCGCTCGCGTACACCTCGGCCAGCGCCCGCAGCTCGGAGTTCGAGCCGAAGACCAGGTCCGCGCGGGTGCCGGTCCACTTGACCGCGCCCGACGCGTCCACCGCCTCGAACGTCTCCTGGTCGGCGGAGGTCGACCGCCACGTGGTGCCCAGGTCGAGCAGGTTCACGAAGAAGTCGTTGGTCAGGCGGCCGGGGGTCTCGGTGAGCACGCCGAGGTTCGAGCCGTTGTAGTTCGCGCCCAGCACCCGCAGGCCGCCGACGAGCACGGTCAGCTCCGGCGCGCTCAGCGTGAGCAGGTTCGCCTTGTCCACCAGCAGGTACTCGGCGGGCAGGCGGTTGCCCTTGCCCAGGTAGTTGCGGAAGCCGTCGGCCTTCGGCTCCAGCGCCGCGAACGACTCCACGTCGGTCTGGTCCTGCGCGGCGTCGGTGCGGCCCGGGGTGAACGGCACCTCCACGGTGACACCGGCCGCCTTCGCGGCCTGCTCCACCGCGGCGGCACCGGCCAGCACGATCACGTCGGCCAGCGAGACCTTCTTGCCGCCGGACTGGGCGGCGTTGAACGCGTCCCGGACGCCCTCCAGGGCGTGCAGCACCCGCGCGAGCTGGTCGGGGTTGTTGACCTCCCAGCCGCTCTGCGGCTCCAGGCGGACGCGGGCGCCGTTCGCGCCGCCCCGCTTGTCGCTGCCGCGGAACGTCGACGCCGACGCCCACGCGGTCGAGACCAGCTCGGACACGGTCAGGCCGGTGGCCAGGATCCGCTCCTTGAGCGCCGCCACGTCGGCCGCGCCGACCAGCTCGTGGTCCACGGCCGGCAGCGGGTCCTGCCAGATCAGCACCTCGGACGGGACCTCGCTGCCCAGGTAGCGCACGGCCGGGCCCATGTCACGGTGGGTCAGCTTGTACCAGGCGCGGGCGAACGCGTCGGCGAACGCCGCCGGGTCGGCCAGGAAGCGGCGCGAGATCTGCTCGTACACCGGGTCGAAACGCAGCGCGAGGTCCGTGGTCAGCATCATCGGCGCGTGGGTCTTCGCCCCGTCGTGCGCGTCCGGGACCGTGCCCGCGCCCGCGCCGTCCTTGGGCTTCCACTGGTGCGCCCCGGCCGGGCTCTTGGACAGCTCCCACTCGTACCCGAACAGGATCTCGAAGAAGCTGTTGTCCCACTGGATCGGCGTGTTCGTCCACGCGCCCTCCAGGCCGGAGGTGATGGTGTCGCCGCCCTTGCCGGTGCCGAAGCTGTTCTTCCAGCCCAGGCCCTGCTCCTCGATCGACGCGCCCTCGGGCTCGGCGCCGACGTTGTCCGCCGGGCCCGCGCCGTGCGCCTTGCCGAAGGTGTGGCCGCCGGCGATCAGCGCGACCGTCTCCTCGTCGTTCATCGCCATGCGGCGGAACGTCTCGCGGATGTCGCGGGCCGCGGCGATCGGGTCCGGGTTGCCGTTGGGGCCCTCCGGGTTGACGTAGATCAGGCCCATCTGGACCGCGCCGAGCGGGTTCTCCAGCTCGCGGTCACCGGTGTAGCGGGCGTCGCCCAGCCAGGTGGTCTCCGGGCCCCAGTAGACGTCGGTCTCCGGCTCCCACACGTCCGCGCGGCCGCCGCCGAAGCCGAACGTCTTGAACCCCATCGACTCCAGCGCGACGTTGCCGGCCAGGATCATCAGATCGGCCCAGGACAGGTTCTGGCCGTACTTCTTCTTCACCGGCCACAGCAGGCGGCGGGCCTTGTCCAGGTTGCCGTTGTCCGGCCAGCTGTTCAGCGGCGCGAACCGCTGCTGACCGGCCCCGGCGCCACCGCGGCCGTCGCTGATCCGGTACGTGCCCGCGCTGTGCCACGCCATACGGATCATGAACGGGCCGTAGTGCCCGTAGTCGGCCGGCCACCAGTCCTGCGACGCCGTGAGGACCTCGGCGATGTCCCGCTTGACGGCGGCCAGGTCCAGCGTCTGGAACGCCGCGGCGTAGTCGAACCGCTCGCCGAGCGGGTTGGCCACGGCCGGGTTCTTCGCGAGGATCTTCAGGTTCAGGTGGTTGGGCCACCAGCCGCGGTTGCCGTCGCCCTGGGTCGGGTGCGGCGCGCGTCCGTGCGCGACCGGGCAGCGGGACTCCGCACCGGCCTCGGCGTCGTGCACGATGGCGTCGTGGTTCTCGGACATCGGGTTCCTTCCGTGACTTGCCGGATCAGGTCGATCAGGAATTACGTGGTGGAGCAGGCAGGGCAGCGACCCCAGTAGATGACCTCGGCCTCGTCGACGGCGAAGCCGTGGTCGTGGGCGGCGGTCAGGCAGGGCGCCTCGCCGACGGCGCAGTCGACGTCGGCGATGAGCCCGCAGGACCGGCACACCGAGTGGTGGTGGTTGTCCCCCACCCGGGCCTCGTAGCGGGCCACCAGGCCGGACGGCTGGATGCGGCGCACCAGGCCCGCGGCCGTCAGCGCGTGCAGGCAGTCGTACACGGCCTGGTGGGACACCTCGGGCAAGCCCTGGCGCACCGCGGCGATGATCGAGTCCGTGTCGGCGTGCGGAAGCGCGTGCACCGCGCCCAGCACCGCCACCCGCGGACGGGTAACGCGCAGCGCGGCCTCCCGCAGCAACCGCTGGAAGTCCAGGGTCGTGGCCACGCCCGGAAGTCTGATCGCTTTTCTGGAATCAGTCAAGTTTATGTGCGACATGTCATCACAGGATGACTTTATCGGTGGTCGGGGTCACGGCGCGACCCCCTCGGCGAAGCTGTCCGCGTCGCCCCGGGCCGTTAGCATCCGGTACATGTTGGACACCCCGGCCAAGCCACCCCGCAACGGGACGAGCGTGCTGCTCGGCCTGCTCGCGCTGATCCCCGCGACCGTGCTCCTGTTCACCGGCTACCTGGTGCCGTCCGTACGGACGCTGCTGGCCAGCTTCACCGACGCGTCCCTGCTCGACAAGCCGTCCGAATCGGTGGGCGGCGACAACTACAGCGCCCTGTTCGACGACTTCGCCGAGTCGCTGGTCGGGCCGCTGCTGCTGGCCGTGGCGCTGACCTTCACCGCGCTGATCGGCGGCCTGCTGCTGGCCTGGCTCGCCGCGCTGGCCGGACGCCGCGGCCGGTGGGCCCTGCGCGCCGCGTTCGCGCTGCCCATGGCCGCGGTGGGCGCCACCATGGCCGCCGTCGCGTGGCTGCTGTCCTTCGAGTCGCCGCGCGACCTCAACCCCTTCCTCGGGCAGTACGGCGCGTTCGGCGCGCTCGCCGTGGGCCTCGGTGCGACCGCGTTCCTGCTGGTCCTGCGCCGGTCGCCCCGGCTCGGCGACGCGTGGCCCGGCCTGCTGCTCGTCGGCGGGATCATCACGGCCACCTCCCTGGCGTACGCCCTGCAGTCGTTCACCTTCCCGTACCTGCTGCGGGGACCGGACGGCCCGCGCTTCGGATCGCCCGCGATGCTGATCTTCGACGTCGCGTTCCGCTTCGCCGACCTGGGTGTGGCCTCGGCCGGTGCCGTGCTGCTGCTGGCGGTGCTGGCCGTGCTCGGCGTGGGCGTCGCCGGATGGCTGATCGCCGCCCGCGCCCGGGTGGTCGAGGCCGCCGCCGAGCCCGCCCCGGACCAGCCCGCCGGCACCTCGCCCTGGACCGCCGTGTCGCTGGTGGTCACCGCGGTGGCGGCGCTGATCGCGCTCGGCTCGCTGGTGCCGTGGCTGACCCACTCGGTGTCGTTCTCGGCCCTGCCCCGGGAGTCCGGGGTGCTGCCGCACCTGGTCTCCACCTGGATCCCGCCGCTGCTGTCCACGCTGCTCGGGGTGACCGCGGCCGTGCTAGGCGGATACGGCATCGGCGCGCTGCGGCCGCTCGGCCGGCGGAGCGAGCTGCTGCTGCTGCCGTTCGCGCCGTGGCTGTTCACCGGGCTGCCCGCGCTGATCCCGGACGCGTTCCGGCACCGGATGGAGGACGGCAGCGAGTTCCTGTTCCTGGTCCCGCCCGCGTCGCTGAGCATCCCGGTGCTGTTCGGCAGCGCGCTGCTGTTCCGGGGCGTACGCCTGACCCGGGCCCTGCCCGTGGCCGGCCTGGCCGGGCTGATGGTCTGGGTCGTCGCGGCGCAGGACACCCTGTGGCCGCTGATCGCCGGGATGCGCCCGGACTCCGCGCCCATGCAGGTCGTGGTGCTGCAGACCGTCACCGAGTTCGGCTACCGCGGCCTGGAGGGCGGCGGCGGCGTGACCGGCTGGCTGTACCCGCTGCCGCTGCTGCTCGTCATCGCCGCCGCGATCGCCGCGGTCCAGATCCTGTCCCTGGACCGGCTCGCCCTGCGCACCGGCCGCGACGACCCCGACGACGCCCCGGCGGCCGCGCCGTTCCCGGCCGTTCCCGCACAGGCCACCGACCCCTACCCGACGGCCCCTGCCCAGCCCGCCGTCCCCACCATGGAGCACGGGAGCCCGAAGGACGGCACGGCCTGACGCCCGGGCGTCCTTTGTGACGACTCTTGAAGACCCGCGGCCTCAGAGGTGATCTGAGGCCGCGGGTCTTCAACAGTTGCGCCAGGTCAGGGTGGACGAGGGGACGGGGTGCTCAGGGCTGGAGGGCCCGGGGCAGGGGTGCGTGGTGCAGGACGGCGAGGCTGGCCACGGCGCGGGTGAGGACGACGTAGAGGCGGCTGGCGCCGCGGGGTTCGGCGGCGAGGATCTCGGCGGGCTCGACCACGATCACGTGGTCGTACTCCAGGCCCTTGACGACGCCGGCGGGCACCACCGTCGCGCCCTCGACGAGCGGCGCGAGCGCGGCGGCGGTGTGGTCGGCGGCGACGACGGCGGTCGTCGCGTCGCGCGGCGCGTCGCGCACCGCCTCCCGGACGGCGGCGTGCAGGTCGTCGACCTGGCGTACGGTCAGCTCGCCGCCGGGCCGGTAGGAGCGGGTCGGGGCGATGCCGGGCGGCAGCAGCCGGGCCGCATAGTCGGCCAGCGTCTGCGGCACCCGGTAGCCGGTGCGCAGCTCCAGGGTGCGCGCCTCCCGGCGGCCGAGCCGGGCGAGCAGCTCCGGCCAGGACGCGGCGGCCAGCGGGTGCGTGGCCTGGCCGAGGTCGCCGACGATCGTCATCGAGGCGTACGCCGCCCGGCGGGCGATCATCCGTGCCTCCATCGGGGACAGGTCCTGCGCCTCGTCGAGGATGACGTGGGCGTAGTCGTCCCCACCGGTGTCCTCCGGCTCGGGCTCCGGCGGCGGCAGCGGCTCGGCGAGCACCGGCACGTACCCGTCCTCGCCGTGCGGGTCGAAGCCGTCGGTCCAGCTGACCACCCGGTGGCCCTCGCGCAGGATGACGGCCTCGGCCCAGCGCTGCGCGGCGTGGATCGCGTCGTTGTCGATCTTCGGCCCGGCCAGCGCGATCGGGGTGGGATGGCCCGGCGCGTACAGGCTCCAGCCGTCGTGCAGGCCGAGGCTGAGCACGAACGTGTCGACGTGCTGCGTGCCGGAGGTCAGCTCGCGCAGCCGCCAGCCGGTCTCGGCCTGGGTCGGGCGGCGCGGCGGCGGCGCCTCGCCGAGCAGACCGGTCAGCTCGTCGAGCAGCGGCACGTCGTCCACGGCCCAGCCGTCGCAGTCCCGGTAGGACACGGCCAGCGCCTCGGCCGCCGCCGCGCCGAGCACGGGCGCGGACCGCGCCGGATCGTCCAGCCAGGACAGCACGTCCGGCGGGGTCAGGTGGGGCCACCAGTCGCGCAGGAAGCTCAAAAACTCGCCCCGGTCGGCGACGTCCTCGACGAACGCGCCGCGCTCCAGGTGCTCCCCGTCGACGCGGGTCCACAGCGCCTCCAGCAGGGCGGCGGCGGCCAGGCCGCGGGCGGCGTTGGGGGCGGTGCCGAGCCGGTCCGCGCGCTCGCGGGCGCGTACCCGCGCCTGGGCGAGCGCGGCCTCGTCGAGGGTGAGCACCTGGCCCGCGTACACCAGCCGCAGTCGCGCGGGCGCGCCCGGCGGGGTCTGCCACATCAGCTCGGTGAGCAGCCGCGGCATGGTGTCCGCGCCCTTGATCTCGGCCACGGCCGCGGGGTCGCGGCGGGTGGCGGTCACCCCGTCGAACAGCTCGCCGATGGCGCGCAGGTGCACGCTGTCCTCGCCGAGCGCGGGCAGCACCCGGCTGATGTAGTTGGTGAACACGGTGGACGGCCCGACCACGAGCACCCGCCCGTCGGCGAAGCGCCCCCGGTCGGTGTAGAGCAGGTATGCCGCGCGGTGCAGCGCGACCTGCGTCTTGCCGGTGCCGGGACCCCCGGTGACCACAGTCACGCCACGGGCCGGCGAGCGGATGGCCTCGTCCTGCTCGCGCTGGATGGTGGTGACGATGTCGCGCATGAGCGGGCCGCGCGAGCGCCGCAGCGCCGCGAGCAGCGCCCCCTCGCCGAGCACGCGCAGCTCACCGGCGCCGTCCGGGTCGAGCAGGTCGTCGTCGAGGTCGATGACCTCGGGCCCGCGGCTGATGATGATGCGGCGGCGTACGACGCCGAGCGGCTCGCCGGACGTGGCTCGGTAGAACGCGGCGGCGGCCGGGGCGCGCCAGTCGACCAGCAGCGGCTCGGACTGCTCGTCGCGCAGCCCGAGGCGGCCGATGCGGTAGACCTCGCCGTCGTCGTAGTCGAGTCGGCCGAACACGAGACCCTCGGCCTCGGCGTCCAGGGTGCGCAGCCGCCGGTCCGCCCGGATGACCATCGCGTCGCGTTCCACGAGACCGGTGGTCAGGCCGGTGGTGGCCCGCTGGTGACCCTCGCGGGCCAGCTCGCGGGCCTGCGCCCGCATCACCTCGACGCGCTCGTAGACCTGATCGACGGCCTGCTGTTCAATGGCGATCTCCTGCGTTCTGGCGTCAGGCACAGTGCTCCCCGGTGACGTGGGATTGGGTGGCTTGACGAGGCTAAACGCAGCCCAGCGCCCGAAAATCATCATTCGGGGCGATCTGTACGACTTGCACGACCGATACAATGAATACGGCCGGGAAGACGGAGCGAGGAGCAGCTCGCCGTCACCCGGCTCCGCTGTGCAGGCGTTCGACCAGGTCACGGGCGCGCCGCCACCAGTACTCGTAGCGGCCGGGGAAGCGCTCGTTCAGCTCGGTCAGCCGTTCCAGTGCCTCGTCCGCGTAGGCCTTGTCGTCCTCGGCCTCGCCGATGAGCAGGCACACGTTGGCCAGCGAACCGGCGACGAGCAGCGGCACCTCGGCCGCGTACTCGCGCAGCACGGGCTCGGCCCGGCGGGCGGCACGGGCGGCGTCCTCCCGGCGGCCCACCGCGAGCAGGACCTCGGCCTCGGTGGACAGCGGCAGGCCCCAGCGGCGCCGCTGCACGGCGGTCACCGGCTCGCCGTCGGTCTCCCGCAGCACCGCCATCGCCTCGTGGACCGTGCCGAGGGCCTCGTCGTACTGCCGCACGCGGGTCAGCGTCGTGGCGTGGTTGGTCAGCGCGGTGGCCAGCAGGTGCCGGGCGGCCCGTCCGGACTCCTTGCGGGCGAACGCGATCGCCTCGGCCTCGGCCGCGCCCGCCTCGGCGAAGCGGCCCAGCAGCGTCAGCGAGGTGCCCTGGAGCACGAGCAGCTCGATCTCGACGTCGCGGTGCACGGCGGCCGCCCCGGCCTCGCGCAGCGCCGCCAGGGCCTGGGCCAGCGGGGCCAGCGACTCGGCGGTGCGGCCCAGGTCGGCCAGCGCCGCGCCCCGGTTGAGCAGCAGCGGCACCCGCCCCACCGCGGACAGCATCTCGGGCGCGTCCTGCTCCAGCTCGGTGAAGAAGGCCAGGGCCTGCTCCCCCGCGGCGAGGCTCTCGGCGGCGTACCCGAGCTGGCGCAGCACGAAGCTGCGCAGCGACATCAGCTCCGCACCCAGCAGGTGCACCATCTCCGAGCCCTGCACCGCCGGGGAACGCCAGGTCTGCTCGGCCGCGTCGAGCACGGCCAGCGCCGCCCGCCGGTCCGGCCGTTCCTGCACCGCCAGCCACCGCGCCATGCTCAGCCGCACCCAGAGCAGGAGGTTCACCCCGTCGTCGCCCTGCGCGGCGTACTCCGCCTCCAGCTCGCGCGCGAGCCGCAGCGCGGCCTCGTGCTCACCGGCAGCCGCGAGCCGCTGCGCCTGACTTAGCGGATCCTGCCCCACACCCCCAGCCTCGCACACCATGCTCCCGCACCCTCGCCCCGCGCCGCGCTGCCCCGCGCCGCCCCGCGCTGCGCTGCGCCAAGATCATGTTGATCTTGCGCGAACTGTTATGACTTCGCCCCTTTTATGCGTGTCGCACCCACAGCTCACGCAAGATCGACGCACGTTAGGCGGGGTGGGTGGTGAAGTAGCGGGTGGCTACGGCGGTGTGGAGGGAGAAGGCGAGGGGAGTGGTGGGGGTTACCAGCTCCCAGCCGGCGGATTCGGCGTTGGGGGTGGAGGGGGGTAGGTCGGCGAGAGAGCGTGGGGGTAGGAGGCCGAAGACGAGGAGGGTGCCGTCGGGGGCGCTGAGGGTGTCGTAGAGGGTGACGTCGGCGGGGTCGGCCTCGATGCCGGTCTCCTCGCGCAGCTCGCGGACGACGGCCTGCTGCCAGGACTCGCCGAGGTCGATGAAGCCGCCGGGCAGCGCCACCCGGCCCGCGCCGGGCGGGATGATGCGGCGGACGCCGAGCAGCGCGTCACCCACGGGCAGCACCGCCACCGCGACCGGCAGCGGGTTGACGTAGCTGATCTGCGCGCAGGCGGCGCAGGTTCGCGGCCACGGCTGGTCGGCGGAGAAGGCGCTGCCGCAGTAGGAGCAGTGCGCGTGACGGGTGGGCATGGGCGTCACAGTAGCGCCGGCCGCAAGATCGTCATGGCGTGCTGGGAGCACAGTTTCCGACAGCGGCCCGCGGTGCCTCTCTACCAGATCTTCACAGGTCAGGGCGTTGCGCTCGGCTGACGCCTAGAACTACGATACATAGCAGTTCTAGGTATAGGCGGTATCCCTCGTGCACATCACGAAAGATCTCGTCGCGGCCTCGGCGACCCCACTCGTCCTCGGCATCCTCGCCGAGGGCGAGAGCTACGGCTACGCGATCCTCAAACAGGTCAACAACCTGTCCGGCGGCCATCTCGAATGGACCGACGGCCTGCTCTACCCCCTGCTGCACCGGCTGGAGCGGCTCGGCTACGTCGAGTCCCACTGGCAGAGCCCGGCCGGCGAGCGCCGCCGCAAGTACTACCGCATCACCGACCTGGGCCGGGCCGAGCTGACCGAGCAGCGCCGCCAGTGGGCCGCGGTCGTCGACACGCTGCGCGGCGTGTGGAACGCCGCGCCCATGCCCCTGCCGCTCATCGCACCGGCCGGGGCGTGATCGGCATGACCGTAGACAGCAACAGCGAGCTGGAGACCCAGATCGCCGAGTGGCGCGCGTACGTGCGCCGCCGTCAGGAGATGCACCAGGCCGACGCGGAGGAGCTGGAGGACCACCTGCGCGGCCGCATCGCCGACCTCACCGAGGCCGGCCTGCACCCCGACGAGGCCTTCCTCATCGCCGTCAAGCGCATGGGCAGCCTCGACGAACTGTCCCGCGAGTTCGCCCGGGAGCACTCCGACCGGTTGTGGAAGCAACTCGTGCTGACCGGGGACGACCCCGCGGGCCCCGCTCGCAGCCGCCGGGAGCTGCCGGTCATGGTGGCCTGCGCGGCCGCAGCCGCCCTGGCGATCAAGGTGCCCGGCTGGCTCGGCCTCGACATGGACAGCGACGCCGCCGCCTCCTTCTTCCTGCGCAACGCCGGCCTGTTCGCGCTGGCGCCGCTGGCCGCGTACTTCGCGTGGCAGCGCCGGCTCGGCGCCGGGGTCATCGGCCTGCTCGCGGCGTTCTTCGCGCTGGGCGCGACGGCCGTCAACACGTACCCCATGGCGGGCGACTCGCACACCCTGGTGCTCGCCGCGATCCACCTGCCGATCGCGCTCTGGCTGGTGGTCGGCGTCGCCTACGTCGGCGGCGAGTGGCGATCCGGGCAGCGCCGGATGGACTTCATCAGGTTCACCGGCGAATTCCTGATCTACTACGCGCTGCTCGCGCTCGGCGGCGGAGTGCTCACCGCGTTCACCGCCGGGACGTTCAACGCCATCGGCATCAACCCGGAGACGTTCATCTCCCAGTGGCTGCTGCCCTGCGGCGCGGTCGCCGCCGTCGTGGTGGCCGCGTGGCTGGTCGAGGCGAAGCAGAGCGTCGTGGAGAACATGGCGCCGGTGCTGACCAAGGTGTTCACGCCGCTGTTCACCGCGACGCTGCTGGCGTTCCTCGGCGCCGTCGCCTTCACCACCAGCGTGATCGACGTCGAGCGCGAAGTGCTCATCGTGTTCGACCTGCTGCTCGTGGTGGTGCTGGGGCTGCTGCTGTACGCCCTGTCGGCGCGCAACCCCGCGGCCAAGCCCGGCCTGTTCGACAAGCTGCAGCTGGCGCTGGTGGTCAGTGCGCTGATCATCGACGTGCTGGTGCTGATCGCGATCACCGGCCGGATCACCGAGTTCGGCTTCACCGCCAACAAGACGGCGGCCCTGGGCGAGAACCTCATCCTGCTGGCCAACCTGGCCTGGTCGGCGTGGCTGTTCCTCGGCTTCATCCGCGGGCGGATGCCGTTCGGCAGGCTGGAGCAGTGGCAGACGCGGTACCTGGCCGTGTACGCGGTCTGGGCCTGGACGGTCGTGCTGGTGTTCCCACCGCTGTTCGACTTCGCCTGAGACAGCACCCGACAGACCCGATGGCGCGGCGCCCCGAGCGCCGCGCCATCGGCGTGTCCGGCCCGCAGTGTCACTGGTACGCCGAACGAGCAGGCGGCTTGTGCCGGGCGCGGTGCTTCAGTCCATGGTCGCGGCGATGTGTTCGAAGATGTCGGCGTCGGTCTCCTGCTGCCAGTCCGGCAACTGCTCCCAGTTCGCGACGTAGGCGGGCTTCGGGTCGGGGATGTGGTGGTAGATCTGGGCGATCCAGCAGAGGGCGACGAAGCGCCCTTTCTGCTCTCGCGTCAGCTTGTCGGTGCCGCCCTGCCGGATGAGGAGCGCGACCTGCTCGTATACGGCCCCGGCGCTGGCGCGCTCCCAGTGGGGCGTGCCCTCCCACGGCACGATGTAGGACGCTTTCGGTTCGCCCGGGAAGTGCTTGCGCACCCCGGCGATCCACGCCTCACGGAAGATCTCACCACCGGTCACCATGCCCCCAGCATCTCGGCTTGAACGTTCATGAGCTTGCGCGTGAGCAGGCCGGAGCCGGTCTCTCGCGCGATCGACAGCGCCCCGCTGGCGTAGTGGAGCGCGTATTCGCGATCTTTGCGCATGACGCCGACCATGGCCAGGTCCGCCAAGACGACGCCACGCCGCCTCGACGACGTAGCGAGACCGGCGAGCGCCTGTTCAAGCTGGATCTCGGCCTGGTCTGGGCGACCGAGCTGGATGAAACAGGCCCCGGCCTCCTCGGCAATGCGAGAACCATCGAACCGCAGCCAGCCACCGTTGTTCGTACGGCCGTCAAGAGCGTGGGACAGGTCCAGCGACCGCCTGCACCCGCTGGCATCGCCCAGGCCGGCCAGCGCTTGCGCCTTTACGACCTGCACCCATGGCGAGGTCGTGAGCTGACTGTCCCCGCGAGCTGCCACACCCTCGGCCAGTTCCAGCAGGCGCAGTGCGTCCGCGAACCGGCGTTCGTAGACGCCGACGAAGGCATGGCGGATGAGCGCGCAAGCCCAGAGGTCGTGATCAGCGTTCGTGCCGCTGGCGGCTGTCGCGGCTTCCGTGTAGCAGCGCACCGCATCCGAGTAGCGGTTGCCGTCGAAGTAGATCTCCCCGATGAGCTGCAATACATCAGCACGCATCAGGTCGTCGTCAGTGATCACGAGCTGGGCATTGGCCAGCGGAAGCAGTGAACTCTTGTCCGAGGCCGCGACGTAGACCTTCCAGAGCTGATCATTGAGCCCGCTCAGGGCACCACGGAGCATCAGCGGTGCGGCAACCGTGCTCTGGAGGAACTCCCGTCGCTTCACATCCCCGCCCTTTTCAGCAAGGCGGGCCAACTCCCCGCCTGCTTCCAATGCACGATCACATGCTGCCATCACCATGGCCAGTGCCGGCTTGCCGCCTCTCTCGATCTCCCACAGATAGACGTAGCTGTAGTTGACCTTCTCGGCAAGGGCTCGTAGGGACAGCCGACGCCTCTTGCGCCAGCGTTGCAGCTCCCGACCTGCGCTACTCATCGGCGGCATCCGATCTGTTAGCAAACGCAGCGGCTAACGCCGCCCACCTTCAGCCCGCCCGAGATTCGGGCCACGCTGTTCACACGGCACGGGCGGGAGGTGATGCCGATCCCTCCCGTTCGTGTCCAGAAAAGCCTAGGCGTGACATTGAGCCAGATCAACGATCGCGAGGAGTCGGCATGACCCGCACCGACGATCTCATTGCGCTGGTTCCAGCCGCCCAGACCGCGGCCGGATCCCACACATCGACCGAAGAGGGATGGTGCTCGGGTTGCGCCCAGTTCGGGATTTGCGTTCCGCATCCCTGTACCACCCGGCTCTGGGCCGAACGAGTACTGACATCTGCAGAAGCGGAGACTCCGTGACCACAAGCGTCCTCGCCCGTGGTGTCGTTCGGCTGCCGGAGACCACGGCCGCCGCCCAGGCACTCATTGAGCAGCATCTCGACAATGTCCCGTTCACGGGTGTGTGCGCAACCTGCGGCGAGATCACGCCTTGCCCGTCCAGGATCCTCGCCCACGCCGCCTTCTGGCGTCTGGGCGCGCTGCCTCGGCGACCTCGGCACCATCGATCAGCCACATAGACAGTCGCGGAGGACAGGCTGCCGCTCGCAACGTCGCTCGCCCTCCGCCCACCACTCACTACCAGTGGAGGTCAGATGACCACGCTACTCGACCAGAACCAGCGCGATGCCATCCCGGACCAGGTGGCGAGCTTGCTTGTCAAGGACGTGCAACAGCAGTTCCCGACGTGGAGCGTCAATTTCTGCCAGCGAGGTGTGTCCCAGATGGTCGGCTTCCTGGCTGCTTGCGCGGTGGCACCCGAACCGCTCGGTCCCTCGACAGTCGTCGACCGGTTCTGGCACGCCTTCATCATCCGTACGCGCGACTACACCGACTTCTGCGAGAAGGTCGCCGGTCGCTACATCCACCACATCCCGCAGGACGAGCGGGAGCATGACCCACGTCTGCCCGGCACGGGTAGCGTCATCCGATCACGCACGATCAGCGCGATCGAGGCGAGTGGGCACGCCGTCGACCTGGAGTTCTGGCCGGAGCTGGGTGCGACCGACTGCACCCAGTGCTACCAGGGCTGCCACGACAGCCCTAAG
>NZ_BONF01000062.1 GCF_016862575.1 Catellatospora bangladeshensis | reverse complement strand
CCGCGTGTCGCACCCACAGTTCGCGCAAGATCGACGCGGGAGGGGTGGGTGGGGCTGGCGCGCGGTGGGGTGGGGTTGGGTGGGGTGGGGTGGGGTTACAGGTTGGGGGCGAAGTGGGTGGTGGCGGCGGTTATGGCGGCGGTGGTCTGGTCTTCGGTGGCGAGGGTGGAGGCGCGGACGGCGTCGGCCCAGGCGGCGATGGAGCCGCGGGAGAACTCCTGGCCCTCGATGGAGTTCTCCGCCGTGGTGAGGTCGCCGAGGTCTTCGCCGGAGAGGTACTGGGCCAGGCGGAGCAGGCCCTGGTCCCAGCCGGGGCCGACGTAGAGGGCGCCTGCGGCGCTGCCCGCCACCGAGAGGGGGACGGTGTGGCGGACCTCGAGGTCGGTGCGGTCGGAGCCGGCGGCGGTGAGGGTGACCTCGACGATGCTGTTGGGGGCGCCCCAGGTGAGGCGGAGCAGGCGGGGCGGGTCGCAGCGCTGGATGTCGCCGCCCGCGTTGTTCTCGACCTGGAAGGTGCCGCCCTCCCGCAGGTCGCCGGTGACGGGGGCGAACCAGCGCGGCAGCCGCTCGGGGCTGGTGATCGCGTCCCAGACGTCCTCGGCCTCGCCGCGGTAGGTGCGCCGGATGACGACGGCGACGCCCTCTCCCTCGTCGGTGTCGGCGCGTTCCACCCGGCGGCGGATCGCCTCAAGCTGCTCGGTGATGTCCTTCATCGTCGTCTCCTCGTCGCTGTGGTTCGCGCTGCCGGCGTTCCCGGCGGCCGCGCGCGAGTTCGGTCTCCAGCGCGTCCAGGCGCTGGCTCCAGAAGCCCCGGAACCGTTCGAGCCAGGCGTCCACCTCCCGCAGCGGGGTGGTGTCCACGGTGTACAGCCGCCTGGTACCCACCGCGCGCACCGTGGCGAACCCGCTGTCGCGCAGCACTTTCAGGTGCTGGGAGACGGCGGGTTGCGAGATGCCGAACTCGGCCTGGATCACCTCGGTGAGCGCACCGGAGGACTGTTCGCCGTCGGCGAGCAGTTCGAGGATCCGGCGCCGGACCGGGTCCCCCAGTACGTCGAAGGCGTGCACGGCTCGAAGTTACAGCCGCAGCTTATATAAGTCAAACCTGGTATTAGCTCAGCAGCCGGTCGAGCAGCAGGTCGGTGAGCGCCGCGGCGCGCTCGGTGGCGTCTCCCGGCGCGACGACGACCAGGCCGAGGCCGCGGTCGGGCACCCGGGCCAGCACGGTGCGTACGCCCGGCCAGCCGCCGCCGTGCCGGTAGTGCGTGTATCCGTGGCGGCGGCGTACGCCCATGCCCCACGCGTAGTCGAGCGGGGTGCCGTCGTCGAGCCGGCCGGGCGTCTGCAGCAGCCCGCTCTCCCCCAGCGCGCCGGTGTTGAGCGCGTCCGCCCAGCGCAGCAGGTCGGCGGCGGTGGTCCACAGGCCGCCGTCGCCGAGCGACAGCGGCGCCGGGTGCAGCGGCGCCAGCGGCCGGGCGCCGGGCGGAGCCGGTCCGGGCCCGTCCCAGAACCGGCTCATGCGCATGCCGAGCGGGGCGAACAGCAGCTCGTGGGCCAGGCCCGGCAGCGGGCGGCCCGCCGCGCGGCGCACCACCTCGGCGAGGCAGACGTATCCGGCGTTGGAGTACGCGTACGCCGTGCCGGGTGGCCGGGCTGGGAAGGGCAGCGCGGTCAGCGCCCCGAGCACGGCGGCGGCGGTCCGGTCCCCGGTGAGCCGCGCGTCGACCAGCTCGTCGTCCGGCAGGCCGCCGGTGTGGTGGACCAGGTGCCGCAGCCGTACGCGCGCCGCCCAGCCGGGCAGCTCCGGCAGCCGCGGGGACAGCGGCTCGTCGGCCGCCAGCACGCCGCGCCGCGCGAGCAGCAGCGCACACGCGGCCACGACCTGCTTGGCCAGCGACGCGGCGTAGACGAGGCTGGTCGCCGTGTACGGCCCCCGGCACACGAACACCGGCCCCGCACCGCGGCGGGACAGGCCCACGACCAGCGCCTCACGGTCGGCGTACCCGGCGGTGCGGACCAGGCGCCCGATCTCCCGGTCTCGCACTACTCACAGCCACTGGGCAGGCTGTTGAGGTAGCGCATGGAGACGGCGGCGGCCACCACGAACGGCACGAAGCTCACCGCCCAGCCCGCCAGCACCGCCCACCGGCTGCCGCCGGCGACCCGGCGCAGCGCCATGGCCAGCAGGATCCCGCCGAGCATGAGGTCGATCAGCACGGCCAGCGTCCAGCCGGCCGCCAGCCCGTCGCTCCGGTCGCAGCCCTCCAGGCGCAGCAGGGACAGGACCGCGTAGACGACGGCGGCGAGCAGGTGCACGCTCATGCCGATCGTCAGGTTCGCGGCCAGCCCCACCGGAGCCGAGGGCCGGCGCGCCGTGTGATCCGCCACGTGACCGCCTCACTAACGTCGCCGCGCGGCCGGGCGGCCTGCGGCGCTGCGAAGTCTCGCACGCGCACGTTACCGATCTTTTACTGATCGTCGTATAGGCCTTCCAGCGCGCGCAGCCGCTCCACCACCTCGGCGGCCAGGTCCAGGCTCGCCGGGGAGAGCCCGGTCAGCCGGTACGCCACCCGGCGCACCCTGGCGTCGCGCAGCGCGCCGAGCAGGTCCAGCTCGTGGTCGATCGCCGCCGCGCGGGCCGGGTCGAGGAAGTAGGCCACGTCCACGCCGAAGTGGGCCGCGATGCGGCGCAGCAGCCCGTGGCTGGGGTTGGCCCGCTTGCCGGTGCGCAGCATCCCGATGTACTGCGCGGACACGTCGACGGCGCGGGCCACCAGCTCGTCGGTCTGGCGCACCCCGCCCGGCCGGATCGCCTCGACCAGGCGGTTGTATCGCTCGGCGAAGTGCGGCATCTGTCGGGAGGGCATCTGTCCATCATCGGACGGGCAGGCCGGGCCGGTCATGTTCACTCCACTTCGGACACGTCACACCGGCTCGGGTGCTCACTCGGGTTGCGGGTGCAGGTGCTGCAGCTGGTGCTGGAACGCCAGGATCACCGCGTCGAACTGCGCCTCGATGGCGGGCAGGTTGGAGCGGGCCGCCTCCAGCGAGCGCAGGCAGGTGGCCAGCATCGCGACGTCGCGGGCCTGCCGCTCGCTCTCCGCGCTGTACGCGACGCCGGCCGTGGCCCGGTAGCTGGCCGCCGCCCGGTCGGCCTCGCGCCGGGCCGCCTCCAGGATGTTCGCGGCCTGCTTCTCGGCGGTCTCCACGATCAGGCGTCCCTGCTGCTGCGCCGCGGCGATCACGGTGTCGGCCTGGGCCTGCGCCCGCGCGGTGAGGGTGACCGCCTCGGCGGCGACCTGGCGGGCCCGCACCGCCGGGTCGGCGGCGCCCAGCCGGTCGCCGAGCCGCTTGACCCGGTCCAGCTCGGCCTGCTGCATCACGATGTAGGCGTTGAGCGCGTCGACGTCCTCCGCGACGGTGCGGCGCAGCCGGTCGACGGCCTCCTTGTCGTACCCGCGGCGGCGGCCGGTCGCGTCCGGCAGGTGGTGCCGGACGATCGACTCGGGCGTGTGCGGCACGCGCTTACGCAGGTCCGGCGCGTCCTGGGTGCCGAGTGCGCTGACTGGTGTCACGGTTCCCCCTGTCTCACCGGACCGCGTTGACCGCGGCGGGCGTCGGCGACGGCAGGTAGCGCCCGCCGTCGTACTCCTCGATGTGGATCCGGCTTGCGGGCACCCCTGCGGCGGCGAGCGCGCCGTGCGCGTAGCCGGTCAGCGCGGGCGGGCCGCACACGTACACCTCACGCTCGGCCAGGCGGGCGGTGCGCAGCGCCGCGCCGAGGACGTCGTCGCCGCCGTGGTCCTCCGGCGTGACCGGCACGACGGTCAGCCAGCGGTGGGCGGCCTCCAGCCCGCGCAGCGTCGGCAGGTCGTAGAGGTCGGACACGCTGCGCGCACCCAGGAACAGGTGCACCGACCGGGGCGGCACTCCCGCGCCGGCCTCGACCTCGACCTGCTCGGCCAGCGCACGCAGGGGCGCCAGGCCGGTGCCCGCGGCGATGAGCAGCAGGTCCCGGCCGCCACCGGGGGTCAGCGTGAGCCGGCGGCCCACCGGCGCGCCGAGCCGCACCTGGTCGCCCTCGCGCAGCTGGTGCACCAGCGCCGGGCTCAGCTCGCCGCCGGGCTGGGCGCGGACGTGGAACTCGATCGTGCCGTCGGCGCGCGGGGTGTTCGCGGGCGACAGCAGCCGCCACACCCGGGGGCGCAGCGCGCACTCCAGCGACACCGACTGCCCCGGCCGGTAGTACAGCGGCATGGTGGGCCGCACCGTGAAGACCGCCAGGTCGGTGCCGCGGCGCTCGTGCTCCAGCACGTCCGCGGTCCACCAGGCGGGCTGGCTGCGGGCGGCGTGCTCGGCCGCCCGCAGCATGATGCCCGACACCCTGTCGTACGCCGCCGCCCACTCCGCGGCCAGGTCGTGAGTCCACTGCTCACCCAGGAAGTGCTCCAGGGTGGCCAGCAGCGCCTGCCCGACCTGCGCGTAGTGGCCCCCGACCACCGAGAACTTGCGGTGGTCGCGGCCCAGGCCCTCCAGGTACGGCATGGCCTGGTCGAGGCGGTCGGCGTGCGACACGACGTGCCCGAGCGCCTGCAGCAGCTTCTCCCGCTGGCCGGCCATGGACACCGGGAAGAGATCGCGCAGCTCCGGATACGCCACGAAGAGGAAGGCGTAGAAGTGCTGTGCGGCACGATCGCCGTGGGACTGCACCACGGCGAAGCTGCGCTGCAGGCGGTGGGCGTCCATCCTCAGGCCGCCGCCGGCCTGACGATCAGGGGCTGGACGCTGGCCAGCACCTGTCCGACCTGGAGGATGATGTCCATCGGGACGTGCAGCTCGAACAGGACTCCGGCGGCGTACTGCACCACCCGTTCGTAGTGCGCCGGGCTGACGCCCAGCCCCGCGTGCGCCGACCCGAGGTGCTCCACCGGGTAGGTGGCCGGGCCGCCGAGCACGTGGCTGAGCAGCATCGCCATGTGGCCCTTGAGCCTGGGCAGGTCGACGCCGTCGAAGTATTCCCTGAGCTGCTCGTCGGCGAGCAGGTAGGTGTAGAGCCGGTCCACCGCCTCGCGCACCGACGGGGCTCCGCCGATGAGCTCGTACGCGCTGGTGGCCGTGGTGGTCGCTCCTGGACTGTCTGACACGTTCGCCTCCGTCTCGCAGTGGTGAGCAGCGCGGAGCCGACCGTGTCCGGCCCGGGCCCGCACCCGGAACGGACGCGACGAATCACACCGGCACAACCAGCGGTTTTCCCGAAGGCCGCCAAACAAACTGCTGGTTATCCGCGCACCAGCAGCATATATAGATACGTCTCTAAGGTGTCAACCAGTAGTCGGTTAATATACGGATTGTGGTTTAGAACACATGTTCGAGTACGGTCCACATCGTACGCGACCGGCTCAGTCCTCCTCCAGCATGGACAGGATGTTGCCCGCGGGATCCTTGAACCACGCGATCCGCGGGCCCTCGCCCTCGGCGATCCCGTCCGCATCGGTCCGCAGGCCCGGCACGTCGTAGCGCTCGAACTCGACCCCGCGCCCGTGCAGCTCCGCCATCGCCGCCGCCAGGTCCACGACCGGGAAGTTCAGGATGGTGTACGTGGCGGGCTGGTGATCGGGCTTGGGATAGATGAGCACCTGGCCGCCGCCGGCCAGCTCCAGCCGCAGCATGCCGCCGCCGAGATCGGTCACCTCCAGCCCCAGCGTCTCGCCGTAGAACCGCCTCGCCGCCTCGGTGTCGTCGACCGAGAAGCCTGAGAAAGCCCGCGTCCTGCCCAGCATTTCCGTCCCTCCTGTAGTCATTCGTGATTTCGTACCGGCCGTTCAGCCGCCGTGCGCGTCGATCGCCGCCTGCGCCTTCGCCGTGCGCCGCACCGCCGTCGCCAGCGCGCGCTCGGCGGCGTGGCGTGCGGCCCGCCGCCGGTTGGCCTCCTGCTGCGCCCGGTCGCGCCGCTCCTCCAGCGCGGCCAGCGCCGCGCGCACCTCTACCACCTCGGCGCCGGACGCCTGCTCCGCCTCGCGCGCCGCGTCCAGTTCGGTACGCGCCTGCTCCTCGGCCGACTGCGCCGCGTCGAGCGCGCGCCGCAGCCCGGCGGGCACCCGGGGCGGCGCGGCTGCCCGGACCTCCGTGTCCGTCTCGTCAGCCGGGGCCGGTTCGGGCGCGGGGACCGCCCGCAGCCGCCGCTCCGCAGGCGGGGTCGGCGCACGCCGCGCTCCGGCTGCCGACGTCACCGCGGTGCCGGGCGAGGGCCGGACACCGGCCACGGACCGCGCAGCACGCCTGCCGGGCACCGCCTTGTCAGCACGATTGCGGGCCGCGTGATCCCTGCCTTCGCCGGCGGACTCAGCCGCCGTCTCGGCCTCGTCAGGCTCGTCGGCTTCGCCGGGCTCGTCGCCGGTCGGCAGGACGGTGCCGAAGCCGGTGTAGGACACCGCCTTGATCACCGTGCCCGCGCGGACCTGCGCGGCTACGTCGTCGTCGGCGAGCGCGGCGGCGAGGGTCTCCTCGACCTCGGTGCGGGGCAGGCGGGCGGGGGTCAGCGAGGGCTGGGCCTTGACCGCGAGCTGCTCGGCCTCGTCGGCGAGGCGGGACAGCAGCTCGCGGCGGCGTACGGTCAGCGCCCGCAGCTCGTCGCCGCGCAGCCGCCGCTGGGCCTCGCGCAGCTCGGTGCCGAGTTCGGCCAGCTCGGTGATCCGCTCGGGCGCGCGGTGGGCGAGCAGGTTCACCAGCCAGGCGGCGACGGTCGGGCGGCGCAGCCGCTTGATCGCGGTGGCCTGCGGGCCGTGCCCGGCGGCCTTGGCGGCGGCCGCCGCCGCGTCGCGCGCCGCGACGAACTCCTCGGGCAGGGCCGTGTACAGCTCACGCACGGTCTCCTCCGGCACCTCGCCCACCTTGCCATGATATGGGCGGTTCAGGCCGGGTCGAGGTAGCCCTGCGCCTGGAGCGTGAACAGCTCGGCGTACCGGCCGCCCGCCGCCATCAGCTCGGCGTGCCGCCCCGACTGGACCAGCCGCCCCTCGTGCAGGACGTAGATCATGTCGGCGTGGCGCACGTTGGCAAGCCGGTGCGTGATCAGGATGGTGGTCAGCGTGCCCTGCCGGTCGCGGATCGCCTGGAACAGGGCGTCCTCGGCGCGCGGGTCCAGCGCGGAGGACGGCTCGTCCATGATGAGCAGGTCGGCGTCGCGCAGGAAGCCGCGCGCCGCGCTGATCCGCTGCCACTGCCCGCCGGACAGGTCCTGCCCGTCGGCGAAGGTCCGGTCCAGCAGTGTGTCGTACCCGAACGGCAGCTGCATGATCATGTCGTGGGCCACCGCGCGCCGCGCGGCGGCCTCGACCCGCTCCTGATCGGCCGGGCTGTCCGGGTCGCCGAGCCGGATGTTCACCCCCGCGCTGAACGGCCACTTCCAGTAGTCCTGCGACACCACCGCGATCCGGGCCCGCAGCCGCCCCGCGTCCAGCTCCGGCAGCGGCGTCCCGTTCCAGCTCACCCCACCCGACGAGGGGGTACGCAGGGCCGCGAGCACCGCGGCCAGGGTGGTCTTGCCCGACCCGTTCTCCCCCACGAACGCGACCGTCTGCCCGGCCCGCACGGTCAGGCTCACCTCGTCCAGCGCGGGCCGGTCGCGGTCGGGATAGCTGAGCCGCACCGCCTCCACGCGCAGCTCCCGCAGCGGCCCGGCCTCGCCCTGCCCGTCGCCCGCCGGCAGGTGCCCCCGCGCCCGCTCCATGAACCCGGTGTAGTCGTCGAAGTGCCGCCCCTCGGTGTAGAGCGTGTCCACCTGGTACGTCACGGTGTTCAGCGAGTGCCGCGCCGCCTGCAGCGCGATCACCGCCGTGGCCGCCGCCGCCAGCGGGATGGAGCCGCTCAGCAGCAGCCAGCCCAGCAGCACGTACACCGCGCCGGACGCAAGGCCGCCGGTCACCGCGCCGAGCGCGTTGGTGGTGGTGACCCGGCGGGCCAGGTCGAGCTGGATGCGGGTCTCGGTCTCCATCACCGTGTCGAACTGGCCCAGCAGGAAGCCGCGCAGCCCGTACGCGCGCAGCTCGGCGGCGGTCAGCCGGTCGGCCATCAGCCGGTTCAGGATCCACAGCCGGCGGCGGCGCACCGAGCCCGCCACGTACGTCTGATACTCCAGGTGCCCGGCGCGCAGCGCGGACCACGCGTTGGGCAGGGTGGCCAGCAGCATCGCGCCGAGCAGCAGCGGGTGCACCACCACCAGCGCCACCGCGACAGAGAGCACCCCGATCGCCCCGGCGGCCAGCGCCATCGTCGCGTTGACCAGCCCGATCACCGAGTCCATGCCGCGCCCGGCGCGCTCCATGTCGTCGGCGAACGCGTCCTCGTCGAACGCGTCCAGCCGCACCGCCGTGGTCGCCTCGTACAGCCGCCGCTGCACCGTGCGGTCAACCCGGGGAGTCAGGCCGTTGAGGGCGTACCCGGTGGCGATGCCCATGCCCGCGCGGACCGCCGCCGCGCCCGCGAGCAGCGCCAGCGCGGGCAGCGCCGCGGACACCCGGTCCGGGGTCGGCCCGGCGCTGAACAGGCCCACCAGCACCTGCTGCGTGGCCAACAGGCCCGCGGTGGACATCGCACCGGCCACCAGGGTGCAGGTCAGCACGATCGCGGTGCGGGCGCGGTCGGCCTGCCACGCGATGCGGAACGCGGTGCGCACCAGCCGGGGCAGCGCCTGCGCCACCGCCCGCAGTCCCGCCTCGGCGCGGGCACGGACGCCCTCCTCCCACCACATCACCCGCAGCTCGGGCAGGACCGAGGCGGCGGGGCCGGGCTCGGCGGCTTCGGACGGCGCGGACACGGCGGCTCCCTCCCCGTCACCGCCCTGCCGGGCGGTGTACCGCGAGCGTATCCGCCATCCACGATGGTGACTGGATCACTCATCCGATCCTGACGGACAGGGCAAAGCGCACCCACGACCATCGCGCGAAGATCGCCGTCTCGTGTCGAAACCTGCGCTCTGGCCGCACTTCTCGACACGAGATGGCGATCTCTCTTCTCCGCGAGCAGGTCCTCGCGCCGGAACGACGCGGATCTCTACCCACCGGTGTCGATGTGTGGTAAAAACCTTCCAACTTTCTCCCATCGGAGCAAGAAAACCTTCAAGGAGTCCGGATGAGCAGGATCCTTGCGCGGATGGCGGGACTCACCGCCGCGGCGACCCTCGCGATCGCCGCCGCGCCCGCCGCCGCGGCCACCGCCGACGCCACGCGCACCGTCACCTACCGCGGCTACCGGGTCGCCGTGCCCGCCGCCTGGACGGTCGTCGACCTCGACGCCGACCCGGCCGCGTGCGTGCGGTTCGACCGGCCCGCCGTCTACCTCGGCCGCATCGGCGACCAGTCCTCCTGCCCGGCCGGCCTGCGCGGCCGCACCGCCGGGCTCGTCATCGAACCGTTCAGCGCGGCCAACGCCGAGCGCGCCGCCGCGGCCACCCCCGCCACCGGCGCCGTCGCGGCCGTGCCGGCCGGCGCGGACACCGTGACCGTCGCGGTACGCGGCGCGGGCGTGCTGGTCACCGCCGTGCAGACCCCCGACACCGAGGCCGCCGTGCGCACCGTGCTCGGCTCGGCGTCCCTCACCCGCGCGGCCGTGCCCGCCGCCGCGCCCCGCGCCGCCACGACGGCGGCCGCCCCGCTCGCCGCGGCCGGGCCGCAGCCCGGCACGTACACCGGCAAGGGCTTCGACACCTGCACCGCCCCGGCCCAGTCCGCGATGAACGCGTGGCGCAACAGCTCGCCGTACCGCGCCGTGGGCATCTACATCAGCGGGACCAGCCGCTCCTGCGCCCAGCCGAACCTGACCGCGACCTGGGTGACCAACCAGACCAACAACGGCTGGCGGCTCATCCCGATCGAGCTGGGCTACCAGGCGCCGTGCGGGACGCGTACGCCGAAGATGTCGAGCAACACCACGACCGCCCGCTCGCAGGGGGTCACCGCCGCGAACAGCGCGGTCAGCGCCGCGCAGGCGCTGGGCATCGGCGCGGGCAGCACCATCTACAACGACATCGAGCACTACCCGACCACGGCGTCGTGCCGGGCCGCGGTGCTGTCGTTCCTGTCCGGCTGGACCGAGCAGCTGCACGCCCGGGGCTACCTGTCCGGCATGTACTCCAGCGGCTCGTCCGGCATCCGCGACGTGTGCGCCGAGCACGACAATCCCGCGTACACCAGGATCGACCAGCTCTGGATCGCGTGGTGGAACGGCGTGGCCGACACCGACGCGGGCACCTACTGCGACGACGCGTACTGGGCGAACCACCAGCGGCTGCACCAGTACGCCGGGGACGTGAACGAGACCTGGGGCGGGGTGACGATGCACATCGACCGCAACTACCTCGACGTGTCCACCGACCAGACGCCGCCGTCGCAGGAGTGGACGGTCACCGTCGACAACGCCACCGGCGGCCGGTTCACCGCCAGCGCCAACTGGGGCAGCTCGGCGTTCTCCGCGCAGCGGTTCGGGGCCGACTACCGCTTCGCCAGCCCGGTCTCGTCCAGCGACGTGGCCTGGTTCAAGGCGAACATCCCGGCGACGGACACCTACGAGGTCGCCGTCTGGTATCCGGCCGACCCCGGCTACAACAACATGACGCCGTTCATCGTGGCCACCAGCAGCGGCAACCAGTCGGTGCAGGTGAACCAGCGGCTCACCGGTGGGCAGTGGGTGTCACTGGGCGTGTTCACGCTGGCCGCCGGGGACGGCGACAAGGTCGGCGTGAGCCGGTGGACCAGCGGCACCGGGTACGTCATCGCCGACGCGGTCCGGTTCACCCGCGTCTGACCCTACGAACGGGGGCTGCTGGGGCGGGCGCGCAGGTGGGCGCGCTCGCCCTGGCGGCCGAACAGGCTGAGGAACTCGACGGGCTCGCCGTCGGCGCCGCCGAACCAGTGCGGCACCCGGGTGTCGAACTCCGCCGCCTCGCCCGGCGCGAGCACCAGGTCGTGCTCGCCGAGCACCACCCGCAGCCGGCCGTTGAGCACGTACAGCCACTCGTAACCCTCGTGCGTCTTGGGCTCCGGCTCCCGCCTGCCCTTGCCGGCCGGAATAATAATCTTGTATGCCTGGATGCCGCCCGCGCGCCGGGTCAGCGGCAGCATGGTCATGCCGTGATGCGAGACCGCCCGTAGGTGCACCCGCGGATCACCGGTCGGCGGGGCGTCGACCAGCTCGTCCAGCGTGACGCCGTGCGCGCGGGCCAGCGGCAGCAGCAGCTCCAGCGTGGGCCGGCGGCTGCCGGACTCCAGCCGGGACAGCGTGCTCACCGAGATGCCGGTCTCGGCCGACAGCTCGGCCAGCGTGGTCTCCCGCTGCTGGCGCAGCGCGCGCAGCCGGGCGCCGACACCGTCCAGGGTCTGCTCGTCTTCATCCGCCATGCATCTAGCTTGCCAGGACGGCAACAAACTTTGCCACTTTCGTACGGCAGCTCGCATGGTTGCCGTGGAGGTGGTCACGATGACCGAGCAGTGGAGAGACGAGTACGACGTGGTGGTCGTCGGCGGCGGGGCGGCCGGGCTGAGCGGGGCGCTGATGCTCGCCCGGGCCCGCCGGTCGGTGGTGGTGATCGACGCGGGCGCGCCCCGCAACGCCCCCGCCGACGGCGTGCACGGGCTGCTGGCCCGCGACGGCATGCCCCCGGCGGAACTGCTGGCCCGCGGCCGGGCCGAGGTGCGCGGCTACGGCGGCCAGGTCATGTCCGGCACCGTGGAGGACGTGCGCCGCGACGGCGACCGGTTCACCGTCATCCTCGCCGGCGGCCGGGCCGTCCGGGCGCGGCGGCTGCTCGTCGCGACCGGCCTGGTCGACGAGCTGCCCGAGCTGCCGGGGCTGCGCGAGCGCTGGGGGCGGGACGTGGTGCACTGCCCGTACTGCCACGGCTGGGAGGTGCGCGACCGGGCCGTCGGCGTGCTGGGCAGCGGGCCCATGTCGGTGCACCAGGCGCTGCTGTTCCGGCAGTGGAGCGCGGACGTGACGTACTTCGCGCACCTGGTGCCGCCGACCGAGGAGCAGGCCGAGCAGCTCGCCGCACGCGGCATCCCCGTCGTGTCCGGTGAGGTCGCGGCGGTCGAGGTCGGCGGCGACCGGCTGGCCGGGGTGCGGCTCGCCGACGGCACGCTGGTCGCGCGTGAGGTGGTCGCGGTGGCGACGCGCATGGTCGCGCGGTTGGGCTTCCTTGACGGGCTCGGCCTGCGGCCCGTGCCGCACCCGGCGGGCGTCGGCGAGCACCTGCCGGCCGACCCGTCCGGCCGCACCGACGTGCCCGGGGTGTGGGTCGCCGGCAACGCGGCTGACCTCGTGGCCCAGGTCGGCTCCGCCGCGGCCGCGGGCGCCGCCGCGGCCGCCCAGATCAACGCCGACCTGGTCACCGAGGAGACCGCGCAGGCCGTGGCCGCCCACCGGCTCGCCGCACTCCCGGCGTGATCGAGGCCTCCGCCTCACCACCGCCGCGTGCGATCGCGGCATGATCGCGAGTTCGTGTCAGAACCTGTGGCGTGGCCTCGGTTTCCGACACGAGACCGCGATCTTCCTTCCAGGGCCGCCACGGCGTGGCCGCTCAGTCGGGGGCCAGGTGGCCGATGTCGTTGTGCACCGCGAGCAGCCAGGTGCCGTAGCCGTGCCGGTCGGTCTCGTGGCGCCAGCGGGTCACGCCCGTGTGGTCGGCGACCACCCCGACCGGGCCCCTGCCCGCGCAGTCCGGGTGGCACACCATGGCCAGCTGCGCCGTCTCGACGGTCTCGCGGTGACCGGCGACCAGGATCCGGCGGCCGGGATGGCGCTCGATGATCGTGCGCAGCGCGGTGGCCGAGCGGGTGAGGTAGCCGTTCCACGTCTCGGCGCCGGGCGCGGGCACCCGGTCCGGGTGGTGGCGGGCCGACCCGGTCAGCCCCGCCCGCGCCTGCGCCCAGGGCAGCCCGTCCGCCGACCCGTGGTCGGGGTTGCGCAGGCCGGGTTCGGCGAGCACGGGCAGGCCGAGCCGGTCCGCGATGGCCGCGGCCGTCTCCGCCGCCCGGCGGCGCGGGCTGGTGTACAGCACGTCGAACGGGCGGTCCGCGTGCTCGCGGGCGAGCCGGGCCGCGACCTGGGCCGCCTGCCAGCGGCCGAGTTCGGTCAGCCCGGTGCAGCCGCGCTCGCCGCCGGCGACCCCGGTGACGTTGCAGACGGCCTCACCGTGACGCACGAGTACGAGTTCAGCGTGCAGGGTGGTCATGCGGTGCTTCCTTCGCTGCCGGATGGCTGGACCCGCCGATCACATCGGATCGTGTGCGGCCGGTCACGTGCCGTGTCCACATCCGGACGACCCCGGACACCGGCCCGGGTGTGCTCAGGACCGCCGTGGGTCAGCGAGGAGTGCCGACGCCGATGATGCGCCAGCCGAGGTCGGGGAAGCCCGCGCTGCGGGCGGTGCGGTCGGAGGCGATGTTCGCCGGGTCGTGCAGGTAGATCGGCACGGCGCCGGCCGCGATGATCCAGCGGGCGGCCTGGGCGACCAGCGCGGTGGCCAGGCCGCGCCCGCGGTGCGCCTCCTCGGTGCCGACCGAGATCTCCATGCCCGCGCTGTTGTGGCGCTTGATGCCGACCCCGGCGGCGTACCGGCCGTCCTCGTCGAACCTGACCAGCACCTGGCCGCCGAACGGGTGCAGCCACTGCGGCACCCGCGGGTCCAGGGCGGGCACCCACTCCCCCACGTCCGGCAGCGCGGCCGGGTCCATGGTCCAGCGGAACACGCCGGAGAACACGACCGCGTCGGGCCGGTCCAGCGCGGCGGGCAGCCGGGCGGGCACGTCGGCCCAGGTCGGCACGGCAGCGCGTACCGCATCGGCGACAGACGGCCGCACGGAGAGCACGCCGCCGGTGGGGGTGGCCACGCCGACGACGTCACGTACGGTGCCGTCCCAGCCGGGGCGGGTCCGCTCGTCACTGCCGACGACGGTCAGTCCCTCCTCGTCCGGCCACGCGCCCAGGTAGGCGACGAGGAAGTCGGCGAGGCGGCGGTCGGTGCAGATCTCACGGCTGTCCATCGCCCCGAAGGATACGTCGGCGGAGGGGGAATACCGGGGTGCCGCCACGCTGTGGTTGCGCTGGAAGGAAGATCGCCGTCTCGTGTCAGAAAGTGAGGCCACGCCTCAGGTTCTGCCACGAGACCGTGATCAAGCAGGGAGGGTACGCCCGGTGGAGGCGGACCCCGGGGCGGTGGCGAGGTGGTAGCGATGACCGGGTGAGGTGGGGAAGGTCAGGTGGAGGCCGTCGCGGTGGGCGGGGATCGGCGCGCCGGTGGTGAGATCGGTGACCTGGGCGAGTGTGGTGCGCACGGTCACGGTGCCCGCCCGGCCGGTGGTGAGGACGACGTCGGTGGCCTGACCGTCGTGCCAGGTGAGGTCGACGGTGACGTCGCCGCGGGCGCGCAGGCCGGTGACCGAGCCGTCCGGCCAGGCGGCGGGCAGCGCGGGCAGTACCTCGATCACGCCGTACCGGTGGCTCTGCAACAGCATCTCGGCGATGCCGGCGGTCGCGCCGAAGTTGCCGTCGATCTGGAACGGCGGGTGGTCGCAGAACAGATTAGGCAGCGTGCTGTGCCGCAGCTGCTCGCTCAGCAGCCGGTAGGCCCGGTCGCCGTCGCCGAGCCGTGCCCAGAAGCAGACCTTCCACGCCTTGCTCCAGCCCGTGCCGCCGTCGCCGCGCGCGGCCAGCGACACCCGCGCCGCCTCGACCAGCCGCGCCTCGTCGCCGGCCGGCGCGCCGTCCCCGCCCGGCCCGAGCCGTCCGATGCGGCGCCCGGGGTGCAGCGCGAACAGGTGGGACACGTGCCGGTGCTCATCGGCGGGGTCGTCGAGGTCGGCCCGCCACTCCTGCAGCTGCCCCCACGACCCGACCCGCAGCCCGGGATCGAGCCGCTCGATCGTCCACTCCAGCCGTTCTCGCAGCTCCGGGTCGGTGTCCAGGTTCCGCGCCGCGTCGAGGGTGTTGGTGAGCAGGTCACCGATGATCTGCTGGGACATGGCCGCCCCGGCGACGTGCTCGCCGTGCTCGGGCGAGAAGCTGGGCGAGGCGACCAGGCTGCCGTCAGGGTCGGTATGCAGGTTGGCCAGCCAGAACTCGGCCGCCTCGCGCAGCACCGGATACGCCCGCGCCCGCAGGAACTCCTCGTCGAGGCTGAACAGGTAGTGCTCGTACAGGTGCTGGCAGAGCCACGCCGCGCCCTCGGGGAACCAGAACGCCGTCGGCCAGTCGTGCACGCCGGTGAAGCCGTACGGGGTCGTCTCGTTGTGCACCACCCAGCCGTCGCTGCCGAACATCAGCCGTGCGGTGGCCCGGCCCGGCGGGCGCAGCGCGTCGATGAACGCGAACAGCGGCCCGGCCGTCTCGGCGAGGTTGGTGGTCTCGGCGAGCCAGTAGTTCATCTGCAGGTTGATGTTGACGTGGTAGTCGCCGCACCAGGGCGGCAGGTTCGAGTTGTTCCACACGCCCTGCAGGTTCGCGGGCAGCGAGCCGGGCCGTGACGACGCGATGAGCAGGTAGCGGCCGTACCCGAAGAGCAGCTCGGCGAGCCCCGGCCCGCCCCGCGCGAGCAGCCGGTCGGTGGGCAGGTCCGGCGGCGTGCCGCCGAGGTCGAGGCGGCACCGGCCGTACAGCGCCCGGTGGTCGGCGACGTGCTCGTCGCGCAGCTCGGCGTAGCCACGCGCGGCGGCGGCCTCGACCGCGGCGGACACCCGCGCGTGCGGGTCGGCGCCCCGGTAGTGCGGGTACACGTCGGCGTAGTCGGTGCCCGCGGCCAGCACGAACACCACGCTGTCGGCGCCGGTGACGCTGATCCGGTCACCTTCGCAGGTCAGCTCGCCGCCCTCGGCGAGCACGCCCACCCGGGCTTCGTAGCGCAGACCGTTGTCCGCCAGCGCACCGCGCACCGTGAGCCGACCCTGGTTAGGAAGGGCACCTTCTACCTCGGAAAACGATAAGAAGGTGCCCCTCCTTTCCGTTGTCAGGTGGGCTCCGTTCTGGGCGGGCGCGATCCGCACGGTCAGCGACAGGAGGCCCGGCCGGTCGGCCCAGAGCCGTCCGGCGATCACGCCGGCCGGGTGGCTGGCGAAGTACTCCCGGGTGTAGGTGACGCCGTCGAGCTCGTAGCGGACGCGGGCGAGCGCGTCGGCCAGGTCGAGTTCGCGGCGGTAGCCGGTGGCGGCGTCGCCGTGGGGCAGGTCGAGGAGCAGGTCGCCGAAGTTCTGGTACGCGCCGAAGCCGCGCCGCGGCTCGCCCAGCAGCGCCACCGCCTCGTCGTTGGCCAGCCGCCCGGCGGCGTCGATCCGGGCGCGCGCCGTGGCCAGGGCGTCCGGCCGGGGTCCGGCCCAGTCGCCGTGGCGGTGGCCGTCGGCGCCGGGACCGCCGGTCCACAGCGTCTTCTCGTTGAACTGCAGCCGCTCGCCGCCCACCCCGCCGAACACCATCGCGCCCATGGCTCCGTTGCCGATCGGCAGCGCTTCGCGTTCCCAGTCCGAGGCCGGTGTGCCGTACCAGATCACGCGCACACGTTAGTGGCGGATGCGGTTCCGTGTCGGAGCGCGGGTGTAGGTTGCGGAACGTGGAGGAGATGCTGGAGAGCCACCGGCGCGAGCTGACGGCGTACTGCTACCGCATGCTCGGTTCGGCGTTCGAGGCCGAGGACGCCGTGCAGGAGACCCTGATCCGCGCCTGGAAGAGCTTCGACCGGTTCGAGGGCCGTTCGGCGGTCCGCTCCTGGCTCTACCGCATCGCCACCAACGTGTGCCTGGACATGCTCGGCAGCGCGCAGCGCCGGGCCCGGCCCATGGACCTCGCCTCGGCGGGCACGCCGTCGCAGGTGACCGCGGCGCCGGTGCCGCTGGCCGAGTCGGTGTGGGTCGGCCCGGCCCCCGACGACCGGCTGCTGCCCGAGCACGCCGACCCGGCCGAGCTGACCGTCGCCCGGGAGAGCGTCCGCCTGGCGTTCGTCGCCGCGCTGCAGCATCTCCCGCCCAAGCAGCGCGCGGTGCTGGTGCTGCGCGAGGTGCTGGCCTGGACCGCGGCCGAGACCGGCGAGCTGCTCGGCCTGTCCGTGGCCTCGGTCAACAGCGCGCTGCAACGGGCCCGCGCCACCCTGACCGCGCTCGGCCCGGCCGCCGCGGACACCCTCGCGCCGACCGACGAGGACCAGCTCGCGCTGCTGACGAGGTACGTCTCCGCGTTCGAGAGCTACGACATGGAGGCGCTGGCCAAGCTGCTGCACGAGGACGCGACGCTGTCCATGCCGCCGCTGGACCTGTGGTTCCGCGGGCTCGCCGACATCCGCGAGTGGATGCTCGGCCTCGGCTGCGGCTGCCGCGGCTCGCGCCTGGTGCCCGTCGCCGGGGCCAGCGGCCTGCCCTCCTTCGGGCAGTACCGGCCCACCGACGACCCGGGCCGGCACGAGCCGTGGGCGCTGATCGTGCTGGAGATCTCAGCCGGGCGGATCGCCGGGGTCAACAACTTCCTCGACACCGAGCGGCTGTTCCCGCTGTTCGGGCTGCCGCCCGTGCTGCTGCGCGACGAGCCCGCCGAGCTCGTCGGCTGACCCGTCCGGGTGCGACGGGAGCACCGCGCGCAGCCCGGTCAGCTCCAGCAGCAGCCGCAGCCGGGGGCCGGCCCGCCACAGCCGCAGCGTGCCCCCGGCCCGTACGGCGTGCAGGCGCAGCCGGCCGAGCACGTCCAGCGTCGCGAGGTCGGTGCGGGTCAGCGCGCTGACGTCGCACAGCACCACGAGCAGGTCCCCGTCGGGCGTGCCCCGGGCGGCCTCGTCCACCAGCGCGCACAGTCCGGCGAGGTCGCCCGCGCCCACCACGGGGCCGAGGACCAGCACCGTGTACGACTCCCGACCGTGCGCGCCCACCGCCGCCTCCTCCACGGAGCACCCGCGGTGCCCCCGTACATCAGACGGCTCCTGCCCGTTGTACTCATCGCCGCGGCGGCCCGCACTTCCACCGACAAGTTTTTTCTCGGGGGACCGATGAGTTCCGGCGGGGCCGCTCGTCTGACCGGGTGAGACCGACGCCAAGCCACCGAGGCAGGGCGCGGGACGACCCAGAGGAGTCATCATGCGCAAGATCGTCGCGGGCATCTTCCTGTCGCTGGACGGCGTCGCCGAGGCGCCGGAGACGTGGCACTTCCCGTACTTCAACGACGAGATGGGCGCCGCCGTCGGCGCGCTCATGTCCGACGCCGAGGTCACCCTGCTCGGCCGCACCACCTACGAGGGCTTCGCGGCGTACTGGCCGAACAGCGAGGACGAGATGGCCGCGCAGATGAACAACGCGCGCAAGGTCGTCGTGTCCACCACGCTGCAGGAGGCCACCTGGCAGAACAGCACCATCGTGCGTGACCTCGACGGGGTCCGCGCGCTCAAGGAGGAGCCGGGCGACGGCACCATCGGCATCACCGGCAGCCTCGTCCTGGTGCGCTCGCTGCTGCGGGCCGGGCTGCTCGACGAGCTGCACCTGATGGTGCACCCGATCTGGGTCGGGCACGGCGAGCGACTGTTCGACGAGGGCGAGACCGTCCCGCTGACGCTGGTGAGGTCCGAGACCTTCAAGACCGGCGTGCTCAACCTGACCTACACCCGCGCCTGATCCCGCACCGTCCGAGAGGAACCACCCGTGAGCACCAAGTGCTCTGGGCGGCGTACCCGAAGGGCGGCCGCGCCGACATGAACCGCGACTCGCCCCGCCCCTACCGCCTCAGCGGACGGTGGTGCGGGCGAGCGCGGCGATGTCGGAGTCGGCGTCGCCGTGCGTGACCCCGTCCCGCGCGGTGTCCCGGGCGGCGGCCGCGACCGGGAGTGGGCGGCGGGCGCGGGACAGGGCGAGATCGAGGTCCTTGGCCAGCGCGCCGAGGGTGAACGGGGCGCCGTCGTAGTCGTCGGCGCCGAGGCGCTCGCGGCTGCGGCCCGCGATGCGCTCGAACGCGCCCACGGCGAGGGTGTCCAGCACCAGTTCGCGGGGCAGGCCGAAGTCCTCGCCGAGGCGGACCGCGTCGCGCATGCCGGCCGCGACGACGCCCAGCGCGAGGTTCGCCACGAGTTTCAGGGCGGTGGCCGTACCCACGTCTCCGGTGTGGCGTGGCTTCCCCCAGACCGACAGCACGGGCGTGGCCGCGGCGACATCCTCGGCCGTGCCACCGGCCAGGATGTTCAGCGAACCGGCCCGCACCGCGGGCACCGACCCCAGCACCGGCGCCTCGACGTAGCGCAGCCCAGCCGCGCGGGCCTGCGCGCCGAGGGCCGTGGACTCCTCCGGCCCGATCGTGCTCAGGTTGATCGCCAGGGTGCCCGGCGCGGCACCGGCGAGCACCCCGTCCGGTCCGGACAGCACCTGGGCGCAGGCGGCGCCGTCGAACAGCATCAGCACCACGGTCTCCGCCCCGGCGGCGGCCTCCGCCGCGCTCGGCGCCGGGACCGCGCCCTGCCCGGCCAGGTCCGCCGCGGCCGCCGGGGTGCGGTTCCACACCGTGACGGGGTATCCGGCCGCGAGCAGCGTCTGCGCCATGGCCGTGCCCATCCGGCCCAGCCCGCACACCGCGACGCGCGTCATGCCCGGTCCTCCGGCACGACCGCCCACGCCTCGACCTCCATCAGGTAACCGGGGTCGAACAGCGCCACCACCTGCACCGCCGTGCTCGCGGGCAGCTGGTCGGCGGGGATGGCCGCGTCCCGCGCGGCGCGGACCGCGGGCAGGTGGCCGATGTCGACCACGTAGTAGTTCAGCTTGATCACATCGGCGAAGGTCGCCCCGGCGGCGGCCAGGCAGCGGCGCAGGTTCTCGAACACCTGGCGGGCCTGCGCGGCGGGGTCGCCCGGCCCGACCAGTTGACCCTGCTCGTCCATGGCGACCTGACCGGCGATCGCGACGATCCGGCCGGTGCCCCAGACGGTGTGGCTGTAACCGGGGGCCTGCGCCACGCCTTCGGGGGCGCGGACGCGTACGACGTGCGGCATGTCTCTCCTGTCCTCGGGTTCCCGACCATCCTGTCCCGAGCGTGGCCATCGCACCAGCGCATGATCGCGATGCGAGCCATGCGTGTCCGTCATAGCCGCAGCTAGCATGGCCGCCGTGGATCTCACCGCGCTCCGTTCGTTTCATGAGGTGTGCCGGCTCGGCTCGATCAGCGCCGCGGCGCAGGCCCTCGGCTACACCCAGTCGGCCGTGTCCCGGCAGATCGCCGTGCTGGAGGCGCAGCTCAAGAGCCCGCTGCTGCGGCGGCACGCGCGCGGCGTACGCCCCACGCCCGCCGGGGACGTGCTGCTGGGCCACGCGGCCGTGATCCTGTCCCGGGCCGAGCGGGCCGCCGAGGAGGTGGCCGCCGCGGGCGGGCTCCAGTCCGTGCCGCTGCGCGTCGGGGCGGTGCCGACGGTCACCGCGGATCTGATGCCGCGCGCGCTGACCGCGTACACCGCCGCGTTCCCGCAGGCCCGGGTCGTCTTCGCGGCGGGCGTCACCCCGCAGCTGCTGCCCCGCCTGCTCGACGGCGAACTCGGCCTGGCCGTGGTCACCGACTACCCGCCCGGCCTGCCCCCGCACGACGGCGTACGCCTGCTCCACCTGCGCGACGACCCGCTGTACGCGGCGCTGCCGGCCGGGCACCGGCTGGCCGGACGTGACGTCGTCGACCTGTCCGAACTGGCCGGTGACACGTGGGTCGAGGACTACGCGGGGGCGGCCGCGATGCTGGTCAGCGCGTGCGGGCGGGCCGGGTTCACCCCACGCATCGACATCGAGTGCGGCGGCTGGCTGGGCAAGCAGGCGTTCGTGGCGGCCGGGTTCGGCGTCACGCTGGTGCCCGGCCTGCTGGTCCCCGCGCTGCGCCCGGACATCGCGGTCCGCGAGCTGCGCGACCCCCCGACCCGCAACGTCTACGCCGCCCTGCGTACCCCCGACGCCACCGGCACCCCCGCCGCCGCCTTCGCCGCCGCGCTCCTCGCCGCCGCCCGCCCTGAAGATCACGTCGATCTTGCGTGAACTGTGTGGGATAAGCCCGAAAGGTGCGTGTCGCACCCACAGTCCACGCAAGATCGGCGCGGGAGAGGGGCGGGTCAGTGGGGGGTGGGGGAGGAGACGGGGGTGAAGGTGTGGTGGTGGGGGTCGAGGAGGTGGATTTGGCTGGCGGCGATGTCGAAGTACATGCCGACGAGGTCGAGGCGGCCGTCGTGGACTCGCTCGGCGACGGGTGGGTAGGTCATCAGGTGGTCGAGTTGCTGGATCACGTTTTGCTGGCAGAGGCGGGTTAGGTGGTCGCCGGGGGAGGTGGGGTGGGGGTCGGTGCGGTGCAGGCTGGGCTGGGCGTGGTGGAGCCAGCGGCGCAGGTGGGGCATGGGGGTGGGGTGGGGGTCGGGGCGGAGGAGGGCGGCTAGGGCGCCGCAGCCGGAGTGGCCGCAGACGGTGATGGTGCGGACCTGGAGGACCTGGAGGGCGAAGTCGACGGCGGCGTGGACGCTGCCGTCGTGGTCGTCGCCGTGGCGGGGGACCAGGTTGCCGACGTTGCGGACGGTGAACAGGTCGCCGGGGCCGGTGGCGGTGATGAGGCTGGGCACGATGCGGGAGTCGGCGCAGGTGATGAAGAGCTGGGTGGGTTGCTGGCCGGTGCGGGCCAGCTCGGCGAGCAGGGGGCCGACGCGGCGGGCGCCGTGGCGGTGGAACAGGCGGGCGCCGCGGGTCAGGCGCTCGCGGGCGCCGGAGGGGACGGCGCGGTGCATGCGGGGCAGCAGCCAGGCGGTGGGGTGCACCTTGCGGGCCGGTGGGCGCTGGCCGGTGATCGCCTCGGCGTACCAGTGGTGGTGCAGCTCGTGCACCTCGACGGTGCCGCCGCCGCGCTCGTGGCCGGTGCGCCAGTCGTGTAGCGCGGTGACCGCGGCGTGGTCCATGAAGTCGGCGTTCAGCTCGACCGCGACCGGCGTGCCCGCCGGGACCTCGGCCAGCGCCCGGGTCAGCTTCGGTACGGCGAGGAAGGTGAGCGAGCCCTCGATGGCGACGTGCCAGCCGTGCTCGTCGTGGTACGCCCGCACGGTGGCGTGGGTGAGCCGCCAGACCGACAGCAGCAGCGCGCAGACCATGCCGACCAGCACGCCCTCGAACAGCCCGAGCACCACCACCGCGACCAGGGTGAGCACGTAGACCGGCATCTCCCGGTGCTGGTGGACCTGCTGGGCGTGGGTCAGGTTGACCATCTTCACGCCGGTGTAGACCAGCAGCGCGGCCAGCGCGGGCAGCGGGATCAGCTCGATGACCGGCGCGGCGGCCAGCACCAGCGCCAGGATCCACACGCCGTGCAGCACCGCGGACAGCCGCGACCGCGCCCCGGCCCGCACGTTGGTGGTGGACCGCACGATGACACCCGCCACCGGCAGCCCGCCCAGCGCTCCGGCGACCACGTTGGCCGCGCCCTGCCCGGCCAGCTCCCGGTCCAGATTGACGCGCGGGCCGTCGTGCATCCGGTCCACGGCCACCGCGCACAGCAGCGACTCGACGCTCGCGACCAGCGCGACCGCGCCGACCGCCGCGAGGATCGTGGGCGCGGTCGCGTCCGGCCACAGCGGCCCGGCATCGAACGCGAGCAGGTCGTCGGGGATGTCGACGCGCCGCAGCTCCCAGCCGGTGAACGCGGCGACGGCGGTGCCGATGACCACGGCCGCCAGCGGCGCCGGGACGTAGGTGGAGACCCGCGGCAGCATCTGCCAGCCCCACAGCACGGCCAGCGTCAGCACGCCGATGAACACGGCCGGGGTGTGGTTGTGCAGCAGTTCGCCGGGCAGCGCGCGCAGGTTCGCCAGCGCGGAGGCCTGCGGCGCGTCGCCGAGCAGCACGTGCAGCTGGGACAGGACGATCACGACGCCCACCCCGGCCAGCATGCCGTGCATGATCGCCGGGGAGACGGCCAGCGCGGCCCGCGCCACCCGGGCCGCGCCCAGCAGCAGCTGGAGCAGCCCGGCCGCCATCGTGATGGCGCACGCCCCGCGCCAGCCGAAGGTCGCCACGGTCTGCGCCACGATCAGGGTCAGCCCGGCCGCCGGGCCGCTGACCTGCACCGCCGACCCGCCCAGCGCGCCCGCCACGACCCCGCCGACCACGGCGCTGATCAGTCCCGCCAGGACCGGCGCACCGGACGCGACCGCGATGCCCAACGACAGCGGCAGCGCCACCAGCACCACCACCAGGGAGGCCGGCACGTCCGCCCGCAGCCGCTCCCGCCACACAGTGCTCATCCCCCGCGTACCCCCTCTTGCTCGCGTACTTCCACACCTCAACGGCCGTAAGCTGTGAAAACGCTGATGGGGAGATCACTGTTGGCTGTGTGGCCCCGGGGCTTCGTAGAGGCCGACGAGCAGCCCGTAGCGGGTCGCGCCGTCGCCCGCGTCAGGCGTGTCGCGGGCCAGCGCGGTGAGCGTCGCGGTGAGTTCCCGGACCTGCGCCTCGGTCAGCCGCAGGTGCCGCAGCACCAGCAGCGGGTCCTGCGCGGCGGCGATCTCCTCGCCGAGCGCCTGGAAAGCGGCCGTGGTGGTGCCCGCCGCGCCGGGCCCGGTGTAATGCAGGGCCTTCGCGGCGCGGGCGTAGTACTGCTCGGTGCCGCCGCGCACGGTCCGGGTCCCGGCCGGTCGCACCAACCCCGCATCGGCCAGCACCTTCAGGTGGTGGGCGACGTTCCCTTTGTTGGTACGCAGGGACGCGGCGAGCCCGCTGACCGTGGCGGGCCGTTCCAGCGCGAACAGCAGCCGGTGGCGCATCGGGTGGGCCAGCGCCTTGTGCTGCTCGGCCGCGCTGACCGGCATCACCTCGTCACCGTCGCCGACGGCCTCGCTCGTCATGTCACGCCTCCTGCGCCGTGGGTGTACTGCCGGACGGCTCGAAACCTGGGGGATGCGGAGGCAATACCTGCCGTCCCCACACCAGTGTGCCGCCCGGCGCACCCAAGCGTCAAGAACTCTTGACGCTTGGTCGGACGGCGTGCTTCCCTGGTGCCATGCAGAAGACCGAGACGGACAGCGTGATCGACCGCCTGCGCACGCTTGTCGAGCAGCACTACGTCTTTCCCGACGCCGCCGCCGCCATCTCCGCACGGCTGGCCGGTGCCGCCGCCGGCTACCCCGCCGACCCGGCCGCCCTCGCCGCCGCCGTCACCGCCGACCTCCAGGCCGTCAACGGCGACCTGCACCTGCGGCTGGTGCACCACGACGAGCCCCAGCCGGAGCGGGCCGAGCAGGACGAGGCGGCGGAGTACGCGGCGATGGCCGAGTGGGCCGAGCGCACCTGCGGCGGCGTCGCGGGCGCCCGGCGCCTGCCCGGCGACGTGGGCCTGCTGGAGATCCAGCCGCTCATCTTCCCGGCGGCGCTGGTCGGCGACGTGTACGCGGCGGCGCTGACGCTGCTCGCGCCGACCCGGGCGCTCATCGTCGACCTGCGCGGCTGCCTCGGCGGCGAGCCGTCCGCGGTGGCCCTGCTGATGAGCTACCTGTGGGACCACGAGCCGGTCGAGCTGACCGGCACCTACGAGCGCGCCACCGACCGCGTACGCCAGTCGTGGACGTCGGCGCACGTGCCCGGCCGCCGCTTCGGCCGTAGCAAGCCGCTCTACGTGCTGACCGGCCCGGCCACCTTCTCCGGCGGCGAGGCGCTCGCCTACGACGTGCAGCAGTCCGGCCGCGGCACCCTGGTCGGCGAGCGCACCCGCGGCGGCGCCCACCCCCGCGAAGCCTTCCGCCTGCACCCCCACCTCGAAGCGACCATCCCCGTCGCCCGCGCGATCCACCCCGCCACCGGCACCAACTGGGAGGGCACCGGCGTCGTCCCCGACCTCCCCGTCCCCGCCGACGACGCCCTGCCCACCGCGTACCGCGCCGCCCTGGAACAGGTAGCCGCCACCGACGGCCCCTCCGCCACCGAAGCCCAAACCGCGATAAGGAAGGGCACCTTCTTAACGCTTTCCGTATAGGAAGGTGCCCTTCTTAACGCCTCGGCTAGACCAGGCGCTCCAGGTAGGACTCCATCACCGGGAGCGGCGCGGCGTGCGGGCCCTCCCACTCCATGTCGAGGAACGCGGCCAGGTCGCCGGCCGGGTCCTGCCCGTCCAGCAGCGGCAGCAGCGAGTCGGCGTACTCCTGGCCGTAGGTGATGAGCAGGTTGACCCGCAGGTAGCCGAAGTCGTAGCCGGGCGCTCCGCGGGAGGCGTTGGTCCAGTCCACGATGCCGGTGAGCGTCCCGTCCCGCCACAGCGTGTTACCGGGGTGGTAGTCGCGGTGCACCAGGGTGGTCCGTGCCGGGGCGGGTGCCGCGAGCCCCGCCGCGATCGCGCGTTCCCACAGCTCCGGACGGGTGCTCGCGGCCGGCGGACGGGCCTCGGCGAGCACCACGTACGGCTCGAACGGCGCCACGCCGCGGCCGTCCACGGCATGGATCGCGTGGGCCGCCTCGACGAGCCGGGCGAGCATGTCCGGGGTGGGCGGCGGGACGGCGGCGTCGCGGTGGGTGGCGCTGGGCAGCATCTCCCCCGGCAGCCAGGTCATCAGCAGCGCCGGGTGCCCGGCCTCGGCCCCGGCCGGGTCGAGCGCGACGATCTCGGGTACCGGCAGCCCCGTGCCCGACAGCGAGGTCAGCGCCGCCGCCTCGTTCTCGGGGGTGAACCACGGGCCGTCGGCCTGCCAGCCTGGGCGGCACCAGCGGCGCAGCGCGTACCGCCGCCCGTCGGCGGTGTCCACCACGTCGACGGCCTGCGAGATACCACCGGTCAGCGGCGCCGTCGCGGCGACGGCCACGCCCAGCGCCTCGCGCAGCCAGGCCAGGGTCTGCGCGGACGGCGGCGGGTACGACTGCATCGTCACACGATCGCAGCTCACCCCGCCGCCGCGCACACCCGTTTCCGCGAGCGGTTAAGAAGGTGCCCTTCCTCTACGGATAACGATAAGAAGGTGCCCTTCCTTACAAACGGAAGTCGAGGTCGGCGGGGAGGACGGCTACCTCCAGCTGGGCTTTCTGGAGGCGGCCGGAGTAGTCCCAGTTCATCGCCTGCCAGCGGGTGAACTGGTCGAGGACCCACATGCCGGACTGGCGGCTGCCGTTGCCGGAGCGGCCGTTGCCGCCGAAGGGCAGGTGCGCCTCGGCGCCGGAGGTGGAGTTGTTCACGCTGACCATGCCCGCGCCGATGCCGCGGCGGAACGCGAACGCCTTGGCCGGATCGGTGGTGTAGATGGCGCTGGACAGCCCGTAGCCGGGGGCGTTGGCCAGGTCGATCGCCTCGTCCAGGGAGCGGTACGCGGTCACGCCGACGATCGGGCCGAACGTCTCGTTGTCGAACAGGGCGTCGCCGGGCCGCACCCCGTCCACGACGACCGGGTGGTAGTACAGGCCGGCCGCCGGGTCGCCGACGAACCCGGCGCGCGGGTTGTCCGCGGTGATCCGGCCGGACGCGCCGAGCACCCGGTGCCCGCCCTCGATCCAGCCCAGATACTTCTCGTACGAGCTGGCGAAGCGTTCGTCCAGCAGTGGCCCGTACAGCACCTCGCGGGTCGGGTCGCCGATCGCGGCGGCAGCGGTCGCCGCGGCGAAGCGGCGCAGGAACTCGCCGTGCACCGACTCGTGCACCAGCACCGTGCCCAGCGAGGTGCAGCGCTGGCCCGCGGTGCCGAACCCGGCGAACAGCGCGCCCTCGACGGCCAGGTCCAGCTCGGCGTCCTCGGTGACCACCATCGGGTTCTTGCCGCCCAGCTCCAGGCAGGGGCTCTGCAGGTGGCGCCCGCACAGCTCGCCGATCGCGCGGCCGACCTCGGTCGAGCCCGTGAAGCCGACCTTCTGCACCAGGCCCGCGTCCAGCGCGGCGGACAGCCCGGCGAAGGTCTCGGGGCCGTCGGCCTGCACCAGGTCGAGCACCCCGGCGGGCAGTCCACCCCGGACGAACAGCTGGTAGAGCGCGTCGGCGGCGACGGCCGCGTACGCGGCGGGCTTCCACACCACCGTGTTGCCGCACAGCAGCGCGGGCACCAGATACCAGGAGGGTACGGCGACGGGGAAGTTGCCCGCCGTGATGATCATGGCGGTGCCGACCGGCTCGCGAAAGGTGAACAGCTGCTTGTCGGGCATCTCCGAGGGCACCGTCTGGCCGTAGAGGCGCCGCCCCTCACCCAGGAAGAAGCGGCAGGTGTCCACGATCTCCTGCACCTCGCCCCGGGACTCGGCCAGCGGCTTGCCGATCTCGCGGGTGACCAGCCGGGCCAGTGCCTCGGCGTTCGCCTCGACCAGCGCGCCGATGTTCGCGATCACCTGGCCGCGCACCGGCGCGGGCACGTCCGCCCAGGCGCGCTGCGCGGCGTGCGCCGAGCGGGCGGCGGCCGTCACGGTGTCCGCGTCGGCGAGCGCGACCTGCCCGACCACGTCGGCGAGGTCGGCCGGGTTGCGGCTGTCCTGCACGCGCGCGCCGCCGGCCACCGCAACGCCGTCGATCATCGATGAGAGCATGCCAGCATCATGCTCCCGCCGGGCCCGCCCGCCAAGGTCCGGCGCTCTCTGGACTTTCATGTCAGAATGTCCGAATGCAGCGAGTGACCGGAATCGGCGGGGTGTTCCTCCGCGCCCGCGATGCCGCAGCCCTGCGGGCCTGGTACGCCGAGCATCTCGGCATCGACGTGAGCGAGTGGGGCGGGTTCACCTTCCGCTGGCACGCGGGCGGCTCGACGGCCTGGTCGGTCTTCGAGCAGGACTCCGACTACCTCGGGCGGCCCGAGCAGCCATACATGATCAATTATCGGGTGGACGACCTGGACGCCATGCTGGCGCAGCTGCGCGAGGCGGGGGTCAAGGTCGCCGACGAGGTCGAGGACGGGGAGTTCGGGCGGTTCGGCTGGGCGTACGACGCCGAGGACAACCGCTTCGAGCTGTGGCAGCCGCCGCGCGGGAAGTGAAACCCTTCCTGACCGGTGGGCGGGTCTGGCCCGCGGGCTGGACCCGGCTGCACGTGTACCTGCTGCCGGACTTCGCACAGGACCGTGACCTGGCCCGGCTGGTGCACGGCTGCCGGGCGGCGATGGCGCCGTTCCCGTTCCTGGCGCCCGTGCCCGACCCGTGGCTGCACGTCACGGTCCAGCCGGTGATGGGCATCCCCGCCGCCGAGATCGGCCCCGGCGAACGCGCCAAGCTCACCGACCGGCTCACCGAGGCGCTCGCGGACGTGCCCGCGTTCACCCTCACCGCCGGATCGGCGCTGGCCAGCGTCACCGTCGTGCTGGCCGATCTCGACGGTGACCTGCCCGGACAGCCGCTGCACACGGTGCACGCCCGCTGCCGGGATGCGATCTCCGGCGTGCTCGGGTCCGAGGCGGTCGCGTACGAGGCGATGCCGGGCCACCTGACCCTCGCCTACGCCACCGGCACCGGCGACTCCGGCCGGGTCCAGGCCGCCCTGCGCCAGCAGGTCCGCCCCAGCCATGCCGCCCTCACCGTGCGCGCCGTGCACCTGCTCGACGTCACCCAGGACCTGCGCACCGCCTCGTACCACTGGACCCCCGTGGCCCGCATCCCGCTCGCCCCGGCGGGCGTGCCATGATCCGCTGATGAGCGAGCAGTGGAGCACCATCGCGGAGATCGACGCGGCCCGGGACAGGTTCGAGGCGGCGGTTCCGGGCTGGCGGCGGCCCGCCGCGTTCGGGATCGCGCGGCTGGTGGAGGGCAGGCCCGAGTTCGCGCGCATCGCCGCGGGGGACGGCTTCCTGCCCGCCGTGGTGCTGGGCACGGTCGTGGGCCACGTCAGCGGCCCGGCCTCCTACCGCCTCTCCCCCGCCGAGCTGGACCGCGCGATCACGATGCTCGCCCCCGCCAACGCGTGCACCTCGATCCCGCACCCGAACCTGTGGGCGTGGCAGTCGCTGCGCGCGGAGCTGGGCGAGGACGAGCACGCGATCGCGGTGTTCGCCGACGACCTCACGCAGAGCGGCGGCGATCCACACGTCGCGGCAATGCTCGCCGAGGTGGCCGCCCGCTGACGGTGCCGGGTCTCGTCGCGGGTGGGGATGATCGGCGTCTCGTGTCAAGATCTGCGGTCTGACCGCAGATCTTGACACGAGATAGCGATCTTCGGCCGCCACGCCGCCGCAGAGACCCCGGGCGGGCCGGCGAGCTACCCGGAAAGGCCGCGCCACCAGGCGGGGCGGGTGGCCGCCGTGGGCCGTCAGCTGAGACGCCGAGCCGCTTCGAGCAGCCGGATCGTCTCGGTGTGGCCGAAGTGGCGTGCCCAGTCCAGCGGGGTGTGGCCGGTGCCGCCGTCTTCGCGCAGCTCCGGGTCCGCGCCGTAGGCGAGCAGCTCGCGTACCACGTCGTCGTGCGCCCAGAGGGCGGCGGCGCACAGCGGCGTGCCCTCGGTGCCGTGCCCGCTCTCCAGGTCCGGTGTCGCGCCCGCGGCGAGCAGCAGCGCGACGATCGGGGCCACGCCGTGCACCGCGGCCTGGTAGAGCGGGGTCGTGCCCTCGGCGTTGGGCCGGTCGGGATCGGCTCCGGCGCGCAGCAGCCTGGCCGCGGCGGCGGTATCGCTGGTCAGACCGGCGATCACCAGCCGGTGGGCGAGTTTCTTGGCACGGCGCCGGTTCACGCCGCCAGACTAGGGCCGGGCCGGGCCATCCGTCGCGTGAGTTCTCCGGCCCGGTGCAGCTGCACGGAGCGCGCCTGGCCGGCGGCGAACCGGCGCAGCGGGGCGGCGGCCGTCAGCTCGATCTCCTCATCGACCAGGGTGCCCTCGCCGTCGGGAGTGAGCCGCACCGTCGACTCCAGACGCACCCCGCCGGGGCTGACCACGCTCTGCCGCACCAGACCGGGCGCGGTGGCACGCATACGCACCCGGATCGGGTTGTCCCAGCGCAGCACGCCCAGGAACCGGAACCGCTCCACGGCGACGTAGTCGGTCAGCGGCCCCTGCTCGTCGGCGCCGGGACGCACGTCGCGGACCTCGACGAGCAGCGGCGACAGCCCGAGGTAGCTGTACGGGTCGGACAGGTGCGCGAACACCGTCTCGGGTGCGGCATCGACGCGCCACGAGTGGGCCAGGCGGACTGCGGTCATGCCGGCGAGCCTAGATGACGTCCCGTTTGGACCGGGATCGCAGTTGATGCGCAGGCTCAGCAGGATTCGACGATGACCTGGGTGCGCAGGCGGTGGAAGCTGTCCACGTCGACCGTGCCGGCGACCGGGTGCAGCACCGCTGCGGCGGACAGGGCGACGGCGTCGCGCAGCCGCTCGGGCCAGGGCTGCCCGGCGAGCAGGCCGCGGGCCAGCGCCGCGACGCAGGCGTCCCCCGCTCCGGTCGGGTTGCCGTCGAGCGGCTCGGGCAGCCGGGCCCGCCACACCCCGTCGGCGCAGACCGCCACCAGGCCGCCCCCGCCCAGCGAGGCCACCACGTCGCCCGCGCCGAGTTCGCGCAGCGTCTCGACGGCGCGGCGAGCGGCGTCGGGCCCGTCGACGCGTACGCCGGTGAGCGCGTGCAGCTCGGCCGCGTTCGGCTTGACCAGGGCGGGCTGCACGCGCAGGCCCTGGCGCAGCGGGTCGCCGTCGGCGTCCAGGATGGTCGCCGCACCGGCCGCGTGGGCGAGCGCGAGCAGCTCGGCGTACGCGGTCGCGGGCACGCCCGGCGGCAGCGAGCCGGACAGCACGACCACCCGCACGCCCTGCAGCAGCGAGGCGAAGTGCGCGGTGAACGCCGACCACTCGGCGGCGGTGACGATCGGGCCGGGCTCCCAGAAGCCGGTGGCGTCGGCCCGGTCGGCGACCACGACGGTGCGCCGCGCGTCCCCGGCGACGGGCAGGAACGCCTCGGCGACGGTGTCGGCGGCGAGCAGCTCACGCAGCCGTACGCCGGTCGGCCCGCCGGCCAGGCCGGTGGCGAGCACGGGCTCGCCGAGGCTGTGCAGCACCCGCGCGACGTTGACCCCCTTGCCACCGGCCCGTTCCGCCACCGCCGAGACGCGGTGCGTCGCGTACGGCGTGAGACTGTCCACCTGGTACGTCACGTCCAGGGCGGCGTTGGGGGTGACGGTGAGGATCATCGAGTCACCTTAGCCGAGGTCACGCGGATCTGCTCCAGGCTCGTCAGCACGAGGCGGCCGGGCGCGGCCGGGACGGGCTGCAGATGCGGCACGGCGATGGTGGCGCAGCCGGCGGCCTCGGCGGCGGCCAGGCCCGCGAGCGAGTCCTCGACGGCGACGCAGCGCGACGGTTCGGCGCCGAGCAGCGCCGCCGCGGTCGCGTACGGCAGCGGGTCCGGTTTGTGGCGGGGCACGTCGTCGGCGGTGACCGTGTACGCGAACGCGTCCCGGCCCAGCACGTCGAGGATCAGCTCGGTGTCGGCCCGGCCCGACGAGGTGACCAGCGCGCACGGCATACCTGCGGAGATCAGGCCGTCCAGCAGCGCGCGGGCGCCGGGCCGGAGCACGATGCCGGCCTGGGCCACCTTGCGCTTGACGCCCTCGTCGATCAGGACGGTCAGCTCGGCGGCGGCGACCCGGCCGCCGAGGGCGGCGCCGACGACGGCGACGATGCTCGCGACCGTGCCGCCGATCAGCCGCGTCTGGTCCAGCGGGGCGGCGCCGAGGCCGGTGGCGACCTCGACGACGGCCTGGATCCACAGCGACTCGGTGTCGACGAGCGTGCCGTCCATGTCCAGCAGTACCGCGTCGTACGTGCTGAGGTCGATCATCACTACTCCCGCGCGAAGGTGCTGAGCACCGCCCAGTGGTCCGAGGTCCAGTCATTGTCCGCGTGGTGGGGCATGGGCTGCGGCCGGCCCACCCCGACGGTATCCGACGTCACCACGCGCAGGGGCCCCGCGAAGTGCACGAAGTCGATCCGGTCCTGCGGCTCGGGGATGCCGGGCCGCTGCTCGTGCCACGGGTTCAGCGGTGACCAGGTGTGGCCGGGCGCGGCCACCGGGTCCGGGTGGGCCACCCGGTAGGAGTCGCGCAGCCCGGCCTGCTCCACCGCGACGCTGACCTGCCAGGGCAGCTCGGGCCAGTCCAGGTGCGACGGCACGTTGAAGTCGCCGGTCAGCAGCACCGGCAGGCCCGGCTCGGCCAGCGCCGGGCGCATCGCGGCCAGGATCTCGTCCATCTGGGCGGGGCGGCCCGAGTCGGCCTCGCGGGCCAGCACCTCGGGCACGCGCATCCCGGCCAGGTGGTAGTCGTACGGCCCGTACGGGTCGTAGTTGAGGTGCGCGCTCCAGGCCACCAGCTCGGCGCCGTCCGGCAGGCGCAGCCGGGCGCCCACGCCCCACATCTGCTCGTCGCCGTAGCGCTCGACGATCGGGTGCGGCGAGATGACGCCGCAGCTACCGCCCTGCTGATAGGACCAGCCCAGCTCCTCGGCCAGCTCGCGCGCGGCGAAGCCGAGCGTCTCCTGGAGCCCGACGACGTCCGGCGCGTGCTCGCGCAGGAACGCCAGCTGCTTGGGGCGGGCGTCGTCGACGCAGCCGCCCGCCAGCCACAGATTCCAGGACAGGACCTTCAGGTAACCGCTGTCTGCCGCCATGCCCGTTCAGCTCTCCCCATCGCCGTGGCCAGACCCGTCCGCCTGGACCGGAAACCGTCAGCGCAGGAGCGTATACGGTTACTGCGAGTCAGCCTCTCCGGTGTCGTCGTCGGTGGGGATGCCCAGCTCCTTGCCGTACGCCTCGTTCAGCTCGCGCCAGCCGTGCTCCTTCGCCTCGCTGCCCCGGATCGGCGGCACGGGCGCGCCGTCGAGCAGGCGCTCGGCCACCACCAGGCACAGGTGCCAGCCCGCGGCGACCTTGGGTGCCCAGTGCCGGTCGGCCAGGGTGTGCCGCAGCACCAGCCGGGTGCCGGTCTCGGCCGGGGTCAGCTCCCAGCGCAGCAGGTCCTCGCCCCAGGTGTGGACGAGCAGGTGCGGCGGCTCGGCCCGCTGCACGGTCGCGGGCATCGGGTGACGCTCGTCCCCGTCGACCATGGTGAGCGTCACGGCGCCGGGGCGGCCCAGGTCGCGGTCGGCCAGGAACGGCGCCCACCGCTCCAGCTGTCCGGGCTCGGTCAGCGCCGCCCACACCTTCGCGGGCGGGTGGCGCAGGTCGCGCCGCATGACGAGGGTCCAGCGCCCGGCCGCGGGTTCGACCTGCACGGGCGCGAGCGGGCCGGGGTCGATGGGGTTCATCGGTCACTCCATGTCGTCGAGATGGCGTTCCAGAGCGTCGAGGTGGCGGTCCCAGATCCTGCGGTATGGCGCCAGCCAGAGCTCGACCTCGGCGAACGGCTCAGGTTCGATGCGGTAGAAACGCTGCTGCGCGGCGATGCGGCTGGACACGAAACCGGCCTCGCGCAGCACCTTGAGGTGCTTGGAGACGGCCGGCTGGCTCATGCCCAGCCGGTCCACCAGCTCGCCGACGCTCAGCTCCGCGCCGCGCAGCAGCTCCAGGATGCGCAGCCGGTTGGCCTCACCCAGCACCGCGAACGCGCCCACCACCGTCACCCAGCTAACATGCCCCTCTGGTTATATGCCTGTCAAGTGGTACGCAAAAAGATCGTGCAATCGGGAAGGGTTGTTTACTGTTCCGCGTTCATGATCGACGTGACTATCGGTAATGCAGGTCGTATGTGGACGCGCGACTTCAGGCTCTACTTCGCCGGGCGCGCCGTAGCCTTGCTCGGGGACGGGATGCTGCCCGTCGCCGTCGCGCTCGCCGTGCGCGACGCGGGGCACGGCGACAGCGGCGTCGGGCTCGTGCTGGCCTCCTGGATGACCCCGGCCGTGGCGCTCATCCTGTTCGGCGGCGTGTTCGCCGACCGGTTCGGCGCCCGGCGCATGATGATCGGCGCCGACGTGGTGCGCGTGGCCACCCAGGCCGTCGTCGCGTACGCGCTGATCAGCGGGAACGCCCCGCTGTGGCTGCTGGTGGCGATGTCGGCCGTGGCCGGCGGGGCCGCCGCGATGTTCCAGCCCGGCGTCGCGAGCATGGTGCCGCTCATCGCCGCGGACGTGCAGCGCGCCAACGGGGTCCTGCGCGTCGCCGACGCCGGGGCGCAGCTGCTCGGTCCCGCCCTGTCCGCCACCCTCGTCGTGCTCACCGGCCCCGGCACGGTGTACGCGATCAACGCGGCGACCTTCGCCGTCAGCGCCGCCTGCCTGCTCGCGCTGCGGCTGCCGCCGGTGGCCCGCGCCGCCCGCCAGGGCATCGCGAGCATGCGGCACGACCTGCGCGAGGGCTGGCACGAGTTCCGGTCGCGCAGCTGGATGTGGAGCGTGATCCTGGTCTGGGTGGCGTTCGGCATCCTCGTCTTCGGGCCGATCATCCCGCTCGGCTCCGGCCTGATCACGGGGTATCTCGGCGAGAACGCGTACGGGTGGGCGATGTCGGCCATGGGCGCCGGCACGGTGCTCGGCGGGCTGGTCGCGATGCGGGTCCGCCCCGACCGGCCGCTGGCCGCGGGCGCGGCCGCGCTGTTCGGGTTCGCGCTGATCCCGCTGTCGATCTCGGTGCAGGCGCCGCTGCCGCTGCTGCTCGCCGCGCACGCGGTCGGCGGCGCGTCGTGGGCGTTCTGGTCGGTCATGTGGGCGACCAGCATCCAGACCCAGGTGCCTCGCGACGTGCTCAACCGGGTCTCGGCGTACGAGGTCGCCGGCTCGATCATGGGCATCCCCATCGGGCAGGTGCTGGCCGGGCCCGTGGGCGGGCTGGTCGGACCGGAGCTGGTACTGGGCACGTCCGCGGCGGTCGGCGTCGCGGGCTGCGCGCTGCTGCTCCTGCTGCGCCCCATCCGCAACCTCCGCCGCGCCACCAGCCCCCCGCCCCTGCCCACCCCCACCCCCGTCCCCACCACCGCCTAACACCCCGGCTCCGGCTCCGGCTCCGGCTCCGGCTCCGGCTCCGGCTCCGGCTCCGGCCATGATCGCGGTTTCGTGTCCAAAAGTGCAGCGTGACCTCACCTTTTGCCACGAAACCGCGATCATGGCGCTCGCCACCCGCCCCGGACCCCGCGACGGCCTCAAGATCGCGTTGATCTTGCGCGAAGTGTTGCCCTTTTGCCCGGATAGTGCGTGTCGCACCCACAGTTCACGCAAGATCGACGCACCAGGGCAGCCGCGGCGAGCGGCGACCCCGGGGTCAGCGGAGATCTGTGTCGGAGCGGTCTTTGTTTTTGGGCTCGTCGCGGAGTTCCATGTAGGGCTCCTCGCCCTCGGGGTGGCCGGCGGCGACGGCGCGTTCGCGGTGGAGTTCGGCGTCGAGTTCGGCGCCCAGGAGCAGGGCGATGTTGCCGATCCAGAGCCAGATCAGGAACACGATGATGCCGGCCAGGCTGCCGTAGATCTTGTTGTACGAGCCGAAGTTGGCCGCGTACAGCGCGAACCCGGCGGAGGCGATGATCCACAGCAGCACGGCGACGAGGCTGCCGGGGGTTACCCAGCGCCAGCCGCCCTGCCGGGCGTTGGGCGAGGCCCAGTAGAGCAGCGCGAAGATCAGCGCGACCACGCCGAGCACGATCGGCCACTTCACGATGTCCCATACCTTCAGAAAGCCGGTGCCGAGGCCGATGAACTCCCCGGCCTGCTGCGCGACCGGCCCGGTGAACACCAGGGCCATAGCGACCGCGGTGATGGCGAGGCTGGCCACCACCGTCACGCCGATCCGGATCGGCAGCGTCTTCCAGAACGGCCGCCCCTCGGGCACGTCGTAGATGGCGTTGGCGGCGCGCATGAACGCGGACACGTACCCGGACGCCGACCACAGCGCCAGCAGCACGCCGAGCAGCGCGACCAGCCCGGCGGCGCCCTGGCGGCCGCGTTGCAGCTCGGTGAGCGCGTTGTCGACGACCTGCCGGACGGCGCCGGGCGCGTACCGGCCGACCTGGTCGACGGCGCGCTGGGCGGTGTCCTGGCCGGTGAGCCCGAGCAGCGCGACGAGCACGAGGATGCCCGGGAACAGCGACATGACGCCGCGGTAGGTCAGCGCCGCGGCCCAGTCGCTGAGGTTGTCGACCTGGTACTCCTTGACGGTCCGCTTGAGCACGTCCTTCCAGTCGCGCTTGGTCAGCTTGGTGGGGCGCTCGGGCGGCGTTTCGTCGGTCTTCGGTCGCAGGAACATGGGTCTCCCCCGGTTGTGCTCAGTACGGGTCGCCGTGGCCGGGCAGCCGCCCGCCGGCCATGGCGAGCAGCCGGGCGGTCGCGCTGGGCCGGCTCCGCAGCGGGGCCGAGCCGTCGCCGGTGCCGTCGGCCATCCCCTCGATCAACTCTGTGAACGCGTCCAGGGCATCGGTGCGGGGCCGCCAGCCGAGTTCGACCTCCGCGCGGTGGCAGGACATGAGCGGGCAGTTCGCGGCGAGCCGGATCCAGCCGGGCTCGGTCGGCTGCAGGCGGGCGGTCCAGGTCAGCGCGGCGGCGGCGTGCAGCAGCGCGGGCGGGGTGGGCACGGCCAGGCCGTGGAAGCGGGCGCCGACACTGGCCGCGTCGAGCACCGGGTCGGCGGCGATGTTGAAGGCGCCGTGGGCGCGGGCCAGGATCGCGCGGGCGTACGCCTCGGCGACGTCGTCGCTGTGCACCGCCTGCACCCGCAGCGCCTTGCCGCCGGGCAGCAGCGGGATGCGGCCGTGGCGCAGCAGGCTGAGCGGCGCGAGCGGCCCGATGAACAGCCGGGCGATCTCGGCCGCGGCGGAGCGCTGGAAGGCCAGGCCGTTGCGCACGCGTACCACGCGCAGCTGCGGGTGCTCCTGCTCCAGCACGTCCAGCAGCGCCTCGACCTCGGCCTTGTCCTCGCTGTAGGTGGAGCCGGCCACGCCGGTGACCGGCCAGTCCTCGTCGACGCGGTCGTCCTTGGGGCCGGGCGCGTACGCGCCGACGGACGAGGCGACCAGCAGCATCGGCACCGACGCGGCGACCGTCGCGGCGGCGACGTTGGCCGTGCCGGTGACGTTGGTCTGCCGGATGCGTGCCCGGTCGTGGCTGGGCTGGATCTGCCAGGCCAGCTGGATCACGGCCGCGGCCCCGGCGAACAGGCTGGTCAGCTCGGCGGTCGCGCCGGGCGCGCCCACGTCGAGGGCGTGCCAGCGGACCCGGTCGTACGGCGGCCCGGCGCCCTCCCTCGGCAGGCGCCGCGCGATCCCGGTGACCTGGTCGAACTCTTCCCCGTCGAGCAGCCGGCGCAGCACCGCGGTGCCGATGTTGCCGGTCGCCCCCACCACGACGACTCGCATGCGTCAGTGCGTACCCGCAGGTCCGGCTTCTGAATCATGGGCGGCGACGGGTGGATGCTCCGGCGGCAGCGGGGTGCGCAGCTCGGCGCGGATCGCCCGGAAGGTGGCCGCGAGCGGGATGGCCATCAGCGCGCCGACGAGGCCGAGCAGGCCCGCGCCGAGCAGGCTGGCCAGCAGCACCTCCAGCGCGGGCATGTCCAGGCTCTGCTTCATCACCTTGGGCACGATCACGTAGTTCTCGATCTGCTGGTAGATCAGCAGCCAGACGACGATGCCGACCGCGGCGGGCCACAGCCCGGCGGCGATCGCCGCGACGATGCCGCAGACGGCGGTGCCGAGGGTGGCGCCGACCAGCGGGATCAGGTCGGTCACCGCGACGATCAGCGCCAGCGGCAGCGCGAACGGGATGTCCAGCACCAGCAGGCCCACGTACGCCACGACGCCCGCGATCAGCGAGATGAGCAGGTTGCCGATCATGTACGAGCCGACCTTGTCCACGACCACGTCGACGATGCGGCGGGTGCGCTCACGGTGCCGGTCGGGGGCGAGCAGCTGCACCCGGCGCCGCAGCCGGGGCATGTCGGCCAGGAAGTACAGCGCCAGCACCAGCACGGTCAGCGCGGCGGCGAGCACCCCGAGGAAGGTCCGGAACAGGCTGAGCAGGCTGGTGCCGACCTTCTCGGGCACGGTCGCGGCTAGCTCGTTGAGCCGGTCGCCGAGCCCGTAGCGGGCGCTGAGCTCGCGGAACGCGCGGGAGCGCTCGTCGAGGTCGTCGATGTAGCCGGGCAGGTCGGTGGACAGCTGCCCGGCCTGGCGCACCAGCGGCGGGCCGATGCCCGCCAGCAGGACCCCGATCAGGGCCAGCGTCGCGACCAGGATGATCACCACGGCGTACGGCCGGCGCACGTGGTGCCGGACGAGCCAGCGTACGGCCGGATCGAGGCTGACCGCGGCGAACAGCGCGACCAGCACGAGGACCAGGATGCCGCGCACCGCCCAGACCGCGGCCAGGGCGATCACGACCACCGCGACGCCCCCCGCGCCCGCCGCTCCCCAGCGGAAGGCATCGGCCGACGTCATTCGACGCCCGCTTCTCACCGAACATGCATTCCCTCACCTGCGCATCTCTCAAACATGTCCACTATTCAGGATTCTTCTCCCGTATCACGGGACGGAGATCTAGTGTCGTCCTGGTAGGAGGGATGGGACATGACGACGTACACGCACGGCCACCACGAGACGGTGCTGGTGTCGCACCGCTGGCGCACCGCGGCCAACTCGGCGGCATACCTGCTGCCCCACCTGCGCCCCGGGCAGGCGCTGCTCGACGTGGGCTGCGGGCCGGGCACCATCACCGCCGAGCTGGCCGACGCCGTCGCGCCCGGCCGGCTCACCGCGCTGGAGCTGACCGACGACGCCCTGGACCTGTCCCGTGCCGAGATCGCCGCGCGGGGCACGGCCAACGTCGAGTTCCGCACCGGGGACGTGCACGCCCTCGACGTGCCCGACGGCAGCTTCGACGTGGTGCACGCGCACCAGGTGCTGCAGCATCTGGCCGATCCGGTGGCGGCGCTGCGCGAGATGCGCCGGGTGTGCCGCCCCGGCGGCGTGGTGGCCGCCCGCGACGGCGACTACGCCGCGTTCACCTGGTATCCGCTGATCCCCGCGCTGGACGAGTGGCTGGCGCTCTACCGTACGGTCGCCCGGCACAACGGCGGCGAGCCGGACGCCGGGCGCAGGATGCACGCCTGGGCCAGGGCGGCCGGCTTCACCGAGGTGACCGCGACGGCGAGCGTCTGGTGCTACGCCGCGCCCGAGGAGCGGGCCTGGTGGGGCGGCATGTGGGCGGACCGGGTGGTGCAGTCGGCGCTGGCCCGCAAGGCCGTCTCGCTGGGTCTGGCCACGACGGACGACCTGCGCCGGATGGCCGGCGGCTGGCGGGAGTGGGCCGCGGCCGACGACGGCTGGTTCATCGTGCCGCACGGCGAGATCATCTGCCGGGCCTGACCGGTCTCACTTGCGCAGCAGCGCCCGCATCTCGCCGATCTCGGCCTGCTGGGCGGTGACGATGTTGGCGGCCAGCTGCTCGGCCTGCGGGCTGGCGCCGTCGGCGCGTACCCGCTGCGCCATGGCGATCGCACCCTCGTGGTGGACGATCATCAGTTCGCAGAAGAGCCGGTCGAAGTCCGCGCCGGAGGCCACGCGCAGCTTGTTGAGCTGCGCGTCGGTCAGCATCCCGGTGTCGGGGTGGGCGGCGCCGTGGGCGGGGCCGGCGGTCGGCTGCCCCCAGGCGGCCAGCCACATCCGCATGGTGGCGATCTCCGGCTCCTGCGCCCGCTTGATCCGCGCGGCCAGCGCCGCCACCTGCGGCCCGGCCTGCCGCTGCGCGGCCAGCTCGGCCATCTCCACCGCCTGCTGGTGGTGGGCGATCATGCCCTGCGCGAACGCGGTGTCGGCGCCGTTGAACACCCCGACCGCAGAGCTGGCGGTCGCCGACGGATCCGGGGCGGCGTGCTCGCCGTGACCGGTGCAGGCGCTCAGCGCGAGCACGGTGGCGGCGGCGGTGACCGCGAGCAGGGCGGGGCGGGGCGAGGGGCGGCCGAGCATGATCGGGAGAACCTCCGGGGTGGGGGGTGGCCGGTCGTGTCGCGGGCGAGCCTACCGGCGGTGCGCCACGTGCGGTGCGCGCTCCACGACCGCCGAGACGTCAGGAAGGGCACCTTCTACTACAGATTCCGATAACAAGGTGCCCTTCCTTTCTTTGGTATGGTGCTGGGCATGTTCCCCGCCGTTGTGCACGCCGGCCACGTTCGTGGCCTCGTCGCGCTGCGCCGGCCGGGGCGCGTCGCCGCCATCGCGCGACGACGAATCACGGCAGCTCGCTGACGCCTTCGCCGCGTCCGGCGCTGCCCTTCTCCACGTTTCCCGCGGGGTCGACCCTGATGTCGATCTTCGTGCCATCCTGCCTGCACCCATGGTGCAAGAAAGCCGGTCTGACGTGACTGATCTGGAGAATCTGCTCAGCGAGCGGTTGGCGGACGCCTTCGCGGCGGTCGCCGGTGAGCGGGTGGACCCCGTGGTGCGCCGCTCGCAGCACGCCGACTTCCAGGCCGACGGCGCGCTGCCGCTGGCCCGGCGGCTGGGCCGGGCCCCGCGCGAGGTCGCCGCCGACGCGCTGGGCCGCGCGGACCTGGCCGGCCTGGTCGCCACCGCCGAGATCTCCGGACCGGGCTTCATCAACCTGCGCCTGCGCGACGACGCGCTGGCCGGGCTGGTCACCGCGATGAGCACCGACCAGCGGCTGGGCGTGCCCGTCACCGGCGCCCCGGAGACCGTGATCGTCGACTACTCGGCGCCCAACGTGGCCAAGGAGATGCACGTCGGGCACCTGCGCTCGACCGTGATCGGCGACGCGGCGGCGCGGACGCTGACCTGGCTCGGCCACGACGTGCGGCGGGCCAACCACGTCGGCGACTGGGGCACGCCGTTCGGCATGCTCATCGAGCACCTGCTCGACCTGGGTGAGACCGAGGCCGCGCACGAGCTGTCGGTCGGTGACCTGAACGGCTTCTACCAGGGCGCGCGGGCGAAGTTCGACGCCGACCCGGGCTTCGCCGAGCGCTCCCGGCAGCGGGTGGTTGCGCTGCAGTCGGGCGACGCGACCACGCTGCGGCTGTGGCGGCTGCTGGTCGACGAGAGCGAGAAGTACTTCCTCGCGGTGTACGACAAGCTCGGCGTCACCCTGACCGCCGCGGACTTCTACGGCGAGTCCTACTACAACGACCTGCTCGCCCCGGTCGTGGACGCGCTGGACGGGCTCGGCCTGTTGCGGGAGAGCGACGGCGCGCTGTGCGTGTTCCCGCAGGGGTTCACCGGGCGCGACGGCGAGCCGCTGCCGCTGATCGTGCGCAAGCGCGACGGCGGCTACGGGTACGGCGCCACCGACCTGGCCGCGATCCGGCACCGCACCCAGGACCTGGCCGCGACCCGGCTGCTGTACGTGGTCGGCACCCCGCAGCACCAGCACCTGGCGATGGTGCACCAGACCGCGCGGGAGGCCGGCTGGCTGGCCGAGCCCGCGCGGGCCGAGCACGTCGGCTTCGGGCAGGTGCTCGGCGCCGACGGCAAGAAGCTGGCGTCGCGGGCGGGGCAGAGCGTCAAGCTGGTCGAGCTGCTCGACGAGGCGGTCGTCCGGGCCGCGGCGATCGTCGCCGAGAAGAACCCCGACCTGGACGCGGACACCCAGGCCGAGGTGGCCCGGATGGTCGGCATCGGCGCGATCAAGTACGTGGACCTGGCCGGCGACCGGATCAAGGACTACACGTTCGCGTGGGACCGGATGCTGTCGTTCTCCGGCGACACCGGGGCCTACCTGCAGTACACCCACGCCCGGATCTGCTCCATCTTCCGCCGGGGCGAGGTGGCCGCCGACCCGCACGCCGCGGTCGTGCTGGACCACCCGACGGAGCGGGCCCTGGCGATGGAGCTGTTGGGCTTTCCGGCGGTCGTCGCAGAGGCGGGCCGCACGCTGCAGTTCCACCGGATCACCGGCTACCTGCAGGGGCTGGCCGGGGCGTACACGGCGTTCTACGAGGCCTGCCCGGTGCTGAAGGCCGACGGCGACGCGCTGCGCGCCTCCCGGCTGCTGCTCTGCGAGCTGACCGCCCGCACCCTGGCGCAGGGCCTTGACCTGCTCGGCATCCAGGCGCCGACCCGGATGTGAGGTGCGCTCCGCCCCCGCGAAACGGCCGCGCCGCCGCGGGGGCGGGGCGACACTGGGCGCATGAGCCAGTGCAGCGAGCCGGACCCGGCACGGCCCGGGATGCCCGCATGAGCGGCCCGCGGTTCGTGCCGCCCGCCGAGGATTTCGAGCCCCCGGCCGACGCCGAGCCGCTGCACCAGCCGCCGGCCGAGCCCGCCGACCCCAGCCTGCCCCCGATCGGGCTCGACGAGTACGGCCCCGACATGGGCCAGCCATGGGAGGACCGCCCGCCCGGCGGGTCCCCGTGAGACGGGACCCGCGGACCGGCGGTCCGCCCGGCGGGCGCCTCAGACGGCGTCCGCCGCGGTGAGCTCCTCTCTGAGGACCTCGAACGCGCGCGTCAGCAGGCGCGACACGTGCATCTGGGAGACTCCGACCTGTTCGGCGATCTCCGACTGCGTCATGCAGTCCACGAAGCGCATCCGCAGGATCCGCTGCTCGCGTTCGGGAAGCGTGTCGATGGCCTGGCGCAGGGCCTCGCGTTCGGGCAGCGCCTCCAGGGCGCCGTCGTACTCCCCGATGAGGTCCTGCAGCTGACCCTCGTTGTCGTCCGCGGTCGCGGGCGCGTTCAGCGAGCTGGTGGTGTACGCGGAGGCGCATCGCATGCCGCGCAGCACCTCGTCCTCGCTGACGCCCAGATGGTCGGCGATGTCCTCGACCGTCGGCGTGCGCTGCAGGGTCTGGCTGAGTTCCGGGATGACCCGGCACACCGCCAGATGCAGCTCCTGGAGGGACCGCTGCACGTGCAGGGTCCAGGTCCGATCACGGAAGTAGCGCTTGATCTCGCCCAGCATCGTCGGCATGACGTAGTTGGCGAAGGGCACCCCGCGGTCGGGTTCGTACCGGTCCACGGCCTTGATCAGACCGATCATGGCCACCTGGACGAGATCCTGGACGTCCTCACCCCGGTTGCGGAAACGCATCGCCAGCCGACGCGCCACCGGGGCACAGCCACAGATGATCTCGTCACGCAGCGCCGCCCGGCCCGCGTCACTGCCGGGCAGGCGGTGCAGGAGCAGCAGAGAGTCCTGGAACTTCGCGAACACGTCGAGCGCGCTCGCCGAGGACGTCTCGGGTGAAACAGTCGCGTTCGGCATCGCCGTCGCACCTGCCATTCGCCTGCGTCGCGTCACCCGTGCCCCGCACGGGCCGGCAGGCATATCCTGGCTGGTCGGCGCCCTGCTGCTGGAGCGCCCGCCGCAGCCTGGAGCCGAAGCTCAGGTCGCGGCATCGCCGCCGGAGCGGCACCACCAGTCTACGTCGAACGCCGCTGTTCAGAGGTCCGCGGCACGCACCGGTTTGTCGACCGAGGCCCGTGCCCAGACCACCTTCCCGGCGCTGGTCAGCAGGCTGCCCCAGTCCGTGGCCATTGCCGAAACCAGCTCCAGCCCGGCGCCACGGTCCTCCGGCCCGGCCTCGTGGGGCAGGCGCGGGTCGCCGTCGCGCACCGCCACGATCACGGACTCGCCGGAGCGGCGCAGGGTCAGCTCCATCTCGGTCCGCGCGTGGGTGACCGCGTTGGCCGTCAGCTCCGAGGCCAGCAACTGCGTCAGCTGGCCCAGCCGGGGCAGCCCGAACGCGGTGCACGCCCGCTGCGCCAGGTCACGGGCGCGGGCGCAGCTGGCGGCCGTCGGCGGCAGCGTCACCGCCCGGCGCGGGCTCACCGGCAGGACCGCGGCCGCCTTCTCCGCCTCGGCCAGGTCGTCGTACACGGCGATGCCGTCCTGGCCGTCGGGCACCGGGCACGGCGGCGCGGCCACGATGATCGGCGCCCCCGGCCAGCGGGCCGCGCCCACCGCGGCCCGATGCAGCCAGCCCGGCAGCCGGTCGTCGGCGCACCGGGCGCCGCTCAGATCCAGCACCACCGCCTCCGGCTGGTCGGCCAGGCAGTCGGCCAGGGTCACCCCGGCCTGGATCAGCGAATCCTTGTCGAGGGTGCCCGCCATCGCGATCACTGCGTACGGCTGTTGCCGTCGCACGTGGCACACCAGCATGGACATAAGCTCCAAGTGCCCTTCCGGCACGGCGGCCACGCCTGCGCCCACGATTTTTTCGGATCCAACGGGAATTTCAGCCGGGGGCCGGGCTCAGCCGGGCGGGGCCAGCAGCTTGCCGACCCCCGTCACGTCCAGCACCTTCGCGACCCACTGCCGCGCACCGGAGACGTAGAAGCGGTGGCCCAGCTCACCCGCGGCACGGTAGGCGTCGAACAGCGACCGCACCCCGGTCGAGTCCAGGAAGCCCACCTCCGACAGGTCGACCATCACCTCCGGCGACTGCTTCACCGCGTCGACGAGCTCGTCGCGCAGCGTGCCCGCGGTCATCAGGTCGATCTCGCCCCGCACCTTGACCACGAGGCGGTCGGCGTCCACCACCCGCTCGACACCGAAACCTCGGTTCATCCGGCTATCCCTCCACCACCCAGGAACAGTTCCATTAACGCACGCTCGGCGCGTTTCGCACACCCGCCCACCTTGTGGGCACCGCCCTACCGGACAATAGTGTGATCTCCGTTTCGGCGCTCAAGACGATGGGCAGAGTACGAATCATGGCACGGCACGCCGAACAGCGGCCCGGGGACGCGGACTGGGTCGCGCGCGTACAGCGGCTGGAGTCGGAGCTGTCCGGGCTGCGCCGGGCGATGCGCACCCGCGGCCTCATCGACCAGGCCAAGGGCCTGCTCGCGGAGCGGCTGGGCTGCGATCCGGAGACCGCGTTCAAGCACCTGTCCGTGATGTCGCAGCGGCAGAACATCAGCGTGGTCGACCTGGCCGCCGACCTCGTCGGCGCCACCGTGCCCGACACCGTCCCCGCCCAGGACCCGCCGACCCCGCCGGAGCTGGCGCTGTCCCAGGCGGCCGCCGTGGAGCTGCGCACCGCCGCCGGCCTCGACCACGACCCCGCACGGCCACTGCCGCAGCCCAGGTCGCGCCTGCTGCGCCGCTGCACGGCCGCCATGGACGCCGCCACCGACCTGTCCGCCCTGGTCGAGGTGCTGGTCGAGGTCGGGCTGGAGGACCCGCCCGGCGGCGTGGCCGCCGTGTTCGCCGCCGAGACCGACGGCACGGTCCGCCTCATCGCCAGCCACGGCTGGCCCGCCCGGGTCGCCGGCGAATGGCGCCGCTCCCCCAGCTCCCTCAACACCATGGTCGGCACCGCACTGCGCACCGGCCGCCCCCTGCTGCTCGACGTGCGGGACCCGCACGACTTCGTCCTCATCGGACCCGGCGCGATGCGCGTGGTGTACCCGCTGACCGCCGGCGAGCACACCGTCGGCGCGCTCGCCCTGCTGTGGGGCGAGCCCCGCGAGTTCACCGACACCGACCGCGCTTACCTGGACCGGCTCGCCGTCGCCGCCGGGCGGGCGCTGCGCCGGCTGTGGGACGACGCGACCGCCGACACCGGCGTCGCCGGCATCCCGGTCTGGCTCGCCACCGCCCTCGACGTCGCCGGCGGCCACAGCCACCTGCTCGCCCCCGTCCACGACGAGCACGGCGCGATCACCGACTTCACCATCACCGCCGCCAACCGGGGCGTACGCCAGACCGACGGCGACACCGTGGGCCGCCGCCTGCTCGACGTCTACCCCGGCCTGCGGGTCAACGGCGTGTTCGACGACTACGTGCGGGTGCTGGCGCAGGACGCGCCGTTCGCCCGGGTCGGCGTCGCCGAGGACGTGTTCGTCAACGGCAAGCCGCGCCGGGTCATCCTGAACCGCCGCGCCGCCCGGCTCGGCGACGGCCTGCTCGCCTCCTGGGAGCGCATCGACGACGCCGTCAGCAACGACGAGCGCATCGGCCGGCTGGAGACGCTGAGCCGCTCCGGCTGGGCCGAGTGGGACCTGCGCGCCGGGGACGCGGTCTGGTCCCCCGGCCTGTACGGCCTGGTCGGGCGCGACCCCGCGCACGGGCCCACCACGCTGGACAAGTTCGCCGGGTTCTTCGCCGCGGCCGACCGGGGCCTGTTCCGCGAGCTGCGCGCCGGGCTCGCCAAGGGCCGCCCCGACCTGGCCGACCTGCGCCTGAACACGCCGAACGGGCCCACCCCGGTGCGCGTGTTCGCCGAGGCCGACCTCGTCGACGGCGAGGTCCGCCTGCTGCGCCTGGTGCTGCACGACGTCAGCGAGAAGTACGCCGCCGAGGACCGCTCCATGCGCAGCGAGACCGTCGCCGCGTCCCGGCAGATCCAGCTCGCCGCCGAGCAGTCGCTCACCGCGAACCTGACCCGGCTCCTCTACCCCGGCCGCGACCTGGAGCTGGCGACGTCCGGCGCCCGGGTGACCGGCCGCCACTACGCCGCCACGTCCCCGCGTACGCAGCTGCGCGGCGACTTCTGCGACGCCGAGCGCCTCGACGACGGGTCGCTGCTGTTCGTCATCGGCGACGCGTTCGGCACCGGTCTGGTCGCCGCCGCGGCGGTGGTCCGGCTGCGCTTCCCCGTGGTGACGCTCGGCGCGGCCGGCACCGCACCGGCGGAGATCCTCCGCATCGTCAACGGCATGATCATGCAGGCGCCGGACGGGCCGCTGGCCAGCCTCCTCATCGGCCACTACCAGCCGGCCGGCGGCATCCTGCACTGGGCCTCGGCCGGGCACCTGCAGCCGCTGCTGGTCCGCGACGGCGCCGCGCACGTCGTCGACGACCCGGCCGGGCCGCTGCTCGGCCTGCTCGAAGGCCAGCGCTTCGACACCCACACGCTGCACCTGCGGCCCGGTGACACCTTCGTCTCGTTCACCGACGGCGTGCTGCACAAGCGCAAGCGCGACCCGCTGGCCGACTTCGGCAAGCGGGTCGCGGCCGCCCACCGCGCGGGCGGCACCCAGGAGCTGTGGCAGCTCACCCCGCCCGAACGCGACGACGAGGCCTGCCTGCTCATCCTCGACGTACCCCCCGCCCCATGAGCGAAGCTCCCGCCAGGCCGCCAGAACGGCCCGTCGGGAGCTTTCGATCACGAGAAGCTAGCGCAGGTGGCGGATCGTGGCCGGCTCCGCCTCCAGCGGCAGCGCGGCGCGCAGCTGTTCCCGCGCCTGTTCGGCCTGGGCGCCCAGGTGCGGCTCGCCGAGCAGCCGCACCGCCTCCCGCGCCGCCCCGGCCAGCCGCGCCCACTGCTGCGCCTGGTGGCGCAGCTGCTGCGTCTTGACCCACAGGTCGACGAAGATGGCCACCTTCGCCCGCAGCACCCACGGGTCGAACGGCTTGGTCAGGTAGTCCACCGCGCCCGCCGCGTAACCGCGCAGCGCCAGCCGCGCGTCCCGGTCCGCCGCCGTCAGGAAGATGATCGGGATGTGCCGGGTGCGCTCGCGGCGCTTGATGTGCCCGGCCGTCTCGAACCCGTCCAGGCCCGGCATCTGCGCGTCCATCAGGATCACCGCGAAGTCGTCCACCAGCAGCCGCTTCAGCGCCGCCTCGCCGCTGCTCACGGCCACCGGCTCCACCGGCAGCCCCTGCAGCATCGCCTCCAGCGCGACGAGGTTGTCCTGCCGGTCGTCGACCAGCAGCACCTTCGCCGTCGCGAAGACCATCTCCTCGCTCATGCGTCCGCTCCGCTGCGCTCCGCGGCCGCCTGAGCCGACCCGGCCAACATGATTCGCTCGCTACGCTCGCTCATGCACCCGCTCCGCTGCGCTCGCTCATGCTCACTTCTCCTGCCCGACCCAGCGCGCCATCAGGCGCAGCAGCTCGTCGAGGTCCACCGGTTTGGTGATGTAGTCACTGGCCCCCGCGCCCAGCGCGACCTCTCGGTCGCCGGGCATCGCCTTGGCGGTCAGGAAGACCACCGGCAGCGCCGTCAGGTGCGGGTTGCGCCGGATGATCCGGGTCGTCTCGTAGCCGTCCTGCTCCGGCATCATCGCGTCCATCAGCACGATGTCGATGTCCGGGTGCTCGGCCAGCAACTGGATGCCGTCGTTGCCGTTGTCGGCGTACAGCACCTGCATGCCGTGGTGCTCCAGGGCGCTGGCCAGGGCGAACACGTTGCGCACGTCGTCGTCGACGATCAGCACCCGGGCCCCGTCCAGGGTGGCCGCGACGTCGTCGCTGACCACGTCGCTGGACGCCCGGCTGATGATCGGCCGCGAACTCGGCGTCGCGTACACCGGCTGCGCCGTCGGCCCGACCGGGACCGCCCCGATCGGCCCCCCGGCGATCGGCGCCGGGGGCGGCAGCGCGGGCAGCAGCGGCGGCGCCGTCGGGCCGGTCAGCATGCCCGGCAGGTACAGCGTGAACGTCGAACCCTGGCCCGGCGCCGAGGTGACCGTGATCGTGCCGCCCAGCAGGCGGGCCAGCTCCCGGCTGATCGACAGACCCAGGCCGGTGCCGCCGTACTTGCGGCTGGTGGTGCCGTCGGCCTGCTGGAACTCGTCGAAGATCAGCGCGAGCTTGCTCGCCGAGATGCCGATGCCGGTGTCGTGCACGCCGAACATCACCACCTCGCCGGCCTGGCTCAGCGACGCCTCCTCGAACACCAGGTCGGCCGGGGCCGGCCCGATCTCCAGGTGCACCGTGCCGGTGTCGGTGAACTTCACCGCGTTGGACAGCAGGTTGCGCAGGATCTGCTGGAGCCGCTGCGAGTCGGTGATCATGCCGGCGGGCAGCGCCTCGGACAGGCTGACCTGCAGGTCCAGCCCCTTCTCCTCGGTCTGCGGCCGGAACGCCTGCTCCACGTACTCGCAGATGTCGGCGAAGCGCACCTCGCCGGGCTCGACGTCCATCCGGCCCGCCTCGATCTTCGACAGGTCCAGGATGTCGTCGATCAGCGCCAGCAGGTCCGACCCGGCGCTGTGGATGGTGCGCGCGAAGTCGATCTGCTTCGGGGTGAGGTTGGCCTCCGGGTTGTCGGCCAGCAGCCGCGACAGCAGCAGCAGCGAGTTCAGCGGCGTACGCAGCTCGTGGCTCATGTTCGCCAGGAACTCCGACTTGTACTGCGAGGCCGCCGACAGCTGCCGGGCCTTGTCCTCCAGGCCGAGCCGGGCCAGCTCGATCTCCCGGTTCTTGATCTCGATGTTGCGGTTCTGCTCCGAAAGCTGGGCGGCCTTCTCCTCCAGCTCGTTGTTGGTGCGCTGCAGCTCCACCGACCGGTCGCGCAGCTCCTGCGCCAGCCGCTGCGACTGGGCCAGCAGCTCCTCGGTGCGGCGGTTGGCCAGGATCGTGTTGAGCGCGATGCCCAGCGTGCCCGCCAGCCGGTCCAGGAAGTCCAGGTGCAGCTCGGAGAACGTGCCCACGCTGCCGAACTCGATGACGCCCAGCGACTCGCCCTCGAACACGATCGGCACCACGATCAGGTCGGACACCTTCGTGTCGGCGATGCCCGAGCGCACCGTCATCCGGGTCCGCCCGGCGCCCACCCGGATGGTGCGCCGGTCCACCGCGGCCTGGCCGACCAGGCCCTCCCCCGCCGCGTAGCCGGTCTCGGTGCCGCCCCCGGCGTACCCGTACGCGGCGGCCAGCTGCAGCCGGACCTCCTCGCCGTCCGGCTCGCCGAGGAAGAACGCCCCGAGCTGCGCGTCGATCAGCGGCGTCACATCCGACATGATCATGCGGCAGACCTGCTCCAGGTCCCGCTGGCCCTGTAGCAGCTCACCGGCGCGGGCCAGGTTGGAGTCCAGCCAGCCCTGCTCGGCGTTCTTCTTCGTGGTGTCGCGCAGGGTGACGATCATCTGGTTGATGTTGTCCTTCAGCTCGGCCACCTCGCCCAGCGCCTCGACCGAGATGCGCTGGGTGAGGTCGCCGCGGGTCACCGCCGTGGACACCTGCGCGATGGCGCGCAGCTGGATGGTCAGCGTCGAGGCGAGCTGGTTCACGTTCTCGGTCAGGTCCCGCCAGGTGCCGGACACCCCGCGCACCTGCGCCTGACCGCCCAGCTTGCCCTCCGAACCGACCTCGCGTGCCACGCGCGTGACCTCGTCGGCGAACGAGCTGAGCTGGTCCACCATCGTGTTGACGGTGTTCTTCAGCTCCAGGATCTCGCCGTGCGCGTCGACCGTGATCTTCTGGCTCAGGTCGCCCTTGGCCACCGCCGTGGTGACCTGCGCGATGTTACGCACCTGACCGGTCAGGTTCGACGCCATGAAGTTCACGTTGTCGGTCAGGTCGCGCCACGTGCCGGCGACCGCGGGCACCTGCGCCTGACCGCCCAGCTTGCCCTCGGAACCCACCTCGCGCGCCACGCGCGTCACCTCGTCGGCGAACGACGACA
>NZ_BONF01000061.1 GCF_016862575.1 Catellatospora bangladeshensis | reverse complement strand
ACCACGATGACCCGCCCGGAGCGCACCCGGCAGACCCCTCAGCCGCCCGCGCCCGGCAGGCGTTTCAAGGGCGTCAGCGACCGCCGCCCCGGCCTGCTCACCTACCTCGCGCTGACCGGCCTGGCGCTGTTCTCGGCGTTCCCGCTCTACTGGTCGTTCGTCGTCGGCTCGCACGACAACGGCATCCTGGGGCAGGTCCCGCCGCCGTTCGGCCTGGGCCCGAACCTGTTCGCCAACATCGAGCGGGCCTTCGGCACGATCGAGTTCGGCAAGGCGCTGATGAACTCGTTCCTGGTGTCGGGCGCGATCACGCTCAGCGTGGTGCTGTTCTCGACGCTGGCCGGGTTCGCGTTCGCCAAGCTGGCGTTCCGGGGCCGCAACATTCTGCTGATCACCGTCATCGCGACGATGATGGTGCCGACGCAGCTAGGCATCATCCCGCTGTACATGCTGATGGCCAAGATCGAGTGGACCGGCACCATGTACGCCGTCGTCGCACCCGGCCTGGTCAGCGCGTTCGGCGTGTTCTTCATGACGCAGTATCTCGGTGAGGCGGTGCCGACCGAGCTGATCGAGGCGGCCCGCGCCGACGGCTGCTCCACGCTGCGCATCTTCTGGCACGTGGTGCTGCCGATCTCCAAGCCCGCCGCGGCCGTGCTCGGCATGCTGACGTTCATGACGGCCTGGAACGACTTCTTCTGGCCGCTGGTCGTGCTCACCCCCGAGGACCCGACGGTGCAGGTCGCGCTGTCGGCGCTGGCGAGCGGTTACATCACCGACTTCTCGCTGTCGCTGACCGGCACGCTCATCGCCACGCTGCCGCTGATGGTGGTGTTCGTCCTGCTCGGCAAGCAGATCATCGGCGGCATCATGCAGGGCGCGGTGAAGGGATGACCAGCGTCCTGCCACAGGAGGTGGCCGCGCCGTCGCGGCTGACCTTCCCGCCGGGGTTCCGCTGGGGCGCGGCGACCGCGTCGTACCAGATCGAGGGGGCGGCGGCCGAGGACGGCCGTACCCCGTCGATCTGGGACACGATGTCGCGGCAGCCGGGGCGGGTGTTCCGCAACCACAGCGGCGATGTGGCCTGCGACCACTACCACCGCTACCGCGACGATGTACGCCTCATGTCCGAGCTGGGCCTGGGCACCTACCGTTTCTCGGTGGCCTGGCCGCGCATCAAGCCCGACGGGTCCGGCCCGGTCAACCCGCGCGGCCTGGACTTCTACGACCGCCTGGTGGACGAGCTGCTGGCCGCGGGCATCGCGCCCATGGTCACCCTCTACCACTGGGACCTGCCGCAGGTGCTGGAGGATCAGGGCGGCTGGACCGCCCGGGACACCGCCTACTACCTGGGCGACCTGGCGGCGGCGACGATCGCGCGGCTCGGCGACCGGGTGGCCACCTGGACCACCCTCAACGAGCCGTGGTGCTCGGCGTTCCTCGGCTACGCCAGCGGTGACCACGCCCCCGGGCGGCGCGAGCCGCAGGCGGCGTACCTGGCCGCACACCACTTGCTGCTCGGGCACGGCCTGGCCGCGCAGGCGCTGCGGGCCGGGGGAGCGCGCGAGGTGTCGATCACGCATGTGCTGACCCGGGTCAGCCCGCAGAACCCGCACGACGCGCACGACCGGGACGCCGCGCGCCTGGTCGACGGCTTGCAGAACCGGATCTGGCTGGACCCGGTGCTGCGCGGGCAGTATCCGGCGGACGTGCTGCCGCTGTTCGAGCGGTTCGGCGCGCTGGACGCGATCCGCGACGGCGACCTGGACGTCATCGCGACCCCGATCGACCTGCTCGGCGTGAACTACTACCAGCCCGCCCTGGTGCGGGCGAAGGTCGGCGCGGTCGGGCAGGCGTCCTACCCGGGCAGCGAGGGCGTCGACTTCCCGCCGCAGGGCCTGCCCGTCACCGGGATGGACTGGCCGATCGACGCGACCGGCCTGTCGGACGTGCTGGTGCGGCTGTCCCGGGACTATCCGGGCACGCCGCTGATGGTCACCGAGAACGGCTCGGCGTACCACGACCTGCTGGAGGGCGACCGGGTCGCCGACCCGGAGCGCATCGCCTACTTCGCGGGCCACCTGCGGGCGGTGCACCACGCCGTAGAGCGCGGCGCCGACGTGCGCGGTTACCTCGCCTGGTCGCTGATGGACAACTTCGAGTGGGCGTACGGCTACGGCAAGCGCTTCGGCCTGGTCTACGTCGACTACGACACACAGCGGCGCGTGCTGAAGGACAGCGCGCGCTGGTATGCGCAGGTCATCCGGGACAACGGCCTGTGAGGGCCCGGTCTGAGCGGTCCCGTCCGTCGCGCTCAGGCAGGGCGTGACGGCCGGGACGACCGTCACGCGAGAGCGCCCCGGTCCGCGAGTCGATCGCGGGCCGGGGCGCTCGCCCGTGCGGGGTCAGCCGCGCGCGTTCCACATGGCGGCGAAGCCGGCCGCCTCACCCGTCAGCCAGCGCTCCACCTCGGCGCCCTTGCCGGCCTCGCCGCGGTAGGCGATGCCGCGGCGCACGTCGACCAGCACCGGCTCGGCGTGCGGCAGGATCTGGTCCATGTTGGACCGGAGCAGGTGCAGCGTCGCCGTGATCAGGTCGGCGGTCGGCGCCTCCTCGTCGAAGTGCAGCCGGATCGCCTCGCTGCGGCCGTCGTCGTAGCGCAGGCCGAAGTGCGCGGCGATGCGCACCGGCAGGTTGCCGATCATGGCGAGCGCGTCGTTGGTCTGGGTCAGCCGGACGCCCTGGCCCTCGATCGAGGTCAGGTAGCTCGCCGCGCCCGCCGTCAGCGCCGCGTAGAGCCGCTGCCAGCGCGGGTCCACCAGGTCGTTGACCTCGGTGAGGTGGGTGCCCGGGGTGTGCTGGTCGATGTCGGTCTTCAGCGCCTTGATGAGCCGGCTGTGCGGGTTGAAGCCCCGGCCGGTCTCCCGCTGCTTGCGCAGCTGCCCGACGAACGTGGCCTTGGCCGGGCCGGAACGGTCGACGTAGCGGGTGAACGCCAGCAGGGTGGCGTAGGGCAGCGGGGCGGTCGGGGTGGTCTCGGCGACGGTCGCGGGAGGGGTGGGCATGGCGTCTCCGTTCGCAGCTCAGCGGCGCTTTTTCGTACACACATTCTAATCCGCCGGACCGACATTTTCCGCTGCCGTCGCAGCCGATGGGACGGATTGGCACACGCCTGCACAATGTGCCGATGGACCTGCTCAAACGCTTCACGAACTCGCCGCGGGCGCTGGTCTTCAGCTACCTGCTGCTGATCGTGGTCTCCGGCCTGCTCTACTGGCTGTTCGAAGACGGCAAGAGTCCCGGCGACGCGGTGTGGTGGGCGGTGGTCACCGCCTCCACTGTCGGCTACGGCGACAGCTACCCCCTGACCTGGCCGGGCCGGGTGCTGGCCGGGATCCTCATCTCGGTCATGGTGCTGTTCGTGATCCCGCTGATCACGGCGCACTTCGCCAGCAAGCTGATCGTCGACAACGACGCGTTCCAGCACGAGGAGCAGGAGGAGATCAAGAACCAGCTCCGCGAGATCCGCGCCATCGTCGAGCGCCTGGACCCCGCCGCCGCGGCCGAGGCGGGGGTACGCCTGGACGCCGTCGCCGAGCGCGCCGAGCAGTCGCGTACGTCCTAGCGCGGGTCCTCAGGCGGAGCGGGGCGGGCCGCTGCTGGCCCGGACGACGAGGCTCGGCGGCACGCGCGGGTGGCGTACCGCCGGCCCGCCGCCGTCGAACAGCTCCAGCAGCGCCGCGAGGCAGCGGCGGCCCACCTCGTCGAAGTCCTGCCGGACCGTGGTCAGCGGCGGGGACAGGTAGGCGGCCTCGGGGATGTCGTCGAAGCCGACCACGCTGACATCCTCGGGCGCGCGTCTGCCCTGCTCGTGCAGTGCACGCAGCATGCCCAGCGCCTGCTGGTCGTTGGCGCAGAACACGGCGGTGACGTCCGGGCGGTCCGCGAGCAGCCGCCCGGCCTCGTAGCCCGAGCGCGGGCTCCAGTCACCGGACACCATCGGCGGGACCCGGCACCCGGCCGCCTCCAGCGCCTGCCGCCAGCCGTCCACCCGGTCGCGCGCCTCCAGCCAGTCCTGCGGGCCGGACACGTGCCACACCGTACGGTGCCCGAGCGCGAGCAGGTGCTCGACGGCCAGCCGCGCCCCGGCGACCTGGTCCACCGAGACCGACGGCAGCTCGCCCGCCGTGTCGGACTCGACGACGACCGCGGGCACGCCGGTGGGCAGGCTGTGCACGGCCGCGGCCGCCGTCATCAGCGGCGCGATGATGACCACCCCGTCGACGGACTGCTCGGTGAGCCGGTCCACCGCCTCGGCGACCCCGGCCCGGTCGAGCTGCTCCAGCGCCACGATGCGGATGCCGTAGCCGGCCCGCCGGGCGGCGCGCTCCAGCCCGAGCAGGGTGGCGGCGGGCCCGTAGAGCAGGGTGTCGAAGCTGACCACGCCGATCAGGCGGGAGCGCCGCCCGGCCAGGCCGCGGGCCATCGCGTTGGGCCGGAAGTTGAGCTGCTGTACCGCGCGCAGCACCCGGTCGCGGGTCTCCTCCCGCACGCTCGGGTGGTTGTTCAGCACCCGGGACACGGTCTGGTGTGAGACGCCGGCGAGGCGTGCGACGTCCCGGATGACCGCAACGCGGGCAGGCTGCTGGCTCATGGCGACCCCCTGTCGACGCATGGTAGCGCAGCACGATCTTTCCGGTCGCCGCCCGTATCCGGTCTGGATCGGACGATGGGACGCGCGTGACCTGCGGTTCCTCGAAACCTTTTCGCAACACTCTTGACGCGGCGCATGTGATCGTTCACATTCGACAGACGAGACATCGAGGCACGGGATCCTCTGAGCGTCACCATCACCGCAGGAGCTGGGCAGAGCTTGCCGCGTGTGCTCCGGGCGCGCTGATGTTACCGGTCACGCGCCGTCCGGCGCGAGCCTCGCCTGCCCACCCGTCCCCGCCCCTCCAGGAGTCCACATGTGGTCCTCGTCCGTCAGCCGGCGCCGCGTCATGCAGGCCGCCGGCGCGGCAGCCGCCGCCACCGCCGTGCCCGCCGCGCTGGCCCCCGGCCGGGCCGCCGCCGCCCTGCCGCCCGCCCGCGCCGACGTCGGCGTCTCCGCGTACCCCTTCGAGCTGGGCCAGGTCCGGCTGACCGCCGGCCGCTGGCTGGACAACCAGAACCGCACCCTGAGCTACCTGCGCAACGTCAGCGTCGACCGGCTGCTGTATGTCTTCCGCAACAACCACCGCCTGTCCGTCAACGGGGCCGCGGCGACCGGCGGCTGGGAGGCCCCGACGTTCCCGTTCCGCAGCCACAGCCAGGGGCACTTCCTCACCGCGTGGGCGCAGGCCTGGGCCGTGCTCGGCGACACCACCTGCCGCGACAAGGCCAACCAGATGGTCGCGGCCATGGCCGCCTGCCAGGCCAACAACGGCACGGCCGGGTTCAGCGCCGGTTACCTGTCCGGCTTCCCCGAGTCCGACTTCACCGCGCTGGAGGCGCGCACGCTGAGCAACGGCAACGTGCCCTACTACGCGGTGCACAAGACCCTCGCCGGGCTGCTCGACGTGTGGCGGTACATCGGCAGCACACAGGCCCGCGACGTGCTCCTGGCGCTGGCCGGCTGGGTGGACTGGCGCACCGGGCGGCTCACCTCGGCGCAGATGCAGGCCATGCTGGGCACCGAGTTCGGCGGCATGAACGCCGTGCTGACCGACCTCTACCAGCAGACCGGCGACGCCCGCTGGCTGACCGCGGCGCAGCGCTTCGACCACGCGGCCGTGTTCAACCCGCTCGCGTCCAACTCGGACCAGCTCAACGGGCTGCACGCGAACACCCAGGTGCCCAAGTGGATCGGCGCGGCGCGCGAGTACAAGGCCACCGGCACCACCCGCTACCGCGACATCGCGAGCAACGCCTGGAACATCTGCGTCAACGCGCACACCTACGTGATCGGCGGCAACAGCCAGGCCGAGCACTTCCGCGCCCCCAACGCCATCGCCGGGTATCTCAGCAACGACACCGCCGAGGCGTGCAACACGTACAACATGCTGAAGCTGACCAGGGAGCTGTGGCTCACCAGCCCCGACAACGCCGCCTACTTCGACTTCTACGAGCGGGCGCTGCTCAACCACCTGATCGGGCAGCAGAACCCGGCCGACGGCCACGGCCACTTCACCTACTTCACCCCGCTCAAGCCCGGCGGGCGGCGCGGCGTCGGCCCGGCCTGGGGCGGCGGCACCTGGAGCACCGACTACACGACGTTCTGGTGCTGCCAGGGCACCGGCATCGAGACCAACACCAAGCTGATGGACTCGATCTACTTCTACAACGGCACCACGCTGACCGTGAACCTCTACGTGCCCTCGGTGCTGACCTGGTCCTCGCGCGGCATCACGGTCACCCAGTCCACCTCGTACCCCGTCGCCGACACCACGACGCTGACCGTCACCGGCAGCGTGAGCGGCTCGTGGTCGATGCGGTTCCGCATCCCGGCCTGGACGACCGGCGCCGTGATCAGCGTGAACGGCGTGGCGCAGAGCATCACGGCCGACCCGGGCACGTACGCCGTGCTGACCCGCTCCTGGACCTCCGGCGACACGGTTACCGTGAAGCTGCCCATGCGGGTGATCATGCGAGCGGCCAACGACAACGCCGGCGTCTCCGCCGTGACCTACGGCCCGGTCGTGCTGGCCGGCAACTACGGCAACACCACCCTGTCCGCGCTGCCCGCGCTGACCACCTCCAGCGTCACCCGCACCTCCACCAGCTCGCTGGCGTTCACCGCCACGGCCAACGGCGCCACGGTCAACCTGGGCCCGTTCCACGACGCGCACGGCTTCAACTACACCGTCTACTGGAACGCCGCGGGCCAGGGCGGCGGCACCGGCGCAGCCGTGTTCCGGCTGGCCAACGCGGCCACGGGGCTCGTGCTCGGCGTGCAGAACATGTCTACCGCGGACGGCGGCCTGGCGGTGCTCTGGGCCGACAACGGCACGGCCGACCACAACTGGGAGCTGGTGGTCGACGGCTCCGCGCTGCGCCTGCGCAACGCCAACAGCGCCAAGGTGCTCGGCGTGGAGAACATGTCGACCACGGACAACGCCCGGGTGATGCAGTGGGCCGACAACGGCACCGCCGACCACCGCTGGACGATCACCGACAACGGCGACGGCTCTCACAAGATCCGCAACGTGCACACGGGCAAGCTGCTGGGCGTGCTCAACGGGTCCACCGCCCAGGGTGCGCAGGCGGTGCAGGACCCCGACAACGGCAGCGCGGACAACCTGTGGCGGTTCGTCCCGGAGGGCGCCCGGCGCATCCAGAACGTGGCCAGCGGCATGGTCCTCGGCGTACAGAACATGTCGACCGCCGACGGCGGCCTGGTGCTGCAGTGGGGCGACACCGGCACCGCCGACCACCTGTGGACCGCCGTCGTCGACACCGGCGGCTACCTGCGGCTGCGCAACGGCAACAGCAGCAAGGTGCTCGGGGTGGAGAACATGTCCACCGCCTCCGGGGCGCGGGTGATGCAGTGGGCCGACAACGGCACCGCCGACCACCGCTGGCGGCTGCGCCACGGCGGCAACGGCACGTTCCGCATCCAGTGCGCAAACGGCGGCCTGGTGCTCGGCGTCAGCGGCGGCTCCACCGCGCAGGGCGCCCAGATCGTCACCGTCGCCGACGGCACCGGCGGGGACCGGCTCTGGCGCTTCCTCTGAACGGCTGAGCGGCGGGGCCCGATCGGGGCCCCGCCCGAGCCGCCGCGCTGAGCCGCCACCAGGGCGGACACCGCCGTCCGGCGGCTATCGTTCAGGTGCGCCGGCAGATCACCGGAACAGCCGGCACCGCCGCCGGCCACTGCCGCGCTCGGATCCAGCGCGGAGAAGTGGTACATGGCGGCGACATCGCAGCGTACGGCCGAAGGCCTCGTCACCGGCGCGCCGCTGGTCCGCCGCAGGCTCGGCGGCATGGACCGCCTGGCGCTCGGCCTGCTCGCCGCCGGGGGACTGGCCGTCGTCACCGGGCTGCTCCCGGCCGCCGCGGCGGGCGCCACCGTCACCCGTCTGGCGCCCCTGCTGCTGTTCCTCGCCGCGGTGACCGTGCTGGCCGAGCTGACCGCCCGCGCCGAGGTGTTCGACGTGCTCGCCGCCCGGGTCACCATCGCCGGGCGGGGCAGCAACCGCCTGCTGTTCCTGCTGTGCGTCGGGTTCGCCGCGCTCACCACCGTCGTGCTCAACCTCGACACCACGGCTGTCCTGCTCACTCCCGTCATGCTGGCCACCGCCGCGCGCGCCGGGATCGCCCCGCTGCCGCTGGCCATGACCACGGTCTGGCTGGCCAACACCGCCAGCCTGCTGCTGCCGGTGTCGAACCTGACCAACCTGCTGGCCGCCGACCGGATCGGCCTCGGCCCGCTCGACTTCGCCGCCCGCATGCTGCTGCCGCAACTCGCGGCGCTCGCGGTGACCGCCGCCTGCCTGTGGCTCTTCTACTGGCGCCGCAACCCCGGCACCTACCAGCCGCCCGCGCCCCACCGCCCCGCCGACCGGCGGCTGTTCATCGCGGGTGCCCTGAGCTGCGCGATGTTCATCGCCTCCATCCTTGCCGGAGTGCCGCTGGGCGCCGCGGCGGCGGTCTGCGCGCTGGGACTGGCCGCTGCGTACGCCGCCTGGGGCCGCCACCACCTGCGCTGGTCGCTGCTGCCGTGGCGGCTGGTCGTGTTCGTGACCGGCCTGATGCTCGTCGTGGACACGGTGAGCCGGCACGGCCTGGGCGCGGTTACCGCCGCGCTCGCCGGGGACGGGCTGGGCACGGCGGGCACGGTCCGCGCCGCGGCCGCGGGCGGCCTCCTGGCCAACCTGGTCAACAACCTGCCCGCGTACACCGCCGCCGAGAGCGTGCTGACCGGCCGCGACCCGCTGCTGGCACTGCTAATCGGCACCAACGTCGGCCCACTGATCACCCCGTGGGCCTCCCTGGCCACCCTGCTCTGGCTGGAGCGCTGCCGCGCGGCGGGCCTGACGGTCCGCTGGCCCCGCTTCATCTTCACCGGCTCCGTCACCGCCGCCACCTCCCTCCTCGCCGCCACCCTCTCCCTGTCAGCGGCCCGCTGACCCGCCGCCCTCTCCCCGGCCGATCTTGCGTGAACTGTGGGTGCGACACGCTCATATCGCCTATAAGGGCAACACTTCGCGCAAGATCGACATGATCATGGGCTCAGCGGTGACTATAGCGATGAGTTTCGATAAAGTTTCCTTCTCGTTGATTCTCTCCGTGACTGAGAGTGAGCTGAGGAGGAGCGATGTCCCGCTCTCTGCCGTCCGCCGTCAGCGCAGCCCTGACGGTCGTGGCGCTGGCCGTGACCCTGGCCACCGGCCCGTTCCTGGCCGCCGCGCCAGCCGCCGCAGACGTCTCGATCGCCGCGACGACGGCGCCCGCGCTGGTCGTCAACGGCGACTTCCCCGATCCGGACGTGTCGCGCTTCGACGGCGTCTACTACGCGTACTCGACGAACAACGGCTTCGGCAACGTGCCGGTCGCCTCGGCGTCCTCGCTCACCGGGGCGTGGACCCGGCGCGGCGACGCCCTGCCCGCCCTCGGCGCGTGGGCCAGCGGCGGGCTGACCTGGGCGCCGGACGTGTCCCGCCGGGCCGACGGCCGCTACCTGCTGTACTACACGGCCCGCAGCCGCACCGTCGGCCGCCAGTGCATCGGCGCGGCGCTGGCCACCTCGCCGCTCGGCCCGTTCACGCCGGTCGGCACCCAGCCGCTGGTCTGCAACGGCGGTGAGGGCGGCGACATCGACGCGTCGAGCTTCACCGACAGCACCGGCGCGCGCTACCTGCTCTACAAGGACGACGGCAACGCCATCGGCCAGCCGACCAGCCTGTGGCTGCAGGGCGTCGCCCCTGACGGGCTCACCTTCCAGGGCGGGCGCGTCGAGCTGCTGCGCAGCGGCCGGGCCGAGGAGGCCGGTGTCATCGAGGCGCCCGTGCTGACCAAGGTCGGCAGCCAGTACGTGCTGTTCTACTCGCTCGGCGGGTACGGCGGCGACGGCTACCAGACCAGTTACGCGACCTCGGCGGCGCTGACCGGGTCGTACACGAAGGCGTACCGCTCGCTGATCACCACGGACAGCGTCAACGGCGCGGTACGCGGGCCGGGCGGGGCGGACGTGGTCCGCGACGCCGCCGGGGACAGCATCGTGTTCCACGGCTGGATCAACAACTACAGCGCGCGCGGCATGTACGTCGCGGCGCTCGGCTGGTCGGGCGGCTTCCCGGTGGTCCGGGGCAGCCGGGTGCGCACCGAGGCCGAGCGCGGCGCGCTCAACCACTGCTCGGTGCGCAGCACCACGTCCGCGTCGCAGGGGCAGGTCGTGGCGTACATCGACTACGCGGACAGCTGGGTGCAGCTCAGCGTGTTCGCGCCCCGGGCCGGTGCGTACACGGTCTACGTCGCGTACTCGGCGGGCCTGGGCGACGCGCAGCACACGCTGACCGTGAACGGCGCGTCGCCGGTGACGGTCAACTACCCGAACACGGGCTGGGAGACCTGGCGCCAGGCCCCGGTCAACGTCACCCTCAACGCGGGCGCCAACACCATCCGCCTCACCCGCCTGACCCGCTGGGCCGAACTGGACTACATCGAGGTCGCCTGACCCCGCATGTCCGATGCCGCATCTACCTGATCGAAGCTCCCGCCGCCCGGTTCCGGCGGCGCGGCGGGAGCTTTGAGCGCGGGTGCGCGGGCGGCGTCCGGTGGACCAGGTCAGGTGAGGAGGGTCCAGGCCGTCCAGGCGGCGGCTGAGCCGGCGAGCACACCTGCGGCCACCTGGGCGGCGTCGTGGGCGCCGAGGCGCAGGCGTGCCCAGCAGACGAGCGCGACCAGCAGCCAGGCCGCCGCGCCGGGCGCGCCGAGGGCGGCGGTCAGCGTCACGGCCGCGGCGGACACCGTCGCCGCGTGCGCGGACAGCTTCCAGACCAGGTTGACCAGCGTGGTCACGGCCAGGGCGGCGCCGAACACGGCGACGGTGGCACGCACGGCGGCCGGTGCGCCGAGCAGCGTCAGCAGGCCGAGGCCGGCCGCGACGGAGAGGACCGACAGCCCCAGCGGGACCGCCCGGTCCTCCCGCCGGTCGATGTGGTGGCTGTTCAGGCGGCCCTTGCGGACTCCGCTGCGGATGATGAGCAGCGGGATCACCGCGGTGAACACGGTGGCGGCGAGCCCCCACAGCGCGCCCCGCACCCCGGCGGTCAGCGTGCCGACGGCGGGCGGCAGCAGCGCGGCGAACACGCCCGGCTGCAGCATCTCGGAGAGGAGCGCGGCGGCCCGGTCGGCGGGGCCGGTCCTGACCGCTTCAGCGGTGTCGGTCATGCGGGCAGTTCCTGTCCTTGCGTGGGGGTGGGGCGATCAGCCGTGCCGTCGCGGCGTAGTCCGTCGAGCACCTGGGCGGCCACCGGGCCGGAGAACTCGGCGGCGACCCGAAGCAGCCAGGCCACCTCGGAGGGCATGTCCTCGCCGCCGGGCTGTACGTCCCCGGTGCCCGTCGGCGCGTACCCGCTGACCTTCGCGTGCAGCGCGGCCTTCACGACGGCCGCCTCGACCGCGGCGGCACGGCGGCGGCCGGACAGTCCCGCCGCATCGGCCTGCCGCTCCGCGGCGGCCTGCACGCCGGCGTCCATCCACGGCCGCAGCGACAGGTAGACGTCGCGGATCTCGGTGGTGCGCCGGTACAGCGCCTGGTGCTCGCGCGCGAAGATGCAGCCGATGTTGTACGCGAACCGCCTGGCCGGCGTCTCCAGCAGGATCTCCGGGTGGGCGCCGGTGAGCGCGGCCCAGAACGGCCGCAGGCGGCAGCACTGGTAGGCGCGGTGGGACTTCACCCAGGCGATGCCGAGGATCGGCACGACCACGCTCAGGATCAGCGACACGATCGACAGGCCGAGACCGGTGAGGTACACCGGCACCAGCGCCGCGGGCAGGCCGGTCGCGCCGAGATCGTCGGCCACGGCTGTGATCAGCCCCGTGCCGTTGTAGATCATGCCCGTCCAGCCGAACGCCACGAAGAACCACAGCCCGATCTTGATGTGGACCAGGTGCGCGAGCCGGGCGTACCGCGGCACGAACTGGATGATCTGCACCGCGGTCCAGGCCAGGTAACCGAAGTAGATCGCCAGGTAGACGCTGATGCCGTGCCTGGCGGTGTTGTCGGCCTGCCAGTTGCCGTTGTTCTCCGCGGTGGGCGTCACCGCGAACGCGACGGCCATGGCGGCGACGGCCCCGGCGAGCACCGCGAGGCGGACCAGCACCGCCCGCCCGACCCGGGCCGGCGGCGTCACCCAGTAGAGGATCATGATCTGGATGGCGGCGCAGGCGGCCACGGTGGTCGAGTTGGACAGCAGCCGGGCCAGGTTGTCCACTCCGGACGACCGGTCGATCGCGCCGTAGACATCCGGCGTGAGCAGCAGCATGGCGGCGGCGCCCAGCGCCACGGTCAGCATCCGGGAGACGCGGGCCCCGGACCGCCGGCTGGGGTTACGCCACAGGTCCACCGCCGCGGTCACGACGCCGAGGAGCAGTGCGGCCGAGAAGTATCGGGCGAACATGGGGGGTGGCCTCCCAGGAGGGGTCGAAGGTCTCCATGGCGCGGGCGAGATCGTCGGCGACCGGATCACCGCCGGCCGAGGGGCCGAACCGGTTGAGGATCGCGCCTGCCAGCAGCTCCGCCTCGTGCTCCTGGCGGCCGCCGTACTGCGGCGCGAGGGTGGGGTCGGCGAGCACCCGCGGGTCGACGCCCGGGTGGCCCAGCAGCATGTGGCCGATCTCGTGCAGCACCAGGTGCAGCTGGTGCTGCGGGACGGACCGTTCCTCGTAGACGATCCAGTCGCCGCGGCCGGGCACGTGGAACCAGAAGCTGGTGACGCCGGGCGGCAGCTGCCGCCCGGTGAGGTGGATCGGCTGGCGCCGGATCTCCCGCGAGACGTACTCGACGAAGCTCGTCAGCTCCCACGGCCGTGGCGGGTCCAGGGTGGCGACGATCCGGGCGCAGGCGCGCCGGATCTCGCGCAGGTCACCCACCTGGGTCGCCTCCCCGTGTCGGCCGGTCCAAGGAAGCTGGATCCTACCGATCGCCGCCGTCCGGCCCCTCGGCCAGGATCTCGTCGATCAGCGCCTTGACCCCGCGCAGCGCTTCGGCGTCCAGCCGGGACGCCCGGAACGCGATGGAGGCGACCTCCTCCGACTGCGGCCGGAAGCCGGCCTTGGACGGGGGTATCAGGTAAGCCGAGTCCTTGCCGAAGAAGCCCGCGATGCCCACCAGCACGTTGACGTGCGGGTCGGCTACCCGGCCGTTGGCGATCTCCGCGATGTGGGTGTGCGAGCACCCCACGGCGGCGGCGACCTCGCGGGTGGTCCAGCGTCGGCCGTCGGGGCGGCGGTGTGTCTCGAACAGCTGCGCCACCCGCGCGGCGATCGTCTCGCCCCCGGTCTGCCTGCTCATGGCCCGGTGTCCTCACGTCGATCCGCGGTGCCGTGCTCGTAAACAGCTGAGTACATTATGGAGGTTTTGTAATCACCCGTTGACAAGCCTACGGTTGATCACTCTATGCTGACCAAACAGGAACCTCAAGTTCGTCGCTGCGCACCGTCAGGCGGGGGCGCGGCGAGGCGGGTCTGCGGTAACGGGGGGCAAGGTCGCGGGGAGCGATCCCGGTCACCTTGCATGGAGACCCGCCGAGGAACCTGCAGGCGGCAGCGGGTGCACCGCTGCCGCCTGAACTCGTTCACGTCGCGCGGGAGACCGGGTGTGGACGGCGCCGCCGGATAGGCGTATCGTTCTGGCTCGACGAAGGCCGTGCTGCTTCCCCCGTGGCGGTGCGGCCTTTGCCATGTCCGGCTCCGGTGCGAGGGATCATGGACGTCGACGGCGTCCGCAGGCGTCGCCCGCCGCACCCGGGAGCCGACCATGCCCAGCACCCTCGCCCGCACGCTCGGAATCACCACACCCGTGCTCGCCGCGCCGATGGCCGGTGGGGCGGGCACCCCCGCGCTGGTCACCGCAGCCGCCCGTGCGGGCGGCCTGGGCTTCCTCGCCGCCGGGTACAAGACACCCCAGACGTTCGCCGAGGAGATCGCCGTCCTGGCCGCGGCGTCGGTGCCGTACGGCGTCAACCTGTTCGTGCCCAACCCGCTGCCGGTCGACCGCGCCGCGTTCGCGCGGTACGCGGCCCTCGTCGCGGCCGAGGGAGAGCGCCACGGCGTCAGGGTCGATCCGGCGGCGGCGCCGGTCGAGGACGACGATGCCTGGCACGCCAAGCTCGCCGTGCTGCGGGAGCGGCCGGCGCCGGTCGTGAGCCTGACCTTCGGGCTGCCGAGCCGCGCGGACCTGGCCGCGCTGCGGCGCACCGGGGCGCTGCTGCTGCAGACCGTCACGTCGGTGGCCGAGGCGAAGGCCGCCGCCGAGGCGGGCGTCGACGTGCTCGCCGTGCAGGCCGCGGCCGCGGGCGGGCACTCCGGCACGTTCACCCCCACCGCGCCCGTCGCCGACCTGTCCCTCGTCGACCTGGTCGGCGCGGTCCGGCACGCGACCGGCCTGCCGGTGATCGCCGCCGGCGGGCTCGCCACCGCCGCGGACGTCGCCGCGGCCGTCGCGGCCGGTGCCGGTGCGGTGGCCGTGGGCACCGTCCTGCTGCGCAGCGCCGAGGCGGGCACCACCGCCACGCACCGGGCCGCGCTCGCCGATCCGGCCCGCACGACCACGGTGATCACCCGGGCGTTCACCGGCCGTCCCGCCCGCGCGCTGCGCAACGGCTTCACCGAGCGGTACGCCGAACTCGCGCCGTTCGGCTATCCGGCGCTGCACCACCTCACCGCCCCCATGCGCCGCGCCGCCGCCGCGGCCGGCGACCCGGAACGCGTGCACCTGTGGGCCGGCACCGGCTTCCGCCACGCCACCGAGGAGCCGGCCGCCACGATCCTCACCCGCCTAGCCGCCGACCTGTGACCGGACCTCGCGGTGGCGGGCCGCGAGCAGCGGTGGGGAGCCGGGTCAGGCGCCGGCTGGCGGGCCGCTCGGGTTCGCACGCGATGCGACGGGCTCCAGCGTCACGGCCGGGCCGAACGCCACGCGCCCCCGCAGGCGCCAGGCCCACGGCCACGGATACCGATACGACCAGGCCAGGTCATGGCCGATCGCGCCGCCCGCCTCGGCCGTGTAGTAGACGGCGACGCCCTTCCACGGGCACAGCGTGCGGGTGCCGCTCGGCCGCAGATGCGCCCACCGCACGGCGTCCCAGGAGAAGTAGACGGCGCCGTCGCGGCATACGGTGTCCGGCCCGTCCGCGAGGACCGTGCCGCGCCAGAGCGCCCGGACGCGCATCAGCCCGGACCCGGCACGGTCCGCCGGTCGAGCGGGCCCCAGGTGCGTACGCCCTGCGCGGTGACGAGCCGGGCCGCCTCCGCCAGCACCGGGTCGGCGATCCAGCCGAGCGCCTCCCGGCAGACCACCAGCGGCTCGTTGTCCGGACCCCGGCCCACCACGTCCCCGGTCAGCACCCACGGCCGCACCCCGGGACCACGCAGGTCGGGCAGATGGTGGTAGTCGTACAGGCGGCGGGCCAGCCACAGCTCCAGCGGGCGCCCACCCCACCACGGCTCGACGGCCAGCGAGTTCGCCGACAGGCCCGGCATCGGCGAGCCGGTCAGGTCGTCGCGGCTGGACTGCTCCCGGGGCAGGTCCACGCCCGGCCCGCGCGACCAGCGCACGAACAGCTCGCGGGGCTCGCGTTCCACCAGCTCGGCGAGCTGCCGCAGCGCGGCGTAGGTAGCCATCTCGCCCACGATGCCCTCCTCGTCGCCCGGCTTCGCTCTTTCGGCACCGCGGCCTGCGGTGATCTCCGTACCCCGAGCCAGGGAACGGGCAAACCGCCCGGCCGGGTCGTCCCCCGCCCGATGAGCACCGGATTCTCGCTGCCGTCCCGCTCTCACGCTCGCACACCTTGGACACCCGCCCGCCCGGTGCTACCGTCGACACCCCCCGAACCCCGAGGTCAGACCATGTCTCACCGCTGCGGCAAGCACGTCCTCCTGTCCACCCCCGCGTCCGCCCAGTCCGGCTGGATCTCCTGCCCGGTCCACCGCATGGGCACCACCCACCTCGACGCCACCTTCACCCGCATAGTCACCCTCGAGTTCCACGGCGAGGAACAACTCCGCTTCGGCTGGATCATCACCCACGCCATGCTCGACGACGCCTAACCCACCCACCCACCCACCCACCCACCCCA
>NZ_BONF01000060.1 GCF_016862575.1 Catellatospora bangladeshensis | reverse complement strand
CCCCCCCCCCCCGCGCCGCCCGCCCCTCTCCCGCGCCGATCTTGCGCGACCTGTGAGTGCAACACGCACTATCCGGGCAAAAGGGCAACACTTCGCGCAAGATCAACGTGATCTCGGCTCGGAGCCCGCCCGCCCGGCCCGCGATCGGGACCAAGATCGCTGTCTCGTGTCACAACCTCGGGCTGGACCCCACCTTTGGACACGAAACCGCGATCATCGCCTGGCGCCCCGCCCTGCCCCGCCCCCCGCAGCGCGGTAGCCCTACCGCTGCGCAAGAAATCCACTTCACCGTGCAACTTTGCGATGGCTAAGGAAGTGTCGCGGACCGTAACGGCGCAACGGTTGCCGACGACGGGACTGTCCTATCCGTACCCTCGCCAGCCATGCCTGATGCCCAACGGCCAGCGGAGGAACCCGCCGACGCAACCTCCCTCGCGGAGAGTGGCGAGATCAGCACCGATGGATCGACATCACCCCCGGTGATGACCCCTGATCAGGTCCGGGTCCCTCAGGTATGCAGCGGAAACCGTAACCGTCCGTCCTCGCCGGACGATCGCTACGTTTTTTGCATTGGACTGTGGACTTCTAACTACCAAGGCTCTAACGTTTTGCTACCACAGTCAGAAACACCGATGACTTGAGCCCGTAACAGTGCTTCAGGTGGTAGGTGCTCCTCGGCCGTGGCGGCGTGTGCGCGTGAGCTGGCACGTCGCCGCAATCCGCTCCGGCCGGGTCGCCTTCCGTAACACGGGGTGGCCGTCCTCCATCGACGGCGATCGCGATTCGCGGCGGGATGAACGCAGGAGAGGCAATGCAGGGAGGAGCGCAGTGAAAACCAAGAACGTTCGGGTCAGGCTGCTGGCGACGATGGTCGCAGCGAGCCTGGCCGTAGTCGTCGGGCCGGTGTCGTCACCGGCCGCAGCGGCCGGAGGGCCCAACCTGGCCGCCGGCAAGCCGGTGTCGGCCAGCAGCACCAACAACGGTTTCGTCACCGGCAACCTGGTCGACGCGAACCAGGGCAGCTACTGGGAGAGCTCGGGCGCGTTCGCGCAGTGGGCCCAGGTCGACCTCGGCAGCACCGTCAGCATCGACCAGGTCGTGCTGAAGCTGCCCGCGGGCTGGGGCGAGCGCACCCAGACGCTGTCCGTGCAGGGCAGCACCGACGGGAGCGGGTTCAACACGATCGTGGCGTCGGCGGGCTACAACTTCCAGCCGGGCCAGAACAACACGGTCGTCATCAACTTCCCGGCGGCGAGCACCCGGTACGTGCGGATCAACATCACCGCCAACACCGGCTGGGCCGCCGCGCAGCTGTCCGAGCTGGAGGTCTACGGCGCGGGCGGCGGCTCGTCCGGCAACCTCGCCGCCGGCAAGGCGATCGCCGAGAGCGGCCACGCCGACGTGTACGGCGCGGGCAACGCCAACGACGGCAACCAGGGCACCTACTGGGAGAGCGTGAACAACGCGTGGCCGCAGTGGCTGCGCGTGGACCTCGGCTCGACCGTCAGCGTGAACCGGGTCGTGCTGAAGATCCCGGCCGGCTGGGGCGCGCGCACGCAGACCCTCGCCGTGCAGGGCAGCACCAACGGCAGCACGTTCTCCGACATCGTGGGCTCGACGGGGTACAACTTCGCCCCGGGCTCGAACAACACGGTGACGATCAACTTCACCACCGCGTCCACCCGGTACGTGCGGATCAACATCACCGCCAACACCGGCTGGCCGGCGGGCCAGATCTCCGAGTTCGAGATCTACGGCCCGACCACGGGTGACACCCAGGCCCCGACCACCCCGGGCAGCCTGTCCTACACCCAGCCGCAGGCCGGGCAGATCCGCCTGGCGTGGAACGCCTCGACCGACAACGTCGGCGTCACCGCCTACGACGTCTACGCCAACGGCAACCTGCTGACCAGCGTCAACGGCTCGACGCTGACCTACACCGACACCCGGTCGGCGAGCGAGACGGTCAGCTACTACGTGCGGGCCCGCGACGCGGCCGGCAACCAGTCGGGCAACAGCAACACCGTGACCCGCACCGGCCAGACCGGCGACACCGTGGCGCCCACCGCGCCCGGCAGCCTGGCCTACACCCTGCCCGCCTCCGGCCAGATCCGGCTCACCTGGACCGCGTCCACCGACAACGTGGGCGTGACCGGGTACGACGTCTACGCCAACAGCACGCTGCGGGCCAGCGTCGGCGGCACCACCCTCACCTACACCGACAGCCAGCCGGACACGGCGACGGTCAGCTACTACGTCCGGGCCAAGGACGCGGCGGGCAACATCTCGCCGATGAGCAACATCGTCACCCGCAACGGCTCCGGTGGCGGCGGCACCAACCAGGCGCTGAACAAGCCGATCACCTCGAACGGCCACACGCACATCTTCGTGGCCGAGAACGCCAACGACGGCGACCTCACCACGTACTGGGAGGGCAGCACGTCGCCCAACCAGCTCACCGTGGCGATGGGCTCCAACGTCGGCGTGACCTCGATCGTGGTCAAGCTCAACCCGGACGCCGCGTGGGGCGCGCGCACCCAGACCATCCAGGTCCTGGGCCGCGAGCAGAGCTCGTCGTCGTTCGTCAACGTGGTGTCGGCGCAGGCGTACAGCTTCAGCCCGGCCACCGGCAACACGGTCACCATCAACGCCTCGGGCAGCTACGCCGACATCCGGCTGCAGTTCACCGGCAACACCGGCGCCCCCGGCGGCCAGGTGGCCGAGCTCCAGGTCATCGGCACCCCGGCGCCGAACCCGGACCTCACCGTCACCTCGCTGACCTGGTCGCCGGCCTCCCCGGTGGAGACCGACGCGGTCACCCTGAGCGCGGTGGTCCGCAACGCGGGCACCAACACCTCCGGCGCGACCAACGTCAACTTCTACCTGGGCACCACCCTGGTGGGCACTGGCTCGGTGGGCTCGCTCGCCGCCGGCGCGCAGACCACGGTCAACGCCAACATCGGCACCCGTAACGCGGGCTCCTACGCGGTCACCGCGAAGGTCGACGAGGCGAACAGCGTCATCGAGCAGAACGAGGCCAACAACAGCCTCACCGCGCCGAGCAACCTGACCGTCTCCCCGGTGCAGAGCTCCGACCTGGTGGCCAACCTGAGCTGGACGCCGAGCAACCCGGCGGCGGGCAGCAACGTGGCGTTCTCGGTGGCGATCAAGAACCAGGGCACCATCGCCTCGGCGAGCGGCGCGCACGGCATCACGCTGACCGTCCTCAACGAGGGTGGCACCGTGGTCCGCACGCTCACCGGCTCGTACTCCGGCGTGATCAACGCCGGGGCCACGGCGAGCCCGGTCAGCCTGGGCACCTGGACCGCGGCCAACGGCCGGTACACGGTCCGCGTGGTGCTCGCCAACGACGGTAACGAGCTGGCGGTCAAGCAGGCCAACAACACCAGCAACACGCCGCTGTTCGTCGGCCGCGGCGCGAACATGAGCTACGACATGTACGAGGCCGAGGACGGCACGGTCGGCGGCGGCGGCGCCGTGGTCGGCCCGAACCGCACCATCGGCGACCTCGCCGGTGAGGCCAGCGGCCGCAAGGCCGTGACGCTGAACAACAACGGCCAGTACGTGCAGTGGACGACGAAGAACGCGGCCAACGCGCTGGTCGTCCGGTTCTCCATCCCGGACAACTCGGGTGGCACCGGCACCACGTCGACGCTGAACATCTACGTCAACAACACCTTCCACAAGGCGATCACGCTGACCTCGAAGTACTCGTGGCTCTACGGCGCGGAGGCGGGGCCGAGCAACTCGCCCGGCGCCGGCGCGCCGCGTCACATCTACGACGAGGCCAACATCCTGCTGGACTCCACCATCCCGCAGGGCGCGACGATCAAGCTGCAGAAGGACTCCGCCAACGCGGGCACGTTCGCGATCGACTTCATCAACCTGGAGCAGGTCAGCCCCCGGGCGAACCCTGACCCGGCCCGCTACAAGGTGCCCACCGGCACCTCGCAGCAGGAGGTGCAGGCCGCGTTCGACGCCTTCCGGATGGACACCACCGGCACGTTCGTCGGTGTCTACCTGCCCGCCGGCAACTACGAGACGGCGCAGAAGTTCAACATCTACGGCAAGCCGGTCAAGGTCGTCGGCGCGGGCATGTGGTACACCCGCTTCAACACGCCGACCGGCCAGGAGAACACCGACGCCGGCTTCCGGGTGGAGAGCAGCGCCAACGGCTCCTCCTTCGAGCACCTGGCGTTCTTCGGCAACTACACCATCCGCCAGGACGGGCCGGGCAAGGTCTGGGGCGAGCTGAAGTCCGTGAACAACCTGACGTTCGACAGCGTCTGGGTCGAGCACACGGTCTGCGGCTGGTGGGGTGTCAACGTCAGCGGCTGGAACGTCAAGAACAGCCGCGTGCGCAACACCTTCGCCGACGGCATCAACCTGACCAACGACTCCACCAACAACACCGTCAGCAACGTCGAGGGACGAGGTAACGGCGACGACGCGTTCGCTCTGTTCTCGGCCACCGACAGCGGCGGCTCGGTCGGCAACAACGGCAACGTCTTCGAGAACCTCTCGGCGACGCTGACCTGGCGGGCCGCGGGTCTGGCCGTGTACGGCGGGTACAACAACGTGTTCCGCAACCTGTACATCGCGGACATGCTGACGTACTCCGGCATCACGATCAGCTCGCTCGACTTCGGGTATCCGTTCGTCGGCTTCGGCACCACACCCACCCGGTTCGAGAACATCTCGCTGGTCCGGGCGGGTGGTCACTTCTGGGGCAACCAGACCTTCGGCGCCATCTGGGTCTTCGCGGCCTCGAAGGAGTTCCGGGGCATCCGGGTGACCGACGTGGACATCGTCGATCCGACGTACTCCGGCATCATGTTCCAGTCGAAGTACCCGGAGCAGCAGCCGGTGACCGACACCGTCTTCACCAACGTCAGCATCAGCGGCGCGCAGAAGAGCGGTGACGCGTTCGACGCCAAGTCCGGCATCGGCATCTGGGTCAACGAGATGCCCGAGGCGAACCAGGGTCCGGCCCGTGGCTCCGCCACGTTCAACAACCTGACCTTCAGCAACAACTTCCAGAACATCCGGAACACCACCACGACCTTCACGCTGAACATCAACTAGCCTGAAGGAAAGGAAGGGCACCTTCTTAACGCTATGCGTTGTAGAAGGTGCCCTTCTTAACGTCCGGGGGTGGTGGAGATGCGGCTGACCAACCTCAGCACGGAGACGGCCGAGTACGCCCGGTCCCGCGAGGATCTGCGGGCTGCGGGCACACGCCCGCGACCGGGGCTGGACCGCCCTTCGCCTGCTCAGCGCCGGGGACGGCAGCTTCAAGTACGACCTCGGCAGCGAGGACGCCGACGGCGGGCAGGACTCGACGGTGTCGGTGTTCAGCCGCGACGCGGACGGGACGGTCAGGCACGTGTACTCCGCACACCCGCGCATGGCCGACGACCTCGACGAACGCGGCATCGACCTGCTCTGCCCGGTGTGGCACCTGCTCGACCTCACCCCGCGCGGGCGGGGCGACTGGAACGCGGCGCTCGACTACCCGCCGCGACCCGCCCGGAGCGGGTAGCCGCCTGCCGGGGGCGCGGACGGCCCCGACCGCAATGATGGGGGTATGGCGCTCGACCGGCTCGATCTGACCTCGCCCACCGCCCGGCTCGGGCTCGGCCTGGCCGCCGTCGGCCGTCCGGGGTACCTCAACCTGGGCCGCGACCGGGATCTGCCGGCGGCGCGAACCGTCGAGGCGATGCGCGCCCGCAGCCACGAGCTGCTCGACGCGGCGTACGCGGCGGGGGTGCGTTACGTGGACACGGCGCGCTCGTACGGCCGCGCCGAGGAGTTCCTCGCGTCCTGGCTGGCCGGGCGCGAGGTGCCGGACGTGGTCGTGGGCAGCAAGTGGGGGTACACGTACACGGCGGGCTGGCAGGTGGACGCGCCGGTGCACGAGGTCAAGGACCACAGCCTGGGGGTGTACGAGCGCCAGCTCGGCGAGACCCGCGAGCTGCTGGGGGACCGGCTGGACCTGTACCAGATCCATTCGCTGACCATCGACAGTCCGGCGCTGCGTGACACGGCGCTGCACCGGCGCCTGGCCGAGCTGGCGGCGAGCGGGGTGACCGTCGGGTTCTCCAGCAGTGGGCCCCGGCAGGCCGACGCGATCGAGGCCGCGCTGGCGATCGAGGTAGACGGGCGGCCGCTGTTCCGCAGCGTGCAGGCCACCTGGAACCTGCTGGAGCCGTCGGCCGGTCCGGCGCTGGCCGCAGCCCGCGCGGCCGGCTGCCAGGTGATCGTCAAGGAGGCCCTGGCCAACGGGCGCCTCGCGGTGAGCGGTTCACCGGCTTCACCGGCTTCACCGGCTTCGCGGGCGGAGGCTGGTCCCGGCTTCGGCGCGCTGCTGGAGGTGGCGGCGGAGACGGGCGCCACTCCGGACGCGGTGGCCGTCGCGGCGGTGCTGCGCCAGCCGTGGGCGGGCGTCGTGCTGTCCGGCGCGGCGACCACCCCGCAGCTCGGGACCAACCTCAACGGCACCCGGCTGGAGCTGGCCCCCGGTCAGCTCGACCGGCTCGCCGCGCTCGCCGAGCCGGCGGAGGCCTACTGGCAGCAGCGCGCCGCTCTGCCCTGGACCTGACGTCGCCGACAGCCCGCGTCGGGGCATGATCGCGGCTTCGTGTCAGAAAGTGCAGTCCAGGCCGAGGTTTCGACACGAGACGCCGATCATCGGCGGGCACCGGTGGGTGGGAGGTTAAGAAGGTGCCCTTCCTCTACGCATAGCGTTAAGAAGGTGCCCTTCCTTCGCCTTCGCGGAGGGCGGTGGCCACGGCGGAGGCGGCGGATTCGGCGTCGGGGCCGGTGGCGCGGACGGTGACGGTCTGGCCGGCGGTGGCGCCCAGGGCCAGGAGGGCGAGGACGCCGCGGGCGCTGGCGGTGCGGTCGCCATACACGATCTCGACGGTGCTGGCGAACTTCGCGGCGGTGACCACGACCTGCCCGGCGGGGCGGGCGTGCAGGTGGGCGGGGAGCAGCACGTCCTCAGAGCTTTCGGGCATGCCACGCCTCCTCGGCCGAGCTCGCGACGGTGTCCAGGTCGGCGCCGGTGGCCGCGATGACCGCGGCCGCGACCGCGCCTTCGACGAACGGGGCGTCGACCAGCCGCACCCGCGCGTCGGGGTGCTCGTCCAGCACCGCCCGCGCGGTCAGCACCGAGCTGCCCAGGTCGGGCAGCACGACCACGCCGTCGCCCGAGGCAGCCTCGCCGATCGCGTCCCGGATCAGGTCGTAGGACGTGCCCAGGCCGCCGTCGTCCGAGCCGCCCGCGACGGTGACCGCGACCGTGTCCCCGGCGACCTGGCGCAGCAGGTCACGCAGCCCGGCCGCGAGGTCGGCACTGTGCGAGACCAGCACGATCCCCACGCTCATGTCCGCATCGTAGCCTCGCGGCGGCGGAGAAGCGGCGGCAAAGAAACCGGGCAGGAGACGGCCCGGCGGGGCAGGATGGACTTACGACGCGAACCGGTGCGCGCCGGCGTCACCTCGCCGACGCCGGGAAGGGAGCCCGCCGTGAAGAAGTTCATCAACCACCCGGACGCGGTGGTCCGCGAGGCGCTGGTGGGCCTGGCCGCCGCCCACCCGGACCTGCGCGTCGACCTGGAGCAGCAGATCGTGGTACGCGCCGAGGCGCCCCGGGCCGGCAAGGTGGGGCTGATCTCCGGCGGCGGTTCGGGGCACGAGCCGATGCACGCCGGGTTCGTGGGCCTGGGCATGCTCGACGCGGCCTGCCCGGGGGAGGTGTTCACCTCGCCCGTGCCGGACCAGATCGTCGCGGCGGCGAAGGCGGTCGACGGCGGAGCCGGGGTGGTGCACATCGTGAAGAACTACACCGGCGACGTGATGAACTTCCAGATGGCCGCGGAGCTGTCCGGCGACGAGGGCATCGAGGTGCACTCGGTGCTGGTCGACGACGACGTGGCGGTGGAGGACTCGACGTGGACCGCGGGCCGCCGCGGCACCGGCGCGACCATGCTGGTCGAGAAGATCGCCGGAGCGCTGGCCGAGGAGGGGGCGGACGCCGCGGCGGTGGCCGCGCTGGGCACCCGGGTCAACGAGGCCAGCGCCTCGTTCGCGATCGCGCTGACCGCCTGCACCACGCCCGCCGCCGGGCGGCCGGGGTTCGAGCTGCCCGAGGACGAGATGGAGGTCGGCGTCGGCATCCACGGCGAGCCGGGCCGCCGCCGGGAGCAGCTGCGCCCGGCCCGGGAGATCGCCACCATGACGCTGGAGGCGATCCTGGCCGCCAAGCCGGTGGCCGCGGGCGAGGACGCCATCGTCGTCGTCAACGGGCTCGGGGCCACCCCGCTGATCGAGCTGTACCTGCTCTACGGCGAGGTGGCGGGGCTGCTGGAGTCGGCCGGGGTGCGGATCGCCCGCAACCTCGTCGGCAACTACGTGACCAGCCTGGACATGGCCGGGATGTCGCTGACGGTGTGCCGGGCCGACCCGGAGCTGCTGCGGCTGTGGGACGCGCCGGTGCGCACCCCCGCCCTGCGCTGGGGGGTCTGATGGACGTCGCGCTGGCCAGGGCCTGGCTGGACGCGGCCGCCGACGCGCTCGCGGCCCGGACCGAGGAGCTGACGTCGCTGGACGCCGCGATCGGCGACTCCGACCACGGCGTGAACATGAACCGGGGCTTCGGCGCGGTGCGCACCGCGCTGGCCGGGGCGTCCCCGGCGGGGCCCGGCGCGGTGTTCACGCTGGCGGGCACGACGCTGGTGTCGAAGGTGGGCGGGGCGTCGGGGCCGCTGTACGGCAGCGCCTTTCGCGCGCTGGGCAAGGCCCTGCCGGAGGGCGCCGAGGTGGACGCGGCGGCGTTCGGGGCGGGACTGCGGGCGGGCCTGGACGCGCTGGTGAAGCTGGGCGGGGCGGCACCGGGGGACAAGACCATCGTGGACGCGTACGCCCCGGCGGTGGACGCGTACGACGCGGCGCTGCGCGAGCACGGCGGCGATGGGGACGGCGGCCTGGCCGCGGCGGCGCGGGCGGCGGCGGGTGCGGCCGCCGAGGGCATGCGTGCCACGGTGCCCCTACAGGCCCGCAAGGGGCGCGCGTCGTATCTGGGCGAGCGCAGCATCGGCCACCAGGACCCGGGCGCGACGTCGACCTGGCTGATCTTCCAGGCGCTCGCCGACGCCGCCGCGACATGACCTCCGAGTACTACGCCGGGGTGGCCGGCGCGCCGGGGGTGGCCGTGGGCCGGGTGCGGCACCTGACCTACGGCGGCAACGGCGAGCCCGCCACGGCGAGCCCCGCACAGGTCGGCGCGGCGTTCGACGCGGTCGCGGCCCGGCTGCGCTGCACCGCGCAGGCCATGCGGGGGCGCGGCGAGAACGGCACCCCGGCCGACATCCTGGAGGCGACCGCGCTCATCGCCGACGACCCGGACCTGCGCGCCGCCGCGGTGGCCGCGGTCGAGACCGGCGTCCCGGCCGACCGCGCGGTGGCCGACGCGGCGGAGCGCTATGCCGCCGTGCTGGCGGCGCTGCCGGACCCGACGCTGGCCGCCCGCGCCGCCGACGTACGCCAGGTCGGCCGCCGGGTGGTGCAGCAGCTGCGGGCCGACGGCGGCACCAACGGGAACGGGCCGGAACCGGTGATCCTGGTCGCCGAGGAGCTGGGCGCCGACGACCTGCTCGAACCTGCGATGGTCGTCGCGGGTGCGGTGTCCCGGCTGGGCGGCCCGAACGCGCACGTCGCGATCGTGGCTCGGGCACTCGGTGTGCCGTTGCTGTTCGGGGTCTTCCTGCCGTCGGCGACGGAGGGACGGCAGGCGGTGCTGGACACCGTGACGGCGACGCTCACCGTCGACCCGCCGCCGCACCGGCTGGAGGCGGCACGCCAGGCGGAGGCGGCGGCCCGGGAGCGCCGTCAGGAGCTGGCCGCCCGGCGCGACCTGCCCGCGGTGACCCGGGACGGGGTGCCGGTGACGCTGCTGGTGAACGTGTCGACGGCGGCGGACGCGGTGGCGGGGCTGGCCGCGGGCGCGTCGGGCGCGGGCCTGGTCCGCACCGAGGTGCCCTTCCTGTCCGCGCGGGCCTGGCCGACCCGGGCCGAGCACGCGGCGGCGCTGCGGCCGGTGCTGGCGGCGCTGTCCGGGCATCCGGCGACCGTACGCACGCTGGACTTCGCGCCGGACAAGCTGCCGCCGTTCCTGTGGGGCACCTCGTCACGCCATCGCGGGCTGGAGCTGATGCTGGCCGCGCCGCACTCGCTGGCCGACCAGTTCGCGGCGATCCTGGACGAGGCGGACGGGGCCCGGCTGCGCATCATGATCCCGATGGTGACCACGGTGGCGCAGCTGGACCGCTGCCGTGAGCTGCTGAGCGCGGCGGCGGCGGAGCGCGGGGTGCCGGTGCCGCCGCTCGGCGCGATGATCGAGCTGCCGGAGGCGGTGGCGGCCGTGGACGAGCTGGCCGGGGCCGCCGACTTCCTGTCGCTGGGCAGCAACGACCTGACGGCGGCCCTGCTCGGCCTGGACCGCCGTGACCCGGCGCTCACCCCGGGCCGGATCGCGGACCCGGCGGTGCTGGCGGCCGTGGTGTCGGTGGTGCGGGCGGCCCGGCGCCACGAGCGCGACGTGTCCGTCTGCGGGGACGCGGCGGGCGATCCGGCCCTGGTGCCGCTGCTGCTGGGGGCGGGCTGCCGGATCCTGTCCATGGCACCCACGGCGCTGGACGAGGTGCGGGCCGCGGTTCGTGACACGACGCTGGGCACGTCCGCACCCGAATGACATAGCGCCCATTTCGTACGCATCGGCGCTGTGCCCGCCATACCCGGCGGCCATGCATAAGATCGCGCCTAGCTGGGAAAAGTTCGTTCTATGCTGGACACGTAGCGCGAGCGGATCACCGTATCCGGTGGTCGGCGGCGATTTTCGCCGCGTCGGCACCAGACAGCGCGCCGCACGGCCTCGCCGCCGCCCCACTTGCGGACTACCCGGGGGGCGGACAGACATGGCAGCAACCAAGACGAACGGCCTGTGGCGGGAACTGAGCGCCGAGTTCGCCGGCACGATGATCCTGATCCTGTTCGGTGTCGGCGTGGTGGCCCAGGTGGTGGCCGGCGGACTGGGCGACCACGACAGCATCGCGTGGGCCTGGGGCCTGGGCGTGACGCTGGGCGTCTACACCGCCGCGCGGATCAGCGGCGCGCACATCAACCCGGCGGTGACCTTCTCCCTGGCGATCTTCAAGGGATTCCCGTGGGTGAAGGTGCTGCCCTACATCGTGGCCCAGTTCCTGGGCGCCTTCGTGGCGGCGCTGATCGTGCGGTGGAACTACACCGAGGTGCTCCACTCGGTCGATCCCGGGCTGACCATGAAGACGCAGGGCGTCTTCTCCACGCTGCCCGGCAACGGGGCCCTGCCGATCGGCACCTGGGGCGCGTTCCGGGACCAGGTCATCGGCACCGCGATCCTGATGTTCATGGTGCTGGCGCTGACCGACCTGCTGAACCTGCCCCCGCTGGCCAACCTGGCGCCGCTGCTGATCGGCCTGCTCGTGGTGGCGATCGGCATGGCCTGGGGCACGGCCGCCGGGTACGCGATCAACCCGGCCCGCGACTTCGGGCCGCGGCTGGCGTCTTATCTGACCGGTTACGAGTCCGCGTTCCGAGATCAGTATGGGAATCTCTATTTCTGGGTGCCGATCCTCGGACCGCTGATCGGCGGACCCATCGGCGCGTTCCTCTACCAGCTCCTCATCGGCCGGCACCTGACGCCCGAGGAGATCACGGAGGAGCCCGCGCCGGTCGGGACGGTCGCGGTGAAGGAGACCGGCACCGGCAAGAGTTCCGACAGATGACCGGCACGTTCGGCGAGAGGACGCGGCGATGGCCGACTTTGTGGGCGCGATCGACCAGGGCACGACCAGCACCCGGTTCATGATCTTCGACCGTGGCGGCAACGAGGTCGGCAAGCACCAGCTGGAGCACAAGCAGTACCTGCCGCAGGCGGGCTGGGTGGAGCACAACCCGCTGGAGATCTGGGAGCGGACCAGCGCCGTGGTGCGCACCGCGCTGTCCCAGAAGAGGCTGCAGGCGTCCGATCTCGCCGCGGTGGGCATCACCAACCAGCGCGAGACCACGGTGGTGTGGGACCGCCGGACCGGGCGGCCCTACTACAACGCCATCGTCTGGCAGGACACCCGCACCGACCGCATCGCCGCGGCCCTGGACCGCGACGGCCGGGGCGACACCATCCGGCGCCAGGCCGGGCTGCCGCCCGCGACGTACTTCTCCGGCGGGAAGATCCAATGGATCCTGGAGAACGTCGACGGCGTCCGTGACGCGGCCGCCCGCGGCGATGCGCTCTTCGGCAACACCGACACCTGGACGCTGTGGAACCTGACCGGCGGGCCGGACGGCGGCGTGCACATCACCGACGTCACCAACGCCAGCCGCACCATGCTGATGAACCTGGAGACGCTGGACTGGGACGACGAGCTGCTGTCCTTCTTCGGCGTGCCGCGCGAGATGCTGCCGCAGATCCGGCCGTCGTCCGACCCCGGCCTCTACGGCAAGACGCGCGCCAACGGCCCGTTCGGCGGGGAGATCCCGCTGCCCGCGTCGCTCGGCGACCAGCAGGCGGCCACGGTCGGGCAGGTGTGCTTCTCGCCCGGCGAGGCCAAGAACACCTACGGCACCGGCAACTTCCTGCTGCTCAACACCGGCACCGAGCTGGTGCGGTCCAAGGCGGGCCTGCTGACCACGGTCTGCTACCAGTTCGCCGACCAGCCCGCGGTGTACGCGCTGGAAGGCTCTATCGCGGTCACCGGCTCGGCCATCCAGTGGCTGCGCGACCAGCTCGGCATCATCAGCGGCGCGGCGCAGAGCGAGGCGCTGGCCCGCCAGGTCGACGACAACGGCGGCATGTACTTCGTGCCGGCGTTCTCCGGCCTGTTCGCGCCGTACTGGCGCTCGGACGCGCGCGGCGTGATCGTGGGCATGTCCCGCTTCAACACCAACGCGCACCTGGCGCGGGCCGCCCTGGAGGCGATCTGCTACCAGTCGCGCGACGTGGTCGAGGCGATGGAGAAGGACTCCGGGGTGCGGCTGGACTTCCTCAAGGTCGACGGCGGCATCACCGCGAACAAGCTGTGTATGCAGCTGCAGGCCGACATCCTGGGCGTGCCGGTGAGCAAGCCGGTGGTCGCCGAGACCACCGCGCTGGGCGCCGCGTACGCCGCCGGGCTGGCGGTGGGGTTCTGGAAGGACACCGAGGAGCTGCGCCAGCACTGGCACGAGGACCAGCGCTGGGACCCGACCTGGTCCGACGAGCAGCGCGCCGAGGGGTACAAGGGCTGGAAGAAGGCCGTCGAGCGGACCCTGAACTGGGTCGAGGTCGAGTAGGGGTCCCGCATGGACGTCGTAGCGCTCTCTCCCGAGGCGCGCCGCCAGGCCCTGGCCGACATGGCCGCCCGGGAGCTGGACATCCTCGTCGTCGGCGGGGGCGTGGTCGGCGCCGGTGCGGCGCTGGACGCGGTCACCCGCGGTCTGACCACCGGGCTGGTCGAGGCGCGGGACTGGGCCTCGGGCACGTCCAGCCGGTCCAGCAAGCTCATCCACGGCGGCCTGCGCTACCTGGAGATGCTGGACTTCGGGCTGGTCGCCGAGGCGCTGCGGGAGCGGGCGCTGCTGCTCACCCGCATCTGCCCGCACCTGGCCAAGCCGGTCAAGTTCCTCTACCCGCTCACGCACCGGGTATGGGAGCGGCCGTACGTCGGCAGCGGCGTGCTGCTGTACGACACCATGGGCCTGACCACCGGCACCGGCCGCGGCGTGCCGCACCACCGGCACCTGAGCCACCGGCGCGCCCTGCGTGAGGCGCCGTGCCTGAAGAAGGGCTCCCTGGTCGGCGCGGTGCAGTACTGGGACGGCCAGGTCGACGACGCCCGGCACACGATGACCGTGGTGCGCACGGCGGCGTCGTACGGCGCGCTGGTCGCCAACCGGGCCCGCGTGACCGGCTTCCTGCGCGAGGGCGAGCGGGTGGTCGGCGCGACGGCGGAGGACGTGCTGACGGGCGAGCGGTACGACGTGCGCGCGCAGCAGGTCATCAACGCGACCGGGGTGTGGACGGACGAGACGCAGCGGATGGCCGACACCCGCGGCCAGTTCCACGTCCGGGCGTCGAAGGGCATTCACCTGGTCGTGCCGCGCGACCGCATCCAGTCGCGCACCGGGCTGATCCTGCGCACCGAGAAGAGCGTGCTGTTCGTGATCCCGTGGGGCCGGCACTGGATCGTCGGCACCACCGACACCGACTGGCACCTCGACCTGGCGCACCCGGCCGCCACCGCGCACGACATCAGGTACCTGCTGGCGCACGTGAACTCGGTGCTGGTGACCAAGCTGACCATGGAGGACGTGGAGGGCGTCTACGCCGGGCTGCGGCCGCTGCTGGCGGGGGAGTCGGAGGAGACCAGCAAGCTGTCCCGCGAGCACCTGGTCGGGCACCCGGTGCCGGGCCTGGTGGTGGTCGCGGGCGGCAAGTACACGACGTACCGGGTGATGGGCAAGGACGCGGTGGACGAGGCGTGCCGCAGCCTGGACCAGAAGATCCCCGAGTCGATCACGCACGAGGTGGCGCTGGCCGGCGCGGAGGGCTACCGGGTGCTGTGGAACCGGCGGCACCTGCTGGCCCAGGAGTCGGGCCTGCACGTGGTGCGGATCGAGCACCTGCTCAACCGGTACGGCTCGATGATCCACGAGGTGCTGCGGCTGGTCGAGGACGACCCGTCGCTGGCCGAGCCGCTGCCCGGCGCGGACGACTACCTGGCCGCCGAGGCGGTGTACGCGGCCTCGCACGAGGGCGCGCTGCACGTGGACGACGTGCTGGCCCGGCGCACCCGGGCGTCGATCGAGACCTGGTCGCGCGGGGTGCAGGCGGCGCCGACCGTGGCCCGGCTGATGGGCGGCGTGCTGGGCTGGTCGGACGAGCAGGTGGCGCGCGAGGTCGAGGTCTACACGGCCCGGGTCGAGGCGGAGCAGCAGTCGCAGCAGGAGCCCGACGACGAGTCGGCGGACAAGGTTCGGCTGGCCGCGCCCGATCTTGGCTGACGGTCCCTAATGTAGTTTCATGCGATTTGTCCGAACTGTCAGGTTCTGGGGCGGTGCGTTGCTGCCCGGCGCGCTGCTGCTAGGCGGGTGCACCGGCACCCCGACCGCGGGCGGCCCGCCGATGGGCATCGAGCCGGGCGGGCAGGTCGGCACCTCGGCGGAGGTCGACCTCGCGGGCGTCGGCGACCCCTACTTCCCGAACTACGGCAACGGCGGTTACGACGTCGCGCACTACGACCTGAAGATCAAGTTTGATCCGGCCTCCGGGCGGCTCGACGGCACCGCGACCGTCCGCGCCACCGCGACCGTCCCGCTGGACCGGTTCCACCTCGACCTCATCGGGCTCGACGTCGCTCAGGCCACCGTGGACGGCGCCCCCGCCAAGGTCGCCCGCGACGGCGACGAGCTGGTGCTCACCCCCGCCGCCCACCTCGATTCGGGCCGGGAGTTCACGACCGTCGTCACGTACGGCGGCCGCCCGGCCGAGTCGCCGGAGCGCGACGCCGAGCACAACGGCTTCTACGTCAGCCGGAGCGGCGCGGTGGCGGTGGGCGAGCCGCAGTCGGCCGCGTCCTGGTTCCCGGTCAACGACCACCCGCGCGACAAGGCCCGCTACACCATCGAGATCACCGCGCCGAAGACGGTCAGCGCACTGAGCAACGGCGTGCTCAAGAGCCGCAGGGAGCAGGGCGACCAGGTCGTCTGGCAGTGGTCGGTCACCTCGCCGATGGCGTCCTACCTGGCCACCATCGTGGTCGGCGACTACCGGATCACGCAGGCCGAGCACAAGGGCAGGCCAGTCGTCAACGCGATCGCGGCGAGCGTCCCCGTCGGCGAGGCCGATCGCAACCTGGCCCGCACCACCGAGGTCTGCGACTTCCTGGAGGGGTACTTCGGGCCGTACCCATTCGACGCGTACGGCGGCATCGTGGTCGGCGACAGCCGCGTCGACGCCGAGCTGGAGAACCAGACCCGGCCCATCTACCTGCCCGGCACCTGGGCCGATGGGCCCAACACCAGCATCCTGGCGCACGAGCTGGCCCACCAGTGGTTCGGCGACAGCGTCTCGGTGGACAGCTGGCGCGACATCTGGCTCAACGAGGGCTTCGCCACCTACGCCGAGTGGCTGTGGGACGAGCACGAGGGCGGCCGCACCGTGCAGGAGCGCTACGACCGGTACTACCGCGACAGGCGTGACCGCATGTGGCGCGTGCCCACCGCCGACCCGGGCCGCGACGGCATCTTCTCCAGCAGCGTCTACGAGCGCGGCGCGATGACCCTGCACGCGCTGCGCAAGCTCATCGGTGACGAGAGGTTCTTCACCGTCATGCGCACCTGGACCGCCGAGCAGCGCGACGGCAACGCCACCACCGCCGAGTTCGTCGCCCTCGCCGAGCGCGTCGCCGCCCGCCCCCTCAGCGCCTTCCTCCAGCCCTGGCTCTACGGCAAGACCCGCCCCTGACCGGCCCTGCGGGGTCAGGGCTGGAGGTCGCGGCGGCGGCTGAGGCCGTGTTCGAGGAGCTGCTCGGTGACGAAGGCGACCACGACGGCGATCAGGATGATCGGGGTGGTGCGGAAGCCCAGCGGGCCCATCAGGAGCACGACCAGGACCACCGCGCTGACCGGCAGCGACATGATGGCCACCGAGGCCGCCGCCATGCCCGCCGCCATCGCCGGCACCGCGCCCAGGCCGGGCAGCGGCCCGGCGAGCACGCCGAAGACGCCGCCCAGGCTCACCGCCGGGAAGATCGGGCCGCCGCGCAGCGCCGCCAGCGACAGCGCGTACCCAGCGCTCTTGAACAACAGCAGCGCCAGCAGCGGCAGCTCCGGCCAGGCGGCCGGATCGGCCGCCAGCGCGGCCAGCAGCTGCTGCCCCGACAGCGCCGCCTCCGCGGGGGAGCGGCCCGTCATCAGGGAGTACGCGGCAGCGCAGACACCCACGCCCAGCGCCGCGGCGAACGTGCCGGACAGCGGCCGGGCCGTCACCCACGGCGCGACCCGGTGCGCCACCAGCCGTACCACCCGGATGCCCGCCGCGGCGAGCACCGCCAGCGGCACCGCCCACAGCAGATCCGCGATGTCGGGGCGGAAGTCGGTCGCCGGGACGGGCAGCGTCAGCGACCCGATGGGCAGCCCGGACCAGGCGCCCAGCCCGGTGAACACGATCGCGCCGATCCCCGCCGCCAGCAGGCACGGCACCACGACGATGGCCAGCGCCGCCCCGCTCAGCTGGATCATCTCGATGAGCAGCACCGCGGCCACCACCGGGCTGCCGAAGATCGCCGCGACGGCCGCCGCCGCGCCCGATCCGGCGACGATCATCGACTTGCGGCTGCCCTTCTCGACCCCGGCGAGGTGGGCGATGAGCAGGGCGAGCCCGCCGCCGCCCGCGATGAGCGGCGCCTCCGGGCCGAGCACCGCGCCCAGCGGCAGGCTGGCCAGCGCGGCCACCAGCACCCAGGGCAGCTCCGCGGCGGACGGCGGCGGCCCGCCCAGGCCGTCGACCGGCACGTGGCCGCCGTGGCCCGGCGCCCACCGGACGACCGCGCCGACGCCGAGCCCGGCCAGCGCGAGCAGCGGCAGCGGCCACCACCAGGGCGGAGTGTCCGAACCGGTCAGCGCCTGCGGCAGGTCGTGCCAGATCCGGTGCTCGGCGGCGTGCAGCAGGGCCAGGAACCCGAACGCGGCCAGCGACACCGGCACGCCCACCAGCCCGGCCAGCGCCAGTGTGCGCAGGTAGCCGACGCGGCGCACCAGCTCGGTCGGGTCGGGGGCGCGGGTCGGCGCGCCGCCCTGACCGCCGTTCCCAGCCGCGGGTGTCACGTCGGCCGTGCTCGCCGCTCCGGCTGCGCTCGCCGCTCCGGCGGCTCCGTGCGCGTCCGGCCTGGCTAGGCCTGCGACGGGCTTGTCCTCCGAATCCGGCATACCGTCACGATAGGGGCGGCATCCGGTGTCGCGTCGGGCGATGGGCAGTTCGGGCGGTTTCCGGCGTGCCTCAGACCTCCAGGGCGCGCCGGTCCCACGCGGCCAGCTCCGCCGCGGCCTCGTAGGTGCACTGCAGGAACGTCATCAGCGTCGCGTCCGGATCGTCGGCCGTGCGCACCACCTCGTACGGCAGCACGAACTCGCCCAGCTCCGCGTCGTAGCGGGCCTGCTCCGGCCCGATCGGCCAGTCGCGGAAACCGGGCGGCTCCGGGTACGCGTACGCGTAGAACACGCCCTCCGGGCCGCCGCCCGGCCAGAAGCCGCAGCTGCTCACCTCGTGGCTGTAGGCCAGCAGGTTGACCCGGTCGGGGCAGTTGGGCACCCCGCCCGGGTGTGGCGGCGCCTCCTCGCCGGAGAACCGGGTCACCGCCAGGTCCAGCGCGCCCCAGAACACGTGCACCGGGCTGACCTTGCCCTGGAACCGGCCCCGGAACGCGGTGAACACCCGGTGCGCCTGCACCAGCGCCAGCCAGAAGCGGTGCGCGGACCCGGCGTCGTACGAGCAGTGCTGATCGTCGTCCGGGAACGGGATCACCTGCGGCAGCTCCACCGGCCGGGCCATGATGTCGACCGGCATGCCCAGCGAGTCCAGCGCCGACATCACCGCGGCGTGGAAGTCGGCCACGCTGCGCGGGCGCAGCTCCACCTCGCGCCGCTCGCCGCCCGTCGTGTGCAGGTCGAGCACATGCCGCTGGAAGTCGAACACGATCTCCAGCCCGGCCGTGCCGTACGGCATCAGCGAGGTGGTCAGGCCGCGCGCGTTCACGTACAGCGGGACCTGCCACCAGTGGTTGACCATCGGCTCCAGGGCCAGCCGCACCTTGCCCACGACCTGCGTCCACAGGTGCAGCGTGTCCCGTGTGTCCGACCACTCGGCCAGCGGCAGCGCCGGCCACACCCCTTTGCTGCTCACGCCCCCAGCATGCCCGAGCGCACCGCCGTGCCGTGCCCGTTCGGCGAGCTGGGAGCGGTTACGGTCGGGGGATGGGCAAGGGCGGGTTCCTGCGGTGGGTGGAGCTGGACGAGGACGGGGCGGACCTCGCGGCGTACCCGTTCGCGCTGCCGGTGGTGGCCGGGCTGCGCAAGGCGGGGCGGCTGGAGCTGGACCCGAGGGTGACGTTCCTGATCGGGGACAACGGCACCGGCAAGTCGACCCTGATCGAGGCGATGGCGGTGGCGGCCGGGTTCAACCCGGAGGGCGGCTCGCCGAACTTCAACTTCGCCACCCGTGCCACCGAGTCACCGCTGGGTGATCATCTCCGCCTGGTGCGCGGCCTCGGCAAGCCCCGCACCGGCTTCTTCCTGCGCGCGGAGTCCTTCTACAACGTGGCCACGGAGATAGAGAACCTCGGCATGGAACGCGCCTACGGCGGGCGCAGCCTGCACGAGCGCTCCCACGGCGAGTCGTTCCTGGACCTGGTCGCCCACCGGTTCGGGCCGCAGGGGCTGTACCTGCTCGACGAGCCGGAGGCGGCCCTGTCGGTGTACGGCTGCCTGGCCGTCATCGCCCGGATCCAGGAGCTGACGGCGCTGGGCTCGCAGTTCGTCATCGCGACGCACTCGCCGATCCTGCTGGCCGTGCCCGGCGCCCGCATCCTGCGGATCGACGCCGACGGCGGGATCGCGCGGGTCGGCTACGACGACGCCGAGCCGGTGGCGCTGACCAGGTCGTTCCTCGCCGAGCCGCAGCTCTACCTGCGCCACCTGCTCGCCCCCGGCGCGTGACCCGGCTCCCGCCGCATGGCTCCGGTCCGCGACGAGGCGCTCGCGGTCAGGCGGCGAGGCGGTAGACCTCGACGTGGCGCAGCTGGGCGTCGGAGAAGGTGAACGCGCCCGCTGTGTCGTAGCCCGCCACCCGGATCAGCTGCCCGCTGGGCAGGTGGTCGCGGCCGGGGTCGCCGATGAGGACGGTCGCGCCGCGCTCGGCGGCCCGTTGCAGGAACGGCAGCATCCGGTCGGCCAGCTCGGCGTCGTAGAACACGTCCCCGGCCAGCACCAGGTCGGCGTCGCCGGCGTCGCCGTCGAGCAGGTCGTGCTCGCTGCCGGTCACGGCCACCCCGTTGGCGCGGCCGTTGAGCAGCGCCGCGGCGACGGCGTACGGGTCGGTGTCGTTGGCGGTGACGCTGACCGCGCCCGCCATGCCGGCGGCGATGCCGGCCAGGCCGGAGCCCGCTGCCAGGTCGAGCGCGTGGCGCCCGTGGGCGGTGTCGGGGTGGTCGAGCACGTACCGGGCGATCGCCTGCCCGCCCGCCCAGGCCGACGCCCAGTACGGCACCGGCACCCGGCTGTGCGCCTCGGCCTCCATCCGGGCCCACCACACGATCGAGTCGACGGCCAGGTGCAGCCGGATCTCGGGGACGAGGGGCACCGGGCTCAGGCAGAGCCGGTCGAGCGCGGCGGGCTGGGGAGGCAGCATTTTGCGCCGAAGGTCCTTCAGGGCGCTCTCGACAAGGGCCGTCACCCGTTCAGGATGCCCCCTCACGCGCTCGGCGAACCGTCGAATCGCCCAGTTCACGCGCAAACCTCAGCCGACTCGGGCGCGGCGCGCTAGGGTCAGCGGAGAGGTGGGGCAGTTCGCGTCGCAAACGGCGGCGCGAAGGTAGGAGCCCCGTGAGAGGGATTCGCATGGCAACCGGCACCGTGAAGTGGTTCAACTCGGAGAAGGGCTTCGGCTTCATCGAACAGGACGGCGGTGGCGCGGACGTGTTCGTTCACTACTCCGCCATCTCCGGTGGCGGCTACCGCGAGCTCCACGAGGGCCAGCAGGTCGAGTTCGAGATCACGCAGGGCCAGAAGGGCCCGCAGGCGGCCAACGTCCACCCGCTCTGAGTTCACGTACGCATAGCCGAAGGGCGCCTTCTCACCGCTGAGAAGGCGCCCTTCGGGCTTGTTGTGGCGTGTCTTACGTTCTTTACGCGGCGGCCAGCGCCGGCTCGGCCGGTGCCGTGTCACCGCCCGCGGCGGGCTCGGCCGGGCGCAGCGCCAGGGCGAGCACGTCCGCGACGTCGGACAGCACGTGGACGGTCAGATCCCGCCGCACGTCCGCGGGCACGTCGTCCAGGTCCGGCTCGTTGCGGGCCGGGATGATCACCTCGGTGAGGCCCGCCCGGTGCGCCGCCAGCAGCTTCTGCTTGACGCCGCCGATGGGCAGCACCCGCCCGGCCAGGGTCACCTCGCCGGTCATGCCGAACTCGGGCCGCACCGGCCGCCCGGTGACCAGCGACGCCAGGGCGGTGACCATGGTGATGCCGGCGCTCGGGCCGTCCTTGGGCACCGCACCCGCTGGCACGTGCAGGTGGATCCGCCGCCCGGCCAGCGCGTTGGGGTCCAGCCCCAGCTCGCGGCCGTGCGAGCGCAGGTACGACAGCGCGATGTGCGCCGACTCCTTCATGACGTCGCCGAGCTGGCCGGTCAGGGTCAGCCCCGGCTCGCCCTCCATCGAGGTCGCCTCGATGAAGAGCACGTCACCACCGGTGCCGGTGACCGCGAGGCCGGTGGCCACGCCGGGCACCGCCGTACGCTCCGCCGACTCCGGGGTGAACCGGGGACGGCCCAGGTACTCCTTGAGATCGGCCGTGTCCACGGCGACCTTGCCGGAGTCGGTGGCCTGCTTGACCGCCACCTTGCGCAGGATCCGGGCCAGGGCCCGCTCCAGCTGGCGTACGCCCGCCTCGCGGGTGTGCTCGGCGGCGACGGCACGCAGCGCGTCCTCGCTGATCGACACCTCGTCGGCGGTCAGGCCCGCCCGGTCGAGCTGCCGGGGCAGCAGGTGGTCCCGGGCGATGGCGACCTTCTCCTGCTCGGTGTAGCCGTCCAGGGTGACCAGCTCCATCCGGTCCAGCAGCGGGCCGGGGATGGTCTCCACCACGTTCGCGGTGGCCAGGAACAGCACGTCGGACAGGTCGAGGTCGACCTCCAGGTAGTGGTCGCGGAACGTGTGGTTCTGCGCCGGGTCGAGCACCTCCAGCAGGGCCGCGGCCGGGTCGCCGGCGTACCCCGCCGAGATCTTGTCGACCTCGTCGAGCAGCACCACCGGGTTCATCGAGCCGGCCTCGCGCAGCGCCCGCACCAGGCGGCCGGGCAGCGCGCCGACGTACGTGCGCCGGTGGCCGCGGATCTCGGCCTCGTCGCGTACGCCGCCCAGCGACACCCGGACGAACTTGCGGCCCAGGGCCCGCGCGACGGACTCGCCGAGGCTGGTCTTGCCCACCCCGGGCGGACCGGCCAGGGCCAGCACCGCACCGGAGCCGCGCCCGCCGACGACCTGCAGGTTGCGGGCCGCGCGCCGGTTGCGCACCGCGAGGTACTCCAGGATCCGGTCCTTCACGTCGTCGAGGCCGGTGTGGTCGGCGTCGAGCACCGCCTTGGCCGCGGCCAGGTCGGTGTTGTCCTCGGTGCGCACGTTCCACGGCAGCTCCAGCACCGTGTCCAGCCAGGTGCGGATCCAGCTCGTCTCCGGAGAGGCGTCGCTGGCCCGCTCCAGCTTGCCGACCTCGCGCAGCGCCGCCTCGCGCACCTTCTCGGGCAGGTCGGCGGCCTCGACCCGGGCCCGGTAGTCGGCCGAGCCCTCGGGCTCGTCCTCACCCAGCTCCTTGCGGATCGCGGCAAGCTGCTGGCGCAGCAGGAACTCGCGCTGGGACTTCTCCAGCCCTTCGCGCACCTCGGTGTTGATCTTCTCGGAGACCTCCTGCTCGGCCGCGTGCTCGCGCGCCCAGCCGACCAGCAGCTCCAGCCGCGCGGTCACGTCCGGCGAGCCGAGCAGCTGCACCTTCTGGGCCAGCGTCAGCCACGGGGCGTAACCGGCCGAGTCGGCCAGCTCGGACAGGTCGGTCATCCGCTCGACCGCGTCGATGATCTGCCACGCGCCGCGCTGCTGCAGCTCAGCGGTGACCAGGGCCTTGTACTCGCGGGCCAGCTCCTTGGCCCGGCCGGCCGGTTCCGGCTCGGTGAGCAGGCTCGCCTCGACCCACAGCGCCGCGCCCGGTCCGGGCACGCCGGAGCCGATGCGGGCCCGGCTCACGCCGCGCAGCACGGCGGCGCGCTCGCCGCTGGGCAGGCGGCCCACCTTCTCGATCACGGCGGTCACGCCGAAGGAGCCGTACTCGCCGTCGATGCGGGGCACGGCCAGCACGGTCTTGTCCCCGGCCGCCCGCGCCGCGTCGATCGCGGCCTGCGTGTCGGGCTGCAGCGCCACGGCCACCACGTTGCCGGGCAGCAGTACCGCGTCGTCCAGGGGAAGAACGGGGAGAGTCGTCATCTGTGACACCTCTTAACTTGAGTCTGCCTGACTCAAGTCTCCGGGCCACCTGGTTGTTCCCTCAACTTCCCCCTGTGACCCACGCCACTCCCGTCCCGCGGATCCGCGCCTAGATCATCCGACTTGCCTGGCACTTGGGCGTATCTTGAGCGCGCTTTCGCCCAAGTGCCTGGCAAGTCGGGCGATCAACGCCCATGACCGCCGCAACCTCGCGGAAGGGTCAGCAATTCCCGACCGGGATGTACGGCGGCTTGTCCTGCTCGTCGCGGTAGACGGCGGACACCGGCGCGGTCACCGGGATCGGCGTGGTGAGCACCACGCCCTGCGCCTGAACGGCGCCCTGCGCATGCGCCGCGCCCTGCGCGTGGGCGGTGGCCTGGGCGTGGGTGGCGGCCTGGGCGACGGCCTGCGTTGCGGCTCCTGCCGCCGTCATGGTCGCGCTTGCCGCCGTCGCCGGTGCGGCGGGGGCTGACGTCACGGCAGCCGGCGCCGATGCCGCGGCTGGGACGGTGACGGGTTCGGTGACGGGCCGCGCGATGCCGGCGGGCACGGGTGTGGCGGGCTGCGCGGAGGTGAGCGGCGGGATGCGGTCCATGAGGTGCGGGGCGACGAAGTCGGCCGGGTCGGGGGTGCGCTCCAGTCGCGGGCGCGGGGCGAGCAGGCCGAAGGCGAGGCCGGTGATGACCGGCATCACGGAGTACGAGGACGCGACGTCGGTGAAGTACACGTCGAGGCCGATGTTGAACGCGCCGCCGAGGTACAGGCCGAGGTCTCCGGCGACGGTGACGGCGGCCCAGAGCAGGCCGACGAGCACGCCCTCGGGGCCGGTCGCGGTGGGGCGCCGGTAGAGGTACCGGATGGCGAACCCGAGCACCAGTCCGACCATGGTGGTGAGCTTGATCGACTCGTACAGCGCCTCGTGCTTGCCCTCGGCGGGCAGCAGGATCAGCGAGATGGCGACCATACCGAGCCAGACTCCGAGCCCGTAGCCCAGCACACGCGGCGACCTCATGGGGCGTTTCCTCCTCGAAAGCGGGGTTTCTACCCTGCTAACCGCCGGAAGCGCGCGGAGGTCGCTCCCGGCCGGAAACGCGACACCACCGCGTTAGGAAGGGCACCTTCTACTACGCATAGCGTTAAGAAGGTGCCCTTCCTTTCAGGGGTGGGTGGCGGCGGTGAGGTGGGCGAGGGCTTCGGCGTGGGGTAGGGGCGGGAGTTGGCGGCCGTCGCGGGTGCGCAGGGAGATCTCGCCGACGGCGGCTTCGCGGGAGCCGATGACGGCGAGGTAGGGGATCTTGCGCTGGGCGGCGGTGCGGATGCGCAGGCCGAGGGAGCCGTCGAGGAGGAGTTCGGCGCGCAGGCCGGATCGGAGCGCGGCGTCGGCGAAGGCGCGGGCGGCGCCGTCCTGCGCCTCGGCGACGGGGGCGACGGCCAGCTGCACGGGGGCGTACCAGGCGGGGAAGGCGCCCTGGTGCACCTCCAGCAGGTGGGCCATCAGGCGCTCCATGCTGCCGACGATGCTGCGGTGCACCATCACCGGCCGCGCCTGGTTGCCGCCGGAGTCGGTGTACGACAGGTCGAAGCGCTCCGGCTGCGCGAAGTCCACCTGGACGGTGGCCAGGGTCCACTCCCGCCCGGCGAGATCGCGCACCTGGATGTCGATCTTCGGGCCGTAGAACGCGGCCTCGCCCGGCACTTCCTCGAACGGCACCCCGGCCTGGACGAGCGCGTCGCGCAGCAGTGACTCGGCCCGGTCCCAGACCTCGTCCGAGCCGAGGTACCTCGCGCCGGGTCCGCGCAGGGAGAGCTGGAAGCCGTCGGCGCGGAAACCGAGCGCCGGGTGGATCCGGGCGCACATCTCCAGGACCAGCGCGACCTCCGCGCCGACCTGGTCCAGCGAGCAGAACACGTGCGCGTCGTTGAGCGAGATGGCGCGCACCCGGCTCAGCCCGCCGACCACGCCGGAGCGTTCGGCGCGGTACATGCCGCCCAGTTCGGCGATGCGGACGGGCAGCTCGCGGTAGGAGCGGCCGCGTGAGCCGAACACCATCGCGTGGTGCGGGCACAGGCTGGGGCGCAGCATGAGCGCCTCGTCCTCGGCCTCGCCCGGCTCGCCCATGGCCGGGAACATGTCGTCGGCGAACTTGGCCAGGTGCCCCGACCTGGCGTACATCTGGCGTTTGGCCATCGGCGGGGAGTAGACGTGCTGGTAGCCGGCGAGGCGTTCCTGCTCGCGGACGTACTCCTCGATGGCGTGGCGGGCGGCGGCGCCGGCGGGCAGCCACAGCGGCAGCCCGGCGCCGATCATCGGGTCGGCGTGGTAGATCTCCAGCTCACGGCCGAGGCGGCGGTGGTCCTTCACGGTGTGCTCCTCAAGGTGCGGCGGCACCGGGCACACGTCGCGGGGCGGATACGCGCCGGCCCCGGGGCGGGTGCCCCGGGGCCGACGGTCGACTGAAAGATCAGCAGGTCAACGCGTACGAGCGCCGGGGTGTCCCGGCGTCGTCGTGGCGAACGCGTGCTGCTGCATGGCGACCACGATAACGGCCGGTCCGGGCCGTGGCGCAAGCGATTTCCGCCACCGGGGTAGATTCGGGAGCAGGCAGTCGATCTTCTGAGGAGGCGGCGGTGGCGCACGGGTACGAGTCGCGGATCGACCGGCAGATCCGGGAGGCGCAGGAGCGCGGCGAGTTCGACGACCTGCCTGGCGCGGGGAAGCCGCTGGCCGGGGCGGGGGAGACGCTGCCCGAGGACTGGTGGCTGCGCGACCTGGTCCGGCGGGAGAACCTGAGCGCCGCCATCCCGGCGACCCTGCTGCTGCGCCGCGACCTGGAGGAGATGACCGAGGCGGTCGCCCGGAAGACCTCCGAGCAGGCGGTACGCGCGCACGTGGCGGAGCTGAACGCCCGCGTCGTCCGGGCGCACCGGGGCGAGCTGGCCGGGCCCGCGGTGGCGCTGGCCCTGGTCGACGCGGACGAGGTGGTACGCGGCTGGAGGGCGCGCCGGGCCCGCTGAGCGGCTACGGGTCGCGGCGGCTACGGGTCGCGCAGCAGCGGGCAGGTCATGCAGTGGCCGCCGCCCCGGCCCTTGCCGATCTCGAACCCGTCGATCTCGACGACCTCGACGCCCGCCTCCCGGTACTTCCGGTTGCTGTAGACGTTCTTCGAGTACGCCACGACGACGCCGGGCGAGATCGCGACCACGTTGTTGGCGCAGTCCCACTGCTCGCGCTCCTGCTGCTCCTCGTCGCCGCCGGTGGTGACCACGCGCAGGTCCTTCTCGTGGGACAGGCCGATGGCGTGCGCGACCGCGGCCAGGAAGCTGTCCTCCGGGGTCACGTCGAGGGTGCCCGCCCTGTCGCCGGGGCGGATGCTGTACGCCGTGGTGCCGTCGACGACCTTGGGGTAGACGGTGACGGTGTCCCGGTCCAGGAACGTGAACACCACGTCCAGGTGCATGAACTGGCGCTTGCGCTCCAGCTGCACGGCGATCACCCGCTCCGCGGCCTCGCGCTGGAACAGCCGGTGCGCCAGCACCTCGACCATCTGGGCGGTGGTGCGCTCGCTGACGCCGATCAGGACGGTGCGGTTGCCGACCGGCATCACGTCGCCGCCCTCGATCGAGGAGCGGCCGAAGGACTGGATGTCGAACTCGTCGTGCTCGTCGTTGCCCGCGTCCGGGTACCAGAAATTGATCTTCTCCTGGCGGAACATCGGGTGGAAGCGGTAGACGGTGCCCAGGTTGACGGTCTCCAGCTGGCGGGCCGGCCAGTACATCGGGTTCAGCGAGACGCCCTCGTAGATCCAGCACGAGGTGTCCCGGGTGAACAGGTGGTTGGGCAGCGGCGGCAGCACGAACTGGGAGCCGACGGTGGCCGCCGCGGTCAGCGAGCGCCGGGCCAGCCCGTCGTCGGCGAACTGCATCAGCTCGGCCCGGGTCACCCCGCCGGTCAGGTGCGTGGCCAGCGTCTTCGGGTCCATGTCCGCCAGGGTCTGCTGCACCACGTCGACCATGGCGGGCCCGACGGTGTACGGGCTGACGGTATGCCCGATGACCCACTCACGGGCCTCCGGCGTCCGCAGCGCCTCGGTGAGCAGGTCGTGCAGCAGGAACACCTCGACGTCGCGGGCGCGCAGCTCGGCGACGAACTGGTCGTGCTCCTGCTGCGCGCGCTCCACCCACAGGACGTCGTCGAAGAGCAGGTCACCCCGGTTGGACGGGGTCAGCCGCCGCAGCGCGAGATCCGGCCGGTGCACCAGCACCTTGCGCAGCCTGCCGACCTCCGAGTGGACTCCGAATCCGGTCATCGCGTGCTCCCGTCCGCCGCAGCCCCGATGCTACGTGCGATTCACGTTCTTCGCGCTGAATCTCCGTTTTGCGAAGCGGGGGCCGCTGCTGTCGGCGGTATACCCGCGGTGCGGCAGGCAACCCGGGGTTGCCGAGGAAACCTGGATGAATGCGGGACGGGCCACAACACAGGATTTGTAGGTACAACCCGTGTGTTGTGGCCCGCGGTGGGAGGTGCGCGCTACGGCCGCGCGGCCGGAGCGGTGGTGGCGGCCGGGCTCGATGACGGAGCCGGGGACGCGGTCGGGGCCGGGGACGCCGCCACACCGGCCGGCGCCGCGGCGGGGGTGCCGCCGTAGGTGAAGGTGACGTCCGCCGTGCCGGTCAGCGTGTTGGACAGCTGCCAGACGTAGCCCGCGTCGCCGGAGGCGTCGATCGCGCCGGGCGTGAACGTCCGGTCGCCGTTCCAGTCGCCGACCAGCGGGATCGTGTACACCGCGGCGAAGCCGACCCGGACCTGGACCGGGCCGCCGGTGCTCGCGTTGGTCAGGTAGAAGTCGTGCCGCTCGCCGTCCATGTCGACGGTGCCGGCGGTGAAGGTGCGGTTGCCGTCCCAGTCGCCGACCACCGGCGTCTTGCCGCTGTCGCCGTACTCGAACGCCAGGTCGGTCTGCGGCTTGGCGAACGAGTTGGTCAGCTTCCACTTGTGCAGCCTGCCGCCGCCCGCCACAGCGCCGGGCGTGAACGTGCCGTTGCCGTCCCAGTCGCCGACCACCGGCACGTCCGCGACGTCGCCGAAGCCGGTGTGGATGTCGGCCGGCCCGCTGCGGAACGCGTTGACCAGGTAGAAGTCGCGCCGCTTGCCCTCGGCGTCGACCGTGCCCGGGGTGTACGTGCCGTTGCCGTCCCAGTCGCCCACGATCGGCGCCTTGGCCACGTCGCCGTAGGTGAAGTCCAGCGCCGGGTCGCCGGTGCCGTCCAGGCTGTTCGACAGCCGCCAGCGCCAGGTGTCGCCCTCGGCGCTGACCAGGCCGGGGGTCATCGTGCCGTTGCCGTCCCAGTCGCCGACCACGGGGCGGGGCAGCGGCCCGGCGGGGTTCGCGGCGAGGCTGCGTAGCTCGGCGGCGTTGCCGTTGAACACGTTCTGGTCACCGGGCAGCTTGCCGTGGTTGGCGTACTGCCACAGCGTCCAGCGGTCCCAGCCCGCGGGCAGCCCGCGCAGCGCGTCGGTGTAGCTGGAGATGAACAGGTAGTGGTCCCCGAAGTCGTCGTTGCGCCCGGTGCACGGGTTCCACCAGTTCGGGTTCGTGTAGATCATCGTCTTGCTGCCGGTGCGCTCGAACACCCGCCCGGTGAAGTCGCGGATGAAGCGCACCAGCTCGCTCTTGGACTTGCCCCAGCAGGGGCTCGGCGCGACGTACTTGCCGCCCATCCGGTACGGCCACTCGATGTCGAGCATCGGCGGCAGCGTGCGCCCGTCGTTGCGGTACTGCGCCCGGTCGAGGAAGTAGTCCGCCTGGGTGCGCCCGCTGGACTTCTCCGGCCGCGCGAAGTGGTATGCCCCGAACAGGATGCCGTTCTTGCGCGCGCCGCTGTAGTTGTCCTTGAACGAGGCGTCGACGTAGTGCACGCCCTCGGTCACCTTCGCGTACACGAAGCGGGCGCCCTTATCGGCGACCTCCTCCCAATCGATCTTCCCCTGGTGGTGCGAGACGTCGATGCCGGTGATCGGGTAACCGGACGGCGCACCGGCGGCGGCCAGCCCGCGGGCGGTCGCCGGGGGCGCGAGCGACGAGGGCGTGCCCGCGCCCGCCCAGCCGTCGGTGATCGGCTTGCGGTCCGGACCCAGCGGTCCGGGCGGGGCGGCCCCGGCGGGCACGGCTAGCGACAGGGCCAGCGCGGCGAGCAGGCCGGCTCGGCGGATGGTGCGCAGGCGGTTCACGTGCGGCTCCTCAGTGCAGGACGGGCGGCTGGTCGAGCGGCGGGGCACCGGGCGGGGGAGCGAACGTGGGGGCGGGTGACGCGGTGGCGGCCGGGCTGGGCACCGGCACCGGGCCGGTCGGCAGGGCACCGGCCGGCGCGGACGGGCTGGGGACGGGCGGCGGGCTGCTCGGCGCGGGGCGCACGGGCGGGGTCGGGCTGTCGCTCGGCCGCGGCGCGGGGACCAGCACCGGCGGTGCGGGCATGCCCGGGTAGGTGAACACGGTGTCGGCGACACCGCTGGCCAGCGCGTTCGACAGGTGCCACCGGCGGGCGGCGGGGTCGGCCACGCCGGGGGTGAAGTAGCCGTCGCCGTCCCAGTCGCCGGTGACCGGTGTGGCGTCCACGCCGCCGAAGGCCACCCGGACCTCGGTGGCCGGGTCGTCCAGGCGGTTGGTCAGGTGCCAGTCGCGGTGGTCCCCGGTGAAGTCGACGACGCCCGGGGTGAACACGCGGTCGCCGTTCCAGTCGCCGACGATCGGGGACTTGCGCACGTCCCCGTATCCCACGTGCACGTCGTGCTCGCCGCCGGACAGCGAGTTGGCCAGGTACCAGTCGCGCACGTCGCCCTCGGCGTCGACCACGCCCGGGGTGAACGTGCCGTTGCCGTCCCAGTCGCCGACCACCGGCTGCTTCTCCACGTCGCCGTAGCCGACCCGCACGTCCGGCGCGCCGCCGGTCAGCGAGTTCGACAGGTACCAGTCGTGGTGCTCGCCGGTGAGGTCGACCGTGCCGGGGGTGTAGCGCCCGTCGCCGTCCCAGTCGCCGACCAGCGGCAGCTTGCGTACGTCGCCGTAGAGGAAGTCGGCGTCGGTCGCGGCGCCGTGCGGGTCGTTGGACAGCCGCCAGCGCCAGCTCTCGCCCTCCGGCACGGCCACGCCCGGGGTGAGCCGGCCGTCGCCGTCCCAGTCCCCGGCCACCGGGTACCAGACCGCCTCGGTCTCGATCACCTGCTGGTAGCGGTACGCGCGGTACCTGCTGCGGCTGTATCCGGACGAGGACCAGGTGCGGTGCTTCACCGACGGCGGGGTCTGCTCGTACATCACGAAGTCGCCGCCCGGCTCGTCCACCCAGCGCTCGAACAGCACCACGTGCGAGCCGTCCCGCGGCCGCGACCGGTTGTGGTAGAGCAGCATGTCGCCGGGGCGCAGCTCGTCGAAGCCGATGCGCTCGCCGACCTGGTGCAGGTCGCCGGTCCAGTGGTTGCGGGCCAGGTCCCAGGCCATCGAGACGTAGCCGGAGCAGTCCGTGCGCCAGCCCTTGCGGAACTTCAGCTGGCTGTAGCCGACGTGCGTCTCGTGCCAGATCGCGGCCCGCGCCAGGATCTGCATCCGGGTGATCGGCCGCCCGAGGCCGGTGCCGGGCGCGGCGGCCAGCCCGTCGGGTTGCAGCGGCAGGCCCTGGGCGTCGACGCCCTGCGGGCGCGGCACGTCGACCACGTCGGTGTCATCGGGCGCGGCGGCGGCCGGCAGGCTCAGCGCGCCCGCCGCGACGGCGGCGAGCAGCCCGGTGAGCATCCGGCGCAGCCCGGGGGACGCCCCCGCGCATGATCCCCAAGCACGCATGCCGTGTTAACGGCGTGGTCCGCGATTGCGTTGCGCCTGCTAGGCGCGCCGCGCGGCGATCAATCTCGGCGTGTTCCACGTTTACCCGCACGGCGGCACGGGCATGCGTAAAGCGGCAGGAAGGGAGCGAACCATGCCGCAGCAGGCCTGGAGCGCCAAACGTGAGCGCCAGTACCAGCACATCAAGGAGAGCGCGGAGGACCGCGGCAAGTCCGAGGACGTCGCCGAGGAGATCGCCGCCCGCACCGTGAACAAGGAACGGGCGCGGGCCGGCGAGGCCAAGCAGTCCAGCGCGCTGTCGAAGAAGGACATCTCCTCGGGGCGGCGGGGCGGGCTGCGCTCGCACCGCGGCGAGGGCGGCCGCACCCGCGACCAGCTCTACGAGGAGGCCAAGAAGAAGAACATCAAGGGCCGCTCGGCCATGACGAAGGCGCAGCTGCAGCGCGCCGTCGACCGCTGACGCCCCGCCCTCCGGCACCCGTCCGCAGGGGCGGGTCAGGAGGGCGGCGTCGTCTCCGCGTGGGTGCGGACCGCGTCCAGCACCTCGTCCTGGGCGTACTCGCCCTCGGGCAGGGCGTCGATGCACAGCAGCATGCCGGGGCTCATGTCCTCGGCCACCGCACGGCGGCGGATCTCGGCCACGCTGAGCCGCTCCTCGCCGATGAACAGGGCGTCCAGCCGCGTCTCCAGGTCCTCCCCGGACAGCTCGCCGGCCATGACCCACCTCCTTCCGGACGACAGCCGCAGTCGTACCCAGTGTCCTCCGGGTTCAATCGCCGCGTGGCGTTACCGGTGGGCCGTGGCGTGCGGCGAGGTTTCGCCCGGTTCGCCCGGGGGAACCCGGTTGCCGACGGTCGCGCCGCCCTCCGGACGGGCGAAAGCCGGGCGCGGGCGGCGCCGGCGTGATGAGGTCAGGACATGGCTGACGAGGAGCCGGGCGAGGGCCTGGTGCCCGGGATCGACGACCCCGGGCCGCTCGGTGCGGTCCGGGAGGGGATGCCGGTGCGCGACAGCACCGGCGCCGAGCTGGGCACCGTGGCGGCGGTGAAGATCGGCGACGCGGAGGCGGTCACCGCCGACGGCCAGCGGATGAGCGAGTCGTACGGCCTGTTCGGCCGGATCAGGCAGGAGGCGGCCGGCCCGGAGCCCGACGTCGAGGCCGAGCTGGCCGAGCTGCTGCTGCGCGAGGGGTACATAAAGATCAAGAGCCGGATGCCGCTGCGGCACGGGCGCTACGCGGGAGCGGCGCAGATCGCCGCCGTCCGCGACGGCACCGTGACGCTCAGCGTGCCCGGCGACCAGCTCGCCCGGGAGGCGTGACCGGCCTCGGCCGGACCGGCCCCGGGCGTCCGCAGTGGAGGGAGTCTGGACGGGTGGACAGGATCGCCGCGAAGTTCGTGCACGGTGCCGCCGAGATCACGCGGGAGATCGAGGTCGCCTCGGCCGCCGATCCGCCGGAGACCTACTCGATCTGGCTGCCGGTCCTCGGGCCGGACCCCGACCTGCCGGCCACCGCCGACCCGTGGGAGGCCGTCTACGTGCGCGAGGTCAACCCGGCCGGGGAACCGGCCTGGATCTACCGCTTCCAGGCGCTGGTGGACCCCGAGGAGTGACGGTTCACGCCGGTCGCCCGCGGGTGAGCAGGTCCACGGCGGCGAGCACCGCCGCCGTGTCGACCTCGCCGAGGCAGGGGTGACCGGGCAGCTCGCAGACCACGATGCCGGTGCCGCGGCAGGGCGCGTGCGGGTCGCCGAGGCGCACGTGCGGGGTGGCGTAGGGACCGCGCCGCGCGTACGGCACGGTCGGCGCGAACACGCTCACCACCGGCGTGCCGACGGCCGCGGCCAGGTGCGCCGGGGCGGTGTTGCCGGTCACCAGGCAGGCCGATCCCGCCAGCAGCCGGGCCAGCCCCGCCAGGTCGGTGCGCCCGCCGAGGTCGCCCGCGAGGTCCCCGGCCACCTCGGCGGTGAGCTCCTCGTCGCCCGGCGCGCCGGTGACCACGACCTCGTGCCCGGCGTGCACGAGCGTGCGTACCGCCTCGACGGCCCACTTGCGGGGCAGGCCGCGGGCGGGGGCCCCCGCGCCCGGGTGCACGACCACCCGCCTGCCGCGCTCGCCCGCGGTGCCCAGCGTGGTGCGCAGCCTTGCGTCGTCCCCGGCGGGCAGCGGATGCCCCGCCGCGGCGGCCAGGGACAGCGCGCGCAGCGGATCGGGCAGGTCGTCCGGCACCCGGTGGGCTACGTCGAGCAGGTCGCCGGGTTGCTCGTCGCTGATCGCGGAGATCCGGCCGATCCCGGCGCGGCGCAGCAGCAGCGCGGTGGGCAGCGGCGACTGCCCCTCGGCGGTGAAGACGACCGCCTCGTCGAGCTGCCAGCACTGCACGGCGTCGACCAGGCTGTCCACCGCCGAGCGGCCGCCGCCGGGCATCCGCCACTCCAGCAGGCGGGTCACCCCGGGCAGCAGCCGGGCCACCCCGGCGCCGTGCGCACCGGTGAGCAGGGACACCGAGCGGGCGTTCGCCGCCAGCGCGCGCAGCGCGGGCCCGGCGAGCAGCACGTCGCTCGCCGAGTCGGGGCACACGGCCAGGATGTTGCCGGTGACCCCCGGGACGGGGCCGGGCCGGGCCGCGTGGCGGCGGTCCAGGATCCACTCGGCCGCCCCGGTCAGGCTCGGCGCCCGGTACGGCGCGGACGCGATCTCGGCGACGCAGGTCTGCCCGGTCGGGACGAGCAGTCCGGTGGCTCCGGCGGCGGCCGCGGCCTGCAGGTCGGGGCCGATGTCGCCGATCATGACGCAGCGGTGCGCGGGCACGCCGAGGTCGCGGGCGGCCGCGGTGATCAGGCCGGGCGCGGGTTTGCGGCAGCCGCACCCGTCGGCAGGGGTGTGGCAGCACATCTGCCAGGTGTCGAACGGCCCGAGCAGGCGCTCGATGCGCTCGTTGACGGCCTCGGCCTGCGCCCGGGTGGTGTATCCGAAACCGACCGCGGGCTGGTCGCAGACGACGCCGACCCGCAGGCCGGCCCCGCGCAGCAGGTCCAGCGCGTCGCGGACGCCCGGCATGGGCACCACCAGGTCGGGATCGTCGATGCGCGGCACCTCGCGGATCAGCGTGTTGTCCCGGTCGAAGAGCACCGCGTCGAACAGCCCGCGGTGCCCGTGGATGATCTCCTGCTTGGCCACCCGGCCGGGTTACCCTGTCCGTCTTTTCGCAAACATCAGGATTCTCCTGATCGGTCTACGGCGGAATCCGGACTCCGACTACCCAGCTGCCTAGGACGCCGTACGGAAGGTACGGCTGGTCACCGGCGCGCGGCCGGGCCCGGCCCGCAACCGGTGCCAGGGGTCAGGCGTTGATGCCCAGGCGCACGGTGCAGCCGCCGCCGTCGCCGTTCACCGTCAGGTCGTCGCTCATCTGGCGGGCCAGCCACAGCCCCATCCCGCCGGTGCCGACCGCCCGGTCGGTGGGCACGTAGCCGCTGTACGGGTCGAAGCACGGCCCCTCGTCGCGCACCGAGCACAGCGCCCGCCCGCCGCCGGACCACAGCCGTACGCGCACCGGCGCGCTGCCGTGCAGCATCGCGTTGGTGGTGATCTCGCTGATGGCCAGGACGAAACCCTGGACCGCGTGCAGCGACAGGCCGTCGCCGGTCAGTGCGTGCTCGACGGCGGCGCGCAGCGCGGCCAGATCGCCCGGGTCGCGCAGGTCCAGCCGCGGCCGGTCGTGCTCCAGCGGGTCCGGCCAGCGCATGGCCGCCTCGCCGAGCAGCTCGGACGGCTCGGTGTAACCGGCGCTGGGCACCCGGTCGCCGCCCTTGAGCAGGTAGCGGTGGCTGCTCTCGCCGGCGCGCACGATGTCGGCGGGCAGCCGCCGCGCGTCGTAGAGGCACAGGTTCCACACCGGGTGCGCCCCGAGCGCCAGGTTGAACGCGGCGTCGAAGCGGGCCCACTCCCACTGCGCGCTGCGCCGCGTCCCGAAGTCGATCTCGTTGACCACGCGCACCCGTGCGGCACCGGTCTGCTGGTGACGCTCGACGAGGTCGCGGTACGCGGCCAGGGCGGAGACGGAGCCGCCGTACACCTCGGCCACGGGCAGCTCGACCAGTCCCTCGCCGCCGCCGAGCGCGTCGCGCAGCCGGGCGGCGTTGTCGGGCCGGCACAGCAGCACCACGGTGTCCCCGGCGGCGGCGCCCTCGCGTACGAACGGCACGATCGCGCGCAGCAGCTGCCCGTCGTCGTGGTACTGCAGCGCGTCGTGGCGGAACAGAACCCGGTCGGCGGTCACGCCGGTGCTCCCCTCACGACGCGTTGCTCGGGCCTCCCCACCAGCGTCGATGTGTTCACGCTGGGTCCTTTCCGGCCTTGCGATCCATGAGCGAGCCTTCCTGGGCGCAGCACCATGCTAATCCGCGGCGGGTCCGGCGCGGCGTTGTGCCGTGGCGCGCGGTCAGGACGTCATGTCGTTGCGTACCGCCATGATCGCCATGTCGTCGCGGGGCTGGTCGGCGGAGAACTCCACCGCCGCGGTGCGCAGGCGGGCCGCGATCACGTCCGCGGGGTGCCCGGCCAGGTAGGTCAGCCGCTGCGCCAGCCGCTGGGTGCCGAAGAACTCCTGCCCGTTGCGGCGCTCGGTGACGCCGTCGGTGAAGAACACCAGCGTCTCGCCGGGGTGCAGCACGAGCCGGGCGGGCTGGCAGGTGACGGGGGAGACCAGCCCCAGCGCGGTGCCCCAGCGGCCGGCCGAGGACACCCGGCCGTCGGCGTGCAGCACCAGCGGGCGGTCGTGGCCGGCCAGATACAGGGTGACCTCGACGTCGGGCCCGGGGCCGCGGGTGTCGACCGCGGCCAGCGCCAGCGTGCAGTAGCGCTCGGAGCGTTCGCTGAGCGTCTCGTTGAGCGTGGCGAGCACCGAGGGCAGCGGCCGGCCGTCCTTGACCAGCACCCGGATCACCTCGCGGATGAGGCCGGTCACCGCGGCGGCGGGCACGCCCTTGCCGGACACGTCGCCGACCACGAGCAGCCAGCGGCCGTCGGGCATGGGCATGAGGTCGTACAGGTCGCCGCCGACCTCGACGCCGCGTCCGGCCGGGGCGTACTCCGCGCCGATGCCCAGCCCCGGGATCATCGGCAGCTTCGCGGGCAGCAGCGCCTGCTGGAGGGTGTGCGAGACGGTCAGCCGCTCATCGTGGATGCGGGCGTTGTCCATGGCCAGGGCGCAGCGGCGGGCGACCTCCTCGGCGACGGGGATCTCGTCGGGGTCGCGCGGGGAGTCCATGTCGCGGCCGATGCTGAGCACGCCGAGCCAGACCCCGCGGGCGAACAGCGGCACGGCGATCCCGGAGAGGTTGTTCGGCAGCGGGACGTTCTTCCCGGTCAGCAGGGCCTCGGCGGTAGCGGGGGCCTGCAGCGCGCGGGTGAGGTCCTCGGTGATCGAGTCCAGCCACGGCGTCATCGCCTCGTCGGCGTGCGCCGCGGCGGCGGGCTCCAGCCGCCGGCCGGGGGTGGCCCGGTGCAGCGTGCACCAGGTGCCCAGCCGGGGCACCACCAGGCGGGGGATCAGCGCAAGGGTCAGGGTCAGGTCGAGCGACTGCGCGAGCAGTTCGCTGACCTCGGCCAGGAAGGCCAGCGACGTCTGCCGGCGGCGGTCGCTCTCGCGCAGCCGCTGGCGCTCCAGCAGCAGGCCGATCCGCTGGGCGACGAGCCGGGTCAGAGTGTGCGCGGCGGGTGTGTCGGGCGCGCTGACCAGCAGCTCGGCCGACCAGGGCGGGCTCACCGCGAGTGGCACCCGCCGCGCCGTGGAGCTGCGCCGCAGCGCTTTGCCGGAGGTGCCGAGCAGCTGGTGCCCGTGGCCGTCGGCGTGGTCCACCCAGACGCTGCAGCCCTGCGCCCCGATGACGTCACCGAGCGTACGCAGCAACTGGCCGGTGAAGCCGTGCAGCGTCCCGGTCTCGTCGGTGGCCGGATCGACGCTGAGCAGCGCGTCGACGGCGGCCAGCGGATCGGCCGGGGTGTCGGCGGGGGTCGGGTGATTATCCAGGGCACGGTTGGGCACGGTAGTAGTCTCCGCCGTTCAGGGCGTGGTTTCCACCCGGTGACTCGCTTCCGGGCGGCGATCGGACGATGATGAAGCGTGCGCCGCGACGGGCGACGCGGCACGTGGGCCACTGGCGCGGGTGGTCCGGCGGAGGGGAGTGGATCCGGGTGACGGCGAATCGAGCAGCGGCACAGCGCGTGAAGGAACCCGACTCCGACGCCCAGTGGCATGAGGTGGCGGCGGCGCTGCGCGCGGTGCGGGCGGGCGATTTCAAGGTGCGCCTGCCCCGCTCCTCGGGGCTGGCCGGTGAGGTCGCGGACGCCTTCAACGAGGTCGTCATGATGCAGGAGCAGCGCAACCGCGAGTTCCTGCGCATCTCCCGGGTGGTGGGCCGGGAGGGCCGGGTCACCGAGCGCCTGGACGAGGAGGCGTACGAGGGCGCCTGGGCCGACGGTGTACGGGCCGTGAACAGCCTGATGGACGACCTGGGCCGCCCCACGGCGGAGATCGCGCGCGTGATCGTGGCGGTGGCCGAGGGCGACCTGACGCAGCACATGGCGCTGGACATCGACGGGCGGCCGCTGCGCGGCGAGTTCCTCACCATCGGCCGCACCGTGAACCGGATGGTGGACCAGCTCAGCTCGTTCGCCGACGAGGTGACGCGCGTGTCGCGGGAGGTCGGCACGGAGGGCAAGCTGGGCGGTCAGGCCGACGTGCGGGGTGTGGCGGGCACCTGGCGGGACCTGACCGACAACGTGAACTTCATGGCGTCGAACCTGACCGCGCAGGTCCGCTCGATCTCGCAGGTGACCACGGCGATCGCGCAGGGCGACCTGTCGCAGAAGATCGCGATCTCGGCGCAGGGCGAGGTGGCCGATCTGGCCGACACCATCAACTCGCTGACCGACACGCTGCGGGTGTTCGCCGAGCAGGTGACCCGGGTGGCCCGCGAGGTGGGCACCGAGGGCAAGCTCGGCGGGCAGGCGGAGGTGCCGAACGTGGCCGGCACCTGGAAGGACCTCACCGACGCGGTGAACTACATGGCGTCG
>NZ_BONF01000059.1 GCF_016862575.1 Catellatospora bangladeshensis | reverse complement strand
GGCGAGGTTCTTGTGGTGGTCCTCGGCCTTGGTGATCCGCTCAGTGATCTCCACGTTCGGGTTCAGCTGCTGGTACTCCTTGTACAGCTCCTTGTACCCGAACTCACCGAAGGTGGCGATGGTCAGCTTGACCTTGCCGCCCGGCTTGCCGGGCTCCTCGCTGCCGCCGCAGGCGGCGGTGCCGAGGACGAGACCGACCGCGAGCAGCGGCGTCGCGACCGTGAGCAGGCGGCGGCGGGCGCCGGATATTGCAGAACCCATGGACTTCCTCCAGAGCGGGGGTATGTAGGTGGTGCCGAGTTGCCTGTCAGCAGCGGGGCCGCGCTGGATGCCCGGCCCCTCCGGCCGTCCGGGCGAAGCTCGCGCCGGACGGCCGGGGTTGTTCCGTGGATTCGCCGCCGGGCTATGGGCCGGCGACGAGGTTGACGACGGTGTTGGACGAGTTCGCCGTGCCGCCGGTGTTGTTGATCACCCGGGCGATGGTCCCCGTGCCGCCGAGCGAGACGGTGACCATGTTCCGGAAGGCGGTGCCGCTGGCCGGGACCTCGAAGGCCCGATCGGCGACGACCGAGGGGTTGACGTTGAAGTAGCAGTAGCTGCCGAGGCCCCACGCCTGGTGCGAGGTCACGGAGTTGGCCACCTTGTACGCCGCGTAGCCGCGGGTGGACCCGTTCATCCAGGCCGCCTGGTTCGGCGGGTCGTACGGCATCTCGTTCTGGAAGAAGTAGGTCCGGCCGCCGTTGCCGTTCCAGATCACCTGGTACTTCTGGTAGTGCTCGACGAACAGGCCGTAGAACGTGATGTTGTTGCCGTTCACGACCAGGCCGGTGTCGGCGGTGTTGGTGCTCCAGCCGACGCCCGAGCCGTGGTCGGCGCGCCAGATCCAGGTGTGGTCGCCGATCACGTCGTGGCTGTTGATGACGAGGCTGGTGGTCGCCTTGCCGACGCCCGCGCCGCCGATGCGGAAGAAGACGTCGTGCAGCGAGGTCGGGTTGGCCGCGTGGCTCGCGCCGGAGCCGGCCGGGCCGACCTGCATCAGCACGGACGAGTTCGTGGTGCCCGCGTCGATGAGGATGCCGGCGACCTTGACGCCGTCCACGTCGGCGACCGACATCGCCATCACGCCGTTGTCCGGGATGACGGTGGCCAGGCCCAGGCCCAGCACGACGGTGTCGGGCCGGGTGATCCGGATGGTGTCGCTGACGTGGTAGACGCCGGGCGTGAACAGCAGGTTCTGCCCGGCGGCCAGGGCCGCGTTGATGGAGGCCGCGGTGGCGCCGGCCTTCACGATGTGGAACTGGCTGATCGGCAGCGAGGTGCCCGCCGGGGTGCCCGACGCCCAGGTGGTGCCGGTGCTGTTGCTGCGCAGCGCGGGCACGAACACCTGGTACGCGCCCTGGCTGTCGACGTATAGGAACGGCTTCTCGCGCACCACCGGGGTGTTGCCGACGTTGGTGTACGGCGGGCTCGGGAACGTGTTGCCGGGCGCGCCCTGCGTGCCGACGAACACCATGTTCCAGTTCGAGCCGGTCCAGCTGCCGAACTGCGAGTTACGCGTGATCCACTGCTGCTGGCTGCCCGAGTTCACCTGGCCGTCGACCTTCACGTCGGAGAACCAGCCGCCGCTGGCCCAGCCGCCGTCGTCGAGCAGCAGGTTGCCGCGCACGTGCATGCGCCGGTACGGCGCCGCCTGGGACACGGCCCAGCGGTCGGTGCCGCCGGTCGGGGTGACCGACAGGTTCTCCGACCCGCGCCAGAAGTTCTGGGTGGCGTTGTTCGGCGGGAACCAGTCGGCCTCCACGTGCACCGAGCCGTTGATGTTCACCGCGTCCGGGGAGAAGCCCAGGCCGAGGACCTGCGTGTAGAAGCCGACGTTGACGTTGACGTTGTAGCTGCCCGGCTTGAACATCAGCGCGTACCGCTGCGAACCGAACTGGTTCGTCTCCTGGCCGGAGAAGACGCTGTTCAGCTGGGACTGGATGGTCGAGGCCGACATCGACGGGTCGAAGATGCGCACGTTCGGCCCGAGGTCGGGGTTGCCGGGGTTAGGCGGCACGGTGCTGGGCGACGGCTGCGGGCCGCCGACCGGGGTGAGGTAGAACGACTGCGCTCCCGTCCCGTTGCAGGTGTACTGGACCAGCTGCACGCTGTCGGCCGTGGAGGCCGCCGGCACGTCGAGGCACTTGCCGCTGTGCCGGCTGACGAAGTGGTACGCCCCGTCGGCCTCCTGCACCGGCAGCCACTGCTGGTTGTTGCCGCCGCCGTACAGCCACAGGTGGATGGCGGCGTTGTCGGCGGTCGAGACGTTGGAGACGTCCCAGACCTGGTTGACGTTCGGGCCGACCCCGGCGCGGAAGTAGCCGCCGCTGGTCGCGTCGAAGCGCCACTGCTGCGCCGTGGTGCCGTTGCAGGTGTACTGCTGCACCGCGGTGCCGTTGGCGGTGGCCGCCGACCGCGCGTCCACGCACTTGCCGCTGTTCTTGCTGACCACCGTGTACGTGGTGCCCGACGTGACGGCGGCCTGCGCCGACGGGGCGCCGAGCACGACCACCACGGCCACGCCCACGCTCGCCAGCACCGACGCGGTCAGCGCCGAGACGATCGCCCGCCGCCTCATGAGAAGCTCCACTTCTGGTTCGCGCCCGTGGTGCAGGACCAGATCTGCAGGCGGGTGCCGTCGGCCGAGGTGTTGTCCTTGACGTCGAGGCAGGTGCCCGAGAACTGGTTCACGAACTGCTGGGTGGAGCTGTTGTAGGTCCACTTCTGCGAGGTGCCGGTGTGGCAGTCCCACAGGTGCACCAGGGTGCCGTTCGCGGCGCTGGGCCCGACGATGTCCATGCACTTGCCGAGCGCGCTCAGCCGGCCGGACGAGTCGCGGGTCCAGGACTGCGCGCCGGTGCCGTTGCAGCCGTAGATCTGGATCGCGGTGCCGTTGGCGGTGGCCGCGCCGGCCACGTCGATGCACTTGCCGCCGAGGCCGGTGATCGGGCTGGTGCCCGTACCGCCGCCGCCCCCGCCGCTGCCGGGCGTGCCCGACCAGGTGAAGGTCGCGGTGGTACGCGCCGGCAGGGTGTACACGAAGGACTGGTTGCCCCAGTTGACGCGGACCGACTGCGACGAGGTGCCGCCGTTGTGCGCGATCAGGGCCTTCGAGCCGTCCGGGTTCTTCCACGCGACGTTCTGCACGGTGCCGTTGGCGGTGGAGTCGATCCGGTACGCCCCCGGCTTGACGAACTTGGTCAGGTGGCCGGTGGTGTAGTACTCGATGGTGTAGTCGACCTGGCCGGCCCGGGAGCCGCCCTCCTGCACGGTGATCAGGCCGGTGCAGGTGCCGCAGCCGCCGTTGTGCGGGCCCATGTTCTGGTTGAGCGCCAGGCTCCACTTGACCAGGCTGCCGCTCCAGTTACGGGCGTAGTTGACGATGTCGGCCAGGTCCTCGTTGTGCTGGTTGCCGATCCAGGTGCCGCCCGAGTGCTCGGTGCTGAACTGCTTCACCGACGGGTACTGGTTGTGCACCTGGGTGCCGACCGCCGGGTCGCCGAAGTAGCCGTGCCAGGCGATGCCGCCGAACAGCGGGTCGTTGCGGATGCCCGTGTCGGCCAGGGTGCCCGCGCTCATGCTGGCGTAGTCGCCGTAGTTCCAGTCGTGGATCAGCACCTTGGTGTTGATGCCCGCGGCGCGGAACGCCGGGTAGACGTGGTTCTTGGTCAGCTCGATCAGCCCGGACGTGTTCCAGTTCATGCCCGGGTAGTCCATCGCGGTCGGGTTGCCGGCCTGGCAGCAGTTCGGCTCGTTCTGCACCGAGATGTAGTCGACCGGCACGCCGATCGCCTGGTAGCTCTGGATGTACTTGACCAGGTACTGGGCGTACAGGCCGTAGTACTCGGCCTTGAGCCAGCCCATCTGGTCCATCCGGCCGTTGTCCTTCATCCAGCCCGGGGCGCTCCACGGCACGCCCTTGACGCGCAGGGCGGGGTTGAGCTGCTTGGCCTGCTGGGTGAGCAGCCGGACGTTGGTGTCGTAGCCGTTGCTGCCGAAGTCGTTGAGGTTGCAGCAGGTGTCGTCGAGCGAGACGTTGCCGGGCCGGGACAGGTCCGAGGCGCCGATCGGGTTGCGCACGAACGACAGGCCGATGCCCTGGCTCGGCGAGAACAGCTTGGCCATCACCTGGTCACGGGTGGCCGCGCTGATCGGGCCGCCGCGCAACAGGTATGCCGTGGTGTCCGTGATGGACGCGCCGCCGCCCTCGAACTGCTGGTATGTGGTGCCCTCATTGACGGTGATCGTGTGGTTCGCGGTGCCGCCGGCCGGACCGAAGTTGATGTTGGCCTGCTGCTGCAGACCCCGGGTGACGGTGCGCCCGCCGGAGTCGGAGGTGGTGGTGAGCCAGATGCTCACCGGTTCGTTGGCGGCCAGCGCGGGCTGGGCGATCATCGAGCCGCCCACCAGCAGCGCGGTGGCCGTGGTGGCGGTGACCGCGATGGCGGTGGTCCAGCCTGATCGAGGACGGAACACGCGGGACCCTCCTTTCGACGCGAGATGGCACGCGATCCCCGCCGGGCACGCCGCGTGAGAGGCGGCGCGTCGTGACGGTTCGCGTGATGCTGTGGGCGGGCCGGGCGGCGGTGGGGCTCCCGCCGTACCCGGCCCGGATGTTCCTCGGTACCCAGAACCCTCGATGTAACTGATGTAACAAAATGATCGAGGTTCTGTTGACAGCAATGAAACATCTAGCTTTCTTGCCTGTCAAGGGTTGGCAATGTCCGAGAAAGACAGCATCAAACACCAGTGTTTCATTGAAACAAAATGAAACTGGCGTCTGCCTGGCGCTTCAAAGATCGAGTCAGCGCCCACCGATGGGCGCGGTCGAGTCGCGGATGACGAGTTCGGTGCCCAGCGATACGTGCACCGCCTCCAGGGTGTGCCGGTCGAGCAGCCGCATGAGCATGGTCACCGCCATCCGGCCCATCTCCTGCAGCGGCTGGCGCACCGTGGTCAGCATCGGCGTCGTCGCCCGGCTCACGTCGATGTCGTCGAACCCGGCCACCGACAGGTCCTGCGGCACCCGCAGCCCGCGCTCGGCTGCCGCGGCCAGCGCGCCGACCGCCATCTTGTCGTTGAACGCCACCAGCGCCGTCGGCCGCTGCGGCAGGTCGAGCAGTTCTCCGGCCGCCCGGTAGCCGTTCTCCGTGTTCGGCTCGTTCACGTGCCGCACCAGCTCCGGCGTGGGCAGCACGCCCGCGTCGGCCAAGGGCGCGACGTAGCCGGCCATACGCGCGTCGTTGGCCAGCCACTCCGGCGGGCCGCCGATGATGCCGACCCGCCGGTGGCCCAGCTCCACCAGGTGCGACATCAGCCGCCGCGCCCCGGCGAAGTGCGCCGCGGACACCGTCACGATGTCCTTCGGCGGCTGTGTGCGCGGATCTATCACCACGAACGGGAACTGCTGGTCGCGCAGCCGGACCAGGTGCTCCGGCGGGTCCGGGGGGAGGATCATGATGGCGCCCGCGATGCCCGGCCGCTCGGTCAGGCCCGGCAGCACCGACACCGACTGCGCCGCCTCGCCCGCGTTCAGCACCATCTGCCGCCCGTGCAGCTCGATGGTCTCCGCGATCGAGCTGACGATCAGCCCGAAATAGTCGGTGAGCACGTACGGGCAGCGTACGAAGATCGCGCCGGAGGCGGGCGGCTGGTCGCCGCGGCGCAGCGGGGCCTTGTCGCCGCGCCGCTGCACCGCCTGCAACACCAGTTCACGCGTGTGCGGCGCGACGTTGGTCGCGCCGTTGAGCACGCGGGACACCGTCGCGATCGACAGACCCGTCTCCGCCGCGATGTCGCGGACCGTGGCCCGCACCCCGACCGTCCTAGGCATGGCCGCACACGATACCCGCCACCGCCACGGAGCGTAAGCACCGGTCACCCGACATACGGTCGTCGCGGCGAGCCACGCCCTCAGGAGCGGGCACAGCCGGATCGCCGGCTACCGGGAGATGCCGAGCGAGGCGATGAGGTCCTCGTGCAGCTCGAACCACACCCGGTGGCACGAGTCCACCTCCATGCCGGTGATCCAGGCCGGGTCCGCCGCCGCCTGGGCCAGCGCGGTGGCGAACCGGTGGTGGTAGCCGCCGAAGCGGCCCAGTTGCGCGGCCAGCCGCTGCTCCAGCGGGTGCAGGGCGTCGGCGAGCGCGGCGAAGCGGCCCGGCACCGCACCGGCCGTGCCGAGCTGCCAGGCGGTGAAGGCACCGGTCGCCTGCTCGTTGAGGGGTACGAAGCCGTCGTGCACGGCGACGACCGTCGCGCGGGCGCCGGCCCGGTCGAGTTCCTCGCTCAGCTGCGCCTCATTGCGGCGGCGGCCCGCCTCGGTCAGCGACCAGCCGGACAGGCCCGCGAACGCGGAACGGGTCACCCAGCCGTACGCCTCCGCGTCGAGCAGCTCCTCGCCGGTCTGCGCGGGGTCGAGGCCGAAACGCGCGGCCACGGCACCGGTGTCGGCGAAGCCCTTCAGCCGGACCGCGTGGAGCGACAGCAGGTCGGTGGGCGACGGGTGCATCGGCTGCCTTTCAGCTCGGGGACCTGGTGAGGGTGACGGTGCCGAGAGCGCCGTCCACGACGACGTACGCGCCGTCGATCAGCCTCGACAGGGCGCCGGTGGCGCCCACGACCGCCGGGATCCGGTACTCCCGCGCCACGATCGCCGCGTGGCTGAGCAGCCCGCCGGTCTCCGTGACGACGGCCGCGGCCACGCGGAACAGCGGCGTCCACGCCGGATCGGTGGTGCGGCAGACGAGCACGTCACCGGGGCGTACCCGCGAGAACTCGTCGACGGACCGCACCAGCCGCACCGGTCCGCGAGCCTGCCCGGGACTGCTCGCCACCCCGACGACCAGCAGCGACTCGGGGTCCGGCCGCTCCGGGGCGCTGGGCCGAACGGCATCCGGCGCGGATCCGGGCGCCGGTGCGAGCGGTGTGGTGATGGGGCGTGACTGGAGCAGCCAGAAGCGGCCGTCGCACACGGCCCACTCGACGTCCTGGGGGCGGCCGAACAGCTCCTCGCAGCGCCAGCCGAGCGCCGCCAGCGGGAGGATCTCCTCCGGGCCGAGGCAGACGTGGAAGCGAGCCGGTTCGGGCACGTCCGACCGGATCGGGCCGTCCGGACCAGGATCGAGGCGGGTCCGCTTGTCACCGAAGGCGACGCGTGCGCCGCCCTCGCGCCATACCGTGATCTCGTCCGGCACGACGGCGCCGGAGACGACGGACTCGCCCAGCCCCCACGCGGCGTTGATGACGATCCTGTCCCCGCCGTCGCGGGGATCCCGGGTGAAGAGCACCCCCGCCCGGTCCGCCGCCACGAGTTCCTGCACGAGCACGGGCACGGCCGTCCGATCGCCCAGGCCGAGCCGCTCCCGGTAGGCCCGCGCCCGCGGGGCGTCGCCGGACGCCGCGCAGCGCCGGATCGCCGCCAGGACCTCGTCCGGGTCACGTACGCCGAGCACCGTCTCCAGCTGGCCCGCGAACGACGCCGCGGCGCCGTCCTCGCCGAGCCCCGACGACCTGATCGCGTACGGGCCGGGGCGCAGCCGCGCCAGCGCTGCCCTGACGGCCGCCTCGTCGGTGGACGGGTCGGTGACCACGAAGCCGTCCGGCACCGGCAGGCCCGCGCGGAGCAGGACAGCGAGCGCCGCCGCCTTGCCGCCGCAGTCCGGACCGGCTTGCGCCAGCGGCACCACGCGGCCGGCCGTGGTCACGCGCCGCCGTCCGCGTCACCGGCGAGCCGGGCGGTGACCCGCTCGTGCCGCTGCTGTGCCGCCTGTGCGGTGCGCAGGCCGAGCGCCTCGGCGATCTGTGCCCAGGTCAGGCCCTCGGCGCGGCCGACGAACAGCAGCCCCGCCTCCAGCTGGTCCAGCTCGGCGCGGGCCGTGGCCAGCAGGGTGAGCGCGGCGAGCAGGTCCTCGGGCAGCTCCAGGGCGGCCCGGTCGGTGCCGGCGCGCCACAGCACCTGACGGATCAGGGTCACCGCGTCGTGCGGCTGCCGGCCTGCCAGCCAGGGCAGCCGGGGCAGCTCGTCGCCGCCGCGGGCGCTCAGCCGGGCGCGGGCGCGGTCCTCCGTCTCGGCCGCGGACCGCTCCTCCGATGATCCACTCATGCGGCCAGGATGCCCGTTCAACAAACTGTTTGTCAACAAGTTGTTGAGGAGCCGCTGGGAAGTGGTTACGTTACGGGTGATGAGAACCGCACTCGTGCTCGACATCGACGGCGTCGTCCGGCCGGCGTCCGGGGCCAGCCCCTTCGGCGGGCTCGTCGAGGTCGGCTTCGAGCCGCGTCCCGTCCTGGTGTCCGCCGCGCTGTGTACGGCGCTCGCCGAGCTGGCCGCCGCGCCCGGAATCGTCCCGGTGTGGCTGACGAGCTGGCTGCCGGAGGTACGCCGCTCGATGCGGCCGCCGTTCCCCGGCCGCGACTGGCCCCAGCTCGAACTTCTTCCCACCGCCGACCCCGGCGGCTGGCCCAAGTGGACGGCGCTCAACGCCTGGCTGGACGCCACTCCCGGGCTCACCCGGCTCGCCTGGGCCGACGACGACCTCGCCGCCGCCGATCGCATCCCGTCCTACCGCGACCGCCTGTCCGCCCGAGGTCTCGACACCCTCCTCCTCGCCCCCGATCCCGCCGACGGCCTCACCCCACCCCACCTGGCCCACCTCACCAGCTGGCTCCACCCACCTCCCACCCCCTGACCGCCAGCTCACCTCCGAAGATCACCGTCTGGTGTCGAAACCTGAGGTCCCACGACACCTTGTGACACGAAACGCCGATCTTCGCCGGGCTGGCCCGCCCCCGCTGGCCAGCACCGACCGCGAGCCGTGGATAGGGGCCAGGGCGGGGGTGGGTGGGTCAGCAGATGCGGGGTAGGGGGTCTCCTACCAGGAGGTCCATGATGCGGGTGCCGCCGAAGCGGGTACGCAGGAGGACCAGCTCGGCGGGGTCGGCGTCGACCCGGCCGATGATCGCGGCCTGCTCGCCGAGCGGATGCGCGCGCAGGGCGGCCAGGGCCGCGTCGGCGGCCTCCGGCGCGACGACCGCGACGAACCGCCCCTCGCAGGCCACGTACAGCGGGTCGATGCCGAGCAGCTCCGCCGCCCCGCGCACCGCGGGACGGACCGGCACGGCCTCCTCGTCGACCACGACGGTCACCCCGGCCGCCCGCGCGATCTCGTTGAGCACCGTGGCGACCCCGCCCCGCGTCGCGTCCCGCATGCCGCGCACCCCCGCCCCGGCCGCGTCCAGCAGCGCCGCAGTCAGCTCGTGCAGCGGCGCGGTGTCGCTGCGCAGGTCGACCTCCAGGTCGAGGTCCCCGCGGGCGATCAGGACGGTCATCCCGTGGTCGCCGACCGGCCCGGACACGAGCACCGCGTCACCCGGCCGGGCGGCGGCGACGCTGGGCGAGTGCTCGCGTTCGCGTACCCCCACGCCCGCGGTCGTGATGAAGCAACCGTCGGCCTGACCGCGCCGGACCACCTTGGTGTCACCCGCGACGATGCGCACCCCGGCCGCCTGGGCCGCGGCCGCCATCGACGCGACGATGCGGACGAGGTCGGCGACGGGGAACCCCTCCTCCAGGATGAACCCGGCGGACAGGTACAGCGGCCGGGCCCCCGCCACGGCGAGGTCGTTGACGGTCCCGTTGACGGCCAGCTCGCCGATGTCACCGCCGGGGAAGAACAGCGGCGACACCACGTACGAGTCGGTGGTGAACGCGAGCCGCGTCCCGCCGACGGTCAGCGCGGCGGCGTCGTCCAGCTCGGCGAGGTGCGGGTTGTCGAACGCCTCCAGGAACACGGCCTCGACCAGGCTCTGGGTGGCCTTGCCGCCTGCGCCGTGGGCCATGGTGAGCCGCTCCTCGCGCACCCGGGCGCGGGCCCGCCGGGCGCGGGCGACCCGGTCCATGACGAGTTCCTCGGTGAGGTCCGCACTCATCGGGCGCTCACCTGCAGCAGCCGCTGCCGGCGGAACCGGCCGAAGTTGTAGTACGCCGCGCAGGCGCCCTCGGGCGACACCATGCAGGTGCCGATGGGCGTCTCCGGCGTGCACGCGGTGCCGAACACCTTGCACTCCCACGGTTTGAGCACGCCTTTGAGCACCTCGCCGCACTGGCAGGACTGCGGGTCGGCGACCCGTACGCCGGGCACGTCGAAGCGGCGCTCGGCGTCGAAGTCGGCGTACGCCTCGGTGAGTTTGAGCGCGGAGTGGGAGATGAAGCCCAGCCCCCGCCACTCGAAGAACGGGCGCAGTTCGAGGACGTCGGCGAGCACCTTGAGCGCGGTGACGTTGCCGTCCCAGGGCACCACGCGGCTGTACTGGTTCTCCACCTCGCAGCGCCCGTCGCCGAGCTGCGCGAGCAGCATGTCGATCGAGTGCAGGATGTCCAGCGGCTCGAACCCGGCCACGACCAGCGGCTTGCGGTAGTGCTCGGCGATGAACCGGTACGGCTCGCAGCCGATCACGGTGGACACGTGGCCTGGGCCGAGGAAGCCGTCGAGGCGCTGGTCGGGCGAGTCGAGGATGGCCTTGATCGCCGGGATGATGGTGACGTGGTTGCAGAAGACGGAGAAGTTGGCCAGGCCCTCCGCCTTCGCGCGTTGCACGGTGACCGCGGTGGACGGCGCGGTGGTCTCGAACCCGATCGCCATGAACACGACCTGCCGGCCCGGGTTCTGCCGGGCGATCTTCAGGGCGTCCAGCGGGGAGTACACCATGCGGATGTCGGCCCCGGCCGCCTTGGCGTCCAGGAAGGACCCGTCGCCGCCGGGCACCCGCATCATGTCCCCGAACGAGGTCAGGATGACCTCGGGCCGCCGCGCGATGGCGATGGCGTCGTCGACCCGGCCCATCGGGATGACGCAGACCGGGCAGCCCGGCCCGTGCACGAGCTGCACCTGCTCGGGCAGGTAGTCCTCCAGTCCGTGCTGGTAGATGGTGTGGGTGTGCCCGCCGCACACCTCCATGAACTTGTAGACGCGGCCCGGCTCGCAGCGGGCGGCGATCCGGGCGGCCAGCGCCCGCGCCTGTTCGGCGTCGCGGAACTCGTCCACGAAACGCATCTCGGCCCCTTAGTCGATCTTCGAGTTCTGCAACGCGGCCAGCTCGTCGGTGTACGCGTCGCCGATGCTCTTCAGGAAGTCCATGGCGGCCCGCGCCTCCGCCTCGTCGATCTTGGATAGCGCGAAGCCGACGTGGATCAGCACCCAGTCGCCTACGCCGATCTCACCGGGCTCCAGCAGCCCGATGTTGATCGCGCGGCGTACGCCGCTGACGTCGACCTGCGCCAGGTCCGGCCGGTCGGTCATGATCTCGACGACCTCGCCGGGGATGCCCAGGCACATGCGCTCAGGCCGTCCGGTCGGCGACGTGCAGCTCTTCCAGGATGAGGTCGTCGCCGCCGGTGACCACCACGTCCGCGCTGCCGCAGTGCCCGCACACCGGGAGCATGTCCAGGGACTGCTCGTGGCGCCCGCACGCCGCGCAGGCGACGTGGGCCGGCACGGTCACCATGTCGATCTCGGCGCCGTCGGCGGTGGTGCCCGTCGCGACCAGCGCGAAGCCCTGCTTGAGCGCGGGCTCGGCGACCCCGTGCCGTACGCCGATGCGCACCTTCACCCGGTTGACCCGCCGCCCGTCGGCGCGCTGGGTGACCGCGCCGAGGATGCTCTCACAGAGTCCGATTTCGTGCATTATTGCCTCCTTTGTTCCGATTACCCAACGCGGTTGCGGGCGATACGGAAACGAAGAGGGAGCCACTTTCCGCCCGCGGCCATGGCGGCCGCGGGGCCGAATGGGCAGGTCATGAGGTGGTGACCAGCCGCGGATCCAGGGGCATGCCGCGCGGCACACCGGCGGCGAGCGCCATTCACCCGCCGGAGAGAGTAGACTGAGTTTTAGATCCAGAATCGTCGATTTGTTCCCCGCCCGACGGCCGGGGGTCGGCGATGGCGCGCCAAGCAGGCGCAACCGACGCGTCGGCCCTGCCCGGGCTCCGCGGCGTCGTGACGCTCTCCGATCGCGGGAGACGGCGGCTCGACCGGCTCTGGCGACTAGGGCCAGGAGCGAAGAAATGACTGAACCCGCCACGACGAAGATGGGCACGCACCGGCATGCCGACCCGCCTCGCGTGGGGTCCGAAGGCGCCGAGGCACGCCGGCTGATCGCCGAACTCGGCCCCGGCTTCAACGCCCGCACCGTACGGGTGCTGACTGAGGGCGACCTGGTCGCGGTGCACGGTGTTCACGACGACGGCGGCCACGCCCGGGCCGGCTTCGACGTGTTCCGGATCGACCGCGGCCGGCTCGCCGAGCACTGGGCCGCCCACCAGGCGGTCGTCGCCACGACCGCCAGCGGGAACAGCCAGACCGACGGTCCCGCCGACGTCACCCGGCCGCAGCAGGGTGCCCGTAACGGCAGGCTCGTCGACTACCTGATCGACACGATCCTCATCGGCCGCAAGCACGACCGGCTGAAGCACTTCTTCGTGGCGGATCTGATCCAGCACGATCCGCTGGTCGGCAACGGGGTGAAGGCGCTCACCGCCGCCTGGCGGACGCCCGGGACGGGCTACGAACGCCGGCACACCACGATCGCCGACGGCGAGTTCGTGCTGACCGTGTCCACCGGGACGGTGCGGCACGCGCCGCGCGTGTTCTACGACCTGTTCCGGGTCGACCGGGGCATGGTCGTCGAGCACTGGAACGTCACCACGGAGCGCGGCGGCCTGCCCTCGTCCACCCCGGTGGCGATCACGGCCCCGGAAAGCCAGGGATCATGAACCCGCGTGTCGGCCCGCCCGACCTGATGGGCCTGGTGCCGGGGTCCGCCCAGCGGGCGCAGCGGCTGCGCCTGGCGCACACGCGCGGCAACGAGGAGCTGCTCGACGGCGGATGGTGGCCGTACTCGCTGGATCCAGCCGAGGAGCTGCCCGGACTCGTCATGGCCGTCGACGAGATCCACGGACCGGTCGTCGGCGTGGTGCTCGGGGCAGACGGCTGGCATCCCCAGCCGGTGGCGCTGCACGTCGGCGGCCGATGGATCGGGATCGACTACTTCGCCAGCCAGCCCGCGAGCCTGCTGACCGCGCTCTGTACGGGCGGCCGGCGGGTGGACCTGCTCGTGGTAGCGCCGCAGACCTCGTGGGAGCTCGCCGCCAAGGCGATGCTGCAGGCGGCGCAGACCGGCAACCGGGTGACCGCCCCGCACATCATGCCCGACGTGGAACAGGCGGCCGCGTCCCTGCGGTGACCGGCCCGGCGGCCTCGCCCGCTCCGTGCGGTGAGGCCGCCTGCCGTGCGTACACGGTCGGCGGCCTCGGCCTTCGCGCTGCCCGCGCCTCACATGTTGCGGATCCTGAAGTAGCGTTTCATGTCCGGGAACGTGCGCACCAGCACCGCGACGACACCGGCCGCGACCAGCCCGGTCACCACCCGCTTGAGTGTCATACCCTCACCTCCCTCACCTGCTCGTCCAGCAGCGACGCGGCCTCCACGGCGAGCGGATCCGCCGGGTCCTCCGCCACGGATGGGATGGGTTCACCCGGCATCAGCCCCGCGGGCAGCGGCGCGGCGCCCGCGAGCGCGGCGTGGCCCGCGGCCCACAGTTGCCGCACCAGCTCCGCGGCCACCTCCACGGCCGTCTCGACCGGTGGGCTCAGGCCCATCCGCTCGCTCAGATCGGCGGGCTCGCAGCCGACCAGCAGCACCCGGCCGGGCGCGCTGCCGCAGCTGTCCAGCAGGTCGAGCACCCGCTGCGGCTGCATGCCGTGCGGGTCCACCAGCACCGGCCCGTCGTCGGCGCGCCGCTCCGCCCGATCCTCCGAGCCGATCTCCAGCAGCCGTACCGTGCCCGGCGCGTCCCCGCGCTGGTCCACGTCGATCAGGACCGTCGCGTCGTAGCCGGCCATCAGGTCGTACGCCAGGTGCACGCCGCGGATGCCGTAGTCGGCCAGCCGCGCCCAGGCCGGGCACGGCTCGGCGGCCAGCCGCTGCGCGACCGCCACCCCGAAGCCGTCGTCGCCCAGGAACACGTTGCCGAGCCCGGCGAACAGCACCCTGCGCGGCCCCACCGCACCCGTGCTCATGCGGACACCACCGTGACCTCCTCGGGGGCGAAGTAGCGGAAGCGGCCCTGCAGGATCTGCAGATCGACGCCGGGATCGTCGTCGAGGGTCACCGCGAGGTGGGTCGCGCCGTCCACGTCGAGCAGCACCGCGCGCACGGTCGCGATCCGGTCGGTCAGGAACATGTCCTGCGCGTCGCTGCGCCGCCCGGTGCCCGGCCGCAGCCGCACCCGGCTCCCCCGCCCGACCGCGACGCCGTCGATGATCACCGTGTCGCGCTCGGGGTCGACCGACCTGTCCGCACCGGGGTCCCACCACGGCTGCTCGGTGCCGAAAAGGTCAGCCTTCGAGGGAGCAGGGGTCGCCGGGCGCAGGCCGCGGATCGCGCCGTGCAACCGCTCGAAGACCTCCGGCGGCAGGTTCTCCGCCCGGCCCAGCAGCGCGCTCCCCCGCGGGTCGGTCGCCCGGACCTGCGCTTTCTCCTCGTCGGTCAGGGTGAGGGTACGCAGAACCAGCAGCTCGTCGATCTCCGTCGAGTCGAACATGTCCCCGGGGCTCTCCGGCGCGACGGCCGGGTGGTCGTACAGGATCACCGGCGCGGACAGCACCACGTCCCGGCTGCCCTCCGGTCCGAGCAGCACCGGCCAGCTGCGCACCTGGTGGCACTCGCGCACGGCGGGCATCGCCCACTCCGGCGGATCGAGCAGCGACACGAACGCGCCGTCCGTCACCGCGAACACGCTGTGCGCCGCGATCAGCGAGTGCCGCAGCGCCTCCGGCCGCTCCAGGGGGCCGTCCACCGTGGACTCGTCCGGGACGTTAAGAAGGTGCCCTTCCTCTACGTATTCCGTTAAGAAGGTGCCCTTCCTTGTGTCGGTGTGGTTGGTGGCGGTGGCGGTGAGGCGGAGCAGGCCGTAGGGGCCGGGGAGGAGGTCGGCGCGGAGGCGGAGTTCGCCGCGCAGGGGGTGGCGGACGCGGCGCAGGCGGACGGTGGCGGAGAGGTGTTCGTACTCCTCGCCGCCGGGGATGTCGAAGAACTCGGCGTGTTCGGCGGCGCCGACCAGGTCGGCCGGGGCGAGGACCAGGTCAGCGGACTGCTCGACGGCCTCGTCGAACCGGTGGTGGGGCACGCCGTCGACGACGGCCTCGGGGACCTCGTGCCAGCCGTCGCCGGTGTGCTGCTCGACGGTGCGCGACTGGGCATGCAGGAAGCGCAGGCGCCAGTGCAGGCGGGCGCCGAGCTGCGGCTCCAGCAGCAGCTCGGTACGGCTCCAGCTGTGCTCGCCGAGCGCGTCGTCGGCGTACGCGGGCGGCACGAGCACGCCGAACTGCCAGCGCATCCGGTTCTTCGCCGCCGAGGCGCGGTACGGGTAGAGCAGGTAGCCCTCGTAGAGGACCGCGTCGGCCACCGCGCGGGCCTGCTCGAACGGGTCGGTCACCGTGGTGTCGGGCACAGGGCGTCCTCCTCGGACGGGCGGGCGAGCAGGGAGGTCAGTGCCTCGTCGGCGGTGGGCACGGCGTGGCGGGCCTGGTGGCGCAGCAGCGCGTCGACGGTGTCGCGGCGCAGCCGCAGCCAGGCCTCGCCGGGAAAGTAGAGATCCATGAGCTCGCGCCACACCGCCACGGGCAGGGCGTACTTCGCCTCGCGGTCCCACGGCACCCGCCCCACCCGCACGCCGTCCGGGTCGCCGGGGCCGGGCGCGGTGAACATGGTGCCGCTGAACAGCAGCGTCACCGGCACCGTGCCCTCGGCCAGCGCGTGCAGGTACTTGCCCAGGCCCGGTTCGAGGTCGTAGGTGCAGGGCACCATCAGGTCGTACTCGGTGCGGCCGGTGAAGCCGGGCACGGCCGCGGCGACGGTGGCGAAGTGCAGCGCCTGCATGCTGGTCGCCCAGCGCTCGGGCGTCCCGAACACGCCGTGCAGGCCGTCGGCCTCGGCGGGGGCGTACTGCCTGGCCCGGGGGTCGATGCGCAGCTGGACGCTGAGGATCAGCGCGTGCACGCGTACGCCCTCGGGCGCGGTGACGCCCAGCCGGAAGCGCAGCGTCGGCGACGCGGCCCAGCGCTCGGGCTGCACGTCCGAACACGAGAAGGCCAGCTCAGCCACCGGCCACCCCCGCCGCGAGCGGCTCCGGCGCGGGCACGGCCCGCGAGCGCACCTCGGCGAGGAAGCCGTCGATCGCGGCCCGCGCCTCCTGGCCCCCGTCGAAGCCGCGCCAGAGCGTGCGCACCAGCCCGACCAGGCGGTAACAGGCGTCGATCGGCACCGCGTGGCATTCCGGCCCGTCCGGCCCGCCGTGCACCAGCAGCGCCATCACGTCGGCGGGCAGCGCCGCCGTGTAAGGGTGCCGCGCCAGCAGCTCCGCCCACACCCGCGGCGGCAGCTGCGACTCGGCCGCCCCCGCCGGGCTCGGGTAGAGCGCCACCGGATGCCCCAGCACGCTGTTGACGAACACGAACACCAGCCGCACCGGCACGTCCAGCGCCGCCCAGTCCGCCTCGGACAGCGCAAACCCGGGCAGCGCGACGTACTCACGCGGCACGGCCGCGTACCGCCGCCCCCGCGCGCCGCGCCTGCCCGAGCCGTCTCGCGCCCCCGCGCCCGCGCCGTCTCCGGCCGTGGGCACGAACAGCAGGTAGCAGGCCTGGCAGGCGCAGGGCAGCGAGCGGCCGGTCACGTCCACCAGGTGGTCGTGCGCGGCCGGGATGGGCGCCGCGCACAGCTCGCAGCGTTCCGGCGCCGCCCGCGCGGGCTCGGCGGGCGGCGCGGTCAGGTAGCGCCGCAGGTTCATGCGTGCACGCCGGTCGGCGCGGTCGCCGAGGGCAGCCCGATCTGCAGCAGCGGCGGCGCGGGCGCCACCTCCTCCACGACCACTTCCACGATCTCGGGCGCGGCCTGCTGGACCAGCGAGCACACCGTCTCGCTGACCGCCTCCGCGCCCCCGCCGCAGCCGCCGCCGCAGCCGGCCGCCAGCGCGATCCGGGCGGTGCCCGCCGCGTCGACGTCGATCAGCGTGAACTCACGGCCCAGCCGGCGGCGCGCCCGGTCCAGCGCGACCAGTACCCGCTCCTCGATCGGCACCGGATGCAGGCCGTAGAGCGCGAGCAGGCCGCCGACCAGCTCGTCCTCGGCGAGCACGCGCAGCTCCTCGGTCACGCCGGGCACGGTGACCAGGCCGTCCAGCAGCCGGGCCAGCCCGGCCTCGTTGAGGTGCAGCAGCTCGCGCACCACCCCGTCGGCGGCGTCCCGCGCCGCCGGGCCGCCCGCCTTCTCCACCTCGGCGAGCAGCCCTTCCACGCGTACGCCGACCGAGTGCGGGTCGAGTTCGAGCACCCGGTCCCAGTGCTGCTCGCTCATGACGCCGCCCCCGAGGCGAACGCGTGCGGGGTGTGCAGCTTCTTGAGCACCGAGCCGTTGCCGGTGTACATGTGCACGCCGCAGGGCAGGCACGGGTCGAAGCTGCGTACCGCGCGCATGATGTCGATGCCCTTGAAGTTCTCCTGGGAGTTCTCCTCGAAGATGGGCGTGTTCTGCACCGCGTCCTCGTACGGGCCGGGCGTGCCGTAGCGGTCGCGCACGCTGCCGTTCCACGGCGTCGGCGGGTACGGGTGGTAGTTGGCGATCTTCCCGTCCCGGATGACCATGTGGTGCGACAGCACGCCGCGCACGGCCTCGGTGAAGCCGCAGCTGATCGCGTCCTTGGGCACCTTGAACGGCTCCCAGGTCTGCGTCCGCCCGGCGCGCACCTCGCCCAGCGCCTTCTCGCACGCGTGCAGCGCGACGGCGGCCGCGTACGCCTGGAAGTAGGTGCGGGCGCGGTTGCGCTCCAGCGCGTTGCTCCACTTCGGGATCTTCCACTCGAAGGTGACCTCGGGCTTGGTCAGCGTCTTCGGCAGGTTGATCATGACGCTGTGGCCGGTGGCCTTGACGTAGCCGATGTCGACCAGGCCGCTCAGCGCGGTGGACCACAGCCGGGCGATCGGGCCGCCGCCGGTGTCCAGCGCCAGGTGGTCCGTGCCGTCGAACCAGCGCGGCGACATCACCCAGGAGTACGCCCCGTCGAAGTCGCGCTTCTGCGGCCGGGGCAGGGTGTGCTGGTTCCACGGGTGGCGCACGTCGACCGGGTTGCCCAGCGGGTCCCGTTTGACGAAGACCTCCTGGCCCTGCCAGTCGTCGTAGTAGGAGCTGCCGAGCAGGATGCGGATGCCCAGGTTGATGTCGACCAGGTCGTTGGTGACCAACTTGCCGTCGACGATGATGCCGGGCGTCACGAACATCTTCCTGCCCCACGCGCTCATCCGCTCGTAGGAGAAGTCGCAGTACTCCGGGTCGTTGAGCGCACCCCAGCAGCCCAGCAGGACCCGGCGCTGGCCGACCTTCTCGTAGCCGGGCAGCGCGTCGTAGAAGAAGTCGAACAGGTCGTCGTGCATGGGCACGACCCGTTTCATGAATTCGACGTAGCGCATGAGCCGGGTCAGGTAGTCGGTGAACAGCTGCACCGTGGCGACCGTGCCGACGCCGCCGGGGTACAGCGTGGACGGGTGCACGTGCCTGCCCTCCATCAGGCAGAACATCTCCCGCGTGGTCCGGCTGACCTGCAGCGCCTCCCGGTAGAACGCGCCCTCCAGCGGGTTCAGCGAGGTCATGATCTCGGCGATGGTCTTGAAGCCGTGCTGCTCGGCGTGCGGCGCGGGCGTGTTCTTCGCCTTCTCCCACACCCCGGGGTTGGTCTCGCGGACCATCTTCTCGCAGTAGTCGACCCCGACCAGGTTCTCCTGGAAGATGTTGTGGTCGAACATGTACTCGGCAGCCTCGCCGAGGTTGACGATCCACTCACCCAGGTGCGGCGGCTGCACGCCGTACGCCATGTTCTGGTTGTAGATCGAGCAGGTGGCATGGTTGTCGCCGCAGATGCCGCAGATCCGGCTGGTGATGAAGTGGGCGTCGCGCGGATCCTTGCCCTTCATGAAGATGCTGTAGCCGCGGAAGATCGACGATGTGCTGTAGCACTCGACGACCTGCCGCTGCTTCCAGTCGATCTTGGTGTAGATGCCGAGACTGCCGACGATCCGGGTGATCGGATCCCACGACATCTCGACCAGGCCCTCCGCGGCCGTCTGCGTCGCCATGCCTCGTCTCAACGCCCTTCTTCGTAGCGCCGCTGGTCAGCGGTGGTATCCGGTGGTGAGTTCGGTGCCGCGGTGGCGCCACTTGGGCTCCTTGTCCACGGTCTTGCCGGTCACGCCGCGCAGGCGGCGGATCATCGCGCCGTAGATGCCGCTGCCCGCCGAGGAGACGGTGGCGCCGGGCGGCTCGTCCATGAACGGCATGAACTTGTCCGGGAAACCCGGCATGGTGCAGCCGATGCAGATGCCGCCGACGTTGGGGCAGCCGCCGATGCCGTTCATCCAGCCGCGCTTGGGCACGTTGCACTTGACCACCGGGCCCCAGCAGCCGATCTTCACGATGCACTCCGGCGTGCCGTAGTGCGTGGCGAACTGGCCCTGCTCGTAGTAGCCGCCCCGGTCGCAGCCCTCGTGCACGGTCATCCCGAACAGCCACTGCGGGCGCAGCTTGTCGTCCAGCGGGATCATCGGCGCCTGGCCGGCCGCCTGGTAGAGCAGGTACGTGATGGTCTCGGCGAGGTTGTCCGGCTGGATCGGGCAGCCCGGCACGCAGACGATCGGGATGCCCGCCGCCGAGCGCCAGTCCCAGCCCAGGTAGTCGGGCACGCCCATGGCCCCGGTCGGGTTGCCCGCCATGGCGTGGATGCCGCCGTACGTCGCGCAGGTGCCGACCGCGAGCACGGCCAGGGCCTTGGGTGCGAGCCGGTCCAGCCACTCGCTGGTGGTGATCGGCTGCATGGTCTGCGGGTCGGCCCCGAAGGCGGCCCAGTACCCCTCCGCCTTGATCGACTCGTTCGGGATGGAACCCTCGACCACCAGCACGAACGGCTCCAGCTCGCCCCGGTCGGCCTTGTGGAACCAGTCGATGAAGTTGTCCGCGCCCTGCATCGGGCCGCACTCGAAGTCGATGAGCGGCCAGTGCACCGCGATCTTCGGCAGGCCGGGCAGGCCGCCCAGCGCGATCTCCTCGATGCTGGGCTGGGTGGCGGCGGTCAGCGCCACCGAGTCGCCGTCACAGCTGAGCCCGCCGTTGAGCCACAGGATGTGGATCGGCCGCTCGTCAACCTCTGCGGACATCGTTGCGGTCATCTGGGTACACCCCCTGCGCCGCCCGCGGGCGGCGGTCCGCGCCGCCACCGAGCCCCGCCACGGTCAGCTCCCACAGCACGTGGCAGGCGGTGGTCTGCGCCTCCTGGATGCGGTGCACCGACGGCGACCGCACGACGAACAGATGGTCTGCGGCGCCCGGCTCGGCCAGCCGTCCCCCGGCGCCGCCGCTGAACCCGACCGTGACCACGCCCCGCGCCCGCGCCTGGGCGAAGCCGGCCACCAGGTTGGGCGAGTTCCCGCTGGTGGAGAAGCCGATCACGACGTCGCCGGGGCGGGCGTGCGCGGCCACCTGCCGGGCGAACACCGCCTCCACGCCGACGTCGTTGGCCAGCGCGCTGAGCACGGCCACGTCGGCGCTGAGCGCGTACGCCGGCAGCGGCCGGGCCCGGCCGGGCGGCGCGGCGAACAGCTCCGCGCAGGCGACCGCGTCGGTGGCGCTGCCGCCGTTGCCGAACGTGAACAGCCGTCCGCCGGTGCCCAGCGCGGCGGCGAGCTCGGCCGCGCAGGCGGTCAGCGCCGCGGCCTGCTCGGTCAGCACCCGCGCCCGCAGCGCGGCGGCGTCGCGCAGCTTGGCCGCGGTGGACGCGGTGAGCGCGGCGATGAGATCCGGGTGGCGGGCGCCGGTGTCCGGACCGGACGCCCGCCCCGGACCGCCCGCCTGGGCAGCCTGCGCACCGTCGTCCACGCTGGACGAGGCGGGCTGCGCCGGGGCGGCGTACAGGAAGGGGTAGAGGGCTCCCAGCTGTGCCGGGGCGCCCCTTTCGGCAGCGGTCACGGAGCCACCTCCGGCAGCACGGTGATGGCCTCCCCGGCGTGCACCAGCACGGTGTCGCCGAGCCGCGCCGTGACGAGCGCGACGCTGATCTCCTCCGGGCCCCCGCCCGCGTCGGCCAGCGCCAGCCCGCCGGGCAGCAGCGCCACCACGGTCGCCGGGACCGCGGTGTCCGAGCAGGTCACGCACGACTGCCCGGCGTGGGCCACGGCCCAGTCCGCCAGCTCGTCGGGGATCGCCCGGCGGGCGGTCACGGCGACCGTTCCAGCACCGCGTGGGTGAGTTCCCAGAGCAGGTGGTACAGCGTGACGTGCTGCTCGCGGACCACCAGCGGATCGGCGCCGGGCACGGCGAGCAGGTGGTCCACGGCCACGCCGTCCGGCGCGGGGCCGGTCAGCGCGACGGTCAGCAGGCCGCGCTCCCCCGCCACACGCAGCGCGTCGCGGGTGGGGCCGTCCAGCCGGGCGCCGACGGCCAGCGCGATGTCGGCCGGGCCGGCCGCGTGGCGCAGCAGGTGCGCGGCGCGCAGGCCGTCGTGGGCGACGGCCGGCAGCGCGCGCTTGCCGACGATCACCGGGTGCACGAACTCGACCGCGATGTGGTGGGCGTCGGCCGTGTCGTCGCCGAAGGCGTGCAGGGCGCCGCCCGCGCGGAACCGCGCCGCCATCGCGACGGCGGCGGCCACCAGATCCGGGGCGGACGCGGCCGGGTCCACGCCGGGCTGCTCGCGCCGTGATGCGAGCGCCGTGGTGAGCACCGCGGACGCGGTCATACCAGCCCCCCGTGGCTAGGTTCCGTCCTGGTTCACCATAGCGGGCCTATCACCACAAGAGCCGCGAATCGCCCTACGCTGCAACGCACGGGGCAGCGCAGGTGGCGGGCGTGCGCGATGATGCGGCGTATGACCGGCTCACCACCGCCCGAGGCTCCCGTCCGGACACGCCGGCGCTGGTGGCGACTGGCCCGGCGAGTCGTGCTGTACGGCCTGCTGGCCGGGGTGCTCGCGCTGGCCGGCAGCATCGGCTGGGTGCGCTGGAGCGCCTCCGGCCACGTGTACGGCGTGGACGACGTCCCCGAGGCGCCGGTGGCGCTGGTGCTGGGCGCGCAGGTGTACGACAACGGCACGCCGTCGGCGTTCCTGGAGGCGCGGCTGGACCTCGCCCGGCAGCTCTACCAGGCGGGCCGGGTGCGGGCCGTGCTGGTGTCCGGCGACCACGGGCAGTGGACCTACGACGAGCCGGACACCATGCGCGACTGGCTGGTCGACCGGGGCGTGCCCGCCCGCAAGGTGGTGGCCGACCACGCCGGGTTCGACACGTACGACTCCTGCCAGCGCGCCATCCGGGTGTTCGGGGTGCGCAAGCTGATCGTGATCACGCAGAGCTACCACATCGACCGCGCCGTGGCGCTGTGCCGCGACGCCGGGATCGAGACGTACGGGGTCGGCGACGACACCGCCCGCCGCTTCGAGACCTTCTGGACCAAGGCCGTCGTCCGCGAGCAGGGCGCCTGCGTCAAGGCCGCTCTCGACACCGTCACCAACCGCGACCCCGTCTTCCTCGGCCCCCTCGAACCCGGCATCGCCGACGCCCTCCGCGACTGATCCCCGGTCAGACGTGGAGGCGGGCGGCGGTGACCTCCTCGAACTCCTTGGTGCGGGCGGTGAGGGCGGCGCTGATGAACTGGGGCGCGTCCTCGCCGACGGGCAGGCGCAGGGGCGGCTCGGGCAGGTCGGCCAGCCGGTGCACGGCCTCGGCGAACAGCTCCGGGCGGTTGATCGCCGGGTTGTCGCGCATGCCGCGCAGGCCGTGCAGCATCGGGCCCGCCACCGGGTCGTAGGCGGACACCCGGGCCGCGGGCAGCGGGGCCGTGACGCCGTACTCCGTGCTGAAGCCGCCGGGCTGCACGATGGTCACCTTGACGCCGAGGTGCGCGGTGTCCTGCGCCAGCGACTCGGCCAGCCCCTCCAGCGCGAACTTGCTGGCCGTGTACGCCGCCAGCCCGGGGAACGGGACCAGCCCCGCGACCGAGGAGACGAACACGGCGTGCCCGCCGCCCTGGGCCCGCCACAGCGGCAGCACCAGCCGGGTCAGCCGCCAGGGGCCGTAGACGTTGGTGGCGAACTGCTCGGCCAGCTCGGCGTCGGAGACCTCCTCGACCACGCCGACCTGCCCGTAGCCGGCGTTGTTGACGAGCACGTCGACGCCGCCGAAGCGGTCCGCCGCGGCCGCCACCACCGCCGCGCAGGCGTCCGGGTCGCGTACGTCCAAGGCCTGGGTGACGAGGTTGTCGGGGAAACGGGCCGCCAGGTCGGCGAGCGTCTCGGGTTTGCGGGCGGTCGCGAGCACCCGCTCGCCGGCCCCCGCGAGCCGCTCCACCAGCGCCCGGCCCAGCCCGGTCGAGCATCCCGTCACCAGCCAGCGTCGTGCCATGTGCGCACCCCTCCCACCGTGGACGGTCCACGTCGGGCCGTCCGGGCGATCAGATTCGCAGCAGGCAGTTACGCATGGCAATGTAAAGTTACCGACGGGAGTGATTCAGGTACACAGCGTGAGTCACGGCGATGAACGGCACACTGGCCAGCGCGACCAGCCAGCCGCCGAGCACGTCCGAGGGCCAGTGCACCACCAGCGCCACCCGGCTCGCCCCGACCAGCAGCGCCCAGCCACCCACGACCGCGACCAGCGCGATCCGCTGCCAGCGGGCCCGGGTCAGCGGCCAGGCCAGCAGGAGCAGCAGCAGCGCGGCGGTGGCGAAGTGGCTGGTGTGTCCGGACGGATAGGACCAGCCCGCGCCGCTGGACAGCATGTCCTCCGGACGCGGGCGGGCCACCAGCGCGTGCACCGTCAGCCGCAGCGCGGCGCTGGCCGCCACCGCCGCGCACACGAAGGCGAGCTGCGCGAACAGCCTGCGGCGCAGCAGGAAGCCGAGCGTGAACACGAGCACGGCGACCAGCACGACGGTGTCACCGGTCCGGGTGATCGCGATCATCGCCTGGCGCCACGCCGGATTCTCCAGCGCGAACTGGTGCGCGGCGGCGCTGATGACCGCGTCCCGCGCCATCAGCGGGCCCCAGGGGACCTCGACGGCGGCGGTCAGCAGGGCGTAGGCCGCGACGGCGGCCCCGGCCGTCCACAGCCAGCGACGGCGCACCTCGGCGTGCAGCAGCATGCTGCGTTCATACCCGCCCGGCCGTGACGCCGATCACGCGGGGGTCGGGCAATCGGTCAGCCGGCGCGGCGGCGGGCCCGGCGCGCGGCCAGCTCGTCGGTGACGCCCAGCGGCAGCACGGCCGGGGCGAACGGGGTGACCGTCGCCTCCTCGACCTCGGTGCCGCGCTCGGCGGGCAGGTGCGACAGCGAGCCCTGGATCTCCTTGAAGGCGCCGCCGATCGCTATCCCGAACACGCCCTGCCCGCCCTGGAGCAGGTCCACGACCTCCTCCGGCGAGCGGCAGTCGTACACCGAGGTGCCGTCGGAGATCAGCGTGATGGTGGCCAGGTCGTCGGCGTCGTACGCCCGCAGCGTCTCGATCGCGCGGCGGATGTTCTGCAGCGAGACCCCCGCGTCGAGCAGGCGCTTGACCACCTTGAGCACCACGAGGTCGCGGAAGGAGTAGAGCCGCTGGGTGCCGGAGCCGGAGGCGTCGCGGATGCTCGGCACGACCAGCCCGGTGCGCGCCCAGTAGTCCAGCTGCCGGTAGCTGATGCCGACCGCGTGACAGGCCGTCACGCCCCGATAGCCGAGCGAACCGCCTTCCGGGTCCGCGTCCTCCGCCACCGTGCCGCGCAGCGCAGCCGCGCCACCGGGACGACCTGGGTCGCTGTCGGAAGCCTGCGGATCGTGGAGCTGGTTCATGCGACTACCTCCCGCCGAGTGTCGACCTGGCCAGCCTATAGCGGATGACGCTCGGCGGCGGGGAGGCAACGCTGCGACACGCCACAAACGAGTCCGAGCGCGTCACTTTTCGGTGACCCGGTCGTTAACACGCTCCGGCTACGAGGCGAAGTCCTCCGGGCGCACCTGCTCCAGGAACTCGCGGAACTTCTCGACCTCGTCCTCCTGCTCGTCCGGGATGATGATCCCGGCCTCGTCGAGGACCTTCTCCGCACAGCGCACCGGGGCGCCCACCCGCAGCGCCAGCGCGATCGCGTCGCTGGGCCGGGCGGACACCCGCACCGAGTCGCCGATCAGCAGGTCGGCGTAGAAGATGCTGTCCTTCAGCTCGACGATCTCCACCGCCTTGAGCGGCGCCGACAGCGCCTGCAGGAGATCCCGCAGCAGATCATGGGTGAGGGGGCGGGCGGGCTTGACGCCCTGCTGCTCGTAGGCGATCGCCGTCGCCTCCACCGCACCGATCCAGATCGGCAGGTACCGGTCGCCGTCCACCTCACGGAGCAGGACGATCGGCTGGTTGGTGGGCAGCTCGACCCTAACCCCGATCACGCTCAGCTCGCGCACCGTCTCGCCTCCGTCGCGTCCGCCTCGGCCGGTCGGCCCGCCCGACGGCCTGCCGTACCACACCGCGCCTCTTGGCCTCTTCTACTGCACGCTACACGCCTGCGCGCACCGTCGGCTCGTACGTACGCCGTCAGCCGCCGAGCGCGTCGTTGAGCCCCGACCGCAGCAGCGCCGCGTGCAGGCGCTGGGACAGCACGGTCAGCTCCCGCATCGTCTCCGCCGCGCGCGCCCGCGCCGTCGGGTCCTGCTGCCGCATCAGCGGCGCCACCAGCTGGGCGTAGAGCCCTGCCTCCCGGTCGGCGGCCACCCGGTACGCCCGCAGGTGCCGGGGCTCGACCCCGTACTCGGCGAGCTGTCCGGCGACCTCGGCCACGGCCAGCGCGTGGCCGTCGAACCACTCCCCGGCCCGCGCCGACACCAGCCCGTGCCGCTCCAGGTCGGCCAGCAGCGCCTCACCGATCCCGGCCCGCCGGCACAGCTCCTGCCGCCGCAGGCGCTCCGCGGCCGGCTCCTCCACCGGCTCCGGGCGGTGGTCGTCGCCGACCGCCACCAGGGTGGGGCGCACCTGCGCCAGGTGCGCGCCTTCGGACAACTGCTCCCGGATGACGCGCAAGGGGAGATACTGGTCACGCTGCGCGGCCAGGATGAATCTCAGCCGCGCCACGTCCTCGCGGCTGTACTTGCGGTAACCGGACGACGTCCGCTGCGGCTCCACCAGACCCTCCGTCTCGAGGAAGCGCAGCTTCGAGATGGTGATGTCCGGGAAATCAGAACGCAGCAGCCCGAGCACTTCGCCGATGCTCATCAGCGCCTGTGCCCGTGCCGCCCCGCTCCCACCGCCGGCCGACGCCGGCACCGCAGCTGTCATGCCTCCTCGGCGCGCGGGCCGGCCACGTACAGCAGGCGGAACTTGCCGACCTGCACCTCGTCGCCGTTGTTGAGCGTCGCCGACTCGACCCGCTCCCGGTTGACGTACGTGCCGTTGAGGCTGCCCACGTCGCGCACCGTGAAGGTGGAGCCGTCGCGGTGGAACTCGGCGTGCCGGCGCGACACGGTGACATCGTCGAGGAAGATGTCACTGTCGGGGTGACGGCCGCTGGTCGTCACGTCGTGGTCGAGCAGGAACCGGGCACCCGCGTTGGGCCCGCGCCGCACCACCAGCAGGGCCATGCCCGGCGGCAGCTGGCCGGCGACACGACCAGGGACGACGTCCGAGTCCGGCCCCTCCAGCGCCTCCTCCAGGTTGCCGAGATGCAGGGTCGACGTGACGTCGAGCTGGGGGAACTCGTCGTCTGGTCGCGTCATCGGACCACCTCACGGTCGTATCGGCCACTATGCGTGGAACAGCTGTGGACACCGGCAGGGCGTTACTCGACGTCAGCGGCGAGCTTAGGCAGCGAGCCTAGCGACCCTGGAAATGTAGGGTCAACCGGACTCGCTGGCTCTAACCACGTCCCTGAATGAAGGTTCAGCTCTGAGTCAGTTCACGGTACGCCGCCGCGTCGAGAAGCGCATCCAGCGCGGAGGGGTCGGCGACCTCGATCTCGACCAGCCAGCCCTCGCCGTACGGGTCCGTGTTGATCAGGTCCGGCGAGTCGACGAGCGCCTCGTTGCGGGCGGTCACCGTGCCGGTGAGCGGGGCGTAGATCTCCGAGACGCTCTTGGTCGACTCGACCTCGCCGAAGGACTCGCCGGACGCCACGGCCTGGCCCGTCTCGGGCAGCTGCACGTACACGATGTCGCCGAGGGCGTCCTGCGCGAAGTGCGTGATGCCGACCCGGACCGTGCCGCCCTTCGTGGTCACCCACTCGTGCTCGGCGGTGTACTTCAGGTCCTCAGGAATCACGGTGGTTCCCCCTCGCTCAAGCCGTCGTGCGGCTCGCCCGTCAGGAGACGGGCTTGGCGTACTCCAAGGTCGGCGCATTAGGCAGCACCGTGGTGATCTCCACTGGCTGCGGCTTGCTGACGATCACGTTACCGCCGTCGCCCTCGACATCGTTAACCACCCCGCCGCGGAACTTCATCGCCACGTCGATGTCATCCGGGCCGATCGCCGTGATGGTGTACGGCCCGGTCAGCCGGACGCCGTCCACCTCGATGCCGCCGTTCGGGGAGTCGACGAAGTGGGTCGATGCGACCACGCGCACCGAGCCGCCGTTGCCGTCGACCTGCATCGCCTCGGCGCCCGCGCCGCGCAGCTCCTGGATCGCGTTGAGCAGGTGCGCCGCGGTGATCGGCTTGGTGCCGTCGCTGAAGCGCAGCGTGATCCCGGTGCCGGTGGCCTTCAGCGTGCCCGCCAGGATGCCCAGGTCGTCGGCGCGCTCCTGCGCCTCCTTGAGGATCTGGTCGCGGCTGGAGGCGCCCGAGGCCAGCTCGCGGCGGCTGTTCTCCAGCTCGGTGATGTCCTGCTGGAGCCGGTCCTCGCGGGCGTCGAGGTCGGCCAGGATGGTGACCAGGTCCTCCTGGCGCATGGTGGCGTACGCGTCGTTGGTGGAGTTGTTCTTGAGCTGCACCGCCAGCGTGAAGCCGAGCAGCACCAGCAGCACGCCGATGACCGCGCCCGCGCCGCTCACCCGCCACCGGGAGCCGCTCGCGGCGGGCTCCGCCGGCTCGTCCGCCGCGGCCTCGGTCCGGCCGTCCGCGGCCACCGGCTCGTCCGCCGGCTCCGCCGCGTCCACCGGCTCCGGCTCGCGCGCCGCGGCCGGGTCGGCCGCGTCGCCGGGCCGCGCGCCGCCCAGCGGCACCGTCGGCTCGTCCGGTCCGCTGCCTGCCTTGTTCTCGTCGGTCACCACTGCACCTACGCCTTGAACAGCCGGCGGCGGATCGCCGCCACGTTGCCGAAGATCCGGACGCCGAGCACGACGACCACGCCGATGGACAGCTGACTGCCCACTCCCAGCTTGTCACCGAGGTAGACGATGAACCCCGCGACCAGCACGTTCGAGATGAACGAGATCACGAACTGCTTGTCGTCGAAGATCCCGTCCAGCTTGGCACGCACCCCGCCGAAGACCGCGTCCAGCGCGGCCACCACGGCGATGGGCAGGTACGGCTGGAGCGCGTCCGGGACGGTGGGGTTGAGCACGACGCCCAGCACCACCCCGGCGATCAGCGCCAGCACTGCGATCACTTGCCACCTCCCGAGGGCGAGGTTGAGGGTGAGGGGGATCCCGACGGCGACGGCTGCGGGACCGTGGCGTAGCGCAGCCGCGGCATGACCGCGGCGGGCAGCTCCAGGTCGTCGCGCTCGTCCACGTCGAAGCGCATCTCGTACTGCTTGTCGTCGGCGTAGGCGCGGTACACGGACGCGGTCTCCGTCTCGTTGAAGCGGTCGGCCATGTCCGACGGCCCGATCGCGGCCACCTCGTACGGGCTGATCACGTGCGCGTTGCCGACCACGATCGCGGAACCGGCGGCCCGGATCGGGGTGGCCGCCGTCAGCCGCTGCCCGTTGACCGAGATCGCCTCGGCGCCGGAGGCCCACAGCGCGTTCGTGACCAGCTGCAGGTCCACATCGAGCACCTGGGCGAGGCGCTCGCCGGCCGCGTTGGGGCCGTCGGCCATCGTCACCACGACGCCGTCGCCGGTGACCTTGCGCATCCCGGCCGCGGCCTCGACCTCGCGCAGCTGGCCGAGGGAGGTGTCGGCGAGGGCCTCCTCGCGCAGCTTGAACACCTCGGCCTGCAGCGCCTCGGCGCGCCGGGCGAGCCCGTTGGTGTGCTCCTGCCGCTGCTCGATGTCCCGGATCAGCCCGGCCCGGGCCGTCGCCCGGCCCGGTGCCCGCTCCACGACCTGCAGGTACGCCACCGAGAAGAGCACACCGATGATCAGGCAGGCGACGACGGTGACGATCCGGCGCACGCGCCGCGTCCCGGCGGGCAGCGGCCCGTGCTTACGCCGGGCGGCGGCCGCGTCGGTGTACCCGGCGTCGAGCGGGTAGCGGAACAGGTCGCTGAGCATGTCGGTCTGCCACTGCCGGGGCGTGGCGGGGGTGGGCTCCGTGCGGCGCTCCTCGCTCACGGATCCCGTGTCGCGCTCACTCATGCGGCGGCCTGACGCGAGCGCCGCACCACGGCGGCGAACTGGGCGAGGTAGAACACGCCCGCGATCCAGTAGAGGACGATGCCCCACCAGCACAGCGCCCAGCCGCTGGCGTACGCGATGTCGTGCACCGCGCCGCTGGGCACCGCCCAGGCGAGCAGCAGGATCGGGAAGCCCATCAGCAGGATGAAGGTGGCGGTCTTGCCCAGGTAGTGCACCGGCAGCGGGCCGTAGCCGAGGCGGCGCAGCACCGGGAAGGTCAGCATCAGCAGCACGTCGCGGGCCAGCAGCGCGACCGTGAACTGCCACGGCACGATCTCGCGCAGCGTGAACGCGAGCAGCGTGGCCAGGATGTAGAGGCGGTCGGCGAACGGGTCGAGCAGCTCGCCCAGCCGGCTGACCTGCCCGAGCCGGCGGGCCAGGTAGCCGTCGATCCAGTCGGTGGTGCCGCCCAGGCCCAGCACGACCACGGCCCAGCCGATCTGGTCGGCGACCAGGAACAGGTACAGGAAGACGGGCACGCCGAGCAGGCGCGCGAAGCTGATCAGGTTGGGGATGGTCAGCACGCGGTCGCGCGCCGTGGCGCCGTCCACGCGGGCATCGCCCAGCGGCTGCTGAGCCACCGAGGCCTCCCCTCCGCCTCCCACAAAAGGGACAGCCGGCGCGGGCCGGCTGTATTCACTCGAATCTCCGGACATGATCCGCCGATTCACGACCCCCAGTTGTACCACGCCCGCGCGGGCGGGCCGTGCCCTGACCCGATGAGCATGCTCACCGCGCTACCCGGGCCGGGCGCGCCCACCCTGCAGGCGCGCCCGGAGAATGCATATTTGTCCGATTTACAGCGGCGTGCAGGTCAGCTGGGTCGGGATGGTGTTGGTGCCGGGCACGCTGCCCAGGAAGCCGGTCGATACGGACTGGCCGGGCTGCAGCACGCCGTTCCAGCTGACGTTGGTCACCGTCAGCTGCGCCCCGCTCTGCGTGTACACCCCGTTCCAGGACTGGGTGATCACCTGCCCGTTGGGGAAGGTGAGCCGCACGATCCAGCCGTTGATCGGGACCGTGCCCGTGTTGGTGACCTTCAGCTCACCCTGGAAGCCGCCGGGCCACTGCCCGGCGATCGTGTACACCACCGAGCAGGACTTGACGCCGCCGGTCGAGGGTGACGGCGACGGCGGCCGGGACGGGCTCGGCGACGCCGAAGGACTGGGCGGCGCCGAAGGACTCGGCGACGCCGACGGCGAGGCCGAGGCGGACGGCGACGGCGGGTTGGACGGGGTGACCCCGCTCAGCGCGGCCGTCAGCGCCGGATACCACCTGTCCGACATCTTCTGGTCGCCGGCGGCGTTCGGGTGCACCCCGTCGTAGGTGTCGGTGGCGGTGCTGAAACCGGACCACTGGTCCACCACCGTGATCGGCGACTGCGCGGTGGTCTTGCCCGCCGCCCAGCCCGGGATCTCGTTGTTCAGCGACACCGTGCGGGCGGCGCACTCGGCGCAGCTCGCCGGGTTCATCGGGATGATCTTCGCGACCAGGATGCGCATCGTCGGCTTGCTGGCCCGCATCTGGTCGACCAGCTTGCTGTACGCCGCGAGGATCTGCGCGTTGGAGCGGGCCGACCACACGTCGTTCGTGCCGAAGTGCATCAGCACGATGTCGGGCAGCGTCGCCGACAGCCAGCCGGCGAGCTGGTTCTGGTCGGCGACGTTGGTCACGAGGAAGCCGCCGTGGCCCTCGTTCTCCCCGTCGTAGGTGAATCCGCAGCCCTGCGCGGGCAGCGTGCCGACGAAGTCGACGTTGGTGTAGCCGGTGTTCTGCAGCCGCTGCCACAGCAGCGCCCGCCAGCAGCCGGGCGAGCCGGTGATCGAGTCGCCGAGCGCCATGACGCGGGTCGGCGCGGCGGCCGCGCTGCTCACCGGCGCGGCGACGAACGCCAGTGCGGTGGCGGCGAGAACGCCCAGCAGCGCCAGCAGCGCCGTTCTCAGGGTGGGCCTGGACATGTGCGGTCCTCTCATCCGGGCGCGCGGACGGAAGTCCGTTGCCCAGGCGGAGACCGCCGCGCATGACACGAGACGTGACGAGGCGCCGGCGCTGCTCGGCGCAGCCGGCGCGAGACGGCGACGACGGCCCGGCTCCCGAAGGGCCGTCAGAGCCCGCCGTCGATATTAGACGGCGCGCGGTCAGCGCGATACCGAGCTCACCAGCAACGCGAAGAGCAGCGCGATCGCCACGATGCCCACGCACGCCGCGACCAGCACCAGCGAATGCTGCGGCAGCCGCCGGACCTGCGCCGCCGCCTCGGCCCGCCGCGCCCCGGCCGGCCGCGCCCCGGGCTCCGGCCCCGCCGCAGCCGGTCCCGGCAGATACGGCGGCAGGTAGACGGTCGCCGTGAACGTCGGCGCGGCCAGCACCGACGGCGCGTCGTACACCGGCGTGAGGTGATCCCACGCCGCCACCGCCTCCCGCTCCACCACGGACGGCGCCCAACCGCTCGTGTCGCCGGGCTCCACCGGCTCGGCCGCGGCACCGGGATCGGCGCGCAGCCGCCGCAGCCAGTCGTCCTCGACGGCGTCCTCCGGCGCGGGCGGCAGCGACGCCCGCCCAGCGGGCAGGTGATCAGCTGATCTGTCCGTCGCGGCCGGAGGGCCCACGGACGCGGCGGCGGGCGGACGGCCCGTCAGCCCGGCCGTCTCAGGCCCGCCGGGACGACCCGTCAGCCCGGCCGTCTCCGGCCCGCCGGGCGGGACCGGCTCCGGTCCTGCTGTGGTGCTCGCGGACCCCTGACGCGACGTCGGCGCGGCCTCCGCGGGAGCCGGGCGGGACACGCCGGACGGCGCGAGCGGAACGTCCTGGGCCAGGCCGACGCCACACCGGTGGCGCGGATCGGCCACCGCGTGGGCCGCCGCGGCGAGCAGCGCGTGCACCGGGTCGTCCGGGTCCAGCCCGGCCGCGTCCTCGCGGGCCTCGGTCAGCAGCTCGTGCGCGTCGTTGAAGCCGCCGCAGTCACGCCACATCGCGGCCAGCCGCAGCTGCATGCGTACACCCACCGGATGCGCCAACCCGTGGCGCTGCCGGTGCTCGTCGACGACCGTGGCCAGCCGCAGCCGCGCGGTCACGCAGTGCCCCTGCGCGTGCTCGACGGTGGCCAGATCGGCGCGGGCCGCCCGCACCCGGTCCGAGTCCGGCCCGTCCAGCTCGGTGTACGCCGCGATCAGGTCGAGGTAGCGGGTCACCGCGCGCGCGTGCACGCCGACCCGCGCGAGCACCGCCGCCAGCAGCCCCAGCGCGTGCAGCGTGCGCCGGTCGCGCTCGCCGTGCAGGTTGCGGTAGGCGGCGTAGCCGTAGGCGGCCCAGCCCCGGGCGGCATACGGGTCCCCGAGCCCGAGCAGCACACCGGTCTGCAGCACCACCGCCTCGGCCGTCGCCGGGGCGGCCTGCGCCGGGTCCGGCGGCACCGTCGCCAGCGCGGCGGACAGGAGGTCCTGTGCGGACGCCAGCGACCCGGCCGCGATGTGCTCGCGTGCCCGGGCGACCACGTGCTCCCCGACCGGCATCCCCGCCGGCACCCCCTCCCCGGCCAGTCCGTCCCACCACGCGGCACGGGGTGGACCGCCACCATGCCGCGAGAACGCCCTCCGGCGCCACCCCCGGGCGGGCTGCGTCACAAAGCCGACCCGCCGCGGCCGACCGGCGAACGGTCGGCGGCGGCGGGCCGGGGCGCAGCTCAGACGTGGGGCGGGAGTCACACGACGGGCAGCGGCGAGCTCACATCCAGGATGATCTTCCACTCGCCGCGCTCGCGCACGAACGTGAGCGCGTTGTAGAAGTGCTGCTTGAAGTTCACCGACGGGATGGCCAGGGTGAAGTCGACCACCAGCGTCGCGCCGCGGCACCCGTCGACCACCTTCTTCACCTCCGGGAACGTCGCGGTGAAGTCGTAGGTGAACAGCCCGGTGAAGTTGGCCTGGATGGCCGCCTTGTCCTTGCGGTAGGCCCCGTTGGAGCCGATCTGCACCGCCTCGTCGTGGTAGTACGCCATGACCGCCGGCAGGTCCCTGGCGAGGAACTTCGCGTCGAAGTCGGCCACCGCGGCGTCGAAGTGCCGCTCGCATCCGCGCGCCGTGTCGCCCCGGCCCGCGCCCGCGGCGGAGGGCACCGCCAGCAGCACCGCCAGGCCCAGCGCCGCCATTGCCGCCGCATACCACCTACGCACAGATCCTCCAGCAGTTCCGGTGAGCCGGTCCGGCCCACATCGACAGGGATCATAAGAAGTGAATCGATGCGACCGGTCCCCTCGATCAGCCCGAGAAACCCGGACGGTCGGCGCGCGCTACGGAGCGAAAGCGTGACGCCGCCCATACCCTCCAATGTGTATGGCCTTTAAAGGGGCCGCGCGGGCCTCAGCGCGGTTCTAGGATCGGCGCATGCGCCGCCCCCTGCCGAACATCAGCGACGACCGCTGGCCGGCCGACCCCGACCGGGTCGCGATCGTGCTGCCGGGCCGCGGCTACACGCCCGCCCGGCCGCTGCTGCACCTGGCCCGCAACGTGCTGTTCGGCCACGGCTGGACGGTGCAGGAACTCTGGTGGGAGCCGCCCGCCACCACCGACGAGGAGGAGCGCGCGGCCTGGGTCGCCACACAGGCGGCCGCGGCCGTCGAGGCCGAGGCGGCGAGCCGGATCCTGCTCGTCGGCAAGTCCCTCGGCACGTACGCCGCACCGCTGGCCGCCGCCCGCGACCTGCCCGCGATCTGGTTCACCCCGCTGCTGTTCCGGCCCGACGTGGTCGACGCGCTGGGCGCGGCGAACGCGCCGACCCTGCTCGTCGGCGGCGGCGCCGACTGGAGCTGGGACCCGCGCCTGGCCGACGACCTCGGCCTGAGCTGCCTGGAACTGCCCGGCGCCGACCACGCGCTGGAGCACCCGGACGACCCGGTGCGCAGCGCCGAGAACCTGGTGCGCGTCGCCCGGCGGCTGGACGCGTTCGCGGCCGCCCTGTGAAGGCGTCGCGCCTGGTGTCGCTGCTGCTCACGCTGCAGCAGCGGCGTTCGGCACGGGCCGGGGAGCTGGCCGCGCTGTTCGAGGTGTCGGTGCGCACCGTCTACCGCGACGTCGCCGCGCTCCAGGCGGCCGGGGTGCCGCTGTGGACCGAGCCCGGCCGCAACGGCGGCATCCGGCTGCTGGACGGCTGGCGCACCCGCCTGGACGGCCTCACCGGCGCCGAGGCCGCCGCGCTGTTCGCCGGGGCCGCCCCGGAGGCCCTGGCCGAGCTCGGGCTCGGCTCGGTGCTGCTCGCGGCACAGGCGAAGGTGCTGGCCACGCTGCCGGAAGGGCTGCGCGACCGGGCCCGCACCATCGCCGAGCGCTTCCACCTCGACGCGCCCGGCTGGTTCCACCGCGGCGAGGAGCTGCCGCACCTGATGACCGTCGCCGAGGCGGTATGGGAGCAGCGCCGCATCACCGTGCGCTACCGCCGCACCGACGCGACCGTGCGCCGCACGCTGGAGCCGTACGGCCTGGTCCTCAAGGCAGGTGTCTGGTACCTGGTGGCCCGGGTGCCGGAGGCGGACGCGGTGCGCACCTACCGGCTGGCCCGGATCACCGCGGTCGAGACCGCCGGGGACGTGTTCGACCGGCCCGCCGCGTTCCAGCTCGCGCAGTGGTGGTCGGCCTCGGCGGCCTCGTTCGACCGCACGCTGATCCGGGACCGGGTCCGGGTGCGGCTCAGCCCGCGCGGCCTCACCCGGCTGCCGCACCACCTGGACCCGGCGACGCGCGGCGAGGCGGTCCTGCACACCGGCCCGCCCGACGCGGAGGGCTGGTGCGAGGTCGAGCTGGCGGTCGAGTCGCCGCAGGTCGCGCTGGGGCAGCTGCTGCCGCTCGGCGGTGAGCTGGAGGTGCTCGCCCCGGCGCCGCTACGGGCGGCGTTCGCCGAGGTGGGCGCCGCGATCGCGGCCCGCAACGCGGTCCCGGCCCGCTGACACGGCGGTCATGAGCCCGGCGTGCGTGAGCCGGTTCACGGCCCGCGTGAACTGCGCTGCGTCAGCGGTAGCCGGTGGGGTCGACGGGCCCGTCCTCGGCGGTGCCGTGGTCGGCGAAGTAGCGCCAGATGTCGGGCACCGAGCCGTCGACGTCGGTCAGCCCGTACTCCTGCGCGAGACCCGCGCTGGACAGCGAGCGGCCGGTCCACCGGTTGCGATCCGGGTCGCCCGCGAGCGCCGCCACACCCAGGCCGAGGTAGGTCGGCGTCTCGGACAGGATGAAGTGCGGCGCCTTGGCCGCGCCGTCGCGCCAGTTCTGCTCGGTGATGCCGAAGTGGTCGAGCATCAGCTCCGAGCGCAGGAAACCGGGCGTGACCACCACCGCCGTGCCGCCGTGCGGCTTCAGCTCGGCGGACTGGGCCAGCGCGATCCGGGATACCGACGTCTTGGTCAGGTCGTAGAAGAAGGAGTCGCGGTAGTTCCGGTTGAACTCGTCGGTGCCGTCGGTGACCTCGACGACCAGACCGCCCGGGTGGCGGACCAGCAGCGGCAGCGCGGCATGGCTGGTGATGATGTGGGTATGCAGGCCGAGCGCCAGCAGCCGCATCCCGCCCTCCAGCGAGTGCTCCCACAGCGGTTTGCCCCACTCGACGAAGCCCTCGCCGCCCCACACGTCGTTGACGAGCACGTCGAGCCGGCCCTGCTCCTCGTCGATCCGGGCGACCAGCGCGGCCACCTCGGCCGGTTCGAGATGGTCGACGCGGACCGCGATACCCGTGCCGCCCGCCTCGGTGACCAGGTCGGCGGTGTCCTCGATGGTCTCCGGCCGGTTCACCTCGGACCGCTGCGCGCGAGTGGAGCGGCCCGTTACGTAGACGGTGGCCCCGGCCCGGCCCAGCTCGACCGCGATGGCCCGCCCGCAACCTCGGGTCGCGCCCGCCACCAGCGCGATCTTCCCCTGGAGTGTCTGCTTCATAGCCCCCATCCTCACCACAAACCCTGACACCACCCGTCAGGTTTTCTCCCGCCTCCCGGCGAAGATCGCCGGTTCGTAGGTGAAGATCGCCAGTTCGTGTCCAAACCTCAGCTCAGACCACAGGTTCCGACACGAACTCGCGATCAACGCGGTGGAGCCGCCCCGTGCCGCCTGGCGGGAGCCCTGGGCCGACCCGCATCTGCTGGTCGACACCAGCACAGGCGACACGCCCGAGCGCGTGGCGCGCGTATTGGGGGCCATACGTGCGCGCGGCGCGGTCGCGTGAGCTAGCGTCGGGCCCATGCCTATTCGCACCGCTACGGCCCGCTGGCAGGGCACGCTCACCGAAGGTTCCGGCACCATCGCGACCGGCAAGGGCGGCCTCCAGGGCAACTACTCGTTCAAGTCCCGCTTCGAAGAGGGTGAGGGCACCAACCCGGAGGAGCTCATCGCGGCCGCGCACTCAGGCTGCTTCTCGATGGCCTTCTCCAAGCAGCTGACGGACGCGGGCTTCCCGCCCACCGCCGTGGTCACCAACGCCAACGTCCACCTGGACAAGACCGACGCCGGCATGACGGTGACCCGTATCGACCTCGTCACCACCGGCACCGTGCCGGGCATCGACGAGGCGGAGTTCCAGAAGCTGGCGGAGGCGGCCAAGGCCGGCTGCCCGATCTCCCGCCTGCTGTCCCCCGGCGCCGACATCACCCTCGACGCCACCCTGGCAGCGTAGCCAGACCCGCACCACCCGGCCGGCCTCCGGCCCGCGTCCAAGATCGCCGTTTCGTGTCACAAGCTGTGGCTTGACCCCAGGTTTGGACACGAAACGGCGATCCAGTCCGGGCGGCGGGCCACGGTGCGCCCGGTGCCGGCGGCCAGCCGGGACGCCTCGCCCCCCGCTGGTGGTACTGCCTGATCTCGGATTGCATGGCGCAGATCCTGGTCACCGGGCCAGGAACCGGCACCCTGATTCCGGCGGGCACGTCCGGTAGCGTGCCCCGGGTGATCGATCCCCGGACGGACGAGCTGGTGCCGCCGACGCTGGAGGTGGTCGCCTCGATCGGCGACCTGCCCGAGGGCCGCGCCTGGCTGGAGTCGCTGCCCGCGCTGATCGCCGAGCTGCGCGACGCATGGTCGCTGCGGCTGGGCGCGCCGTGGATCGGGGGCACCTGCTCCTGGGTGGCGCCCGCCGAGCTGCCGGACGGCAGGCACGCCGTGCTGAAGATCAGCTGGCCGCACCGGGAGATGCTGGGCGAGGCCGACGCCATGCGGCTGTGGCACGGGCACGGCGCCGCCGAGCTGTACGCCCACGACCCCGCCCGCCACGCGCTGCTGCTGGAGCGGGCCGAGCCCGGGACCACCCTGGCCGAGTCCGACCTGCCCGCCGAGGAGCGGCTCACCATCGCGGCCGGCCTGCTCACCCGGCTGTGGGCGGCACCGGTGCCGGACCCCGCGCTGTTCGAGCGGGTCGGCGACGTGACCGCCGACTGGGCGGACCTGGTCGAGGAGCGCATGGCCCGGCTGCGCCCCGGGTTCGACCCCGGGCTGGTCGCGCACGGCGCACGGCTGCTGCGCGAGCTGCCGCGTACGGCGTCCCGCCAGGTCCTGGTGCACGGCGACATCAACCCGGGCAACATCCTCGCCGCGCGGCGCGAGCGGTGGCTGGTGATCGACGCCAAGCCGATGTACGGCGACCCGGGCTACGACCCGTGGCCGCTGCTGGAGCAGGTGGACGACCCGTTCGCGCACCCCGACCCGGCGGCGGTGCTGCGGCGGCGCGTGACCCTGGTCGGCGAGGTGCTCGGCGAGGACCCGTCCCGCCTGGCCGCCTGGGCCGCGGCCCGCCGCGTCGAGGCGGCCCTGTGGTGGGTCTCCCGCGGCAACGCCCCCGACCAGGAGGCCATCGCCCAGGCCGCGGCCTTCGCCACCATCGCTGGCCTGTGATCGGCACCGTGGGTTAAGAAGGTGCCCTTCCTCTACGGAATCCGTTAAGAAGGTGCCCTTCCTTCTTTAGGCAGATTCGAGGAAGGCGCCGGCGGCGCGGGCGGCGCGTTCGGGGTCGCCGGCGCGGATGGCTTCGACGAGGTCGTCGTGGTCGACGTACTTGTCGGGGGTGAGGGTCTCGCCGATCTGCTGGGTGAGGCTGGCCCGCATGGCGCCGCCGAAGGAGGCGTAGAGCTCGGCGAGCATGGCGTTGTGCGCGGCCGCGACGATGGCGACGTGCAGGTCGGCGTCGGCGGCCACGAACGCGGCCGCGTCCCCGGCGCGCCAGGTCTCCTCGCGCCGGGCCAGCAGCTGATCGAGGGCGGCCAGGTCGGCGGGGGTACGCCGGACCGCCGCCAGCCGGGCGGCCTCGACCTCGAAGGCGCGGCGCACCTCGACGGCCTCGGCGATCTCGGCTGCGGCCAGGCGCCGGGCGACGACACCGGTCAGCTCGTGCGCGGCGGTGACGTAGGTGCCGGAGCCCTGGCGGCACTCCAGCACACCCGCGTGGACCAGGGCGCGGACCGCCTCGCGGACCGTGTTGCGGCCCACGCCGAGGGCCGCGACGAGGTCGGGTTCGGTGGGGATGCGGCTGCCCACCGGCCATTCGCCGGTGGCGATCTGCGTACGGAGCTGCTCGATCACCTGGGGGACGAGGCCCTGCCGCGACGGGGTGCGCAGTGTCATTGCTTACATCTCCGGTCCGAAATTCATCCCATGATTCTACGATTGGAGGTATGCCGCCGCCAGTCGCCACCGCCGAGGCACCACCGATCGTGTCGAAGATGATCGCACCCCGTGCCGCCGATACAGAAGCTGCGGTGCCCGCCCGTCGCACAACCGTGCTGATCATGGCGGGGATCCTGCTCGTCGCGCTCAATCTCCGGGCCGCCATCACGAGCCTCGGCGCACTGCTCGACGAGGTGAGCACGGGGCTGCACCTGTCCGGCACGGTCGCCGGGCTCGTCACCACGCTGCCCGCGCTCGCGTTCGCCGCGTTCGGCTCGGCCACCCCGTGGCTCACCCGCCGGTTCCCCGCCGCCCGCATCCTGGTCGGCGCGATGGCGCTGCTCGCCGTCGGGCAGCTGCTGCGCGCACTGAGCGGCTCGGCGTGGACGTTCCTGCTCACCAGCGCGATCGCGCTGGCCGGCATCGCGATCGCCAACGTGCTGCTGCCGGTGCTGGTCAAGGAGCACTTCCCGCACCGGCCGGGCCTGATGACCGGCGTCTACAGCATGACCCTGATCCTCGGCACCACCACCGCCTCGGCGGCCTCGGTGCCGGTCGCGCACGCCTTCGGCGACTGGCGGGCCGGGCTCGGCGTGTGGGGGCTGCTGGCCGCGGTGGCGGTGCTGCCCTGGCTGCGCCCGGCGCTGCGGCGGACGAACGCCTCGGCGCGGGCCGCGGCGGCGGCGCCCCGCGTGCGGGCCGGGCGGACCCGGCTGGGCTGGGCGATGGCGATCTACTTCGGCGCGCAGTCGCTGTCCGGGTACGCCACCATGGGCTGGCTGGCGCAGATGTTCCGGGACGCGGCGTTCACGCCCACCGACGCCGGGCTGCTGCTGGCCGGGGTGACCGCGGTCGGCGTGCCGTTCGCGCTGCTCATGCCGACGCTGGCCGGCAAACTGCGGGACCTGCGGCCGCTGGTGCTGATCATGTCCGCCGCGATGATCGCCTCGTACCTCGGCCTGGCGCTGGCCCCGCACGGCGGCGCGCTGGCCTGGGTCGCCCTGCTCGCGCTCGGCCAGGCGGCGTTCCCCCTCGCCCTGGCCATGATCGGGATGCGCGCCCGGACCGGCGAGGGCGTGGTGGCGCTGTCGGCGTTCGCGCAGAGCACCGGTTACCTGATCGCGGCGCTCGGTCCGCTGCTGGTCGGCATCCTCTACGAGGCGACCGGCGGCTGGACGCTGCCGCTCGGCTTCCTCATCGCCGCCGCCGTGGTGCAGGCGATCTCCGGGCTGGCCGCCGCCCGCCCGCGCTTCGTCGAGGACGAGCTGACCGCGCCCGCCATGACGGCCGTCACAAACCCGCCTTCGCGTACGCGCGAAGTGGTTGGGTAAGGACCGTGACCGCCGCACCACCTCACCGCCGCATCACCCTGATCCTGGTCCTGGGCAGCATGTCCGCCTTCGGCGCGCTGTCGTTCGACATGTACCTGCCCGCGTTCCCCACCATCGCCGCCGACCTGCGCGTCTCCCCCGCCGCCGTGCAGCTCACCCTCACCGTCGCGCTGATCGGCATCGCGCTCGGCCAGTTCGTGATGGGACCGCTGTCGGACCGGTGGGGGCGGCGCCGGCCGATCATCGCGGGCACGGTGCTGTTCGCCGTCTCCTCGGCGCTGATCACGATCGCCCCGAACATCGAGGTGATGACCGCGCTGCGCCTGGTGCAGGGCTTCGCGGGCGGCATCGGCATCGCGCTGTCCCGGGCCGTGGTGCGTGACCTCTACTCCGGGGCCGAGGCGTCGCGCTTCTTCTCCCGGCTCACCCTGGTCTTCGGCGTGGCGCCGGTGGTCGCGCCCACCATCGGCGCGCTCGTGCTGAAGTTCACCAGCTGGCGCGGCGTGTTCGCGCTGCTCGCCGCGTACGGCCTGATCATGGTCCTGGTGGGCTGGCGCTTCCTGCCCGAGACGCTGCCCGCCGAGCGCCGCCGCACCGGCGGGCTGGCCGAGGTCGGCCGCGGCTTCCGGGTGCTCGCGGGCGACCGGCGCTTCTGGGGTTACACCGCGGCGCAGGGCCTCACCTTCGCCGGGCTGTTCTCCTACCTGTCCAGCGGCTCGTTCGTGCTGCAGGAGGTGTACGGCGTCTCCGCGCAGGCGTACGGCCTGATCTTCGGCCTGAACGCGCTGGGGCTGGTCGCGGTCGGGCAGCTCAACGCGCGGCTGGTGGGCCGCCGCAGCACGCCCCGCACGCTGCTGTTCGCGGCGCTGATCGGCGCGGTCGCGGCGGGCGTGCTCATGATCGGCGGCGCGGAGCTGCAGAGCCTCACCATCGTGGTGGCGATGCTGTTCGTCTACATCGCCAGCCTGGGCATGGTCGCCCCGAACAGCACCGCGCTGGCGCTGGACGGCCACGCCCAGATGGCGGGCACGGCGGCCGCGCTGATGGGCGCGGTGCAGTCGGGCATCGGCGCGGTCGCCGGGCCGATCGTGGCCGCGCTCGGCGCCTCCAGCGGAGTGCCGATGGCCGCGGCCATGTTCTGCTTCGCCGCGCTGTCCATCCTCACCGCGACCGTGCTCACCCGTCCGGGCCAGCCGAAACTCGCTTGATCCCAGGTGAGGGGGCGTGCTGCCATGTCCGGCGTGAGTTCCCTGGCCGATCTGCTCCGCGACCGCCGCTACCTCGCCTTCTGGCTCGGCCAGGTGACCAGCGTGGTGGGCAGCGCGCTGTCGCTGGTGGCGCTGCCCGCGCTGCTGCTGCCGACCCGCGGCGCGCAGGCGTTCGCGCTGGTGCTGGCGGCCGAGGCGGTGTCCGGCGTGCTGCTCCTGCTGGCCGGCGGCGTGATCGCCGACCGGTACTCGCGCAGCACCGTGATGGCCCTGGCCGACGTGCTGCGCATGATCGGCGTGGCGGGGCTGCTCGTCTTCGGCGCGTACGGCCCGCTGTGGCTGCCGATGCTCGCCGCCTGCCTGGTCGGCATGGGCACCGCGCTGTACGAGCCCGCGCACCGCGCCGCCCTGCCCCAGCTCGTCGGCGAGCAGCTGCGGCAGCAGGCCAACGCGCTCGACGCGGCCACCAAGCGCTTCGGCGCGGCGGGCGGCGCGCTGGCCGGCGCCGCGCTGGTCACCGCGATCGGCCCGCGCGGCGCGCTGCTGATCGACCTGGCCACCTTCACGGTCAGCCTGGCCACCCTGCTGTGGCTGCGGCTGCCCCGGATCAGCGGCCAGGCGGCCACGCCCGGCATGCGCGCCATGCTCGACGACGCCCGCCAGGGCGTACGCGAGGTGCGCCGCCGCCCGTGGGCGCTGGTCATCATGATCCAGGGCACGGTCCAGGTGTTCTTCCTGTTCGGACCGAACTACGCGCTGCTGCCGATCGTCAGCCTGGACCGCTACGGCCCGGCCGCCTACGGCTGGCTGAGCGCGTCCGCCTCGCTCGGCATGGTGCTCGGCTCGGCGGCGGCCGCCCGCATCCGCAGCCCCCGGCCCGGCCTGTGGGCGATGAACGTGCTGCTGCCGTGCGCGCTGCTGCCGGCCTGCCTGGCGCTGCCGGTGCCGCTGCCGCTGTGGTGCACCGCGCAGGTGCTGGCCTGGGCCGGGATCGGCGTGTTCATCGTGCTCTGGTACACCGCGCTGCAGAACGAGTTCCCGGAGACGGCGCAGGGGCGGGTCTTCGCGCTGGACTCGATCGGCAACTTCGCGCTCCAGCCGGTCGCCATCGCCGCCGCGCCGGTGCTCGCGCTGACGGTGGGACTGCCCGCGTTCGGCGTGGTCGCCGTCGCGGTGCTGCTGATCTCGACGTACGCGGTGTTCGTGGTGCCCGGCACGGTGGCGCTGCGCTCGCCCGAACGGCCCGCTCCCGAACCCGCCGTCGCGACGGCCTGACCACGGCCCCGGCTTGACGGGAACGTGGGCGCGGGCCACAATGGGAGCGCTTCCATCTTCTGACGTCAATACGGTTGACGTCATCCCTCCGGTGTGGACCGGGGCCCGGCGCCGCACGCACGCCGGGCCCCGAGGGCTTTCCCGGACCCCGGCCCGCACGATGATCCACCGGCGGTAGCCTGCGAGCATGGCCGAGGCTGCGCGCAGAGTCCTGTACCGCCGGATGACCTCCCGCTCGCCGGACGAGCCGCACCGCACCGCCACCCCGCTGGAGCTGTTCTTCGACCTGTGTTTCGTGGTCGCCGTGGCCCAGGCGGCGGCGAGCCTGCACCACGCGGTGACCGAGGGCCACACCGGCCAGGGCGTGCTCGGCTTCCTGATGGTCTTCTTCGCGATCTGGTGGGCCTGGGTCAACTTCAGCTGGTTCTCGTCCGCGTACGACACCGACGACGTGCCGTTCCGGCTTACCACGATGGTCCAGATCGCGGGCGCGCTGATCCTGGCCGCGGGCGTGCCGCGCGCGTTCGACCACGGCGACTTCCGGCTCATCACGCTCGGGTACGTGGTGATGCGGCTGGCCATGGTCACCCAGTGGCTGCGGGTGGCCGCCCAGGACCCGGCCCACCGCGGCACCGCGCTGCGCTTCGCCGGGGGTATCGCCCTGGTGCAGGCCGGCTGGGTGCTGCGGCTGCTTCTGCCGGCACCGTGGGACTTCCGGATGTTCTTCGTGCTCGTGGTATGCGAGCTGCTGGTGCCCGTGTGGGCCGAGCGCAAGGCGCCCACCCGCTGGCACCCGCACCACATCGCCGAGCGGTACAGCCTGTTCACCCTCATCGTGCTCGGCGAGTCGGTGCTGTCGGCGACGCTGGCCGTCGAGGCCGCGTTCGGCACCGGCCACGCCGCGTCGCTGGTCTGGCTGGCCGCGGCCGGGCTGGTGATCGTGTTCAGCATGTGGTGGCTGTACTTCGAGCGCTCCGCGCACGACCTGCTGGTGTCTCTGCGGGCGGGCATCCGCTGGGGGTACGGGCACTACTTCATCCTCGCCGCGGCGGCGGCCGTCGGGGCCGGGCTGGCCGCCATGGCCGACTTCCACAGCCACGTCTCGCACGTGTCGGCGCGGGCCGCGGCGTACTCCGTCGCGGTGCCGGTCGCGGTGTACCTGTCCAGCCTGTTCCTGCTCCAGATCCGCCCGCATTACCGGGGCGTGGTGGTGTACGCGTTCCCGGCGGCCATCGTGCTGGTTCTGCTGGCCCCGCTGGGCCCGGCCCCTGTCCAGGTGATCGCCCTGCTCATCGCGGCCCTCACCACCGTCGTGGTCCTGGCCCGCCACCCCCGCCCCGCCCCCGCATCCGCCCCGTCGTAGCGCGGCGCGGCGCGGCCAAGATCGTCCGACTTGCCAGGCACATGGGCGTATGCGGACTCAAGATACGCCCGACTGCCAGGCAAGTCGGACGATCAAGGGGCGGGGCGGTGGACGATCAAGGGGTGGGGTGGGTCAGTGGGGGGACCAGGGGAAGGCGGGTGGGCGGCGGTCGGTGAAGGCGGCGATGCCCTCGGCGGCTTCGCCGGACTCGGCCATCTGGCGGTGCCAGTAGGAGACCCGGGTGTCGTCGTGGTGGCCGTCGCCGGCCATCGTGACGATCTCCTTCGCGGCGACCTGGGTGAGCAGTGAGCGCTGCGCCAGCGTCGCGGCGAACGCGGCGACCCGTGCCGCGAGGCGGTCCGCGGGGTGCAGCTCGTCGATCAGGCCGACCCGCAGCGCGCGTTCGCCGTCGATCAGCTCCGCGGAGTAGAGCAGGTGCTTGGCCGCCGCCGGGCCGATCAGCGCGACCAGCCGCCGCGTGGTCGGCGCGGGGTAGATGATGCCCAGCCGCGCCGGGGTGACCCCGAACCGGCTGCCCTCCGCCGCGAAGCGCAGGTCGCAGGCGACCGCTAGCTGGCAGCCGCCGCCCACGCAGTCGCCCTCGATCGCGGCCACGGTCGGCTTCGGGAAGCGGGACAGCCGCTCCTCGGCGAGCACGGCGAGATTCCGGTCGCCGTCGGCGATGAGCCGGTCGACCTCGGTGATGTCGGCGCCCGCGCAGAACGTGCCGCCCGCCCCGGTGAGCACCAGGACCCGCACCGCGGGGTCGCCGGCCAGGCCGTCGAGCAGCTCGGGCAGCCGCGACCACATGTCGTTGGTCATCGCGTTGCGCCGGGCCGGGTTGGCGATGCGGATCGTCGCCACGTGCCCGGAGATCTCCAGCTCCAGGCGGGGTGGGGCGAGCTGCTCGGTCACGGCGCGGCCTTTCTGCGGGTACGGCGGCAGGGCTGCATCGTGCCACAATGCCGGACATGGCCGAGCAGAGATCGCCGAAGGTGCTGTCGCTGTCGTGGGGCGAGATCGAGATCGAGGGCGTCGGCAGGGTGAAGGACGCCATGCTGCACCCCGGCGGGGGCGGCGAGTGGGACTGGCGGGTCACCGGCACCCAGCACTCCCCCGGCATCCAGCCCGCCGACGTCGAGCCGCTGCTCGCGGCCGGCGCGACCACGGTGGTGCTGTCGCGAGGGCAGCAGCTGGTGCTGCAGGTCATGCCGGAGACGGAGCAGCTGCTCGCCGCGCGCGGCGTCGACGTGCACATCGCCGAGACGCGGGAGGCGATGCGGGTCTACAACCTGCTGGCCGACGCGGGCGTACGGGTGGGCGCGCTGCTGCACTCCACCTGCTAGCCCATGTAGATCCGGTCCAGCCAGCCGTCGATCAGGTCGCGGTCGCCGTACACGTGCACCTGGTCGCGGTCCAGCGGCAGGCGGCGGTAGAGGATCAGCAGCAGCTCGGTCAGCGGTCCCTGCACCGCGACGGTGCCCTTCGCGTGGCCGGGCCGCCAGCTCACCCCGTCCGGGCCCAGCTCGATGAGCCACTCGGCCGCGACGTCCTCGTCGGTGTCGGTCGCGTGCAGGTGGATGCTGCGCGCCGGGCCGTACAGCTCCGGCAGGCGGCCGAATACCTTCTCGTTGATGCGGGGGTCGGTGACGATCCCGAGGAACTCGTCGATCGCGTCCGCGGCCAGGTCGGGCGCGACGGTGTAGCCCGCGCCCGTGGTCAGTGACGCGTCGGCGCGGTGCAGCAGGATGTCGCAGGCGGCGCGGCGGGCCCAGAACAGCAGCGAGTCCGGCAGGCCGAAGATCTCGGCCTGTGCGGCGGGGTCGCGCTCGCGCAGGGTGCGGGCGTACGCGTCGGCGCCGTCCTGCATCCAGGCGGTCAGCACGGCCGGGTCGTCGGTGTCAGGCACGCCGACGCGCCTGCGGTCGCCGGGCGCGGCCGGTGCCGCCCCGGCGTCGCCGCGCACGACGGCGTCGGTGGTGTGCACGTTGCCGCCGATGTGGCGGACGAGGTCGGCCAGGGTCCAGTCGGGACAGGTCGGCACCCGTGCCGAGAGGTCGTCGCCTGGCAGGACCTCACGCAGCAGCGCGGTCTGGGCGGACACCTCGTCGCAGTAGCGCTCGTAGCTCAGCCGTGGCATGTGTCCAACGTAGCCGCGGCCGAGCCGGAACCGGCACGGGTACGCGGTGAGCGGAGTTCGCCCACCGCGTACCCGTGGGTTATGTCAGAGCCGGCGGATGTTGGCGGCCTGGGGGCCCTTCTGGCCCTGCGTGATCTCGAACTCGACCCGCTGGTTCTCCTCGAGGCTCCGGTAGCCGGAGGACTGGATGGCGGAGAAGTGCGCGAACACGTCCGACCCACCGCCGTCCGGGGTGATGAAGCCGAAGCCCTTTTCCGCGTTGAACCACTTCACGGTGCCGACAGCCATGTCAGATACTCCTTGGTGAGGCTGTGCGAGCCCACTGTGGGCTCTTTCGCCTCCCGCAACGCGCCAATGCGGACAGCGCCCGGTACTTCTCGGGCGCTTCGTCTGGTATGCGGGAGGTCGAGGTTATAACGCGGCGAATCTAACACGCAGCACCGACCGAATCCGCTGATCGGACCACGGACCACACCCGCGTGTCTCGAATCGACATCCGGAGATCGGTAAATCTTTACCGGGAAGATTCTTCCTGCGAAACTTTCCGACACAGCGTCGCGGTGCGGCGCGACAGACGACGGGAGGCGCCGTGCGAGCCAGGCAGATCATGGTGACACTGCTGGTCACGGCCACATTGGCCGCGGCCGGATGCGGCCGGCCCGCGCCGGAGGCCAGCGAGGACCCCGCGGTGTCCGCCGCGCCGACCGCGCCGGACGGCTGCCCGCTCGGCCCGGCGCCCAAGCGCGCCCTGCGCGGGCTGTGGATCGCGTCCGTGCTGAACATCAACTGGCCCTCGGCGTCCGGGCTCAGCCCCGCCCAGCAGCAGTCCGAGCTGCGCTCGCTGCTCGACGAGGCGGTCGCGCTGCGCTTCAACGCCGTGTTCGTGCAGGTCCGGCCGACCGCCGACGCGTTCTGGCCGTCGCCGTACGAGCCGTGGTCGCAGTACCTCACCGGCACCCAGGGCGCCGACCCCGGCTACGACCCGCTCGGCTTCGCGGTGGCCGAGGCGCACGCCCGCAACCTGGAGTTCCACGCCTGGTTCAACCCGTTCCGGGTGTCCATGCAACCCGACGTGAGCCGGCTCGCCGCCGGGCACCCGGCCCGCACCCACCCGGGCTGGATCGAGACGTACGACGGCCGCCTCTACTACAACCCCGGGGTGCCCGCCGCCCGGCAGCACTCCGTCGACGCCATCATGGACGCGGTCACCCGCTACGACCTCGACGGCGTGCACTTCGACGACTACTTCTACCCGTACCCGGTGTCCGGGCAGGACTTCGACGACGCCGCCGAGTTCACGGCGTACGGCGCGGGGCGGACCCTGGCCGACTGGCGGCGCGCCAACGTCGACGCCTTCGTGCAGGCCGTGTCGGCGCGGGTGAAGCAGGCCAAGCCGCACGTCCGGTTCGGCATCTCGCCGTTCGGCATCTGGCGCAACCAGGGCACCGACCCGCTCGGCTCGGCCACCACCGGCCTGCAGTCCTACGACGCCATCTACGCCGACACCCGCCGGTGGGTCAAGCAGGAGTGGATCGACTACATCGCGCCGCAGATCTACTGGACGATCGGGTTCCCCGCGGCGGCGTACGACGTGCTGGTGCCGTGGTGGTCGCAGGTCGTCGCCGGGACGCGGGTGCAGCTCTACATCGGGCAGGCCGCCTACAAGATCGGCACGACGACCGACCCGAACTGGGCCGACGCCGCCGAGATGCCCGACCACCTGCTGCTCAACCGGCAGCACCCGGACGTCGCCGGGGACATCTACTACTCCATCGAGGAGCTGCTGGACAACCGGCTGGGCTTCGCCGACCGGCTGCGCACCGAGTTCCACGCCAATCCCGCGCTGGTGCCCGCCTCCCCGATGATCAGCGGGACGGCGCCCGGCGCCCCCGGCGCGGTCACCGCGAGCCGGGTCACCGGCGGCGTCAAGCTGAACTGGAACGCGGCGTCCGGCTCCCCCGCCTACTACGCGGTATACCTGGCCGACGGCGCCGGGTGCGGCATCGAAGCGGCCCGGAATCTGCTCGGCACGGTGCGCGGGCGCACCTTCACCGACCCCGCGCCCCCGCCGGTCGGCCAGGTCACCTACTACGTGACGGCCCTGGACCGGACCCACCGGGAGGGTACGCCGGGAGCGGTGACCCTGCGCTGACGCCGCCGTGGGCCGGTCACCTCGGTGGGGTGACCGGCCCACGGCTGCGCGAAGCGGCTCAGTCGAGAGCGGCGACCGGGGCGTCGGCGGTGGCGACCCCGGCGGGGAGGTCGACGGTGCGGCGCGGGCCGGTGAACCACTTGCGGGCCGAGGCCAGCCACCACACGCCGACCAGCAGCAGCACCGCGCCGACCGCGAGCGGCGCGTAGTTGACCGCCGCCCAGTCGAACCCGTCGCTGAACGGCACCCCGGCGGGCACCGTCGGCATGATGAAGTACAGCGAGATCACGATGATCTCGATGGAGGCGATCCAGCCGAGCACCTTGTAGCGGCGGCCGAGGTTCCACGGGCCGGGCTCGAAGCTGTCGCCCGCCTTCAGGCGCAGCATGATCGGGATGAGGAAGGCCAGGTAGAGGCCGATGACCGCGACCGAGACCACGGCGTAGAAGGCGATCGGGGCACCGTTCTTCTGGTACAGGGCGGGCAGGGTGAGCAGGCCGCCCGCGACGCACCCGGCGACCACCGCCCAGACCGGGGTGCCGTTGCGGTCCAGCCGGGTCCACAGCCGCCAGCCGGGCACGGCGCCGTCGCGGCTGAACGCGTACATCATCCGGGACATGCTGGTCACGCAGCTCATACCGCAGAAGAACTGCCCGACCGTGGAGATGATGATGACGGCCTTGAAGAAGCCCGACGAGAGCGCGCCCTGCAGCAGCACGCCGACGAAGCCGTAGCCGCCGGTGACCGCGTCGGCGTCCTGCACCGCGAACAGGAACGCCAGCAGCAGGATCCAGCCGCCGATCGCGGAGTAGAAGATGGACCGCCACAGTGCCTTGGCGGCGTTGAGCGCGGCGCCGCGGGTCTCCTCCGCCACGTGCGCGCACGCGTCGAACCCGGTGATCGTGTACTGCGTGAGCAGCCCGCCCAGGGGCAGCACGTACAGCCAGAAACCCAGGCCAGAGGTGCTGCCGTCGAGGAAGCCGTTGGCGTTGATGGTCTCGCCGAAGACGAACGACGGGCTCTGGTGGGTGTCCGGGACGAAGATCAGGATGCCGACGATGACGGCGGCGCCGAAGACGTGCCACCAGACGGAGACGTCCTGCAGCCGGTTGATGATCCGGGCACCGAAGACGTTGATCAGGGCGTGCAGCGCCAGGATGACCAGGAACAGGTAGAACGCCTGCTGGAAACTGCCCTCCCAGCCCGGCACGGTGTTGGCCAGCACCAGGTTGAGGAACGTGGCGCAGCCGTAGTCGACCGACGCGGTGACCGCGATCAGGCCGATCAGGTTGAACCAGCCGGTGAACCACCCGTGCACCGGCTTGCCCAGCTTGGCCGCCCACCAGTAGATGCCGCCCGCGGTCGGGTACGCCGAGACCAGCTCGGACAGGCAGAACCCGATGATCAGGATGAACGCGGAGATGATCGGCCAGCCCCACGAGATGGCGATCGGGCCGCCGTTCATCCACGCCTGGCCGAAGGTGGTGAAGCACCCGGCCAGGATGGAGATGATCGAGAACGAGATGGCGAAGTTGGAGAAGCCGCTCCAGCCACGGCGCAGCTCCTGCTTGTAGCCGAGTTCGGCGAGTCGTGCGGCATCGGTGTCGATGGTCTGCGCGGGATCCGTCATGGCTGCCCCTCCTGGCGCTCGACGATGCCCGAGTGTCAGCCGTCACATCAGCACATGGCAATACCCCGTTCTCCCGAGCCACGTCGGCCACCCGCCCGCGCCGCCCCTTTGCCAAGATCGCCACCTCGTGTCGAAAAGTGCAGCTGGACACAGGTTTCGACACGAGACTCCGATCACTGGCGCGCCGGCCAGGGCTCAGTCGTCGACCTCCGTCATCAGCCACCAGCCGTCGCTGATCCGCTCGTACGACGGCTTGCCCTCGTGCCGGTTCTTGGTGATCGCGTCCTGCGGGTCGTAGAGGTAGAACCAGTTCCACTGGATCGAGCTGTCCTCCAGCCAGAAGCGGGCGTCACCCACGGCACCGGCGCTGGAGATCGACGCCTCGAAGCGGTGCGTGTCGACGCCGCTCGCCCGCATCGCCGCGGTGACGCGGTCGAAGTCGGCGCGAGCGGTGTCGTCGAACGCGCTGAACCGCTCCGCGGACGTGGCACATCCGCCCTCCCGGAAGTCGCCACGCGGGTAGACGAGCCACCGGCACATCGAGCCCTCGTCGAGGTAGGTGCTGACATCGAGTTCGTCGATGACGGGCAGGACCTCGGCGGCCAGCCGCGCGACGTCGTCCGGCCGCCGCTGTGCGGACGGCGGGCTCCCGCAGCCGGTGAGCGCGGACAGTGCCGCCAGCCCGGCCAGGCCCGCGATGGCGCGGCGCATGCTTCCTCCCCAGCGCGAGCGGCTTCCCGTCAGACGAGGCCGGCCATGATCAGGTTGTAGTACTCGATGATCTTGTAGCCGATCCAGCCGGCGATGGCCAGCGCCAGCACCCAGGCGATCAGGGCGGCCGTCTTCGGGAAGCGCCGCGAGAGCCGGGTGCGCCTGGTCAGCCACCGCCGCACCCCGCCCCACCAGAACCGGCGGTCCAGCCACTGGCTGATCTTCCAGAACAGCGTCGTGCGATGGGTGGGGATGTCCTTGTCCATCCACTCCGGCAGTTGCGCTCGCCCCCGTGTCATGACCGGGGATTCTCCGCCAATCTGCCGCCGCTCGCTGCCCCCAGCGCGGCGACCTGCGGCTTCGTCCGGCAGTCATTCGCCGCCGCGCGGATTCAGAGAGATTATGGTGTTTTATCCGGCACGTCGGAGCGTAACGGGGCACTCCGGCTGGTTATCTGAGAGCCCGGCGTTTCAGCAGGAGGTGCCGTTATGTCCGTCATCCGTGCCGCCCTGGTCCAGACGTCCTGGACCGGCGACAAGGAATCGATGATCAAGGCGCACGAGGAGTACGCGCGCCAGGCCGCGGCGCAGGGCGCCAAGGTGATCTGCTTCCAGGAGCTGTTCTACGGCCCCTACTTCTGCCAGGTCCAGGACGCGCAGTACTACGCCTACGCGGAGTCCGTCCCGGGCCCGACCACCGAGCGCTTCCAGGCGCTGGCCCGCGAGCTGGGCATGGTCATGGTGCTGCCGATGTACGAGCAGGAGCAGCCCGGCGTCCTCTACAACACCGCCGCGGTGGTCGACGCCGACGGCCGCTACCTGGGCAAGTACCGCAAGACGCACATCCCGCAGGTGAAGGGGTTCTGGGAGAAGTTCTACTTCCGGCCCGGCAACCTCGGCTACCCGGTGTTCGACACGGCCGTGGGCAAGGTCGGTGTGTACATCTGCTACGACCGGCACTTCCCCGAGGGCTGGCGCGCGCTCGGCCTGAACGGGGCGCAGCTCGTGTTCAACCCGTCGGCGACCAGCCGGGGGCTGTCGTCGTACCTGTGGCAGCTGGAGCAGCCCGCCTCGGCGGTGGCCAACGAGTACTTCGTCGGCGCGATCAACCGGGTCGGCATCGAGGACCTGGGCGACAACGACTTCTACGGCACGTCGTACTTCGCCGACCCGGAGGGCCGCTTCGTCGGCGACACCGGCGACCCGCACCAGCCCGAGCTGATCGTCCGGGACCTGGACATGGAGCTGCTCACCACGGTGCGCGACCGGTGGCAGTTCTACCGCGATCGCCGCCCAGACGCCTACGGCCCGCTCACCCAGGGCTGAGGGAGCACCCGGTGTATCTGCTGATCAAGGGCGGGACCGTGGTCTCCGCCAGCGGCGCGCAGCCGGCCGACGTGCTGGTCGAGGGCGAGCGCATCGCCGGCCTGTTCGCGCCGGAGCACACTCCGGCGGTCGAGGGCGCCCAGGTGATCGACGCGACCGCGAAGTACGTCATCCCGGGCGCCGTGGACGTGCACACGCACATGGAGCTGCCGTTCGGCGGCACCTTCGCGTCGGACACGTTCGAGTCGGGCACCCGGGCGGCGGCCTTCGGCGGCACCACCACGATCATCGACTTCGCGGTGCAGCGCACCGGCGAGCGGGTGCCCGACGGCCTGGCCGCCTGGCACGCCAAGGCCGACGGCAACTGCCACGTCGACTACGGCTTCCACATGATCATGGGCGGGGTCGATGACGAGTCGCTCAAGGCCATGGACTCCCTCGTCGAGTCGGAGGGCGTGACCAGCTTCAAGCTGTTCATGGCGTACCCCGGCGTGTTCTACAGCGACGACGGGCAGATCCTGCGCGCGATGCAGAAGGCCCGCGAGAACGGGTCTGTGATCATGATGCACGCGGAGAACGGCATCGCGATCGACGTGCTGATCGGGCAGGCCCTGTCCCGCGGCGAGACCGAGCCGATCCACCATGGGCTGACCCGGCCCGCCGAGCTGGAGGCCGAGGCGACCCGGCGGGCGATCTCGCTGGCCGAGGTCGCCGGGGACACCCCGCTCTACATCGTGCACCTGTCCGCCTCACAGGCCCTGGAGGCGGTCGCCGCGGCCCGCGACACCGGCCGCAACGTGTTCGCCGAGACCTGCCCGCAGTACCTCTACCTCACCCTGGAGGACCAGCTCGGCGCGCCCGGCTTCGAGGGCGCCAAGTGGGTCTGCTCCACGCCGCTGCGCTCGAAGGCCGAGCCGCACCGGCGCGACCTGTGGCGCGGGCTGCGCACCAACGACCTGGCCGTGGTCTCCACCGACCACTGCCCGTTCTGCTTCAAGGAGCAGAAGGAGCTGGGCCTGGGCGACTTCTCGAAGATCCCCAACGGCATCGGCGGCGTCGAGCACCGCGTCGACCTGCTCTACCAGGGTGTCGTCGACGGCAAGCTGTCCCTGGCCCGCTGGGTCGAGACCATCGCCACGACCCCCGCCCGCATGTTCGGCCTCTACCCCCGCAAGGGCGTGCTGGCCCCCGGCTCCGACGCCGACATCGTGGTGTACGACCCGAACGCCCGCACCACCATCGGCGTGGCCACCCACCACATGAACATGGACCACTCCGCCTACGAGGGCTACCAGATCGCGGGCAAGGTCGACACCGTCGTCTCCCGCGGCACCGTGCTCGTCTCCGGCGGCGAGTTCCACGGCCGCAAGGGCCACGGCCGCTACCTCCGCCGCGGCCTCTCCACCTACCTCCTCTGAAAGGAGGGGCACCTTCTTAACGCTATGTGTAGAAGAAGGTGCCCTTCTTAACGCCACCCCCGCCGTCGTCCCCACAGCTGAAAGGAAGCGCACAAGTGGACATCGGAGTGGTGTTCCAGCTGGACCCGCCCGCCCGGCGGGTGGTGGAGCTGGCGCAGCGCGCGGAGGGGTACGGGTTCAGCCACGTGTGGTCGTTCGACTCGCACCTGCTGTGGCAGGAGCCGTACGTCATCTACAGCGCCATCCTCGCCGCCACGGAGAAGGTGATCGTCGGCCCGATGGTGACCAACCCCGGCACCCGGGACGTCACCGTCACCGCCAGCACCTTCGCCACCCTGAACGAGCTGTACGGCGACCGCACCGTCTGCGGCATCGGCCGCGGCGACTCCGCCCGGCGCACCCTCGGCCTGCCCCCGGGCACCATCGCCGAGCTGCGCGAGGCGGTAGGCGTGATCCGGGCCCTGGCCAACGGGCACCAGGCCGTCTACCGCGGCGCCGAGCTGCACTTTCCCTGGGTGAAGGAGTATTCGGCGCTGGAGGTCTGGGTAGCCGCGTACGGGCCGAAGGCGCTGAAGCTGACCGGCGAGGTCGGCGACGGCTTCATCCTGCAGCTGGCGGACCTGGACATCGCCGAGTGGATGATCAAGCACGTCCGGCAGGCGGCCGAGCAGGCCGGACGCGACCCATCGGAGATCAAGTTCTGCGTGGCGGCGCCCGCGTACGTCGGCGACGACCTCCCCCACCAGCGCGACCAGACCCGCTGGTTCGGCGGCATGGTAGGCAACCACATCGCCGACATCGTGGCCCGCTACGGCGACCACGGCGCGGTGCCGCACGTGCTGGCCGACTACATCAAGGACCGCAAGGGCTACGACTACGCCGAGCACGGCCGCGCCGACAACGTGCACACCGAGTTCGTCACCGACGAGATCGTGGACCGGTTCTGCGTGCTCGGCCCTGCGCAGGCGCACATCGAGAAGCTCACCCGGCTGCGCGAGCTGGGCGTCGACCAGTTCGCCGTGTACCTCCAGCACGACGACATGGACCACACGCTGGCCGCGTACGGCGAGACGATCATCCCGGCGCTCCGGGCCCTGGGCTGACCCGCGGGCCGGACGGGGTCACCCGCCCGGCCCGCCCCCGTTCGACTCGGTCAGGCGAGCACCTCGCGCAGGCGGACGGCGAACGCCGCCGGGTCGTGCGCGAAGCCGACGTGGTCACCCGGGAACATGGTCGGCGCGACACCCAGCTCCGCCGCCAGCGCCCGCGAGGTGCGGTCGCACAGCTGCCCGGCCGACTGCTCGCCGATGCCGACCACCACCCGCACCGGCCCCTCCCGCAGCGCCGCCGTGTCGGGCACGAAGCTCACCGTCGGCAGCAGCATGTGCTCGTACTGGAAGCGCTCGTCGGCCACCGACTGCGCGTCCCGCTCGCCGCCGGCCATCATCTCGAACACCTCGTCGGGCAGCTCGATGTTCGCGATCGCCAGGAACTGCCGGAACGCGCCGCGGGTGTCCCCCGAGCGATAGGTCGCGATCATCTCGTGGGTACGCGCGCGCAGCTCCTCCCGGTCCTCGACCAGCTCGTCCAGCGGCGGCTCGTGCGCGATCACGGTGTGCGCCGCCTTCGGATGGAACTGCGCCAGCGCCAGCACGCTCACCGCGCCGCCGCTGCTGCCCAGCACGGCCGCCGGGCCGCGGTCCACGTGCGCGATGAGCCGGGCGATGTCGTCGGCGCGCAGCTCCACCGTCGCGTCGGCGTCCGGGTCGGCGACCCGGCTGCGGAAGATGCCCCGCGGGTCGGTGGTCAGCACCGTGTGGTCGGCGGCCAGCAGGTCCGCCAGCGGCTCGAACGACCGGGCGTCCATCGGCGCGGCCACCAGCACCACCAGCGGGCCTGACCCGCGCAGCTCGTAGTGCAGGGACGCGCCCGGCACCTCCAGGATGTCGGCGGTCACGGGTACGGTCTCCGTCATGGCGTCTCCTCGCAGGTCATCGTCACTCCTACGGGATAAGGACCGGACCCGTGCGGCAGAATCGTCGCTCGTGGGGAAACTTTCCTCGGCGGGTGACCAGGCTCCGGTAGCCGGAGCGCCCGGCGACACCGACCTGGCCCTCGCCCAGGCCGGGGACGACGCCGCGTTCACCCGGCTGGTCGCGCCGCTGCAGGCCGAGCTGCACGCCCACTGCTACCGGATGCTCGGCTCGGCGCACGACGCCGACGACGCCCTGCAGGACGCGCTGGTGCGCGCCTGGCGCGGGCTGCCCCGGTTCGAGGGGCGCAGCTCGCTGCGCGGCTGGCTCTACACCGTGGCCACCCGGACCTGCCTCGACGTCATCGCGGCGCGCGGGCGCCGGGCGCTGCCGGTCGACCTCGGCCCGTCCAGCGAGCGCTCGGTGCCCGGCGACACGCCACGCAACGACATCGCCTGGCTGGGGCCGTACCCCGACGGCGGGCTGCCCGCCGGGCCGGCCGGGCCCGGCGCGCGCTACGAGCAGCGCGAGGCGGTCGAGCTGGCGTTCGTCGCCGCGCTGCAGCACCTGCCGGGCAACCAGCGCGCCGCGCTACTGCTGTTCGAGGTGCTCGGATTCACCGTGGCCGAGATCGCGGCGATGATGGACACCTCGGTGACGTCGGTGAACTCGGCACTGGCCCGGGCCCGCCGGATCGTGGCGGAGAAGGTGCCCGCGCGCAGCCAGCAGCAGACCCTCCGCAAGATCGGCGACGCCCGGGTGCGGCGCCTCGTCGACGGGTACGCGGCCGCGCTGGAGAGCGGGGACGCCGACGCGCTGGTGGCGCTGCTGACCGAGGACGTGACCTGGTCCATGCCGCCGCTGCCGCACTGGTATCGCGGGCTGGCCGCGGTCACCGACTTCGCCGTGGCCCAGCCGCTCAGCACCTGCGGCGAGTGGCGGCATCGGGCGGTCACCGCCAACGGCCAGCCGGCGGTGGCCTGCTACCTGCGGCCGTTCGACACCGACGGGCCGTACGAGGCGTGGTCGATCTGCGTGCTCACGCTGCGCGACGACCACGTCGCCGAGATCACCTCGTTCCTCGGCCCGGAACACTTCCTCCTCCTCGACCTGCCCACCGCACTCCCCTGATCGAGGTCAGCGGTCGACCAGGCCGTCGAGCAGGCTCCGCAGCGGCTGGAGGTCACCGCGCAGCGAGGCCATCGACGCCTCCACGTTGGCGTCGGGGTCGATGCCCGACCAGTCGAGCATCCAGCCCGCCTCCCTGCTGAGCTGCCGAAAGAAGGCGCGCTGCGCACGCCCGTTGCCCTCACGGAACGGGTGGATGGCGTTGACCTCGGCGAAGAAGTGGGTGAGCCGGTCGACGAAGCCGGGCCGGGCGAGGCCGCGGAGGAATCGCTCCTTGGCCAGCGCCCCGAACACCTCTTCCGCGTACGACTCGATGTGCTGCGGCAGGCAGAAGGGGTCGGACCGGGCGATGCCGACCGTCCGGATCTCACCCGCCCACGGATAGATGTCGCCGAAGATCTCGCGGTGAAACTCCCGCAGGTGCGGCAGGTCGTAACCGCCCGGGAGCGTGCGTGTGCCCAGATCCGCGAGTGCGGCGAAACTCAGGCCGGCCTCGGCTCGCCGCAGACGTTCCTCGTCAGTGATGCCGAGGCGGTTGCGGAGAACGCCGCTGACCGGGTCGGTGTACGGGTCGTGGTTCACGGGGCGTCGTAGAGACGGCGCACCTGTTCCCGCATCTGCGCCGTGCTGATCTCACCACGGGCCCACCGTTCGGTGATCGCCTCGACGTCAGCCTCGACGACCAGGCCTTCGGCCCGCACGGACGCGGCGGCCTGCATGACCGACCGGGCCCGTTCCGCGATGAGTTCGTCGAACACCTCGACCGGCACCATGACGGCCTCGGTCTTACGGTGCGACCCCACGCCCACCGGGGTGCGGTCCCCGTTGCGGAAGCGTTCCAGCACCGTGGGCAGCTGTTCCCGCGCCTCACGCACGGACAACGTCTCGATCAGCACACGCGTAAGTGTACAACTTTGTGTACACATTCCACCGCTGCCCGCGCCTCAACCGCAGCCGACCCGTGAAGATCAGTGTTTCGTGAAAAGATCTGGGGCTGGAGCGCAGATCTTGACACCAACGCCG
>NZ_BONF01000058.1 GCF_016862575.1 Catellatospora bangladeshensis | reverse complement strand
ACAGGCTTGGTTATGGCCGCGGCGTTCGATGCCGACGGGTACCTGGCCACCGGCTCCATCGACATGACTGCGCGGATCTGGGACCGACAGGGACGACTGCTACACACCCTCACCGACCTCACAGGCGGTGTCACGGCGCTGGAGTTCGCCGCCGACGGGCGCCTGGCCACCAGCACCGATGACGGAATGGTACAGCTGCGGTTCGCCATAGGAGACGAGGCAGACCTGACCGCGTACGCCGAAAGCCGCATCTCGGTAATCCTGACCCCACGCCAACGCAACGAACTCGGCCTACCGCTAGATCGCCGGTTCCCGTGACGTCCTTTCACCCATCTCTACAGGCGAAGACTGACGAGGTGACCTCGACGGAAGCGGTCTGATGCTGGCTGGCGGCGGATATGTAGGCCGCGGCCGAGGGAAGCTGCTACGGCTCGGCGGCCAAGAAACAGGCCACCGCCTCCGGCGCGGGATGCTGTGGACTGAGCACACTGGCCGCCGAGCCGACGCCGGCCCAGACGTCACCACGATGTGCGAGGCCGTGACCCCTCCTCGCCGCCGACGACTTCACCGGACGGCGGATCGGCACCGCCAGCGCCGACCGTGTCCGCGCGGCGGACCAGTACACCCACCGGCAGCAGCACATGCGTCGCCGCGCACCCCGAGCAGCGCGTACGCCGCGGCCGTACCAGCCACCGCGCGCCCGCCTCGCCCCGGATCACACGCGGCCGCGCCCATCCCCACCCGGCCAACCGGCCCTGGCAAGCCGGGCAGCACAGCGAACCCGTCGCCAGCTGCCCTTCGACCCCCGCAGGGTCGTCGGCTACCGTCATCACCCTGGTGCCTCCGCACCGATGAGCGGCCCTCCCCAACGCCCGGCCAAGGATTACGGGAGGGCCGCTTCCTGCATGAACGTCCTCACGGTGATGACGGCGACGAAGAAGCGCAACCCCTCCGGGACGCGTGGCAGACATCCTCAAGATCAGTGACGGGCAAGAGCGAACTCGTCGTCACCTTCGGTGACGGCTAACACGTTAAGGCGTGTTGGTTGTCGGGGTATTTCTGCGTGACCAGCTGCTGGGTACGGGCAGGTTTCCGTTGACGACGAGGGTGACTACGACGCTGGGTGAATGCGGGTGGGTCATACCGTGTTGTTTGGGACCAAGTACGAAGAGGTAGTTCTCGGGAGTGCCGATAGGGAGCACCTTTGGGCTCATGTCGAGGATTACCAGGATGGAGAGTCGAGTGCCGTCGGCGGCGGCATACTGGGTTGGCTGGCCGATGTATTTTGTCGCTGTTTTGGCCGTCACGGGTTGGTCTCGTACGACTTTCAACTCGGCAGTGATGCCGTCATGTCGGGTATCAAGGTATCCGTGGGCGTGAGCGGTGCCGCGTTCGACGCGCCCTTCGAGGGTGGGGTCGGCGAGCAACGCTGCGTGTAGGTCGTCGTGGAACTGGCGTTCTTTGATGTTCTGGCCGCGGCGGTATTTCTTGTTCCAGGTCATCGCGAGGCCAATGCGGGAGAGGGCGTTGAGAAGTCGTGCGAAGGCTTGGAGCTGGCCGTGGGGGTAGCCGGCGGAAGCGAGTTGTTCGTAGATGGCGAGGAGGTGTTCGTCGAACACTTCGTACTGGGTGGTGGCATCGCGGCTGGGATCGTAGGGGCGGACACGGAACTCGCGGTGGCCGGCGACGTCGAGGGGTTGGCTCTTTGGCTTGCCGTCTTCGTCGACCCCCCGCCACGTGAGGCGGACGATGACTGGTGGCGCGTGCTGGGTACTGGGCACGGCGTAGCGGACGTGCAGCGTGCCGGATCCCTCGTAGGTGTTGGGGTCGCCGGTGTGTTGGTGCTGTTGCCAGGTTAGCGCGGGTCGTTGGAGTTCGGTGTCGTTCAGTGTGCTGACCAGTTCGGCGTCCAGGCGCTGAACCCACGCGGGCCACGGGTCGGTCTGAACCTGGAGAGCAAGAGTGTGGGTGAGGCCGGGGTTGACGATGGCGGGTCCGGTGAGCAGCTTGTCATCGATGGAGACAAGTGCGACAGCGACAGTGGGACTTTCGGGTGGGGTGTCTGCTGGCGGATGCCATGGGCCGACCCCACGCTGGTGCTGGAGCGCTCGAATGAACAACAACGGTGCCGGCAGTGCGGCAGCTAGGGCGAGGACGCGCTCCAGGTCGAGCGACCCGGCCGGGTCTGTCTGGGTGGCGATGTGGCCTTGGAGTTCGCGTATGCGAAGAAGCAGCGGATCGTCGTGCCGCTGGGCGGCAAGGTCGATAGAGGCGGCTCTGCGTTGGGCAGCAGTCCGATGCGCTGTGGCTTGGGCGAGGTCGGCGTTGAGCTCGGCAGCTTCGGCATCGAGTAGGTGCGCGACACTGGCGATCAGCCGGGCGGTGGCCGTCACGCCGGTGTGGGTGGCGGTTCCGATGGACTTTCCGCCAGCCTGGAGGTCTTTGCTCAGGGTGCGTAGGATCTTGGCGCGGTTGGTGAGCATCTCGGCTGGATCGGTGGGTTCAGCAGGTGCACCGCCGGGTCCGGTCGCCGTGTCATCAAGCGCAGCGACAATCTCCGGGGGTGTAGAGATGTTTAACAGTACGCAGACTATCGCGGCACGGATCGCTGCCATCCGGGAGAACGGCCGCAGCCAACGTCTGTCGTCCTCGGTATGGCTGGAGCACATGCCGATCGTTGCGCTGACGCTGTTTATGGCGGCACGGACCGCTGCTCCCGCTCCGCTCTGAAGCTCGGTCGCGAGGGTCGCGTGCAGTCGTGCTACCGCAAGGGCTAGTGCAGTGAGCGCCCGCTGTGAGCTGCGCGCCGGTTCATTCGGGATTCGGTCCAGGGCGGCTTGGAGTAGCGCCACGACGTCGTCGCGTCGTTCCGCTCGGGCGAGGACCTCTGCGTACTCCATCGACCCGTAGAACGACTCCGGCGAATGCCGTGCCCCGGTGTTGATGATGTCCGCGGCCGGTAGTCCGAGTAGGCCGGCACCGCAGTCGAGAAGACCGTTGAGTGCTTCTTCGGCTTCGTCATGTTGCCGCAACCCGTAGGTGCGGCGGGGAGCGAGTTCCAGCCAGAGCATCGCGAGCTCGGGAGCGACCCGAGCGTCCGGTTGCCACGGCTGATCTGTCAAGTCCGACGCCTGGTGCCACTCAACCGGAGGAACCCGTGCTAGCGCCTTCTTCTCTAGTATGGCAAGGGCATCAAGGCCAGGGACATGACAACGAAGCGCGGACAGCGCCGCCAGAAACGTCTCGAAATGGTCGGTGATGCTGATGCCCTCCATCACCTGGATTGCGTACAAGGCCAACCGCATTCGTGTGTCCTGTGCCGCCCACGGCAGGCGGCACGCAGCGCCGAGGACTGCGTCGATCACGACGACGTAGGTGTCGCCGGTCAATGCTGGCAATAGGTCAGCAACTGTGGAAGGAAGTGCGTGGCTAGCGCCGATGTTTGTCCAAGCTCGTAGGGCAGCCGAGCGTGGACCTGGACTAACGTCGACCAGGTAGGTGTGTAGCGTCGGCAGGATTGCCTGCAGGACGCCGGGCTGGTCGCCGTGCTGGCGTCCAATTTCACCGAGCGTGGCAAGGAGCGGTGTGACCACCTCGGTGCCAAGTTCGTTATCACGTTCGTTCGTGACGAGCGTTGCCACAGTGCGGCACACGTCAAGCGGGTTGGTCGCGGACGCCAACTCGACCGCTCTGAGAAGCCGTCGGGCGGACTGGTAGAGGCTGTTCCGTCGTGACCATGCCTCCATCCCGGCCAACGGGTCTGGGGGTGTGACTGAGGTGAGCAGACTCTTCGGCGCATTTTCCCGCTGTCGCGTAAGCGTGAGGAACGCGCCGAAGATTGCATCAAGATGCTGAGCCAAGTTGCCTGTGTGCCGGCGTGCCATCTGTTCGATGATCTCCACGGCCGAGAAGGTGACCCGATGCCCCCAGGACTCATCGGTGCGGGCAAGCAAGAACGCGAACGCGGCATCTGTGACCGCAGCCGCCTCTTCGAGGCTCACGACGGGGTCGTGGGCACGGCGGTGCACGTAGTCGGTGTCGACCATGTCGACCGCGTGGCGGGCCGCGCCCACCAGACCTTCACGAGTCGGCTCTGATGCGTGCTTCCCGGCTTCCTCCATCATCTCGACCACCCGTGCCGGTGCGGCGATGAGCATCCGACCCAGCGCGCGCTCCGCGGTTCCCACCGTGCCGGGATCGTAACTGTCTTCCGGAGGAACACCCAGCGACAGGACCAGGGACGAGAGCGTTTCGAGCGCAACCTCTAGATGGGTGCTGGCGAGGTGCTCGATCGCGCCGGCTGCTGCACGGCGGTCGAAGTCCGACACTGGCCGCAGCCGATGGTTGGGCGCTGTGATGATGCTGGGCAGCACAGGGCGAGGAAGCATCGCGGCCAATTGCGTGACCAAAGCTGCAGGAGACAGGTCGGCCAAGACCCGCAGCGGGCCTGGATCATTCGCCTGGACCACCGGCATCGGGCCGGAAAAGTGGTGGTCTTCTGGCGTCTTTGACCCGGCTAACACCACGACCGACCGGATCACGGCATCGTCGACCGCGACCGGCTCGACCAGGCCGAATTGATCGGTCAGGCACCGGCCGGCCTCGATGCTCGGCTTGTTCCGCAACACTGCCAACGCGGCCGCAACTAGCCGCTCCGCAAGGTCTGGTCGCCGCGACGCAAGGTGCCGCAGGGGCTCCAGCAGCTCGGTAACACCGACTATTGCTACTGCATCGAACAGCTCGTCGATGATGGCAGGTTCAAACCGGTCACCTGCGCGTTCCGCGATCGCGATCAGACGTCGACGCGCACGCTTCGCCGCTTCGACGTCTCTGTCGACTGTAGGGTCCGGGTCGAGCACATCGAGGTCATCCAAGATTCCGGAAGTTGCCGGGTCTGCGGTCGCCCGTAGGCTCCGGCGTCGCTCCGCACGCAAAGCACGTTCGGCGGCACGTCGCCGAAGTGCTTCAGCCTTCTCCGCCTCGGCGGCCGCTGCCTGTGCCTGGCGGGCATGAGCTTCGGTCTCCAGGTTCGGAAGCCGGCCAGTGGGGCTCCGCATCTCGCAGCCGCCGCAGTGTGCGGCGTAGAAGCTGAAGGTGACATGATCCAACCGCATGCCGGACATGTTGCCGATGGCGACTGGGCATTCGACCCGGCGCGAGTTCACCGGCAGCCCTGTCACTTCCTCCAGCATCCCTCGGCCGCCCGACTCTACGAAGCGCATGTGCTGGCAATGGTTGGTCGCCAACTCAATGACGTGGGCGTTCTCGTGACCCAACTCGATGTACTTGGCGAACTCTGCCTCGTCCAAGATCTGACTTTCGCTAGCAGGGACTGGAATCGCAGTCCAGTCTCCCGCACGGCACCGACAAGCTCGTACTCCGATGCCCGGACGCTGCGATGGGCAGAATTCACAGTCAGCGACTCCACTGCGCCGGGCCTGGTTTTCATCGCCGACAACTTCCTCAACGCGCTCGCCGATCAAGGCCACCTTGATCGCGAGCGCTTATCGGACTGTCAGCGGTGGATCACTGGGCAGATCTGGGCGATGCCTTCGCATGATCGCGCTCCCCTGCTGGCAACAGTCCTTGCCCTGGGAGCAGCGGCTGGCGCGCCGCCAGCCAAGACGGCGTCGTGTGCCCAAAGACGATCGACCGGATAGCCACATCCTGCGGTTCCGGCCGGCCTACCGCGGATCATCGTGCCGAAGGTCCGGTCGCGCCTTCGAGCCGACGGACAGCGGCGGCTTTGCGAGACAGACTTGTGGCTACACTTCCGCGACACGCAGAGAGTGTTTCGACCAAGTTCTTTGAGTTCCACCCCGTGGCACCCATCGCCGAAGAGACCATCAGCCGGTCCGCCGCCCAGGTCCCGCCGACCTGGTGCATTCGTGGCGTTCGCGCGGTGCCGGTTTCGTCGGCGACGGGTACTTCCGCTTCGTCGACCCGGCCCGCGCAGCCACGATGCACTCCGGGGTTTTCGGCCTGCCCGACGGCGCGACCGTCCTGTTCACCACCGGGCTCGGCGACATCATCTGCCACGTCAACGGCCTCCACCTGGTGGTGAAGTCACGCTTCGGGGCGATCGACGTCGTCCAGGGCGAAGCCCCCTGGGAGTGGCAGCTCAACTCTGACGTCGGCAGTCCAGGGGCGGTCCTCCGCCACTGGCCTATCGCCCCGGGGGCTCACGTCTCCTCGGTAGCACACCGTCTTCAGACTTCACCGCTCCGCCGACGTGCCCGGAGGAAGCTATGGCTCCCCTGGTGACGCTCGCGCCGATCGAGTCAGCATTCGGTATTACGCACTTCAGGAGCATCACGAACGTCCCAGCGGGAATCGCTCGGATGAACCAGCCTATGACGTGATCGAAGATCGACGACAGCGTCGTAGAGTATGGGTCCGCGTGCAAGTACGACGACACGACATGTTGCCGCTTGCCGCCAACCTGTTCGCAGCGCTCCGGAGGATGCTGGGTCAGCGTGGGGCTCTATCAGTACGAAACGCTCGGCGACGACGACTTTCAGCGCCTCATCCAGGCGTTGTTGGCCCGTTCCTCGGGCCATCGTTTTCGGGCCATGCCGCTGAACAAAGCCGATGGCGGACGGGACGCCGTAAACGACGCTGTGGTCTTCCAGGTGAAGTTCACCGGCACGCCAGAGCGCGTGGATGATCGCGTGGACTGGCTTGTAAGCGCGATCGACGGTGAGCAGGAGAAGATCAAGCGGCTTGCCAAGCGAGGGTGTCGAGAGTATGTCCTGGCCACAAATGTGGGTGGCACAGGAGGGCTGGATAAGGGGACGATCGATAAGCTCGACCGGGAGTTGGCTCAGCGCGCATCGGCTTGGGGCCTCGATAACATAACTGCGTGGTGGCGGGACGACGTCGATGCCCGCTTCGCCGTTGCCGATCACGCGACTAAGGTTGCATTCCTTCGGGCGTTGCCGGCCGATGAGGCTCTTGCGATCACGCTCATTGACCGTTCGCAGTCGGCTAGGGCGTCAGACCTGGCTCTTTCGGCGTACCTCGCGTATCAGTTCGAAGTCGACAACAAGGTCCGCTTTGAGCAGGTGGACCTCTCAGGGCCCACGGTCGACCGGCTTTTTGTAGATGTTGCCGCGGCGAGCGGAACGCCCAATAGCGTCGCCCACAGCTTGCTGGCCGAGCTTGGGCAGCGTGTTGACGATCATGACAGCGGTACGCATGATCAGCCGGTTGCAGGCGCCGCACGTCTGCTCCTTCACCCCAAGTGGCGTGGCAACGCTCTGATCATCGGAGGTCCAGGACAGGGCAAGACGACGCTGCTTCAGTACATCTGCCAGGCGCACCGGGCGCGCCAGCTCAACCGCGACGATTACCAGCAGTCGATTCCGCAGCAACACCTTAAGGCGCTGGTCCGAGTGCCCCTCCGAGTCGACCTGCGCGAGTATGCATCCTGGCGCGGAAAACCCGTCGCCTCGCCGCCGGCCAAGAAGCGGAGCAAGCAGAAGAAGCAAGTCCAGGTGACGTACGCGATCGAGATCTTTCTTGCGGAGAAGATCACCGAACACAGCGGCGGCATCGAGTTCAAGGTCGAGGACCTCGCCTCGCTAGTGGCCAGCCGTCCCGTCCTGCTCGCACTCGATGGGCTTGACGAGGTCGCCGACCTCACGCGGCGGCATGAGGTCGCAGCCCAAATCGCAGCCGCAGCCACCCGCTTGCAGCAAAACGCCGCAGACATCATGATCTTGGTGACTACTCGGCCGGGTGCGTCGATCTCCGACGTACTCACCAGCGAGCACTTCCCAACTCTGCACATGCAGCGGCTCACCACTGACCTTCGGCTGGGCTACCTGGGTCGCTGGGCTCAACAAGCCGGGCTACACCCTGACCAGGTCAACGATCTACGCAACACCTTCATCGAGAAGCAGTCTCTCCCCCACGTTCGGGAGCTTAGCTCCAACCCGATGCAGCTGGCGATCCTTCTGCACCTGATGCAGCGGCGAGGAATTCTGCCCGAGCAGAGAACCGAACTCTACAGCGACTACGTGAAGACCTTCCTGGACCGCGAGGCGCCGAAGGAGCCCGTGGTCCGGCTCCATCGACCCATAGTTGAGGATGTCCACGCGTACCTGGCCTGGCACCTGCAGTCTGAGTCCGAGCGAGGCCGAAGCAACGGCGCGCTGACGGCCGACCAGCTCCAGCAGCTTCTCGACGAGCATCTGCGAGACCGCGGCAACCGGGGCCAGCTCGTTCACGAGCTGTTCAAGGCGATCACCGGACGAGTCATCTGCCTCGTCGAAAGACCAGCCGGGATCGAGTTCGAAGTCCAGCCTCTCCGCGAGTACTTCGCGGCGAGGTATCTACATGACGATGCGCCGCTCAAGGGCGAGAAGAATACGAAGGACGACCGGCTTGACGCGCTACTCCGCAGACCTTACTGGTCGAACGTACTGCGGTTCTTCGCCGGCATGCTCTCCAAGGGCGAAGTGCGTGGACTTCCCTCCAATCTTCGCAGCCTTCGGAAAACGCGGCCTTTCAATGTCCTGCCGCTCACGCGTTCGCTGGCCGTCCAACTGCTCGAAGACCAGGTGTTCATCAGGCAGGGAACATTGCCAATTCGCGATGTGATCGACGTCGCCTTCGACGGCCCAGGCGCGGTGCTCGCCGTGGACCGGCTGCTCACCACGACCGGCGGGTCGGTGAGCATCGAGGAAGGTGCAGGGCGCGCTGAACTGCTGGACCACGTTCAGGAGCGGTTGACACGCGAAACCGACCCAGCAACCAGTGCCGCACTGACCAACCTGCTCATGCACAACTCATCCGACTTTCGAGCCCGTTGGCGTGATCAAGTGTGCGCCAACCTCGCAGCCTGGATGTCGGTAGCAGCCGAACTACGGCTGCTCGACGGCGACAACGCCTCATCGATCGAGCGCATGATGACGTACGAACAGAACCGCGGTGACCACGATGAGCCGCTCGTTGGGCTGCTCCTTCGCGCAGGTAGCCAATGTTCCGATGACCGCGTTCTGCAGCTGTGCGCTACGGCTCTTGGCGACGGAGCCGGCGATCGCGGCCTTGGGGTAGGAGCAGATTCGCTGATCTCCCGGATGTACGTCTGGTCGAGCCCGGCACTCTTCTACAGCCATCGAGCGAGATCACCTCGCCTTCCAGCGATCCAGCCGGCTGTCGAGCCTCGAGCGCGACGCCGCAATCAATCTCCGGCTGCAGCGGCTTGGCGTCAACGGCTCGCAACGCTCCAGGCATCACATGATCTAGCAGCAGACTGGACGCTCCTAGATGCCTGGTTAACGGCCCTGGACTCGCAGCACGAACTTTTGGGCGACTGCTGGCTAGTTCGGGAGTCAGCGTTCATCGTTCCGGCCGCGATGCTCCCCCAGCGCGAAGTTGCTGCGATCTCGGCCGGTGCCACGCCTACAACGGTGTTGGCGTGGATACGCCAGGCACGCGACAACTCGGCCGACGCGGCGTGGTGGCAGGCGCAGCTGTCGTCGGCAGCCGACGACCTCAGCCGCAGAACATGCCTGCTTGGACTTCTGATCTACGGGAGAGCGATCGTCTTCTCCGTCTGCGCCGCGGAGATCGACCGGATGCTGGCGGCCCTGAAGCCTGGGAGCGTCATCTCGATGATCGAGGCAGTCCGTCGGCAGCAGAGTTCTCTCTCGATCCGCCAGCTGGATCTTCACAGCCACCTACGCAACAAACGGTACGCGCCCGCCGCACTCACCGCACTGGTGCTGCACGACCTCTGCTTTGAGACATCGCGGGCCGAACTCGCCAAGGTTGTCGCTCTCCATCTTGAAGACCTGATAAGTCTGGCTCCGGCGCTCGGTCACCGCGTTCTTGAGATTGCCTGCTCGGATCAAAGCGGCACCATCCCGATCAAAACGTTCCGCGGGACCCGCAGTGCGTTCGGAGCGAACATGCTGTCCGGCCGCATCAAGGTGAAGAAGATGTCCCGTACCGAGGCGCAGACGATCTTGACGGAGCCGGAACAGTGGCCGACGGACATCGTCAGGATCGCCGCCGAGATGGCATCTGCAGGACTGTCTGATCTTCCGCCGCTGGCCCAGGTGGCCGAGGCCGACGGCTGGTTCATCAGATAGCTGCCTGCCGACCGTGCTCGACCGACTGTTCAGCCTCGCACGAAGTGTCAGGCCGCGACCAAGCTCGGACCCCGCCTCAGTGATCGAAAAACGGCATGTAAAGGTGATGTCCACGGACCGTGGCCTACGCATTACCAGCCTGCGGGACGAGCAGTGTCAATGCATTTCAAAGGCGCCGTTGGGAGCATCGGCGTAGCGATGAAGGTGAACGAGAGCCGATGAAGATCACGACGTTGCGACTGTGCAATTTCCAGTCGTTCGGCCCAGAACCGACTGCGATTGAGCTCGACGAGCTGACCTATGTTCTTGGCCCCAACGGCTCAGGCAAGACCGCCGTCCTGCAGGCGCTCACGCGGCTGTTCGGCCCCCTTGAAGCGCAGCGCAAGATCCGCCTCGAGGACTTTCACATTCCGATCGACAAACGGGCGAGTGAGGTTCAAAGCGGCGAGCCGGCCCTATGGCTGGAGGTCGATGTGAGGTTTCCGGAAGCGGGAAGCACTGGGCAACACGCTTCCGTTCCCGCGAACTTCTCCCACATGGCGATCGACGAGGCAGACGGCGTTCCGGGAATCCGTGTACGCCTGACGGCCAAGCTCGCCGCGGACGGCGTCATCGACGAGAAGATCCAATATGTGCTCGAGGCGGACGAAGCGGGTGAGCCGACGAAGCTGACCGAGATGTCGCGCTATGACCGTCGACACATCGAAGTGCATTACCTTCCCGCCCGTCGCGACCCGGCCGATCACATCGCCTACACGGCGGCCTCGCTTATCGGGCGCATCCTGCGCGCAGCAGACTGGACTACCGAACGGGCGGCACTGAGCGTTCTGGCCGATCAGATCACCACATCGCTTGGCACCAATGCGGCGGTCGCCAGTGCCAGCGCGCAGCTGGCTGGTGAATGGCAGGGCCTTCACAGCGGCTCATACTTCAAAGACCCGTCGATCGCCTTCGGGCAGGGTGACCTTGAAAGCGCGTTGCGTCAGCTCACCCTGATGTTCTCGCCCTCCCACAGCGGTACTCCGCTGCCTTTCGATCGGCTCAGTGACGGCCACAAGTCTTTGCTGTACGTCTCTCTGGTGCTTGCCTGGCAGTCTCTGGCCCGGCGGGTACTCAGTGGCGCCGAGACGTCGCTTGACCCTGACCGCCTGCGGCCGCCGGTGCACACCGTCATCGCTCTCGAGGAGCCCGAGAACAGCCTTGCACCGCAGTATCTCGGTAGGATCATCCGTCAGCTGCGTGGGGCGAGCTCGCACGGAGATGTGCAGTCGCTCGTCGCCACCCATGCGCCCACCCTGCTTCGTCGGGTCGAGCCCCATTCCATCCGTTTTCTACGGCTGAACGGGGTCCGGGAGTCGACCGTCCACCGTGTTGTTCTTCCAACCGAGGACCAGGCCGCCGCTAAGTATGTTCGGGAGGCAGTTCAGGCTTATCCGGAGCTCTATTTCTCCCGTTTCGTCGTTCTCGGTGAAGGTGACAGCGAACAGGTCGTCCTACCGCGGGTCCTGGCAGCGGCCGGGATCGCCGAGGACGACGCGTCGGTGTCAGTGGTCCCTTTGGGCGGTCGGCACGTCAATCATTTCTGGCGCTTGCTTAACGAGCTGCAGGTCCCGCATGCCACGCTGCTTGACCTGGACAGTGGCCGCCACCAAGGTGGATGGGGCCGGGTGCGCAACGCCTGGAAGCAGTTGAACAAGGTTCGGCCGGGCACGCTCCCCGCAGACGAGATCGACGCCTTGCCCAAGTGGGACGCCGACTGCGACTTCCCGGAGTTCACCGACGGGAGCGGCTCAGTTTGGCACCTGGAGACACATGGGGTTTTCTTCTCCCACCCCGTCGATCTTGATCTGATGATGCTGGAGGCGTATCCCGTCGCCTACGATGTCGATCCTGAGGATCCGGAAGACAAGACCGTCGTGGCGGTGCTCGGAAAGAGCCACAAGAACGAAGCCCGCCTCCCGGTCGGGGTCTTCAAACTCTTCGGCGACTACCACGACAAGTTCGATCTCGCGAGCAAGCCCGCCACCCACCTTTCTGCCCTCGCGACCCTAGGGGACAAGGAACTGTTGGCTGATCTCCCGGCGGTTCTCCAGCGGCTGGTGGAGCGCGTGCGGACCGGTCTTGCAGGATTGCCGGAATGATCAAGCCCGAGCTGTGGCGTCCCGTCGACGGTCTGGTCCTCGAACCGAACGCGATGACGGCCGCGACGATGTCGGATGAGAACGTGGTCGTCGCCGCTGGGCCGGGGGCCGGCAAGACCGAGCTGCTCGCGCAGCGGGCCGACTTTGTCCTGCGCACCGGACAGTGTCGCTACCCGCGCCGGATTCTTGCGGTCTCGTTCAAGGTCGACGCGGCCCGAAACCTGCGCGAACGAGTCCGTACTCGCTCCGGACCACACCTGGCGTCCCGGTTCGACAGTCTCACCTTCCACGCTTTTGCCAAGCGTCTCATCGACAATTACAGGCCAGCGCTCACCGGGTTTAACGCCCTGGACCCGGACTATCGAATCGACCCCGACACCCGCGTTGCCCGCAAGCAGATCACGTTCCGCGACCTTGTGCCGTTGGCGCTGGAAATCGTCGAGACCAACGTCTACGTCCAGGAAGGCATCCGCCAGACGTACAGCCATGTCTTCCTCGACGAGTTTCAGGACTGCACAGACCAGCAGTATCGCCTGATCCAGGCAGCGTTCGGCCGGTCGACAGCTGTCCTCACCGCCGTCGGCGACACCAAGCAGCGGATCATGGTCTGGGCAGGGGCGCTGGAGGGGGTGCTGCAGACCTTCGCAGAGGACTTCTCCGCCAGACCGCTTCCGCTCTATCAGAACCGTCGGTCCGCTCCTCGCTTGCGGCGGATGCAGAACCGGATGATCGCGGACATGGACCCCTCGGCGGTCAGCCCCGTCGAGGATCTCACCGGCGACGAGGGCGTCATCGAAGTGCTCAGCTTCGACACCGAGACAGACGAAGCCAAAAGTGTCGCGGACATCATCGAGAGCTGGCTCAAGGACGGCGTCCCGCCACACGAGATCGCGGTCCTCGTGCGACAGCAGCCCCACCTGGTCGCCCGGTCACTGGGCAGCGAACTGATCGACCGCGGCATCCCCTTCCGCAACGAGCAGGAGAGCCAGGATCTCACCGCCGAGCCGGCTGCAGCGCTGATATTGAACTTCATCCGGGTAGTCGCCAACGACCGGCGACCCTTCGCATACGCCGAGCTGATCCGGCTGGCTAACCGACTAGGCGCATCCGAGGAAGACGCCGCTCGGTTCGACAGCCAGTTGAAACGCTCACTCGCCGCGGCCCGCGCGCAGGTCCGCGATCAGGCGTTCCAGATGGACCAGCCCGCGGCCTGGCGCGGACTCGTCGACGAGTTCCTGCAGATGGTTTCGCGACCGGTTCTGACCGCTCTGTCGCCCGGGTACCAACAGGGCCGACGACTCGATGACCTGATCGAGCAGACCTTTGGCGCCTTCAGCAGAGAACTGTCCGTCGATGGAGACCCCGCTCAAGCACTCCAGCGGCTGTCGGAGACGGACGCAGTCCGCTTCCTCACCATCCATAAATGCAAGGGCCTCGAATTCCGCAATGTCATCGTGCTCGGAGTGGAGAGGCAACTCTTCTGGGGCAACGCTGCCGCGACGATGTCCGAGTTCTTCGTCGCGGTGTCCCGTGCCAAGCAGCATCTCGTGATGACCCATGCCTCGCATCGCGAGCGGCCAGAAGGCGCCACCGGCAGATGGGACGAACACCGCGAACCGTACGAGCAACTACTGGCTTTCGCCCACGAAGACTAACCCGCCGAATTCTTGAGGCGAGCACAAGGTCGAACGATTGGATCCTCGTATTGAGATTGTTACGCGCCCACGGTGACGCTCAACCCTCCGGACGTCAGCCGATCTGCCAGCTCTGCCTGGCTGCCTCCTAGATCATCGGACGTCGGCAAGGAGTAGTTCCCATTCCTTGTCCAGTGCCCGGCTGATGCGATGGTCGCGGGCGATGGCTTCTTTGAACCAGGCGATGGTGGCAGGCGCCATGGCGAGGATCTGGTTGTAGTTGAGGGCTGCCGGGTTCATGCCGAAGATCAGCCCGGTCTTGATCAGGGTGCCCGAGGTGGCGATCGTGTGCCCGAGCAGCAGCATGGAAGTGAGTTTGGCGTGCTCCAGCTTCCGCTGTGTCGCGGTGCCGCCAGTGGTGTAGCTCTTGAGCAGCCAGTAGCCGCGGATGACCGCGGACACGACGCCGGGGGTGATGCCCATGGTGAAGAAGTGGCGCAGGTCGTAGCCGTTGGTGTACATGTAGCGGGCGACGTCGGTCCAAGGCACCTTCACGCCGGACGGTCCCAGCGAGAAGGGTGACTCGATCTGGCCGAGCTGGAGCAGGGTGAACAGCGGCGGTTGCAGGCCGGCGGGGGTGTAGACGTCCGACAGCAGGTGCCGTACCTGCGTGAGGAGGGCGTTGATCAGCCCGACTGGGTCGGCGACGCCAGCGACCTGGACCAGCTGCCCTGCCTTGTCAATGTAGGTGCCGGTGCCGTGCATGATGTCCGCGACGCCGACGAGGAACCCCAGGGCCGGGTCGTGGCCGAAGCTCTGCAGGCGATGGGTGGCCGGCCTCATGCCGCTGACCAGTCCCCCGGTGGCCTTCGTGGTGGGGGCGTCGTAGGGCACTTTGGCCAGTTTCTCGAACCCCTTGAAGAAGCGGTCGTGGACGTCTTTGGCCCGGTCGCGGTCCTGGAGCCACTTCGTGAGCGGCGATCCCGTCTGTTTCTCGCCCAGGAAGGTGGTGTCTCGGGGAATCCGGACGAGGATGACGTCCAGCAGGGTCGCCAGGAATCCTGCGGCCAGGACGACCGTCCAGTCGGCCTTGTCCCAGCTGATGTCGCCGTGTTTCTCGGTGTAGCTGCGCAGGCTGCGGGCTATCTGGCCGGTAGGCAAAACCTGCTGGAGCGGGTCTCGGGTCAGGTCGACGCCCAACCGGTCGAGTCTGGCTTCGGCGAGCCTGACCAGCTGGTCGAAGTCGCCGCCGGTCGAGAGGGTCGGCACGGTATAGCGGGGGCGCTCTGGTGTCTCGGCGCTCACGGGGCTCGCCGCGTTCGACGAGGTGTCCGCGGCCGGTACGTGGATGCCCATGGCGTGAAGGCGTGCGCGGACCGCATGGAACTCGGATTCGACCGTGTCCAGGGTGTCGCTGACGCGGTGTTCGCGTTCGAGGACGTCCATGAGATCGAACTCCACCTGGTCGAACAAGCCGCGCAGCTCAGTCAGCGTGACCGCCTGGTAGGCCACAACCGTCGCAGCGGACCGGAGCGGGTCACCCGACACGCAGCGGCTCCCGCCGTTCGAAGGCGTCCTGGCTGGTCTGCAGGTTCACCAGCGCCAGTTGGAACGCGGCCAGCTCGCCTCTGAGCGCGGCGAGCCGCTGCTCGTTCCTGGTGGTCTGGACGAGGTACTCCTCCATCTGGGCAGCCAGACCTGCGATGTCGTCGGCGAGCTCGGCCATCGCCTGCTGATGGCTCCGGATGACCTGCTGGATGAGATGCTCGCGCCGCTTCTCCCGCTCACGCTCGTTGGCCGACAGCAGATAACGCGTGCCCTGATGGACCGCGACGCCGAGGATCACCACGGTGCCGATCCCAGTGACCATCGCACTCAACCCCAGCAGGCCGCCGAACCCGAGGGCCGCCAGACCTGAGGTGATGCCTGCTCCGCTGAGGCCGGAGACGCTGCCAGCGAGGCTGACTGCGGTGATCGGGGCACCGAACGCCGCGGCCTTAGCGGCGATGTCCTTGGTGGTGGACTCCAGCTGACTGGTCGTGATCTTGCCGGTGGCGAACTGCTCCTCGGTGATCACCAGCTGCTCGGTCGCCTGCACGACCTTTCCAGCCGACTCCCGGTACACCAGACCCGCGACCAGCGCGATCCGCTCGCGCTCCACGTCGGCGGCGTGCCGGTCGGCACGGGAGATCCGCACCAGGTCACGCACCAGCACCGTGAACACCGGCTCGCGCTGATCTTCATCGAGCAGGTCGTGCAGCTGCCTGGACAGGCCCACCGTGGTGTCGTGGCCTGCGGCGAGGTCCGCCGCGCCGCGTCGGGCTCCGGTGACTTCGCCGCGCAACGCCGACCGCGCGTCGCCGTCGAGGCCGATCGTCGATGCGAACAGGTACAGGTTCGCGATCTCGCGCGGATCGAGCTGGTCGTCGACCAGCGCCAGGCTCACCAGTATCCGGCAGTAGAGCAGCTTCGCCTCGGGGCTGAGCGCGGACAGGTCAGCGGGGGTGTCGCGGTTGCGGGACACGCGCGCCGCCACGCTGTCCTTCACGTCGGCGACCTTTGCCTTCACTTGCTCGGCGGACTGCCGCACCCTGTCCTGGGCGTCACCTGCGGCGTCGGCAACGCGCTGCCTCGCGACGCTCGTGCTGTCGGCGAGCTTACGCCCAGCGGAACCAGCGGCATCTTTCAGCCGACTGAGCCCCACGTCGCGAGGTTCCATCGCCATCCCTTTCGATCACCGGCCACAACACGGATCGGAGCCGCGCTGATGCCGCACTGGTCGTTGGGTAACCCTACGGACACAGGGAGCTTCCGTGCCGCCGCCGGTGATCTAAAAGTCCGTCAACCGAATGGTCGAGTCATTTCGACTGATGTCCCACGTATTCGAAGGTGACCCGTCCGGTGTGAGAACGCCCTGGAGATACGGAGACACGGTCAGGTAATGCAGGTCCGCGAACCGGCCCGGCAGGTCACCTCCGACGGCTTGCTTCCGGTGCCGACACCATCCGAGGCAGCCCCGGCGTGCCGTTGCCCGCCCTCACCGCCAAACCTTCCAAAGGGCGTAGCCGAAGCCGACGCTGGATCAAGTCCTGCTTGTCGGTTTACACCTGCCCTCGACACCTATTGCCAGGGCGCCGAGGGCAGGTTAGAAGCCCTACGAGTCAGGCGTCGTCGCGCACGGCGACTGAGATCGACGTCCCGGCCAGGTTGGCACCGGCTGGGGTGGTGGCCCACGCGGACAGCTGGTTCTCGTCCTTGGCGCAGAGGTCTAGCAGGTGCACGAGCTGGTCTATGTCTGGCTGCGGTCCGAGGTCGCAGGTGAGTACGCCTTCGTTGTAGTGCCCGTCGGCTTCGCCTGTCTCGTCCCAGCTATCTGGCACCCACTTGTCGATGCTGACCTTCCAACTCGTTCGATGGTGGTCACCCGGTACGGGCGCGGAGATCAACAGGAAGAAGTCTCGCCCCATCATCATCTCGTCGTACATGATCGACATTCGCGATGTCTCCCACTCCGCTTCGTCGTTGACCGTGCGGTCCGTGATCTGCCAGAGCAGGCGCAGGCTGACGAGGGCCTGACTGAGCTGGTCGCCCTCGAACCCGTCTTCGACGTCGTCCAGCTCACCTCGGGTGTGGTCGGTCAGGTCGGGGAGATCTCCGTCCGACACGACATAGGGCCCGTTCCGGATCCACTGGCGTGTGATCGACCGATTCGGATCGAAGCCGTGTTTGTGTTCGTCCAGCACCAATGCGATCTGTTCCGCCTCGGTCTGCAGTTCGGCGGTCACTGCGATCGCGACTGGTGGCGGCACATCGTTGAGCACCTGCTGGAGGTCTCGTAATGCCTTGTGAAGGCCGGTCATGGCCAGCCCGTACCAGAGGCTGTGATCGCCAGCGAGGAGTTCGGCGCTACGCGAGGGGTCGGTGAGCGCCCCGAGGTGGTCGTGCGGGTAGTTGGCGTACCCGTCATCACGGTCGTCGGTGACACTGACCGGGACGGTGGCATATGCTGAGACCCGGTTGAGCGCATCGGTGATCGCGGCTGCGCACTGGGCATCTTCGACGCTGGTCACGGTGGTTGCCGTGATGCCAAGCGGTCCACGATACGTAGCCAGAACCTGCGTTTTGCCACGGCTCGGGTGCGAGGCATAGACAGTCACAGACGTGTCCTTCCTGTCGACGTGCCAGCACGGCAGCGTCGATCCGAGGTGAAGGTGGGTAGGCGGTGGCGAAGGTTCGATCCGACGCTCCGTGCCGAAAGAGATCCGCGGTCGCTCAGGCGCTATCCCGAACTCCATGCGTCTGTCCACTGTAGCGCGTAACGGCGGTCGCGGGAGCATCCGTCACTCGTCTGGCTGTTACCGAGGCCGGGACCAGCACGCCGGATAAAAGATCGGCCACCGCACTGAAGTGACCCCTACCGGCCGGGCACCTCGAGGTCTGTCAACGACTCGTAGTAGATCTTCTCGTAGGTGTCAGGGCTGAGGCTACTCAGAGGGCTGTGCCGCCGGCGCGGGTTGTAGAAGCCTCACGAGGGGGCGAGCGTACGGGTGGCCTACTCTGCCGCTTCGCAGGAGTCCAAGGACGTTTCGCAGCAGGTAGGTTATCGATCGAGCGAATCCAGATGCCCGGAGAGGCCCGCCCGCAAAGCCGCAGGGTCAACATTTCAGGAGGAGTGTCCGCGGGTAGCGCAGCCTCCTACACACCCGTAAGCCCGTGCCGACCGGATGGACATTCGATTGTTGATCGCAGGACCCGCCTGGTCGGCGCGGCCCGATAGCATCGTCGACGCTGGCAGGCAGCCCTTGGCCGTCGAGCGGGTGATCAGCGAGCACGCGGCCCGGCTGGTGCCGGGCGTCATCACGACCACACCTCATGCCCGATACCTGGCCCTGCACACGCGCCTGGCGCACGAGGCGCAGCGTCGAGGCTGGTCTCATGACGACCGCCAGGAGTTCCGGGTCCTGCTGCGTCGTTGCGAGGCGCTGTTCGCGGCGATCGCCGTCTGCCACTATGACGCTCACCCCGCCGAGCATGCCGCGAGGGCGGGGACGTCCCAGCCGCACGGCGCGCAGGCGATGGCCGGCCTGCTGCGCAAGTCGTCGTTCTTGGTGACCGACCTGGCCCGCGTCTACAGCGAGCAGCTCGCAGGATTCCTCGGCACATATGGCGGCATCGAGACGCTGCTCGGCCTCACCGACGGCGGTCCGGTGCCGCGACCGGCCGTCGGTGACGACGTCGAAGGGCTCGCTGGTCTCGACGATCTGATCGCCATGGCCGACCGGTCGCAGGACGACGTCCTGACGCGCGCCGACCTCGCCGATCTCGAGCACCTCTGCCTTTGCCGGGTCGCCGACGCCCCGGACGGCGTGCTGCTTCGGCGGGCGTACTTCGCAGTCGGGCAGCACGCGAAGACCCACCGTCTGAGCGCGGCGCTGCTGTCGCTTGCGTTGCGGGGCGAACGCGATGCTCAGTCCATCGATGATGCGATGGACCTGCTCTGTTGCTTCACCTCGGACCTGCGTCAGGTGTGTCAGGGCGACGACCTCTACCGCCACGCGCTGACCTGGCGAGGTGTGCTGCTGCGCAACTGGTCGGTCTGGGCGTGGCGCATGTTCTGGGCGCGGCTGGTGGCACCGCTAGACCAGCCGGACACCCTCGACAGCGCGGTGGCGTCCTTCGTCGAAGGGCTGCCGCACACGACGGTCCGGCAGGCTCTTCGCCTGGATCTGCCGGACCTGGTCGATCCGGCCGGCAACCTGCTGCCGGCCGAGCATGAGATCCTCGCGCAGCGGCCGGGCAGCGAACGGCTGTGGGATCCGCTGACGATCGTGCGGATGCTCGCCGTCGGAGCGCACCGGCTCGACCACCTCGGCGGCGGCAGTCTCGCCTCCTTCAGCGACGACAGGGACGCCGAAGACCTAGGGCCCAGGTATGTCGCCGCGTGGCTGGCCCGCAACGCCGATCGCCGGCTGGCCGACGCCGTGGCACAGCAGGCACATGCGGCGTTCGGGCGGGCCGATGCGGTCAGCCGCCGCAAGCTGCACTGGACACAGCACGGGTTGAAGATGCCAACGCGCCTACGACGCGAGGGTGACCGCTGGCGGGTGGAGGGCGAGGAGGGATACGGACCGATGTCGCTGCGCCTGAACACCTTCCGCAGCGTGCTGCACCAGCTCGGCGTCCTGGCACCCGACGGCGACCACTGGACGATCGGCCGCCACCACGCGGAGATCACCGCATGATCGACTGGTCCGAGCTGGGCGGTGCCCCGCCGCCGCTGGTCTTCCGCCGACGGCCGCTCGCCGACGCCGAAGAGGTCCTCGTCCTGTCATACACCTGTGACCTGGGGTTCTTCGAGGACGTCTGCCTTCCGCAGATCAGGCCGACCCGAGCCCGGACGACGGTGCTCTATGATGCGGCGCGACTGACCGGCCGGTCCCAGCGCGATCAGCCCGCCGACTATCTTGCCCTGCCCGTGGCCTGCCGCAACGGCGCAGCGTTCCATCCGAAGCTCGTCGTGATCGCCTCCGCCACCGAGGCGGTGATCTCGATCGGCTCAGGCAACGCCACGGCATCCGGCTGGCACCACAACGCCGAAGTCTGGACCCACCTGCACCTGACCGAGCCCACCGTCCCACAGCTGTGCCACGACCTCGCCGACTGGCTCCGCCGCCTGGGAGACATCCTCTGGATGGAAGACATCGGGCGGGAGCGCCTGGAGCGGACAGCCCAGCTGCTGCGGCACCGACCGGTAGCGGGCACATCGTCTGACCTGGTGCTGCTCACCAGCGACCATACCCCGATCATGGACCAGCTGCGCCCCCTGCTGTCACGTGCGACGAGCGCGCGGCTGGCCGTCGCCTCGCCGTTCTTCGACACGCAGGCCGAAGCCCTGCGGACGCTGGTCGAACTGGTACGACCCGAGTCGACGCAGCTCCTGCTGACACGGCACGTGCAGGGCGACCCCGTCGCGCTCAAGTCCGCCCTCGCCCGAGCCGGAACATGGCAGGCCCGTCCGCCCTTGCACTACGCCCGCTACCACCACGGCAAGATCATCGAATGGATCACGCCGGGCGCGGCCTGGGCGGTCACCGGCAGCGCCAACTGCACCCGCGCCGCCCTGATGCGAGCGGCCGACAGCGGCGGCAACTGCGAGCTGGCGCTGCTCGCCCCCATCGGCGCATCGCTGGTGGAGGCCATCGCCGACGACCCGATCGACCTGGACTACGTCGAATACGTTTCGCCCGCGCCGGAATCCGAACAGACACCGCCGCTGCTTGTTCTTGGCATACGCGCGCACGGAAGTTGGGTGGAGGTGAACGTCCTGGTCCATCGCGGTGCCACGCCGCAGCTTGTGGAGGTGGGTGGGCGGAGCCTGGCACACGCCCGGTCGTCGGGACGGGTGCACACCTACGTCACGGAGTTTGACGCCGAATGGTTCGCCGCGCTGAGCGGCACGGCACGAGTGTCTTGGAGCTCGGGCGACGAGTCCGGTGACGCCGAAGCCGTGGTCACCGACGTCGGCCGAGCCATCGCCCGCGTCGAACAGCCCTCGCCCCTGGAGAACAACGCCTGGGACAGAGTCATCGGCGACGAGGCGCTACGGGCGGCGCTGTTGTACGCGCTCGCACACCTGCGAACGGTACGCCCGGAGGAGCTGACCAGCCCGCATGCCAGCATGTCACGGCGGCGGCTCGTCACCGACGCCATCACCATGGCCACCGGACCGGCGTTGCTGCGGTTCACTCTCGGAGGCGCCGTAGCCCGGCCGGACGACCGCGGGGGCGAGGAACCAGGCGACCAGGCGGACCGTTCGCTGCCGCCACCGACCAGCCGGGACGTCGATCAGCGGCAGCGGGCCCGGCTGCGCCAGTTCGCCCACCGGGTCCTCGACGCTATGGACGGCGCCGCCATGCCCGCAGCACTCGCGTCCGCTCGGACGGTGTTGCTGATCATCGCCGCGGACGTGTTCGACGAACCTGCCGAGTGGCTGGCCCTGCTTGAACGATCCGTGCTGCTGGTCTGGACCACGCCGACCGAGCAGGCGTTGGAGGCGGAGCAGGCCGCACTGACGACCATCGGGCTGGTGGCCCTGGCACGAGGACTGTCAGCGTATCCCGAGGCGCATCCTGACCTGCGCCGTTCTTTTGAAGCGCTGCGTGACGCGGGCCGGCAGCAGGTTGATCACCTTCGTGGGGCGCCCGACGAATCGCTGCGCGGTTACGCGGCCGACCTGACCGGGTCGGCGTTCGGGTACGGATTCCCCTGGCTGGACTTCCGTGATGAGCTGAGCTGGATACTAGCCCGTAGCGCCCTGGCTGACGCGGTGGATCGGCTGCCCGCTGCGACCCTACGGGACGGGGTGGTGAACGTGGCTACCACCACTGTCCTCGCACGTCGGGTGCTGCTTCACGCACTGGACGAGTTGCGCCAGTTCCCGGATACGAGGGTCGTCGTCGAAGGCGTGACAGCGATGTGCGGCTGGTGGAACGGGCGCCGCCTGCTCCAGGTGATCTACAAGGGCGGGAGGTGGCAGGCCGAGGTGTGGCACAACCTGCCGACGGGCATCGCCGCTTACGCCCGCGGCGTGGCACAGTTACGCCGTCCCGACCGCCAGTGGACGGTCGACGACCCTGTCCTGGCACTTGAGCAAGCCGACCGGCGACCGTGAGCAGCGGTGGGCATGCGACCGCGATCGCGCCGCACGCCCATGTTCGATCAGGCATAAGGCCTGGCGGGCTTGAATCACCTTGTTACGAACAGTTCTGGAGGCACCGCGATGCGGACCGCGCCGGGTATGCCCACGTCAGCCGAAGCCTCGGTCTCTAGTCCGGAGCACGCGGTCGATAATGTGACCAGCGCGTTCGCCGGGCTCATCGGGTTCCTGCACGAGCAGGATCTGACGACCCGGATCAGGCAGATTGAGGAACGTTACCTGGGAGTGACCGCTGCGGACGTGGCGGGGCTGGCCGAAGCCGCGTCGCTGAGCCCGCAGCTTCTGCACGCCGCGCTGCTGGTACGCCAGCACACCGGCCGCATCAACGACCTCATCCATGCCGCGGTGATCGCCCAGGCCCTTCCCCTGATCCTCGAAGCCGGCGAACGGGTCGACCGCAGACCGTCGCTGGCGTCCGGCAACGACGACAGCCGCCGGTTCGACCTTCAGACCGATCGCCGGGTCGCCGAGTTCAAGGTGTCGCAGTGGAAGGGCAAGGACTCCATGCGCAAGCGGATGGTCTTCGCCGATCTGGTCAACCTGGCGATGCACGCCGACGGGCTCAGAGCACAGCTTTACGTGACCGGACCCAGGCCGATCCGGTACCTGCGCACCGCTACCAGCTCCGCGCTCGCGGTCTTGGGCCGTTCCTCACCGCTGCAGCGGGCCGAGTTCGAGAAGCGGTTCGGCGGCTACGACATGTCGGTCCGCGAGTTCACCGCCGGACCGGCCGCTCATGTGGAGATGATCGACCTAGCGACTTTCCTACCCGCCCTCGCATAGCGGCCGACTGTTGCCGACAGCCGCGGCGTGTGTCCAGCTTGGCTAGCGCGTGTTTCATAAGTGGGGTCAGAGCCACTCGTTCATCGCGGCGATGGTGTAGGTGGCCTGGTAGCGGACGGCGAGCTTGTCATACCTGGTGGCCAGCCCGCGGTTGCGCTTGAGCCGGTTGATGCCGCACTCCACGGCGTGGCGCTGCTTATAGATCTCGGGGTCGAACGTCGGCGGCCGTCCGCCCTTCGGCCCCTTCTTGCGCCGGTTGGCGGCCTGGTCGTCCTTGATCGGGATCGTCCCCTTGATCCCGCGCCGTCGCAGGTGCTCCCGGTTGGCGGCCGAGCTGTACGCCTTGTCAGCCAGGACCCGGTCCGGTCGGGTCCGCGGACGCCCGCCACCGGGCCGCGGCACCCGGATACGGGCCAGGACCTTCGTGAACTGCGGGCTGTCGCCGCGCTGCCCACCGGTCACCACCACCGCGAGAGGCTTCTGGCCCTGCTCACAGGCCAGATGCAGCTTGGTCGTCCACCCGCCCCGGGACCTGCCGAGGGCGTGGTCGGCGGGTTCGTCCTCGACGCCGCCGGGCGGCTCCTTTTGTTCCTGCGGCCGGGCCCGGGCGCCGGCGGCGTGCTGGTGAGCACGGGCGATCGTGGAGTCGACGCTGACGTCCCAATCGATCAGCCCTGCCGCATCGGCGTGGGTTTGCAGGCCGGTGAGAATCTGCTGCCAGACCCCGGCTCGCTGCCAGCGGCGGAACAGCCCGTACACGGTCTGCCAGGGCCCGTACATGTCAGGCACGTCCCGCCACGGGCAGCCGACCCGCACCCGCCAGCGGATACCATCGATGAGCTGGCGTTTGTCCCACTTCGGCGGACGGCCTGGCCTTCTGCCCTTGGGCAGCAGCGGTTGCAGCGCGGCCCACTGCGCGTCGGTCAGGTCGTGCCGCCTCGCCGCCGGTATGGTGGCCACGAGGTCTCCGGTTTTCGTTCTTCTTGGTCGTTGAACGGTCTACCGGAGACCTCGCTGTTCATCGATCAGCGACACGCCGCACTGATCGGCCGTGTCGGCGAACGGCCGCACAGTTCAGGCGCTCGCCGTGGGTGTCTAGGACCTTTCCCAGCTCTCATCGGGTAGTGGGTCGGCGGTCTCAAGGATGTTCGTTCCGTCGGTCAGCCAGGCGCTCAGCCATTGCGCCAGCGTGACGTCGAGCTTGTAGCGGCTGCCCTGGTCCCACCACCACATGCGGCCTTCGGGGTATCGACAGTCCAGCAGCGCCCACATCGCGCAGCCGTAGTCGCACAGCATCAGGACCTTCGGCGGGACGGGGGGCTCACCATCTGGCCATCCCGCTGAGTCTTGGCCGGCGTGATAGTCGGCGACCAGGTCGCCGCCGTCGCCGACGTACCCGTCCGGTGGCAAGCCCAAGATCCCGAGGAACGGTCCGACGCCACCGTTGGCGACTTCCAGGTAGATGCGTCCAAGCAGGGTCGGCAGCTTGAATCCGAGACCGGCTTCTACGTCGTCGAGGTCGGCAGGCGATGCCACTCGCAGCTCGGGCGAGTACGTGCTGGCCGTAGGCCGGCCAGCCGCAACCCGGCTACGCAGTGCTTCGATGATCTCGTCGTCGGTCACGCCGTGATCATTCCGCTTCTCCATCGAGGTTGCTACGGGCGCAACCGGACAGGACCACGGCCAGGTGCTACTTCTGAAACACGCGCTAAGGCCCTGGGGATCGCGCTGTCTTTCCCGACGGTCCGGGCCGGTCAGCCCGGACCGTCGGTGCGCCGCAGGTGTCGCCGACTTGCGCGCTACATACGTCACTGACATAATCATCGTAGTTAATGCGGTGCGAGCTGGTGTGGTGGGGCGGCTGTCGGATGGCGCCCCACCACACCGCGGCCGCAGAGCCGGCGCCCTCCATGCCGAGCCCGGCGCGCGTCGTGCATGGCACAGCCGGTCGGCAGCCGCCCTTCTTGGCCTCATTTCGCCTGGTCGGAACTGAACCTCCGGCGAATGGCCACCAGGTCCGCGTGAAGCCTGTCGACAGCTGCGTGGATCGCCGCCTCCGCCGGCCCATGGGGGTCCAGCCACGGCCGGCCATCAACTTGGTAGTGCTCCAGCCCTTCATGGACCGTCTCACCGACGACATAGGACAGGAATTGGTCGAGCCATCCGACCTCATCACGTGGCTGGCCGTCATCGGGAGCGTCCCACTCGCCGGATGACTGAAGCTGGCCTCCGTACGCACACGGAATCGGCGGACCCGACATCGAGCCGATGCCGATCCGTCGCGGCATGCTGGTGTGGTCGTAGGTCAACCGGAACGAGATCCGCGCTGCCGCCCGCCGTGCCGCATCGTCCGACGCCTCCTGCGGGGTGGGTTGTGGCTGGTCGTTCATGGCTGGAGATTAGCCATGGGCTCGGACATCCAGTGCCGGGTCGTCTGTTCAGCGTGTCGGCCAGGACACCACGAGTACTTCCTTACCCACGATCGGAAGAATTGAGGTTGAGGCTGCGGCGCTATGCTGTTACTACGGGTTCGTTCTGGCCGCTTCCCCCGTTCTTTGGGGGGTCGAGTGTGGCGGCACCGGTAGTCGCAGTTCGTCGCCCGCTTTGACGAGTTTTCCAATGCAACACATGTTGCGCGGGGTTGACACGCCGCGTTTATGGAGTGAGATCTCCGAGGTTGGCCTTCCCCCGTGGGCCAACCTCGGTCTCGTTTAGCCCCTTCACCTGCGCGCGGCATGCGCTATCTGGCGTTCAACTGGAGCATCAGCTCCCGGTTGGCGGCTCGGGCTGCGGTCAGGTCGCGGTCGCGGTCCTCGATCTGGCCGGTGAGTTCAGCATTCTGTTGCTCCAGTTCGACGATCCTTCGCTGGAGGGTTTCGATGTCGGTGGGCGCGCCGAGGCCCGAGTCCCGCCATGCTTGATCGCCCATGAGTTCGGACAGCCGCCGTTCCAGTAGTTGGCTGCGTGCTTGGAGACGGCGGTTGCGTTCGTGTGCGTTGGCGAGGTCGGTTTGCAGCGACGCCCGGCTGATCGTGACAGATGAGCCGGCTGCTGGGCTGCACTGCGTTTGGTGGATAAGTTCGAGCAGGTCACGGTGCCGGTAGAGGTAGGAACGGTCAACGCCGGCTCGGCGGGCGACGGCGGAGACGCTGAGGTCGCCGCCTGCCTGCTGAGCCTGGAGGATGACCTTGGTGACCTTTTCTCGGCGTCGGACGGCGTCGTTGACGCGGCCACGGCCCATATTCATGCGGCCCTCGCCGGTCGAAGGTCGTCGTGTGGCCGCCGGTCGGTTGGTGTGATGCGCAGGGCGATCCGGCCCCGGCGGACGACGGCGACTGCCTGCTCGATCTGTTCGCGTTCGGCGTCGGTGAGGTCGTCCAACTCGCCTTTGATGCGGGTGATGAGCCGCTGGACGCGGGTGATCTCCTCGGTCGAGGGAAGCGCTTCGGCTCTGGCCCAGTCGTCGGCGTCGATCCCGGTAGCTAGGATGCGTTCGCGGTTGCGCAGCAGGTCGGCCAGGTATGCCTCCAGATCGGGAAGGTAGGAGGCGTCGGTGCGGAAGTGGCCGCAGCCGACGCATCGAAATCTGATCGGGCAGGCCCCGCCACCGGCGTTGACGTTGCTCGGTTCGCTGCAGCCGCCGTAGGGGACGGCCACCTCGCCGACGGCCAGACGCATGCGCTCGTCGTCCAGCAGAGCGGTCGCATCACGCCAGATCCGAGAGCCGTGCCGGTCGAACTGCATGAGTGCGACCCGGTCGACGGCCTCGCGGCGTCGTTTCTCCCCGATGCGGTAGTACCGCTGCGTGGTGTCCATTCTGAGGTGGTCGAGCAGTTCCCGAAGGACGTCGACGGGCACTCCGGCGTCGGCGTGGCGTTGGGCGTAGGTGTGCCGGTATGCGTAGACCGTGATCGTCGCCATGTCGTATGGCAGCGATACGACGACGGCCTTGCCGTCGGAGGTCGTCTCGGTCGCGACGGTGACCTGCGGCAGCCCCATGATCCATCGCCGGTGCATGCTGGACACGTTCGCCGGGCTGATCGGGCGGTGACCATGGGGGTTGTTCCTGGTCGATGGCAGTAGCTTGAGCTCACCGACAGGGGTGTCGGGGAAGCGTTGCCGCGCCCGTGCCTGCGCGGCGCGGATCAGATCAGCGGTGGTAGTGGCGACGGGCAGGCGACGACCGAACCGCTTGGACTTGACGTTGTCGTAGATGAGCACCGGCTGCCCGTCGGCGTCATGCTGCAGGCAGTCCCACGCCAGTGCGCAGATCTCGCTGGGCCGCCGTCCGGTGTCGATCAGCAGTTCGACTGCGGTCTGGATCTCGTCGTTGGCCTGCTGGCCCAACTGCGGCAGGTGCCGGCAGATGACCTGCATGACTTCCTTGGGCAGGTCTTTGCCGGGTTCGTCGTCTTCGCTGTCGTCGGGGATCTGTCCGCGACGTATGGCGAAGTCGTCGGGCAGTCCGGACAGCGGCTGTCCGGGCCTGGTCAGCCCTAGCCTGCGGATGCCGTCGAGAACGACACGGGCCATCAGGCAGGTGCTCAGCCGTAGCCGCGCCGAGACGACGCCCTGCGCCTGCAGGAACGCCAGCCGGTTGCAGAACGCGGAGATGTCGGCGGCGCCCAGGATGGTGAAGTCCTCGCCGCGGTCCTGGCGTTGCAGCCGCAGGCTCGCCGACAGTTTGGCCACCGCCATGACCCGGGCGCGGACCTTGCCCACCGGGGTCTTGCCCTGACGGGTGGGCAAGAAGTCCAACGCCCACCGTTTGACGGCCTCACGCAGCCAACCCTGGCTGATCTCGCTGAAGTCAAGGGTGCCGCCGTAACCGAAAGCGCTCATCTGCCAGACGTCCTTGCGCCTCTCGATTTCGGGATCGAGCACCGCCTGCCGCACGGCGGCGACGATGGTGCTGTGCAGCGAGTCCTCGCTCCTGGGCGGCAGGTCCTCCATCGACGCCGCGCCAGCCATGCGGATTCTGCGCACCAGATTGCCCAGGGCGCGCCATGAGGTTCGTGCGCCCCTGCGGCATCGGTGCTGTAAACCGTAGAGAAGCTCAGCCACCACCAGCTCGGGTAGGCCGTGCAGGCTCACCATGCCAGGCACGAGCTCGGCCTGGACCACCGTGCGCCAGTAGGCCTCGTCGACGCCGCTGCTGGGACCGCGCGTCGCCCTCCACTCGACGCGATGAAGTTCGCAGTAGCTGCCATTTCCCTGCCGGTCTAGCGGACAGCGCCCCACCGCGCAGGAGCCGCTGCCAGCCGCCACCCGCGCCGCCCAGTCCGCGAGGGGATCGGCCGGGCCGTCCCATCCCAGCAACGGATGCCTGGTCGGGAAGACAAGCGCCTTGCGCACCTGGACCCAGCCGGCCTCGGCCAGGAACTGCGGGGAGATCAGCGCCCGCAGCCGATGCGTGCGATGGTGGTCGGTGCCGGGCACGTCCGAGGCGACGGCGGCCAGGGCGGCTCCGGTCATCGCGTCGGCTCCAGATCCCACGCGCGTGGCGAGGCCACCCGCTGCACCGCCTCGCGCAGCCGTGCGGCGGAGGTGTGCAGGTAGGGCTGCGCGGACCACGGGCTCTTCTGCCCGAGCAAGGTCTGAATCTCGTCAAGCGCGCCGCCGGCATCGGCGACGTTGCTGGCGAAGGCGTGCCGCAGCATATGCGGAGTCAGCGCCCGCCCCAGGCCGGCGCGCCGCGACAGGCCCTCGACCAGTTCGTTCAACGCGTCCGGGCGCATCGGCGCTCCGACCGGTGCCCGGAACAGGTTCACCAGCAAGAAATCGCTGTCACGGGCAGCAGCACAGTCCTGCCGCTCGAACGCGTACTGATCAGCGGCGTGCACCAGTAGAAAGTCCACGGGCATCGCTCTGCTGCGCCGCGACTTCGCCCACGCGCCGTTGATGTTGTCCCGCCGCACCACATGCAAGTGCGAACCGTGCATCGCACAGCCCAGTTGCCGCGAGTCGGCCATCAGGTGCATGTCCTCCAACCGCAACCCGGTCGCCTCGCCACGACGCAGCCCCACCCGCGACAGCAGCAAGACGACCAGCCTGTCGCGTGCCGACCGACACGCACGAAGCAACGCCACGACCTCCTCATCGCTGGCCCTGTCCACCGCCCGGTCCTCCTCAGCCAGGTGGTGACGCGCCGCCATCCGGAAGAGCATCTGCCCGTCCTCGGACTGCGCCTCCACCGGCAGATCCCGCACATCGCCCACCTCGTAAAGTGAACCCAGGACAGCCGCCGGCACATCCTTGTACGTCACCGCCGAGGCCAGGAACAAGCGCACCGCCGACAACACCCGGTTGATCCGCCGCGCCTGACGCACCGGCCGCGCCCCCGGCCCAGCCACCACCGCCGCTTCGGCATCCAGGTCCGAAGGTGCGAACCGCAACCACACGATGAACGCCGCCATGTCCGCCGCCGCCGTACGCCAGTCACGCCCCGTCCGAGCACACCACAACAGGAACAGCATCACCCCACCGGCGTGCGCCTTCGTGGTCAGCTCAGCACGATCCCGCCCGAAGCGTTCGTCTCGCAGAAACCGATCCGCCGCCGGAACCGGCACCAGATCATCATCCAGCACCGTCCAATACCGGCCACCCGACGGCATCCGCACCAAAAAGATCTGCACAAGGAACTCCGTATCGTCGTCGCAAATGCCACAACGCACGACAGAACCACAACCGCAGAGAACTGTCGGAAACCCGCTCCTAACAGACCCTCACGCCACAAATAGCGGCAGGACAACCACCCCCAGAGAACCCCCGTGGCTGCCAGAACGAGCCCGCTGTCTATGGCCGGGCCGTTGCCGCAAGCCGTGGTGCGTCGCCGCCTGGCAGTGCGATCGAGGCGCCGTCGAGCTTCTCGGGTGCCAGCAACATCGTGGTGATCCTGATCCCGCTGCCGCCGGTCGACGCCTCGATATGCATGGCGCGCACCGCGTCGGCTCTACCCGAGGCCAGCAGGCCGCTCATCCGCTCCCGCAGCGCTGGATCGGCGTGCAATGCCGCGGCCAGAGCGGCGCTGTGTTGGAGCAGGTATCGGATATAGATGGGGTTTCCCTGCTCGGCGCGCAGCGGCCGCCCAGGCCGCGGCGGGTGGTCCGGCACGAGGCGGCTGCCCGCTCGTCCGCCGGGGGCGACGTGGGACCAGATCGCGAGGTGCGGGTCGCCGCCTTCGACAAGGACGATCCGGTCGAGGAAGTAAGCGCCGCTGTCGTGCTCGGTAGGCCGGCGGTCCGCGGGCATCACATCGACCACGACCAAGGCGGCCGTGATGCTCTCCTTGTCCATGACGAACGCGGCGGCGGAATGATGGAGCCTCAGGTCAGCCAGTCGCAGCGACACATCGGCGCACGCCCGCCGGTACTCGATCGCCGACATGGGCAGTTCGTATCGTTCGCCGCCGCCGAGATTGAAGGCCCTGATCTGCAGCCCGGCAGCGGACTGCACACCGAGGTGGACGTGCAGCGTCACCGTGATCAGCACTGCGAACATGTCGAACATGTCCTGGCTTGGCTGCCATCGGACGTCGCGGTTCCAGGTGGGCTCGGCCCGGGTGGGGGCTTGCCATCCTTGATCGGCGAGGGCGGTCCGTTGATCGACGGTCAGCGGCTGCTCGTCGTTGTCGCTGATGTTGACGGTGATGCTGTCGAAGTTTTGCACCCACTGCAGGAACCTGCCGCTTGCGATGTCGATGATGACGGCGTCGTTCAAGCTCGCACAGCCGGTGCCGGCAGCGATGCTCGCTGCGAACGCGAGCCATCCTTCATCGCCGAGGGCTTCCGGCGCGATCTCACGATGCAGGGCGGCGACAGTGGTGCTGGCAGCGGCAATGTCCTGCATCTCGCCGAGCTGGTTCATCGGGCCTCCTCATGGCTGGTACGGACTGGCCGTTTCAGGTCGTGGGCGGTGTGTGTCGTTGCCCACTCGACGGGTGCTTCTCGCCCCGGTAGGGCCGCCGCCTGCGCCGCGGCTGACACATGGAAGGGCCGCGGGCCGCAGCAACGGCAGGTGACCCAAGGTGTCAGCAGCAGTCGATGCAGATGGCCCGGTCTGGGGCGGCGCGTTGTACGCGATGCCTGACCAGGAAGCATCGGTCGCACCGGAACTCGTCGAGCTGCATGGGCACGACGTCGACCGTCATCTCTTCGTCGAGATGTTCGATGTCAACAACCAGGTACTGCGTGACGTCGCCGTCGTCGACGTCGAGTGTCTGCGCGGCTTGGGAGGCTCGACGTTCCTGAAGTTCTTCGAGGCTGTCCTCGTTAATGGTCTGCTCGCGTGGAGCGTCGTAGTCGGTGGTCGTTGCCATCGCCGGCCTTTCGTGACAGTTCTGGTCGAGCGGCAGCGGTCTCGTTGATGCCGTGCAGACGACGTAAGCCGCGACGACCGAATGCTTCGCGTGCGGGCTCGGCTGAGAGTGTGAGGCGACCGCCTGCGCCGGCGCGGCACCGGCGATCGCCCACCCGCTCAGGTCAGGGTGCCGACTCCTGGCAGCCAGGTCGGGATGATGGTCGACGCCGGCGTCGGTTGCGGGTTCTGAGGCCCTGCCCGGTCGGTCCAGACCGCGGGTTCGAGCAGCGTGTAGCCGAACAGCCTGTCGCCGATCATCGAGCGCTTGGCCAGCAGGTCGCCTGTCTCCGGATGGAAGTACAGCGTGATGGTCTCGTTGTCGGTCTTGGCGCTGAAGGCGATCGCCGCGCGTCCCTGGATGTCGGCGGACCGTTCGTGGCTGAACTCGACGTCGGGTTGTGCCGCGAGCGCGCGAAGGATCGCCTGGCGCATATGCTTGGGCACGTACTGGCTCATGTAGATGCCGGCGAGTTCGTCGATGCGGACGCGGGCGATGGCGGGCTGCCACTGGCGGCTGCTCTGGACGTACCAGGTCAGCTCCTTGACCGCGTCGCCGGTCCCGCTGAGGGCCAGGTCGGGGGTGCGGTTCTCGCCGGTGAAGTCCATGATCAGCGGCGGCTGCGCCTGGATGGCCTGGATGGTCTTCACCGGGTCGAACCCGGCTATCGGCATGTTGTCCTTGGAACGCTGCTCGGCGTAGTGCACGGTCCCGTCCTGGGTCCGCCAGGTGTCGCGGGCCGCGATCTCCATGGTGCCCTGAATGTTCTGGCCCCACACGACGCTGTGCAGCAGGGTGTAGGTGCCGGTGCGGTGGTCGGCGGGCGCGTCGGTCAGACCTGCGGCCAGGGCTTCCAGCAGCTGCTTGCCCGACATGGATGCTTCGCCGGGAACGGTGCCGGTGGCTGTTGCAGCGTCCACCTGGCCGGTCGCGGCGCTTGAGCGGACGACGGCATAGGCGCCCCCGACGGCCACGATCAGCGCGGCGGCCAGTGCCAGCCACAGCCAGCGGATTCTGCGGCGCCGTTGGTCATGCTGTGCCGCCGGACGTTCGATCGGCTCAGTGGTCATGATTCCTTCTCCCATGGGTGAGGTTGATCGACTGCTGGTTCTGGGTTGGTTCGTATTCCGCCGTGGCGGTCCCTCAGGTGGCACCACGCCGTGCACCACAGCGGCCTGGAGTTGCCTTGGGGCGTGGCTCGGTTCGGGCCCGTCTGCCGCACCGTCATGCGGTGGCCGTATGGCGCGTCAGCTGGACCCAGTAGGACGGGCCGTCGGGCCGTTGCCAGAGGCGGCCTATGTTCCAGCCGCTGTCGGCCTGCAGTCCCGCGAGCTCCCGGGCAGGCAGGTACCACAGCGGGGTAGAAGCGGTCGCGAGCGCGCGGTGGCGAACACGTACGACGATTGCGCCCGGGGGTATTCCGAGGGCGGCGTTGTGTCGTTGGTAGGCGAGGTCGTCGGGGTCCTCTGTCGCTGTCGGGTCGAAGCCTTCGGCCAGAATCTGCGCGCCGTCACCGGCAAGCGCTGTGAGGGATGCAAGGAGCTGCGGAGCGAGGTGCGGCGACCCCAGCAGGCCGAGGTTCCCGCCGAGTAGCAGCAGGGTGTCGAATCGGCCGAGCGGCGGCGGGTCGTAGATGTTGCCCAGGAGAGCGGTTATGCCTCGCTGACGGCAGACCTCCACGGCTCCGGCTGACACGTCGATTCCCAGGACGTTCAGTCCTTGGTTGTGCAGGTACAGGGCGTGCCGTCCCGCGCCGCAGCCGATATCCAGTACCCGCCCGTGGGCCAGGGCCAGGACGTCGTTCTCGATCTCGTCGCCGCCGACCGGGGCGAAGTAGTGGCAGGCATCGCGTGCCGAGATCATGCCGTCGTCTCGTTCGGTGATGACGTAGGCGGTCGCTGGCTGGCCATCGCGGGCGGCGGCGGCCAGCAGTGCCTGACCGAACGCATCTGCGGTTTCGGGATGGCCGCCGCGGACCGCGGCAGATGTCGAGCCGTCGTACATCGGATCCCTCTATGGGCGGTGGGTACCGCTGGCGATCGCCAGCTGGTGTGTCTTCGGCCGATGCGGTCTGGTCGGCTCGTTGGCGGCGTGCTGGGCGGGGGTGGTGACCGTCTCGGCCGGGTCGGATCGCGCGCTGCGGCTGCGTGGTGGCCGCACTGCTGCGGACTCCGACCCGGCCGGGAGGCTCCCGAGTCCCCTCATCACTCGGGAGGTCGGCGCTGCCACGCCCGAAACTGTCAGCTGGGCACCGTTCATCGCTGTGGCCATTCAGCGGCGGCCACATGGCTCGAATGAGCCGACATAGCCGCGCCGGAGAGGATGTCGGCGACGTCGATGGTGTGGACCCAGCCGTGGATCTCATCCCAGGTCGCCTGCCGGTCGCAGGCCAGGCAGGGCGCGAGCGTGCCGATCGGCGGGGTCATCAGCTCCAGTGGCCGCCTCATGGCCGTGCTCCTTGTGCGTCGGTCGCCGCAAGGACGGGTGTCAGGAGGCCGCGGCGCAGTTCGTGGTGGCGGGCATCTGGCCAGGCAGCGGTGCCGGTGCCGGGTTCGGTTACCAGCACCGTTCCGCCGGCTGCGGCGACGTCCGCGATGACGCGTACCAGTTCGCCGACGACCGTGGCAGCGAGGCCCTCGGCAGGTTCGTCGAGCAGCAGCAGTCGCGGTGAGCGGACCAGTGCCCTCGCGATCGCGAGCATCTGCTGCTCGCCGCCGGACAGCTGCGACGGCCGGTGCCGCAGACGAGTGCGCAGGTGGGGCAACCGGTCCAGGACGTCGTCGACGGCGCTTGCGTCGGTGGTGGCGAGGCGTAGGTGTTCTGCGGCGGTGAGGCCGGCGAACAGCCCGCGGTGCTGCGGGACGAGCGCGATGCCTGCGCGGGCCCGGCGGTCGGCGGGCCACCGGCTGATGTCTTGCCCGTCGACCCAGATTTGGCCTGAGGTGAGCACGTGTCCGGCGATGGCGTTGATCAGGGTCGTCTTCCCGGCGCCGTTGGGTCCGGTGATCAGGACGATGTCACCGTGCGTCGCGGTGAGGTTGGTCGGGCGAAGGACGCGGTGGCCGGGGTAGCCGCCTTCGAGCTGGTTCAGGTGCAGCGTCGCGGTGCTCATGCGGGGCCGCCTTCGGCCGTGGGTTGTCCGGCGTTCAGCTGCAGGGTCGTGGTGGTGATGCGGGCTGCGACGGCCGGATCGTGTTCGACGATCAGCACGGTCATGGTGTCGGGCAGGGCCGACAGCATCCGGGTGATGCGCTCGGTTTCGTGGTCTGACAGGCCAGCGGTGGGTTCGTCGAGCAGCAGCAGCCGGGGTTGGCCGGCCAGGGCCATGGCCAGGTCGAGCTGGCGGCGGTGTCCGTAGGACAGGTGGCCGGCAAGGTGTGTGCCGACCGTTCGCAGACCGGTCTGGTCGGCCAGGTGCAGGGTCATTTCGCGCATAAGCCGGGCTGCTGCCCGGCGTGGCGGTAGCAGCGCGGTTCCCGTGCGGTGGTGGCGGTGTACGCCGAGCAGGATGTTGCCCAGGACGGTGTGCCGTGCCGCCACCTGCGGGTGCTGGAACACCCGGGCGATGCCGGCGCGGGCCCGCCGGTGGGTGGGCCACGTGGTGATGTCGGTGCCGTCGTAGATGACTTTGCCGCTGGTTGCGGTGACGGTGCCGTCGATCAGTCCGAGCAGGGTCGACTTTCCGGCGCCGTTGGGTCCGGTGATCGCCAGCCGCTGCCCGGCGGCGACGGTCACGTTGATCCGTCCGACGGCGGTGATGGCGCCGTATCGGCGGATGATGCCGTTGAGGGCGAGCAGCGGCGGGTTCATGGCCTCACCTCGGCTGGTGTCGGTGTGGTGCGGCGGCCGGCCAGCGGCAGGAAGGCTGCGGTGAGCAGGAGCAGGCCGAGCCACAGCGGCCCTTGCCCGGCCGGGGGCAGGTGGCTGGCGGCGACGTCGCGGGCACAGACCAGTGCCGCAGTCGCGGTGATCACGACGATGGGTCCGTGGTGGTGGCCGATGGTTGCTGCGGCCAGTGCCAGCGCGGAGGTGGTCAGGCCGAGGTCGGTGGGGTTGAGGTAGCCGGTGGCGTGGACCCACAGCGCGCCAGCGGCTCCGGCGACGGCGGCCGAGTGCAGGTGTCCCCGCCACACGGTCCGGGCAACGGGATAGCCGAAGGCGTTCATGCCCTGGTCGATGTCGCCGATGGCGATGGCTGCGGCGGCGAAAGGCGAACGGGCGTGCCAGGCCAGCAGGCCGCAGATCCCGAGGACGACTGTGGCCAGCCACAGGTAGCGGGTGCCGACCGGGGCGAGGGAGATGCCGAAGGGCCACAGCTTCGGTGCTGCGGCGGCGATGCCGTCGGTGCCGCCGGTGACGGTGTGCGCGCTGGCGGCGTACGCCGCAGCGAGCATGCCCACGGCCAGGCTCGCCAGGACGTAGGTCAGTCCGCGCAGGCGGGCCAGGGCCACGGCTATCACTGCGGCTGCGGCCGTGGCTGCGGTGATAGCGGCTGCTAGCTGCAGGGGTGCGCTGTCGTGGCCTGATTGGGCCAGCAGCGCGGTGGTGTAGCCGCCGACGCCGAAGTATGCGCCGTGGCCGAGGCTCGCCTGCAGGGTGCGGGTCGACAGTAGGTGTACTGCGACGGCCAGCAGCCCGAGCGCGAGGATCCGGGCGCCTACGGTCACGGTGTAGGTGTCGGCGACGAACGGCAGTGCCACCGCCACGGCGGCGACGCCGGTGACAGCAAGGCGGCGGGTCATGCCCACCTCCGGCTGCCGAGCCCGGACGGGCGGATCGCCACGACGGCGACCAGGACAGCGAACAGCAGGAACGGCGCGACCGCCGGGGCCGTGATGACGCCGATGGTGGTGACGGCTCCGGTGACCAGCGCGGCGACGAACGCGCCGCGCAGGTCGCCTGCCCCGCCGAGTACGACGATCAGCAGGCTCGTCACCAGCATCTGTCCGTCGGTGCCGGGCCCGCCGGGCACGATCGGTGCGGCAAGGACTCCGGCGAGGACGGCAAGGACGGTGCCGGCGGCGAAGACGAGGGAGTGGACGAGCGCGGGCCGAATTCCGATCGAGGCGGCCATGGCCGGGTCGTCGGCCACCGCCCGGACCGTCAGACCTGCCTTTGTTCGCGACATTGTCACCCACAGGATGAGGGCGATGAGCAGCGCGGCGGCAATGAACAGCAGTCGGTAGGCCGGGTACCGGGCGCCGGCGATGCTGACCGTCGTGTCCAGCGGCGGTGGCGGGGTGGCGGGCAGCCATCCGCCGCCGGTCGCCGCGGCGAACGCCTGGGCGGCGATGAGGCTGAGGCCGAGGGTGGCCAGGGCCTGGGCGAGGTGCCCGTGGCGGCGCAGCGGCCAGGTCAGTGCGGCGCCGACGGAGCCCAGTGCGATGCCGGTGGGGATCGCCGCGCCGAGCGCCGCCAGGTACCCGGCCGGGGTGTCGGCTTGCAGCTGCCAGGCCAGCCACGTTCCGGCGAGGTAGGCGCTGCCGTGGGCGAGGGTCAGCACCCGCAGGCTGCCCAGGATGAGGGTGAGCCCGGAGGCGACCACGTAGTACACCAGCCCGCAGGCGACGGCGTCGACGATCCCCACTGCGGTCACTGCGCTCGCCGCCCCGTGGTGCGGGTTATCAGGTACGACATCGCGGTGAAGTCGGGGTCGTCCATCAGGTTCCGGAACCGGTCGAGGTCCGCGGCGGTGAGGCCCGTGTCGAGCAGCTGTTCGTGCAGCTGCAGGGTGTTGATCGCGGCCAGGCGGGCCCAGGGGTCACCGCCGCGGCTGCTGACCTGGGTGGCGGTGGTGTCGACGTCGACGAAACCGGCTCGGGTCATGGCGGCGTGGGCGGCGGTGCCCCAGTCCAGCTGTGCCCCGGCGGTCAGCAGGACCCGGTTGATGCCCGCGATGACCCGCTCGTGCAGGGCGGTGTCGTCGGCGCCGCCGTTCAGGACGGTGCGGCGGGCCGTGCAGTCGAACTCGTGCAGCATCAGGTGACCGCCGGGCTTGAGCGCCGCCAGCAGCTTGCCGAGGATCTTCTCCCTGGCCGGGAGGTGGATCATGACGAGGCGGGAGTGGATCAGGTCGTAGTAGGCGTCGGGCAGCGGGTCGGCGGCGATGTTGTGCGGAACGGTGGTGAGGCGCTGTCGGGCCGGGATGCGGGAGGGGTCGATGTCGGTGGCGGTGACCATGCCGTCGGCGCCGACGCGGTCGGCCAGCCAGGTCGCGATGGTGCCGGACCCGGCGCCGATGTCGAGGATCTGCCAGTCGGCCTGGATGTCGAGGCTGTCGAGTCCGGCGCGGGTGAACGGGTCGCAGGCGTCGGTCAGGGCCTTGAGTTGTTCGTCGACGGAGGTCTTCCCGGCGAACGCGTAGGCGGTGCGGGTCATGGTGCTGGCCTTTCGTGGGTGGTTCGGGGTGGGGTGTGCCCGGCTGCTCAGCTCCCCTGAAGCGCTGACCTGCCGGGCACACCCCGTTTCGGGGGAGGATCCGTCTGGTGGTCAGCCGCCGATGGTGGCCAGCTCCTGCAGCACGACGTTGGTCAGTGCGCGGCCGTCGGTGCGGACTTCGCGCAGGTACCACGTCTGCACCGGGGTGTGGGTCTTGGTCGAGAACTGCCACACCCCGCGCGGGGAGTCGATCTGGCCGAGCCCGGCGACCGCTTCGTTGATCGTCTTTCCGGTGACCTCGCCCTTGGCCGCGGCCGCCGCGATCGCCTTGTCCAGCACCGCGCCGGCGTCGTAGGACGCCATGGCGAACGTCGTCGGCAGGGCCTGGTACTTGGCCTGGTAGTCGGCGACGAAGCGCTTGTTGGCGGCGTTGTCGAGGTCGGGGCTGTAGTTGAGGCTGTTGCGGATGCCCTTGGCCGCATCGCCCTGGACGCCCAGCACGCTGCCTTCGGTCAGGAACCCGGCCGCGAACAGCGGCAGCTTGTCCCCCACGAACTGGCGGTACTGCTTCACGAAGTCGATCGCGGCGCCACCGGCGTAGAAGGTGTAGACGGCCTTGGCGTCCGACTGCAGGATCTGCGTCAGGTACGGCTGGAAGTTCTTCGTCATCGGGAACGGCGTCCAGACGATCTTCTGGTCCGGGTTGGCGAGTTTGCCGCCGGCCCTCAGGAACGCGTCTTTGAAGCCGTTGCACTCGTCGTAGCCGCCCTGGTAGTCAGGGCATATCACCCACACCGGCCCGCCTGCCTGCTGGGCGACGTAGTCACCCATCGCGATGCCGGGCTCGGTGGAGATGTAGGACGTCTGCCAGACCCAGTCGAGGTTGGGCATGCTGGTCGGTCGGGCGTTGGAGCCGATCAGCGGGATCTGGTGCTGGTCCAGCAGCGGCTTGATCGCCGCGACCGAACCGCCGCCGACGACCCCGGTCAGCGCGACCGCCTTGTTCGAGGTGATCAGCTTCTCGGCCGCGGCGCGGGCCGGGGCGCCGCCCTCGGCCTCGTCCTCGATGACCAGGTCAACCGTCCGGCCGCCGAGCTGGCCGCCGTGCTGGTCGAGGTACAGCTTCAGGCCGTTGACCATGTCGTCGCCGACCGTCTTGTAGACACCGGTCTGGGACACGACCATCCCGATGACCAGCTGCTGCTCGATGGCCGTGTGGACGTCTTCGATCGCCGAGCCGCTGCAGCCTGTGGCCAGCAACACCACCGCGGCGGTCGCTGCGGCGGCAAGCCTGCGTGCACTGTCTCTCATGGTTAGGGGTCCTTGTGTCAGAGGGGATGGTTGGCCGCCGCGACGCGGCGGGGATCACGGAGCTGGATCAGGTGCTCAACCAGCTCGATCAGGACGCGTTTCACGCCATCGCGGACACGGGCGTCACAGGTCAGCAGCGGCACGCCAGGATCGATCGCCAGCGCGTCACGCAGATCGGCGACGCTATGATCTTTAGCGCCGTCGAACTGGTTGACCACGACGATGTAGGGCAACTGCCGGTGCTCGAAGAAGTCGATGGCGGCGAAGCTGTCGGCCAACCTGCGGGTGTCGGCCAGTACAACCGCGGCCAGCGCGCCTCTGACTGCCGAGTCCCACATGAACCAGAACCGTGTCTGGCCCGGGGTGCCGAACAGGTAGAGGCGGATCTCGCCGAGGTCGACCCGACCGAAGTCGAAGGCGACAGTGGTCGTTCGTTTGTCCGGCACCAGCGACAGGTCGTCTACGTCCTGGCCTGCGGCGGTCATCGTGACGTCGGTGGTCAGCGGACCGATGTCGGAGACCGCCGACACGAACGTGGTCTTGCCGACCCCGAACCCACCGGCGATCACGATCTTCACCGACACGACATCCGGAACCTGCTGCACCGGCGCTGCCGCGCTAGCCATGGCGGGCCGCGACCGCCAACGCGGTCTTGCCGACCCGGTCCGACAGCAGACCCAGCTGATACACGACCTGGCCGATGTCGCTGTTGGACCGGACCACCGCCGCCAACCGGGCACCGCCGGGCGTCTGGGTGATCAGCACGTAGCCTTCCGACAGCTCCACGGTGATCGACTGCAGACCGCCGCCGAGCAGCTCGCCGTCGACCTGGTTGGCCAGCCCGGCGAACCCTGCCGCAGCGGCGGCGATCCGTTCGGCCTGGTCGCGCTCCAGCGTGCCGGTGTTGGCCAGCAGCAGTCCGTCGCCTGCCACCACGATGGCGTGGTTGACGCCGGGAAGATCGGCCTTGAAGCCGTTGAGCAGATCCGTCAGGTAGTCGTCTTCGACATCGGTGCGGGTCACGGCAGATCTCCTTCACGAGGTTGGGTAGAGGTTCGGCCTGCGCGCGCGGCCAGCTGGCCGCGCTGGATGGCCGACAGCGCGTGCGCTCGGGTGAGCGCGTCACGGGGGGCGGTTACGGCAGGTGCGGCAGGAGGTGCGTTTCGCGCTTCGCGGTCCCGGACCGGTAGACCCGCCGAAGTGACCGTCGCCGCAGCAGCGGGCGGCGGTGCGGCGGGCAGACTCCGAACGGCTGGCGCACCAGCGAGGCGGTCCAGCAGCCGGGGCGCTGGGGCGCCGACCACCGACTCGGGCAGGCGGTGACTGGTTGGCTGCAGCACACCCCACGGCAACGTCACCTCGGCCGTCACCCCGGGGACCCCTGTACTGGTATGGAGCAGCACCTCGAGACCATGTTCCGCGGCCACTTTCGCGGTGACCTGCAGGCCCATGTGCCGCACGCCAGCCTCGGCCGCGACGCGGCCCGCGAGCAGGTCATTGGCCGCTACCAGGTCCTGCTCGCCCATCCCGACACCGGAGTCGGTGATCTCCACGACCACCCGGTCACCGACCCGCCGACCACTGATCTGCACCCCGACGTGCGAGTACGTCAGCGCGTTGTCCAGCAGTTCGGCCAGGGCCTGCACCACCGCCGCGATCGCGGGAGGGCGGATCAGAATCTCATCGACATGGGTGATCGTGATCCGGGTATAGCCTTCGACGTGGGAGGTCGCGGCCGTCAGCACGTCCGACAGCGACGCCGGGACCGAGTAGGTGACCGCGATCGGCACCCCACCCAGACGCAGCAGGTTGCGGTTGTACCGCAGCATCCGTGCCGCCAGATGGTCGATCTGGAACAGCCGCTCCAACCGCTCGGTGTCGGTCTCCTGCCGCTCGGCGGCGTCGATGCGACTGAGCAGCGCGTCGATGAGGATCTGCTGACGGCGGCCCAGGTCGACGATCAGACGAGTGACCTCATCGCGGGCGCTGACCAGCGCGGTCGCCTGCTCCAGCGCCGTGGCGACGATGTGGTTGAACGACTGGGCCACAGCAGCGACCTCGTCATCGCCGACAACCTCGAGCACCACCGCCGAACGGGTATTGCCAGCCGGTCCAGCGAGCGCTTCGGACGGGTGGGCTGCCAGCGCCGCGACCGCCTGCGGCAGTCCGGCCTGAGCAATGCCCGTTGCCTGGTCACGCAGTCGTTCCAGCGATCGCGCCGTTCGGCGGCCCACGAACGAGGCAAGTAACACCGACAGCAGCAGAACGGCTAGCGATCCCCCGCCAGTGGCCCCAGCGATCACTGCACGCTGGCGGCGCCAGTCCTCCAGCATCGCGACGACTGCACCGTCGGCGGTGGCGGTGACCTCGTGCAGGCGCTGCTGTCGCGCAGCTTGGGCCTGCATCCACTGCGCAACGGGCAGGCTGAGACGCTCCCCTACCGGCGTACGCGACACAACTCCGTCAAGCCGCTGAGCGGTGAGCAGTTGCTCGCCGCTGAGGGCCTGGTCCAGCTGGGCGGTCCACTGCGGCATCGCGGCTGCGTCCCAGTCGCGCAGCGCCTGCGAGTAGGTGGCACGCACCGACGCAAGCTGCGATGCCGTCGCCGGGCTCAGGGCGCCCATCGTCGTTGCCCGCGCCACGCCGCTCTGGAGCATTCCGGCCGCCTCGGCGGCCTGCGACAGAGCCACCGCCGCGCGGATCCGCTCCGCTGTCTGCGCCGGGGCGCCGGCGACGACCAGACCTTGCCGGATCTCCAGCAGCGCGGCGATCACGAGCTGGTAGCGCAGCAGGACCACCGAGAATGCAGTGTGTTGCTGTCCGTCGGTGACCGCGATACGAAGGTCAGGCAGCCCGTCCATGAGGGCCTGCGCTCTGCGTGTCGCATCGCTTCGATCGTCGTCGGCGACTTCGGCAGCAACGGCTCGCCACGTCGTCATGGCGTCGTCGACGCTACGGGCGCTCTGGCCGAGTCCGGCCGGCTGGCCCAGCAAAGCCAGCGCTGCTGACGCACGCTCCTGCGACAGCGCGTCAGCCAACGCCCCAGACGCCTGCGACAGCCTCGCGAGTCGCACGAGGCGATCGGCGTCGACCGTTTCCCGCGTGCTGCCGTACACGGTCAGCCCGGCCAACACCAGCAGCAGCGCGGCCGGGATGACGAGGATCGACCAGAGCTTGCGGCGAATCGGCTGGTACTCCGGCAGCCACCATCGCCACGTTGACCGCCCACGACGACGCACAGCGCCCGTCGTTGTTGCCTTCACTTCGTCGCCTCCCGCTACCAGACGGTCCTGATGCCGACCGGCCCGCCGCAGATCATGCGGCGGACGGCGCTGGAGTCCATTTGGGAGGACCGCGTGCGTTGTCGGCTAGAGCAGATGCCAACGATTGACAATCCCCCGACATTTAGCGTCTAGGCTACGAACGGCACTGCGGCCCCCGAACTACCAGGCCAGCGCCGGTCTCGAACGGGATGCTCGGTCGAATGTTGTATCGATGGTCCGCGTCCGGGGATCCCATGGAAGCTACGGCTTAAGCATTGTCAGTGGATTGTCGGAATAGGCGCCTGCCCCTATCCGACACCGACGCCCGCCCGATGTACTCGTGTCTACGACAGCGGCGAGCACTAGGCGATCCACTCGCAGGCGTGCTCAGCGGCTGCCGCTCCGTGACCTACCCTTGGAGAACCCGCGATGAAGTCGTTGATCGACGACGGCCACTCCGCATCGTGCGCCTTCCGCACGAGCGTCGGCGTTGACGGGCTGGAGTTCCTCCTGCTGGCGGCGACCCGGTGACCGCGGAGTTCGTCGCCGTCGAGGGCCCCACCGGGTCCGGTAAGACCACCATCGCCGGCCTGCTCGCACACCGTCTGAACGGCTGGCGCGGACACGAGGCAGTCCTGACCGCCGAGCCGACACGCAGCCCGTTCGGTGACCTGGTACGCGCCTCCGAATGGATGCTGCAGGGCAGAGCGCTCGCGCTGGCTCTGGCCGCCGACCGCGCCCACCACGTAGAGTCGATGATCATCCCAACGCTGGACAGCGGAAAGCACGTCATCACAGACCGTTACGTGCAGTCATCGATGGTCCTACATCGCATCGACGGACTGGAGCCCGACGAGATATGGACCTACAACCAGTATTTCCTGCAGTGCACCACCGTCTACCTGGTCGACCGGCCAGAGGTCATCGCGTCCCGACTGGCCGCGCGCAGCAGAGCAACCCGGCTCGAACTCACCGGCACCCCCCAGCGGCAGCTCGAGTACTACCGCGACGCGGCAGCGTTCCTGGCCCACCCCGACCACAACTGGATCCAGCACACCATCGACTGCTACGGCCGCCGACCACCAGAGATCGTCGACGAGATCATGCGGCTGCTCAACCAGGATCGGATCCCGGGTCACCTGTAGGCCTCACCCAGGGCAGCAGGCCATGCTCCGCCGGTTGGGCGGCTGCTCGTAGTCAAGATCGGGCATGGCGCCCGGTCGTACTGCCAGGTCACTGCTCTGCGGCCGTCTTCATACGCGCCGATGTCGGAAGAATGTCGGAAGATTGTTGGAGTTTGTCAGGCAGCGTCGCCGAGCCTCCTGCGGTCCAACCTAGTTGGGGCAGACTGTGTTCCGAGGTTCGCATCGCGGAAGGTTGAAGTGGCCGAGGATCCCGTCAGCATTGAGCAGGCGCGCGCAGCCCTGGGCAGCCACCTCGCCGCGCTGCGCGCCGCGGCGGGGTACACGCAAGCCACGTTCGCACGGCTCACCTTCTACGGCCGGTCCTCGATCGCCAACATCGAAACCGGTCGGCAGGTGGCGACCCGTGATTTCTGGACGCTCTGTGACCAGCTACTGAGCTCAGGCAGCCTTCTCACTGCTGAACACGACCGTCTGATCGATCTGCGATCCAAGCATTCTCTCGCGTTCCAGCCGGCAAGCGGGCTCGTTACGGCCCTGCCCGAGCATCAGGACACCGGGCTATCGGGCGATGAGCTTCTCACGCACTTGGCAAGGGTTGCCGCAGCATGTGGCCTCGGACCGAACACCCTGGGACGAGGGCGTCGCCGAATCGGCCAGACCGACATCACCCGGCTGCTCGCCGTAACCGACCTCTACCGGTCCGTCGATCGCGAGCGTGGCGGCGGCACCTTGCGCCAAAACCTCGCCGACGTCGCCGAGTCCGCGACTCTCTGGCTGGATCCAGAACTGGCGATCGTCGACCCACCAAACGAGCAGCGGCTCGCCAGCGCCGTCGCCGGAGTCCGCCTCATGGCCGGCTGGACGGCATTTGACGCCGGCTACTACGAGGACAGCCACCGCCACTTCGTCCTAGCCGAACGTGCGGCCGTAAAGGCGCATGATCCACTGCTCACCGCGAGAGTGAGATACTGCCAGACCAGACAGCTGCAGCACCGCCATCACAACGTCGATGCCCTGCACACGGTGCAGTTCGCCCGGACCGAACTCGGCACATCGGCTACGCCAGCGGTCCTGGCCATGCTCCTGGGCGCCGAAGCAGCATCGCTGGCCGCTCTCGGGCGCAGCAATGACGCACGACGGCGCCTGGACGAGGCCAGCACCGCCTTCGCCAGTATCAATCTCCACCACGAGCCCACATGGATGCACTTCTACGACCACGGCGAGCTGTGCGCCCAGTACGGGCGCGTCTATCGCGACTTCGCGCGCAAGCACGACATGGGCCGTCGTCCCGGAGTGCCGAAGCCAGACCCGCAGTACGGCGCGCAAGCAGTCCATTGGGTCGAACAGGCACTTGCCGGGTTCAGCACCGACAGCATCCGATCCTCGATACTCAACCGCATCGGCTTGGTCAGCGCGCTGATGCTCGCCCACGCACCCGATGAGGCCGTGACCGCGGGCTACGAACTGAGTGCCCTGGTCGGCACGGTCGCCTCCCACCGGGTTGCCGAGCGCGTCCGCAATCTTCCTCGCGACTTCGGATCCTACGCCCGGCGCCCCGCAGTCGCTGAGTTCACCAGCACGGTCATCAGCCCGCCACGGACCATGACATGACCAGCGGACGCTTCACCGAAGAGATCATGACTGCGGCGATGCTGGAGATAGCCTCCCGACACGGCTTAAACCCGGCGGGAGCGACGCTGCTCAGGCTGACCAACAACGCCGTGTTCGCCCTTCCGGCATCCGATGTCGTCGTGCGTATAGCCCGCTCGCACCAACCCGGCAACCGCGTAACCAAAGGCGTCGCGCTCGCCCGCTGGTTCGAGCAGGTCAACGCACCCACCGTTCGACTGGCGGGCCCGGAGCAGCAGCCACTGGCTGTCAACGGCATGCTGGCAACGGTCTGGCGGTACCTTCCAGCACGTCAACCGCTCACGATTCGCGATCTTGGCCCGGCACTGAGGGAGTTTCACAGACTCGAACTTCCGCCGTTTCAGCTACCAGACTGGGATCCCGTTGCCGATTCACGCCGAAGACTGGTCGACGCCGAAGGCCTTCGAGACGCCGACCGAGGCGCCATCGAAGCATGGTGTGACGACCTCGAACCGCGACTGGCACAACTGAGGCACAGGCACCCTCGGAGCCTGGTTCACGGCGACGCCCATGTCGGCAACTTGCTGCACGACGGCCAGCGGGTCGTGTTCTGCGACTTCGACCCCATCGGAACCGGCCCTTGGCAATCCGATCTTGCCGCTGTCGCGGTAGGTGAGGCCCGGTTCGACCGCCCCGGCGCCCACCGTCAACTCGTCGAGAGTTACGGCTACGACGTACAAGAAGATCCCGACTGGCCGCTGTTTCGCTCGGCGCGTGAGCTGAAGATGGTTGTCGCAGCCGTTCCCCTTCTGGCCAGCGGGCCGGGCGTGGAGCGCGAGTTCCGTACACGACTCGACACCATCCTCAGCGGTGACCACAACACGCGATGGACACCGTTCGCTGATCTACGTTGATCACACGTCGCAGGGGAACCTGATCTTCTCCAGTCTTCCTTAAGATGCAGGCGTACGTACTCGACCGCAGTCGGCGCGCCGCGGCGACCCTGGAGGTCCTGATACGCCGCACATGCACTATGGCCGGTGATGCGTCAGGTAGTTGGCAACGGTGGTGATGCTGTCCATGGAGGGCATCCGGTTGAGGAACTCAACACCGGCGAGGTGGTCGACCTCGTGTTGTACGACGCGGGCAGCGTAGCCGTGAAAGTCGTTGGTCACCGTGTTGCCTGACTCGTCGAGGTAGCTCACTTGGATGTGCTGGTGACGTGGCACGAGGCCCATGAGCCCGGGAACGCTGAAACAGCCCTCCCAGTCGGTGACCAGTTCCTCTGAGTGTCGAAGGATGACGGGGTTGACCATCTGCGTTAGTGGGTGTTCAGGGCGGTCGGGGAAGACGTCGGTCTTGCGGACCTCTACCACGACCGCTTTCACTGATGCGCCGATCTGTGGAGCGGCCAGGCCTGCGCCGTTGAGCGCCCTGAGTCTCGCCACCATCTCATCGAGCAGGGCCTCCACCTCGCCTATAACGTCGACTGCGGCCGTGGGTGCCTTGAGGCGGGGATCACCGATGGTCACGACGCCTTGGCTGGCGATGCCGGCGATCCAGTCCTGGCTGCTCTTGTACGTGGTCATCGGGATGCCGGTTCCTTTACTCTGGTCATGGTCGACAGTGAAGCGTGAGAGTTCCGGGCGCTGGCGACAACGTCCTCCAGCCTTGCCACGACTCGCCGGTACGGTGGGTAACCGTGAAGGTGACGCGGTCCGAGAGTTCCCTCCTGGCGCAGCAATTCCAGCGACATGAATCCGCACGTCACGGCAGAGTCGAGCATGTCGACAGCTGCCAGAACGTCGCCGAGTTCGGCGAGCGCGTGGAACAGTCGGTAGCGGATGTAGCCGTTGGTGCCGTCTCTGGCCAGGAGGTAATCGATACACTTCCTGGCAGCCGTCTCGTCACGGGCCGCGGCGTAGAGGTTGGCCATCCAGGCGATAGTCCGATGATTCGCGCCGACGTGGTCCTTGTCGAAGCTGTCGGCGCCCTGTTGCCACGTCTTCTGCGCAGCGTCGTGGTGCCCGCGGAGCATCTGCAGGTAGCCAAGCAGTAGCCAGATCGTCACGTCGGTGGGGTCTGCCCGGAGTGCTTCTTCGGCGATGCGCACGGCGTCGTCGATGCCAGCGGGCAGATGGGCAGCGGCTAGCGCCAGCGCCCATCGGGTGTTGGCGTCGCCGCGGTTGACCTGGAGGTACGGACGGCCTACGTCGATGGCATCCTGGTGCCGGCCGAGCAGCAGCGCACACCAGATCTTCAGCTTTGTCGCAGATGGGTGCGTCGAATCCTCTGCCAGCACTGCGTCTGCCAGGGTGTTGGACAGCTCGGCCATGCCGGCGTTCATGAGGGCGCGGGAGTAGGTGATCGTCGCGTCCAGGCTGTCGGGCCGGTTGAGGTAGATGGTCCTGCCAGCCTGGAGGGCGCGGTGGTGCCAGCCCATGTCCCAGCACGCTCGAACGAAAGTCGCGTACGCGGCGACCGAGTCCGGGTCGACTGCCAGCGCCGCCTCGACGTCGCGGAGGGCACCGGCAAGCGCCACCTCCGGTCGGTCGGTCCATCCGGCGAAGTACTGGCGCCATCGGGTGTAGCCGCGGTCGGCGATGGCCAGGGAGAGGCGAGGGTCTCTTCCGACGGCACGGTCGAGCAGCGCCTGGGCTGTCTCTATCTCGTGGCGCTGGTTGCCGTGGAGCATGCCGTGGCCGCGGATGTAGAGCTCGCGGGCACGGTCGTCGATGGCGAGCAAGAGGCGGTCACGGCTGGAAAGCGGAGCCAGGTCTGGGCTTGGCGCGATCAACTCTGAGCCAGCACTCGCGTTGTACGCCGGGTCGGTCAGTCTGGTGGCCGGTCCAAACTCCGGGGTGCCATACCAGGGCATTGACCGGGCGGCAGGCAGTCCAAGCAGCCTTTCGTGTGCAGCGGCCTTTGCGGACCGGCGGCGGTCGGCTTCTGCGAGGGTTTCCACCTGGTCGTATGCGGCGATCAGCTCGCCGTTGGCACCGAGGATCTCGTCAGCGGCGACCCAGAATGCGCGGGGAACGTTCTGCCTGGCTGTTTCAACGTTGGCGATGGAGCTGCGGCCGTAGTTCGTCAGACGGGCCAGCTGCTTCTGCGTGTACTTGGCGGCATCACGGGCAGCTGCCAGCTTGATGCCGAGAGCGAGCCGGGCGTTGTGGACTTCATCTGATACAGCCATGAGCCCTCCGACCCCGCGCTCGGAACACTCGGGGCATTTGACCCCACGTCGAGCCGACAACCACGCCGGCACGCCAAGCATAGATGTCGCACAGATCGATCCCCACCAACAATGCGGGGCTCCATGTCAGTGCAGTGTCGGCACTCATATGGATCTTGGAAGGTGTTTGCCGACAGGAGTGGACGCCGCCAGGGTAGCCGCGACACTCCACGGCGCGGCGATTGTCAGTGGAATGTCGGAGTCGGGGTCGTGGGGTTACCGACATTGGCATCCGCGTCGCTCAATGGACCTTCCTCGCTGCATCACTTGCACTTCGCCTGCGGCGCAGCGCGGGAGCACCACCTGTGTTTGAGCCGCGTCCGGCAGATCGCCGGCGCCATGCCCCTCGAAGGAGGAACCGTGCAGAACCCCACGCTCCACGATGAGGTCGACCTGGACCTCGACATTCAGACCGCCGCAACCGGGCCCGTCTCGTCGGTGCTGATGTCCAGCACCGACGACGGCTGCGACACGGTGAAGACCGGCGACTGCTGAACTCGCGCCTGGTGCCGGGCCCACATCGCGGCTCCGGCACCAGGCCACACCTGACCTGATCTCCACGACTTGAAGGGCGGCAGGGTGACCAAGCAACCGCGGCAGGTCTTTCGCCCGATCGACGCCGCCACCATCCGGGTCAGCACATCCGTGCCCAGTGATGCCGCATGGCCGGAAAGCTGTGTCGTAGCCACAGCCCAGTGGCTGGAGTGGCTCAAAGCTGCCTGGAGGCGCCCCTTGGTGGCGGCAGCCGTCACAGCGGCAAGCCCAGTTCTCGCCGACCGGGTAGCTGCGGCGCTGGAACCGTCGGCCAGGGTGTCGGACCTCGACATCCGGCGCCTCGTGGACTCGCTTGCCAAGTACCTCGTGCGCATGGACGGCCGCGCCACACCGTTCGGCCTATTCGCCGGCGTCGCTCCGCTGGCATTCGGCGATGTGCGCGTGCGCCTCGGTGACGATCACCGCCCTCGCACCCGCTGCGACAGCTCCTGGATCAGCGCAGTCATCAACCGGCTTGAGCGCTGCAGCGCCGTACGAGCGTTGCTGCTGGTTACCTACAACGACCTGTGCTTCGTGCGCGGCGACCGGCTGGTCGTGCCGTGGCAGCCCCATTCCGGTATGCCCCGCCCAAGCACCGAGGAACACGACCGCAGCCGCGCAGCTCATCGAGGTGTTAGCAGCGGCTCTGAACTGCGAACCCTGCGGCTCGGTTCGGCGGTGCGCGCGGTGCTGCACGCCGCCGCCACTCCTACGCCCGTCCCCGATGTGATCAAGGCAGCCGGCGAGGCTGACCCATCGAAGTCTGCGGCGTACTTCGACGCCCTGGTCTCGGCATTGATCGACTCAGGGGCTCTGATCACTTCGCTGCGGCCGACGGGAACTACCCCGGACGTCCTCGCGCACACGCTGACCGAACTCGACCGGTCCGGTGCCGCCGACCTCCCCGAGATCGCCAACCTCGTCCAGGAGCTTCGCCAGGTTCAGGCGCTCATGCAAGAGGCCGACCAGCAGCACTGCACCGACATGGAGGTACGTGCTCGCCTGCGGCGCGACATGCTGCGCATCAGCGATGCCGCCGACCAGCCGACTGTGGTCGACCTCCGCCACGACAGCACCATCACCCTGCCGCCGGGCGTGGCCGACGAAGCCACCGCCGCCGCCGAAATTCTGTTGAGGCTGGGGCCAGGCCCAAACATCCACTGGGCTGCCTACCGTGAGGCGTTCGCGGCCCGATACGGCTTCGGTGCCCTCGTTCCGGTACGTGAGTTGACCGACCCTACCGTCGGCCTCGGCTTCCCAGCACACTTCGCCGCCACCTCCGCCAACAGTCCCGTAACACCACGTGATGCGCTGCTGCTGCGGCTGGCCCAGCAGACGTCGATGGACGGCCGCGGCGAGCTGGTCATCGACGACCGACTATTGCAGACGATCGAGGCCGACCCGACGGGCATATTCCGAACCGCCTCCAACCTCGACGTCGCTTTCGAGGTGCGCGCGCTGACCGCCGCCGACCTTGCCGATGGGCGCTTTGACATGAGAATCCGAGGTGTAGGTCGGTCGGCCGCCTCGACCACCGGACGGTTCCTGGACCTGTTCGAAGACTCCGACCGAGGCCGGATGTTGAACGCCTATCACAGCGTGCCTGCTTACACCGTCGGCGAGATCGTCGCCCAGCTTTCTTCGCCACCGAACACCGCCGGCTTGGAGAACGTCGTCCACACCCTGCCCGTCGTCGACCACGTGATCGCACTCGGTGAGCATCGGCCAGTCCTCGCGCGACATCTTCAACTAGACGATCTTGCGGTGATGGTCGACGACGTCCGGTTCTACCTGGTGTCGATGGCGCGACGGTGCACCGTGCAGCCGTTGATGGGTAACGCGGCGGCGCGGCACACCATGCCGATGATCGCAAGGTTCCTGGCGGAGGTAACCCGGGCCACGGCGGCCCCGGTACGTCTGTTCGACTGGGGTACGGCTGCGCGGCACCTGCCGGTTCGGCCCAGGGTCCGCTATCGGCGCACGGTCTTGAGCCCAGCGCAGTGGCGGGTCGACGGCTTCGAAGGCTTGGACGCCGACGGATGGAAAGCGCGTATCGAGGAGCTTCGCCAGCGCGGCGTCCCAGGCCGGGTGGAGGTCGGCCGCGGCGACCAGTTGCTACGGCTGGACCTCGATCAGGCCCGGGACCGAGCCGTGCTGCACCAATACGCCCGGGGCCGATCCAGCCTCACGCTCACCGAAGCACCCGCCCGCCACGACTTCGGATGGCTCGGCGGTCGTGCACACGAGGTCGTCATCCCACTGATCTCCACCGCCGCGCCGTCGCCGACGCCGCAGGTGCTCACGTCCCGCGCGCCTCTACCGATGGTCACCGTTCGGGACCTGGTCCTGCCCGGCGACGGCATCCTGCTGGCCAAACTCTACGGGCCCCGTGAACTCGTAGATGCGATCCTCCTCGACCACCTGGCAAACCTGTTGGCGATGTGGCAGCGGCCGCCACAGTGCTGGTGGATACGCTTCCACGACACATCCGACCATCTGCGCCTGCGGCTGCACACCGACGACTACGGCCACGCGGCCAAGCGCGTAGGGCTTTGGGCAGCCGAGCTTCGGGAGCTCGGCCTGGTCACCAGGCTGGTGCTGGACACTCATCAGCCGGAGACCGCCCGCTACGGCACCGGCCCCATCATGCGTGCCGCCGAGGACTTCTTCGCCGCCGACTCGGCCGCCGCCGAATCACAACTTCTGACGCTGCGGACGCATCGCCATTGGCCGCGCGAAGCCCTCACCGCGGCGAGCCTGCTCGATCTCAGCTGCGCCATCACGGGAAGCCGGGCAGACGGGCTGCAGTGGCTAGTCGATCACCCAGGAAAGGAGCCCGGAGGCCGGCGGCCCCGGCTGCACCCGGACATCGTGCGCCAGACCCGCTCACTGGTGGCGCAGGCGCCGACGGAGCTGACCCAAGCGTGGCAGCACCGCCGGGTAGCAGCTGCGGCCTACGCCGAGCTGCTGCGCGAACCGGACACTCACCTTCGGCCCGACAGCGTGCTGGGTTCGCTGCTTCACCTGCACCACGTCAGAGCGTACGGCATCGACGGCGAGGACGAGTCCCGCACCTACCGGCTCGCCCGCGCCGCCGCACTGGCCGCAGTCCGAGACACCTCCGACAGGACTGGCCGATGACCCTGACCAGCAGCCAACGCGCACGAGCGGCAGCGATCTCGCAGCAGTTAGCTGATCAGCTCACCGAGCCGCCACAGCCGAACTTCGACGACGGTCCCGCCAGTGGCTTGTGGCACGGCCAGGCTCTGTCGAAAGGCGCGATCGGGGTCGCGGTCCTGCACGGCGTCCGGGCCCGCGACGGCCTGGGCGACCCCGCCCGCGTCCTGCCGTGGGTCAGAGCCGCCACCTGCGCACCGTTGTCGGTGGCGGCCGGGTCGGGGCTGTGGTTCGGAGCCCCCGCCGTGGCGTTCGCACTGCGCACCGCAGCTCCCGGCCGCTATCTGCCCACCATCGCGAAGCTCGACGCCAGCATCGACGACGCCACCGCCCTGCGCCTCGACGCCGCCGAACAGCGGATCAGCGACGGCCGGCACCCGACCGCCGACGAATTCGATCTTGTCCGAGGTCTCACCGGACTGGGCACCTACCTGCTGCACCGCAGCCCTGCCGATCCGCTCCTGACGAGATTGCTGACCTATCTGATCAACCTCACCGCACCATTGCCGTCGCCGCACCCCGGCGGCGCAGCCGTGCCAGGTTGGTGGACACCGTCCCCGCTGCCAGGACAGACCGGACCAGCCGACGGTGGCCATGCCAACCTCGGTGCCGCCCACGGCATACCCGGTCCACTGGCACTGCTGGCGATCGCGATGCGCCACGGCATCACGCTGCCCGGCCAGGCTGAGGCGATCGACACCATCAGCAGCTGGCTCGAACAGTGGCGACAGCCCGGACCGGCAGGCCCATGGTGGCCCGAGCACATCACCCTTCCCGAGCTACGAGTCGGCGCCACCCGCCAAGTAACGTCCCGCCGCCCGTCCTGGTGCTACGGAACGCCCGGCATCGCCCGAGTCTTGCAGCTCGCAGCCATCGCTGCCGGCGACTCCGAACGGCAGCAGTCAGCCGAAACAGCCCTCGTTCGCTGCCTGAGCGACCCCGGCCAGCTCCGCCAGATCACCGACCCCGCACTGTGCCACGGCTGGTCCGGCGTAGCCCTGACCGGCCTGGCCGCCGCGGAAGACGCCCTGACCGAACACCTGCCGCAAAGTCTCACCTTCGCCGTAGACGAGCTGCTCGAACACGCCCTCGACCCCATGCCTGAGGAGTATCCAGGCCTGATACTCGGCAAGGCAGGCATCGCGTTGACCCTGCACCAACTCGCCCATCCTCACAGCGAAGCAGCCTGGCAAAGCTGCCTGCTGATCAACTGACGACAGGCCCGCGGCGATGACATCCGAATTCGGTACGACCTGGCGGCAGCTCAACGTCTGCTGCGCCGACTGGCAGCACGCTGAACAAGCCGGCATCCTTCTCGGCCCGGTGCTGGACACAGCCCAGATGGAGGGGCAGATCAACAGCTGGTGGTTCGTACGCAAGCGCCAGTGCTGGCGCGTGCGCCTGCATTCAGCCGACACCGACCCACTCCCCGTAGCGGTAACCGACCTGGTCGAGCAGCTACGAACGACCGGTACCGTCCAACGCGCCGACGAGGTCATCTACGAACCCGAAGTACATGCGTTCGGCGGCCCGAACGGCATGACCCTCGCCCACCACCTGTTCCACCAGGACAGCAGCCAAACCCTGACCTACCTCGCCACAGCAGGCAGCCCTCGTCGGCTCGAGCTCGGGCTACGGCTGGCGATGCGACTGATGCGAGCAGCCGAGCTGGAGTGGTACGAGCAGGGCGACGTCTGGGCACGCATCGCCGCCCACCGCCAGACACCTGCAACCCGGCCTTCGACACGGACGGTGCAGCGCATCGCGCACCTGATCACCGCACGACACGAGACAGACCGAAGCCCGCTCCACGCACAACCAGCCTGGCCTGCCGCATTCGACGACGCCGGCACGCAGCTCGCGGCGATGGCCGCCGGCGGGCAGCTGACTCGCGGACTGCGAGACCTCCTCACACACCATCTGCTCTTCGCGTGGAACCGCCTCGGCATCCCCGCAGCCGAACAGCACCTGGCCGCCGACACCGCCCGAGCACTCGTCTTCGACTACCCGCCACACGCCCTGGCGCGCATCCTCGATCCGCGCCCCGACCCAGATAAGGTGACACCGATGCCGACCGCCACCACAAACGCCGACCAGCTCCGCAACCAGCTGGCCGACACCATCGCCGCCCGCGGAACCTTCAAGACCCCAACCGTGGAGGCCGCGTTCCGCACCGTGCCGCGCCACCAGTTCCTGCCAGACGTCCCACTCGCGGACGCCTACGCCCCGCGGCCCGTCGTCACCCGCCGTGCCGCCGACGGACAGTCCCTGTCCTCGGCCTCCAGCCCGAACCTGGTCGCCGAAATGCTCGAACAAGCCGGACTGCTGCCCGGCCACCGGGTCCTGGAGATCGGCGCCGCCACCGGCATCAACGCCGCCCTGATCCGCGAAATCGTCGGCGACACCGGCCGGGTGGTCACCATCGAGTACGACCCCGAACTCGCCGACGGCGCCCGGGACGCCCTTGCCCGTGCCGGCTACACCGACGTCACCGTCATCGCAGGCGACGGAGCGCACGGAGCGCCTGACCACGGCCCATACGACCGGATCATCGTCACCGCCGGCGCATGGACCATCGCCGACGCCTGGTGGCAGCAGCTCACCCCCGACGGCCGCATCATCGTCCCGCTGCGCCTGCACGAAAGCGGCCTCACCCGCTGCCTCGCCCTCGACCGCACCACAGCCGACCACCTGACCAGCACCACCAAACCGCTGGTCTGCGGGTTCGTCCCGATGCGCGGCCTCGACGAGCACGACGACCACCACGTCGTCCTCCACGGCGACCTCGCCATCCGCCTCGACAGCGCCGACAACCCCGACCGCGGCGCCCTCGCCACCGCCATGGATCACCCACGTCAGGAGTCCTGGACCGGCATCCAGGTCGGCGACCACGACCCCATCGGCCACCTCGACCTGTGGCTACTCACCCACACCGACAAGCCCTTCGGCCGGCTCAGCGTCGGACCGAACGCCAAAGCCGCCCAGCTGGCCACACCCGCCTACCGGTGGGCCGGTGCCGCCATCTACGACGGCGGCACCATCGCCTACATCGCGTTCCGCAACACCGGCCCGGACGTTGAGGAACTCGGCGTGATCGCCCACGGTCCGGCAGCCCAGACCGTCGCCACGGCGATGATCGCCATGCTCCAGCAGTGGGACGGCGCTGGGCGGCCGGACACCCCCACCGTTGACGTCCACCATGGCACCGCGAGCCGCACCGCAGCCGTCTTCACCAGGCAGAACTGCCTCATCAGCGTCGCCTTTTAGTTCACCACGAAGGCCAGGCCGTTCCCGCACTCCTGCGGAGCGGCCCGGCCTTGGCATACCCACCGCGCCGCCACCCCCGCACCGCCAGCAACGCCCCTCCACCCGCGCCGTTCATGCACGGAGCACTCACTATGACTCGCCAGTTGACGGCAATGGCCGCCCGGTTCCCCCTCACACCCCGCACGCGACCTCCGGCCCGGCCCCTCGAAACACGTACGACAAGGTTGGTGGGCCTGGCTACGTCTGCGCACGACCGCAACGACGCCGAGCAGGCATCCACTGCGTTCAACGGCGCAGCCCTACTCGCATCGGACTGCGGCGACGCCGACCTCGCCGCACACTGGTGCCGCTGGCACGCCAACCTCTACCTAACAAAACCGAAGATCGACGCACGCGGTATCCGCTACGCACTCGAACCCGTGGTCAACCTCGCCCGCCTGCTCACCCGGGCAGGCGACGGCAGCAGCGCACACCGGCTCCTCACCAACCTGCACCACGCCGTCACCACCAGAACCGCAGCCAGCATCGGCGGCGTCGACATCCCAGCCGACCGCTGGGACCCAGACATCGCGCACCACCCCGAACTGCTCGACTGGCTGCAACGCGTCCTGCTCACCGATGGCACCCGTGCCCTGGTCACCGCAGGCCAATGGCAGCGGGCCGCCGAACACGCCCACCAGCGACAAGGGATCACCGACCAACTCCACGAGGGCCGCCAAGTGGCAATCCTGGCCGCGACACTGAACGACGACCCCGGCCAGGCCACCGAGCTCCTACTCGCGACACGACCCCACGAAGACTGGGAACGCTCGATCCAAGCAGTCCTGCAGGCAATGTGTAACCCGCTCGGAAGAAAAGACCTCCGCCGGACAATCCTCGGCGTGATCGCGCGACAGCAGCCAACAACGGGACAAGGACTTGCGGTCTACCGCACACGTCTCGGGCTGACGGCCATCGACCTGGCCCTACCAGCCCTAGACGCCGACTCCCATCGCTACTACCAGCAGCTCTGCGACGAGGCCCTGGCCGACCAGGACGGACACGCCATCGTCGACCTCCTGCGTCATCCGCTCGCACCATCAGACACCGACCACCCGCTTCACGAATTCCGCAGGGCCTGCGGGCTCGGACGCGGCGAACTACCCGTCGACCAGCGGACCCAACTGCGGGCCGCGCTACATCAAGCCGCCCGTGCCATCGCCGACGACGTCCCATCGCAAGCTGCCTCGCACTGGGCCGCCTTCGACCCCACGTAGGCACCAGCGACCATGGTCGAGGCACTACGACGATCGCCATCTGACAGGAGTACATCATGCGCAGCGTGCAAATGGCACTCGGCCGCACCTTCGGGGTGACGTTCGACCACGGCGAGGACTTCTTCGCAGCCCTCGCCGAGTTCTGTACGGCCAACGACGTCAGGCAGGGGATCATCCCCAGCTTCATCGCGGGGTTCGCCGAAGCGACGATCGTCGGCACCTGCAGCAAGATGGAGAACCCGCAAGCACCGCTGTGGGACTCGGTCTACCTCACCAACGCCGAAGTCCTGGGAGCCGGGACCGTCGCCTTCAACCCCGACGACGACACGATCTCACCGCACATCCACGTCGCGATCGGGCTCAAAGAACGTAGCGCGGTCGGCCACACCAGCCACCTACTCGAGGCCAAAGTCCTGTTCCTCACTGAGATGACGTTCGTCGAGGTCTTGTCGCCGGACATGCGGCGCCCCCGCAACCCGGACCTCTACGACGTACCCCTGCTCACCTTCGGCGCCAGCTGACCCGGCCCAACAGCCCTGCTCGCATCCAGCGTCGCTCCTCAGCCCACCGCAGGGCCGCTACGTGATGCCGAGCGCGTTGCCCGTACCCGTCACGTCGATGATCTTTCGAGGCTGGGCGTTGATGTTGACGACCTTCAGATGGACGCCGTTGCCTCTGGCGAATGCCGCGGTGTCGAGTAGGACGGCCAGGCCGTGGGCGTCGATGAATTGCACCTGACCGAGATCCAGACACGTACGCGCAGGACCAGCTGCGATCGCTGCACGCAGCCGGATACCGGCGCATTCTGCGGTCAACAGATCGAGGTCCCCCGCCAGATCGATCTTCGCGAGACCGTCGACGGTCACCGTCACTTCGGCAGTGTTCCCCGAGTCTTCTGCCATATCCCAGTCTCCCGTACCCGGCGCCACCTCTCCTACGGCCGCCGGACCGATGGCCGAGGCCGCGTGCCCGACCTCCCATCGGCCACCTGCCCCCTTCTTCACACCGACCGGACTCACTCTGCCGACGCCGACAACCACATCAGGTGGGCTCGGGCTCTGTAGGACTCGAGAGCCTTAAGGCTGTCAACGGCGCCTGCTGCTCGGTCTGGCCGTCGGGCGTCTCTGCTGCGGGATGTTGATCGTGGCCCTGCAGTCGGGGAACGAACTACAGGCCAGAAACGGACCATGGGCACTGACGCGCTGGACCATGACACCCAGGCCGCAACGCACACATGCCTGAACCGACGACGGCACGACGGCACCGGCAGTGTCGATCTCGACCGGGTCGATACTGCCGTCTTTAAGCAGCTCTGCCACGAACACCGACTCCCGGCCGTGTACCGAGATCAGCACAGCCTGGTGGCGTGCCCGGGTCAGCGCCACGTAGAGCAGGCGTCGTTCCTCGGCGTGGGGATACGGGTCAGGTGCAGCCATGGCAAGGTTGAGCACGGGATCGTCGACGACCTGGGAGGGAAAGCCGAGCCGGCCCCGGGTCAGGTTCGCCACGACCACATAGTCGGCTTCGAGCCCCTTGGCACCGTGGACGGTCTTGAACGCCACGTCGAGGTTGGCCGGATGCGTTGCGGGCACGAGGCTGCGATCGGTGCGGTAGCGGCCGAGGACCAGCACTGATGTGCGCCGATCACTCTCGGCGCGATCGTGTTCGGTGGCCGTGCTGATGCGTTCGAGTTCGGCCGCGACCGCAGCCCGGATGTCGCCGGCGGTGTTATTGGCGGGATAGAGCAGCCGAACACGTTGGCCGCCGGGCCCGGACGCCGCTTTGACAGTCTTCGGGATCTGCCGGTCGTTCTTGCCGACGAACGCGCTGGACACGTCGCAGATCTCCTGCGTACAGCGAAACGTCGTCGACAGGTGCAGCCGCGGCCCGCGGCCGAACCAGCGCTCATGCTCGCGCATGATGCTCAGGTCGGCGCCGGCGAAACGGTTGATCGCCTGCCAGTCGTCGCCAACCGTCAGCAGGTATCTGTCTGGCTGATTGACCAGTGCCCGGACGATACGGGCACGGGCCTGGCTGGTGTCCTGGAACTCGTCGACCAGGACCATGTCATAGGGCATCTGCGCCGCACCGCTCTCCAGCATCTGAGCGGCGGTGACGAGCATGTCTTCGAAATCGACGCCGCCTTCGTCGGCCAGGGCCTGCTGCCACGCCCGGTGGACCGGCCAGTACACCGACAGGAAATGCCTGGTCCGGGCGGTGTCCAGCACCGGTGATGCACGCAGCTTGGCCTCGACGGCTTCCTCGGTCAGGTCGCCGGCCTTGACGTGTGCCATGAAGGTGCGCAGCAGCCGGGCCATGTCTTCGTGGGACGCGGGGACCGCGTCGCGGTCGACGCTGGGCCGGTCGGGGTTCCAGTCCAGGCTCAGGCCTACCGATGTCAGCTGCTCGCCGAACGCGACGAGGCCGTCCGCGCCCATGATCGACGCCCACGTCGTCTCGATCAGCCGAGTCCCCGTGCGCTGGTGCAGGTCCCGTTTCCAGGCCATACCTTCGGCGTAGCCGCGGAACTCCGCTGGTGACCGCCCGTCGGCGTCCAGCGCCCAGTGCTCGTGCCAGACGTCGACCGCCGGGTAGTAGAAGTCGGGATGGTACTGGCCGTGCTCGGCGGTGGCGGTGTCGACGACGAACGGCCGCTCGTACTCGAAGCCGACGCCGTTGAGGTACAGGAAGTCGGCGATGATCTTCTCGCCCTGGCTGCGGACCAGGTGGCCGGAGTACGTCCGGTGCCGGGCGGTCTTGCTGTCGCGGTCCCAGGCGTCTCCGTCGGCGCCCTTCGGGTCGTCGCTGGTCCGGGCGTACAGCAGCCGGTAGGTGTCGTAGGCGTAGCGGAACCTTGTGGAGGAGTCGCGCAACCGGTCGACGATCTGCAGGATCTTGTCCTGGCCCTGGCCGCTGTCGACCCAGGAGGCGACCCTCGGTTTGCGGCCGGTGACCTGACCGATCACACCCAGGCCGAACGCGTGAAACGTCGACGCGGTCACCCCTTCCGCGCGTAGTCCGACGGCGGCAAGCCGGCGCTGCAGCCGCTGCTGGAGCTCCTTGGCCGCGTCCTGGTTGAACGCCAGCAGCAAGATCCGTTCCGGGGCCACGAACCCGCGGGCGATCGCGTACGCGGTCCGGGCCACCATCACCGACGTCTTACCCGACCCGGCTGCCGCGACCACGTTCACCCGGTTGTCCATGCAGACCACCGCACGCGCCTGTTCGAACGTCAGCGGCGTGGACTCCACCCGCCGGAACAGATCTCTGCGAGCCTGCAACTCCGAGCGAAGGATCTTCTGGTTGGCCTCTGCCAGCCACCGCACCACGTCCAGGCGCCACAACTGCAACGCGTCACGCTCAGCTTCACCGAGCAGATCCCACACCGCATCCAGCCGGCCCCGGTGCTGCTCGCCCTGCGGTCGGCCGTCGACCAGCCGCCGCATCGTCTCCGTACTGATCCATCGTCCGTCAGCCTCCGCCTGGTCGGCGGTGGCCAGCACGTGCTGTGCCCATGCCGAGATCTCCGCGATGTGCGGCCATGCGGTGAGGAAGGCCTGCAGCCGCTCGGCGGGGCGGCGACCGACACCGGTCAACGTCCTCAGCTCCCGGCCGACCTGAACCTCGACGACGTGACGCAGCCACCGGCGGATGACACGGACTTCGCCTGCGGCGCCTGGCCGAAGGGTGAGCGTCCGGTCGGGCAACGTCAGCAGCAGCTGCCCGCCGCGTAGCTCCAGTTGCCAGTCGCGCGTCCCCCTGCGGCCGGTCCGTCCCCAGGTCGTGTTGCTCGTCTCCATGTTGCCGGGCCTCCCCCATGCCGACATCCGCGCATCGGGCCGCGGATCCGGATGAAGTTGTCGCCTCGGAAACACGGCGCGCCCGACCCGCGGTGCCGCCTGTCATGCCGCCATCAATGATCGCTTGCACCTCCATCAATGGCCACTCCCGCAGCACGCAAAGGCTTGAGTGAACACTCGCCGGCAACAGCGCGTACAGGCATTCAGCCATCGCGAGCAGCTCGCGCAGCGTCATCGACACCTCGCGGCGTTGTCGTGCACATGCTGCGAGCATCGCGACCAGGTGGCCTGCGGCCGCGTCGAGGACGTGACCAACGCCTGCGGCCACAGCACGCCGCTGCTTTGGCGCTGCGGCAGCCGCCGTAGCTGCGGTTGTCGGAGATTGTCGGAAGTCGGTGCTGACCGCTTGCGGACCGTGCAGGTCTGGCATTGACTTCGGACAAACTGTCTATGCGTGCCACCTCACACGGGGGTCGTCGTGACCAACACATCGGATAACGCAGCCGACGCCCGCCTTGCGTTAGGTAACCGGCTCGCGCGGCTGCGCCAAGCCGCAGGCTACACCCAAGAGTCCTTCGCGCCGCGAACGTTCTATGGGCGATCTTCCATCGCCAACATCGAAACCGGTCGCCAGGTTGCGCCTCGTGAGTTCTGGATCAGATGCGACGAGGTCCTGGGCACTGGCGGCGTCCTCACCCAAGCCCACGACCGGCTCAACTTCGCCGAATATCATCGCCACGTCGGAGCGCTGAGCCTCGACAGTGCATCCGGCCTTCCCACTGACTCATGGGGCCTGACCAGTCAGGAAGTCGGGACGACCAGCTCATGCCTGATCTCGTGCGGCGATGTCATTCATCGCGGTGACCGTCCCTGTCCCGAGCAGCGACCACCGGTCGATCTTGGATACGTTGAGCACTGGAACCGGCTGCTCAGCGTGCTCGTCGCCTCCGGCAACGCTGCCGGAGGCCACGGGCTCATCGACATCGTCGCTCACGAGGTCCGGATCATCGCCGAACATGCTCGATCTGCTCCAGGCCCCACCGCGACGGCACTTCGGCTGACGACCGCACGGTGGCTGGAGTTCGGCAGTTGGGTCGCCGACAACCAGGGCAAACACGCCACCGCGAGTACCTGGCTCACCCACGCCCACGACCTCGCCGTCGCCGCAGACAACGAGATCATGGCCGCCTACCTGCTGATGCGGCGAGCCCAACAGGCCACTGAAAACGGCGACCCCCAGACCTCGCTCGCCCTGCTCGGTCAGGTCAACCTGGCACGGATGCCAGCCCGGATCGGCGCGCTGCTGGCGACCCGATCCGCGCAGGCCCATGCCGCACTGCGCAACGGCCCAGCCGCCCGCCGCGACATCCGGCGCGCGTTGAGCATGCTCGACCACGGCGACACCTCCGACGCCCTCGACACCGAACTGGCCGACCACAGCACCGTCGAATACGTGCTCGCACATGAAGGGATGTGCCTCTCGAGCCTGGCCGAACCCAACGGAGCGGTCGCCGCCCTCGAAAGCGTCCTCAGCACCTGGCCGCACACCCAACGCCTTGACGAGGGCCTATTCCGAGCACACCTCGGCTTCGCGCACGCAGGTACCGGCGACCACGACGCAGCCGTCACCGAGACCCGGCGAGCGCTGCAGATCGGCGTGCAGACCCACTCAACGCGTACGCTGCGAGTCGTCGGGCAGATCATGAATCTCGACCTGCGGGGCGCGGCCGACCACGCCGACCTCGCCGCGCAGTGGACCGCAACCAACGAGCAGAGGGCGATCCGGCAGCGATGAACATCCTCCCCACGACCACCGCAGCCGAGGTCGCGACCCAAGCAGCACGCGTGGCCGTCATCCCGGTCGGCAGCTTCGAGCAGCACGGCTCACATCTGCCGCTGTCCACCGACACGATCATCGCGTGCGCGATCGCCGAAGCGATCAGCGCCACCTACGGCCTGTTCGTGCTCCCGCCGATCCCGATTGCCTGCTCGCACGAGCACGCCGCCTGGCCCGGCACCGTCAGCATCAGCTCCGCCACCCTCCACCGGCTGCTCAACGACATCATCGACTCCCTGCGCCGATCCGGAGTCCACAAGGTCGTGATCGTCAACGGCCACGGCGGCAACTACGTGCTGGCAAACGTCGTGCAAGAGCTGTCGGTCGACGGTCCCGACGTCGTCCTGTTCCCCGGACGCGACGACTGGGACAAAGCCCGCGACGACGCCGGCCTTGCCTCGAGCGGGCACGAAGACATGCACGCCGGCGAGATCGAAACGTCGGTCCTGCTACATGTCGCCCCAGAGGCTGTCAGGCCGAACTACCGGCAGGCCGACAGCGACGGCACCGACCGACGAAAGCACCTGCTCACCCTCGGACTGCAGGCCTACACCCAGTCAGGTGTCGTCGGTCGGCCCTCCCTCGCTGACGCTGGCAAGGGCAAGGCGGTGCTCGACAGCCTCATCGAGTCCTTCGGCGAGTACCTGATAGTCCTGAACCAGGACCGTCACACACCGCGGTGATGACGCGGCCGCACCGGACCGGAAGCTGGACCGTGGGCGGGCCGACCGGAATTGGTGGCGGGGCCGAGCACGGCTGCTAGCCCAGGCGGTGTCACGACCCGTACTCCGCGAGCACTCGCCAGCCATCCTGGGCTGCTTTCACGAGCCAGCAGCCAGCTGCGGCTCCGGCCGAAGCGGCTGGCCAGGACGGGGGTCGGTGCGCCATCTCCCGCGTGAGGGCTCCAAGGCCCCGGGGCAGTTAGGGCGTCGCCGACCCCCGACCAGACCAGCCGATCAACCCTCGTCCGCCGTGGCCGGAAACGCCGCGTCCTCGTCGTACACGGTCGCGTGACGCAGGCAGTGGTGCAGGCAGTTCAGCAGCCGGGCGTACACCCGGCGCAGCGCCGCAGCATGGCCGTCACCACAGCCCCGCCGGTGGTCATAAAGGTCCCGGACGCCCTGCGACCGCGTGAGCGCAGAAAACGCCCACCGGTAACCGATCGTGGCCAAGACCGGATTGACCTTGCGGCGATGGCTGATCTTCGTCGCGGTCCCGCTCGCCCACGTGATCGGCACCGCGGCACAGAACGACCGCAGGCTGCGAGGGTCGGGAAAGCGGCTGAGGTCGTCACCGAGCTCACCGAGCATCCTGGCGGCAAGGACGGTGCCCATACCTGGGAAGCTGCGGTAGACCTCGGCGTGCGGGTGCCGATCGAACAGCTCCTGCAGCTGCGCGAGCTGCTGCTCGCCGATGGCAAGGTGGGTGTCGAGCTGATGAAGCAGAGTGAGGGCGATCTGGCCCATGGTCTCTTCAAGCTCGACCGGTTGGCGCAGCTGGCGGGTGGTGAACAGTGCATGTAGCCGGTCGGCTTGGGCGGCAACGAGCCGAATGCGGCCTCCGCCGACAAGCAGTGCACGCAGCTTGGTCGGCGTGAGTCGCGCAGCTTGGGTGGGGGTGGGTGCCGCCGAGAGGATGACTCGGGCTTCACGGCGGGTGATGCCGCCGTCATAGCCCGCCCACGCCGTCACGGCGGCGGGAAAGTAGGAGTGCAGCAGCGAGCGTAGGCGTTGGCTGGTCAGTGTTGCGGACTGCACGGTGCGCCGGTGGGCTCGGGCCATCTCCTGGACCGCCTGGGCGTGGACGGACGGCTGAGGCTGTACGGGCTGCACGTGGCCGTCGACGCGCAGGATGTTGGCCAGAAGCAGGGCGTCTTGGCGATCGGACTTCTTCGGTTGGGCGCTCCACCGGTTGCGATAGTTGGCGACCCGCGTCGGGTTCAGAACGACGACCGTCTGACCTGCCTGGCGCAGCCCCGCCACCATGAGCCCCCGTCCGGTCTCGATCGCGATCGGGATGGAGCGGCGGTTACGGCGGACCTCACGCAGCGCGTTCAGCGCCGCGTTCAGGCCATGCAGGTCGTTCGTGACGCGCAGCTGGACCACGGGATTGCCGGCATCGTCGGTGACGGCCAGGTCGTGGTGGTACACGCCCCAGTCCAGGCCCGCCCAGAACCGCATAGGCATTAAGGCGACCCTCTCTTGGCCAGCACACGTAGGAACGTCAGGCGATGGGGCGCAACACGGCGAGCACCATCCAGCACGATGGTAAATAAATTTACCAGGAGTGTCGACTTGGACTCCCCGCCGTCAATAGCCAAGCCTCTGGTGACACCGACCCGAACATCCCGGAGGCGACGTGCCGCGCGGCCACGGCGACCAACCACCCCGCACCTACATCACCAGCGGACAGTGGCCCCACGCCACCCTGCACCCCGACGCCCCACCCGGCGCCCACTACACCCAAGAGATCGCCCGACGACTGGCCGCAGCCATGACCGCAACTCCCACCAGCGCACGCGCACTGGCCAAGCGCGCAGACATTAGCCACCCCATCATCGGCCGCATCCTCAACGGCGAAGGATCAACCGACATAGGCACCATCGCCCGGCTCGAGGTCGCGCTTAACACCCAGCTGTACCCCACAGGCATGTACCGGGAACTAGGTTCGCCAGGCACGGAGTAGCAGCCGTTGCCACGCGGCAGCAGGATGCCGTCTGCCGCGGCCGCGCGCTACGGCGGCACGAGCCGGCATCCGAGGCGCGACAAACCTCAGCCATCCTGTCCGAGCCTAGGCCGTGCCAG
>NZ_BONF01000057.1 GCF_016862575.1 Catellatospora bangladeshensis | reverse complement strand
CGCGGCGGTGCCCAGCACCAGCGCGGCCGCGATCAGTGGTGCGGCCACGGCCGCGAAACGGCGCCGGCGGCCGGCACCGGTCAGTGCTGAACGCATCAGGAGCTCCTCCAGCTACAGCTACTCAGGGAACTTGCGTGGAACAGAAGTGCAGGTCAATCACTGTTGATCTAGGCGGAGAGCGCTCCCCAGAGAGCGCTCTACCGCATGGCACTGACACTCGCCCCACGCCGCTCGCCTGTCAAGATGCCGTTGCCGTCTCGTTACAAAGCGCGACCTCCCGTCCGATGCCGACGACGCGGCGCCGTCCGGGCGCGCACAGCCACCGCATGACTGAGGGTTCACCCGCCCACCAGCGGACGCAGGCGGCCGCGCGTACGCCCGATCCGGATCGTGCCGACTTCCGCCGGGCCGCCGGCGGCGCCGTGACCGGCCCCGGACGTGCCTGCCGAGGTCACCGAGAAATTTCGGCAACGTTAACGACCTGCGCCTCGATCAAACGTCCAATGACCGCCATTGACATAAGAGCGGTCCTGGACGATTCTTCCAGAGAGCGCTCCCTCACTTGTTTGTCCGGCTTGATGACCTTCGGGCATTAAGTCGTTAGCACGCGGCGATCCGCCGCCCCCGGGCGGTGACGCCGTGCCCCGGGACCGGGCCTCAGCCCCGAGCCGCCGGTCCCGGTCGGCACGCGATCGCGGCATGCACCGCGCCACCGGAAGCGCCACCGCTGATCACCGCACCGACCGAGCTGCGGAGGCGATTCCGGGCACCTGAACGTCGCTCGCACGACGCGCCGCCCCTCCAACGGCGCGCCGGGCGATCCGACGTTTCGCCGCGAGGGCGCTGCCCTCGCGGTCTCGAGCCATCCATCAGGAGATGACATGAGATCCGTCCCGAACGCGGCACCCCCGCCGCGCTCCCCGTCTGTCCGCGGCCGGCGGTGGTACACCGTCGCGGCCGTGGTGGGGGCCATGTTCGCCTCCACCCTCGCCGTGGTCGCCACCTCCGCCAACGCCGCCGACCCCCTGATCTCGCAGGGCAAAACGGCCACCGCCTCCTCGACCGAGAACGCCGCGTTCCCGGCGAGCGCGGCCGTCGACGGCAGCACCGGCACCCGCTGGTCCAGTGCCTTCTCGGACCCGCAGTGGATCCAGGTCGACCTCGGCGGCACCGCGGCCATCAGCCAGGTCGTGCTGAACTGGGAGGCGGCGTACGCGACCGCGTTCCAGATCCAGGTCTCGGCCTCCGCGACCGGCCCGTGGACGAACATCTACAGCACCACCACCGGCACCGGCGGCACGCAGACGCTCGCGGTCAGCGGCTCCGGCCGGTACGTCCGGGTCAACGGCACCGCCCGCGCCACCATCCACGGCTACTCGCTCTACGAGTTCCAGGTCTTCGGCGTGATCGGCGGGGGCGGCGGCTGCGGCACGGCCAACGCCGCGCTGGGCCGCCCGGCCTCGGCCTCCTCGCAGGAGGGCGCGTTCGCCGCGGCCAACGCGTTCGACGGCAGCACCGGCACCCGCTGGTCCAGCGCCTTCGCGGACCCGCAGTGGATCCAGGTGGACCTGGGCAGCGCCCAGAGCATCTGCCAGGTGATCCTGACCTGGGAGGCGGCGTACGCGACCGCGTTCCAGATCCAGGTCTCCGGCTCGGCGACCGGCCCGTGGACGAACATCTACAGCACCACCACCGGCACCGGCGGCACCCAGACGCTGACCGTCTCCGGCAGCGGCCGCTACGTGCGGCTCAACGGCACCGCGCGGGCCACCGCGTGGGGCTACTCGCTGTTCGAGTTCGCGGTGCGCACCGGCGGCACGCCGAGCAACCCGCCGTCCTCGCCGCCGCCCGCCTCCCCGTCGGCGTCCCCGCCGACCTCGCCCTCGCCCAACCCGGGCGGGGAGGTGCTGCTGTCGTACAACAAGCCGGGTGTCGCCTCGTCCTCGCAGGATGACGGCGCCTGCTGGCAGTGCTTCCCGGCGCGCGCGTTCGACCTGGACCCGGCCTCGCGCTGGGCGACCTCGGCCTGGACCGACCCGGGCTGGATCTACGTCGATCTCGGCGCTACGGCCCAGATCAAGCGGGTCGTGCTGCAGTGGGACCCGGCCTTCGCGGTGGCGTACCAGCTGCAGACGTCCAGCGACGCGGTCAACTGGACGCCGATCTACACCACCACGACCAGCACCGGGTTCAAGCAGAACATCACCGTGAACGGCACCGGCCGCTACGTGCGCATGTACGGCACGCAGCGCTCCAACGGCTACGGCTACTCGCTGTGGGAGTTCCAGGTGTACGGCACCGGCGGTGCCCCGACCACGCCGCCGGCCCAGCCGCCGAACCCGACGTTCCCGGCCACCCGCCTGGTGTTCTCCGACGAGTTCAACGGCGCGGCGGGCAGCAAGCCGGACGCGTCCAAGTGGACCATCGACACCGGCACCGGCCAGAACGCCGAGCTGCAGTACTACACGAACAACAACAACGCGAACATGAACGGCGCCGGCCAGTTGGTGATGGAGGCCCGTCGTGAGGCCGCGGGCGGGATGCAGTACACCTCGCACCGGATGAACACGGGCAACAAGTTCCACTTCCAGTACGGCCGGGTCGAGGCCCGGGTGAAGGTGCCCAAGGGCAACGGCTTCTGGCCCGCGTTCTGGATGATGGGCGCCGACTTCCTCACCGGCCGCCCGTGGCCCTACAACGGCGAGATCGACATCATGGAGATCCTCGGCCGGGACACCACCCGCAGCTACACCACGCTGCACGCGCCCGCCTACAACGGCGGCGGCGGGTACGGCTTCGAGAAGGTCTGGGGTATCGACCTCTCCGCCGACTACCACGTCTACGCCGCGCAGTGGGACAGCAACGGCATCCGCTTCTTCGTCGACAGCACGGAGGTGTTCTACGCCAGCAAGGCGACCGTCGAGGCGACCCGCGGCCCGTGGGTCTACGACCACCCGCACTACATGATCCTGAACCTGGCCGTGGGCGGTGACTGGCCGGGCTCGCCCGACGCCAGCACGCCGTTCCCGGCGCAGATGCTGGTCGACTACGTCCGGGTCTACCAGTAGCACGACCGCCGGCTGGGGGCCCCGCAGCCCCGCAGGGCCCCCAGCCCCCAGCGGAAACCCGTCCGTCCCATTCCCGTAGGGAGCAAACACCATGAATCGTCTCGCACCGATTCCTGGCCGCCGGCGGCTACGCACCGCCGGGCTCATCGCCTCCGTCACGGCCGTTCTCGCAACCTACCTGGTCGCCACCACCGGTGGGGCAGCAGCCGCCGAGATCTCGCTCTCCCAGGGCAGGCCGGTCGCCGTCAGCTCGACCGAGAACGGCGGCACGCCGGGCTCGAACGCGGTCGACGGCAACCCCGGCACGCGCTGGTCCAGCGCGTTCTCCGACCCGCAATGGATCCGTATCGATCTCGGCAGCAGCCGGGCGATCACCCGGATCTTCCTGGACTGGGAGGGGGCGTACGCCCGCAACTTCCAGCTCCAGACCTCGGCCGACGGCAACACGTGGAGCACCTTCCACACCACGACCAACCACAACGGCGCCGACCAGTCACTCAACGTGAACGTCTCGGGCCGCTACGTCCGCCTCTACGCCACCGCGCGCGCCACCCAGTGGGGCGTCTCGCTGTGGGAGTTCCAGGTGTTCGGGCAGGACGGCGGCGGCGGTGGGGGCGGCCCGATCGTCCGGGTCGCCGAGTTCCTGGCCGACTGCCCGTTCACGCACCGCCTGCCGGACGACCCGATCGTCTTCCCGAACCTGCCCGGCGGGTCACACATGCATGACTTCATGGGCAACACGTCCACCAACGCGTTCTCGACGTACACGAGCCTGGCCAACGCGGGAACGAACTGCAATCCGATCGAGGACCTGTCGTCGTACTGGGTGCCGACCATGTACGTCAACGACGTGCCCGTCGCCCCCACCGGCACCACGTTCTACTACCTGGGTGAAGGCGTGCGCGACGACATCATCGCGCAGATCCAGGCCCTGCCCGTCGGCCTGCGCATCGTGGCCGGCAACGCCAAGGCCACCAGCGGCGACCAGAGCATCGCCCGCTGGTCCTGCCTGCACCACGGCGAGGTCCCGCCCGGCAAGGACTTCGTCAACTGCCCGTCGGACTCGATGCTGGAGTCGTACCTCGACTTCCCGCAGTGCTGGGACGGCGTCAACCTCGACTCCGCCGATCACAAGAGCCACATGTCGTACCCGGTCAACGGCGCCTGCCCCGCCACGCACCCCGTCCCGGTGCCGAAGCTGCGCCAGGTGCTCCGCTACCCGGTGACCGGCGACCCCGCCCGCATCCGCCTCTCCTCCGGCCGCGGCTACACCATGCACGGCGACTTCTTCAACGCCTGGCCGGCGGCTGAGATGGAGCGCCGAGTCCGCGACTGCATCCGCCCCATCATCAAGTGCGGCGCCAACGGCCGCCCTTGATCTGAAACCCGCGCCGGGCGGGACGGCACCCCTCTCCCGCCCCGCCCGGCGCCCCCACTCTCCCGCGCCGATCTTGCGTGAACTGTGGGGACGACACACTCCCATCGGACATAAAGGCAACAGTTCGCGCAAGATCGCCGCAGAGGCCGGTGGAGGTCCGCGATGAGATTCCGGGTGTACGCGAGCGCGGCGGTGCTGCTGCTCGCGGGGTGCGGCGCCGGCTCCGCGCCGGGAGCGGGCGCGACGGTGTCCGGCCCTCCCGCCGCCGGCGTGGCCGCGTCCGGCGCGCCCGGCGGTGATCCGGCGGGCGGCACGGGCGCAGCCACCCCGCCCGGCGCGGCGACCGTGCCGTCAGCGGGTGCGATCAGCACCGATGTCGCGTGGACGCAGCTGATGATCGCGCTGGACGAGCGCATGCTGGCCGCACTGCGGCTCGCTCCGCAGCGGGCGGGCGACGCCGCGCTGGGCGCGTTCGCCGCCGAGGTGGCGCGTCAGCATGACACCGAGGTCGCCGAGCTGCGCAAGGCGCTGGCCAAGACCGGCGCGCCGGAGACCAACCCGCACGAGGGCCACGACATGCCCGGCATGATCACACAGGAGAACCTCGCGCTGCTGGCCGCGAAGTCGGGCGCCGAGTTCGACACGATGCTGGCCGCGAGCCTGCGCGCGCACTTCGAGCAGTGCCGCATGCTGGCCGGCTCCGAACAGTCCGCCGGCTCCGACCCCGCCGTCAAAGCCCTCGCCGCCACCGTCGAGTCCACCCGCACCGCCGCCCTGTCCCGCCTGGCCGCCGTCACCCCCTGACCTCCCGCCCGGCGCTCCGAGCCCGCCCCGGTCACGCGCGATGTCGGCATGATCGCGACTTCGTGTCACAACCTGCGGTCCCACCACACATTTCGACACGAGAACCCGATCATCGCCACCCCACCCACCCAAGATCGCGTCGATCTTGCACTTAGCGAGGGTAGTTTGGGGCGATTTAGGCGTGTCGCACCCACAGTTCGCGCAAGATCGGCGCGGCAGAGGATGGCGCGGCAGACGGCCGGCGCGACGGAGAGCGGGCGCGGCAGAGGGTGGCGCGGCAGACCGCGGGCGCGGCAGAGGGTGGCGCGGCAGACCGCGGGCGCGGCAGAGGGTGGCGCGGCAGACCGC
>NZ_BONF01000056.1 GCF_016862575.1 Catellatospora bangladeshensis | reverse complement strand
GCAGAGGGTGGCGCGGCAGACCGCGGGCGCGGCAGAGGGTGGCGCGGCAGACCGCGGGCGCGGCAGAGGGTGGCGCGGCAGACCGCGGGAGAGGGTGGCGGGGAGGGGGTGGGGTGGGGTGGGTTAGGTGGATTGGCGGCGGATCAGGCGGGGGTGGAAGATCACGGAGCGGGGCTTGGCGTCGGATTTGCCGATGCGGGCCAGCAGGAGGCGGGCCATTTCGGCGGCCATCTCCTCCAGGGGCTGGTGGATCGTGGTGAGCTGGGGGCGGCACTGGAGGGCGGCGATGCTGTCGTCGAAGCCGACCACCGCGACGTCGTCGGGCACCTTCTTGCCGAGGTCGCGCAGGGCCTGGAGGGCGCCCTCGGCCATCAGGTCGTTCGCGACGAACAGGGCGTCGATCTCGGGGTGTGCGGCGAACAGCTCACGGGCGGCGTTCTCGCCGCTGGCGCGGGTGAAGTTGCCCGCGGCCGACGGCACGTACGCGTGCCCGTGCACGGCGAGCGCCGCCCGGAAACCGGCCAGCCGGTCCTGGCTGGACGGCATGTCCAGCGGGCCCGAGATGGTGGCCAGGTGGTGGCGGCCGACGGCGAGCAGGTGCTCGGCGGCGAGCTTGGCGCCGACCTGCTGCTCGACGTCGACGTAGCTCATCGGCAGGGGTTTGGCGGGGCGGGCCGACAGCACAGCCGGGATGCCCAGGTCGCAGAGCATCTGCGGGAGCGGGTCGGCGGCGCTGCTGGAGATGAGCAGGACCCCGTCGACGTGGCCCTGCCGCAGGTAGCGCAGCACGTGGTGGTGGGCCGGGGACTCGGCGGGCATGATCACCAGGTGGATGCCCTCGGGGCGCAGCACCTCCAGCGCCCCGGCGGTGATGCGGCCGAGGAACGGGTCGGTGAAGATCCGGTTCAGGAAGGGCTCGTCGGACTCGTTGCGGTCGTCCGGCTCGGACACGACCAGCGCCACGGAGTCGGTGCGCCGGGTGACCAGGGAACGCGCGGCGAGGTTGGGCACGTAGCCCGTGGCGTCGATGGCGCGCTGAACCAGTTCACGCAGCTCGGGATCGACGGTGGAGACCCCGTTGATGACGCGCGAGACGGTCGACCGGGACACCCCTGCCCATTCCGCGACCTGTTCCAGCGTCGGGGACCGCTGGCCGTCATGGGGTCGAGTGCTCGTCATGACATCCTTTATAGCAGGTATTCCGGGGAGCGCTCTCTCCAAGGTCGTCTTTATTTTCCACGCAGGTCAGGACGGAAATCAAGGCACACGCATTGGGCTGGACTGAACCGGTTGACCTAGATCAACCGAAATCCGCCGGCGATCCGCCATTCGGGAAATGCGTTTCCGATCATCGAAGGCCCTTGCCGGGACGGTCGCCGAATGATGAAGGGGCGGTGTCCGGCCGGACCGGACACCGCCCCTTCGCTCAGGAGGTCACCCGCGTGGCGCGCCGACCGCGGAACGCATGGTGACCAGGGGGCCGTCGTACTCCCACGACGGGTCGAGGGCGCCGTCGGCGGCGAGGCGGCGCAGCATGCGCAGGGCGGGCTGGTTGAGCGACAGCACGTGCGCGACCACCCCGCCGTGCCCGAGCGCGGGAGCCAGCACGGTCAGCCGGCGGGCGAGCTCGGTGCCGAGGCCGCACCGCTGCCAGGCGTCGGCCACCAGGAACGCGATCTCCCCGCAGCCGTCGCCGGTGTGGAACAGCTGACCCATGGCCACCGCCCGGCCGTCGTCGGCGCCGCCCACCACGGTGGCGAGCAGCGTGTGCCCGGCCTCCGGCGCCAGCGTGCGGGCGATCCGGGCCGGGGACGGCGCACCGGCGCCGGAGGTGTAGCGGCGGCGCAGGCTCTCCGGCGAGCAGCGCGCGTGCAGGTCCAGCACCTGGGCCAGGTCGGTCTCGTCCGCCCCGCGAAAGACGATCTCGACCGCAGTGGCTCCCGAGCTGAGCTGCCGTTCTATGTCGAGCATCATAATCAAAGGGTGCGCTATGATGGCCGTCATAGTCAAGGGGACGGGCATGACGACCGATACGCGGGACAAGATGGTGCGCACCGCCGCGCTGCTGCTGGCCGAGCGCGGCTACGCCGCGACGTCCTTCCAGGACGTCATCGCCCGGTCCGGGGCGCCGCGCGGCTCCATCTACCATCACTTCCCCGGCGGCAAGGAGCAGCTCGCGGCCGAGGCGCTGCGCTGGTACGCCGGGCGCAACCGGGTCCAGGTCGGCGGCGACGCGCCGGGCGGCCGGGCGCTGGACGCCGTCGCCGGCTACTTCGCCGCGATGGCGAGCTGGCTGCGCAAGACGGACTTCAAGGGCGGCTGCCCGATCGCCGGGGTGGCCCTGGACGTGGGTCCGGACGAGCCGCTGCACGCGGTGGTCGCCGCGGCCTTCGCCGACTGGCGCGGCGTGCTGGAGCACGCGTTCCAGGCCGAGGGCTGCGCGCCCGGCACGGCGCGGGCGCTGGGTGCGCTGGTGATCGCCGCCGCGGAGGGCGCGCTGCTGCTCGCCCGCGCCGAGCGGGATCTCACGGCCTACCAGGACGTCGCCGCCGAGGTGCTCTGGCACCTGCGCACCACGCTGGCCGCCGCCGCGGGCGAGCCCGCCGCCAGCGCCGTCCGCTGACCCGCCGCGCTGCGCCTTCGGGATACCGACAAAAGGGTTATTCTGGGTGCCGAACACTTTTCATCTTCGTATCGACGGGCGGCGGCCTTGACGGATTCCGGGGCGGACGATGGGCACGAGCGGCGGCAGTCCCGCAGGAGACCCACTGCCCGCGGGCACCCGGCGTGAGCTGCTGACCACCAGACAGCGATATCGGGTGACCCGGCTGTTCCTCCCGGACGGCCGGACGGTGGTGCTGAAGGAGCCGCTGGGCGCCGACGCGGTCCGGCGGGCCCGGCACGAGACGGCCATCCTGCGCCGGCTCCGCGGTGCCGAAGGCGTGGTGCAGCTCGCCTCGGGGCCGGCCGTGTCCGGCGCGGTGGTCATGGAGGACATCGGCGACGTCACACTGGACCGCCGGCCGATGCCGCTGCCCCTGCCGGACGTCGTCGCGATCGGTTTCGACCTGGCTCGGGCGCTGGCGGGTATACACGCCCGGCACGTGATACACCGCGACGTCTGCCCGGCCAACGCGGTGCAGACCGCCCGCGGCCGGGTGTGCCTGGTCGACTTCGAGCTGGCCACCACGTTCGCCGAGATCCGGCCGGAGTTCGTGCACCACAACGAGATCGTGGGCACGCTGCCCTACCTCGCGCCGGAGCAGACCGGCCGCACCGGGCGCCCCGTCGACCAGCGCGCCGACCTGTACGCGCTCGGCGCCACCCTGTACGAGCTGGCCACGGGCGAGCCGCCGTTCGGCACCGGCGACCCGCTGCGGCTGTCGCACGCCCACCTCGCCCGGATGCCGGAGCCGCCCGCCGAGGTCAACCCGGACGTGCCGCAGGCCCTCTCCGACGTGATCATGCACCTGCTGGAGAAGGAGCCCGACAAGCGCTACCAGACCGCCGACGGGCTCGCGTACGACCTCGGCCTGCTGCGCGACGCCGCCCCGGGCACGCGGGTCACGCTGCGCGTGGGCGCCAACGACGTGCCGATGCGGCTGCTCCCCCGCTCCCGCATCGTCGGGCGCGACGCCGAGATCAGCGCGCTGGACGCGGCGTTCGCCGACGCGATGACCGGCCTCAGCCACGGCGTGCTGATCAGCGGCCCGGCCGGGGTGGGCAAGACGTCGCTGATCGACGAGCTGCGCCCGATCGCGTCGAGCAGCGGCGGCTGGTTCGTGTCCGGCAAGTACGACCAGCATCGGCGCGACCTGGAGTTCGACGGCGCCCGGCAGGCCATCCGCGCGGTGGGGCGGCTGCTGCTGGCCGAGCCGGAGGACGAGGTGGCCGAGGTCCGCGCCCGGCTGCTGCACGCGCTCGGCCGCAACGCCGGGCTGCTGGCCGCGGTGCAGCCGGAATTCGGGGTGCTGATGGGCGTGGCGCCGGACGCGTCGATCGGCGACAGCCTCTTCGCACAGGCCCGGATGCAGCGCATCGGGGTGGACGTGCTCGCCGCGGTGGCCTCGCCGAAGCGGCCGATCGTCATGTTCATCGACGACCTGCAGTGGGCGTCGCGCACCCCGCTCGGCTTCCTCGACATGCTCGTGTCCGAAGGGCCCCCCGAGGGACTGCTGCTGGTCATGGCGTATCGGGACGACGAGGTCGACGCGACGCACCCGCTCACCGCGATGATCACGCGGTGGCGGCAGCAGGGGGTGGACCCGGAGCGGCTGCGGCTGGGCAACCTGCCCGCCGAGAGCACCACCGAGCTGGTCGGCGACCTGCTGCAACTGGACCCGGCGGACGCCGCGGAGCTGGCCGAGCCCGTGGCCCAGCGCACCCACGGCAACCCGTACGACACCGTCGAGCTGATCAACTCGCTGCGCCGGGACCGGGTGCTCACCCTCGGCCCCGACGGCTGGGACTGGGAATCGGCCGAGCTGTCGCGCCACCTGCGCCAGGCCGACATCGCGGACATGTGGACCACGCGCCTGCGCGCCCTGCCGACCGACACCCGGCTGCTGGTGGAGATCATGGCGTGCCTGGGCGGGCGGGCGGGCCTGGAGCTGCTCCAGGTGGCCGCCGGGCGCCCGGCCGGCGAGATCGAGGAACGGCTGGTGCCCGCCCTGGACGACGGGCTGCTCGTGCTGGAGTCCGGCGAGGGCGGGGAGGCGGTGCGCTTCCGGCACGACCGCATACACCAGGCGATCCTGGACCGGATGGTGCCCACCGCTAAGGCCGCGCTGCAGCTCGGGCTGGCCCGGCGGCTGGCCGTGCACCCCGACCTGGCGGAGGTCGCGGCGCACCAGTACTACGCGGTCGCGGGGCTGGTCCGCGACCCGGCGGAGCGGCGGCGCGTCAGCGGCCTGCTCGCCCACGCCGCCGACCAGGCGCTGGTGGTCAGCAACCACGCCAGCGCCGAGCGCTACCTCGCGGTGGCCGTCGAGTTCGCCGACCCCGCCGACACGGCGGCCCGGTGCCGGCTGCTGACGATGCGCCACAGCTCGCTGTACAGTCTCGGCCGGCTCGACGAGGCCGATGAGGTCTACCGCACCCTGGAGGGGCTGTGCGAGCGCCCGGCCGACCGTGCCGAGGCGACGCTCGCGCAGGTCAACGGGCTGACCAACCAGGGCAGGCCCGCCGAGGCGGTCGCCCTCGGCCTCGGCATGCTCGGCCACCTCGGCTTCCCCGCGCCCGCGCCGGAGCGGATCGACGCCGAGATCGACGAGGGGCTGGCCCTGCTGGCCCGCTGGCTCGACGCGGGCGACGTCGGCGCCGACCTGGCCCGGCCGGAGATCACCGACCCCGACCTGCTGGCCACCGCGGCCCTGCTGAACCGGATGATGGCTCCGGCCTTCTTCAGCAACCAAGCCGTGCTGGCCTGGCTCACCCTGCAGGCGCTGCGGATGTGGATCACTCATGGTCCGATCCCGACCCTGGTCGGGCCGGTCGCCCACATCACCTTCGTCACCGTCGGACGGCGGCAGGACTTCCGCACCGGCTACCGGGCCATGCTGCGCTTCCTGACGGTCGGCGAGGCGCGCGGCTACGAGCCCGACACCTCCCAGGCCCGCTTCCTGTACGCGCTCAGCACCGCCCACTGGTGGGAGCCGCTGGAGGACGACGTGCGCCAGGCGCAGCTCGCTCGCGAGGGCCTGCTGCACGGCGGCGACCTGCAGAAGGCCTGCCATACCTACTACGTCACCGTGTACGAGATGCTCGACTACGCCCCCACCCTGGACAGCTACCTGACCGAGGTCGACGCGGGGCTGGCCTTCGCCCTGCGCACCGGCAACGAGCAGTCGACCCACGTCTACCAGCCCTACCGGCGGCTGGCCGCGATGCTGCGCGGCGAGCCCGTGGACGACGCCGACGCGCTGCCCGACGGGCTGTCGGCCAACCCGGTCGCGGTGTTCAACGTGCACATCACCCGGGCCCTGACCGCCGCGCTGCTCGACGACATGCCCACCCTGCACCGCCATGTCACCACGGCGGCCGAGATGCTGCCGGTCAACCCGGCGACCTACCCGGTGGCGCTGACCCACCTGCTGCGCGGGCTCGACCTGGCCGAGCAGGCCCGCGCCCTGCCCGCGGCCGAGCGCGGCCCGCACCTGTCCGAGCTGGACGCCGAGGTCGGCTGGCTGGCGGCACGGGCCGCGGACGCGCCGTACAACTTCGCGCACCTGCTGCTGCTGGTGCAGGCCGAACGGGCCTGGGCCGGCGGTGACTTCCAGGCCGCCGCGCAGGCCTACGACGCCGCGCAGCGCGAGGCGGCCGTCCGGCACCGGCCTTGGCACCGCGCGCTGCTGCTGGAACGGGCCGCCCGGTTCTACCTCGCGCACGACATGCAGGCCGCCGGGCACAACGTGCTGGCCGCCGCGCGGCACGCCTACCACGCCTGGGGCGCCACCGCGAAGGTCGACCAGCTCGACCGCGTGCACCCGGCCCGCGCGGCGCTGACCGCCCTGCGCGCCGCCGGGCCGGAGGCGCCCGCCGACAGCGCCCCGGCCCCGATCCTCACCAGCACCATCGACCTGCTGGCCATCCTCGCCGCGTCGCAGGCGCTCAGCTCGCAGACCACGTTCGACGGCGTACGCGGCCGGGTCGTCGAGGTGCTCAGCGACATGACCGGCGCCACCGCCGTGCACCTGCTGCTCTGGGACGACGACCAGCAGCGCTGGTCGGTGCCGCACGAGCCGCAGCCGGACGGGCGGCCCGCGGTGCCCGCCGCGGCCATCCGCTACGTCGAGCGCACCCGCGAGCCGCTGGTGGTCGGCGACGCCACCCGCGACGACCGGTTCGCCCGCGACCCGTACTTCGCCGAGCTGGACTGCTGCTCGCTGCTGGTGGTGCCGATCCTGCACCGGGGCGAGTGGCAGGCGCTGCTGGTGCTGGAGAACCACCTGATCCGCGAGGCGTTCTCGACCGAGCGCCTCGACGCGGTGATGCTCATCGCCGGGCAGCTCGCGGTGTCGCTGGACAACGCCACCGTGTACGCCTCCCTGGAGCGCAAGGTGGCCCAGCGCACCGAGGAGCTGACCGCCGCCAACCGGCGGCTGGAGCTGCTCAGCACCACCGACGCGCTGACCGGCCTGGCCAACCGGCGCCGGCTGGAGGAGATGCTGCGGGAGGAGTGGACGCGGGCCCGGCGCACCGGCCGCCCGATCGCGCTGGCGATGGTCGACATCGACCACTTCAAGCTCTACAACGACCACTACGGCCACCCCACCGGCGACGACTGCCTGCAGCGGGTGGCCGCCGAGCTGACCCGCAACCTGCGCACGGGCGACCTGGTCGCCCGCTACGGCGGCGAGGAGTTCGCCGTGGTCATGCCGGGCCTGGACGTCGCCTCCGCCACCCGGACGGCCGAGCGGCTGCGCGAGGCCGTCGCCGCGCTCGCCGAGCCGCACGTGCTGGCCTGCGCGGGCATCGTGACGGTGAGCATCGGCGTCGCGTCGACCACGCCCAGCGGGCGGCGCGACCCGGAGGAGCTGCTGGAACGCGCCGACATGGAGCTGTACCGCGCCAAACGAGACGGCCGCAACCAGGTCCGGTCCGCCGCCGGCTGAGGCGCGCTCAGCCCGAGGCGTTCGTACACGGGCGACGAGTTCCGCGCCTCCCGCTCGGCGAAGTCGGCGTACCAGGCGGCGAGGTCCATGAAAGACACCATCCCATCCCGTACGGCGGCGCGCTGTCCCCGCCGTAGGGGCTCCGGACGGGTGGGAGAAAAGGGCCACCCGATGTGTTTTGGCGCTGTGCGGGCCGGAGGCGCGAAGGGCAGGATCGAGGGGTGGACGTCTCCCTGACCGCATACCAGGACCTGCACGACGGCGACCGGCCCGGGCGGTTCCCGCCCGCGTCGATGTCGGACCTGGTGGACCGGCCGGTCCGCTACGACCTGGCGGAGAGCACCTGCCCGCCGCTGCGCCTCGGTGAGCTGCTGGGCCCGGACGTGCTGACCCGCCTGCACACCCTGGAGGTCGGCTACGGCACCAGCCAGGGCGACCCGGAGCTGCGCGCGCTCATCGCCGCCGAGACCGGCGTCGCGCCCGGCGAGGTCCTGGTCACCGCGGGCGGCATCACCGCCATGTTCCTGCTCGCGCTGACCGTATGCCGGGCGGGGGACGAGGCGGTCGTCACGACGCCCTGCTTCCCGCCCGCGCGCTCCGTGCTCGACGCCTTGGACTGCCGGGTCACCGCCGTCCCGCTGCGCTTCGGCGCGGGATACCGGCTCGACGTCGACGCGGTGGCCGCCGCGCTCACCCCGGCCACCCGGCTGGTGTCGCTGGCCTCGCCGCAGAACCCGTCCGGGGTGGCCTTCGCCGAGCCGGACCTGCGCCGCCTGCTGGACCGGATGGCCGCGACGGCGCCCCGCGCGGTGCTGCTGCTTGACGAGACGTACCGGCAGACCGCCTACGGCGACATCGCGCCGCCGCCGTCCCTGGGCCGCCTGTCCCCGCGGGTGGTGACCTGCTCCTCGCTGTCGAAGTCGCACGGTGCGCCCGGCATCCGCGTGGGCTGGCTCACCGCCACCGATCCGCAGCTGTACGAGGCGCTGCGGCGGGCCAGGTTCAACACGCAGATCGCCGGGTCCGGGGTGGACGAGCTGCTCGCGATCGAGGTGCTGCGGCGGCAGGAGGAGATCCTGGAGCCCCGCCGGACCATGCTCGCGGCCGCGCTGGAGACGCTGACCGCGTGGGCGGATGCGCACCGCGACAGCGTCGGGTTCGTCCGCCCCGACGGCGGCGCGCTCTGCTGCCTGCGGCTGCGCGACGACCGCTACGACGACCGGGCGGTACGCCGCTTCTACGCCGCGCTCGCCGAGCGGGACACCCGGGTCGCGCCCGGTTCCTGGTTCGGCGAGGACGACCGGGTGTTCCGGCTCGGGTTCGGCCATCTGCCGCTGCCCGCGTTCGGGAACGCGCTGGACCGGCTCGCCGAAGCCCTGTCGGCGGTGTGACGTGCCCCGGATCGGCGTCACCGGCCATACCAACCTGACCGGCCCGACCACGGCGGCGGTGGCCCGCGCCCTGCGCGAGCTGCTCGCCGCGCACCCGGCGGGCTCCCTGGTGGGAGTGTCCTGCCTGGCCGCGGGTGCCGACACCCTCTTCGCCGAGGCCGTGCTCGACCACGGCGGGCGGCTGGAGGTGGTGCTGCCCGCGGCCGACTACCGCGCCCGCAAGGTGCGGCCCGAGCACGCCCCCGCCTTCGACCGGCTGCTCGGGCAGGCCGCCGACGTACGGGTGCTGCCGTTCGCATCGTCGGGGGCGGCGGCGTACGAGGCCGCGAACGAGACCATGCTCGGGTCGTGCGAGCTGCTCGTCGCCGTCTGGGACGGGCGGCCCGCCGCCGACCGGGGCGGCACCGGCGCGGTCGTCACGGCGGCCCGCGCCCGGGGCCTGCCCGTCACCGTCGTCTGGCCCGCCGGGTCCGCACGCGGCTGAAACGAGCCGCGATCGCCTGCGGCGTCCCGATTCCGGGCATCGTGCGCCGCCAGCGCCGCTGTCTATAGTGGACTGGCTCCCGTGCCCCTGCCGACGAAGGGCGAGACATGACCACGACGGATCCGGCGCCGCCCTACGCCGCCCCGCCCCGGCGGCGCACCGCGGGCCTGCTCGCCCATCTCGGCTGGGAGGCGCTGCTGCTCCTGCTCGCCGTCGTCGCGCTGGTCAGCATCCTCGTCCAGGCCGACACCGGCGCGCTGGGCCCCGGCCTGTGGACGAGCATGGCCGCTACGGGCCTGCTCGCCGCCGGGTTCGCGCTGTCCCTGCGCACCGGCACGCCGAACCTCGCCGTCGGCGCACAGGCGGCCCTGGCCGGCGTCGTCTACGCCAAGCTGGCCCAGTCGGACTGGCCCCCGGTGCTCGCCGGGACGACGGCGGTCCTGCTCATGCTCGTGCTCGGGCTGCTCCTCGGCACGCTGACCGGGCTCACCTCGGCGCCCGCGTGGGCCGTCTCGCTCGGCGGCCTCGCCCTGGCCCAGTCGATCGCCATCGGCCTGGCCGAATCCCGCGGCGTGATCCTGCCCGACGGCCCCGACGGCGCCGCGGCCGGCTGGCTGTGGCTGGCGGTGTTCGTGCTCGGCTCGCTCGCCGGCGGTGCCCTGTTCCTCGTGCCCGGCGTGCGGCGCGCGCTCGGCGTCGGCGACGCCGCGCCGGGGTTCCGGCCGTCCCGGCTGCTCGGCGCGCTGGCCGGGTTCGGCGGCTCCAGCGTGCTCGCCGCGCTCAGCGGCATCGTCCTGGTGGGACGCCTCGGCGGGGCCTTCCCCAACAGCGATCGGCTCGTCATCGCCGTGGCGGCCGCGGTGCTCGGCGGGATCAGCGTGTTCACCTTCCGCGGCGGTGTCGCCGGGACGCTGTTCGCGACCGCTTTCCTGGTCCTGGCCGAGAACGCGCTGCGCCTCGCGGAGCTGCCGCTCTGGCTGGTGTTCTCGCTGGTGCCGGCCTTGGCGATCCTCTTCGGGATCCTGATCGGCCTGGCCCTGGACAAGATCGCCGGTCCCGAGCCGCAGCGCTGACCGAGCGGCGGCGACACCCGCCACCGGTCGCCTGCTTACCGCGGGCGAGCAGACGCAGCAGCGTCGACTCGCCCGCGCAGGCCATCACCAGATCTTGTGCACTTCATGTCGCCGGAGCAGCACGAAGTGCACTAGATCTACGGCGGTCAGCCGACCGCTGCCGCCAGCGGCAGGGACAGCTGCAGCTCCGCCCGGACGGCGGGGGTGAGCACCTCGCCCGCCTGCTTGCACAGCTTGGCCATCTCGTAGCCCGCCACACCGACGTCCGAGCCGCTGGCCACCAGCGTCGCCATGCTGGAGCCGTCGCGGATCGGCATCACCAGCAGGAAGCCCCGGCCCAGCTCCACGACGGTCTGGCGCACCTCGTCGCCGTCGAACATGTGCGCCGCCGTCTTCGTCACGCTGACCAGGCTCGCCGTCAGCGCAGCGAACTGGTCGGCGCTGTCGCGGGGCAGCCGGTCCGACACGGCCACGAGCAGGCCGTCGGAGGAGACGACGACGGAGTGCACCACGCCCGCCACCCGCTCGGTGAAACCGCTGATGAGCCAGTTGAAGTCGCGCGCCGCGGCACTGATCGCCATGTCCTAACTCCCTACCTTGCTTACCTTGTCGTTCCCGCCGCCGGACCCGGGAAGGGCCTCGTCGCCCTCCCCAGCCGGATCCGGTGCCGCCCCTTCCGGGGCCTCCTCGGCCTCGGCCCGCCGCAGCCCCTGGTAAAGCTTGGTCAGGGTGCTGCTCACCGACTCCGGGTCGGCCTCGGCCGCCGGCCGGGTCGCGGCCGGGCCCGGCAGGTTCGCCGACCGCCTGCGGATCGGCAGCCCCGCCGCGGTGACCGTCGGCTCCGGCCGCTCCGTTGCGACCGTCCCCGCCTCGGACACATTCCGCCCCGCCCCGCCGGGCGCGTCCGTGTCCAGATCCGTGTCTATCTCATCCGCGACCAGCCGGGCCGCGGTCGTCTTGTTGTCCGCGGCCGTCTGGTCCACGGCCGTCTCGTCCGCGGCTGCCTTGCCCGCGGCCGCATTCTCCGTGGCGGCCTTGTCCGTGGCGGCCTTGTCCTTGGCAGCCATGTCCTTGGCAGCCATGTCCGTGGCGGCCTCGCCCGTCGCGGCCTCGCCCGTCGCGGCCTTTTCTGAGGTCGATCTGGCCGTTGTCGCCTTTTCCGCGGCCGAGCGGTCGGCAGTCTTGTCCGCGGCGGAGCCGACCGCAGCCGGCACCCCCGTGTCCGATGCCGCCTCCGTCTCCTCGGACTCCTCTGCCGCGGCGAGCCGGGCGGCGATCAGCCCGGCCACGGACAGCCCGGTCCGGGACGGCTCAGCCGGGGCCGGCGTTGCGGCAGCCGACGGCGCGGCAGCCGGAGTCACGGCGTCGGGCGACCACCAGATGCTCGGCGCGGGCCGGTCGGCGGTGAGGACGTCCTCAGCACGCGTCGGCACCATGCGGCGCATCGTCGGCGGGACCGTGCCGGCCTCGCCGCCGTCGCGCTGCGGGGTGGGCGCCTCGGCCGGCGCGGGCACGATCAGGTCGGCGGGGATGTTCACGCTGACGGTGACGCCCCGGGTGCCGGAGTCGAGGTGGACGCTGATCCGGTGCCGGTGCGCCAGGTGCCCGACCACGACCAGGCCCATCCGCTCGGCGGCCGAGATGTCGATGCTGACCGGCACGGACACCTGGTCGTTGGCCTCGGCCAGCGTCTGGGCGGACATGCCGATGCCCTCGTCGGTGATCGTCAGCTCGGCCGAGCCGTCGGCCATGGCGTGCCCGCGCAGGCGGACCAGCGTCTTCGGCGACGAGAAGGACAGGCCGTTCTCCAGCAGCTCGGCGAGCAGGTTCACCACGTCGGCGACCGCGTGGCCCACCACGTACACGTTGCCGTCGAGCTGGTGGCGGACCCGCTCGTAGTGCTCGACCTCGGCGGCGGCCGCGAGCACGATCGTGTTCAGGTCCTTGGGCTCGTTCCAGCGCCGGCTGGTGTCGCCGCCGGCGAGCACGAGCAGGTTCTCGTCGTTGCGGCGCAGGCGGGCGGCGAGGTGGTCGAGCCGGAACAGGCTGGCCAGCTTGTCCGGGTCCACCTCGGACGACTCCATCGAGTCGAGCAGGCTGAGCTGCCGCTCCACCAGGCTCTGGCTGCGCAGGGCGAGCTTGATGAAGATCTCGTTGACATTGCGCCGCATCACGGCCTGCTCGGCGGCCAGCCGTACGGCGCTGCGGTGCACGGCGGTGAACGCGTCGGCGACCTCGGCGACCTCGTCGCGGGAGTCGACCCGGATCGGCTCGACCCGCAGCGGCGGCGCGGTGGTGGGCGAGCGGCGCAGCTGCGCGATCACCCGGGGCAGCCGGATGTCGGCCACGATGAGCGCCTGCTCGCGCAGCGAGCGCAGCGTGCCGGCCATGTTGCGGCCGATGGCCACGGAGGTGAGCAGCGCGGCGAGCAGCAGCCCGGCGGTGGTGAGCGAGCGCAGCGCGGTGGTGCGCCACTGGGCGCCGCTGGCGTCGTCGACCGCCTCGACGGCGGTGCGCAGCAGCTGCTGCTCCAGGTGGCGCATCAGCTGCAGCTCGGTGGTGCTGGCCGCCCACCACTGCTGGGGCTCGACGCCGTGCTCCTCGGTGCTCTCGCCGACGATGGCGCGTTCGAGCCGGTCGGCGTTGCGTACGGCCTGGCCGGCGACGGTGTCGTCCAGCTCGGCGACCTGCTCCGGAGCGGCCTCGGTGCGGAAGCGCTGCACGGCGGTCTGCCGCTGCGCGCGCAGGTCGGCGACCTGCCCGAAGGTCCCGGGCTCGAACGGCGCCCCGTACGTCATCAGGTAGAGCTGGCCGCGCACCTGGGAGGCCAGCTCTTTGGCACGGGCCAGGTCGCTGACGCCGCGCAGGAACCGGCCGAGCTCGGTGTCGCCCTCGACGTCGACCGGGCGCGGCAGCAGTTCGTGCAGGTCGGCGACGGTGCCGGTGTACATGTCGAAGACGGCCTGGGTGCGCAGCCAGCCCTGCGCGACACCGGCCCGCACCTGCGCCAGCTGGGCCAGTCGCGTCTCCACCCGCTGGAACGCCGTGGCGAGCGCGGGATCGCCGAGCAGCGGCCGGGCCGCGGCGCGCAGCCGCTCGGCGGCCCGGTCGACGGCGGTGCGGTCGGGTGCCAGCGCGCCGACGTCGCGGCGGCCCGGGGACGCGCCGGGCGCGGCGAGCGAGGCCAGCATGCCGACCGTGTGGTCGCGTTCCCGCTGCAGCTCGTGGACCAGGTCGGTGACCTCGACGCCCATCGCCACCTGGTCGGAGAAGTCGCCCAGGGCCGACGCGGTGCGCACCGACTCGTTGATCTGGAGGCCGGTGACGGCCAGGAAGCCCAGCAGCGGGACGGCGAGCACCGCGACGAGCTTGGTCGGCACCCGCCAGTGCCGGGTGTGCAGCACCGACGGCCGCCGATGGGAACCGGGGGCACGCCGGGAACGAGGGTCTACGGCCGTCACCGGGTCACCCATGTCTTCCGTCCGGGAGCGACAGTCCATAATGGATCGTCGTCGTCGCTAACGAGGACATCTAACCGGTAGTACGAATGTTGCAGCAAGTGCCCTGGCGGTATCAAGTCGTCGAATCGAATACATACGACGCTAGGGCTTGAAAGTCTCAGTCCGGCACGAAAAGATACCCCGGGTCCGCGATCACGGACCACGAGACTTGCAACAGCATCGATTCGGAGCGCGTACTCATGACCCCGCTGCGCCTGGCGTGCTCCGTGGCCGCGGTGGCCCTGCTGGCCACCGGTTGCACGGCCCCCGAACCGCCACCCGGCCCGGTGGTGGTCGGCATGCTCGCGCCGCTCAGCGGGCCGTCGTCGGACACCGGCGCGGACGCGGTGCGCGGCGCCGAGCTGGCCGCGGCGGTGGTCAACGACACGTATCCGGAGCTGCCGGTGCCGCTGGGCCCGGGGACCGGCCTGCCCGGGCTGCGCGGCGCCACGCTGACGCTGGTCACCGCGGACACGGGCGGCCGGCCGGAGCCCGCGATCGGGGCGATCACCAGCATCGCCGACAGCCGCCACCCGGTGGGCCTGGTCTCGGCCGAGTCCGCGGCGGTCACCGGGGCGCTGAGCAGCCAGGCCCAGCGCCTGCGGGTGCCGCTCATCGACGCGGGCAGCACCGCCGACTACCTCACCGAACTCGGCGCCGACTGGTACTTCCGCACCGGCCCCAGCGACAGCCAGCTCGCCGAGAGCGCGTTCGCGCTGCTGGGCCGCGCGCCGGACACCCGCGAGGACGCCGTGACGCTGGTCACCGAGTCCGGCGAGGACGGCGCGGTGGCCACCAGGCAGCTGCGCGAGCTTGCCGAGCGCTCCGGGGCGACCGTGTCCGGTCAGCTGGAGGTGCCCTCCGACAAACCCGACGCGGAGGCGCTGGCCGCGAGCCTGGGCGGCGGCCCGGCACGGGTGGTGTTCGCCTGGGCGCGCACCGTCCCGGCCGCGACCGCCGTCGCCGCCGCGGTCGCGCGCGGCGAGGCCGGCGTGACGCTGTTCGGCCTGGGTGAGGGCTTCCGCGCGCTGAAGCAGCCGGGGGCGCAGGACCCGGGCCTGCTGCGGGCGGTGCCGTGGTCGGCGGAGTTCGCCGGGCGCAGCCCGGTCGCCCAGCAGATCGCCGAGCTGTACCGGCAGCGCTTCGGCCGGCCGATGACCGGGGCCGCGGTGGACGCGTTCACCGCCGTGCTCACGCTGGCCGCCGCGATCGACGTCGCGGCCAGCGACGACACCGCCGCGATCCGGACCGCGCTGCGGCAGACCACGCAGCCCGCGGCGGGGCTGATCGTGCCGTGGAACGGCGTCCGGTTCGGCCCGGACGGCCAGAACGTGCTGGCCGCCGCCGTGGTCGAGCAGTGGCAGGACCGGTCCTACCGCCTGGTCTACCCGGTGGAACTGGCCACCGGCCCGGCCCGGTGGCACCGCCGGGACCGCGCGCCATGACGGCGCAGCCCTCCGGCACGACGACCCTGCTGCGTGACGCCCTGCTGGCCGACGGCCGCCGGGTGGACGTGCTGCTGCGCGACGGCCTGGTCGACGCGGTGACCCCGGCCGCCGCGCGGCCGACGGGCACCGCCCGGACGGCGGACCGCTCGTTCGGCGGCGCAGGGTCTCCCGCCGCCGGGCACGTCGTGGACCTGGACGGGCGGTTGCTGCTGCCCGCCCCGGCCGAGGTGCACGCGCACCTGGACAAGGCGCTGACCGCCGCCGACGTGCCCAATCCGGACGGCGACCTGATGGGCGCGGTAACCGCCTGGCTGCGCCACCGGCCCACCCGGAGCCGGGACGACATCACCGCCGCGGCGCGAGCCGCGCTGCTAGCCTGTCTCGCGCACGGCGCCACCGCGCTGCGCACCCACGCCGACCTCGGCGACGACATCGGCCTGCGCGGCCTGGAAGCCCTGCTGGCGGTACGCGACGCCGAAGCCGCCCGGTGCGACGTGCAGCTCGTCGCGTTCGCCGCGACCCCGCTGACCGGCCCGGCCGGCGCCCGCAACCGGGACCTGCTGGAACAGGCGCTGGCCGCGGGCGCGGACGCGGTCGGCGCCTGCCCCGGGCTCGACCCCGACCCGGCCGCCTGCGTGCGGCTGTGCCTGGAGCTGGCCGAGGCCCACGGCGTCGGCGTGGACCTGCACGTCGACGAGTGGCTGCACCCCGCGCCCTGCTCGCTGGAGCTGCTGGCCGACGCGGTCCTGGCGACCGGCTTCGAGCACCCGGTGCTCGCCGGGCACTGCGTCAGCCTCGGCATGATGGCCCCGGACCGGGCGGCGCAGCTCGCCGAGCGGGTGGCGCGGGCCGGCATCACCGTGGCCTGCCTCCCTCAGACCAACCTCTACCTGCAGGGACGCGACCACGAGCACGCGGTGCCGCGGGGGCTGACCGCGCTGCGCATCCTGCGCGCCGCCGGGGTCACCGTGGCCGCGGGCGGCGACAACCTGCAGGATCCCTTCAACATCCTCGGCCGCGGCGACCCGCTCGAGACCGCCGCGCTGCTCGTGCTCGCCGGGCACGACGACCCCGCCACGGCGTACGGCGCGGTCAGCTCTCAGGCCCGGCAGGCGATGGGCCTGCCGGCGGTCGCGGTGGCCCCCGGCGCCCCGGCCGAGCTGCTGGCGATTCGCGCCGGATCGGTGCGCGAGGCCCTGGCGACCGCGACCGCCGACCGGGTGGTCGTCCATGCGGGCCGCGTCGTCGCCCGCACCGCCGTGCACCGGCACTTCCCCGACGAACCACAGATGGGACGGACCGCGTGAGCACTGACGAACCGGCGGTGACCCTGCACGAGGCCGGCGTGCGCTACGGCAACGGCACCCTGGCCCTGGACGGGGTGTCGCTCCAGGTCGCGGCGGGCGAGTTCGTCGCCGTGGTGGGCCCCTCCGGGGGCGGCAAGAGCACGCTGCTGCGCCTGGCCGCGGGGCTGCTCGCGCCGAGCGGCGGCACGGTCGAGCGCAGCTGCGACCGGCTGGGCTTCGTGTTCCAGGACCCGACGCTGCTGCCCTGGCGCAGCGTGCGGGGCAACGTCGAGCTGGCCGGGGAGCTGCGCGGGGTGCGCCGGGCGGAGCGGCGGCGGCTGGCCGCCGAGTCGCTGGCCCGGGTCGGGCTGGCCGAGGTGGCCGGGCAGCTGCCGCGCACCCTGTCCGGCGGTATGCGGATGCGCGTGTCGCTGGCCCGCACCCTCACCGGCCGCCCGGAGCTGATGCTGTTCGACGAGCCGTTCGGGTCGGTCGACGAGATCACCCGGGAGCGGCTGGGCGAGCAGCTCCAGGAGCTGTTCGTCGCCGACGGCTTCGCCGGGCTGCTGGTCACCCACTCCGTGGCCGAGGCGGTGTTCCTGTCGCAGCGGGTGGTGGTGCTGTCCGACCGGCCCGGCCGGGTGGTGGGCGAGGTGGCGGTGCCGCTGCCCTATCCACGCGAGCCACGGGTGCGCTTCTCCCCCGCGTTCACCGAGCTGACCGCGCGCGTGTCGGCGCTGCTGCGGGGCGAGCAGCCACCCGCCCCGGCCGCCCGGCCCGTCGCCGAACCAGCTGCGAAGCCTGCGGCCAAGGTGAAGCCCCCAGCCAAGGCGGAGCCCGCGACCAAAGCCGAGCCTGCGGCCAAGGCAGAGCCAGTGGCCAAGGCCGAGCCTGCGGCCAAACCGGAGCCCGGGGCTGAAGCGACCCCCAGACCTAAGGGCAAGCCCGCGGCCGAACCGGCGGCCGAGACCGCTGCCGGGACCGTCGCCGCCGGCAAGGAGGTGGCCTGATGGCCCGCAAGGTGTCCCTGCCGCACTGGCTGCGGGTCGCGCTGCCGCCCGCCGCCGTCGCGCTCGCCGTGCTGGCCGCCTGGTATCTGGGCAGCTACGTGCTCATCGATGCGGACCGGCGCTTCCTGCTCCCGCCGCCGCACGAGGTGGTCCGGATCGGCTTCCTCGATCCGGTGAACCTGGCCGAGCTGCTGGCCGGGCTGCGGCTGACGGCCGAGGTCGCGGTGACCGGGCTGGGCATCGCCGCGGTGACCGGCCTGGTGCTGGCGGTGCTGATGAGCCGGGCCCGGTGGCTGGAGCGGTCGATCTACCCGTACGCGGTGCTGCTGCAGACCGTGCCGATCCTGGCGCTGGTGCCGCTGTTCGGGTTCTGGTTCGGCTTCGGCTTCCCCAGCCGGGTGCTGACCTGCGTGCTCATCGCGCTGTTCCCGATCACGGCGAACGCGCTGTTCGGCCTGCGCTCGGTGGACCCGGCGCTGCACGACCTGTTCACGCTGCACCAGGCGGACCGCTGGACGCGGCTGTGGAAGCTGCAGTTGCCGTCGGCGCTGCCGGCGATCCTGACCGGTCTGCGCATCTCCGCCGGGGCCGCGGTGATCGGCGCGATCGTGGGCGACTTCTTCTTCCAGCAGGGCCCGGCCGGGCTGGGCCAGCTGATCTACGTCTACCCGCGCCGGCTGCAGTCCGAGATGCTGTTCGCCGCCGTCATCCTGGCCTCCGCCTTCGGCCTGCTCGTCTTCTGGTTCTTCGGCGTCGTGGCGCGTGCCGCCACCGCCTGGCACGACTCGCAACAGCATGAGCCCGCCCCGGCGGTGCGCCGATGACCGTCCCTTTCGCGAATCACCGCTGCAGATGAGTGGTCGTTTGTGAGCACTCGTTTTGCAGTCGGCCGTTGCCGGCCGACGGTCCCCGTCTTAACCACCGCGATGGTGGCGCAGGGTGGTCGCTTCACTGCCACCTGCCACCACGAGGGTGGTCTCACGGTCGGCTCCACGGCCGTTTTGCGTCTCCCGGCCGCTCCGGGCGACGTACTGCTGCAGGTTGATCGCCGCGTTCAAATCACGGTCCAAGCTGAGGCCGCATTGCTCGCAGGTGTAGATCCGTACCCGCAGGCGCAGTTTGGGTCTCACGACGCCGCAGGAAGAACAGGTTTTCGAGGAGGCAAACCACCGGTCGGCCACGACGAGGCGGCTGCCGTTCCAGGTGGTCTTGTATTCCAGTTGGCGGCGCAGGGTGGCCCACCCTACGTCGGCGATGTACCGGGCCAAGCGTCGGTTGCGGATCATCCCGGCGACATTGAGGTCCTCGACCACGATCGTGCCGTAGGTCACGGCGAGGGTGGTGCTGAGTTTGTGCAGGCCGTCGGCGCGCAGGTTCGCCACACGGGCGTGCGCGCGGGCCAGGCGGGTCTTGGCCTGCTGCCAGCGCCGGGAGGGCTGTTGGCCGGTGCGCCGGTCGGGGCCCTGGCGTCGGGACAGGGTCCGGGCAGCTGTGCGCAGCCGCCCCTGTGCCCGGGTCAGGTGGCTGGGGTTGGGCACGAGCTGCCCGGTCGACAGCACTGCCAGGTTCGCGATGCCCACATCCACACCGACGGTGGCGTGTGGGCGGGCGGGAGTGCGCACGGTACGAGTGACCTGCACGGTGAACGACACGTGCCATCGCCCAGCGGTGTGGCGGACGGTCGCCGACATGATCCGGGCGGTGCCCGCGTGCAGACGGCGGGCCAGTTTCCGGGTCGACTCGTGGGTGCGGATGCGGCCCAGCCTGGGCAGGGTCACATGGTGGCGGGTGTCCTCGACGCGGATGGTGCCGGTGGTAAACCGCACCGACGGCGTCACCCGCCGCCGGGACCGGAACCGCGGGAACCCCACTCTGGGACCAGCACGGCGGCCAGACCGGGACGCCGACCAGTTGCCCAGTGCCCGCGCCAAACCGTCGAGGCCGGTGTTGAAGGCTTCCTTCGAGCACTGCCCCCACCACGGTGCGACCTGCGGCTTGGCCGTGTTCCAGGCGCGGCGCAGCGAGGGCAGGGTCCAGCCCAGCGCGGGCGTCAGCTGCTCACCGTCCAGGCCGTAGGTGCGTTCGGCGGCACGCTGGTCGAGGTTGGCACGCACCGCGGCCAGAGCCCAGTTGAACGCGAACCGCCCGGCTCCGGCGTGACGATGCAGGTCACGGTTCTGGGCCGGGGTCGGGTCGAGGGCGAACCGATACGCCTGCACCACCACGCCACCAACCACATCAGACACATCAGCAGGCTACACACCAGGTACGACAACCCCTGCCATCACTCGCAGCCAGCAGCAGGCCGGCATCCCGATGCGTACTTAAGCGCACCAAAGCTCGCTCAATCACCAACCGTCGAATACCCATCCGAAGGAGAACGATGAGCACCATTTCCCCCGAGGCCCGGCCGCTGCGCCGGGTCGGGGCCGCCGCCGTGCTGGCAGCGGTCCTGCTGGCCGCGGGCTGCGGGTCCGAACCCGACCCCGTCGCCGAGCCCGCGCCCGGCGCGGGCGCGCTGGACCTGGCGGCGGTGTGCCCGACGACGATCGTCGTGCAGGCCGCGTGGACCCCGGAGGCCGAGCACGGCTCGCTCTACCAGCTGGTCGGCGCGGGCTACAAGATCGACGCGGCGGCGAAGAAGGTGTCCGGCCCGCTGCTGTCCGGCGGGCAGAGCACCGGGGTGAACATCGAGATCCGGGCCGGCGGCCCGGCCATCGGCTTCCAGAACGCGGGCGCGCAGATGTACGCCGACCCGACGATCATGCTGGGCCAGGTCGCCACGGACGACGCCATCGGGCTCTCTGCCAAGCAGCCCGTGGTCGGCGTGGTCGCGCCGTTCGACATCGCGCCCTACATGATCATGTGGGACCCGGCGTCGAACCCGACGTTCAACTCCATCGTGGACATCGGCAAGACCGACACCAAGGTGCTCTACTTCAACGGCGCGACCTACATGGAGTACCTGGTCGGCTCGGGCATCCTGCGGCGCAGCCAGGTCGACGGCGCGTACGACGGCAGCCCCACCCGCTTCCTCGCCGACAAGGGGAAGATCGCGCAGCAGGGCTTCGCGACCAACGAGCCGTTCATCTACCAGAGCGCCTTGCCGCAGTGGAAGAAGCCGGTGAAGTTCCAGCTCATCCACGACACCGGCTACCCGATCTACCCCGAGGCGATCGTGGTGCGCGCGGACAAGAAGGCCGAGCACTCGGCGTGCCTGAAGAAGCTCGTGCCGATCATCCAGCGCTCGCAGGTCGACTACGTGAAGAGCCCGGCCGCCACCAACGAGCTGATCATCAAGCTCAACGACGCGTACAAGGGCTTCCCGTACAGCGCGGAGCAGGCCAAGTTCAGCGTCGACCAGCAGCTCAAGCTGAACATCGTCGGCAACGGCAGCAACGGCACCCTGGGCGACTTCGACGTGGACCGGATCAAGCAGGTCATCACCATCGTGTCGCCGATCTACGACGGCCAGCGCAAGGAGATCAAGGCCGGGCTCACCCCGCAGGACCTGATCACCAACGAGTTCATCGACCCGTCGATCGGGCTGAGCTGACCCGTGCCCGCACCTGAGCTGGCCGCGATCGCCGCGACGGCGAGCCGCCGGGCACCCGGCCCGGCGGCGCTCGCCGCGTTCCTCGGCGACCTCACGGCCGCCCTGCACCCCGATCGCGTCAGCACCCTGGAGGCGGCCCGGCTGGCCGCCTCCAGGGACGGCGCGTACCTGTCCCCGCTGCTGTCGGCGGTGCTCCCGGAGCGTTTCGCCGACGTGGTGGTGCGCCCGGCGGACACCGCCGAGCTGCTGACCGCCGTACGGCTGGCGCACGCGCACCGGGTGCCCGTGGTCCCCCGGGGCCGGGGCACCGGCAACTACGCCCAGGCGGTGCCGCTGGCCGGCGGCCTGGTGATCGACCTCACCGGCGCCGACCGGGTGCTGGAGGTGGGCAACGGCTGGATCCACGCCGAGGCCGGGGCCACGTTCGTGGCACTGGAGGCGGCCGCCCGGCGGCACGGCCAGGAGATCGCGATGCTGCCGACCACCGTCGGCAGCACCATCGGCGGTTTCCTCGGCGGCGGCGCGGGCGGCCTCGGCTCGATCGAGCACGGCTGGCTGTGGGACGGCTTCGTGCTGGCCCTGGACGTGGTCACCTGCCCACCGGGCGACGCGCCGCTGCGGGTGCACGGGCGCGGCTGCCTGCCGTACCTGCACGCGTACGGCGTCACCGGGATCATCGCCACCGCGACGGTGCGGCTCGCGCCCGCCCGGCAGCGCACGGCGGTGCTAGCGTCGTTCCCCGCCGCGGAGTGGGCCGGGGCCACCAGCGCCGGGCAGGGGCTGCTGCGGCTGGACCCGCCGCCCCGGCTGGTGTCGGTGGACGACGCCACGCTGATCGAGACCTATCCGGCCGACCCGGCGCTGCCCTCGGGCCGGATCAGCCTGCGCGCCGTCGTGGACGCCGACGCCGTGCCCACCGTGACGAAGGCGATCACCGCGCACGGCGGGCAGGTCGAGTCCGTGTCCGCCGAAGCGGTCGGCTACGTGTCCACACTGGCTTTCAACCACGTCACGCTGCGCGCCCGCAAGGCCCGGCCCGACCTGTGCCACCTCCAGGTGGGCGGCGAGCCGCTGGTGAGCGATCCGGACGCGGTGCGCGCCTGCCTGCCCGGGGCGATGCTGCACCTGGACGGCCTGCGCACCCATCTGGACGCCGCGGACCCGCGGCGCGGGCGCGGCTTCGGGGGCCTGCTGCTGTCGGAGTTCCGCGACGCCGCGACCCTCTACGACGGCATCGACCGGCTACGCGACCTGGGCGTACACGTGATCGACCCGCACACCTGGGAGCTGGGCGGCCCGGCGCTGCCCGGCATCCGCGACGCCGCCGCCGCCAACGACCCGCTCGGCCTGCTCAACCCCGGCAAACTCCCCGCGGCGTAGGGCCGCCGCAGCCCGGTTGCCGGTGTCGCAGGGGCGGCCTATGGTGGGCCCATGGCGACGGCAGCGCTCCAGGCGACCGCCCGCCCGCGGACCGACCGCGGCCGGGCCGACGCCCGCTGCCCGCGCACCCGTGTCGCGCTGCGCCGGCCGGACCTCGGCCCGATCACGGCTCCGCACTAGTCACCGCCGGCAGCAGCACGGCGTTTCGGGCGGAGCACACCGGCTCCGGCCCGATTTCTTTTTACCCACCCGACAGTGGAGGTTTCCATGACCACGCTCGACACCACCGATCACGACGACTGGCTCGTCCGGGTCCACCACCGGCTGACCCGCACCTGCCAGGACCAGACCGCCCAGCTGGCCGAACTCACGGCCACCGCCCCCGACGCCGCCGAGGCCGCCGCGCACAACGCGCTGCTGAGCGCGGCCCGCCAGGGCCTCGCCGACACCGTCGCCGCGCTCCGCCGCATCGAACAGGGCCGCTACGGCGCCTGCGAGGTGTGCGCCGGTCCCATCCCCGCCGCGCGGCTGGACCTGCTCCCCCACGCCCGGACCTGCGTGTCCTGCCCCCGCTAGGCCCGCGGGGACGTCCGCCACGGCGAGCAGGTCACCGCGTCCGGCGGCCTGCTCGCATCCCGCTCATTCCGCCCGGCGCGCCGTGACCAGCAGGTACTCCCAGTCCATGGCGCCCCAGCCGAGGTCGTCCCGGCGGGCCAGCTCGGCCAGCGCCTCGTCCAGCTCCGCGGCGCGTTCGGGCTGGTCGGCGAGGTTGCGGTAGACGGCGATGGTCGGGCCGTAGTTGGCCTTGAAGTAGTCGCGGAACTCCTCGGCCGTGTTGAAGTGGTCCACCCGGACGGTGGCGCGGCGGACCTCGACGTCGGTGACCCGGTCGCCGAGCAGCCGCGCGACGTGCGCCGGGTCGCCCCACAGTGGCGGCGGGGAGGCCCCGGGCGGCGGCGGTGCGGCGTACGGCTTCATCACGGCGAACATGCGCCCGATGAAACCCTCCGGGGTCCAGCTGATCAGGCCGATCGTGCCGCCCGGCCGGCACACCCGGACCAGCTCGTCCGCGGCGGCCTGGTGGTGCGGGGCGAACATGACGCCGACGCAGGACATGACGACGTCGAAGGCGCCGTCGGCGTATGGCAGCGCCTCGGCGTCGGCCTGCTCCCAGCGCAGCTGCGCGCCCTGCTCCGCGGCGGTCCGGCGGCCCGCGTCGAACAGCTCGGGGGTCAGGTCGCCGGCGATGACGTCGGCGCCGGCCAGCGCGGCGGGGATCGCCGCGTTGCCGGAGCCGGCGGCGACGTCGAGGACCTGCGCGCCCGGCTTGACCCCGCAGGCGTCCACCAGGACGGGGCCCAGCGCGGGGATGACCTCGGCGGCGACCGCCGGGTAGTCCCCGAGGGCCCACATCGCCCGGTGGCGCGCCTTGAGCGTGCGGTCGGCGTCCGGGTCGTTCGGTGCGGTCATGGTGATTGCTCCCATCGTTTCGTGACGGGGTCACGCTACGAACCGCCGGGCGCCGCTATCCAGTACACGATCTGTACCTGTACCGGCCGCCCGGCCGGGCCTACCGTGCGCACCATGGGAGCCTCATATCGCCAGTTCTGCCCGGTCGCCAAGGCCATGGAGCTGCTCGACGAGCGCTGGACGATGCTGGTCGTCCGGGAACTCGTGGCGGGTAGCCGACACTTCAACGAGTTGCGGCGCGGGCTGCCTCGCATGTCGCCGACGCTGCTGTCCAAGCGGCTGCAGCAGCTGGTCGCGGCCGGGGTGGTCGAGCGCCGCCCGGCCGGTGCCGAGGTGCAGTACCTGCTGACCCCCGCCGGGCGGGAGCTGGAGCCGATCGTCGTGGCGCTGGGCGCCTGGGGCGTACGGTGGATCGGCGAGCTGGGCGACCAGGATCTGGACCCGAAGCTGCTGCTGTGGGACATGCACCGGCACGTCGACCCCGGCGCGGTGCCGGAGCGGCGCACCGTCGTGCGGTTCTCGTTCCACGACGTGGCCCGCCAGCTGCGCGACTGGTGGCTGGTGAGCACACCCGGCGAGGTCGACGTGTGCGACACGGACCCGGGTCACGACGTCGATGTGGAGGTCACGGCCAGCCTGCGGGTGCTCACCCGCTTCTGGATCGGCGACGTGTCCTGGAACGACGCCCTGCGCAGTCGCGACGTCCAGGTGCACGGCCCGGAGGAGCTGCGCCGCGCGATGCCCACCTGGTTCCGTGCGTCGGTCTTCGCCACGGTGCCCCGCGAGCGCCCGGCTCACGCGGCGGCGCTCGTGTCATGACCACCGCTGCGGCCCACAACTTCTGGGTTGTACCCACAACCCAGAAGTTGTGACGGCGGGAGAGGTCCACTCAGTCCGGCAGCATCGGCATCATCAGGCCGGTGTCGCGGCCGAGCAGCGTGCCGCGCTGCAGCGAGCCGGTGCCGAAGCGCTCGCGTACGGCGTCGACGACGGTGTCGAGCGCGTCGCGGTGCACCTCGCCGAACGGCAGCTCCGGCTGCACGTGCCCGTCGGAGTCCAGATGGCCCACGGACACGCCCAGCAGGGTCAGGCCGCGCTCGGCGACCAGCGGCAGCGCCGTGGCCAGCAGCCCGCGGGCGGCGTCTAGCACGGCCTCCGTCTGCGCCGTGGCCTTCGCCAGGGTGAGCGATCGGGTGGCCCGGGTGTAGTCGGCGAAGCGCAGCCGCAGCACGACGGTGCGCCCCGGCCGCTCGGCCTTGCGCATCCGGCGGGTGACCCGCTCCACCAGCCCGGCCAGGGTCGCGTCGAGGAACTCGGCGTGGTGCGGGCCGCGCCCGAGCGCCCGCTGCGCGCCCATCGACGCGCGGCGGCGGCCGACGACCACCGGGCGCGGGTCCCGGTTGTGCGCCAGCGCGTGCAGGTGCCGCCCGGCGCCCTGGCCGAGCAGCGAGACCAGCGCGGCCTCGCCGAGCCGGGCGACCTGGCCGACCTTGCGGATGCCGCGCTGGTGCAGCTTGGCCGCGGTCACCTGGCCGACGCCCCAGAGCACCTCCACCGGCAGCCCGTGCAGGAACGCCAGCTCCTCGTCCGGGGCGACGGCCAGCAGCCCGTCCGGCTTGGCGACCCGGCTGGCCACCTTCGCCAGGAACTTGGTGCGGGCCACGCCGACGGTGATCGGCAGGCCGACCCGGTCGAGCACGTCGCGGCGCAGCCTGCGGCCGATCTCCACCGGCGTGCCGGCGATCCGGTGCAGCCCGCCGACATCGAGGAAGGCCTCGTCGATGGAGAGCGGCTCGACCAGCGGCGTGGTGTCGCCGAACACCGCGAACACGGCCCGGCTGGCGGCGGTGTACGCGGCCATGCGCGGCTCGACCACCAGCGCGCGCGGGCACAGGGCACGCGCGGCGCGGACCCCCATCGCGGTGCGCACGCCGAAGGCCTTCGCCTCGTAGCTGGCCGCGAGCACGACGCCCGCGCCGACGATGACGGGACGCCCGCGCAGCCGGGGATCGTCACGCTGCTCGACCGATGCGTAGAACGAGTCGAGGTCCGCGTGCAGGATCGCCGCGTCACTCCGCACGACCAGCAGCTTAGTACATCTGTTCGAATCAGGGGAAGGCGCGGCGGAGGGCCAGCATCGCCACGGCGGTCAGCAGCTCGTCGGCCGCCTCCGCCACGGGCAGGCGGCCGTCGACCACGGTGTCGGCCCAGCCGGTGAGGGCACGCTGGTCGGCGTCGAGCCCGTCGAGGATGGCCGCCCGGCTGTCGCCCGTCCGCCCGAACGGGTTGCCGCGCTCGGGCGCGCCGAGCCGCCGCGCCGCGACCGCGCGGTCGATCGTCAGCACCACCACGGCGCCGAAGCGGTCCCGCAGCTCGTACGCGTTGTCCGCGCGCCCGCACAGGAACAGCGCGGCGGCCTCGCCCGCCTCGGCGACCGCCGCGGCGATCAGCCGGTCCAGCACATCCGCGTGCCACACCCAGCGGTGCCGGGCCAGCCAGGCCCGGTCCGGATCCGTCGGCCAGGGCACCGGCGCACCGTGTTCGCCGACCCAGTCGCACAGGCCGGGGTGCCCGTCCAGGCTCACCGCGGGCTGCCCGTGGGCGGCCAGGTGGCGCGCCAGGGTGCTCTTGCCCGCGGCGGACACCCCGGTCACCAGCACGATCATCATCTTGGTACGCCTTCTGCCCGGCCCCCGCCACGACGTGACACCACTGTCTACCACCCGGCCTGGCCGTGAGCGCTGCTCGACGCCCGGTGCGGCAGGGTCTGGGCGCGGCCGCGTGACCGGTTCGCGGCACGCTACTGGCAGACTCGGTGGCGTGACGGACATGGCCGAGGCCCCGGCGAACGGCGAGCTCGAAAGCTACAGCCTGGTCGAGCTGGCGGTGACCCGGCTGCGCCGGGAGATCCTCAGTGGACGCTCCGAGCCCGGCGAACGCCTGGTCGAGGAGCAGCTCACCCGGCGGCTGGGCATCAGCCGGGCCCCGCTGCGGGAGGCGCTGCGGCTGCTCGGGCAGCAGGGGCTGGTCGAGCACGTGCCCAGGCGCGGGGCGCGGGTCGCGACGCTGTCCGACCGCGACGTGACGGAGCTGTACGCGGTGCGCGACATGCTGGAACGCCACGCGGTCGAGCAGGCGCTGCCGCTGCGCTCGCCCGCGGGCCTGGACCGGCTGCGGGCGGCGCTGGCCCGGATGCGCGTGGCTGCCGCGGCGGACGACCGGCTGGAGGTCGCCAACGCGCACCGGTCGTTCCACGTGGGACTGGTCGGCCTCGCCGACAACGGGCAGCTCACCGCGATCTACGAGTCGATCCTGGTGAAGCTGCAGCTCTACATGGCGATCAATCTGCGCCGCGAGGCCGAGCACACCCACGCCGACGACGGGGTGCACCGCCACGAGCGGCTGCTGGAGGCCGTGACGAGCGGCGACCGGGACACCGTGCTGGCCGTGCTGGCCGGCCACGGAGCACGGTCCTATCTGTAGCGATCCGCCCCGGTAGGAGCACCGGGGGTCATGGCAACGTTACCGCCTGGACCAGACCGTGAAACAGTTCGGTCGACAATCGACAGTATGCAGAACCTGGTGCCCCATCCCACGACCGGTGACGGCCCCCGCATCGGGCCGGTGCGGGCCGAGCCGTACCGGTGGCCGTACGACGGCTCCGTGCCGGCGGCCCGGACGGCGCTGCTGTGCATCGACTGGCAGACGGACTTCTGCGGGCCGGGCGGCTACGTCGACGCGATGGGCTACGACATCGCGCTGACCCGGGCCGGGCTGCCCGCCACCGCCAAACTCCTCGACCACGTACGCGGGCTGGGCATGCTGGTCGTGCACACCCGTGAGGGCCACGACCCGGACCTGTCCGACCTGCCCCCCAACAAGCGCTGGCGCTCGGCGCAGATCGGCGCCGAGATCGGCTCGCCCGGACCGTGCGGCCGGATCCTGGTCAAGGGCGAGCCCGGCTGGGAGATCGTCCCGGAGGTGGCCCCCGCCCCCGGCGAGCCGATCGTCGACAAGCCCGGCAAGGGCGCGTTCTACGCCACCAACCTGGACCTGGTGCTGCGCAGCCGCGGCATCACGCATCTGATCCTCACCGGCATCACCACCGACGTGTGCGTGCACACCACGATGCGCGAGGCCAACGACCGCGGTTACGAGTGCCTGATCCTGGCCGACTGCACCGGCGCCACCGATCCCGCCAACCACGCCGCCGCCCTGCACATGGTCACCATGCAGGGCGGCGTCTTCGGCTGCGTCGCCACGTCCGACGACGTCATCGCCGCCACCGTCCACTAGCTTCCCGTCGCACCGCGGAAGGCGAGCACCCATGAGCGCAACCGCCACCGTCGACGCCCTGCCGGCGCCGTACACCTTCGACCCCTCGACGACCGCGCTGCTGGTCATCGACATGCAGCGCGACTTCCTGGAGCCGGGCGGCTTCGGCGAGACGCTGGGCAACGACGTGTCCCAGCTGCGCTCGGCCATCGCCCCGACCGCGGCGCTGCTGGCCGCGTGCCGCGCCGCCCGGCTGCCGGTCATCCACACCCGGGAGGGCCACCTGCCCGACCTGTCCGACTGCCCGCCCGCGAAGCTGACCCGCGGCGCGCCGTCGCGGCGCATCGGCGATCCCGGCCCCAACGGCCGCATCCTGGTGCGCGGCGAGTACGGCCACGACATCGTCGACGAACTCGCCCCGGCGCCCGGCGAACCGGTGATCGACAAGCCGGGCAAGGGCGCGTTCTACGCCACCGGGCTCGGCGACCTGCTCACCTCGCTGGGCGTACGCAGCCTGATCGTCACCGGGGTCACCACCGAGGTGTGCGTGCACACCACCGTCCGGGAGGCCAACGACCGCGGCTACGAGTGCCTCGTGCTGTCCGACTGCGTGGGGTCCTACTTCCCCGAGTTCCAGCGGGTCGGGCTCCAGATGATCGCCGCACAGGGCGGCATCTTCGGCTGGGTGGCCACGTCACCGGCCTTCATCGCCGTGCTGCAGCGCACCGCCGCGCTGCCGCAGGCCGCCTGACCTCCGCCTGAAAGCAGGAGCCCATGAGCACACCCACCCCCGTGAAGCTGCCGCACTGGGTCCGCGGCGACACCAACGCCTTCTTCGGTTTCGGCGTGAACGTGCTGGTCAACGTGCTGACCCTGACCACCCTGTGCCTGTTCGTCGTGAACCTGTCCGAGGGCGACGTCTTCGGCACCATCCTGCCGGCGCTGGGCATCGCGCTGGTGTTCGGCAACGTCTACTACACGTTCCTGGCCCGCCGCCTGGCCGCGCGGGAGAACCGCGCCGACGTCACCGCGCTGCCCTACGGCCCGAGCGTCCCGCACATGTTCATCGTCATCTTCGTGATCATGCTGCCGATCTACCTGCGCACCAAGGATCCGCTGGCCGCCTGGCAGGCGGGGGTGGCCTGGGCGTTCATCATCGGCGTCATCGTGCTCATCGGCGCGTTCGTCGGCCCCTACATCCGCCGGTTCACCCCGCGCGCGGCGCTGCTGGGCACGCTGGCCGGCATCTCCGTCACCTTCATCTCGATGAACCCGGCCGGGCGCATGTGGGATCTGGCCTGGGTCGCGCTGCCGGTGTTCGCGCTGCTGCTCATCGGCCTGATGACCGACGTGCGGCTGCCGTTCAACTTCCCGATCGGCCTGGCCGCGCTGCTGCTGGGCACCGCCATCGGCTGGATCGGCGGGGTCATGTCGGTGCCCGACGTCACCGCCGCCGCGCAGACCATCGCCTTCGCCGTGCCGGACCTGCGGATCGGCATGCTCGTCGACGGGCTCACCGAGATGGCGCCGCTGCTGGCCACGGCCATCCCGCTGGGCGTCTACAACTTCACCGAGGCGATGACCAACGTGGAGAGCGCAGCCACCGCCGGGGACAACTACAACCTGCGCAGCGTGCTGCTCGCCGACGGGACCGGCGCGGTCATCGGCGCGATGCTCGGCTCGCCGTTCCCGCCCGCGGTCTACGTCGGCCACCCCGGCTGGAAGGCCGCCGGTGGGCGCACCGGCTACTCGATGGCGACCGGCGTGGTCATCGCGGTGCTCTGCTTCCTCGGCATGTTCGGCCTGCTGGCCGCGATCTTCCCGACGGCGGCGATCGTGCCGATCCTGCTCTACATCGGCCTGCTGATCGGCGCGCAGGCGTTCCAGGCCACGCCGCGCGCCCACGCCGCGGCCGTGGTGGCGGCGCTCATCCCGAACCTGGCCTCCTGGGCCACCACCCAGATCGACAACTCGCTCGCCGCGGCCGGCACCTCCGCGGCCCAGGTCGGCGACCAGGCGCTGGCCGGGGCCGGGGTGGTCTACCACGGGCTGCTGGTGCTCGGGCAGGGCGCCATCCTCGCCGGCTTGGTGCTCGGCGCGATCGTGGTGTTCATCATCGACCGGCGCTTCCTGCACGCGGGCGTCTTCGCGCTGGCCGGCGCGGCGCTCGCGTTCATCGGCCTGATCCACGGGGAGAGGGTGGAGTGGAACGCCAACGGGCCGGTCGCGCTGGGCTACCTGTTCGTCGCGATCGTGTGCGGGGTCTTCCACTTCGGCAAGCATGCCCCGCGCGAGCCCGAACCCGACGAGCTCGCCCTGGACCGGCTGCACGGCGGCGCGGACGCCTCGGCGTCGGTTCCCGCGCCCGCCGCGGCCGCCCCGCCGGACCGGGCCGCCGCAGTGGCCTGACCGGCACCGCCGCCTCCCGGCGCGCTCGCGCCCGCGCCGGGAGGCGGCACCCACCTGAGACGAGGCCCCATGGACATCGACCGCCCCGAGATCGTCGCCGAGGTCGCCGCGGTGTTCGCCGCGTACGAGAAGGCCCTGGTCGTCAACGACCCCGACGAGATCATGTCGTTCTTCCGCCACGGCGCCGAGACGGTGCGCTTCGGCATCGCCGACCGCCAGCGCGGCTGGGCGCACCAGCTCGCCTGGCGCCGGGCGCAGCCGCCGCTGCCGCCCGGCCGCACCCTGAGCGAGACCCTGATCACCACGTTCGGCGCCGACTTCGCGGTGGTCACGACGTGCTTCCGCTACCCGGACGACCCGGCCGTGGGCAGGCAGTCGCAGACCTGGGTGCGCCTGCCCGAGGGCTGGCGCATCGTCAGCGCGCACGTGTCCCACCCCGCGGCCGGGGCGCCGCACTAACCCTGCTCGGGCTGCGGCAGGTCGAACTCCGCCCGCAGCTTCGCGGCCCGGTCGTGCCCGCCCTGCTCGTCCAGCGCGCGGGCCAGCCAGAACGCGGCGTCCCGGCGGGCGCCCTGCTCCTCGGGCAGCCCTTCGAGGACCTGCCACAGCAGCGGCTCGGCCGGCTCCGGCCGACCCGCCACCACCAGCACCTGGCCGTGGCGCAGCTTCGCGAACAGCGCCTCCTGGACCGCGCCGATCATCTGGTACCACACCGGCACGGGCGTGATCCGGTGCAGCGCCGCCTCGTAGTCGGGCTGGTCGGTGTTGGTCAGGATCAGCGCCGCCTCGTACCCGGCGGTGGCCTTCTCCCAGGTCAGACCGGGCTCCTGCGCGGCCGGGACCTCGGTGACGTCCATCAGCTCGACCAGCCGCGCCGCGGCCGCCCGGGCGTCGTCGTGACGCCCGCAATGGTAAAGGGCCATCACCTCGCGGCGGCGCGCGTGGACCGTCTCCAGCGGCAGGTCGGCCTGCCCGTACGCCTGCGCGGCGGCGTCGAAGCGCGCGGCCGCGTCGGCGTCCCGGTCGACCTGCCACAGCAGCTCCCCGGCGCGCTCCAGCAGCTCGGCCCGCTGCGGCAGCCGCTCCACCCCGGTCACGGTCTCCAGCAGCGCGTCGAGCTGCCCGAGCGCCACGTGGGGCTCGCCGAGCGTGGTGTAGATCCGCGACAGCAGCTCCCGCAGGTCGCCGATGATCTCGGCGTACTGCTCGTCGTCGCGCTGGGCCAGGAACCAGGCCAGCGCCTCCTCGGCGACCTCGGCCGCCTCCCGGTCCCGGTCCACCGTGTACAGGGCCAAGGCCAGCCGGTGCCGGGTGTAGCAGGCCGCCTGCGCCGAGCCCTCCGCCTCCATCAGGCACACGTGCTCGACGATGTCGTCGATGAACTCCCCCGCCCGGGGCGTGGTGACCAGCATGAACGCCGCGTTGGCGCGGGCGCTGCGGCGCAGCTCCGGGTTTTCGGCCACGGCCGCCGCCTCCTCGAACGCGGCGATGGCGGCCTGGTTGGACTCCGGGTCGCGCCGCTCGCCCACGAGCCGCGCCAGCGTCGTCAGCAGTGAGCCCAGCATGTCCCGGTGGATGGTGCCGCGCAGCTCGCCGATCGCCTCGTGCAGCGCCGCCTCGGCGTCGTCGAGCCGCCCGTGCGCGTGGTACGCCCCCGCGCGCAGGTGCAGCAGCCGGGCCCGCCGCGACGGCGGCACCGGCCCCGGCTCGGCCTCGGCGCGCACCGCCAGGCTCAGCGCCCGGTCCGGGTCGCCTGCCATGGCGGCCAGCCACGCGGCGCGCAGCAGCGTGTTGCGCCGCAGCACCGGGTCGGTGCTCACCTCCAGCGCCTGCTCGGTCAGCGCGAACACGTTCTCCAGGTGCGACTCGTCGCCGGTGGCCCGCAGCAGGCTGATCTCCCACTGCACGCGGGTCGCCAGCTCCAGCTCCCGGTGCCCGGCCCGCTCGAACGCGGCCACGGCCTCCCCGTGGGCCTGCGCGGTCTGCTCGGCCTCGTCGTCGCCGAAGCAGTTGGCCCGCAGCCGGGCCAGGCGGCCCTGCTGCAGGTCGGTCAGCGGCGTCTCGGCCGTCGCCGCCAGCAGCCTCCGGGCCAGCGCCTTGCCGCGTACGCCGTCGTCCTCGCCGAACCACTGCTCGGCCAGGTCGAGCTGGGCGTCCAGCGGCAGGTTCGGCGACACCGCCGAGATGTCGGCCTCCTGCGGCGCGGCCGCGACCGGCTCCGGCGCGGCGGCGTACGCCGAGGTCAGCGACAGCGGCAGGTACGCCGTCAGCGGCTGCGCGTCGGCCACCTCGGCGACCCGCTCGCTCTGGAACGTGTTGCCGTTGCGGGCGTCGAACCGGCGCGCGATCGCCTCGGCCCGCTCCCGCAGCACCGGCCCAAGCTCGGCGACCGTGACCGCTCCCCCGGCCCGGCGGACCTCCAGCTCGCCCCGGCCCGCCTCGGCCAGCCGCCGCAGCACCAGCGCCGCAGCCGCGGCGAACTCCATCTCCGTCTTCGGCGTCGGCGCCTCGTCCAGCCAGGACAGGTGCCGCTCGATCAGCTCCAGGCCGCGCGGCTCGTTGCCGGTCAGCCCGCAGAACTCCACGTGCCGGGCCACCCGGCCCAGCTCGGCCTTGTTGTCGCACAGCGCCCGGTAGGCGCGCCGGTGCGCGTCGCGGGCCTCGTCCAGCCGCCCGGTGCGCAGATACGGCAGCAGCAGCGCGGTGAGGATGCCGTGCGGCTGCTCCGAGCAGGTCAGCCGCCCGGACAGCGCCGGCTCGGCGACCGCGATCGCGTCTTCGTCCCGGCCGCGCCACGCCAGGTGGTACGCCTTCGACGACGGGTCGCAGCCCGCGCAGTCGGAGTGCCGGTCGCGCGGCGCCGCGTCCCACATCCGGTACCAGTGGTCGGCCAGCACCGTGTCCCCGACGTGGGCGGCGACGTCGTGCCGGTACGCGTACACCGCCTGCAGGCTGTGCCCCCCGGCCTGGTAGCGGCGCTGCATGTCGTCCAGCACCGCCATGGTCCGCTCCAGCGGCAGCTGCGGGAACCGCGACATCGCCGACACCACGTGCTTGAACTGCCACAGCAGCAGCCGCTCGTCGTCCTCGCTGCGCCGGCCCGGGTCGGCGTCGTAGGCCGACAGGCACCGGGCGAACGTCATCATCGCCTTCATCGGCTCGCCGCTCTGGTGGTACGCGCTGGTCGCGGCGCAGTTCGCCGAGTACAGCAGGTCCTCGTCGCCCAGCGCCTCGGCCTGCGCCAGCGCCTGCTCGGCGAGCACGATGCGGGCCGGGCCGTCCGGGGTGTTCCAGCAGCGGTGGATCAGCTCGTGGACGTCGTGGTGGTTGCTCATGCGTCCTCCCGGGGCACGGCCAGATCGATCAGGTCGAGGAACGAGCGGTTGAGCAGCGCCGTGTCGGCGGGGCGCAGCGGGTGGTGGCCGAGCAGCAGCGCCTGCCCGTACAGCGCCTGCACGGTCAGGCCGACGACCTCCGGCGAGGGCAGCGCGGCGATCCGCCGCACCAGCGGGTTGCGGTGGTTGAGCACCAGCTGCGGGCGGGCCTGCGCCTCGGCCTTCTCGAACGCCGACAGCACCCCCGCCCACAGCTCGTCCACGACCTGCGTGGTCTCCCGCAGCCGCCGCTGGAACGTGGCGTTGCGATCGGTCAGGTACAGCGCGGGCATGCTCGGCGGGTCGAACGCGCGCAGCACGACCTCGCAGCCCAGCGGGTCAAGGCAGCGCTGCGCCGCGGCGAGGAACGGCCGCAGGGCCAGCTCCGTGCCCGGCTCCAGGGTGTCGAACCGGGTCGACAGGTCGCTCGGGTCGAGCCGGTCCACCAGGATCGACCCGTCCAGCACCGGCAGCCGCTCGATCAGCTCCGTGTCGTAGGTGTAGCCGCCGTTGACCACGGCCAGCCCCTGCGCCGCGGCCACCGCCGCGAGCTGCCGGAACTCGTCCACATTGGCGCTGTAGCGGACCACGCCGTGGCGGCGGCGGAACTCCTCCAGCGGCATCCGGCCCATGTTGGTCTCCATCGGCCACCACCGGTCGACCAGCCGCAGCATCTCGTCGTCGTGCATGGCCAGCGCCTTCACGCCCAGGTGGTGCACGGCCAGGAAGCGGTTCATCCGGTCGGGGTCGTGCCGGGCCAGGTTCACCAGCCAGCCGCGCAGCTGCGCGCCGAGCTGCTCGCGCACCGACTCCAGCAGGCCGTCCTCGTACAGCGCCTCGCGGCTGGCGGTGGGGCGCAGCTCGCTCGCGTCGAGCACGCACCGGGCGAAGAACGCCCACTCGGGCAGCACGTCCTCGGCGCCCTCGGCGAGCAGCATGCGCTTGAGATACACCCGGTGCCCGGCCTTGGCCGCCGGGTTCGCGGGCGTCGGCAGCACCAGCGCCACCCCGGTCAGCCCCGCCTCGGGCACGTTCAGCTCGATCACGTCGAACGGCGTGAACCCGAACGTCTGCTGCGCCAGCTCCGTCAGCGCCGCCCGGCCGCCCCGCCACGGCAGCTCCCCGGCGGTGATCAGGTCACCGTCCACCCGCACCGGATACGGCAGCAGCTCGCCGAAGAGCACGGCGAGATCGCGTACCCGATCGGTGTCCAGCCAGGACGCGGCGTCGCGGCGCGGCACCAGGGTGACCGTGGTGCCGACCTCCTGCCGGTCCGGGCCCGCCTTGGTCTCGTAGCGGCCGTCGGAGTAGCCGGTCCAGTACACCGTCGGGTGGCCCTCGTGCCGGGTCTGCACCCGGATCTCGTCGGCGACCAGGAAGCACGACAGCAGCCCGATGCCGAACTGGCCCAGGAACTCGTGCCGGGAGAAGCCCAGCTCGTCGCGCTTGCCGCTGCGGCCGATGGTGGCCAGCAGCTCGTGCACCTGCTGCTCGGTCAGCCCCAGCCCGGTGTCGTGCACCCGCAGCGTGCCGTCGCCGGTCGTCTTCGGCGTCTCCAGCCACACCGACGCGGGCGCGGACGGCGCCACCGCGCGGCGGGCCGTGATCGCGTCCACCGCGTTCTGCATCAGCTCGCGCACGTACACCCGGGGGCTGCTGTACAGGTGGTGGCTCAGCAGGTCGACGATGCCGCGCAGATCCACCTGGAAGGACTGATTCACGCGGCAGAGGCTACAGGGACGCTGTGACGTGCGGGGACCGGGTTTTCGGCGGATCCGCCCCGTGGAAAGCACCCGGTACGGTCACCCTCACCCGCTGCCCAGCGTGCCCGCGACCAGGCCTTCGCCCACCATGCGGGCGACCTCCTCACCGGCCGTCGCGGCCAGCCACAGCGCGTCCTCGAACTCCCGCAGCCTGCGGAAATGCCCGGCGTACGCGAGCTGCGTGGTCAGCGGCAGCCGCGGCAGGTGGGCCTTGCGCACGTCCACCCGCGGCACCGACCCCGGCGACGTCATCCGCCGCAGGTTGGCCTGCGCCACCAGGAACCCGGCGAAGCACCACGGGTCGACATACCCCGCTCTGGTACGCAGCAGGAACATCTGCGCACCGAGCGGCCTGCCGTCGTCGGCCGGACCGGCCACCCGCACCTTCACGCGGGGCCCGATCGACGGGACCAGCACGTCACCCGGCCGCACCACCGTCGCCGGGTCGGTGTTCAGCGCCACCAGCCCCTTCTTGACCAGGTCGCCGACGGTGATCTGCGCGGCGGGCGGCTCGCCGCCGCCGGGCGTGACGGGCGGGACCGTGACGGGCAGCCGCCTCAGCAGGTCCACCAGCTCGTCCCGCCGCCGCACGATCAGGTCCGCGGTGACCAGCGCCTGCTCGGCCGGGATGTGCCGGGCCGGGGTCAGGTCGACGTCCTCGTCGCTCAGTTCGACCGCCTCGCGCACCACGGCCCGCCCGGCCAGCTCCTCCGGCAGCGCCTGCCCCGCCTCGTACGCCCGCACCGCCGCCAGCACCGCCGCCCGCGTCTCGTCCCACAGCCCCGCCGCCTCGACCAGCAGCACCTCCCGCGCCCGGTGCGCGGTGTCCGGGCGGCGCAGCAGCCACAGCTGCAGCCGCGTGTTGTGCGGCGGCGTCACACCCGCGGGCAGCGTGATCAGCGCCCGCAGCGCCCCCTGGCGCAGCAGCTCACGGCGGATGCGGCGGCCCGCCGGACGCTGCGCGACGCCGGGCGGCAGCAGCAGCACCGCCGTGCCGCCGGGCCGCAGCCGGGCCAGCGCGTGCTGGACCCAGGCCAGCTCGCCCTCCCCGCGCGGCGGCACCCCGTACGCCCAGCGCGGATCCTCGCCCAGCTCGTCGTGGCCCCACCTGCCGCCGCCGGGCGGGTCGCACAGCACCACGTCGGCCCGCAGCTCCGGATACGCGTCCGCGCCCAGCCCACCGGCCCGCACCTCGGCCGGCACCGCCGCGCCGTGCAGCCTGGCCTGCGCGATCGTGACGTGGTCGGCGTCGGGGTCCTGCCCGGCCACGACCGCCGCGCCGTGCGCCACGGCGGCGGCGAGCAGCACGCCGCTGCGGCAGGCCGGGTCGAGCACGGTCTGCCCGGCGACCTGAGCGAGTTCACACATCAGCGCGGCGACCTGGGCCGAGGTGGCCACCACGCCCCGCCGCGCCCGCACCTCGGCGTAGCGGTCGGCCACCGCCGCCAGGGCGGTGCCGACCCCCATCTCGTCGGCGACGGCGAGCACCGCCGCGTGCCGCCTGGCCTCGGCCGGGGTGCGCCACGACGACAGCAGTACGCGGGCCAGCACGGGCAGGTCGCCGTCGGGGTCGGCCGAGCCGTGGCGCAGCGCGCGCCAGAGCCGGTCGGCGCCGGTCGGCTCCGGCAGCCGGTCGTGGGCGATCAGCCACGCCTCGACGTCGGACAGCCGGAACGCCGGGCTGGCCGCCGTACCGCCCGTGGGCTGCGGGAAGTCGGCGAACCGCCTGCGCCAGTTGCTGACCGCCGCCCGGCCGACACCCGCCAGGCGGGCGATCTCGACGGCGGTGACCTCCGCCCCGCTCTCCATGACCGGAGAGGGTAACAGTCCGTGACCGCCGTTGACAGCAGTGTGCGAAGAATCCTCGTGTTGACGCGGTCAACACGGGCGCTCTAGCGTAGCCGTGCTCAGCAGTCCCACCGGCAGATCGAGGTCCCCGATGAACGTCCGCACGGCGGTCGCGATGCTCTGCGGCCCGGCTGCGATCGCCATCGGCGTCGTGCTCCACCCCGCCACGGGCGACCAGGGCGTTCCCGCACCGGCTGAGGCCGCCGGCCAGACCTGGACCGTCGGCGCCGACCTGCCCCCCGGCCGCTACGAGACCACCGCCGACGTCGGCGGCCACTGCCACTGGGAGATCACCCGGACCGGGCCGGCCGGGACCGAGGTCGTCGCCAGTGATCTGGTCCGCGGCGGCCGCGCCACGGTGACCCTCCGTATCGGCGACGTCTTCACGGCCCACCGCTGCGGCACCTGGCACCACACCGGGACCACCCCGCCTGCCGCGTGACCGCCACCGGCCACCGCGGCCCACTACGGGGGCCAGCCCCGGCGCGGAGGCCCGCCGCACCGCGGAGGCGCGCCGCACCGCGGGGGGCGCCGCACCGCGGAGGCGCGCCACGGCGCGGAAGCCCGCCACGGCGCGCGCCAAGATCGCGGTTTCGTGTCGAAAGATGGGGCTGGACCTGACTTTCTGACACGAGTCAGCGATCTTGCCACCGCACAGCACGCACCAGCCCTCCGACCAGCCGGCGCAGCACCGGCAGCCGCGACACCGGGGCCGTGCCCACGACCGGCAGGCGCATGGTCGCTTCGATCACTGCCATCCTGGCCCGGTAGTGCTCGCGCATGCTCACACAGGATGCCGCGACGGGGCACGGCCACGGCCTCTCGCATCGGCACAGGTCACCGGCGACGCGCCCGTGCCGGGTGAGGATCTCGTCGGCTGCCGCGATCTGGCGGCGCGCGTACTCGGCGAACTGGCCGGCGTTCAGGACACGCACGTTTCCTCCTTGGACGGGCGAGGTCCCACGGCGGGCGTACGCGGTGCGATGCGTACCCGCCGTGGGACCTCCGGCAGCGCGAGCCGGGAGAACAACCGCTGCCCAGGAAGAATCTTGTCTGTCCAATGAAGACGTCCGTACCTCCGGTGTGCGACGATCCAGGGACGTCTGGAAAGGTCCCACCGATGCCTCGTAACGACACGCTGCGCTCCGCGCTTGTCTCCGCCGGCCTGACCACGGTCGACCTGGCAACGGCGCTTACCGTTGATCCGAAGACCGTCGAGCGGTGGCTGAGCCGCGGACGCCTGCCCCACCCCCGCCACCGGGTGAAGGCTGCCGAGTTCTTGGGGCAGGATGTAGGTGTGTTATGGCCCGATGTGGTCCGCCGCGCGGTCAAGGTCGGCGCTGACCGTGAACTGGTCGCGGTGTACCCCCGCCGTCTGGACATGCCCCGGTCGCTGTTCGGCGACCTGATCGACGCCGCGCACAAGCGGCTCTGGTTCGGCGGCTACACGTCGTACTTCGTGTGGCTCGACGTCGAAGGTGCAGGTGGCACGCTCTCAGCGAAGGCGTCGTCGGGCGCCGATCTGCGATGGCTGCTCGGTGACCCCGACAGCGCGGTGACCCGCCAGCGCGAGGAGATCGAGGACACGCCGCTCACGGTGTCGACGCGCATCGCCATGACGCGCGCCGAGCTGGCAAAGGCGAAGGTCGACGCGTCCGTCCGGCTGTCCGACCGGCACATCGCCATGTCGGTGTGGGTGTTCGACGACGACATGCTCGTGTCGACCCACATCGGGTCGGGACTCGGGCAGGACTCCGTGACGCTGCACCTGCAACGCCGCCAGGACGGCGGCGCGTTCGACCGCTACGTCGACCACTTCGAGCAGCTCTGGACGACCGCCCGCACTTGCTAGAGGCCGAGTTGGACCGGCTGGTCCGGTGCCCCCGCCGTGAGCAGCGCGGTCAAGGGTGTGGTGAGGTCGCGGGGCGAGAACAGCTCAGGTCCCGCATGATCCGCGATCTCCGCGAGCCGCCACCACCGGAACGCGGCCAGGTGTTCTTCCGCGGCGAGCTGGTCGTCTGTCAGCTCTCCGCGGGGCTGGAAGTGGTTCGTGCGGACGAGGAAGTAGTCGTTGACGATGCCGTCGAAGCTCGGCGCATGGTCGGCGGCCAGGACTTCCTGGTGCCAGACGTGCGGTGGATCGGCGGTGAGCGCCAGCCCGGTCTCCTCACGCAGCTCACGGCGCAGAGCCGTCAGCCGGTCCTCACCGGGTTCGATGCCGCCGCCGGGCGCCGCCCATACGGCCCTCGCCTGCTCCGGCACCACCGGGTGGGGAAAGTCGAACCGGCACAGCAGGATGCGGTCGTCCTCATCGAGGATGATCGCGCGGACGGAGCGGCGCAGGTTCAGCGTCATGGCATGCCGGACGCGGCGGCGAGGCGGATGGTCGGCACCGCCGCAGACTACCGGCGTTTCTCCGCGACGGCGGCCCCGAATCGGAGCACGTCTAAGGCTCCGTGCCCTATTCAGGACGGCAGGATGCCCCGCACGTACGCCGCTTGCGCCGCGTGGGCCGTGTCGTCGTTGGCGATGCTGACCAGCCGTACGCCCAGCGTCACCGGGGGGTCCCACCGCTCGTCGACGACCCGGTCCAGCTCGGCCGGGGTCAGGCCGGTGATCAGGTTCCGAGTCCGGGCCGCGACCGCCTTGTAGTACTCGACCAGCACCTCCGGCCCCTCCGGCCGTACGGCGGCGACCTGCTTGGGCTTGTGCCCGTAGCCGGTGTTGTCCGGGTCCGGCTTCAGTCCGCACCGGGCCGCCCAGTCACCGGAGACCCACACCTGGTCCTCGCCGAGCAGCTCGGCGACGTGGTGGTCCTGGACGCGGGTGAGGTGCCAGACGAGCCAGCCGATGCTGTTCGCGCCCGGCGCGGGCGCCCAGTGCAGCTGCTCGGCGGTCAGCCCGTCGACGGCCTCGCCGATCATCTCGGGCAGCCGGTCGTACAGGTCGCCGAGCAGCTCGTCCACGTCCACGTGCGGCCTCCGATCGCGGGCCGCCGCGCTCCGCGACAGCCGTCCCGCTCGAACCTACCGTTCCCTCATGCCGAGAATGCCGGAAATGCGCGAGCGACGGACGCCTACCCGGCGTCGAGATCGATGCGGACCGTCAGCGGGCGGGTGGCCATCATCCGGCCGATGGCCGCATCCCATTGGTACGGCAGCGAGCGGGACCGCCGACCGGTGTCGTCCTCCGGCAGCGGCGTGGCCCGTCCGGTGCGCCAGCGCCCGGCGACCTTCACCCGGACCGCCGGCTCGGCGAGCAGGTTCCGCACGTGGTCGGCCTGCTCGCCGTGCGCCGCGACGAGCCAGAACGTGTCGCCGTCGAGCCCGTTGCCGACCGGCGTGTGCCGCGGCAGGCCGCTGCGCCTCCCGGTGGTCTCCAGCAGCGCGAACGCCCTGGGCGCCAGGCCGCGCCGCAGCGCCCACCGGGTGAGCCGGTTGTTGACCCGCTCCAGCGTCGTGATGATCCGGTACTTGCGCGTCCGCGCCATGCCGCAGTCTCCCACGCAAGCCCGGCCGGGGCTCAGCCCACGATCAGGCCGTGATCCCGGGCGAAGGCCGCGAAGTCCCGGGCGGGCCGCCCCATCACCGCAGCGAAGTCCGGCGTGACGAAGTCACCCCAGTTCGCCGCGTACGCCGCCAGGTACTCCCCCGTCACGTCGGCGACCCAGTCCGGCATCCCCGCCGACCGCATCCCGCTCACCACGTCGCCAGCCGGCACGTCCTGGTACGCGGCGCCGATGCGCGCCGCCGCGTCCCGCATGGACAGGCTCTCCGGCCCCGTGATGGTGTAGCTGCGCCCGGCGTGCGGCGACGGGTCGGCCAGCACCGCAGCGCCGAACGCGGCGATGTCGCGTACGTCGATCGGGCTCAGCCGCCCCTGCCCCGTGGCCCCGTACAGCACCCCGCCGTTGATCGAGCCGAGCAGGTTCTGCAGGAAGAACGCGGGGCGGATCACCGTCCAGGCCGGGCCGGACGCGCGCAGCTCGGCGTCGGACAGCGCGTGCAGGCGGCCGTTGCGGGTGGGCGCGTCGTGCGCGGCGCCGATCGCCGAGAGCCGCACGACGTGCCGGACGCCGGCCTGCCGGGCCGCCCAGAGGGCGTTGGAGCTGGCGTGGGGTGCGGTCGGGCCCATCGCGGTGAGCAGCCAGAGCGTCTCGACGCCGGCGAACGCGTCGGCGAGCGTGTGCGGCTGCTCCAGGTCGCCGACCGCGACCTCGACGCCTGCGGGGGCCTTGGCCGGATCCCGGACCAGGGCACGGACCTTCAGTGACGGGTGGGCGGCCAGCGCGCCGAGCAGGGCGCCGGAGACGGTGCCGGTGGCACCGGTGACCAGGATGGTCATGACTGTTTCCCTTCGTGGGATGCTGATGGGGAAGACAGTACTAGTGATAGTCAAAGTTAGTGACTATCAAGTTTGGTGACTAATGTCATGCGTCGCAGTGAGCAGAAACGGAACGACCCCGACCTCGGCGTGCTCACCGCACGCCTGCTCTTCGCCGTACAGCAGCAGCTCGCCGAGAGCCACGCCCGCACGAAACCGCGCCATGGCGCGGTGCTGGCCTATCTGGACGAGCAGGGCAACCGCGCCACCGAGCTGGCCGAACTGTCCGGCCAGCACAAACAGGTGATCGGCACCCTCGTCGACGAGCTGGAGGCCCTCGGCCTGGTCCGCCGCGAGCCCGACCCCGCCGACCGCCGCGCCAAACTCGTCGTCCCCACCGCCAAGGGCCTGGCCCAGATGCGCCACAGCGACGAGGCCATGGCCCGCATCGAACAACACCTAGCCGAAGCCATCGGCCAGGCCGACTACCAGTCCTTCAAACGCACCCTCCACCACCTCGCCGCCCTCGCCGCCCCCACCGCCTCGCCGGAGCCATGATCGCCAACTCGTGTCAGAAAGTGAGGCTGGACCACACCTTCTGACACGAACCAGCGATCTATAGCGGCAGGTCGGGCCGGGCAGCGCTCCGCGCGGGTGTCTGGCACGATCGCGCCGTGACCACAGTGGAGACCCGCATCCGCGCCACCTGCGGTGTCGTGGTCCGCGACGAGGCCGGCCGGGTGCTGCTGATGTGCCGCAGCGGCGAGTGCACCTGGGGCCTGCCCGGCGGCGGTGTCGAGCCGGGCGAGACCTGGAAGCAGGCCGCGCTGCGCGAATGCCGGCCGTACATCCACTGATCGAGTCCCGGGGCGTCGCCGCCACGGCGCGGGGAGACGATCGCCGCAGAGAGCCGCCGAAGAGCTGCCGAGCCCGGTAGCCACCGAGCACCAGGAAGCGTGCCGGCAGGCCGAGCCGCAGCCGCCTGCCGGGGACAGCGTCAGCCGGTCCGGTCTCCAACCGAGACCGAGAACTCCCCCACGTCACTATGAGTGACCGCGCCGTACGTCGCCTGCCCTGCGACGGTCGGCTCGTCGCTTACCTCAGCTGCGGCAACGGTCCCGCCCGTGACGGCCCTGGCCAGCATCGGCCGGACGACACGGCGAGACGGAAGCGCTCCCACAATCGAAACTTCCCTATTGACCGCCCTTCTGCGATGCCCTACGGTTCGGCTTGGTAAGCGCTTACCAGACTACACACCGTCCCTTCACCACTCCCATCCTCACCGCCGAACTGGATCATCGGCGGGCCCTACGGAGGAACCCATGCAACCGTCACCCACCGCCCGGAGGCGTCGGCCCCGCCTGCGCCTGGCATTGGCGATCACCACGGTCACGACCGTCGTCGGCGGCGTCGCCCTCGCCGCGATGATGCCGGCGTCGGCCGCCACCATCGACACCAGCGCCTACTACCAGCTGGTCAACGTGTTCAGCGGCAAGGCGATCGAAGGCAGCAGCGGCGCGGTCGTCCAGCGCACCCCGGACAGCTCCGCCTCCAACCAGCAGTTCCAGTTCCTCGACATGGGCAGCGGCTACTACCGCCTCAAGTCGAAGGCCAGCGGCAAGGTCATCGAGATCGCCGATGCCAGCACCGCCGACGGCGCCACCGTCCAGATGAACTCCGGCGCCGGCAGCAGCGCGTACCACCAGCAGTTCTCGCTGCTCGACAACGGCAACAACGTAATCCGGTTCAAGAACCGCACCAGCGGCAAGACCCTGGACGTGTGGGAGTGGTCGTCGGCCGACGGCGCCCGCATCTCGCAGTTCCAGGACCTCAACGGCACCAACCAGCAGTTCCGCCTCGTCAAGGCGGGCAGCGGCGGCACCAACCCGACGCCCACCCCGACCGGCGGCAGCGGCGGCCCCAGCACCACGTGGCCGACGTCGGCCGGCTCGGCCAGCGTCTCCGGCACGATCAGCGTCTCCGGCACCTTCGACGGCGGCATGAAGACCTACTGCTGCATCGGCGACGGCGGCCAGGGCGAGAGCCAGGACCCGATGTTCAAGCTCGCCAACGGCGCCACGCTGCAGAACGTCATCCTCGGCTCGCCCGCCGGTGACGGCGTGCACTGCGAGGGCACCTGCACCCTGCGCAACGTGTGGTGGAACGACATCGGCGAGGACGCCGCCACGTTCAAGGGCACCGGCAACGGCACGTCGTACGTCATCGGCGGCGGCGCCCGCTCCGGCAGCGACAAGGTGTTCCAGCACAACGGCAACGGCACCGTGAGCATCAGCGGCTTCTACCTGAAGTCCGCCGGCAAGCTCTACCGCGCCTGCGGCAACTGCTCCAGCTCGTACACGCGGCACGTGCGGATCGACAACGTCATCCTCGACAACATCGACATGGTCGCCGGCATCAACAGCAACTGGGGCGACACCGCCACGATCACCCGCGTCAGGCTCCTGAACAGCGGCGACGCCGTCGTCTGCGGCAAGTACAAGGGCGTGGCGAAGGGCAGCGAGCCGACGTACATCGGCGAAGGCTGGAACGACAGCAACTGCAAGGTCAAGGAAAGCGACATCACCTACCAGTAGGCAGGTGCGTCGGCCCTGGCACGGAGAGGCGTTCACCGGCTGGTGAGCGCCTCTCCGCTCGATCCCATGGCTCACTCGGGCGCTCGGCGCAGACGGACCGGCGCCCAGGCCCGTCGGCCTGAGCGCCGGTCCGCGGCGGGGCTGGGGGGATTAGCCGACCGCCAGGTTCAGTGGTCGTCATCGTCGCTTGTGGATCTGCGGGGGATCAACGACCTTGCCGGAGGGAGAAAACTCCCCGGCTGCGGGCGCGTTTCCGTCCGCGGCCGCGCGCCGCGTGGTCGAATCTGCGAAATGCCTGATCCGGCGGTGGGATCCGAGGCACTGTGGTGAGGGACGGGCAGTGCGCGGACACGATGATGGGACGGATGCCATGCCTCTTCAGGGCGAGTACGAGCCGAGCCCGGCACAGTGGGTGCGGGACCAGGTCGAGCTGTACGAGAGCTCCGGCGGCACCGAGGGCACGACGCTCCTGGACACCGGCCTGCCGGTGATCATCCTGACGACCGTGGGCGCCAAGAGCGGCAAGATCCGTAAGACGCCGCTGATGCGGGTCGAGCATGAGGGCCGGTACGCGGCGGTGGCCTCGCTGGGCGGGGCGCCCACGCACCCCGTCTGGTATCACAACGTCAAAGGACATCCGACCGTGGAACTCCAGGACGGGCCCCGCCGCCAGGAGATGACCGCCCGCGAGGTGACGGGCGAGGAGAAGGCGCTCTGGTGGGACCGGGCGGTCGCGGCGTACCCGCCGTACGCCGACTACCAGAAGAAGACCGATCGGCAGATCCCCGTCTTCGTACTGGAGCCGACCGGCAGCTGAGCTGTGCAGCCGCGTCAGCGGGAGGCGAGCAGCCGAGCCCACTCGTGGCCCGGATGCGCCACCGGCCGCGAGTCGCGCCATCACTGCCGCTGCTCGGTATCGAATCGGCCGCCGGATCGCTGCTGGCGACCTGGTGCACCAGCAGCAACTCGATGGCGGCGAACAGGTCGGCAGCACGCGACCGCGGTTCTGTGACGTGCCGCGCTGCAGCCTCGGAAGCTCCGTAAGAGGCGCCTTTCGGCCATGGATCATTCCGTGCATCGAGGCCTTCGTCGCGGTCATCAGGTCTAGCCAACGCCGTTGCCGCACTTCGCTGCTGTACAACCGAGCGGACCTTGCATGCCGATCGAGCAAGCGGCAGGATCGGCAGTGAACCGATGTTGGAAGTGGCTCATGCCCCGCCGTCCGCCCGCAAGAGTTCGGGCGACACTCCGCATGCACCACAGGCACCGTGCGCCAGCGCGAGCGATCAACGCCCGTGGCCTGTCGGGCAAAGCTATTGGTCAGCTCAGAGCGCTTGAACGGGAGCAACGGTGGCCCGACGGCTACCTGACCGAGTGCATAAATCGATGGATGACGTTGTCGCGGCGTCGTTACCGAGCGCACGCAGGGGCACCTTACTACGAAGACTCGTATGACTGGCTCACCGACTGGCAACACCCAAGATCCGCAATAGAGCGGGCACTTTCCGCCCTCCAGCCCCGTCAACGGGCCGAGCTGCGGAGATTGGTCACCATCGCGGATGATCACGTGAAGGTCAATCACGTGATACTGCCGTTTCAGGCTTGGCTGCCGTGGTGGCTGCGAGTGATCGACTTATAAGCGTGCGTGTGCTTGTGGCGTTTAGATCGTGAGCCTGATCCTTGGGACTGGCGGGCTCTGCCTACGGCAGGGTCGGGTCCGGAGTGCCTGCCGAGCCTCCAAGATTCTTTCTGACAGGCGTTCAGAAAGAATCTTGGAGTGGCAGGTGGTGAGTGCCCCGGCCCGTGCTTACCAGTGGCGTCATTTAGAAGCCTCGTTCAGGCGCTGACACAGGCGACTTCAGCAGCGCATGGGTCGTTCAGTTCTCGGGATACATCCCATTTACCTATTGCTGAGTGCCTAGGGCTGTAGATCATCGCTAAAGCTGCTGAGGTCCCCAGCCCCTAACCAGCAACCAGCAACCGGACGGCCCTGACCAGTAAGAACGGTGAGGGCCGCGTTTCCTCACTTGGCGTTAAAGTAGTTCGCTTCTGGGTGGTGGACCACGATGGCGTCGGTGGCCTGCTCCGGGTGCAGCTGGAACTCCTCGCTCAGCTCCACCCCGATCCGCCCCGCGTCCAGCAGCCGTACGATCTTCGCCCGGTCCTCCAGGTCCGGGCACGCCGGATACCCGAACGAGTACCGGCACCCCCGGTAGTCCGTCCGCAGGATCCCCGCCAGATCCTCCGGATCCTCCGCGCTCACCGGCCGCCCGTCCGGCAGCACCAGCTCACTGCGCACCCGCCGGTGCCAGTACTCCGCCAGCGCCTCCGTCAGCTGCACCGACAGCCCGTGCACCTCCAGATAGTCCCGGTAGTTGTTCGCCGCGAACAACTTCGCCGCATACTCGCTGATCGCGTGCCCGACCGTCACCAGCTGCAACGCCACCACGTCCAGCGGCTCCCCGGCAGCCGACGGCTTAGGACGGTAGAAGTCCGCCAGGCACAACCGCCGCTCGGCCCGCTGCCGCGGGAACGTGAACCGCGTCAGCTCCCCCGCCCCGTCCTCGTCGAGCACGACCAGGTCGTTGCCCTCCGCGTACGCCGGAAAGTACCCGTACACCACCGACGCCTCAAGCAGCTGCTCGGTGGCGAACCGCTCCAGCCAGTACCGCAGCCGCGGCCGCCCCTCACTCTCGACCAGCTCGTCATACGACGGCCCCGACCCGCCACGCGCCCCCCGCAGCCCCCACTGCCCGAGGAACAGCGCCCGCTCGTCGAGCATCCCCGCGTAATCCCCGAGCGGAATGCCCTTCACCACCCGCGTACCGAAGAACGGCGCCGCCGGCACCGGCGCGTCAGCGGCCACATCCGACCGCACCGACGCGTCGTCCAGCCCCGGCAGATCATCCGCGACCTGCGCCCGGTGCTTCTGCCGCCGCTCCCGCCGCGCGGCCAGCGCCGCCTCCCGCTCCGCGTCCACGACGGACGAGCCGGACCGCTTCGCGGTCATCACCCGGTCCATCAGCGACAGGCCCTCGAACGCGTCCCGCGCGTAGTGCACGTCCCCGCCGTCGAACAGGTCCCGCAGATCGTCCTCGACGTACGCCCGCGTCAGCGCCGCCCCACCCAGCAGCACCGGCCACCGGCTGTGCAGCCCGCGGGCCATCAGCTCGGCCAGGTTCTCCTTCATGATCACGGTGCTCTTCACCAGCAGCCCCGACATCCCGATCACGTCGGCCGAGTGCTGCTCCGCCGCGTCGATGATCGCGTTGATCGGCTGCTTGATGCCGATGTTCACGACCGTGTACCCGTTGTTGGACAGGATGATGTCCACCAGGTTCTTGCCGATGTCGTGCACGTCGCCGCGCACCGTCGCCAGCACGATGGTGCCCTTGCCGGCGGCGTCGGCCTTCTCCATGTGCGGTTCGAGGTACGCCACCGCGGTCTTCATGACCTCGGCCGACTGGAGCACGAACGGCAGCTGCATCTGCCCGGAGCCGAACAGGTCGCCGACCGTCTTCATGCCCTCCAGCAGCACGTCGTTGATGATGCTCAGCGCGGGCCGCGCCGCGAGCGCCGCGTCGAGGTCGGCCTCCAGGCCGGTGCGCTCGCCGTCGACGATGCGCCGCTGCAACCGCTCGTCCAGCGGCAGCGCGGCCAGCTCCTCGGCCCGGCTGGCCCGCGCCCCGGCCACGTCCACGCCCTCGAACAGGTTCAGGAACCGGGCGAGCGGGTCGTAGTCGACGCTCCCGTCCGCGTGGTACGTCCTCCGGTCGTACACCAGATCCAGCGCGACCTGCCGCTGCTCCTCCGGGATCCGCGCCATCGGGACGATCTTGCTGGCGTGCACGATCGCGCTGGTCAGACCCGCCTGCTGGCACTCGTGCAGGAACACCGAGTTGAGCACCTGCCGCGCCGCCGGGTTCACCCCGAACGAGATGTTCGAGATGCCCAGCGTGAAGTTGACGCCCGGGTACTTCGCGGCGATCTCGCGGATCGCGGCGATCGTCTCGATGCCGTCCCGCCGCGTCTCCTCCTGACCGGTCGTCACCGGGAACGTCAGCGCGTCGATCAGGATGTCCTCACGCCGCATCCCCCAGCGCCCGGTCAGGTCGTCGATCAGCCGGGAGGCGACCCGCACCTTCCATTCCGCGGTACGCGCCTGACCCTGCTCGTCGATCGTCAGCGCCACCACCGCCGCGCCGTGCTCGCGCACCAGCGGCATGATCCGCGCATACCGCGACTCCGGCCCGTCGCCGTCCTCGAAGTTCACCGAGTTGATGATCGAACGGCCGCCGAGCAGCTCCAGGCCCGCCCGCAGCACCTCCGGCTCGGTCGAGTCCAGCATGATCGGCAGCGTCGACGCGGTCGCGAACCGGCCCGCCAGGGCCTTCATGTCCGCGACCCCGTCCCGGCCGACGTAGTCCACGCACAGGTCCAGCAGGTGCGAGCCGTCGCGCGCCTGCTCCCGCGCGATCTCGATGCACTTGGTCCAGTCCCCGGCGAGCATCGCCTCGCGGAACGCCTTCGAGCCGTTGGCGTTGGTCCGCTCGCCGATCATCAGCACGCTCGCGTCCTGCGCGAACGGCACGTGGTGGTAGATGCTGGCCACACCCGGCTCCACCTGCGGCGTGCGGGCCACGGGGGCGGTGCCGCGCAGCTCGCGCACCACCCGGGCGATGTGCTCCGGCGTGGTGCCGCAGCACCCGCCGACCAGGCTCACGCCGTACTCCCGGACGAAGCGCGCCAGGTCGACGGCCAGCTCGTCCGGGGTCAGCGGGTAGACGGCGCCGTTGGCGGTCAGCTCGGGCAGGCCCGCGTTCGGCATCACCGACAGCGGCACCCGCGCGTGCTGCGACAGATATCGCAGGTGCTCGGCCATCTCCGCGGGGCCGGTCGCGCAGTTCAGGCCGACCAGGTCCACGCCCAGCGGCTCCAGCGCGGTCAGCGCCGCCCCGATCTCGCTGCCCAGCAGCAGCGTACCGGTCGTCTCGACGGTCACCTGGCAGATCAGCGGCACCTCCCTGCCCAGCCGGCGCATCGCGCGCTTCGCGCCGATGACCGCCGCCTTCGTCTGGAGCAGGTCCTGGCTGGTCTCGATGATGATCGCGTCGGACCCGCCGGAGATCAGCCCCGCGACATTGTCGGCGTACGCGTCGCGCAGGTCGGCGAAGCCCAGGTGGCCCAGCGTCGGCAGCTTCGTGCCCGGCCCGACGCTGCCCAGCACCCAGCGCCGCTGCTCCGGGGTGCCGAACCGGTCCGCCGCCTCCCGCGCCAGCCGCGCTCCGGCCTCCGAAAGCTCACCGATCCGATCGGCGATGTCGTACTCCCCCGCCGCCGACAGGTTCGCGCCGAACGTGTTCGTCTCCACGCAGTCGCTGCCCGCGGCCAGGTAGCGCTCGTGCACACCGCGCACGATGTCCGGCCTGGTCACGTTGAGGATCTCGGAGCAGCCCTCGAGCCCGGCGTAGTCGTCCAGCGACGGCTCCGCCGCCTGCAGCATCGTGCCCATCGCCCCGTCGGCGATGAGCACCCGGCCTGCCAGCGCGTCGAGGAAGCTCTCAGTCACCCCACCAGGCTAATGCGTGTCATGCACCACAACGCCCGATGATCATCTGCGTACCACCTGTTGCGACACGCCTTGCGCACCCGCTCCGCATGGACGATCCGGCGCCGCGCCGTAGGCTGGCAGACGTGACCGAGTTCGACGGCCTTCCTGTCCTGCGTTCCCCTGTCGCCATCGCCGCCTTCGAAGGGTGGAACGACGCCGCTGACGCGTCGACCGCCGTCGTGGAGCACCTGGAGCAGGTGTGGAACGCGCGCGAGGTCGCCTCGATCGACCCCGAGGACTACTACGACTTCCAGGTCAACCGCCCGCTGATCACGCTGGTGGACGACACCCGCCGCATCGAGTGGCCGAGCACCAAGTTCATGGTCGCCTCGCCACCCGGCGCCAAGCACGACGTCGTCCTGATCCGCGGCATCGAGCCCAGCCTGCGCTGGCGCACCTTCTGCGGCGAGATCCTGGAGATCTGCCACAGCCTCGCCATCGAGAACCTGGTGCTCCTGGGCGCCCTCCTGGCCGACGTCCCCTACAGCCGCCCCCTGCCCATCAGCGGCACCATCACCGGCAAGCAGACCGGCCAGGAGAAGGTCAAACTCACCCCCACCCGCTACGAGGGCCCCACCGGCATCGTCGGCGTCCTCCAGGACACCGCCTCCCGCGCCGAACTCGACGCCATGTCCTTCTGGGTCCACGTCCCCCACTACGCCAACAACCCGCCCTGCCCCAAGGCCACCCTGGCCCTACTCCACCGCATCGAGGAGGTCCTCGACCTCCCCGTCCCCATGCTCGACCTGGCCCAGGAATCCGCCGAGTGGGAGGACCGCGTCCGCGCCGCCGCCGCCCAGGACGCCGAACTAGCCGAATACCTCCGCGACCTGGAGGAACGAGCCGGCGACGCCGCCAAACCCCTCTCCGGCGACGAAATCGCCGTGGAGTTCGAAAAGTACCTCCGCCGCCGCGGCGGCTCCCCCGGCCCCACCCACGGCACCTGGTAACCCGCCCCGCCCAGCCCTGCCCCCGCCCTCTCTCCCGCGTCGATCTTGCGTGAACTGTGGGTACGACACGCGTAAACCGGTCAAATCCCTAACACTTCGCGCAAGATCGACGTGATCTTTGCGCGTTGCGCGGGGCGACACAGTGGCTAGGGCTTCCTAGGTCGCTAGGTATTCGGACATTTGTGCGGCATGATCTGGTTCATGACCGAGATGGGCATCGGCGGGGTGAATCCGGGCGCGGCCGAGCATCCGCACCGGCAGATCGCCGCGCAGCTGCGCGCGAAGATCCGGCGGGGGGACTGGGCTGCCGGTGAGCAGCTGCCGTCCATCCCCGCGCTGGCGCAGATGTACGGCGTCGCCAAGCAGACCGTGCAGCGCACCATCGACCAGCTCCGGGTCGAGGGACTGCTGATCACCAAACCGGGGTCGGGCACCTACGTGCGCGGCACCCGGCGGCGGCTCAACCGGCTGGCCCGGGGGCGTTACGGCACCCAGCGCGGCTACCACGCCGACCTGGCGGCGCGATACCGGCAGCAGCTCATCGAGGTTACCCGGGCCACGCCCCCGGCCGAGGTCGCCGACGCGTTCGGCGTGCCCGACTCGACCCTGCTGGTGGTGCGCCGCCATCTGGTACGCACCCAGGACGCGGCGGTCGAGGTGGGCGCCTCGTGGCTGCGGCCGCAGGACACCGCGGGCACCTCGCTGGAGCGCTACGAGTCGTTCGGCCGGCCGCTGTATCAGGAGGTCGAGGAGGTCACCGGGCGCCGCTACGTGACCGCCACCGACACCATCACCGCGCGGCTGCCCACCCGCGAGGAGGCCGAGGTGCTGCAGATCCGGCCGGACACCCCGGTGCTGCACCTGCTGCACGTCGCGTACGACGCCGACCACAAGGTGATCGAGGTGGCGCAAGCGACCTGGCCTGGACCGATGACGACGCTGACGGAGGAGTACCGGGTGCCCACGCCACGCCCGGACGCCGACCTGGACGGAGATCCCGATCCTGGGCTCGTCCTGGGCTAATGTGCGGTTTGTCGGGTGCCCGACACCTTTTCGCCTGCGCACCCGCGCCTTCGCCGCAAGGATGGTCGTATGACCCGTCGCCCGCACTCCCCACAGGCGCTCGTGGCCCTCCTCGGCGCACTCGTCGTGCTCGTGATCGGACTCGCGCTGCTCGGCGTGCTCGTCGTCGGCATCGCCGACGGCGTCCCGAGCACCGGTGTGCTGCTGCTCGGCGCGCTGACGCTGGGCGTGTTCGCCCTGGCGGGCCGGCTCGGGCACGTGGCGCTGACGCTGCGCCGCCAGTCGGAGGCACCAGCCCGGCCGGCGCGAGTGCGGCAGACCCCGCCGCAGCGGCCGTCCCGCGTCGCGGTGCGCCCGCGCCCCCAGCCCCGCCCGCGCGCCTGACGACGGCATACCACCTGCTGGCTGTCTCCTCGGCGGACACACCGCCGAGCGTCCGTACGCAACAATCGCGGCCATGGGTCTCGCGCTCTTCACTTCCAGGAACAGCCGCCGCCTCACCCCGCACCCGCCGGAGCGGGCTTGGACGCTGGCCGCCTTCTGGGGGGTCGCGGCCATGACGGTGTACGCCGTCCCGGCAGCCGCGAACGGGTCTTTCGCGATGGCCTGCGCGCTGCTCTCGCTGCCCGTACTGCTGGGCGGCTTCCGCCGCACGCTCTGGGTCGGCGTGTTCGTCACGGACACGGCCCTGCTGATGCACGACGGCCGCCGGCTCAGGACGATCGCGTTCGAGCAGGTCGCGGCCCTCACACTGCGGCCCGTCGGCGGGCCCCACCAGACGCTCTGGGTCGATCTGATCGACGGCAGCCGCTACCTTTCCCCTGCCCGACTGGGCGGTACCACCGGCGATCCCCTCGCGCTCCCCCTCTCCCGTGACCAGATGAGCACCCTCATCGCCATGCTCTCCCTCCGCCTGCCCCAGCACACCAGGGTCCCCTCGCTCCCGCTGCCCTGACCTCCCGCACCGCCCGACCGGCGCACCAGCCGACCGGCGGTGCACGCCGCAGCGGCCACCACGGTGTGCCCACCGCCTTGACCACGTCTGAACGCACGGCTTCAGCTCACGAACCCAGACAGCCGCGCTGCGGGACACACGGCCGAGCGGCCATGGTCCACAATCGCGGCCATGCGTTTCGCGCTCTTCACCCCCGAGGGCACCCGCCGCCTCACCCCCGACTCGCCGGGGCGGATGGCGCACCTGATGAGCTTCTGGCTGGCCGTCACCATTTTCGTGTTCGGCGGGCTGTCGTTCGCCGACGAACCAGGCGAACTCAGGGCGGGCCACGTCCTGATGCTGTTGCTCATGCTCTGGATGGCGGTCACCTCCCGCCGCCACCTCACCCTCGGCGTGTTCGCCAGCGAGACGGCGCTCCACCTCCGCCGCGCAGGTGCCTGCACCCGGGTCGAACTCGATCAGGTCCAGGCCTTCACGCTGCGGTCGGACGACAAGCATCCCCGCGTGCTGTGGGTCGACCTGGCCGACGGCCGCCGCTACCCCACCCCCGCCTACCTCGGCGACGCCACCGCGACCGGCCTCGCACTGACCCGCACCCAGATGGACACCCTCATCGCCGACCTGACACGCCACCTCCCCAACCCGGCCACCACCAACCCCGCCTGACCGACCCCGCCCAACACCCCTTGATCACGACGATCTTGCGTGAACTGTTGCCCTTTTGCCCGGTACGCGCGTGTCGTACCCACCGTTCCCGCAAGATCGACATGGGAGAGGGGTGGAGATTGCCGAGGCACATGGCCGTGGCTTCGTGCTCGACGCCCCGCGGCTGATCACCGCGTCCCGGCTCACGGCAGCCGCTCGCCGCTTCGGCGGCGCACGCGGCCGTGCGCCCGTGGTCCACAATCGCGGCCATGCATGTCGCGCTGTTCACCCCCAAAGGCACCGTCCGCCTCACCCCCGACGCGCCGGGGCGGATGGTGAACCTGATGGTCTTCTGGTCGGCTGTCACCCTGTTCGTGTTCGGCCTGTTCGCGCTCGACGACGAGCCGGGCGGCGCCAAGCCGGGCCATGTCACGGTCCTGTTGGTGATGCTGTTGTTTGCACGCGGCTTCCACCGCACCCTCACCCTCGGCGTCTTCGCCGACGAGACGGCGCTCTACCTGTGCCGTGCCGGTGTCAGCGTCCAGGTGCAACTGGACCAGGTCGAAGCGCTCACGCTGCGCTCGGACGAGCAGTTGCCGCGGGTGCTGTGGGTGGATCTGAAGGACGGTCGCCGCTACCCCACACCCGCCTACTTCGGCGACGTCGGCACCCGTGGCCTCTCCCTGACCCGCGCCCAGATGGACACCCTCATCGCGGACCTGACCCGCCGTCTACCCGCGCCCGCCACGGCTTGATCACGTCGATCTTGCGCGAACTGTTGCCCTTTTGCCCGGTACGCGCGTGTCGTACCCACAGTTCACGCAAGATCGGCGCGGGAGAGGGGTGGGGTTACAGCTTGAGGCCCAGCAATGCGTCGAGGGTGGTGGACATCAAGGCGGGGGCGTCGCGGTCGGTGCCGACGCCGGCGAGGGTGTCGTCGGCCCAGGTGTCGATGAGGGCCACGGCGCCGGGGGTGTCGAGGTCCTCGGCGAGCTTGGCCCGGACCCCGGCGAGCAGCTCGGCGCCCGACGGGCCGGTGGCGGCGCGGGCGGCCCGGCGCCAGCGGCCGAGGCGGTGCTCGGCGGCCTTGAACAGCTCCTCGGTCCACTGCCGGTCGGCGCGGTAGTGGTCGGCGAGCAGGGCCAGCCGTACCACCATCGGGTCGACCTTGTCGGAGCGCAGCCGGGACACGAAGACCAGGTTGCCGCGGGACTTGCTCATCTTCTCGCCATCCAGGCCGATCATGCCGGCGTGCACGTAGTGCGCGGCGAACGGCGCCTTGCCGCTGAGCACCTCGGCGTGTGCGGCGGAGCACTCGTGGTGCGGGAACAGCAGGTCGTTGCCGCCGCCCTGCACGTCGATGGTCTCGCCGAGCAGCTCCTGGGCGATGACGGTGCACTCGATGTGCCAGCCGGGCCGGCCCGCGCCCAGCTCGCCGCCGGGCCAGGACGGCTCGCCGTCGCGTTGGCCGCGCCACAGGAGCGGGTCGAGGGCGTCGCGCTTGCCGGCCCGGTCGGGGTCGCCGCCGCGCTCGGCGAAGAAGGCGAGCATCTGCTCGCGGGACAGGTTCGACTCGTACCCGAACCGGGGCGCGGCGGTGATGTCGAAGTAGACGTCGCCGGTGCCGTCCTCCAGCCGGTACGCCGCGCCCTTGTCGAGCAGCTCGGCGACCCGCTGGGCGATGACCGGGATCGACTCGACGGCGCCGACGTAGTGGCTCGGCGGGATGATCCGCAGCGCCTCCATGTCCTCGCGGAACAGTGCGGTCTCGCGCATGGCCAGGACCTTCCAGTCCTCGCCGTCGCGCTCGGCCCGCTCCAGCAGCGGGTCGTCGATGTCGGTGACGTTCTGGACGTAGGCGACCTCGTGCCCGGCGTCGCGCCAGAGCCGGTTGACCAGGTCGAACGTGATCATCGTGGCGGCGTGTCCGAGGTGCGTCGCGTCATAGGGGGTGATGCCGCAGACGTACATCGTCGCGCGCCCGCCCACCGGGCGGCTGGGGTGGGCGCCCTGGCGGGCCGAGTCGAACAGCGCCAGGGGCTGACCGGCGCCGGGCAGGCGCGGGACGTCAAGTCCGGACCACGTTTCCATGGCGCCAGCCTAACCAGCTTTATGCCGAGAGCGGATCTCACCTCGAGCGGTTACCCGATGGCGCGGGCGTGACGCTAGGGTCGAGGCATGACCCATCAGGTGTACGCATTCGAACCGCCCGAGCGGTTCGTCGCCGGCACGGTGGGTCCGCCCGGCGAGCGCACGTTCTATCTGCAGGCTCGCGGCGGCGGCCGCCTGGTCAGCGTGGCACTGGAGAAGATGCAGGTCGCGTTGCTGGCGGAGAAGCTCGAGGAGCTGCTCGCCGAGGCGCACCAGCGGTTCGGGGCGGAGCTGCCCGTCGCGGCCGAGGGCCCGGCGGACAACGAGCCGCTGGAGAACCCGGTCGAGGAGGAGTTCCGCGTCGGCACCCTGGGCCTGGCCTTCGACGTGGAGTCGAGCACGGTCATCATCGAGGCGATCGCGGCCGAGGAGGCCGAGTTCGACGCGGAGACCGACGTGCCCCCGGCCGAGCCGGAGGAGGAGGCCGACGAGACGCCGGAGATCTCCGACGACCTGGACCGGCTGCGGGTGCGGCTGACCCCGGCCGAGGTGCGGCAGTTCATCGACCGGGCGAAGCGGGTGGTGGCGGCGGGCCGTCCGCCGTGCCCGCTGTGCGGGCAGCCGCTGGATCCGGCGGGGCATCTCTGCCCCCGGCACAACGGCTATCACCGCAGGTAGCGATGTCGACCACCCCTCTGGACGGCGACGGCGGCAGGGCCGAACTCGGCCGGCTGCTCCGCGACGCCGAGATGGAGATCGAGGGCCGGCTGATCGAGGCCTCGAACACCACGCTGCGGGTGATCCTGTCCAGCGGGGGCCGGACCGTGCGCGCTGTTTACAAACCCGTGCGCGGGGAGCGCCCGCTGTGGGACTTCCCACACGGGACGCTGGCCGCCCGTGAGGTGGCCGCGTACGCCGTGAGCGACGCGCTGGGCTGGGACCTGGTGCCGTACACGGTGATGCGGGACGGGCCGCTCGGCCCCGGCTCCTGCCAGCTGTGGCTGGACGACGTCAGCGAGCCGCCGGTGGACTTCGTGCCCGCCGACGAGCTGCCGCAGGGCTGGCTGCCGATCGCGGCCGCCGAGGACGAGGACGGCCGCCCGTACCTGCTGGCGCACGCCGACGATCCTCGGCTGGCCCGGCTGGCCGCCTTCGACACCGTGATCAACAACGCGGACCGCAAGGGCGGGCACGTGCTGGCCACCCCCGACGAGCGGGTGTACGGCGTCGATCACGGGGTCTGCTTCCACACCGACGACAAGCTGCGTACGGTGCTGTGGGGTTTCGCGGGCCGCGCGGTCGCTCCGGAGATCGCCACCGCGCTGCGCAACTTCGACCCCGGCGTGCTCGACTCGCTGCTCGCTCCCGCCGAGGTCGACGCCCTGGGCACCCGCATCAAGCACCTGGTCACCGACGGCCGCCTGCCGAAGCCACCCGAAGACCGCCACGCCATCCCGTGGCCGCCCATCTGAGCGATCCTCGCGGCGACGCGCCCCAGCCGGGCGCCCGGCCTCACTGATGATCCGTTTTTGTGGACGCCTGCCGCTGCCATAGCGACGGTAAGTGTCCACAAAAACGGATCATGAACCGCACCCCCACCACAAGTTCGGCGATCTTGCGCGAACTGTTGCCCTTTTGCCCGATACGCGCGTGTCGCACCCACAAGCCGCGCAAGATCGGCGGGGTAGAGGGCGGTTCAGTAGAGCTGCATCGAGCCGGTGCGCTGGGCGCGGGCCTCGCCGAGGCGGAGCAGCGCGGCCGTGGCCGCGAACAGCAGCGCGCACAGGCCGGTGAGCAGGGCCAGCGGTTCGAGGAGGGCGGAAAGGGGCTGGGCGTCGAGCAGCGCGCCGCGCAGCACGATGAGGCTGCTGGTCAGCGGGAACGCCAGGCCGACGGCCTTGATGGCCAGCGGCATCGCGAACAGCGGCAGGCGCACCCCGGACACGAACCACAGCGGGTCGTCGAGCAGCGTGTACAGGAACGCGGAGTCCCGCGAGAAGACCAGCAGGCTGTTGAGGAACGCGCCCCAGACGATCGCGGGCACGACCAGCGCCAGCGCCGCGACGGCGTACATGCCGGGGTGTGCGACGTGCAGCGCCCCGCCCGCGCTCGCGGCGGCGACCGCGAAGCACCCGGCCAGCCAGGTGTTCTGCACCAGCGCTCCGGTGCCGTTGGCGAACACCAGCGCCAGCCGGCTCGCCGGGGACAGGAACAGCAGCTCGATCGTGCCGCTGATGCGCTCGAACGAGAAGTGCCAGGCTGACTGCACCAGCGAGAAGTAGAAGAGGTACGCGAACGCGCCCGCCGCGAGGAACGCCAGCAGCCGCGCCGGCTGGGCCGCGTCCGGCCACCGCGACGCGATGCCGGGGGTGTCCAGCACCGGCAGCATCGTGTAGTAGGTGGCGGCGAGCTGCAGCACCGGCCACAGCAGCATGGAGGCCACCACGAGCGGGCGGCCGAAGCTGCGCCGGTGCTGCTTGAGCGCCTCGGCGGCGATGACGCGCAGGGCGTGCCTCATGCGGCCACCGCCTCGGGCTGCCGGGCGCCGTCGGCGAGCGCCAGGATCGCGTCCTCCAGCGTGGGCGGGGTGACCTCCAGCCGCACGATCGCGCCGCCCGCCGCGACCACGGTGGTGGCGAGGTCCCCGGCGAGGTCGTGCCGGTGGCGCAGCACGTACCGGGGGCGCAGCTGCTCGTCGGTGTCGGCGGTGACCTGCGCGCCGGTGCGGGCCGCGAGCGCCTGCACGGCCTGGTCGGCGGAGGCCCCGGCGGCGGCGAGGGTGATCTCGACGGTGTGCTGGCGTTCGGTGAGCGCGGTCAGCTCGGCCGGGGTGCCCCGGGCGACCAGCCGCCCGGCCGCGATGACGTGCACCTCGGCGCACAGCTGCTCCACCTCGGCCAGGTAGTGCGAGGTCAGCAGCACGCCGACGCCGCCGCGGGCCAGCTCGGCGACGACCGCGCGCAGGTCCCGGGCGATCGGCGCGTCCAGGCCGAGGGTGGGCTCGTCGAGCAGCAGGTAGGAAGGCTCGTTGATGAGGCCGCGGGCGATGGACAGCCGCTGCCGCATGCCCTTGGAGAACTGCTCGACCCGCTGGTCGGCGGCGTGCGACAGGCCCACCAGGGCGAGCAGCTCGTCGATACGCGCCGTGAGCCGCGCCCGCGGCACGTCGTAGAGCTGCCCGAAGTACCAGAGGTTCTCGCGCGCGGTCAGGCGGGCATACACCATGCGCTCGCCGCCCGCGATCATGTTGATCCGGCGGCGGATCTCGCGGGCGTCGCGGACCAGGTCGAGGCCGTCCACGGTGGCGCTGCCGGTGGTGGGGCGCAGCAGCGTGGACAGCATGCGGATGGTGGTGGTCTTGCCCGCGCCGTTGAGCCCGAGCAGGCCGGTGACCTGCCCGGCGGGGATGGTCAGGCTGAGCCCGTCGACGGCGGGTGCGGCGGGCGGGCGCTTGCCGGCCGGGCGCCACCAGGGGCGGTCGCGCCGGGGGTACACCTTGACCAGGTCGTGGGTGACGATCGCGCGGGTCATGCGCTGGCTCCTCGGATGACGGCACGCCGCTCGGCGTGGGGCAGGAACAGCAGGCCGACGGCCGCGTACGCGACCCCCAGGCCCAGGCACAGCAGCAGGTCGGCGGCGACCTCGCCGAGGGGCGCGGCGTGCAGGCTGGCCGCCCGCAGCACGCGCAGCGCGGAGGTGGCGGGCAGCAGCTCGCCGAGCCAGGTCAGCGGGGCGGGCAGCAGCGCGGGCGGGAAGGTGAACCCGCAGACGAGCCCGATCAGGCAGAACAGCGTGTTCTGGGTGATGTGCGCCTCGCCCGCGGCGATCATGATCGCGCTGACCGGGATGGACAGGCCGACCACCGCCACGAGCGCCGCCAGCACCCCGGCGGCCAGGGTCACCGGGTCCGGGGCGGGCAGCCGTACGCCGAGCAGCAGCGCGGTGCCGAACAGGCAGGTCAGCTCCAGCAGCGAGGTGAGGAACGCCTGGAGCGAGACGCCGAGCAGGTACGGCAGCCGGCGGGCCGGGGTGAGCAGCTGGCTCTCCAGCGTGCCCTCGCGCTGCTCGGTGATCTGCGCCTTGGCGACCCAGAGCACCATGCGGGTGGTGAACATCAGCGCCGCCGCGCCGACGGTGACGTAGCCCAGGTAGTCCGGCGTGCCGGACGCGCCGCGGAACCAGTCCGAGACCCGCCCGCCCCCGATCGCCTCGTACGAGAGCAGCGCCAGCACGACCGTGAACACGCCGGGCGCGAGCGTGCCGATGAAGTACGTCCACGGATACGCCCGCTGCATGACCAGCCAGTTCCGTTTCAGCGTCGCCCATGCCACGGGCATCCGCCCACCCCCGACCTAGTGAGTTTCCTTTGGGAACTTACTGAGTTCCGTTCGGGAACGTACCATGGGCCGGTCGGGAGGGAAAGCAGATGATCAAGTCACGGGAGGCGGACGAGCACTGCGGCATCGCCCAGTCCGCCGCCGTCCTGGGCGACTGGTGGAGCCTGCTCGTGCTGCGCGAGGTCGCCCGCGGCCACCGCCGCTTCGACGAGCTGGCCGGAGAGCTGGACATCTCCCGCAAGGTGCTCACCGAACGCCTCGGCCACCTCGTCGAGCACGGCGTCCTGGCGAAGCGGCCCTACTCCGACCGGCCGCCGCGCCACGAGTACGTGCTGACCCCGGCCGGGCACGGCCTGCTGCCGGTGCTGGTCGCCATGCAGGACTGGGCCGACCGCTGGGTGCTCGGCGACGGCACCCTCACCGCCCTCAGCCCGGACGGCGCCGAGCCGGCCCGCACCCGTGACCTGCCCGGCAGCCGGGTGCCGGACGGCCTGTTCCTGCCCAGCACCCGCGGCGAGCCGCTGGACGTGGTCGGGCCCACCGCCTGGACGGTGCTGTTCACCTACCCGGCGACCGGTGGCGGCAAGGGTGAGCAGTGGCGCCGCATCCCCGGCACCGCGGGCTGCACCCTGGAGAACCGCTTGTTCCGGGACGCCTGGCCCGCCTTCGCCGAGGCCGGCGCGACCGTGTACGGCCTCAGCACCCAGCTGCCCGAGGAGCAGGCCGCCTTCGCGGCCGCCGAGGACCTCCCGTTCCCGCTGCTGTCCGACGTGGACCTGGAACTCACCGCGGCCCTGCGCCTGCCCACGTTCCGCGGCGCCCACCAGCTCCGCCACAAACGCGCCGTCCTGGTCGTCGACGCCGACCGCGTGGTGCGGCACAGCATCTACCCGGTCGCCGACATCGCCGCCGCCGTCGACCACGCCCTCGCCCTGGTACGGGAGTAAGGAAGGGCACCTTCTTAGCTTT
>NZ_BONF01000055.1 GCF_016862575.1 Catellatospora bangladeshensis | reverse complement strand
TGCCAGGCCGACGCTGGCCAGCGCGGTGACCACCATCGTGGCCAGCGCGCTGCGCCAGGCATATCGCCTGGTGGGGGGCGGTGTGATACTGATGCCGCTCACGGCACTCTCCTTGTTCGTCGGGTGGTACGGGCTGGACGAAGACGCGACACATCGCCGTGGTCCGCCGCGCGATACGTCAGGGCGGCCGTCCACGGAGGTGCTCGAACGAAGTGGGCTGAGTTAACGGTCACAGGTGCACCGCCGGGAGCACGTCTAGAAGACGTCGCCCGCTCCCGACGGTGACGATGACGCCGTCGTGTTGACGTGTCTCACTGTCCCGCCCGTCGAATGTGACCGATAACATCCCTGCGCGTCAAGGTGTGGCGAAAATGTTTCGGAGGTGTGCCGGCTTCGTGTCGTCGATCGGAACCCATTTGCCCAGAGCAGAGCCGGAGCGGACCGGATCGGCTCGTTCGCGCGGGTCCGGTGCTCGCTCCGCTCGCGTCATGCGAAGGAGATCTCGTCGGTTATCATGCGCTCACAGGGGGTAGGGATGAGTCGCCAGCCAGCACGAGCGGCTGTGATCAAGGACGTCGCCCGCCTGGCCGGGGTCTCCCACCAGACGGTGTCGCGGGTGCTGAACAACCACGACAGCGTCCGCCAGGAGACACGCGAGCGGGTGCTGCGCGCCGTCGAGCAGCTGCACTTCCGGCCCAACGCGCTGGCCCGCGGCCTGGCCCGCCGGCGATCCGGCGCGATCGGGGTGGTCAGCTTCGACACGCTGCTCTACGGACCGGCGGCCACGCTGCTCGGCGTCGAGCGGGCCGCCCGGCGGGTGGGCTACGGCATCAGCATCGTGGCCGTCGAGCGGCTCGACCGCGACGGTCTGGCCGAGGCGGTCGACCAGCTGGTCGCGCAGTCGGTCGCGGGGCTGGTCATCCTCGCTCCGGTCACGACGGCGGTGGCCGCGGTCCGCGGTCTGCCGGTGGGCGTGCCCGCCGTGGTCCTCGAATCCGATCAGGTCGACGGGCTGCCGTCGGTCTCCGTCGACCAGCGCGCCGGTGCCCGCCTGGCCGTCGAGCACCTGCTCGGGCTGGGGCACCGAACCGTGTGGCACCTGTCGGGCCAGCCGGATTGGATCGAGGCCCGCAGCCGCATCGACGGCTGGCGGCAGAGCCTGGCCGCGGCCGGCCGGGTCGCGCCGCCCGTGATCAGCGGGGATTGGAGTGCCCAGTCGGGCTACGCGGCCGGCTGCGAGCTTGCGGCCAGGCGCGACGTGACCGCGGTGTTCTGCGCCAACGACCAGCAGGCGCTGGGCATGCTGCGCGCCTTCCGCGAGCGCGGAGTGCGGGTGCCGGAGGACGTCAGCGTCGTCGGGTTCGACGACATCCCCGAGGCGGCCTACCTGTCCCCGCCGCTGACGACGGTGCGGCAGGACTTCGACGAGGTCGGCCGCCGCTGCCTCGGCCAGCTGCTCGAACTGCTCGAGCCGGGCGAGCGGCCCGCCGGGGCAGGCCATCCGGCGGTGGCGCCCACGCTCGTCGTGCGGGCCAGCACCGGACCTGCGCCCGTGCGCCCGTAGGAACGCCGGCCCGCCGCCTTCTAGCGCCGCCGAACCGGGGGCGCGGTGTCCGATGGGCCGGGCTGTGGCATGTCCTGACGCGACCGTGCGACAGGCACGCGCATAACGCTTTTCGGTACAGGATCCGGCCCCAATAGTTGTCGGCAACAGCGCTCGAGAAGGTTTTCCCGGAATGGTGAATCAGCTTCGGCCGTGCCAATTCGTGCCGCGATCGGTCGCGCCGACGGCATCCGCGCATTCACCCTTGACCTCGTGCGATGCGGCCGGGACGGTTGGCTTCAGTGGGTTGGTCGGGGTGCGCTCGGCGTTCTGGTCATGCGCCTGCCTCTTGAAGTTGAGTAGACACTCTGGCAGTCTCCTCGGGTGCCGGCATAAGTGTTCCCGTCCGGTCGCCCTACGACTATCCGAGGAGTGGACAAAGCAGTTTCAGGCAAGTGCGTCGAGACCGTCGCCCCGGTTCCCGGCCACTGCGAAAGCCCTACCCGTCAGCTCCGGCATGGCCACGGCATCGTCAGGCGTGGTCCGCACCGGCGCACTGTTCCGTTCCGTTCCCGCCAGCCGTGACCCGAAGTGTCGATCGCGGCCGCCGCCAGCCGGTGAGCCCTGTCTCGCCGCTCCGACGCCATCTTGCGGCTTCCCATAGCCGCGCTCGCCGCGTCGCGCGCATCAGTGACGTCTTCTCCGCCCGTGCCCGGCCGACCGCCGCCCGGGCCGTTTCCGCGTGACCCGCGTTGACATCACACATCATATGACTTAGCTTTGCTGCATTCCAGCTGACGGCCGGGTCCCGGCCATTCTCGAGATGAGAATCAATGAAGCAGCGAGCACTGTGGTCGGTCGCCGTCGCGGCGACGCTGGCCTTGGCAGGTTGTGGAAGCGCCACGGGAAACGCACCGTCGTCCGAGGCGGCGAGCGGCAAGCTCGTGGTGTGGGACTGGAAGTCCAGTGACAAGACCGCCACGGCCTACGTGGAGAAGGCGAAGGCGGACTTCGCCAAGAAGCACCCCGGCGTGGCCGTGGAGTTCGTCGCGCAGCCGTTCGACCAGTACTACACGCTGCTCGGTGCGGCGATCCAGGCCGGCAAGGGCCCCGACGTCATGATGTTCAACGGCGGCGGCCAGATCCGCGACCGGGTCGACGCGCTGGTCCCGCTGGACCAGTACGTCAGCCCCGACAAGCCGCGCCTGGCCGGCTGGGACGCGTTCACCAAGGACGGCAAGGCGTTCGCCTCCCCGGTGACCCTGCAGGGCCACCCCATCTACTTCAACAAGGACCTCTACAAGAAGGCCGGGCTCGACCCGCAGCGCCCGGCGACCACCTGGAGCGGCTTCACGGCCGACTGCGCCGCCATCGCCAAGGCGACGAAGGCCACCTGCTTCGCCCTGGGCAACAAGGAGGGCGCCGGCATCCAGTTCTTCCTGTCGGCGTTCGGCTCGGGAATCCTGTCCCCCCAGGAGTACGACGACTGGATCGCCGGCCGCCGTGACTGGAGCTCCGCCCACGTCAAGCAGATCTTCCAGCTGTGGAAGGACGTCGAGGACCGGGGACTGAACAGCAAGGGCGGCAACTCGACCACGATGTTCACCGACGCCTTCGGCATCTTCCAGTCGGGCAAGGCGACCAACATCATCGGCCTCATGTCCGACATCGGGCACTGGAAGGACTTCAACGAGTTCCTCGGCCCCGACAACGTCGGGGTGATGAAGTCCCCGGTGGTCAACGAGGGCACCACCCCCAGCCTGCCGTTCGACGGCGGCATCGGGTACGGGGTCGCCAAGTGGACCAAGGATCCGGCCCTGGCCGCCGACCTGGTGCGCTCGCTGACCTCGACCGAGGCGCTGACCGCGTTCTACACCAATGCCGGCGCGGTCGTCTCCGACACCACCGTCAAGGCCGCCGAGCCCGCGGTCACCGCGCTGGTCGCCGACCTCAAGACCGGCAAGCCCGCGCTGCACGTGGCGCTGTCGTCGAAGACCATCGAACTGATGGGCCGGCTGTCCCAGCAGATCCTCGACGGCTCCGTCACCGTCGACGCCGCGCTCAAGCAGCTCGGCGAGTCGGACCGGAGCTGACCACAGTGCCGCTCGGTGATTTCACGCCGCTGTTGGCCCGCCCCGCCCGGGCGGGGCGGGCCGATGGAACCGCGACCGCGTCACGCCGGCGACGCCAGACCGGCGGCCTGTCCGCCGAACGGCTCTCCCCGTTCGTGCTCATCGCCCCCGCCGTCCTGGTCATCGTGCTGTTCCGGCTGTGGCCGCTGCTGCTCGGCGTCAACTTCTCCTTCACTGGAGACGGTGAGCGCAACGGGGCGGCGGTCGGCCTGGACAACTACGCGGAGCTGTTCGCCGACCCGCTCTTCCTCGGCGCGCTGCGCAACGTGGGATGGCTGGTGCTGCTGCTGCCCGTCGCGGTGGCCATTCCCGGGACGCTCGCCACGTTCATCTACCTGCGCGTGCCGGGGCACCGGTTCTACCGCAGCGTCTACTTCTTCCCCGCGGTGCTGTCACCGGTGATCGTGGGCTCCATCTTCAACCTGCTCCTGTCCTTCGACGGGCCGGTCAACAGCCTGCTGGAGGTCGTGGGGCTCGGCCCGGTCGACTGGCTGGGCGACTCGGACGTCGCACTCTTCACCGTCCTCGGCGTGCACATCTGGGCGACGTTCGGCATGGCGCTGGTGGTGTTCCTGTCCGGCTTCGCCACGCTCGATCCGGCCCTGCTCGACGCCGCCCGGTCCGACGGGGCGACGCTGCCGCAGGTCATCCGGCACGTCATCATCCCGGGGCTGTCCCGGACCATCCAGTTCGTGTTCGTGACCACGATGATCGGGATGCTGACCTCCATGTTCGGGCTGATCTACGTGATGACCAGCGGAGGCCCGGGCGGCTCGACCTACCTGCCCGAGTACTACATCTGGATTCAGCAGGGCCAGATGAACCGCCCGGCGTTCGCCTCCGCCGCCTCCACGGTGCTGTTCCTGGTGATGCTCGTCGTGGGGCTCGCCCAGGTCAGCTTCCTGCGGCGCACCGGCAAGGAGGACTGATGCGCGGCGCACGAATCAGCCGGTGGCTCATCGCCGTACCCATGGCGCTGCTCGCCCTGGCGACGATCTATCCGCTGGTGTTCACCGGCAACGCGGCGATGAAGACCCGCCGGGACTACATCCTGGACCGGTTCGCGTTCGCGGACACGCTGCGCTGGGACAACATCGCCACCGCCTGGACCACCGCCGGCACGGCGCGCTACTTCGCCAACTCCGTGATCGTGGTGGCCGGCGCCGTCGCGATGCTGCTGCTGCTGGGCTCGATGGCCGGGTTCGCGCTGAGCCACCTGCGGTTCCGCGGCTCCCGGGCGCTGTTTCTGGGATGCCTCGCGGCGCTGTTCGTGCCGTTCCAGGTGATCATGGTGCCGCTGGTGCGGACGATGGCCGACACCGGGCTGGTGGACACCTATCCCGGGCTGATCCTCGCCTACACGGCGCAGTACCTGCCCTTCACGATCTATCTGATGGCCAGCTACTACAGCGCCATCCCCACTGAGATCACGGATGCGGCGCGCATCGACGGCAACACGACCTACGGGGTCTACCGCAGGATCATGCTGCCGATGGGCCGGCCGGCGCTGCTGTCGGTCGGCGTGCTCAACGCCCTGTTCTGCTGGAACGACGTGCTCATCGCGCTGCTGATGATGCCGTCCGCGGAGCACCGCACCCTCATGGTCGGGGTGACGTCGCTGCGCGGTCAGTACTCGGCCGACATCCCCACCTTCGCCTCGGGGGTGCTGATCGCAGCCGTGCCCGTACTGGCGGTCTACCTCTTCTTCCAGCGCCGGATCGCCGACGCTGTCACCGCTGGTTCGACGAAAGGCTGACATGCGCATCACTGGGTACCGCGCCCTGAACACCGTGCAGGAATGGGGCCGGCCCGTCGGCGACGCCAACGGCCTCTACGCCGACGGCCTCACCGACGTGCCGATCATCGTGGTGACGACGGACGAGGGCATCACCGGCGTCGGGATGGGCCCGCACGTGGAGCTGGACGCGATCTTCGCCGCCATCGACGGTGAGGACCCGAGGGCGGTGACCGCGCTGTACGACCGGATGCTGCGGCAGACGTTCAAGGCCGGGCACGCCGGAGCGGTCTTCGGGGCGATCGGCGCGTTCGACACCGCACTGTGGGACATCAAGGCCAAGGCCGCCGGCCAGCCCCTGTGGCGCCTGCTGGGCGGGCGCGACCGGGTGGTGCCCGCCTACGCGTCCGGCCTCGACATCGGCCTCGACGACGACGAGCTGGTCGCCACCTACCGGGCGTATGCCGACCGCGGCATGCGGGCGGCCAAGCTCAAGGGCGGACTCGACGTCGCACGCGACCGGCACCGGCTGACGCTGGTGCACGACGTGCTCGCCGAGGCGGGCGGCGGTGCTCGTCCGGGCCTCATGCTCGACGCGAACGAATGCTGGAACCGCAAGCAGGCGGTTCGGTACGTCGCGGAGCTGGAGCGCACCCTGGATCTGATCTGGATCGAGGAGCCGGTGCGGCGGTGGGACGCCGAAGGGCTGGCCGCGGTCGGGCGTGGCCTGCGGGCCTCGGTCGCCAGTGGCGAGAACCTCAGCGGGCTGGAGCAGTTCCGGCCGCTGCTGGCAGCGGGCGCACTGGACATCGTGCAGACGGCCTCGGTGTGGGGGGTGACCCACTTCCTGCGGGTCGCCACGCTGGCCCACGCCTACGACCTGCCGGTCAGCCCGATCGGCACCCATCCCGTCGGGCTTCTGCACGCGGCGACGTCAGTGCCCAACCACATCACCAGCGAGATGCAGGTCCTCGTGCCACCCGTCGGTGTCGACCTCGATCTGCGGATCGAGGACGGGGCATTCGTGCTCGGCGATGTGCCGGGCCTCGGCATCACTCTGCACGAGGAGGCGATCGCCGGCTGCGGGCTGCGGCCGGCCACGGTGTCCTTCGACGGGCCGGGCGTACGCCCGGAGCGGGCCGGCCAGCGGCTGCTCGCGGCCGCCTGCTGAACGGGGGTGGCTCGCGGCTGCGCCGCGGGCTGGTTGCGGGCGGGTGCGGCGGCGTGGTGAGGTGCCGCACCCGCCCCGCCGCATTTACTGCGACCATGCCCGGTGCGCGCGGATAACCATTCGTGCAAGAATCGTCGTGGTACGGAGGCGGAACAGTGACATATGACATCTCACCTGTGACGTCTTAATAGCGTACCGTACACTCGTCGTCGCCGGGTCTGGGCGTCCGGCGATCACTGCACCGGGAGGCCACGTTGAGGCGGCAGGTACTGGCTGACCCGTTCGCGATACCCCATGCGCCGGCCGCGGAGGCCGCCCCGCCCCGGGCCCGCGGCACCAAGCTGGGCATCAACGTGGTCCAGCAGATCGTCAGCGACATCGTGCGCGGCGTGCTCACCCCGGGCTCGACGCTGCCGCCGGAGGCGGAGCTGTGCGACCAGTTCGGGGTCAGCCGGACGGTGATCCGCGAGTCCGTCAAGGTGGTGCAGGAGAAGGGCCTGGTCCGCATCGAGCACGGCCGGGGCACCCAGGTCACCGATCCCCGGCAGTGGAACCTCCTCGACGACGTCGTGCTGACCGCCATCATCGCCCACGACGCCAACCTCTCCTTCCTGGACGAGCTCGTGGCCACGCGCACCGCGCTCGAGGCGGACATGGCCGCCGCCGCGGCGACCGCGTACACCGGAGAGGACAGGCTCCGGATCAGCGCCTCACTCGAGCTGATGCGGTCGAAGATCGACAACGTGGCCGAGTTCGCCGCCGCGGACGCGCACTTCCACGACATGGTCATGGCCGCGTCGCGCAACCGGCTCGGACGGGCGATCGTCAACAGCATCCACGACAAGGCTCGCGGAAGCATGCGCTACCACGGCGAGTACAACGAAGCAGTGATGCGCCAGACGCTGGACGAGCACCAGGCCATCCATGACGCGATCCTGGCCAGGGACGCGACTGGCGCCGCCACGGCGATGCGCGCCCACATCTCCGGCTCGTGGAGCCGGCGACGGCCGCGACCCGACGCGGACGCCCCCGGCTCGGGATCGCGCCGGCAGTCGGCTCGCTGACCGGGTAGCCAGCAGCCCGCGCCAGCCTACGGGCCTGCGCGGGCTGGTTTGTCGTTGCGGCAGTTGCGACGCCCGGTGCAGGGCCGGCGGCGTTGCCGGTGTCTGTGCGCCGATGTGGATCCTTTGCGGACCGATGTATATCCGGGTCTTGCTATGACGTCATACGTATGATGAGGTAGCGATCAGAGTGTTTCGCTCGGGTTACTCCACGGCGCCGGTCCTCGACGGTTCTGGGCCACGCGCCGTCGGGGAGCGACCGCGACCTTCGGCGGGTTGCGGTGGCTTGACACCACCAGACGGCGCCGGCCCGCACCCCGCCGCGTGCGGGCCGGCGCCCCACCCGACCGGCATGAAGACCGGCCGGCGCCGTTCTTCGTGCGACAGGGAGGACAGCAGTGCAGCAACAGCATCCGACCGGCCCTGCCCCGCGCCGGTCAGCTCCGGACCCGGCGGTGAGCGATGGGCGTGCCGTTCCGCGGCTCGCCGGGCGGGCACGGCTTGGCGATGCCGGGCCCGGACCCGGCTCCGTGCGGAGCATCGCTGGCGACGGGCGGCGGCCGCAGTGATCATCGATGCGCATGTGCAGCTCTGGACTGCGGACAGCCTCTGGACCGCGGCCGCCCGGCACACGCGTGTCCGGCGTGACCACGATGTCGACGCCCTGCGCGCCAGCCTGGCCGAGTCGGAGGTCGACGCCTGCGTGCTCGTGGAGGCCGGTCCCGGCACCTCCGCCGACACCACGAGGTGCCTGGAGATCGCGGCCTGGACTCCGTGGGCCGTCGGCGTCGTCGGATGGGCGCCGCTCACCGACCCGGATCTCGGCGACATCATCGACAAGCACCGGGCCGAACCCGGCGGGCAGCACCTCGTCGCGTTGCAGGAGCGAGTGTACGAGCTGGATGAAGGCTTCCTGGATCGGCCCGGGACGCGCGCGGGGCTGACCGCGGTGGCCGAATGCGGGCTGGCGATCGAACTCGCGGTGCGCGCCGAGCAGCTGCCTTCGGTGGCGCGCCTGGCCGAGGCCATGCCGGGTGCGCGCATCGTCCTGCAGCAGATGGGCTCACCCTGGGTGACTGGCGGCGCCGAAGGCCTGGCCGAATGGCAGCACGGCATAGCGCCGGTCGCTGCTTGCGCAAACGTACGGGCCAAGCTCAGCGGCCTGGTGACGCTCGCGCACTGGGACCGGTGGTCGGTGGACGACCTCCGGCCGTATGTGGACCACGCCGTGGAGGTGTTCGGCGCCCGGCGGCTCATGTTCGGATCGGACTGGCCGACGAGCGAGCTGGCCGCGACGTACCCCGAATCGCTGCGCGCGATCGCATCGCTGCTCGGCGGCCTGCACCGCGACGTGTTCGCGGAGACCGCCGTCAGCACCTATCAGCTGGAACTCGGGGACGTACGTCCCGCCGGCCCGCGCCCGCTGGAACCGCGCTGAGCGTGCCGCCGGGCGAACCGGTGGCGGGCCCGGAACCAGGCCGGTGATGCCGGGCCCGCACGGTCACGGCCGAGCGGACGCCGGCCGCCGCAGGTCGATGCCGTACACCCGCGTGGCCGTGGCGGTGAGGATGTCGTGCCATCCGGTGGCGTCGAGGTCCGGCAGGCTGTGCCGGACGATGTCCAGTGTGCGCCCGTACGGTTCGTGCAGCAGGCAGATCGGCCAGTCGCCGCCGTACATCAGCCGGTCGGAGCCGAACAGCCGCAGCGCCGCGCGGATGTGGGAACCGGCTCGGCGCAGGCGATCGCCCGCGGGGTCGGGCCCCAGGTACAGCCCGGACAGCTTGGCGTACACACGGGGGTGACCGGCGAGCACCTCCAGATCGTGCAGCCACTGCTGCGCCTGGCCGGAGTCGGCGTCCAGCGGGGGCGCCCCGAGGTGATCCAGGATCAGGTGCAGTCCCGGGTGGCGGCGGGCGACCTCGGCCGCGGTGGCCAGGGCCTGCGGGCCGCCCGCGACGAAGTCGAACGGCACCTCGGCCTGCTCCAGCAGGCCCAGGCCGGCGTCCACATCGGGGCGCAGGATCCAGTCCGGGTCCGCGCGCTCGTGGATCAGGTTGCGCACCCCGGCGAACAGCGGTTCGTCGCGCAGCCGGGCCAGCCTGCCCGCGGCCTCCGCGGGCAGGTCCAGGGGCACCCAGCCGACCACCCCCGCGACCTCGGGGTGAGACCGCGCCGTCTCGAACATCAGGTCGGTGTCGAAGCCGGCGTCGGCGGACTGCACCAGCACCACCGCCCCGACTCCCCGGTCGGTGAGCTCAGGCATGACCTCCCGCAGCGTCATGGCACGGTTCACCGGTGCCAGGTGCTCGCCGAGCCAGGGGTAGACGCCGCGCGAGGGATCCCAGACATGCAGGTGCGCGTCGATGATCGTCGCGATCGGATCGAGGTTCACGTTCAGCTCCCAGGGGTGAAAGCGTGCCGGACGCCGGACGGCGGCCGTGTGCGGTGACCGCGGGTGCGAGCCGCTGTGCTGACATTGTCATCGGACCAAACATATGATGTCATATCTGCGGTCGGGCCGCCTGTTCCGGAATGCCGCTCGTGACCACCTCCGCCCAGCACCGGTCCGAAAGGGAAGTCATGCACCAAGCCGTATACGAAGGCGACCGCCGCCTGCGCGTCATCGACGTGCCCGAGACGGCACCCGGCCCGGGGCAGGTGCAGATCGACGTCGCCTTCACCGGGATCTGCGGCACCGACCTGCACATCCTGCACGGCGACATGGACCGGCGAGTCACCACGCCGGCGGTCCTCGGCCACGAGATGTCGGGAACGGTGGCCCGCCTCGGCGAGGGGGTGGCCGGCTGGGCCACCGGGGACCCGGTCACCGTTCTCCCCGTCCTGCCGTGCGGCGCCTGCCGCACCTGCGCCGCCGGGCACGGACACGTCTGCCCCCGGCTCACCTTCCTCGGCATCGACAGCGCCGGTTCCATGCAGCAGCGCTGGAACGTGCCCGCCCAGGCGCTGGTCCGCCTGCCCGAGACCCTCGACCTCGCCCACGGCGCGCTCGCCGAACCCACCGCCGTCGCCGTCCACGACGTCCGGCGCAGCGGCCTGACCGCCGGCGAGCACGCCGTCGTGGTCGGCGGCGGTCCCGTCGGTCTGCTCATCGGGGTGGTCGCCCGGCACGCCGGAGCCCACGTCATGGTGCTGGAGCCGAGCCCGCAGCGCCGAGCCCTGGCCGACAGGCTCGGCTTCCCGGCCGCGGATCCCACGGGCGCCGACACGGCCGCGCTCGTCGAGGACTGGACCGGCGGCGAGGGCGCCGCGGTCGCGTTCGAAGTGTCCGGCGCGGCCGCCGGAGCCACCGCGGCCGTGCACGTGCTGGCACCACGCGGGCGGCTGGTGATGGTGGCGATCCACGCCACCCCGCGAGAGATCGACCTGCACCGCTTCTTCTGGCGGGAGCTGACGATGCTCGGCGCCCGCCTCTACAGCCGCGACGACATGTCGACCGCCGTCGACCTCGTCGCCGCCGGCCGGATCCCGGCCGCCGACCTGATCACCCATGTGGAGCCGCTGCACCGCGCGGGCGAAGCGTTCGCCGCCCTCGAATCGGGGGCCGGCGTGATGAAGGTGCTGCTCGACTGCGCGGTCCGCCGGTGAGCGCCGCGATGTTCGACCTCACCGGCAAGCTCGCCGTCGTCACCGGCGCCCGCCGCGGCATCGGCCTGGCCATCGCCGACGCGCTCGCCGCCGCCGGAGCCGACATCATCGCGGTCAGCGCACAGCTGGAGCCCGAAGGCAGCGAGGTGGTCCGCCGGGTGACGGCCCATGGCCGCAGCTGTGAGGTGCGAGCGGCCGACTTCTCCCGCCGTGAGGCGGTCGCGGCGCTGGCCGCCGAGCTCACCGGGCGGCAACGTCCCGTCGACATCCTGGTCAACAACGCCGGCACCATCGCCCGCGCACCCGCCGCCGAGCACAGCGACGAGGACTGGGACCACGTGCTCGCGGTCGACCTCACCGCCCAGTTCATCCTGGCCCGCGAGGTCGGCCGGGCCATGCTCACCAGGCGCACCGGGAAGATCATTTTCACGGCGTCGCTACTCAGCTTCCAGGGCGGGATCACGGTGCCCGGATACACCGCCGCCAAGTCGGGCGTCGCGGGGCTGACCAAGGCACTGGCCAACGAATGGGCCGTCCACGGCGTCAACGTCAACGCCATCGTGCCCGGCTACATCGCGACCGACAACAACCAGGCGCTGCGCGACGACCCGGTGCGCAACGCCGCCATCGTCGACCGCATCCCGGCCGGACGGTGGGGCACCCCGGCCGACCTCGCGGGTGTGGCCGTCTTCCTCGCGTCGGCGGCCTCGGACTACGTGCACGGCGCACTCGTGCCCGTCGACGGCGGCTGGCTCGGCCGGTGACCGCGCCCGCCATCGCCCACCCTGACCGGCCCACCACCATCGAGGAGCCACCATGCAGGTGATCGGACTGCACACCCGTCTCAAGCCCGGCCTGGAGGCGGAGTACGAACGCATCCACGCCAAGCTGTCGCCCGAACACGAGCAGGCGCTGCGCGAGAGCGGGGTCCATTCGTGGCACATCTGGCGGGACGGGCTCGACCTGTTCCACACGATCGTGTGCGACGACTGGGACGGCATGGAGGCGTCGATGGCCCGGCTGGAGCTGACCGAACGCTGGCACCAGATCATCCACCCGCTGCTCGACATGGCCGTGTCCCAGCGCGGGCCGCTGCCGCTGGTGTGGCGTCTGCCTGACCCGGCCGCACCGACCGCGACCACTGATCCCACCTGACCGACGGGAGTCGCCGTGTTTCCACAAGCTCCGGCAGCCATGCCCACCCGGCCGCTCGGCCGCACCGGCCTGACCGTGACGACGCTCGGGTTCGGCGCCTCCGGGATCGGCAACCTGGGCTACCCCAGGACCGACCTCGACGCCGCGCGAGCCGTCGGCGCCGCCTGGGACGCGGGCATACGCGTGTTCGACACGGCGCCCCACTACGGGCTCGGCCTGTCGGAGCTGCGGCTGGGCGACGCGCTGCGCGAACGGCCCCGCGACGCGTACGTCCTGTCCACCAAGGTCGGCCGGCTGCTGCGGCCCCACCCCGCGCCGACCGGCTCCGATCTGGCCGCCGGCGGCTTCGCCGTCCCCGACGACCTGATCCGGGTATGGGACTTCAGCGCCGACGGAGTCAGCCGGAGCCTGGAGGAGAGCCTCGTCCGGCTGGGCGTCGACCGCATCGACATCGTCTACGTCCACGACCCGGACGACGCCGTCGACGAAGCCGTCAGCCACGCCATTCCCGCCCTGATCAGGCTACGCGACCAGGGGGTGATCGGCGCGGTCGGCGTGGGCATGAACCAGTGGCAGGCGCCCCTGCGCATGGTGCGTGAGACCGACCTCGACGTCGTCATGCTGGCCGGCCGGTACACGCTGCTCGACCGGTCGGGCGAGCAGCTGCTCGACGAGTGCGCCCGCAGGGGAGTGGCCGTGGTCGCCGCGGCGCCCTTCAACTCCGGCGTCCTCGCCAGGCCGTGGCCGGCCGACGGCGCGCACTTCAACTACGCACCCGCGCCCGACCCGGTGCTTCAGCAGGCTCGCCGGCTGGCCGAGACCTGCCAGGCGCAGAACGTCACGCTGCCCGTCGCGGCCCTGCAGTTCCCCCTCCGGCACCCGGCGGTGACCTCCGTCGTCACCGGCATGGGATCGGCCGCGCACGTCGCGGCCGCGGCAGCGGCGATGCGCAGCACGGTGCCTACCGGCCTGTGGCAGGCGACGGGGTGAACACCCGGGCCGCGTCGGCATGACGGCCGGCCCTCGCGGCGAGCAGCGCACACCTGGCACAGATGAAGGTCACGGCGAACACGGGCAGGGCCGGCGCGCACGGCGCCGGCCCTGCCCTGACGGCTTCGCCGTCGTTTCCTGCCTGATCAGCTGCGCAGGCTCCACTGCTGGTTCGTGCCGCCGTGGCATCCCCACAGGTGCAGCAGGGTCCCGTTGGCGGTGCCGTTCCCGCTCGCGTCGACGCACAGCCCCGACTGCACGCCGGTGATGGTGCCGTTGGCGTTGACGTTCCACTGCTGGTTGGCCTGGCCGTTGCAGTCCCAGATGACCAGGCGGGTGCCGTTGGCGGTGCCCTGGCCGGAGGCGTCCAGGCACTTGTTGCCGTACACCGTCAGCTGCTTGCTCGCGGTGTAGGTCCATCGCTGGTTGGTGCCGCCGGAGCAGTCCCACAGCTGCACCTGGGTGCCGTTGGCCGAGGTGGAGTTCGGCACGTCGACGCACCGGCCCGACTGCCCGCCGACGATGGTGACGCCCTGCTGGGTGGACGACTGCACCCCGGCCGAGGTCATCACCGTGCGAGCCGCCGCCGGCCAGTTCCCGCCGGTGACGACCACCGTGCCGGTGTTGACGTTGCCGCGGGAGCCGCTGACGATGTTGGTGTTGGTGCTGGTGGTCCAGTTGTTGGTCAGGGTCAGGTTGCCGGTGTTGTTGTTGGCCCAGTGCTGGCCGTAGGCCCACTGCCCGATGTTGTCGAACACGTTGTTCGAGGCCGACAGGTACCGTGCTCCCTCGTCGAAGTACAGGCCGAGCCAGCCGTTGGTGTTGCGGAAGTAGTTCTGGTTGATCGTCGATCCGGGCAGCGCGGACAGGGCGTAGAACGCCGCGCCGTCGGTCATCTGCCGCATGACGTCGTGGACGTGATTGGCCTGCACCCGGTAGTTCTTCGCGATCGTTGCGGTGGTGTATCTCGGCTGGTAGTTGTAGAGGCCGCGGTCGGTGTAGTCCTGTGCGCCCCCGGCGTCGTTGGCGCCCCAGCCGTAGCCGATCGAGATGCCGGTGTACGGCAGGTTGTAGACCTCGTTGTTGGTCATGGCCGAGTCGGCGGTGTACGTCATGAGCAGGCCGACGTGGCTGCGGTAGTCGACGGCCACGTCGCGGACGGTGTTGTTGGCGTACACGATGTCGCGGTTGATCATCCGTGAGTCGCCGGGGTGGTGCGCGTCGGCCTGCACGCCACCGGCGATGACGGCGCCGGCCGCGATCTGCTCGAACGTGTTCCCGATGACGTCGACGTCGCTGGCGCCGAGGCCGACGCCGGTGGCGTGGGCGTTGGCGTCGTTGCCGATGCCCAGCCCGACCTGGCCCAGGTTGGTGAACCGGTTCCCGGTGAACCTGATCGCGTTGGCCGCGGAGACCTGCACCGCCGCGGGCATCTGGCGCCAGCTGGGCCGGGTGGCCTCGAACTGCTGGCAGCCCGACTGACACGAGTTCAGCCAGTCCGACGGCCGGGCCCAGGTGCCGTAGATGTAAGCGCCGGTCTGCTGGTCGGCGTAGCCCTGACCGGTGTTGGGCTGCAGCCAGCTGGTGTGGGAGAACTGCAGGCCGGAGAAGGACAGGTGATGGGCCGGCGACGCGTACGTGCCGCCCACTCGCAGCAGCGACTCCAGCCGCGGCAGCTGCACGTCGGCCGTGGCCATGTTCTCGCCGCTGAGCGGCTTGTAGTAGAGCTGTCCGGCGGAGGTGTCCAGATACCACTCGCCGGCGGCGTCGAGGAACTCCCGCGCGTTGACCAGGTACAGCGGCCCGGCGCGGAACGGCCTGCTGAGAGTGTCGTAGCCGAAGGTGTTGTTGTTCCAGGCCGGCTGCTCCATGGTGATGACGTTGTTGCTGATGGACTGCACCGGCACGTACCGGTCGGTGAACGAGTTCACCGACTCCAGCTCGACGCGGTCCTCGGCGGCGATGTTGTTCAGGTAGGACAGCGCGCTGCTGGAGAACGTCATGCCGCTGGTCGTCATCGTGAAGTCGGCGCGGTTGACCTGGGTGCGGGCCCGGGTCGCGATGCGGCCGTTGACGTAGAGCTGGCGGCTGTCGAATCCGGTCCCGGCGGCGGCCCGCCAGATGTTCTGCCCGGCGTCGACCTGGGTCCAGCCGCTCACCCGCTGCCCGCCCGAGATGACGGGCATGGCGCCCGGCGCCGCCTGCCAGAACACGGTGTAGCCGTTGGCGCCCGAGTCGGCCGAGGTGAACGTCAGCGGCGCGGACAGGGCGTAGGTGCCACCGGCGAGCTGCACCACGATGTCCCCGCTCATCGTCGGCGCGATCGCGCGCACCGACGACTGGGCCTGGGCCAGCGAGCACGGTTGCGCCGCCGAGCACGCGGTGCCGGATCCCGCGGGGGAGGCGTACAGGGTGGTCATGACGGCGGCGGCGGCCGGCAGGGCGGACAGTGCCGATGCTGCGGTGAGCACGGCGGCGAGGTACAGGGGGAGCAGCCGGGACGGGCGTTCCGGCGGTCGATGTGCGCGGCTGGGAGCAGTAGCCACGATGTTGTCCTTCCACGAGTTCGAGCTGCTGGGGGTGGGGCAGACATCGGTGGCCCACGTTCGGCGAGAACGGGGCCACCGATGGCGTGCATCACATCACACGTATGACGTCATAGCAATTGCGACTGTCGCGTCAGCCGATCGCCATGGCGAAGATGTGCATCGTCGGCACCCCGGAGGCGGGCCGTGAACTGATGTTGGGCAGCTCGACCCGCACGACCGGTTTCGCCGCCAGCGAGACCCCGGCGTAGTAGATGGTGGCGGCCGTGTTCTCGCGGCGGTTGCCGGGCCGGTTCTGGTAGGCCATGGCGATCGCCGCGGTCGCGCCGCTCTTCGGCCCGCCGTACCAGTCGGGCACGCCGAGGGTGAACGACTGGCGGGTGCCGTCGGCATAGACCACGGTGGCGGTCCCGGACACGGCGCCGTAGGTGCCGGCGGCCAGGAACCCGAGTTTGCTGCCCGTGCCGCTGATGGCGACGGACTGGCCCGAGGCGATCGCGTTGTCCGCTCCGCCGGGCTGCACGTTCGGCCAGCGGAAGGTGATCCCCTCCCGGCTCAGGGTCGCGCCCGGGGTCACGCCCACCTGCGCGAGGGCCTGGGCGGACAGGGTCGCCCCGTTGCCGTCGAAGTCACCGGCGCCGGTGTTCGTGTCGTTGGTCGTGCTGGCATTGGAGAAGAGCTGTTCCAGGGTCGGCGTCGTCTGTCCCGTCGGCTGCGCCCGATAGGTGTGGCCCGCCCGGACGGTGATCCTTACGCAGTCCGCCTCGACCCTGACCGGCGACACTTGGGTGCCGTCGGCGACGTCGACCACCGTGTGCCCGGCGGTGAACAGCCGCGCGCGCACCTGCACCACGCCGTCGCGGTCGGCCCGGATGAGCGCCTCGCCGAGCTGGCCCGAGTTCCAGGTCAGGCTGACGGTGTACCCGCCCCGGCCGCGCAGCCCGGTCACCCGGCCGCCCGACCACGCCGAGGGCAGCGCCGGCAGCAGGTGCAGCTCACCGTTGTGGCTGTGCAGCAGCATCTCGGCGATGCCGGACGTCGCCCCGAAGTTGCCGTCGATCTGGAACGGCGGATGCAGGTCGAACATGTTGGGTGCCAGCCGGGACGTCGTGACCAGATCCCTGATCAGCTTGTAGGCGCGGGCGCCGTCCTCCATCCGCGCCCAGAAATTGATCTTCCAGGCCAGCGACCACCCCGTGCCGTCGTCGCCGCGCAGCTCCAGGGTCCGCCGTGCGGCCTCGAACAGCGTGGGCGTCGCCCGCTTGGTGATCTGGTTGCTCGGATGCAGCCCGTACAGGTGGGAGATGTGCCGGTGGTTCGGCTCGGTCTCGACCCAGTCGGCCAGCCACTCCTGGATGTTGCCGCGCGAGCCCACCTTCATCGGCGCCAGGCGCTGGCGGGCCGCGCGGACCTGCGTCCGGAAGTCGGAGTCCACCCCGAGCACCTCGCTGGCGGCGGCGCACCCGTCGAACAGGTCCCGCAGGATCTGGTTGTCCATGGTCGGCCCGGCGCAGACGCTGACGTTCGCGTGGTGGGCCAGCTCGGGGGAGTTCGACGGGTTGGTCACCAGGTAGCCCAGACTCGGTTCGGTGACCAGCGTGCTGAGGAAGAACTGCGCCGCGCCCTTCATAGCCGGGTAGTTGGTGCGCAGGAACTCGACGTCGCCGGTGAACCGGTAGTGGTCCCAGATCATGGTCGCCAGCCACGCGCCGCCGGTCTGCCACATGCCCCACAGGGCGCCGTCGACCACGGAGGTGGCCCGCCAGGCGTCGGTGTTGTGATGGGTGACCCAGCCGCTCGCCCCGTACTGCACCTGGGCGGTCCGGGCCCCGGTGACCGCCAGATCCCTGATCATCGCGAACACCGGCTCGTGGCACTCGGGCAGGTTCGTCGTGTCGGCCGGCCAGTAGTTCATCGGCAGGTTCGCGTTGAGCGTGTACTTCGAGTCCCACGGCGGTGCCATCTGGTCGTTCCAGATGCCCTGCAGGTTGGCCGGTTGCGTGCCGGGCCGGGACGAGGCGATGAGCAGATACCGGCCGTACTGGAACAGCAGCGCGGAGAACTGCGGATCGCTGACCGAGGCGTGCTGGCTGATCCGGACGTCTGTCGGCTGGTCGGCCGCGGAGGTCCGGCCGAGGTCGAGGGTCGTCCTGTTGAACAGCGCCTGATAGTCGGCGACGTGCCGGGAGAGCAGCTGGTCGTAGGACAGGTTGCGCGCCGCGCTGAGATGGCGGCGGGCGATGCCCTGGTAGTCGCCGCTCACGTCGCGGTAGCTGACGTAGCTCGACCCGATCGAGACCAGCAGGGTGACGCTGGTGGCGCCGGTGACCCGCAGCGTGCCGCCGGAACTGGAGACCGTGCCGCCGGTCGCGCTGACAGCGGCCAGCGACAGGAACCGGACGGCCCCGGTCACGCCCTCCATGCTGCCGGAGGTGCCGTCCATGGCGATGGTGGTGCTGTCCGGACTGGACACGGTCGTCCGCTGCGGGCTGTCGAACACCGCGGTGAACGTCACCGCCCCGGCCCGGTCGGCGGTCAGCCGCATGACGATCACCTGATCGGGCACGCTGGCGAAGACGTCGCGCTGATACCGCACGCCGTTCATCACGTAGCTGACCGAGGTGGTGGCGGTGGTCAGATCCAGCCGGCGCTGATACTGCGAGGCGCTGCCGGACGTGGGGAAGGTGAGCCGCAGGTTGCCGACCGGCTGGTAGGCGAGCTGCCCGACCGGCCTGCCGAGCATGCGCTGATTGATCAGGTCCTGCGCCTGGCTCCACTGGTTGGCGAACACCAGCCGCCGGATCTCCGCCAGCGCCGCTGCCCCCGCGGTGTTGCTCGGGTCGTGCGGGCCGCCTGCCCACACCGTGTCCTCGTTGAGCTGGAGCCGCTCGGTGTCGACGTTGCCGAACACCATCGCGCCCAGGCGGCCGTTGCCGATGGGCAGGGCCCGCAGCCAGTCGGTGCCGGCGGACTGGTTGTACCAGAGTGCCAGGTCGCCGACCGCGAGCACCTCGGCGGGCGCCGCCGCACCGGCCTGCGCCTCGGCGGTCCACGGCAACGGCATGAGCAGCGCTCCGGCGCCCACGGCACCGGTCTTGATCACTTGTCTGCGTGTCAGATCCGACATCGCTCAACTCCCTCGGAGCGAACAGCTGAATGGTCGATGGGCTGGTACGTCAGAACAGGAACGGCCGGCGGCCGGCGCGCGGCCGGCCACCGGCCTGGGTGGGCCTTACTGGAACGAGGCGTCGTCGAGGTAGTAGCCGTCGGTCCCGGCCGCCGTCTCCACGTAGAGGCTCGCGCCCGACAACGTCCCGGTCCAGGAGACGGTCGCGGTGCCGGTCAGCTGGGTCCAGCCGCCGGAGTTCACCGTCGCGGCGGGGGTGAGCTGCACGTAAGAGGTCGAGCCGTTGGCGGTCAGGGCCAGGGTGACCTTCGCCGACGGGGTGCCGCTCTGGGTGCGTACCCAGACGCTCGTCGTGTAGTTCTTGCCGTTGACGAGCTTGGCGGTGACGTCCTGGCGGATGCCGTTCCAGGAGGCGGTGCGGCCGGTGATGGCCAGCGACCTGCTGCCGCCGTGCACGACCGACGTGTTCGATGCCAGCGTGCCGCTGCCGAACACGGCCCAGCCGGTCGTGCCGGCCTCCATGTCGGCGTTGGCCAGCTGGTTGCCGCCGGAGACGCCGCCGCCGAACTGCCACCAGTTCACGTTGAACAGGCCGCCGCCGCTGCCGGTGAACCGCAGATACAGGTCACGGGTGCCGGTCGTCCCCGAGACGCCGCACGTGACCGTCGCCCAGGTCTGGTAGCCGCCCGTGCCGCCCACCCCGCAGGTGCCCGCGACGGGGCCGGTCAGGCTGTCCAGCCGCAGCTCGATGTTGCCGCCCGCGCCCGCCGAGGCGACCCGTGCGGTGAAGGACGTCGCGCCGGTGCCGAAGGCGACCCCCTTGACCTTGATGTAATCGCCGTTGTCGATCCAGCCGATGTTGAGGGTGCCCTCGCTGGCGGGTTCGGTCTCGACGCCCGTCTCCCACGCGATCGTCTCGGCCTCCTGGCGCACGTACGGGTTCAGCGTGCCGATCTGCGGCGCGCCGGAGCTCGTCATGTTGATCGTCGGGATGGTGCCGTTGCTGTTGTAGGAGAACTTCTCCACGGCCACCGACCGGGTGTAACCGCCGCCGCCGGGCAGGGCGCCGTTGTGGTAGAAGAAGTACGAACCGCCGTTGAAGTCGATGACGCCCGGGTGGTTGGTGAAGCTGGCGCCCTGCCGCGGCATGACGGTTCCCCGGTAGGTCCAGGGTCCGGTCGGGCCCGGAGCGGTGGAGTAGCCGATGAACTCCGAGCAGCATTCGGCCGCGAACACGTTGTAGTACAGGCCGTTGCGCTTGTAGACCCAGGGACCCTCCTCGTACAGGGTCGGGCGGCTGGTGTTGCCGGTGCGGGTGCCGAAGCCGGCGGTGGTCAGCGGGATCTGGGTCGGGCTGCCCGAGAACGAGATCATGTCGGCGTTCAGCCGGACGTACCACAGGCGGGGGTTGCCCCAGTACAGGTAGGCCTGCCCGTCGTCGTCGATGAGAACGTTAGGGTCGATCTCGCCGTTCTCCACCAGCGGCCGCCCGAGGGCGTCGGTGAACGGGCCGGTGGGGCTGCTGGACACGCCGACGCCGATGGCCATGCCGCCGGTCGCCCGGTTCTTCACGGGGACGTACCAGTAGAACTTGCCGTTGCGGTAGGCCACGTGGCCGGCCCAGGCGTCGGCGCTGGCCCAGCTGAAGGTGGACAGGCTCATCGGCACGCCGTGGTCGGTCCAGTTGACCATGTCGGCCGAGGAGTAGACCCGCCACTCCTTCATCGTGAAGTAGGTCGAGCCGTCCTCGTCGTGGCCGGTGTACAGGTACACCCGGCCGTTGTGGACCAGCGGGGCGGGATCGGCGGTGTAGATCGTCTGCACGATCGGGTTGTCCGCGCCGGCGCTGACCGGAGTGAGCGTGAGCGCGAGCAGCAGGCCGGCGGCGACGACGGCGATCCGTCGGACGGTCCGGCCGGTCTGCCGCGTCAGTGGTGGTGCCACGAGGTCTCCTTCGGGAAGTCGTCGACCTGCTGCGACGCGATGCCCGGGCGCGCCCGGCGGCACCCGGCCACCGCGTCGAGCAGGGAACCGCGCCGGAGTCGACTTGCGTGCAGAAACGAGTAGTGCTCTGTATGACGTCTGAGCACGCCGCACACCTGGCCCGGCCGCGCTGACGTGCGCGATCGGTGCCCTGCCAGCCGATGCGGAGGATGGTGCCGGCCATCCCGCGGTCAGTCGAATGTGACCGATAACAGAGCTTGAGTCAAGATGTGACGAAAAGGTTTCGTGTGTGCGCAGGTCAGGTAGACCGTCCACATGGAAGGCGATCAACCAGCAGAGATCGATGCCTGCGGGTGGGTTGACAACCGTCATGTTAGCGATAACATCGACCGAGCCGACTACCTGATAACACGTCATATGACGTCGCCTCCCGGCGACACGTGACTCGGGATCGGCAGGATCGGCAAGTTTCGTCGAGGCGTACCGGCGGCGCGGGACCCATCGACTGGCGATCTGTGATGGCTCCATCCGCCGTCAGAGGCCGCCACCTGTCAGGTGCGGCGCCTGACAGGCAGCACCCCCCACGGCATTGGCGCGATGGTTCGCGCCCGCCTGGCCATCACTTGTCAGGAAGGGTCTTCATGTCCATCAGGGACGGCCTCCCCCCGCACCGCACCAGACGATGGTTCTCCGCAGGCTCAGCGTTGCTGCTGACCGCGACCGGCGCGACGGCAATTCTCACCGCGGGACCCGCCGGTCTAGGCGGCCCGGCGCCGGCGCAGGCGCACACCATCGTCAGCACCGACTACCAGCAGGTCACCCTCGCCAAAGGCGTGTCCGAGGTGGGTGAGCCGATGACGCTGGCCGTGCTGCCGGACCGGTCGGTCCTGCACACGGCACGCAACGGCACGCTGCGCCGCACCGACGCGGCCGGCAACACCTCCGTCGTCGGGAACATCCCGGTCTACACCCATGACGAGGAGGGCCTGCACGGCGTCGGGGTCGACCCGAACTTCGCCACGAACCGCCACATCTACCTGTACTACGCGCCACCGCTGTCGACGCCGAGCGGCGACGCGCCGTCCACCGGCAGCAACTGGTCGGCCTGGCAGGGCGTCAACCGGCTCTCCCGGTTCACGCTCAACTCCGACTTCACCGTCAACCAGGCGAGCAAGGTCGACATCCTGGACGTCGCCGCGGACCGGGGCATGTGCTGTCACACCGGCGGCGACATCGACTTCGACGCCGCCGGCAACCTGTACCTGTCCACCGGCGACGACACCAACCCGTTCGAGTCGGCCGGCTATTCCCCGCTCGACGAGCGGACCAACCGCAATCCCGCCTACGACGCGCAGCGCTCCGCGGCCAACACCAACGACCTGCGCGGCAAGGTCCTGCGTATCAAGGTCAACGCCAACGGGTCGTACTCGATCCCGGACGGCAACATGTTCGTCGACTCCGACAGCCGGACCCGTCCCGAGATCTACGCGATGGGATTCCGCAACCCGTTCCGGATCAGCGTCGACAAGGCCACCGGCGTGGTCTACGTCGGCGACTACGGCCCGGACGCCGGCAGCACCAGCAGCCGGGGCCCCAGCGGGCAGGTCGAGTTCAACCGGGTCACCGGACCGGGCTTCTACGGCTGGCCGTACTGCACCGGCACCAACACCTCCAACGAGACCTACGCCGAGTGGGACTTCGCGTCCAACACCGCCGGCTCGAAGTACAACTGCGGCGGCGGCCCGGCCAACAACTCGTTCCGCAACACCGGCCTGCCCACCCTGCCCGCCGCCAAGACGGCCTGGATCCGCTACGCCGGCGACTCCGGCAGCCCGTCGGAGTTCGGCAGCGGCTCGGAGTCTCCGATGGGCGGCCCGGTCTACCGGTACGACGCTTCCTCGTCCTCCAGCACCAAGTTCCCCCAGGGCTTCGACGGCCAGTTCTTCGCCGGTGAGTTCGGCCGGGGCTGGATCAAGCCGATCCACGTCAACTCCGACGGCAGCCGGGGCGCCATCGAGACGTTCCCCTGGATCGGCAAGCAGGTCATGGACATGGCCTTCGGGCCCGACGGCGCGCTGTACGTGCTCGACTACGGCACCGGCTACTACAACGGCGACGTCAACTCGGCCCTGTACCGCTTCGACTACGTGGGCAGCGGCAACCGGGCCCCGACCGCCGTGGCGAGCGCCGACCGCACCTCCGGCACCGCCCCGCTGACGGTCAACTTCTCCTCGTCGGGATCGTCGGACCCCGAAGGCGGGGCGCTGACCTACTCCTGGGCCTTCGGCGACGGCACCACCTCCACGGCCGCCAACCCGAGCAAGACCTACACCGCCAACGGCACGTACAACGTCACGCTGACGGTCCGGGACCCGCAGGGCGCCACCGGTTCGGCGAGCGTGCAGATCGGCGTCGGCAACACCGCGCCGACCGTGACCATCAACAGCCCCGCCAACGGGCAGCTGTTCGGCTTCGGCGACACCGTGTCGTTCAGCATCACGGCGACCGACCCGGAGGACGCCTCGATCGACTGCAGCAGGGTCAAGATGACCTACGTGCTCGGTCACGACAGCCACGGTCACCAGATCACCTCCCAGACCGGGTGCACCGGCACGATCGCGGTCCCCGTCGACGGCGAGCACGACGACGCGGCCAACATCTTCGGGGTCTTCGACGCCGAGTACACCGACGCGGGCGGCCTGACCACGCACACCCAGCACACCCTGCAGCCGCGCAAGCGCCAGGCCGAGCACTTCAAGACCTCGTCCGGCATCGCCACGTTCGACAAGAGCGCCGCCGAGGGCGGCAAGACCGTCGGTGACATCCACAACGGCGACTGGATCGCGTTCCAGCCGTACCGGATCAACAACGTGACCGGGTTCAGCGCCCGCGTCTCCTCCGCGGGCAGCGGCGGCACGCTCCAGATCCGGGCCGGCTCGGCCACCGGCACCGTGCTCGGCTCGGCGACCGTGCCGGTCACCGGCTCGTGGGACACCTTCACCACGGTCAACGGCACGATCAGCAGCCCGCCGACCGGCACCACCACCCTGTACCTGACCTTCGCCGGGTCCGGCACCGGGTTCCTGTACGACATCGACTCGTTCACCCTGGCCACCGGTACCGCCCCCACCGGGACGGGTCCGATCAAGGGTTTGGCGGGCAAGTGCCTGGACGTGCGCAACGGTTCGTCGGCTGACGGCACGCAGGTCCAGATCTACGCGTGCAGCGGGGCTGCCGGGCAGACGTGGACCGTTTCGGGTTCGACGCTGCGGGCGCTGGGCAAGTGCCTGGACGTCAACGGCGGCGGGACGGCGAACGGCACGAAGATCCAGCTGTGGACGTGCAACGGCGGCGCGGCGCAGAACTGGACCTACCAGGCATCGGATCAGACGCTTCGCAACCCGCAGTCGGCCAAGTGCCTGGACGTGTCCGGCAACAACTCGGCCGACGGCACGATCGTGGCCCTGTGGACCTGCAACGGCGGCGCCAACCAGAAGTGGACCCTGCCCTGACGCGACGGGCCCCTCACCGGCGTACGAGCGCAGGTGAGGGGCCCGTCGCGCCTCTCATCCCAAGGAGAGTTCCCATGCACAGACTCCTGCGACCGACACTCGGCGCGGCCACCGCTGTCCTCGCCGCCGTCGCCGCGATCGCTCCGGCCGGCCCGGCCGGCGCCGCTGACGCGCCCTACGACGTGCTCGTCTTCTCCAAGACCGCCGGCTTCCGGCACGACTCGATCGCCGCCGGCATCTCGGCGATCCAGGCGCTCGGCGCGGCGAACAGCTTCACCGTCACCGCCACCGAGGACGCCGCCGCCTTCACCACCGGCAACCTCGCCCAGTACGAGGCGGTCGTCTTCCTCAACACCACCGGCGACGTCCTCAACTCCAGCCAGCAGAGCGCGTTCGAGTCCTACATCGGCTCCGGCGGCGGCTTCGTCGGCGTGCACGCCGCCGCCGACACCGAGTACAGCTGGCCGTTCTACGGCAACCTCGTCGGGGCCTACTTCGCCTCCCACCCGGCGATCCAGCAGGCCAACATCAAGGTCGAGAACCGGGCGCACCCGGCCACCGCGCACCTGCCGCAGACCTGGACGCGCACCGAGGAGTGGTACAACTACCAGACCAACGCCCGCTCCACCGCGCGGGTGCTGGCCACTGTCGACGAGTCCTCCTACTCGGGCGGCTCCATGGGCGCCGACCACCCGCACGCCTGGTGCAAGACCTACAGCGGCGGGCGGGCCTTCTACACCGGCGGCGGGCACTCGCAGTCGGCGTACTCCGAGACGGCGTTCCGCAGCCACCTGCTGGGCGGCATCCGCTACGCGGCCGGCCGCGCCAAGGCCGACTGCCGCCCGGAGACCGGCTACACCGCCCTCTACAACGGCTCGACCACGGGCTGGTCGCAGACCGGGCCGGGCAGCTTCGGCAACTCCGACGCCACCCTCACCTCGTCGGGCGGCATGGGCATGCTCTGGTACACCACTCGCGAGTACGTCAATTACTCACTGAAGCTGGACTGGCGGGTGCCGGGCGACGACAACTCGGGGGTCGTCATCGGGTTCCCCGCCGGCAGCACCCCGCAGGGGGCGCTGGACAACGGGTACGAGGTCCAGATCGACGCGACCGACTCCGCCGACAAGACCACCGGCGCGATCTACGGCCTGCAGTCGGCCGACCTCGCCGCCCGCGACGCGGCACTCAACCCGCCGGGGGAGTGGAACACCTTCGAGCTGCTCGTCGAAGGCGAGCGGCTGCAGGTCTTCCTGAACGGTGCGAAGATCAACGATTACACCAACACCAACGCGGCCCGGTCGATGGCCGGATACATCGGCATCCAGAACCACGGCACGGGTGACGACGTCTCCTACCGCAACATCCGGATCAAGGACCTCGGCGGCACCCCGCCCACCGGCGACATCACCCGGCAGGCCGAGTCGTTCTCCTCGGCCGGCGGGGTCTCGGCGCTGGCCAAGTCGGGTGCCAACGGCGGCCAGGTCCTGGGGAACATCGAGTCCGGGGACTGGGCGGCGTACAACGGTCTCGACCTGACCGGCAGCACCTCGTTCCGGGCGCGGGTGGCATCCGCGGGCGCCGGTGGCACGATCCAGGTCCGGACCGGCTCGGTCACCGGGACCGTGCTGGGCAGCGTCACCGTGCCCAACACGGGCAGCTGGACGAACTTCCAGAACGTGACCACCAGCCTGTCGGGCGTTCCGTCGAGCACGCAGAACCTGTACCTGACCTTCACCGGGCCGAGCGGCTTCCTCTTCGACGTGGACGAGTTCGTACTGGTCAAGGGCACCGCCACCACCGGCACCGGTCCGATCAAGGGGCTGGCGGGCAAGTGCCTGGACGTGCGCAACGGTTCGTCGGCCGACGGCACGCAGATCCAGCTGTTCACGTGTAACGGGGCTGCCGGGCAGACATGGACGGTGTCGGGTTCGACGCTGCGGGCGCTGGGCAAGTGCCTGGACGTCAGCGGCGGCGGGACGGCGAACGGCACGAAGATCCAGTTGTGGACGTGCACGGGCGGCGCGGCGCAGAACTGGGCCGCGCAGTCCGACGGGTCGCTGCGTAACCCGCAGTCGGGCAAGTGCCTGGACGTGTCCGGTAACAACTCGGCCGACGGCACGATCGTGGCCCTGTGGACCTGCAACGGCGGCGCCAACCAGAAGTGGACCCTGCCGTGACCGGGGCCGGACCCGCCGCGATCCGCACACCGAGCTCTGTGAGGTAGCCCGATGGACATCCCGAAGAAAAGCCGCTCCCGCTGGGCGGCCGCCGCCACCATGTCCCTGGCCCTGGCCGCCGCGGGCCTCACCGTCGCCGTGCAGGCCGAGGTGGCACTGGCCGCGACGGTCGGCCCGCCCACGCGAATCGTGGGCGGGCAGTCCGGCCGGTGCCTGGAGGTGCCGAACTCCGGCACCAGCAACGGCCTGCAGACCCAGTTGTGGGACTGCAACGGCGCCACCGGCCAGGCCTGGACGCTCACCGCGTCCGGCCAGCTCATGGTCTACGGCAACAAGTGCCTGGACGCCTCCGGAAGGGGCACGACCAACGGCACGCAGGCCATCATCTGGGACTGCAACGGCCAGAACAACCAGCAGTGGAACCTCAACGCGAACGGCACCATCACCGGTGTCCAGTCGGGCCTCTGCCTGGACGCCAACGCCGCGGCGACCGCCAACGGCACGAAGGTCCTGCTCTGGGCCTGTCACGGCGGCGCCAACCAGCAGTGGGCGCAATCGGTGCCGGGCTCGCCGAGCCCGACCCCGACCTCGACCCCACCCCCCGGGGGCGGTCCCTGCGACATCTACGCCGCGGGCGGCACGCCGTGCGTCGCCGCGCACAGCACCACCCGGGCCCTGTACCGCTCGTACACCGGGAACCTGTACCAGGTCAGGCGTTCCTCCGACAGCACCACGCGCAACATCGGCGTGCTGACCACCGGCGGAACGGCCGACGCCGCGGCCCAGGACTCGTTCTGCGCCGGCACCACGTGCGTCATCACGGTGCTGTTCGACCAGTCCGGGCGCGGCAACGACCTGTGGTACCAGGGTTCGAGCGTGGTCCCCGGATCACCGCAGAGCCGGCCGGCCGTGGCGACCACCGAGTCGCTGACGGTCGGCGGCAGCAAGGCGTACTCGCTGTACATCAACCCCGGCAACAGCTACTGGCGCGACGGCCACCTGACGGGCGTCCCGACGGGCAGCGCACCCGAGGGCATGTACATGGTCACCCGCGGCACGCACGTCAACAGCGGCTGCTGCTTCGACTACGGCAACAGCGAGACCACCCGCAAAGCCGACGCGGCCGGTGCCATGGACGCGATCTACTTCGGCACGAGCTGCTGGTTCGGCGGCTGCTCGGGTTCCGGACCCTGGGTGCAGGCCGATCTCGAATGGGGCCTGTTCCCCGGGGGCAGCAGCACCTGGAACCCCAACCAGCGGGCGTTCACCAGCAAGTTCGTCACGGCGACGCTGAAGAACAACGGCGTCTCGCGATTCGCCATCAAGGGCAGCAACGCCCAGTCCGGCAGCCTGTACACGCTGTGGGACGGCGCGCTTCCCGGCGGATACAGCCCCATGAAGAAGCAGGGGGCCATCGTGCTCGGCAGCGGCGGAGACTGCTGCAAGCCCGATGGCGGTGCCAACGCCAGCGCAGGAACGTTCTACGAGGGCGCCATGGTGTCGGGCTACCCGTCCGATGCCACCGAGAACGCCGTCCAGGCGAACATCGTCGCGGCGGGCTACCGGTGAACCTGACCGGGCCTCGGCCCTGAGCGCACCCGCAGTGCCGCCGCGATACAGCGGCGGCACTGCGCGAGCCGGCCGGGGCGGATCCGGCGCTCCCCGACGGGGATCGAGCTGCGGCGGTATATCAGGCGAGCGCGGCGACCAGCAGGGTGAAGGCCGCGATGATGATGGAAAGCCTGCGGGGGGTCGCCGGGGACGGCGTCGACCCGGGGCTGTTCACCGAGGTGTTCTGGGCGTCATTGCACGGCCTGGCGACCCTGAGCCGCGCGGGCCGCCTGCTGCCCGAGGACGCCGGGCGGAGAGTGCAGCTGCTGGTGGACCGGCTCGCCGTGGCGTGACACGCCGTCCCGGCCGCCACCCGTATCGCAAGGGTCGGTGCGGGCTGCTACCGCTCGTTCTCGTATCGATGTGCCAGCGACCGGATCTCGACCTCGTGCACCGCGCGGATGTGGAGTTCGTTCTCCAGCTCGTGCAGGCGGGCGAGATCGCGGTCGCCGGAGTCGAGGACCTGGCCCGCCAGGCCGATCAGCGAGTCGTCCCGGTTCGGCGTCGACCAGGCGAACAGCAGGTCCCGCAGCGCGTCGCTGGTCTCGGCCGGATCAGGCGCGCTGCGCAGGCCGAGCCAGGGTCGGCCCGCCCAGTAGCCCAGAAGCGCGGTGAACACGCTGAGGCAGTGCCGCTTGTCGTCGATATCCGCATCGGATTGCAGGCGGGCGCCCAGTTCGGCGTACAGCTCCGCCATGCTCAGGCCCAGCACGCGGGCTCCTGCGTAGGCCCAGTAGTCGGAGCCGGTGCCTGGACCGTGGGCCTCCCACAAGGGGTTCCACAGCAGCTGCGTGAACGCCGGGCGGGCACGGCCGCCGTGCAGCGCGATGCCGAGGATCAGCCCACCGTTGCAGTCTGTCGAGGCGCCGCCTTCGCCCCACTCGACGAGCCTGCCCAGCCAGGACGGGTCGCCTGTCTTCGCCGCCAGCACCGGCAGGAACTCCGGGAACAGGTTCGCGCCGAAGTGCCGCTCCAGCGCCCCGGCGATGTCGGTCCGCAGGCCACGACACGGCAGGTGCAGCAGTCCCAGACACGCGTTCATCGCCTCGTCGTACGGGCCTTCGACGTGTTCCCACAGCGTCCGCTCGGCGGGCTCGTAACCCAGGAAGCCGACGGCGTGCAGCACCTCGGCCGGCACACCCGCGCGCAGGCGTCCGCCATCCAGGCAGGCCGCCACCAGCTGCCCGGCCGTCGACGGATCTCCGTGCCGGGCGAACACCGGCACCAGACGCCGGCGCGCCTCGGGATCGTCCAGGAACGTGGCGAGCAGCGCCCGTGCGTCGGAGGTGGACCCGTGCCGCAGGATCACCTCGACGACCGCCGACTCCCATCGCCACGTCACCGCAGGTGATGCGGTGCGGTAGCGGTCCAGCAGTTCCCGTGTGGCCGGTAACACCGTCGCACGCTCCTCGTCGATCAGCGTCAGGCTACCCAGCCGGTGTGTCGCGGGCGGCATCGAGCCGCTCGAACGGACTCGGGCCGTCGTGTGGTCTCGGTGGGGCGTCGAGGTGACGGACTCGAAGCTCGTCCATGAGGTCGGCGATGAAGGCCGGGCCCTGATCGCGGATGAGCCGTTGCCGGCCGCGCAGCTCGTCGCTGCCCGAGCGCCAGTCGAGGCCCCAGTCGCCGAGCGCGCAGATGATCGGAAGAGTCTGAATGCCGGCTTCGGTGAGGCTGTAGCGGGCGCGCTGCCCGCGCGCGGCGGTGCCGCGGGTGAGGATCCCCGCATCGACGAGCCGCACGAGCCGGTCGGCGAGGATGTTCGACGCGATGCCTTCCGCCGACCCGGTGAGCAGCGCCCGGAAGTAGCGGCGGTCGCCGAAGATGACGTCGCGGAGCACGAGCAGCGACCAGCGATCTCCGAGCACCTCGACGGCTGCGTTCACCGGACAGCCCGACCGTGGTTCCACCGGCTCCTCCTTGACAGGTATGCCGCCCTCACTATAGTGATTGCAAAACGCAACCACTAGTGGCTGGGGGAGAGGTTGGGCCGCTTCGTCTACTCGATGAACGTGTCCCTCGACCTGCGCATCGAGCAGGTTCCCGGCGACAACGGCGCCGGCGAGTGGCTGCGTATCGACGAAGACCTGCACCGCGAGGCGAACGAGCGCATGCGCGCACTGGCCCTCATGGTCCACGGCCGGGTCGTCTACGAGGCCATGGAGCAGCACTGGCCGCGGGCGCACGAGGACGCGTCGCTGCCGGAGTACATGCGCGAGTACGGGCAGCTCTGGACCGCCAAACCCAAGGTGCTCGTCTCACGCACCCGGCGCAGCGCCGCCCACAACACCACGACCATCGGCGGAGACGACGCGATCGAGCAGCTCGCCGCCCTGCGCGCCGGGACCGACGGCACGATCAGCGTAGGCGGGGCAACCCTCGCCACGCAGTTGCTGCGGGCACGGCTGCTCGACGAGCTGCTGCTGTTCACCCACCCGGCGATCCTCGGCTTCGGCAGGCCGCTGTTCGACGACTACGACCTGCCGACCGACCTCGACCTGCTCGAACAACGGATGTTCCGGTCCGGCGTCACCATGCACCGCTACGCCGTCCAGGATGCGAAGGAGACAAGCTCATGTTGAGACAGGTCGCGGACGGCGTGCTGGTCCATGAGAGCGAGTTCGTACAGAGCAACGCCACCGTCGTGCAGGGCCGCGCCGGTGTGCTGCTCATCGACGCCGGAATTCTGGACCGCGAGCTGGCCTGCCTCGCCGGCGACCTGTCCGAGTCGGGCCAGGCCGTCGTGGCGGCCTTCGCCACCCACCCGGACTGGGACCACGTGCTCTGGCACCCCGACCTCGGCGCCGCCCCCCGCTACGGCACCGCCGCCTGTGCGGCCGCCGTCCGCGACGAGCTGTCCGCACCCGGCGCCAAAGCCGCGATCACCGCTCACCTGGAACCGGCGGGGATCGCCGATCAGGTCTCGCTCGACCTGTACGGCCTCATCACGGCCCTGCCCGTGGGGACGGCGCAGATCCCATGGGACGGCCCGTCGGTGAGGATCATCGAGCATCGAGCACATGCAGCCGGACACGCGGCGCTGTTCATCGAAGAGCGCCGGGTGCTCGTCGCCGGCGACATGCTTTCCGACGTCCTGGTCCCGATGCTCGACCTGAGCACCGCTGATCCGATCGAGGACTACCTCGCCGCGCTGCGGCTGCTCGACCGTGTGGCGCACGATGTCGATGTCGTCATCCCCGGCCACGGAGCCGTGGGGGTGGGTGATCAGGTTCGGGCGAGGATCGAGCAGGACCGGGCGTACGTGCTCGCCCTGCGTGAGGGCCGTTCCTTCGACGACCCGCGGATCGGCTCCTCGGCCAAGCCCGGCTGGGAGTGGGTCGGCGAGGTGCACGACTGGCAACTGCAGCGCCTCAACGAGGGAAAGGGCTGAGGCGGACCTCAAGCGCCCACAGGACTCGCCCGGTTGCCGCAGCTATTCGGCTGCGGCTCCTTCCGTGGACGTCCCGGGCGGACGGCGAACTGCCGGAGAGTAGTGCAGCAGCGCGATCCCGAGTGCGCACCACGCGCCGAAGGCGGCGAAGAGTCCCCAGCCCATCGTCAGGCGCAGGTCGAACGAGTAGCCCTTGACCCTGTACGGGTAGATGTCCACGAGATAGGCGATGGCAGCGAGTACCACCAGCGATATCCCGGTGAGGACGAACCCGGCTGTCCGAAGGCTTCGGCTTCTTTGCCGGGGCGGGCCGAAGACCACGACCGCCACCATTGTCAGCATCGCCGCCAGTGCCAACGTGTAGGTGATGCCGCACAGGCTCTCGGAGAAGATCGTCGCAACAGAGGCGGTCGTGCCGTCGATCAGTTCGACCTCGGCCCAGTCGCCGATCAGCGAAGCGAGCCCCAGCGCAGCGCCGAGTACGGCCATCGGCCGCGCCAGGAAAGGCTTCTGCCCTGTGGACACCGGCGAACATTAGCACGGTGAGATATCGACAGGAGTTGTTGTCGCCCGGGGGTCGTCGTTCGTCAGTCGCAGAGGAACCGCCCCATCGGAGATGCGCTTGAACAGGTCGATGTGATGGGGTCGGCCTGGCCCCATCACATCGACGGCGGCATCAGCCACCCGCACGGTCAGCGGCTTAGCCCGGCCTGGTCGATCCGGCGGTGGTAGCGCATTCCGGCGCGCCCGCCGAGGACCGCGCCGAGCAACGCCACACCCGCCAGCACGATCGCCGTCACGATCCCGGCCGCGGTGAGGTCGCCCTCGTTGACCGGCAGCCGCGGGAAGCCGTTGAGCCGCGACAGGACGTCGTACTGGTCTCCGAGCAGCGCGCCGGCCGCCGCCACCACGACCGCGATGAGGATCGACCACAGCCACACCGCGACACCCTGCTTCGCGCCGTCGAAGCGGGCCATCCGGCCGGCCACGTAGCCTCCGCAGAAGTACGACACGAACAAGATCACCAGCAGTGCGACGATCCCGGCTATCCCGATCGACGCGGCGGTGTCGGTGACCGCGGTCGTGGCGTCCTGCACCACGCCGTTGTCCGCGGCCGCGAGCCCGATCGCCGTTCCGGCCGCCGCCAGCAGCGCCGTCAGCAGCACCGCCGTACCCATGGCGGTCAGCCAGCCGAAGAAGGCCGAGCCGAACTTCATCCCGCCGAAGCGGTCACGTTCGCGGGTGACCACCAACTCGCGCTGCTCGCCGACGCGGTACGTCTCGATCGTCTCCGCCGGCGGTTGGTCACCGACCTTCCCGCCGTGAACGGGTCCCGTATCGTAGTTGGCGCTCATATCTCTCCACCCCCGTAGGTGCCATATCGCGGATGCCGTACCCGGTATCTGCCCGATAAACACCCCGAACGCAGTCTGTCTCACGTCCTGAGCAGGGGTTTCTCTCTGAAGCCTCGTGTCCCGTGGGCCTCGATGTCCCAGTGCGTATCGAACGCCGGCGGGGGCGCTGCCGGTCCTCAGGCACGCGACAGCAGCCACGTCAGGTAGGCGGCGTATGTCGCGATGAACAGGCACCCGGCGGTGCGCGACATCCGGGCGCCGACGGCGAACACCGACGCCGCCACCAGCGTCACGGCCACCATCAGCGTCAGGTCGGCGGCGAATATCTCCCTGGGGACGGCGATGCCGTGCGGGGCGACCACGACCGTCAGCCCGAGTATCGCGCAGATGTTGTAGATGCTCGATCCGAGCAGGTTCCCGATCGCGAGGTCCCGGTTCCCGCGCAGGGTCGACATGACGGTGGTGACGAGTTCCGGGGTGCAGGTGCCGATCGCCACGATCGTCAGACCGATGACCGTCTCACTCACGCCGAACGCCCGCGCGCTGGCTGCCGCGCCCTCGACCAGCAGTTCGGCACCCACGACGACCACGGCTACACCGAGGAGCATCAACAGGAGCTGGCGCAGCGGCCCACGCCGCCGTACGGGTTCGGCGGCGGAGTTCGGGGTGTCTCCCCGGGAACCGGCCACGTCGTGGCGTGCAGCGTGAATCCTGCCGAAGGTGTAGGTGACGCCCGCGAGCAACAAGATCAATCCATCCGGTCTGGTAAGCGAGCCGTCAAAGGAAAGCAGGTAGAGCAGGAGGGCCGCTTCGACCATCGCGGGAAGATCAAGCCGCAGGGTCGCTCTGTCGAACACGATGGGGACGAGCGCGGCACTGAGGCCGAGCGCGAGCAGCAGGTTGACGAGACTGGCGCCGATGATGTTGCCCATCGCCAGACCCGGGCTTCCGCTGAGCGCGGCGTCGATGCCGACTGCCAGCTCGGGCACACTGGTGCCCAGCGCCACCACGGTAAGTCCGATGATCATCGGGCTGATGCCGAGCCGGGCCGCGAGGCCGGCACTGGCCTTGACGAGCACCTCCGCACCCAGGATGAGCGCAACGAGCCCAGCAATGATCAACAGGCCGTTGAGCAACATACCCTGTTCCTACCAGCCGCCCCACGGCCTAGCTGGATCTCTTCAAGATCCTCAGTGCCTCCGTGCGCACGTTCACTGCCGTCATGCGGTCACCCAGGGCCTGCCTTTGCAGATTCGCGGATTCGAGCGCCCCCGATCACAGACAATCGAGTAATGAGCCTGCCCGTGCGGGTCATCAGCAGCGCCCGGCGGTCGGCGCCGAGGCGCGGGCGGCTCGCCCGTATCCGCCAGACCGCGCAGCTGAGCATTGGAGGAACCTGATGGCGAGCAAGAAAGCGCTGGCAGTCGGCATCGCCACCGGCGCCGTGGCCGTCGGAGCCCTTCTCGTCCGCGCCCGCCGTCACCGGATCGGCCGCGCAGAGAAGGCCACGCACACCACGCTCACGGACCCGGCAGGCGGAAGCCCGGTAGCGGCAGGCATCCTCGACGCCGACAGCCGGGACAGCCTCCAGGACGCCATGAACCCGTCCACAGCCGGCCGGGCACGACAGCGGATCTGACCGAAGCCGGATGAGCTTCCCGGCCGGACAGCCGGACCACGCCGATCGCTCAAGGGGGTGCCATGGACGCTGACGACGCGGCACCGGTCGTGGTAGGGGTGGACGGATCGGACTCGGCGCTGTCGGCGGTGCGGCTGGCCGCCGGCGAGGCCGCGCGCCGCGGCGTCGAACTGCACATCGTGCACGCGTACCTCAAGGCGCTCATCAATGACAACGTCGACGAAACCGCTGCCCAGACCGAGGGGCGGCCGCGCAACGACGCGGAGCGTGTGCTCGCCGAGGCCGCGGCGGCAGCCAGGGCAACGGAGCCGGGCGTGGCGGCCACCACGCGGCACGTCAGGGACGCCCCGACCATGGCGCTGCTGAACGCAGCCCGCGACGCGCAGCTGCTCGTCATCGGCAACCGCGGTCTCGGTGGATTCTCCGGCCTGCTGCTCGGATCGGTCGCGGTGCACCTGACCTCGCGCAGTCTCACGCCCGTGCTCGTCGCCCGCGGCGAAGCACACCCGGCTGGCGGAGTCGTCGTCGGCGTCGACGAGGCAGCCGCGTCGCGGTCGGCGGTGGAGGCGGCGTTCGCCGTGGCGCAGCAGCGCGGTGCCGAACTGCTGGCCGTACGGGCGTGGACGCCGGCCTTGGCCATGATGATGCCGTTGGCGCCGATCCCCTATCACGACGGCCAGGATTGGGCCGAGCATCAGCGCCACTTTCTCGCGAGCGAGACGGACGAAAGCCGGCAGCGCTTCCCGGACGTCCCGCTCCGGCGGGAAGTGGTCGAGGGTAGCCCTGGACGGGTGCTGGTCGAGTTGAGTGCCACCGCACAGCTGGTGGTTGTGGGTTCCCGTGGGCGCGGCGGGTTCTCCGGCATGCTTCTGGGATCAGTCAGTCAGCAGATCCTGTACCACGCCTCATGCCCCGTGCTCGTGGTCCGCCCCAAGCCGACGTGAGAAATGATCGACCGATCTGTGCATTCGGCCTGACTGACCATGAGTGCAAGGAGACGCCGGTATGCGAATAGCCGTGGTCGGCGCCACGGGGCGGATCGGATCCCTGACCGCCGCAGCGTTGCAGCAGGACCGGCACGAGGTCGTGCCCGTCAGCCGGACCCATGGCGTGGACGTCACAGCCGGCACCGGCCTCGACGAAGCCCTGGCCGGTGTGGCCGCGGTCATCGACACGACCAGCACCAACGCCCCGACCGAGGCGGAGGCCGTCGGCTTCTTCACCACCGCCACCGCCAACCTGCTCGCCGCCGAGCAGCGGGCGGGGGTCGGCCATCACGTCGTGTTGTCGATCGCGCGGGTGCGCACCGTGCCGGGCAACGCCCACCACGCCGGAAAGCGCGCGCAGGAAGCCGCCGTGGAGGCAGGGCCCATCCCGTACACGATCGTGCCGGCGACGCAGTTCCACGACTTTCCCGCGACGGTCGCCGGGTGGGTCGAACACGACGGGGTCGCTCAGCTGCCGCCGCTGCTCATGCAGCCGATCGCGCCCGCCGACGTCGCCGCCATCCTCGCCCGGATCGCGGTCGGCGCCCCGCAGGGCCGCCACCGCGACATCGCCGGGCCCGAGACCCAGGACCTCATCGACATGGCCCGCCGTACGCTCGCCGTCCAAGGCCGCAGCATCCGGCTCGTGCCGACGTGGCACGGCGGCATCTTCGACCTGACCATGGCCGGCGACGCCCTGCTGCCCGGGGCCGACGCCGAGATAGCGCCCACCACCTTCGACGAGTGGCTGGCCGCTCAGCGGAGTTAGTGCCGGACGCCCGCCAACCGGTTGATGGTGCGGCGAAGATCCGTTGGTTACGCTGCGTCGATGTTGTTTGTGGATGGTCAGTCCAACGAGCGGCTCGTGCTCGACGGAGAATGGTTCGAGAAGCTGCACGGCGGTCACTCGAAGACCCGTGTGCCGGCGTCGTCGTTCCGAAGCGCGACATGGCAGGACATCGACCGCCGTGTACGCCTGTTCAGCAGCGAACGGGAGCAGCTCGTCTCGGTGACGCTGTCGTTCGAGGGCGGCCCGTTCGTGGGGTTCGTCGCGCCTGCCGAGAAGCGCCCGCAACTTGAGGCCATCGTCGCGGGTCTCGAAGCCGCCCGCACCACGGTCTGAGCCGCAGCCGTCCGGCCTTCAGCGTGAGGCGCGACGGGGGAGCGCGTCTCATGGTCACGGGCCGTCCCTGAGATCCGGCCGCCGTGCCAGAATCGTGCGGTGCGCAACGAGCAACGCCTGCCGACGGGGACACCCGAGTCCCGAGCCTTCGCCCAGCGCGTACAGCTGGTCATGCGCCTTACCGCACGCCTGAACCTGCTGCCGTTCGACGACCTGGATACGCGCCGGACGGTGCTGGCCGAGATCTTCGGCAGGCCCGTCCCGGACTCCCTGTCGATCCTGCCGCCGTTCTACTGCGACTACGGGCTTCACGCGTCGTTCGGGGAACGGGTGTTCATCAATCAGGGCTGCCTCTTCCTCGACTACGGGGGCATCACCATCGGCGACCGCGTGCTGATCGGTCCCGGCGTCACCCTGAGCACGGCCGGGCACCCGGTCGAGGTCGACGAGCGCTACGACTTCATCACGCACGCGCCGATCGTCATCGAGGACGACGTGTGGATCGGCGCCTCGGCCACGGTCACCCCAGGCGTGACGATCGGCCGCGGCTCCGTCGTCGGCGCGGGCGCCGTGGTGGCGAAGGACGTGCCGCCGCTGTGCGTGGTGACGGCGACAAGCGTCGTCGAGCGCAAGCGCCTGAAGCCGGCGCCTGCGGCCGGCTCGTGAAGGTCTCAGCTCGCCCGGGTACGGCGACAGCAGCTCGCATGGTTCATCGCGCCGCGCGTTGATCACCTGCGGCGCGTGACTTCGCCCGGATCAAGCTGAACGGCCGCTCACCGCTGCCGGAAGGGCGCCAGGGTGGTGCGGATCTGGTCGCCCGCGCCCCAGTCGTCGTCGAACTGGGCCAGGACGGCAAGGTGCTGCCGGAGCTGGATGATCGGCATCCGGCTGCGCCAGTCGCTGTCGAGTGACGTGAGCTCGGCATAGGTCGCGAAGAAGCGGTGCGCCTCGGGCGGAGGCGAAGTCGTCCACACATGGGCCAGATCCACTTCGGCCCACATGTAGGACACGGCCGGGTCGATCAGAGCCGGCCGTCCGTCCGCGGTGGCCAGGATGTTCTGCGCCCAGAGGTCGCCGTGGGTCAGGCACGCCGGGCGGTCCGGCAGCAGGTCGGGCAGCCGGTGGCAGAGCCGTTCCAGTGCCGCCCGGTCCGCCCGGTCGAGCGCGGCATCGACCCGGGGCTGCCCCAGCCACCGGAGCAGCCGGTGCTGTGCGAAGAAGGCGAAGCCGTCGTCGTTCCAGGTGTTGACCTGGCGGCGGCGGCCCAGCCAGTTGTCACGGTGCCATCCGAAACGATGGTGGACGGTGCCCGTGTGCAGGCGGGCGAGCATGTGTGCGAACTGCTCCCAGAAGGCCTCGCTGCACGGCCTGGGCCGCAGCACGGACAGCACGAGCAGGTCCCGGTCCGCCAGGAGCACGTCTGGCGTGGCCGCGCCGCCGAGGTCGCGCAGGGCGGCCAGTCCTTCGGCCTCCGTGACGAAGACATCGTCGGCGGGCGGTTCGGCGAGGGATTTGACGAACACGGGCGGTGCCTCCCGGCGGGTGGCGATGCCCGCGAGCGCCGCCTGCCCGCCCGTGGTCGGCTCGACGGTGACGACGTCGTGCATGCCGCTGCGGAGCAGGGCTTCCAGCAGCGCCGGCGAGTGACTCACGACAGGCTCCTCCTTGCCCGCTTGCAAACCGAAACTTTCGGAATCTCACGGGGCAATATGTCGATCACTGTAGACCACGGTGTTGGTGTGATCGCATCACGTGCCAGCGGGCTGCGACGTGCGATCCGATACCGACGTAACGGCTGTCGGGCATGGGCCGGAGATGAGGAGACCTCGGCTCGCCGAAAACTTCCGGAAGTTGTTGACAGGTTCAGTGGGGCGGTCCAATACTGCGAGCATCGATGATTGTCGACGATCGGCGGACCTCGGCCGCGGCCATGACCTGGCACCCGGCTGTCGACCGGACCACGCCCACACGCCACCGTCGCGCTCCACCGTGCCGTGACGGCCGCCCGCCCGGCGGCCCCGCAAGCACCGAATCGAGTCTCGCAGCCCCGCCCGCCGGCTGCCCTCTCACGAAGGATGCACTCGCGTGAACGATCACCCGTCCCACCCCATGGCCCGCAGACGCACCCGGGTCAACGCGCTCGTCGGCGGCCTGTGCGCCGTCGCGCTGGCGGCCGCCTCGATCATCGTGGCCGGCACGGCCCACGCCGAGGCCGACCGGACCATCACCTCGAACTCCACCGGCTGGCACAACGGCTTCTTCTACTCGTACTGGAAGGACAGCGGCAACGTCAGCATGACCCTGGGCGCGGCCGGCCGTTACAGCGTGCAGTGGAGCGGCATCAACAACACCGTCGTCGGCAAGGGCTGGAACCCCGGATCCAGCCACACGGTGAACTACTCCGGCAGCTTCAGCCCCAACGGCAACGGCTACCTGGCGCTGTACGGCTGGACGACCAACCCGCTCATCGAGTACTACGTCGTGGAGGACTTCGGCAGCTACAACCCGAGCACGGGCGCGACCCGGCTCGGTTCGGTCACCACTGACGGCAGCACCTACGACATCTACCGCACGTTGCGCGTAAACCAGCCGTCGATCATCGGCAACGCCACGTTCTACCAGTACTGGAGCGTGCGCCAGCAGCACCGCACCAGCGGCACCATCACCACCGCCAACCACTTCAACGCCTGGGCGGGTCTGGGCCTCAGCCTGGGCACCCACAACTACCAGATCATGGCGACCGAGGGCTATCAGAGCAGCGGAAGCTCCACCATCACCGTCAGCGAGGGCGGTACGCCGACCAGCCCCAGCGCGCCGGCCAGCCCCAGCCCGCGGCCGAGCGCCTCCAGCTCGCCGGGCGGCAGCGGAGGATGCCGGGTGACCAACGCGCTCAACCCGTGGAACAACGGGCTGACCGACAACATCACCATCACCAACACCGGCTCGACCGCCATCAACGGCTGGTCGCTGCGCTTCACCCTCGCCTCCGGCCAGAACATCACCTCCGGCTGGAGCGCCACCTTCGCGCCGACCAGCGGCCAGGTGACCGCGACCAACGTCGGCTACAACGCCGCCCTCCCGCCGGGCGGGTCGACCACGATCGGGTTCCAGGCGACGCACACCGGCAACAGTTCCGCACCCACCGGGTTCTCCCTCAACGGCACCGCCTGCAGCTGACCCGCGCAGCCGTTCCTACGTGGAGCGGCTCCCGGCCGGCGGAGTCACCGCCGGCCGGGAGCCGCGTGCGGCCTGAGCTGAGGCCGCCCTGACGAGTTCGATGCGCGGCCGCGGCGGTCAGGCATCACCCGGGTGCCAGGTCAGTCTCACCTTCAGGTGGCAGGACGTCTCGCTCTTGGTGATCACCGCTCCGGCCTGCATGGCGAGGTCGACCCCGAACTCCACGTCGATGCCGGCAGGTCCCGCCTGACGCAGCTGCTCCAGCATCGCCCTGGCCGCCTCGGTCACCGGCACCAGAGCGGCCTGCAGGCTCACCGGCAGCTCGCGGATCGCATCGCCCACCCGGCCCGCCTTCACCGGCCCGTCCGTCACGTCCGGCGCCTCGACCAGGATCGATCCGCCGCCCTCCAGCTGGATCTGGGCCACGCTCGCCATGGGGAGTCCTCCGTTCGTGAGACGTATGGCCGGGGCTGGTGCCTCACCGTGACTGCGGTGAGGCACCATTCGTGACGAGTGATCAGAACGGGGCGGTCTGGTATGCGTCGCCGTCCTTGAGGTCCGTGTGGGCCCGCATTCTCACCTGGTCACTCGGGTCGGTCCGCAGGGCGTCGGTGTAGTTGCGCCCGCCGGCCGTGATGGTGCGCTTGCCGAAGGCCTTCCAGTGAGCGCCGCCGTCGGTGGTGCGCTCGATCCAGATGACGTCGCCGGCCTTCGCTTTGGTCAGGCGCGTCCAGACGTGCTGGACACCATTGATGTTCCCCACTCGAAGCTCGAGCGTGCGGCCTTCGACCACCGCGGACTCGACGTTCTTCTTGTCCGTGGCGGGAGTCGGGTCGACCAGCTGGTCTTGACGTGTGGTGACAGACATGGTTCCTCCTCGGGAGGCTGTGTCTGAACGGGATTGCCGGATACCGGTCTCCGGGCGTCGCTTTCGCGGAGGAGTGGCGGCAGGTGGGCCAGGGCCGTGGCATCGCTTTGCCCATTGATCCTTGGTGGCGGATCCGCTTCGACCGCCGGATCCTGGGGGCCCCGTTGCGGGGAGCGTCTGCCACTGTGTACGGCTGCGGGTCAACTCCGCGTTCCGTCGGCATTGCTTTCTGGATGAAGTATGGCCTTCACCTGCCGTGTTCCGGGTGATCAGCCCGCTGACCCGGGTTCAACTTTAGCAGCTCAGGGTGCGTTTCCGGGATAGCCGGTGCGCTTTTTGCGGCTATCCGGGAACAAACACAGTGGAACGAATGCGCGCGGCGCGGTCACTTTTTCCGACTGTGCGGGCGGACGAGCCGGCCGGCTCCGCGGCGCAACCCGTGGAGCCCTGCCGCGCCGCCCAGCGACAGCAGCCCGAGGAAGATCACGGCGGTGCCCGCCGCAGCCGCCGCGGTGAGGGAGCCAGGCGCCTGAGCCGTCCGGCACCACGCCACCAACCCGGCGACCGCGGCACCTGCTGCCAGTAAGCCGCCGACTGCCCGTGTCCACCGTGTCCTGTGGCCGGAGTTGATGCTGGTGAGCAGGAGAAGGATGCCGGCGCCGGCGAGCAGGACCGCGAGGAAGCCGATGAGGACTCCCGCGGCGGCTGCCGTCGCGCCGCGCACGCTCGTGCCGGTGGCGACGCTGACACCGGCGACGGCGAGCAGCGCCAGGGCAGTGGCCGTGGCGAGAGCGATCGCGTGCGCCTTCAGATCGAGCAGGCGCGGCACCGCCGGTTCGGGCAGGACCGCGTGCCTGGACGCCAGCCGTGACCAGGCATTGGCTCTTGCGGGATGAGTCAGCCAGCGCATCAGCCGGACGGTGCCCGGCTTGTCGGCCGGGGAACACGGATCGACGGCGACCCGCAGCCAGCGCGCTGAGGCGGAAGTGTCGCCCGCGGCGGACGCGGCCACCTGGATCAGCCGCCGGCCCAGGTCGAACAGGCTCTGACCGCCACGCTCATCGTCGATCATAGCCTTGTGCAGCCTGTCGGTGTCCACACCGCGCATGGCCTTGATCCGTTGGGCGTAGTCGTCGGGGTCGGAGCCTTCGGCGGCCAGCACGGCCGCCTGCGTGCTCTTGATCCACTCGGGTGATGCGTCCAGCGCCGCGCCCAGATGTGCCACCGCGTCCAGCCTGCCGCAGAGCCAGTCCCAGTCGCGCCACTGCGGCAGGCCGAACGCGGCGAAATGGTTCACCTGGGTGCCGTACAGCTTCAACGCGCCCAGCCGCCCGGCCAGCGCACCCGCCTCGTGGTGGCTGAGCACGGGGACCTCCACATCAGGCCCCAGCCGCAGCAGCTTGAACGGGGCGGGGCGAGGGCTGGACACCCTTGCGTTGAGACTGCAGGCCAGCACCTCGACCGTCAGCACGCACTCCAGCACGGCCTGCGGCGTCTGGCCGTACACCGAGGCGACCCGCAGGGCTGCCGCGGTGACGACATGTCCCAGCACCTCGGGGATACGAAGACGCGTCAGCTGCGTGTTGACGGCGACCGCCACGGCCGCCGCGCCGCTCTGCCGTGGCGGGATCAGCCCGGCCAGCGTGCGCTCCAGTTCGTCGCGGACGGCCAGCACCCGCCGCAGCTGCGCATCGACTTCCGCCACCGCCGCCTGCAGTTCGGCCGTGGGGCTGCCGTCGAGATCGGTGCGGAGTTTGGACAGCATCAGCCGTACGGCGCGGTGCGCCGCGGTGACGCCCCAGTGCCACGGCTGAGTGGTCGCCGGGTCGCCGAGGGCGCCGTGCCCCTGGCTGTCCGGCGGGATCCAGCGCGGAGAGGTCGCCAGCACCGCCTCGACCTCCGCCTGGTCCAGCCCGGGCGCCGCCGACAGCGCCGTGCTGGGCCCCGGCCGGGCCAGGCTCTGCGCCTCGCAGACGCCCCCGGCGGCGCGGCCGCGGCGGTAGACCGGCACCAGCCGGCGAGCCAGGTGCGAGAAGTCCCGCCGCTCGGCCGCGTTCGACAGCAGCGTCGTGAACAGCGCCTGGGCCTCCTCCCAGGCGGCGTTCGAGGCCACCATCAGGTCGGCGATGCCGTCGACGTCCAGCCGGAAGTCCGCCTCCCTGGGAAAGCTCATGGTGGAGCCGATGACCTGGCGCAGTGTCGGCTCGGCCCCGGGCGCCGGATCCTCGGCCGTCTCACTGCCGTTGGACGGGACCACGTAGACGACGAGCCGATCGGCAGGGGAGTCCAGCGGCTGGTAGGCGACCGCTTTGAGCACGGGCCCGAACGGGGAGTTGTCCAGGATCCCGCCGTCCAGCAGCGGCCCCGCGCCGCCCAGGCGCGGCGTTCCCGGCGCCTGCTGCGCGCACAGCGCGGGCGTGCTCGGCACGGGCGCGAACGCCACCGGGAACGACGCCGACGCGCGCGCGGCACGGGCCAGCTGCGCGGCGTTGCCCCGGGCGAAGTCGTTGCGCTCCGACAGCCGGAAACAGCCGTCGAGCCCGCCGTCCAGGTCGGCCGCGGCGTCGGGTGCGACGTACTCGATCCGCCTCGGCGCGTGCTCGAACTGGTACAGCCGCCGGTGGTCGGCGACGGTGAACGCCTGGCCGTAGGAGTCGACGTAGCTGCGCTGGCTGTGGCCCATGCAGGTGGCGGTGAGGAACAGGGTGACCGGCAGCCCTTCGGCGCCGTCCGCGTCCACCTCGGTGAGCACGGACGTGATGGTCTCGGAGAAGTAGTCGCCGTCGAGCACCGATCGCGGGCCGGGGCCGTCGGGCAGGAGCTTGCCCCGCTCCAGGCACGCCCGCTCGGTCCACACCTCCCGCATCCAGCGCCTCGACCTGGCCGACGTCGCTTCGAACTCGACCGGGTCCAGGGTCGCCCCACGTGCGACGGCGGCGGCCAGCAGAGTGCCGTTGATGCCTCCGGCGCTGGTGCCCGCGATGACATCGACGACCACTCGCCGGCTCGTCCCCTGTTCCGGGTGGCACAGCATCCACCACTGCCGCGCGACCGCGTCGTCGGCGACCGCAGACCGGTCCTGCGCCGAGGCCCGCCGCAGCAGGTCGATCTCGTACGCCACGCCCGCCATCCACACGGCCAGGCTCACCCCTCCATTGAGGACGAGCGCCAGGCGCAGCTCCCGCTCCGGCTCCGCACCGACCATGAGATCAGCATAGGAGAGCCATATTGCCTGCGTACGGCGTCTGAGCAGCGGTGCCGGGCGAAGCGGTCACCGTATACGCGACGAGTCCCCGCCGGCATGACGTGCCGGCGGGGACTCGGGTCGGGCAACCGGACTCACCCGGCAGACGTGCGGCGGCGCCCGGGTATCGCACGATCGTGCACGCGGCGCAGGACATGCGGATCTCATCCGCCCCGCCTCGGCGGCCGGCCCGCGCAGGACGTCCGTCACCGGACCGTCACCACGTACGCCTCAGGGAAGAACGCCGCCTGGAGGTACTCGGGCGACGCGTAGGCGAAGCCCTGGTCGCCCCAGCCGGTGCCCCAGCTGTTGCGCAGGATGATCCTGCCGTCGCTGCGGTAACCCACGGCGCACACGGCGTGCCCGCCGCCCGCGCTGCCCACGTCGAACTCGTCCAGCTCGCCGCCGGTCTCCGTGGCGTCGCGCCAGGTCCGGTCCACGACCAGCCCGCACAGGACCGGCTGATCCTGCGCGACCGCCACCTTCCAGCGCTCGATGTCGAGGCCGATGTTGAAGTACGACGTCGCGCGCAGCTGCGCGGCCGCGGCCCAGAACGCGTTCTCCGGCCCCGCGTAGAGGCTGTCCTCGAGCGCGAAGGGCAGCAGGTCGGTCGTGACCACGCCGTGTTTGCGGCACAGGTCGACCGCCGCCTTGAGCGAGGTGCCCGAACGCTCGATGAAGGACTCCGGCCGGGTGGTGAACTCGTCGGTCTCCTTCGATCCCATCCAGACGTAGCGCGGCGAGATGTGCTGGTCCTTGCGCATCAGGCCCGCTTTCACCAGGTGGAAGCGCATCAGCCCGTCGCCGGTGGCCCAGCCCACGCAGGATCCCGTGCCACCCTGGTCGCCGACCTCCCACCACGGCGCGCGCAGGTCGACGCTGCTGGGCAGGGGCACGGCCGTCAGCGCGCCGACCGCCATCGCGTCGCCGAGTGTCCAGTCGGTGGTGATCCCCCTGGACGGAACGAGGTTGCAGATGCGCTCCCCGACGGCGACGGCGTGGTTGGCACTCTCGGCGTTCTTCTTCGTCGTGCGTGGCATGTGTCCTCCTCGGTGCGTCGGAACATTGAGGTCGGGGCACGCGGCATGGTGCGCCGCCGGTGCGGTGACGCCGACCGACCGCTGCGGGAGGGGCTTCACCGGCGCGCCGGCGAGCGCGAACTGCCATGGCGGCCAGCGCGACCTGCACCGCGGTCACCGGCGGAGTGCAGCCCGAAGCCGCCTGGGACAGCGCGAAGCCGGAGGTCGAAGAGTTGCTGAATCGGCGTCGCGGGGCCGATCGGCCTTTGCGCCGCGACGGACGGGTAAAGGGTGATGTGATGCGCGCCGGCTGCGGTCGGCTGCCCGGCGCGGACCCTAATCCGGGAAGACTGCCTCGCCCATGGGAGCTCCACCTGTTCGCCTGCTGAACCCCGGAAGCCGAGCCGGCGCCTCGACTCCGCCAGGAAAAGCGTATCGGACTAGCGCAGGAGCGAAGCCGCAATCCGAAATCCGCATCCTCGAGCGCCGGAACAGGAGTCGGACATGGACCGCCCATTGCTGACAGCGGCGGTCATGGCGTGACAGTCAGGGCCATGACGGCGGCGTCGTCGTCGAGGCCGGCGCCGAATCCGGCGAGCAGGCCGGCCAGGGACGCGACGGCCGCCGTCGCCGAAGCGGGAGCGATCGAGGCCGCGAACTCGAGCAGCGCTTCGTGGCTGTAACGGCCATTGGCGTCGTCGATGCGGGCGTCGGTGAGGCCGTCCGTGTAGACGATGAGCGTGTCGGCTGGACGCAGCAGATACGTGTGGGTGGTGAACTGCAGGCCGGGCAGCATGCCCACCAGCGGGCCTCCGCTGGTGGGCACATACTCGGCGGTGCCCGCCGCGGTCAGCAGCAGGGCCGGGGGATGACCGCCGCCGGTGACGGTCAGGCAGCGGCCTTCGGTGGTCGCCGGGCCCAGGATGCCGAACACGACGGTGCAGAAGCGGTGGTCATCGGACAGGTATTCCTGATACAGGACGGTGTTGAGGTTGCTCAGCACCTGCGCCGGGTCGGGGTCGTAGACCGTCGCGGCGCGCAGCGTGTAGCGTGCCAGCGCCGTGACCGCGGCGGCTTCGACGCCTTTGCCGCACACGTCGCCGAGGAAGAACCCCCAGCGGTCGCCGCCGAGGGGGAACAGGTCGTAGAAGTCCCCGCCTACCTCATCGGCTGACGCCGCCTGGTAGTGGGCGGCGACGTCCATCGCCGGCGGGACAGGGAGCTGCTGCGGAAGCAGGCTGCGCTGGAGGCCTTCGACCAGCTTCTGCAGGCGCTGCCGATCCTCGTGGGCGGCGCGTTCCGCGGCCTCCGCGGCGCGGCGGGCGCGCAGGAGTTCCTCTTCGTAGGCGCGCCGGTCGCGGGCGTCGTACACGGTGGTCCGGATCAGCAGGGGCCGGCCGTCGTCGCCGGTCTTCACCGCCGAGGTGACCAGCACCGGCAGTTTGCGGCCGTCCTTGGCGCGCAGGTCCAGGGCGACTCCGCCCACCTCGCCCTGCAGGCTCAGCAGCGGTGCGTAATGCGTCTCGTAATAGATCTTCCCACCGACGGTGAGCAGGTCGCTGAACCGGAGCCGGCCGACGACTTCGTCCCGGCCGTAGCCCAGCCAGCCCAGCAACGTCCGGTTGATCCTGGCGATGGTCCCGTCGAGCAGGGTCGACAGATTGCCGCACGGAGCGTTCTCATACAGGTCGTCTGCGCTGTCTTCTAGCATCGCGGTGATGTCACATCCGCGCCGCTCTCGTCGGTCCCTCCGGCTGCCGCGACGTCATCGGACTTCTTCCAGGAACTCGCGCAGCGCCGCAGCCGTCGCCTCCGGGGCGCTCAGCTGGGGACAGTGACCGGTCGCCGCCAGGGTCACCAGGCGGCTGCCCCGAATGTGCTGCCGGACGTAGGAGCCCACCTCCGGTGGTGCGATCGCATCGTGGGAGCACTGCAGGATCAGCGTCGGCACGCTGACGGCCGCGAGGTCCGCGCGGTTGTCGGACAGGAACGTCGCGCGGGCGAAGACCGAGGCCATGGCCGGGTCGGTCCGGCAGAAGCTGTTGGTGAGATCCTCGCCCAGTTCCGGCCGGTCCGGATTGCCCATGATCACCGGTGCCATCGTCGCGGACCAGCCGAGGTAGTTGCTGTCCAGCGACTCCAGCAGCTCATCGATGTCGGCTCGGCTGAACCCGCCGCGGTAGGTGCCGTCGTCGATGTAACACGGCGACGGCGTGATCAGCGCCAGTGCTGCGAACCGGTCGGGTTCGCGGTTGGCGGCCAGCACGCCGATCATCGAGGCGACCGAGTGCCCCACGAACGTGACCGGCGGCAGGGCCAGCTCGCGGCAGATCTCCAGGACGTCTTCGGCGTAGCCGGACAGGGACGCGTACCGGTCGGCGTCCCAGGCCGCCGGGTCCGAACGCCCGGACCCCACGTGATCGAACAACACCACTCGATGGTCGACGGCCAGCGAGGGCACGATCCGGCGCCACATGTTCTGATCGCAACCGAAGCCATGGGCGAGCATCACCACCGGAGCGTCCGCAGGCCCCGTGAAGGTGACATGGTTTCGGGTACGGACATCCACAGCCCCATGATCCCACCGGATGCCACAGGGAACAGGACAAAGCCCGACAACAGTGCCACTGTCATCGGCAGCCGTCGGTGAGGGGTCGACGAGGCGCAGATCCCGGCGATCAGTAGGTGAACTTGCCGGCTGGGCTCGGAATCGAAGCCTCCCCCAAGCTGTTGACGACCGTCACGTCGACGGTCTGGCCGGGGAACTGCACCGGCGGCATGACGATCAGCCTGCGTGGCGAGGCCGGGATGACCGACACGGCGGGCACGCCGCCGAAGAGCACCGTCGAGCCCGCGTCGAAGCCCCAGCCGTCGACTTGGGCGTAGCCGCCGTTGGCGAGCACCCCCCATGCCGTGTTGGGAGCGATCTGCACGATGTCGGGTGGGCTCACCGCGATCTCGGCGCCCAGAACGTCGAGCACCGGCTGGATCGCCCGCGCCCATCCCGTGCTGAAGATCGGCTCACCACTCGCGTCGGTCGTCGCCTGGTCCATCGCGAACAGCAACCCGCAGACCTCGTGCGACACGTTGAGTACGACCGAGCCCGAGTCGCCGAACCAGCAGAAGGGAAAGCCGCCCGGGTCCGGGACGATGTAGATCTCAGCAACGTTGTAGACGTTGGGGTTGGGAATCACGGCAGCGACCAGACCGGTGGTGAGCCCCGTCGTCCGTCCTCGCTTGATGACGGGCTGATTGACGAAAACCGATGACGACGACCCTTTCACCGGACCGACATCACGGACCCGGCAGTCCGTGCCCCGTACCCCGTTGAACTCGATCAGGGCGCAGTCCAGGTCGGGGTCCCCGGTCACGCTCTTGCCGATGACGGACGCCGCGGTCGCGCCGGATCCCAGGCCGGTTGTCGGCTGCCAGACATCGAATCCCGGCATCGCGACGTGGTGGCACGTGAGGCCGGCGCGGCTTCCGTCCGAGCGGCGCTGAACCACACAGCCCATGGTGCCCGTCCGGGTATGAACGGCAACGCCGTCCGTCTCCTCGATGGCCACCTCGATGCCACCCATCACCGGGTTGTAGAAGGTGTTGTCGTTGAGCACGGCCATCGGCACCGGATTGCTCTCCACCACGTCGGTCTCGAAATCATGACCGCCCTCACGCCAGGAGGGCGGCACGGCCTCATCTTGCGCCAGCTCTTCCAGCGGCAGCTTCCGTGGCACGAACACGACGATGGCGAGCCTGTCCTGATACTCGCCGGCAGTCTGTTTCGCACCTATACCGATCCGCGCGTCCGCGGGCAGCCGTGCGCTGAACGCTGCCCGAAGCGAGGCGGCCGCGGCAAAGGCCTCGGGTGGGATGGCCATGGGTTCACGTGAGGCTGGCATGCGGCAGTCCTTTCCTGTCTCGTGGTGTGCCCTTCACGCGGCTAGAGCCTCGGCGGACCTCCGGCGTCGCGAGCCGCGCCGCCACCGCGCTGTGACGACGACGTGGATGTCAGGCCGCCCGCCGCCGCGATCCCGTCCACCAGCCAGGCCGGCGGCGAACCGCCGTCATTGGCCGGCGTGCCCGTGCCGGGCCCCCTGGAGCCGGTCAGGCCGTCGACGGGTGCGGGACCGCCGTCGACCGGCCGGTCGTGGCTGGTGATGCTCTTCTTCACGGATTGCCCCTCCTCAGTTCATGACGGCGTAGCGAGCCTCGAAGTCCATGGGCGCATTGCTGAGGTTGCGGATGGTGAACCAGTACGTCACCTTGGCGGCGTCGGCCCGTTCGACCTCGACGTCCCACTCGACCTCCGGCGCGCCCGGCGCCGGGGTGATCGGCATGACGTGCCACAGCACATGCCACTCCGGTGGCCAGGAGTGGGTGAACCAGCTGCCGCTCTCGCCGGCGGCGAGCGATCCGGTGAACTGGGTTCCGATACGCATCGTGAGTCTCCTCCGGGCAGGGTCACCAGCCGAGGACGACGAAGCGGGCCTCGAAGTCCACCGGTGTGTCAACCAGGTTTGTGATCTCGATCCAGTACGTGGCGTGCACGTCGCTCGCTCGCTCGACCCGCGTGCGATACCGCAGCTGCGGGGCGCCGGGGCGAGGGCTGGTCGGCACCACCGACCACAGCACGTGCCAATGCGCCGGCCAATCGAACGTGAACCAGCTTTGCGTCACGTTCGCCGCGAGCTGCCCGCTGAACTGGACACCGGTCCAGCTCGCCGTCTCCAGCGCGGCCGGGATCAGCTGGCGCAGGTCTGGACGGTTGCCGATCCGCTGCGTGGCCGGCCGTTGCGGCGAGTCCTGCTGCGGGGAGCCTGTGGCCCGCAACAACTCGCGGGCCCGCGCCGGGGCCAGCGGCACCCTGCCCTGTGCGCGCAGTACGCCCTGCACGCACGCGAGCGCGCCCGCGACGATCGGCGACGCGCTGGACGTGCCGCTGAACTGCTCGGTGTACCAGACGTCGACGGTCGGGCCGCTCTGCAGGTCGCCGTATCCGGTGCTGACGACCTCACGGCCCCAGCCCTGCGCGTCGACACAGGCGCCGAAGTTCGAGAAGTCGAGCCGGGAACGGTCCGGGCCGAAGTTGCCCGACGGCGGTGCGCCGGCGCCGACGACGACCGCACCGGAGTCCAGCTCGGCTCGCCGGAAGGGATTGCGCCACCAGTCGGGAAAGCCGGCCTGCGGAATGTCGTAGATCGGGTCGTCGAGGTTCTGGAAGCCGTTGCCGGCCGCCTCGACGACGACGATCCCGCGCGAAACGGCGTAGCGGATCGCGGTGTAGTCGTCAGGCCACCACTCGACGGCGATGAATCCGAGCTGGGTGTCGCCGCCGGGATGTCTGGGGCCGCCGCGATGGATCTCGAGCAGCAGGATGTCGCCCGCGCCGAGCCGGTCGGCGGCGGCCTTGATCGCATCAGCGGTCGGCACGGAGAACGCCGAGGCGCTGATGACGGCGTCCGGCGAGATCCCGGTGACCCCGACGCTGCTGACGTCGCCGCCGATCTCGCCGATCACGGCGGTGCCGTGGTTGGTCGAGCGGCTGTCCGGGACCGGATCCGCGGTCCCGGCGACCACCCCGCCCTGGTTCTGGGTGAGGTCCTCGTGGGTGAACCGCCAGCCCCACTCGCAGTCGATCAACCGCACACCGGCGCCCCGGCCACCCGGCTGGGTCCAAGCCCAGCGGGCGTCCACCCCGGCCGGCGCCGCGTTCAGGTATCCCTGCTGGGCGGTGAAATCGGGCGTCACCGGTGGCGCGTCCGGACCGGACGGCATCATGTCGTTGAGCCGCGCGGCTGTCCTTTCCGGTGCCAGTGTGGCCAGGTCAGCGGCCGGCTTCACGTAGGCGGCCTCCACCGCGGGACTGTCCCGCAACCGCGCAGCGAGCTCGTCGAGCTGCTCGTCGGGCGCGTCGACCTTGTAGAAGCGCGCCATGACCGGTGCGAGCGACGCGCTCTCGACCGTTTCGGCCGCATCTGCCGGTCTGCCGGACAGGATCCGTTCCTCGGACACGCCGAACAGGGGCTGGATCGTCACCTCCGGCGAGGCGGCGACCGATTCCAATACGCCGAGCGGCGCGCCGGAAAGCGACATCGCCCTGGTCGGCGTGATGCGGAGCGCGGCGTCGGGAGCGCCGATCATGATCAGCTCCCGGCGCCCAGGGCCGCCACCGTGCTGCGCCTCATCCGGGCCGTGGGTTCCTCTTGCCTGCCGATCGCCTGTCATTGGGTTCTCCCCGTGTCAGATCAAGTCCACATTCATGCTGTCATCGCGGACACCGGCAGCTGCCGCAAATGCCGCATCCGCTTAGAGATGGGGCAGCGCAACGGTATCGGTGAAGACGGTCCGCTCCCTGACTTCGCCGGCGGTGCCGGTTTTCAGCGTGACGCCCGGCTGCGCGATCGTGTTGGGCAGCAGCTCCACCTCGCGGATCCGCAGCCGGAACTCGCCCGGCCCGTTGGGCAGGGACACCTGTGAAGACCAATGCAGGTTGGGAGACAGGCCGGCGGGCTTGGCCGGAAACGAGACGAGCTTCGTCCAGGCCGCGACACCACTGACCACGTCGCCCACTTCGACCAGATCCACCTGCTCGGCAGGCATGCCGGCGGGGCGGCGGCATCGCTCGATGATCAAGTCGACGCGGTTGAGGGCCGTGGCCGACGAGACCGGGCCGCTGAGCCTGACCGTGTACTTGTCCGCCTCGCGGGTCACGGTGAGGGTCCGCTCGGGCATGACAGGCACCAGGTCCGTCCGGGCCACCTCCGACAGCCACAGGCCGTCAAGGCTGTTGGGCTGGTAGCGGGCGACGGCGAGCTGGACGAGTGTGTGGTCGAAGGCCGCCGTGAAACCCACGTCGCACAGCCAGCTCTGCTCGCCGCTGTGGAAGACGGGCGCGTGCGGTTTGACGACCGCGTCCACTCCGGCCTCGGCGATGCGCAGGGTCCGTCGCCCACCACTGCCACTGACGATGTCATCGGCGAACGGGCCGCCATGGAGGAACCCGAACGACGGGTAGAGCGGATCGTGCCCGACCAGCGTCACGAAGTCATCCAACGCGCTGGACTCGTCGCCGTCGGGCCGCACGATGACGCCGACCATCTCACCGACGCCGGTGGTGTGCCAGGGTGGCTGCAACGTGAGCCGCACCCGGGTGCTCATGCGCTTTCTCGTGAACACCGCCCCCGGGGTGTCCAGGTTGCCGGTCGTCGCCCACTCGAAAGCCGGCGTCGCGGACAGCATGATGGGCGGCGCGGGCCTGCGCGAGCTGAGCACGACCACCGGTGGTGGCTTGCTGACACGGGTGAAGGAGGCCGGGTCCGAGCCGCGGAAGTACTCCCGGAACCGGCTGACCGCGCTCAGCGTGTAGTTGACCGTCCGATGGCGCGTGTCGCCGAACTCGTGCCGGAAAAGCGTCTGCGGCTGCGGGGAGTCGTCGGTGCCCAGGCTGAGGCTGGTCACCGGTGCATCGGACACGTCGTCCCAGCTCGCGGTGATGTCCAGCTGAGCGGTGCTCTTCGGATCCAGCAGCGGCGAGTTCGGGTGGAGCGTGACGAAGGTCTGGCCTTGCTCGCGATGCGCCTTCAGCACCGTGTCGGGCGCCCGCAGCGGGCGCTGGACCGCGTGCACGAACGTCACCGTCCGGGCGGGGGAGAGCATCGGGTGCCGGCCCTGCCTGGCCGTCTCCATCGACACGCCCGGCAGGTCAGCCTGCAGGGCGAAGTCGTCGATGATTCCCTCCAGCGGAAATGTCGACAGTTGCAGAGTGATCCGCTCGGCCGGGGCGACACGGACCAGCAGCCGGCCGTCGGCCTGCCACGCCGCCTGCGGCCGTCCGGGCGGCATGGAGGTGAGGTGCACCTTCTTCGCCGTAAGCGCAGGCCATTCACCCTGCCAGGTCATCGCCGGCACGGCCGGGGCGTCCGGCCCGAGGTCGACGACGGCGATACCGCCGGCCGCCGGGTCGGGCAGCTCGCCTCGCATCGCTCGCCGGGCCCAATCCCATGTCAGGTGGGGCTGTGTCTGGTCGAACCTGCCGTGCTGTTCGGCGATCGTGAGAGTCGTCGACGGCGGCAGCAACTGCCGCTTGTCGTCGAGGCGGTAACCGAACTGAGCGCTGTACTGGGCGATGTCCAGCCCTCCGGCCGGATCGCTGCGCACCACGACGTGCTCGACGCTTTCGCCCGGGCCGAGCTCCGTCGGCGCGACACCGTCGAGCAGGGCCACGACGGGGGCGAGCATCGGCTCGTACCGGCCGTAGAAGATCGCCGGCGTCTGGTAACGGCTCGGTGTGGGATCACCCGGTTCGAGACCGCCGCCGGCGATGTCGGCCACTCTCGCCCGCAGCGCGTAGTGCCTGCCGAAGCGCAGCCGGGGCAGCGTCTTCGGCGCGGCTTTGAACGACATGCTGAGGTTCATGCCGGGTCGCGGCGGCGGTGTGGCGCGCGGCCCCAGATCGAAAGGCGGCGGGGGCGTCGCCAGACTCCAGCCCCTCCAGGCGGCGACGATCTCGTCGGCGTGCAAGCCGCTGTCGTCGTGGATCGCCGCGTTCGTCTTGATGTGGCCTTCCTCGACCTGCTGCGGTGATGCCACGACGGTGAACTCTTCGCTGATCCCCCCGTCGGCGAGCCGGTCGTGCACCCGGTAGACGGCCTCACGCCGCTGCAGGGAGAACCAGTCGGTGCCGCCCAGCTGCGGCAGCAGGTCGATGCGGTAACCGAGGAGCAGGTCGTCAGCGGTGAGGTCCTCGGCGAGCACGTCAGGCAGCATGCGGGTCGCGCGGTTGAGCCGCTCGGCCATCTCCTGGCCCCGCCCGCGAAACACCAGCTGGAACCCGCCCGAGCGCACGGCGGGCAGCGTGGCCGGCTCGCCGGGCCGGGCGGTCATGGCCACCGCGGCCTCGCGCAGCCGCTGCGCCGATACATCTATGTCGACGGTCGCGACGTCCCATCGAAGGGACCCGGCGGCGTCCCGCCGGTCCAGCGTGACCATTCCGGCGTCCACGTTCGCCGTCGACGCCGGCAGGAACTGCGCGCCGAATCCGGTCCTGGGCGAGACGACCGCGGGCAGCGGGGCGGCATGACCCGGCCACCGGACCCGGATCGTCCCTCCGGCCAGGGCGGACAGCTCGTTCGCGTCGAGGGTGAGTTCCAGGATGAGCCCCAGTGCCCGCAGCACTGCCGGGTGCTCCCGCAGCAGCGACAGGGTTCTGTGGAAACCCGCCGGTTGCGCAGCCGCCGGCGGGCCCGGTGGGCCGGGCGGCGAGGTGGCCGCGGGTTGGCTGTCGATCGGATGGTCCGTGCCGGCCCAGTGTGTGTCGAGCAGCGTGCGAACCCTGCTCGCGTACGCCGCGCTCTGGTGTCCCTGCTCGATGGTGATCGGGGTCTGGGACGCGCCTTTGAGCGTGCTGGCGATCGCCTGCGCATCGCGCGAGGTCGGGTAGACGGTCAGCGAGGCGGGCGCGGGCGGCGCCGGGGTATCCCCGCCGCTCTCGACCGTCAAGCCGTCGGTCAGCTTCTCCCACAGCCCGCTCTGGAACCCGATCGCCGGGGTCAGGTCGCGGGTCAGCGCCGGGAGTGTGTCCGCGCCCGTGCCGGGGGCGAACACCTCGACCCGCACCGTGCCCTCTCGCAGCTGGCTGGGCGGCCACGACGCCATGCCGTGCGCGGACAGCGGACCACCGTCGAGCTTCGGCACGATGAGGACCCGCAGCAGCGCGCTGCCCGACTTGACGCCGCCAGGAACCGCGACCCACAGCAGCTGGCTCACGCGAACGCCTCCCAGTAGTTTTCCCATGCCTTCTGCCGGGCCGCGTCGTCCTCGGCCGGCAGAGCCTCATCCGGCGGCGCTGCCGGGGCGGCACCGCCGATCAGTTCGAACTGTCCGCTGTCGACGGTCACGGTCTCCGAGTAGAGGGTCAGGTCCAGCTCGATGACGAGCGAGGCCCGGCCGGTGAGCCTCGGCGGCGGGTCGGAGAACGTGAGGTTCACGCGCAGGTCCACCGAGACCGTGACCAGCCCCAGCAGCCGTACGGAGCCGCCGATGCGGATGAACGCCTCCAGCGCCGTCGAGCCGTCCGCGCGGTGCACGAACCGTACGCCGCCCAGGGCATGCACCTCCGCCTGGGCGACGACGAAGTCAAGCGCGATCATCGCGCCGAACTCCATCGACAGCTCGAGTTTCGACGGGGTGTCGCCGACGATCTCGACCGCAACGTATCCGCCGCCGCCGAATCCGCTGACGGTAAGGGCGAAAGGCTGCTCCCGGCTGGCGAACCCGACCACGACCCGCACCGGGTTCTGCGCGAACGGCACATGCACCGCGGCCAGGACGGCGATGTTGCGCATGACGAACATCCCGGCCGGTGCGTCCGGCAGGCGCAGCTGGTAGCCGACGACGATCTCAGACGACGAGACGCTGACCGTCGGGCCATGCCCGCCGAGCACGGACATGACCCGTTTCTGCAGTTCCTGCAGCAGCTTGAGTTCGCCACCGAACTCGATGCCGAACCCCGTGAGTTCCAGCTTCATCGGCTCGCCCGGCCGCTGGGTGAACCGCACCCTGTCGAAGGTGAGCGTGATCAGCGGTGAGCTGGGCGGCAGGGCCAGGGTGAAGTTCGACAGGGTGCAGGTGTTGGGTGGCTCCGGCGCGCCGGGCGGGACGGGGCCGGCGCCCACGACCAGGTCCAGCTGTGGTGGTGGCCCGCCCGGCTTGGGCCGGAACGGCCCGTGCGGCACCAGTTTCAGGTCCGCCCAGCGCATCTGGACGGAGACCGCCTGCCCCACCCGCCGCTGCAGGATCGTCGGCGGGGCGGGTTTCGGGTTGGTGCCGGTGTCGATGAGGGAGGCGAGCGGAAAGCCGAACAACGTCGCCCCGCGGAACGCCTCGCCCAGCGCCGTGCCCAGATTCGGCTGGTCCGGCAGCACGCTGCTGGCGACCGGGCCGAGGTCGCGGGAGATGCCGTCCGCGTCGAACCTGGGCGCCACCAGCGCACCGGACCGGTCGGTGTTGCCCGTGAAGTTGACCAGGACAGGGGCGTCGAAGCGCAGCGGCACCTTGGGGACGGCCTGGCCGGCGCGCAGCTCGGGAGCGTACGTCACCGTTCGCGCTGCCTCGTGCCCCGCCCCGGGGAGCAGGGATCGCAGCGCGGGCAGCACCACCGCGAACTTCTCAAGGTCGGGGCGGAACCCTGCTCCCTGGGCCTTGCCGTCCAGCGTCAGCGAGTGGACCTCGTGGATGTCGCCCGGAAGCCCGCCAGCGCCCAGCATGTCGAGCTCGACACCTGCCATGCCGACCGTGGCGAGTGGACGCCAGGCCGACAGCGCGGCCGCACCCGGTTCCGTGCTCGGCAGACCGACGAAGATCATGGGGATGGAGAAGTGCAGGTCCTTGCCGCCCGAGCGGCAGCGGACGGGGATCCGCAACGGCGCACCGCCGCGCCTGGGGATGAACGGCAGTGACAGGTCCTGCGGCGGCACGCTGTCGATGAGGAAGGACTGTCCCAGGATCTCGACTTCGTCGAAGGGAAACGTCCGGGTGCGCAGCCCGGTGCGCAGCGGTTCGAGGATCACCAGCACGTGACGCGCTTGCAGCGCGGCGGCTGTTCCGTGCCGGGTGGGAGACACCACGGGCAGGAACGCGCGATTGGTGAAGACCTGGAACACGGCGCGGTGGCCGAACGGCCAGAACCGGCCCTGGTTGGTCACCTCCACCCGGTGGTCGCGGCCCAGCACCATGTCGTGGCTCCACGAACCGGCCGTCCAGGTCGCCTCGGCGGTCAGCGATCCGCCCAGCGCGCTCAGTTCCAGTCGGGACACTCGCGGCAGCGACTCGGCGCTTTGCATGGTGATGAACGAGCGCTGCCCGTCCAGCGGCACCGTCTGGAACAGCGGTCTTGCCGGCATGCCGCTGCTCTGGGTGAACTCCAGCGGGGTGACCTTCAGGCGGGCGTCCGTCCGGCTGCCCTGCAGGGCGCGCAGCCTCGCCTGCCACAGGCCGACCGTGTCCGGTCCGGGCCCGGCCACCGGCTCGGCGGGGTGTTCGGACACCATGCCGGGACCGGCCTGCGGGTGCGGCCGCAGCTTCAGCCCCCACGGCAGCTCCACCACCGACTGTTCGGTGACGTCGGCCAGTGCTGCCAGCAGGCCGGCGACGGTCAGCTCGACGGCGTTGCCCGGGGCGATGCGGAAGGCGAGTTCGCTGACGCCGGCCAGTCTAGAGTCGCTGTGCACCTTGCCGGGCGTGAAGAAGCCGGTCAGGTCCGTCGCCTGCTCCAGGATCGCCTGCGGTGGGAAGGTCAGCGTCACCGAGGCCGCCTGCGCGGTGGCCACCAGCGTCGGCACGGGTGTGCCGGGGTGCACCTCGCACCCGTCCCAGCGCACGGCCAGCACGACCAGGTCTCGGCTGCGGACCAGCAGGTAGGCCGACGTCACGGTCAGCCTTCGCTGCGCGAGGCGAAGGCGTACATCAGTCTGCCCTCCGCCACGTGCGCGATGTGCGCATTGCCATCGATGTCGATGTCCAGGCTGGCCCAGTCGCCGCCGTCGGCCACGTCCTGGATGGCGAGACCGGCGCTGCCGACCCGGGTGGCCAGCCGCAGCTTTCCGCCGGAGCCGTACGCGACGCAGAATCCGTTGTTGAAACTGATGGCCGGTGAGGGCTGCACGTTGACGCCGTCCAGGTCGCTCGCCACAGTCCCCAGGGCCGGCAGGCCCGGGCCGTTGCCGAACATGAAGACCTTGATCGCGCGCTCCTTGCGTTCGTAGTACGTGACGATTGCCTCGCCGGTGATCGAGTGCGCTATCGCCGGGTACTCGCCCACGATGTCGCCGCCGACGGCCTCGATCGTCTCCGTCTCGTCCGGTCCGTCCTCGAAGTCCCTTAGGAGAGTCGACAGGCGCAGCCGCCGTCTGTTGCCGCCCGGCAGATCGTCGAAGGCGGCGATCCGCAGATTGTCCTCGTGGTCGAAGTCAAGCGTGGCGAACCAGCCCTTCTCCGTGCCGTCGGCCTCCTCGACCGGCACGACGTTCTTCTTCCACGTCGGCGGGTTCTGCGGCGTGGCGCGCCGCCTCTGCTTACTCGCGTGCCACAGCGACAGGCCGGCCTGATAACACAGATGCGGCGCCCACTGGAATGCTTCGCCGTCGTGCGCCGGATCTTCGAAGAATCCGCGGTAGAGCCTCAACGCCGGAAACCGCACGGGGCCTGGGAAAAGCCCGGCCTTCGTCGGGACGTCCTCGAACTGCCAGGTCGCCCGTCGGACCCCGTAGACCAGGTGGTCGGAATCGGCGTTCACGAAGGCGATGTGTGGTTCGCCGCCCCCGTCGAGCGCGAGCGAGACACGGTAGGCGTCGTGGGTCGCCGCGCCGCCCGGCACACTGCTCAACAACCATTCGCCGTCCACCCGCTCGGCGAGCATCACGGCGCCGGAGTCCGTGGTGTAGGCGATCAAGGGCTGGTTGCCGTCGCCGGTCGCCAAGCAGACCTGGCCTCTCACGGCACCGGATTCGTCGACAGGTTCGGTGAAGAATTCGAAAGGCATAACGCGCATCCTTTGCCTGCGGCGACGCGACCACGTCGCCTGAACCATACCAACATCTGGCCTCTGACCTGCGGAAACGACACGGAGGCGGCTGATCGGGGGTCAGCCCTGCCGCCGGTACGGTGCGGCGACGGGGCCGTCCTAATCGGGTCCCATACGAAGATTGGTCGTATTACCCTCAATGTGGCATTGATAGGGGGATGGGAAATGCGCCGCTTCCAAAGCGAATCGATCATGAAGGACGAGCGTCTGGTATCCGAGATCGCCGAGCTGCTGCCCGAGATGGAGAGCCAGCTGTCCGGTCTGCCCAACGGACATGCCCGGCACGACGTCAGCCTGCTCGCCGAGACACGGGACCCGATCACGGCCGAGCGCGCCGTACGTGAGGCCCTGAGCCGAGAGTCCCGGGTGGAGGCCATCGTTCAGCGGCTCGGCCGGCCCACCCTGCTCGTCCGCAACGACACGTTCGAACTGCCGCAGGCGAAGATCTGGCGCTCGCGGCTGTATCCCGCCAAGTCGCGCCTGGACGCGGCCATCCGCTCGGTCGGGCGGCTGGAGGTGACCGGCCTGTCGGTGCCGTACGCGGGAACCGCCTGGATGATCGCGCCCGGCATAGCCGTGACCAACCGGCACGTGGTCGCGGAACTGGTACGGCCTCGCGGCGGCGAGTTCGTGTTCCGGGCGAGCCCGATCGGGCAGCCCTTGACCGCGCGGCTGGACTTCAAAGAGGAGTACGCGGGCGTGCGGCCGTTCGAGGTGCGGGTCAAGCGCGTGCTCTACGTGGCCGATCAGGGCGCCGACGCCCCGGACCTGGCGTTCATCGAGCTGGAGGCGCCCAAGGGCCGCCTGCTGCCGCCGCCGGTGCCGCTCTATGAAGGCGAGCCGCAGCCGGGCCAGGTGGTGGCCGTCATCGGATATCCGGCGGAGGATCCGCGCAACAGCCTGCTGGACCAGACCCGGCTGTTCGGCGGCATCTACGACGTCAAGCGCCTGGCGCCGGGCGAGGTGATGGGCAAGGTCGACCGTAAGGTCTTCACGCACGACTGCACGACGCTCGGGGGCAGCTCCGGATCTGTGGTCATCGACGTCGAGACCGGCGGCGCGCTGGGCCTGCACTTCGCCGGCGAATACCTGGACGCCAACTACGCGGTGACCGTTGCCGAACTCCGCCGCCATCTGCAGAAGCTGGACGGTACGGCGAAACGGGCCGTGAGACCGCAGTCGGTCAGCCTCGCCCAGACGCTCAAGCCGGAGCCCGAGGCGCGGGTGTCGGCGGCCTCGCTGCAGGACCGTCCGGGCTTCGACGAGACGTTCCTGGGCACCGCGGCCAACCTCAAGACGCCGCTGCCCGAGCTGTCCGCGGCGCTGGCCGAGGTCGCCGCCGTCGTGGATGCCGACGCCCCCGGCTCCGCCCGGCACCTGCTCAAGTACCAGCACTTCTCCATCGCTATGCACACCGAGCGCAAGTTTGCGATCTTCACTGCCTCGAACATCGACGGCTCACTCAGCCGCATGCTGAAGCGGGGGCAGGACCGCTGGAGCTTCGACCCGCGGCTGGACGCCTCACTGCAGGTCGGCAACGCCCTCTACGCGGGCAACGACCTCGACCGGGGACATCTGGTCCGCCGCCTGGACCCCGCCTGGGGCAGCCTGGAGGACGCGAAGCGCGCGGAGAAGGACACGTTCTTCTTCACCAACGCCACGCCGCAGCACATCGAGTTCAACCAGCACCTGTGGCTGGAGCTGGAGGACTACCTGCTCGGGCACGCCGACACGCTCGACTTCCGCGCGTGCGTGTACACCGGCCCGGTGTTCAGCGAGGAGGACCCGGAGTATCGCGGCGTGCAGCTGCCCCGGGCGTTCTGGAAGGTCGCCGTCATGGTGCACGCCGAGACCGGCAAGCTGACCGCCACCGCCTACACCGTGAGCCAAGCCGACCTGATCACCGACATCGAGTTCGTGTTCGGCCAGTTCAAGACATACCAGGTCCCGATCGCGCGGATCGAGGAGCTGACCGGGCTGCGGTTCGGCAAGCTCAAGAACGCCGATCCGCTCGCCCGCGAGGAGACCGTGCCGGGCGCGATGCCGCTGCACGAGCTGAGGCGGCTTGAGGACATCCGGCTGGCGTGAACCCGCGCCGCTGGACCACCGACCGCGGACACCGCGACCACTGATCGGGTCGCGGTGTCCGCGCATCCGCGTGCGGGCGGATTCAGGCGGGGCAGACGACCGCGAGCAGCTGATCTGCCGGCAGGTACGCGGACCTCTCCAGCGGGGTGAGGTCCCGGCCGACGGCTGAGCAGATCTTGTCGATGGCGGCGACCGGGTCCTGCGAGGGGATGCTCCAGAACCGCGCCTTGCCGTCGTAGCCGCCGGTGGCCAGGGTGCGCCCGTCCGGGCTGAACGCCACCGACCGCACGCCGCTGCTGTGGCCCGTCAGGGTGGTGCGGGCCTGCTGGGTGGCCAGGTCCCACAACCGCACCGTGCCGTCGTCGCTGGCCGTGGCCAGGGTGCGCCCGTCCGGGCTGAAGGCCACCGCGTTCACCCAGCCGGTGTGACCGGTCAGCGTGGTGCGGGTGTGCCCGGTGGCCGGGTCCCACAACCGGACCGTACCGTCGGAACTGGCCGTGGCCAGGGTCCGGCCGTCCGGGCTGAACGCCACCGACGACACCAGGTCGGTCTGGCCGAGGGTGGCGCGGATCTGCTCGCTGGACAGGTCCCACAGCTGCACCATGCCGTCGTAACCGCCGGTGGCCAGGGTGCGCCCGTCCGGGCTGAACGCCACCGAGGACACCGGGTCGGTTTCGCCGAGGGGGGCGCGGGTCTGCCCGGTGGCCGGGTCCCACAACCGGACCGTCCCGTCGGAGCCGGCCGTGGCGAGGGTGCGCCCGTCCGGGCTGAACGCCACCGCCCGCACGGGGCCGGTGTGGCCGGTCAGGGGGCCGCGGCGGGCCTGCCCGGTGGCCGGGTCCCACAACCGCGCCGTCCCGTCGGAGCCGGCCGTGGCGAGGGTGCGCCCGTCCGGGCTGAACGCCACCGACCACACGGGGCCGGTGTGGCCGGTCAGCGTGGTACGGGTCTTCCCGCCGGCCGGGTCCCACAACCGCGCCGTCCCGTCTTCGCCGCCCGTGGCCAGGGTGTGCCCGTCCGGGCTGAACGCCACCGACCACACGGGGCCGGTGTGGCCGGTCAGCGTGCCACGCTCGGTGGCCGGGTTCCACAACCGCACGGTGTCGTCGGAGCTGCCGGTGGCCAGGGTGTGCCCGTCGGGGCTGAACGCCACCGCGTTCACCCAGCCGGTGTGGCCGGTCAGGGGAGTGCGGGCCTGTCCCGTGGCCGGGTCCCACAGCCGCACCGTTCCGGAGCTGGCCGTGGCGAAGGTGCGCCCGTCCGGGCCGAACGCCACGGCCCCCATCGTGCCGGTCTGGCCGGGCAGGGTGGTGCGGGTCTGCCCGGTGGCCGGGTCCCGCAACCGCACGGTGCCGTCGTCGCTGGCCGTGGCCAGGGTACGCCCGTCGGGGCTGAACGCCACCGACCTGACGCCGCTGGCATGGCCGGTCAGGGTGGTGCGGGCCTGGCCGGTGGCCGGGTCCCACAGCCGCACCGTCTTGTCGTCGCTGCCGGTGGCCAGGGTCTGCCCGTCGGGGCTGAACGCCACCGACAACACGTCGCCGGTGTGGCCGCTCAGGGTGGCGCGGGCCTGCCTGGTGGCCAGGTCCCACAGCCGCACCGTTCCGTCCTCGCCCCCGCCGGCCAGAGTGCGCCCGTCCGGGCTGAACGCCACCGACCTCACGCCGCGGTTGTGATCGGCCACAGGATCGAGCTCTCCTCCGGAGGTCACACTCCACAACACCACTTTGTCGTCGCCGCCGGTGGCCAGGGTCTGCCCGTCGGGGCTGAACGCCACCGACCTCACGGGGCCGGTATGGCCGGTCAGGATGATGAGGGTCTGCCCACTGGCCGGGTTCCACAACCGCGCCGTCCCGTCCTCGCCGCCGGTCGCCAGGGTCTGCCCGTCCGGGCTGAACGTCACCGCCCACACCGGACCGGTGTGACCGGACAGGGAGGTACGGGCCTGCCCGGTGGCCGGGTCCCACAACCGCACCGTGGCATCGTCGCTGCCGGTCGCCAGGGTGTGCCCGTCCCGCTGGAACGCCACCGACCACACGAGTGCGGTGTGGCCGGTCAGGGTGGTGCGGGTCTGCCCGGTGGCCAGGTCCCACAGCCGCACCGTCTTGTCGTGGCTGCCGGTGGCCAGGGTCTGCCCGTCCGGGCTGAACGCCACCGACAGCACCTCGCTGGTGTGGCCGGTCAGGGTGGCACGGGTCTGCCCGGCAGCCAGGTTCCACAGCCGCACCGTGTGGTCACCGCTTCCGGTGGCCAGGGTCTGCCCGTCGGGGCTGAACGCCACTGACCACACGCGACCGCTGTGGCCGGTCAGTGGGGCGCGGCGGTTCTGCCCGGTGGCGGGGTCCCACAGCCGCACGGTCTTGTCGTCGCCGGCCGTGGCCAGGGTGCGCCCGTCGGGGCTGAACGCCACCGACAGCACGTCGCTGGTATGGCCGTTCAGGGTCATGCGGATCTTCCCGGTGGCCGGGTCCCACAGCCGCACCGTCTTGTCGTCGCTCGCCGTGGCCAGGGTGCGCCCGTCCCGGCTGAACGCCACCGACAGCACCCCGCCGGTATGGCCGGTCAGTGTGGCGCGGGGTCGCCGGGTTGCCACATCCCACAGCCGCACCGTCTTGTCGTCGCTGGCCGTGGCCAGGGTGCGCCCGTCCGGGCTGAACGCCACCGACAGCACCCCGCCGGTGTGGCCGGTCAGGGTGATGCGGGCCTGCCCGGTGGCCGGGTCCCACAGCCGCACCGTGCGGTCGGCACTGCCGGTGGCCAGGGTGTTCTGGTCCGGGCTGAATGCCACCGACCACACGCTGCTGCTATGGCTCAAGCGGCGCCGGAGAGGCAGCGCTGCGGCGCCGTACAGGCTGGCGATGGCTTCCGTGGTGGGATTGGTCCGGTAGGCCAGCACGGCCAGCAGCGAGGCCAGATCGGAGTTGGCGTCGATGAGCGTGGTGGATTGTGCGGCGAGCTGGCGGGACTGAGCCTCGCGCTTCGCGCCGTCCGCGGCCTGCTTCGCGGCGACAGCGGCCTGTTTTGCGGCGACCGCGGTCTGCCGCAGCCACCCGGCCACTCCGGTGGTGGTGAGGGTGACGATGAGCAGGCTGGCCAGGATGACGTTCAGGCGCCTGGCACGCCGGTGTCCGGCCTGCTGGCGTTGATGGCTCGCCGTCAGGAAGACCCCGATGTCGCGGGGCAGGTGGCGCTGCTTGGACCAGTCGAGGCCTTCAGCCAGGTCGGTGCCGTGTAACAGGTCGTCGGGCTGCTGGCGGTGCGCCCAGCGGATGCGCTTCTCGTCGACGCGGCGCAGCCAGTCGTGGAAGTCGTGGTCCTTGCTGACCCAGTCGCGGAGGGTGTGCCAGTCGCGGATCAGGGTGTCATGGACCAGTTCGGCGACCGGGAGCGCGGGGGCGTCGAGGGGCTGCCCCGTGGCGGGGACGGCGTGGGTGGTGACGATCCGCTGGCTGGTCAGAATGGCCAGCACCTCGTCTGCCTGGTTGGCGGTCCGGTCGGCGGAGGCGGGGTCGTCCGCGTCGGCCAGTTCGCGTAGCACGTCCAGGGTGCACTGCTGCCGGACGCCGGGGATGTGGTGGGCTTCGTCGGCCGGGCGGACCAGCGCGGTGAGGATCCGCTGCGCAGCAGGCCGCTGCGCCGGGCTCAGCTGGTTGATCGCGGTGTCGCACCAGGTGGCCAGGCTGCCGGTGACGCCGCCGATGCGCTGGTATGCGTCATGGGTCAGGTAACCGTCGTGCCGGCGCTGCCACAGCTGCTGCAGCGTAAGTTCCAGCAGCGGCAGCATGGTGATCGGCGCGTGGTGGCCGGAGGCGTCGGGGCCTGCGGCCAGCATGTCGGTGATGATGCGTTCCACGAGCCCGTCCTGGCAGCGCAGTCCCACCGCCGCCGCCGGTTTGGTGACGATGTCGTGCAGATCCTGAGTGCTCAGCGTGGCCGGCACGTTGACCAGGCCCGGTGTCAGCGCCTGCAGCAGCTCCGGCGCCTGTGCGGCCAGCTGCGGGTAGAAGTCGTCGCGCATCACCAGCACCAGGCTCAGCGGGGCGGTCGAGTCGAGCGCCGCCAGGAGCTGGTCAAGCACGTCGCGAGACGCGGCGGCGTCCCCGGCGGCCGGTGCGGTCAGCAGCTCCTCGAACTGGTCGATGATCAGCAGCAGGCGCGCACCGGCCGGCTCGTCGGCCAGCCTGCGCTCGACCGCCGCGGCGATCGACCCGTCCTCGGCCCCCGGCAGCCCGGCGCGTTCGAGTCCGGCCGGCAGGTCCTGCCCCGGGCGGGCCAGCACGGGTATCCACCGGTCGCTGCCGGGCAGCGCACCGGTGGCCAGGGCGGGCAGCACGCCGGCTTGCATCAGCGACGACTTGCCCGCACCGGAGGGCCCGAGCAGCAGCAGCGCGCGCCGCGTCCCGGCCAGCGCGTCCAGCACGTGCTCCACCGCGCTCGTCCGGCCGTGGAACCAACCGGTGTGCTCGGCGGTGAACGGCTCCAGACCCCGGTAGGGGCAGACCTCCTGCTCGGCCAGTTCGGGCCATACCCGTCGCAGGGTCTGGGTCGGTGTGGCATAGGCGATGCCCGTGCCCCGCAGGTGGGCATCCGCCCGGCTGATCGAGGTGATCATTCCGATCACCAGACCGGTGACCTCATCGAACACCGGCCCACCGCTGAAGCCGGTCGTCAGGTCGTTGGCGTCGGTCAGCTGCAGGAGCTCACCGGCACCCGGGGCGGAAAGCAGGTCACAGACCACCCCGGAGCCGAAGTGGCCGCCGGGAGGGGCCTGGGCGGGGAACCCGAACGAGCAGACCCGGCGCCCCCGGCACCCCGCCGCGGATCCCAGTCCCGGCACCGAGGCGTCCGGTGGCACGCTGTCCAGCTGCACCAGCGCGACATCCTCGGCCTCCGGCTCCCGCCATGACGAGGCCAGCACCTGCCCGGCCACCCGCGGCGCACCGTCCAGATGGGGGAAGGCCAGCCACAGCCGGCCATCCGGGCCGCCCCCGGCAGCCACCACCACATGCGCGCAGGTGACCAGCAGGCCGGGGCCGACCAGGAATCCGGCCCCGGCCACCTCGCCTTCGGCGCCGAGGACCTGCGCGACAGCGCCGGCTCGCCCCGAACCCGGTACGTCGCTGGAAGTCGCCACCACCATCTCCGTCCATTGCCACCCGGCTCGGCCGGCATCGTGGTCGGTGTCGCCGTTCTGCCAGGCCGGGCCACGCCCTCAGACGACGGCTCGCGGCTCGCCTCGCCGAACGGCTGCCTTCACCGGGCGTCTGCGGCGCCTCAGCCCGGTCCCAGCCGCCACCCTCCAACCACATCTGAGCAGGCTCCGTATTGGCCGGTCAGCGGCGGATCGCGGCGCCATTGTGCCCAGCCGATGGACAGCACGCATACCGCGCACCGGTTGCTCGCACGCCGGTGGAGTGGCGTGCTCAGCCGAGGATGATCTGCCCGTCCTTGACGGCCACGGCTGTCGAGCCGAGCGGCAGCGTGGCCGGGCCCGCGAGGACAGAGCCGTCGGTCGCCGAGAAGCGGCTGCCGTGGCAGCGGCAGATGATCTGGTCGTTCTCCACGGCGGCGACCTGGCAGCCCCAATGTGTGCAGATGGAGGTGAACGCCTTGAAGTCACCTGCGGAGGGCTGGGTGACCACGACCATCGCGGTGCCGTAGACCTTGCCCCCGCCGACCGGGATGTCGGCGGCCGGCCCGAGCGCGACGGGATCGGCCGCGGGTGTGACGGGATCGGCCGCAGTTGCGGCTGAACCCGCTGCGGCGGCGGAGTTCGCGCCTGCCAGGCCCCCTGCGGCTGCCGCGCCCACACCGGTCAGCAATGTTCGTCTTGTCGAACCCATGATGCGCCCCCGTTGATCGACAACACGCATCGTAACCCGTTTGCCGCATCAGATGTCCTTTTTGCGTCATTGGGCGGGTGTCGGCAACCGGAAACGGCGGTTACGCCGACGCCGTGGTCGGCTGAAGCTGATTCGCCTTTGGTCAGAGGTCGGCGCGGGTCGGTGGGATCAGCGTCGCCGCGATCGCCTGCGGTCGTGTCGAGCCGGTCGTCGAGGCGCTCTCCCGCGCATGACAAGTGGAGCGTGCCAGGGCCGGCGGGCCAGAAGCCACTGGCCGCACCGCGTGGTGCAGCCAGTGGCCAAGAGGTTCCGGATCGTTGGCGCGGTCAGGAGTCCCGGCCGCGCCACCATCGCGGGCGTTCGTCCGCTGCCGGGGCTTATGCCTTGTCGAACAATGCGGTGTACCGGTCCAGGTACAGCGGCCAGCCCTCCTCGTGCTCGACGCCGTCGCGGAGCGACTCCCACCCTGGGCCGTGCCGGTCGATGTTGCGGTGTTCGAGGTCGACGCGGGTCCGGTCCGCGGTCTCGGCGGTGAAGGTCACCTCGACTTCGCTGGTGAGTGCGGGATCGGGTTCGACCTGCCAGGTGGGGCCGATGTCCCAGCTGAACACGACCCGGTGCGGCGGGTCGTAGGCGAGGATGCGCGCCCAGCGGCATTCACTGCCGTCTTCGGCGCGGTCGACGATGTTCCCGCCCACTCGGGGTTCGAACACGGTCTCGACGATCGGCGCGCCCAGCAGGCTGTGCTCTCGTGGTTTGAAGTCGCCGAACCGGTCGGTGAACACGCTGAACGCTTTCTCGATCGAGGCGTCGACCACGACGTGGCGACGCACCACCGCAGAACCTGGCTGTGTCATGACTTCTCCTCTGGTTTGTCTTCGACGGTGTTCTGGAAGCCGTCCAGCGCACGGCGCCAGAACGTGTCGAGCTGATCTCTCAGGGCAGCCACCCCGACCGGATTGAGCCGGTAGATCCGGCGCGTGCCGACCGGCTCCGCTGAGACGAGCCCGGCCTCCTTGAGCACCCGCAGATGCTGCGAAACGGCCTGCCGGGTGATGGGTAGCTGGCCGGCCAGCTCCCCGACGTCTCGTGGCCGCTCGGCCAGGCACTGCACGATGGCGAAGCGGCTGGGATCACCCAAAGCCTCCCAACCCTCATGTGCTTTGAAAGTACCCACTAACGAAAGCTAGGACTTTCATAAGCGGGATGTCAAGGCTGCGGCCTCTGGGAGAAGGGGACCGGGCCACCGTGCGAGTGGAAGGGGGCAGCCGCAGTTGACGCTTACCGGCCGTTTCCGCGAGCTGTGCAGACAGTGCAACGTCGTGCGCTCAGCAAGCGTAAAGCAGCTCCGGCCCTGGCCACGCGCTACGACAAGAGAGAGTTCATGTACCAGCAGCGTGCAACGTTCACCGGCGGGTGGGAGCCGGAGCGGTGGCGACCTGCTCGATGAGGCTGCGGTAGGCGTCCTTCATGGGGAGTTCGCGTTCGACGGCGATCCGCCGGCGCGCGGCTGTGACCTCGGTGCGGCGGACAGGGTCGTAGCCAGGGTGGTCGTAGACCTCCCACCACATTCCGATGCCGCGGCGCTGCCAGGCGGGCAGATCGTTGAAGTTGATCCCGTGGCGAAACAGCAGCTCGTTCTTGTCTGCGGTGCTGGTTCCGTCCAGCACGCGGGTGGCCTCCTGGCGGGACTGACCGGCGTTGCGCAGCGTCCAGTAGCACCACCCGTTGAGCGCGCAGCGGGCGGCGTCGGCCTGCCGCCAGGAGAAATAGTCGACCACGTCGCCGACGGTGATGCCGAGCCATAGGCGAGAGTCGAAGTGAGCCGGTTCGCCGAAGGCGTGGGTGAACGCGGCGCTGGCGATGCCGGCCGAGATCGAGACGAGTTTCTCCACACTGCGGCCGAACAGGTCGAAGCCGGGGTGTAGCAGCACGGAGATCTCGTCGCTTTCCGTGAAGGCGTACCGGGCGCCCAGTTCGGTCATCAAGGTCTGAGCAGTCGTGACCATCAGTTCGGAGAATCGGGGATCGAACGGCTTGTCGAAGCGCTGTTCGGTGAAGCGGGAGAAGCTCCGGCCGTCCAGCCGCAGCACCGTCCAGGCGCCGGGCAGCACGGTCAGCCCGTGGAAGTACTCGCGGGCGCGTTGGACGGCCTCGAATTCGTCGGCGTTCACCTGACGTGGTCCTCCTGGAGCATGGCGTCGACGCAGAAACCGCCGACGCCGTCGAACCTGACCGTGAAGAGCTGATCGAACCCGTCTGCCAGGCGGGGCTGGCGCAGTCGCTTGAGGGTCGCGTACAGCCCGACGTCCGGGACGCGGGTGCGCTCGTCGCGAGCGGCGTTGCGGGCCGACGCCGCCGCCCGGTCCGGCGGAAACCAGTATCCGACCACCGTCGCGCCAGACCGGCACGCGGCCTCGATCAATGGCTGCCACTCCTGCGGGGACGGGTTGGTGTTGTCCACGACAACGCTGCGTCCGGCGCCCAGGGCCTCGCCGACCAGCCGCATCTGTCGGCGCTGACGGTGGCGCGCGTTGGGGAAGGCGTCCTTGCTCACCACGACATGGCTGGCCGCCAGCGTCTGCCGGCAGAACGTGCTCTTGCCTGACGCCTGCAACCCGACCAGGATGGCCAGTTCCACGACCACACGCCCTCTCACCATGACCACAGGGACAGGCCGACCCGAACGGCTCCGATCGGATGACGTGTCTCTGCCACGGCGGACAGTGTGCCCGATCATGAACCTAGGCTTCCACCGCGTATCCCGAGGCCGGCCCTCGCAGGCGAGCAGCTCGACCGGGTTCTTGGGCCTGTCCGTTCAAGGACTCGCCGACCGCCGCCCAGGCGTCGAACGCATGGTCATGTCGGTGGCCACGTGTGGCGTCTGGGAACGGCCACGGTTGGCCCTACGCTCATGGCCGGCCCGTCGGTCGGCGGGTGTAGACAGCGCGATACCGCACTGGCAAGATCGCCGACCATGAGCGATCAGGAACAACATGTTCGCCACCAGCAGCTGGAGATGCTTTCAGTCGCGTAGTCGTGGCCGCGGCTGCCGTGACATGGACGGCCGTCGAGCACGCCGACCCGGCCGAGGTCGCTCTCCGGACCGCCCTGGCCGAACTGGCCGCGCTGCTCCGCATCGACGACGGCTCGCGGGACGAGCCCGCCGAGCAGGTGCTGGTCGATCCGGGGATCGTCTGACCCCGGCAGCCACCCAGGCCACGCCGTGAATCACCCCGGCCGCGCATCCGCAGCCATGCTGAGTAAATGGGCAACTGCAGACGTCCGACCACGCCGGCGAGGTGCTAGGGAGGTAGGAAGGAGCGCTTCAGTACGGGCGGCGAAGTCCGCGCGAGGCGAGTGCCTGTTCGTACCGGTGCAGGATCTCGTCGAAGTCGTTGATCACAGACTGAAGCTGGCCGAGAGCGTCGGAGCTTGCCGGTGACTCGCTCAGCAGCGACGCCGCCTCGGCGAGCTGAACGCGCAGGTTTGCGAACGTGTCGCCTTGGATGAGAATGCCGGGAAACGCGCGGTGCGGCAGGCGCACGACGGCGTTGTTGCCTGCGTCCGTGAACAGGTCAGCCTCGATAACCGTCATCCGCATCCGTCCGTGGTCCTTGCGGTGCCCGTAGTCTCGGGCCTCGCGGGCTCACCGCGCTGGGCTAGCGAGTGTCGAGGGTACGCGCGGCCGTGGTGGCGAGCTTCGGGTTGGTTGGTGC
>NZ_BONF01000054.1 GCF_016862575.1 Catellatospora bangladeshensis | reverse complement strand
CCTCACGGACTCCCCCGACATGGGCCAGCTTCCTGCGTGATTGGGACAGGTCCCTGCGCGCCGCCGACCACCCGGCCACCACCCGGTACAACTACCTACTCGCCGCCACCCAGTTATGCGGCTTCCTCCGTACATTCGGCCACGCCCGCAGCGACGCGGGCCGAGACCCGCTCGCCGTCACGAAAGCAGATATCGAGCGATTCCAAGTCTGGATGATCGAAACCCGGTCGGCGTCGACAGCGCTGAACAAGCACAAGAGCCTGCAGCAGTTCTTCAGTTGGCTGGTGGCCGAGGAGGAGCTCGACGTTTCACCACTGGCTCGCGTGCGGCAACCCCGCAAGAGGAAGAAGCTCATTCCGATCATCGGCGAGGACGAGACCCGGAAGGTGCTCGCCGCCTGCGACCGGCGTACGTTCGCTGGTGCTCGCGACGAAGCGATCATCCGCATGTTCGTCAACACCGGCGCACGCCTGTCCGAGGTAGCCGACCTCACGCTCGACGACATCGACATGTCGCTGGACACCGCTCTCTACCACGGCAAGGGCGCCAAGGACCGCAAGGTGCGCTTCGGGCCGAAGACCGGCCGAGCGCTCAGCCGTTACATCAGGATGCGCGCCCTGCACCGCGGCGCTCCGTTGCCTTCGCTGTGGCTGGCAGAGAAAGGCGCTGCTCACCTGAGCGACAACGGCATACAGATGATGCTCAGGCGTCGAGGGAAGGCGGCCGGCGTCGAGCACCTGCACGCCCACCGCTGGCGGCACACCTACGCCCACGAGTGGAAACGCGCCGGCGGCGACACCGGGGACCTGATGGTGGTGCTGGGCTGGTCCTCAGATGAGATGCCCCGGCACTACGGCGCCAGCGCGGCCGCCGAACGCGCTCAGGAAACCCAGGCACGGCTGAGGATCGGCGAGGATGTCTGACTCCCCCGATTCGCTCGAGTCCCGGACTGGTCTAACTGCCGCCCAGCGTCGTCGACGCGCCCGGGTCGCCGTACACACCTCCTGGGCCAACACCGCCGATCGGTCGGCACGGACCGCGCCTGCCCGGCAGGCGTTCCGAACCAGGTTCGAACGTCAGGTCGACCCCGACGGCACACTGCCGGCCGAGGAACGCACCGAGCGTGTCAATCACGCGATCAAGGCCTACATGCTGCAACTGGCCGAACGATCAAGCCGCTCACGGCGGGCGAAGTGACCCCCGCGAGGGTGCGCTCCACGCGGAGCGCACCCTTTACTGCGCGGCTGGCCAATCAGACGCGCTCGCCGATGCCGAGCCGCTGCTGCGTCTCCAGTGCGCGTTCGGCAGCGGCACTGCGGCCGTAATGCCGGGGCATCGCATCTGAGGTCCAGCCGAGCACAAGCATGAGATCGCCGGTGTCGGCTCCGGCGCGTTTCCACTCGTGGGCGTAGCTGTGCCGCCACCGGTGGGCGTGCAGTCGTTCGATGCCGGCCTTCTCACCCAGCCGCCGAAGCATGATCTTGATGCCGTTCGGGGCGAGTCGCCGGCCGCCGCGGTCGGCCAGCCACAGGAACGGCAGCTCATGGCCCCGGTGAGTCGCCCGAGCCCGCAGGTACCGGCTCAGCGCTCGGGCGGTCTTCGGGCCGAACCGCACCCGCCGGTCTTTGGCACCTTTACCTCGGAACCGCACCGACTCTGTGGCGAGGTCGATGTCGTCGAAGGTGAGGTCGCCGACCTCGGACAGGCGGGCGCCGGTGTTGCACAGCAGGCGGATGATCGCGTGGTCGCGCAGGTTCGCGAAGGTCTTTCCCTTGCACAGGTCGAGGACCTTCTTGGTGTCGGCGTCACTGAGCACCGGGATGAGCTTTTCCGGGGTCTTGGGCTTGCCGACGCGGTCCATCGGCGAGCGGTCCATTTCCTCCTCGTCGATGACCAGCCATTTGAAGAACTGCTGCAGGGCCTTGTGCTTGTTCAGTGCCGTCGACGCCGACCGGGTCTCGACCACCCAGGCCTGGAACGCCTCGACCTGGCCTTTGGTGACCAGGGTCGGGTCGTCGGCCGCGGCGTCGGAGTCGAAGTCGGGCGCGTGCTCCTTCAGGTAACGCGCGAGCTGGGCGGCGGCCAGGACGTAGTTGTAGCGGGTGGTGTCGGGGTGGTTGCGCGAGCGCATGGTCCGGTCCCAGTCCTGCAGGAAGCCGGCCCAGGTCCGCGGGAGGCCTTCGAAGACCTTTGCGACATTGAGAGTCGTCACTTTGCACCTTGCCTAGTCAAGGGGTCCACCAACGGTGTACTCGACTTCGGCCGACGATCCTGGTACACGAAAAGAGGGCTTCCATGGTCCGTGACCAGCGGAAACCCACTTCGCTGTCGGGCTGGCCGGATTCGAACCGACGACCCCTTGACCCCCAGTCAAGTGCGCTACCAAACTGCGCTACAGCCCGTTGCCGAGATGATCTCTCACCGCGGCAGCCCGTACAGCGTAGCGCACTCTGAACCCGGGCGCGCACACGGCCCCCATGTCCGTTTCATGGCAGTTCTAACGGGTGATCAGACCGCTTTGTCTAGATCATTCCGAGCCTTGGCGCACGGGACTGACCCCCTGAACAACTAATTCAGTACACGGCGGTCGAGGTGCCCTTGACTCGAGCCGGGTGACCATCGGGCCCACCACAGCATGATCAACGCCGTTCGACGCCACTCGGAGCCGTTCGGCGTCCGTTCGGGGAGCGGCCGTGCTCCCAATTCTGCTCCCCGCTCCCCCACCGCCGATCGCGGCCACACGCGGATTCCACCGATGCAGACATCGCCCGCAGTCTGCATCTCGGGTATCGACCTATGGCCCTGTCAGCGCAGCGAAGGCGGCTCTACCTGCCGAGATACAACTCACTGAACGATGATTTGTCAGCCATCGCGAACCGCTGTCATCCGCCGACAGCTCCATGATCGTTATCGCTGTCAGCGGACCTGGGTCGAACGGACCGCTGACAGCTCGCATCGACCGTCCGATGCCGATGGCGTTCCTGACCTGCGGATATTCACCTGTCAGCAAGTCTGGACCCTGCTGATGCTCTGACGTGCGCCGTTGTCAGCGCATGACCGCATGCGCTCTGACCAGTGCTGTCACTGATTGTCAGCGACGTGGCTTGTTCTGAAAGCCGATCCCCGCATCGAGCGGGGCCACGGCAAGGAGGAGCCATGAACACCGACACCTTCCGCACCAGCATCGGTCGCGTCGCACAGAACTCGCCGCTCGGCGAGGTGCAGCGGGCCTTCGAGGCGCTGACATGCCAGCCGTCGCCGCTGGCGCTGGACTGCCGACAGTTGCCGCCCGAGCTGGGACTGCCGGAGCAGCACGTGCCACTGGACGAGCTGCGCGACCTGCTGCTCGACCGCGCGACGTCGTACGCGGCACGGGACGCCGTGTGGTCGCTGCTGTGCACCGCCGCGCAGCAGTGGGGCCGACACTGGATCCTCGCGGCCACCGGTATCGCGCTTCCAGGACTCCGACGGGCCGCCAAGCGGCTCTGCGCCGGCTACCGCGGTGAGATGCCGACGTGGAATCCGAAGTCCTCACCGGGTTCCTCGAGGCGCTGAACACTGCCGACCCATCGCGCGACCGGCTGGCCGCGCGGCTGATCTGGGCGGGCAGGCGCGCAGGCACGCATCTGGTGTGGGCCGACGCCCGCCACGAACAGGCCAAGGCCCAGACGGCCGAGTCCCACCTCCCTCCCCCGCTGTACGGTCATCCTGACCTTCTGCTGGGTCGGGCCGTCGCGCAGAACGTCATCTCCGCCGAGATCGCGGAGCTGATCGGCGCCACCCGCCTGGACGGCGTATCAGTGGACAAGGTCGCTCAGCGCTTCGACGCGACCGCGCAGATCTTGCGCATGAGACGGAGAAGGGGCGAGCTCCGCCTGCTGGAGGCCGTCAGGGAGGGCCTGCTCAGCGGTGCGCCGTAGCCGGTTGCACTGGCCAAACAGGACGCCTGCGCTGCGCGGTCGGCGGCGGTAACCGGGTTGCCGGGTGCAACGGCGGTTGCGGCGGCACCGCCGTCTGCCCGCAAACTGCTGTTGCACAACGCCGCCGTCGCGGTAACCGTGTTGCCGCGCCGCCCGGGCGGGGCGTAACCGCGTTACCAGGCACTCGCATAGCGCCTGTGGCCGCTGTCAGCGGTGCGAGCCTGACAGCGCGGGCCTGTCAGCGGCGCTGTCAGCGCACCGCCCGAGCCGGCGAGCCGCCCACGGGGCACCGGACGATCGCCGAACATCGGGGCTCTGACCTGCGCTGTCAGCGCGCGGGCACCGGCTGTCAGCACAAAGTCCGATGTGGCGACGTTCGAAACCGCTGACAAAACCTGATTCCCCATTGCCTCACCACGCTGCCCGACGTCGGTCGCCCGGAAGGACACCGCTCGCAGCGGCTGTAGCTGATGTTCTCACGCCTCGCGCTGCAGCGCACGGCCTACACGCCCACATCCGGCCCCACCGCTGGCGCCGACTCCATGAAAGGACACAAGCCGTGAACATCCAACCGCCCATCACCCTCGAGACGATCACGAACGCCGTCCGCTGGCTGGGCGACCGGCCCTGGCTCGGCGTCCTGGCAGGTGCCGCCGTGCTGGCGTGGATCATCGCGACCGATCTGCTTCACGGCTGGCGCCACCGGCGGCTGTCGGAGAGTGCGACGCTGCTGACCATCGCGCCGCCGCCGCAGGTCGACACGAGCTCCAGCGGCGCCTGGTGGCAGGCGCTGTCCGGAGTGCTGACCCCGTCACCGCTGCGGCGGATCGTCTACGGCACCCCGCACGTCGTGTTCGAGTATACCTGGCAAGGCCGACACCTGCAGCTGCGGCTGTGGGTACCCGGCACCGTCCCGGCAGCGGCAGTCCAGTCGGCGATCCGCACCGCATGGCCCGGCGCCACCGTCACCGCCGCGCCCGGCCGCCGCGCCGATCCCCGCATCAGCCACCGTGGCCACCGGCGGCCGCCTACACACCCGGCTGCCCGACGTCCTGCCGCTGCGCACCGAGCACGCCCTCGACCCGGTACGCGGGCTGCTCGCCGCCGGGGCAGAGACCCGCACCGGCGAGCACACCGTCGTACAGATCCTCGCCCGGCCCGCTGCTGCCGGCCGGGTCCGTAGCGCCCGCCGCGCCGCGCACGCGATACGCACCGGGCAGGCCGCGCCGTCGGGAGGAAACCTCCTGGCGCGAATGCTGTTCGCCCCGCTGCTTTGGTTGATCGAGATGTTCCTGCCCGGGCCCGCCAGCAGCCATACGGGGTCACAGGCACAGCGACGTGATCCGACCTACGACCGCGACGTGCGTCTGATCCTGGACAAGGCACTGTCGGGGCCGGTGTTCGAGGTCGACGTCCGCTACATCGTGGCCGCCACCCCGACCGGGGTCGGCAAGCCTGACCGTGCCGTACGCGAGCGGCTGCGCCAACGGCTCAACGGCCTGGCCCACGCCGTCGCGTCGGCGTTCTCCGCCTACTCCGGCCGCAACAGCCTGCACCGACGCAAGCTCGCCCGACCCGTCACGGTGGCCGCGCTCCGGCGCATGAGCGGCGGTTTCCTCGCCGGCATCGACGAGCTGGCAGCGCTGGCCGCGCTACCGACCGACCTCGCCGTCCCAGGTCTGCAGCGCGCCCGCGCGAAGGCAGCCCCGGCACCCGTGGCAGTGCCGGCGGGCGGTGGCGGCACCAAGCCGCTCGGCGTGGCCCAAGACGGCGGCCACAAGGTCGCCATGCCCGTCGCCTCCGGCAGCGAGCACATCCACCTGATCGGTAAGACCGGCTCGGCCAAGTCGACGCTGATCACGCACATGGTGCTCGACGACGTGCGCAACGGGCGCGGCGCGGTCGTCATCGACCCCAAGGGCGACCTGGTCAACGACATCCTGTCCAGGCTGCCCGACGACGTCGCCGACCGGGTCGTGCTCATCGACCCGGCCCAGGACGCCCACCAGTGCTTCAACCCGCTCGACGGCGACGACCAGCAGCTGGCCGTCGACAACATCGTCGGGATCTTCGGGAAGATCTTCCACCGGTTCTGGGGACCCCGCATCGACGACGTGCTGCGAGTGTCGCTGCTGACCCTGCTCAAACACGACGGCGTCACCCTCAGCGCCGTGCCGCCGCTGCTCAACAGCGACCAGTTCCGGGCCCGGTTCACCGCCGAACTCAACGACCCGGCAGGCCTGCACGGGTTCTGGACCTGGTACGACTCGATGAACCCCGGCCAGCGGGCGCAGATCATCGGGCCGGTCCTGGCCCGGCTCCGGGCGTTCCTGCTGCGCGACTTCGTACGCGCCACGATCGGGCAGCCGAAGTCGTCGTTCGACCTCGGCAAGATCCTCGACGGTGGTCTGCTGCTGGCCCGGCTGCCCAAGGGCGTGCTCGGCGACGACACCTGCCGCATCCTCGGCAGCCTGCTCATCGCCAAGACCTGGCAAGCCGCCACCGCCCGCTCCGCCCTGCCGGAGCAGCAGCGCCGACCGGCCATGATCTACGCAGACGAGGCCCACAACTTCCTGAACCTACCCTCCCCTGTCGGGGACATGCTCGCCGAAGCCCGCGGCTACCGCCTCGGCATGCTCCTGGCCCACCAGGACCTGTCCCAGCTCCCCCGTGATGTCGCCGCGGCGCTGCACGCCAACGCCCGCAACAAGATCTTCTTCAACGTCGCGCCCGACGACGCCAGAGTCCTGGCCCGCCACGTCGAGCCTGAGCTCGACGAGCACGACCTGTCGCACTGGACGCGTTCACCGCCGCGGCCCGCCTCGTCGTCGGCCACGACGAGCTGCCCGCCTTCACGTTCACCACCCCGGCCCCAGCTCCCGCGCGAGAGTCGGTCTTTGCACTGCGGCAGGCTCTTGCGGCGACTCACCCGGCGCAGCCGCCCGCGAAGTGGGACGTCATCGCCCGCGGCGTCAGCCGGGACGAGCAACAACGCCGCAGCCAGCGCACCGCTCGCCGGGTCGGCGGCAGCGGCGGCACGGATACCGACTGCGACAACGGTCAGCGCTGACAGGACCTTCACCGGCCCGTCGGTGCATCCGTCGTTTAGTCCGTCGTCGTGCTGGCGGGCCCGGCGCACCGGATTGGCTGCTGATCAGGGCGTACGTCCTGCGACTTGCTCCCTGACAGCGGCCGAACACCACATCCAAATCCTATCGGGATTCCCCCAAGGGTAAGGAGCACTCCAATGACCATCCGCACCCCGTCACAGCGAGCACTGACCGCCTACACGGTCGCCGCCGACCGGCTCACCGCCCGCGACGAGCTTCTGCTGCGCTGGCTGGCAGACCACCGCGTCCTGACCACGACCCAGATCACCGCCGCGCTGTTCGGCTCGGCACGCCGCTGCCAGGCGCGGCTGGCCGACCTACGCCAACTCGGATTCCTGGACTGCTCCATGCCCCGCTCCGGCCCCCGCGTCCACGGTGAGTCGCTGCCGCGGCACGGCTACCATGGCGCGCCGATGCTGCACGTCCTCGGGCCACACGGCTACACCTGGGCCGCCGCCCGCGACGGCACCCAGCCGCTGACCGAACGTCGCGCCAAAGCCCGCAACGCCGCGATCATGCACAGCCACCACCGCGAGCACACCCTCGGCGTCAACGGGTTCTTCATCGCACTCGCCGCCCACGCCCGCCGCACCCACGGATACACGCTGCTGCAGTGGCTCAACGAGGAGCACGCCGCCCACGGCCTGATGGGCGTCCGCCCTGACGGCTACGGCGAGTGGCGCACGCCCGAAGGCAGCGCCGAGTTCTACCTGGAGTACGACACCGGCAAGGAGCAGTTGCACCTGCTCGCCGAGAAAGTCGCCGCGTACGCCGCCGTGGCCGACTTCGGGCTATCCCGCCCGCCGGTCGTGTTCTGGCTGCACTCGCCACGACGGGAGCGCAACCTGCATCAGCTGCTTACCAGCACGGGGTGGTCGGGGTATCCCGTCGCGACCGGCCTGCACGGCAGCGACCCGACCGCAGACAGCCTCATGGTCGTCGGAGGAGGTTCTGAACGGGTGCGCCTCAACGAACTCGAGAATGAGGTCGGAGGCTTATGAGAGGTACTCGGGTGTGCGCTGCCCCCGCCAGCAGCGCACGCTGAGCGATTAGCTGCTCAGCGGCCGAGCGGGGAACCGTTGCGGCATGCCCTCACGATAGGCAGCCACGAAGTTCGGATCCATCCCTTCCTCGCGCACACGACCCAGGTCAGGCCAGCGCTTCTTCGCACCCTGACGCGTCATCTTGACCGCCCGGCCCAGGTCCGGGTAATCCGCACCGGCCCGAGCCGACGCATGCGCCAGCAGGTCAACGAACCAGCCGCAGCGGCGCCGCAACACGTCGTACGACGTAACCATGCCCAGCCTGCGACCCAGCTCGCCGTCCCGCTGCAGCCGGTCCGACCTGGTCAAGACACTCGTCATCGCCTCGGCCAGCTCCACCAGCTTGTCATCCAAGATGATCCACTCCTCTTCGGTGAACGGCTCGTACATCTTCACCTCCCTCCACGTACGAGCAAGTACCTTGACGATCTCCCATGGCAATCCGGCATGTCAATGCAAAGCGGAAGGAGCTGGAGGTAAGGCGTACCGAATGCCGAACGACTCCAGGCCGTGATCATGCACAGCTCGAGGAGGTGGAGACTCACGACATGCCCAGGTCGCAGGAAGCGAATAGATCGTCGCCAAAAGATGATCGACAGAACACAGGTCCAGGGCGCGACCCTCTGGTACAGGTCTCAGCCCAGCGACGTGAATCGCGCTGGCTCGCGCAGCACCGTCGCGGCGAAATCCACCTCCGCTAGTCTTGCGGCGAGTGTCGCTACGGCCAACCGGGTTGGGAGGGCGATGCTGAACTTGAGTCCTGCGAGCGCCTTGTCGTCGATGTCCGGAAGGCAGATCCGCTCTACAGCGTCAGCCACACCGGCGAGCCACTGTTCGCGTGTGAGGTCGGCTCTCAGCCGGATTCGGATGTCGTCGTAGCTCTGAGCGGGGTCGACTAGGTCATCCAGGGTCGCAGTAAGGGTGGCGTTAGCGCGGAAACCGGCCCATGTCCACCAATACAGGTTCTCGTTCACCGTACGCGCGACGACCGTGCCGCCGGGGTGTACGACGCTGACCGCGCCATGGCGCATCTCCTTAAGACGGCCAGCGGCTCGATGGGTGAGGCTGACCGGCGGGTCTTCGCCGAGTAGTACGCCCCGCATGGCACGCACCAGGGGGTGTGACAGCCCTTCTGGAGCTCCGCTCGTCATCCACAATGCCTTGCCACCTGCATCAGCCGACTCGACGAAGCATCGGCGACGACTCCAGTCGATATATGTGACACGCCAGCTGCGGCCCGCGAGCAGGAGCAGCCGTGGACCCTGCACCTTCTCCGTGAGCAGAGCAGGGTCGGTTCTGCCGATCTCGGTACGCCCCGCCAGCACCGTGAACTGCGGCGGTGCAGCGAACACGGCTGTCATCCCCATGAAGTGCTGTCGACCGAAGCGCAGCTCAGCCTCGGGCCCGATGAAGAGCATCCCGCCGTCGGACTCCAGGTAACCCTGCTCGAGGAGGTGCCGCACGATCACGTCAGCGCTGCCATCGAAGGGCGCCAGCCCGTTCCACTCGTCCTGCCAAAGACGGTCACCTACCCGCTGTTGCTGCAGGCAGAGCGCCAGCAGCTGCTGCGCAACGATGTGCCGCGGTTCGGGCGGCGGGACGACGGCCTCCACCCAGCCACGTCCCCACAGGTTCAGCAGCCCGGCAGAGCGCAGCAGTCCGGGGTCATCCAGAGCCAGGAACAGGCAGTTCCGGCTGCTGCCGGGGCGCCGCCCGGTGCGACCGATGCGTTGCAGGAACGCGGCGACGGTACGTGGAGCGTTGATCTGAACGACCCGGTCGAGGTCACCGACGTCGATGCCGAGCTCCAGCGTGCTGGTGGAAACGATGACGCAGTCTCGCTCCTGCGCAAATGCTTCCTCGGCGCGCCTACGCTCCTCCGCGGACAGAGAGGCGTGCGACAGAAACGTAGTGACGCCGTGACCTCGCAACTTCTGCCCTAGCTCCTCGACAAGCGCGCGGGAGTCGCAAAACACCAGCCGCTTCTCGCCACGGTGGAGACCGGCGATCACCCGCGCCGCGTTGTCGACGGAGCCGACGTAATCCAGCTCGACCTCGCCAGGAGGCCGAGCAGGTGTGGCCGTTGCCGTGGGTGGTGGAAGATCAGGTGTGATTACCCTGGCCGGGTGTTCGCCGCGGCCGGATCCCTGCAGCCAGTGCAGCAGCTCGTCGGGGTTTCCTACGGTGGCCGACAGACCCACGCGTTGTACGGGTCGACTGGCGACCTTGCCGAGGCGTTCGAGCACGGCGAGGAGGTGCCAGCCGCGGTCGTCAGCGGCGAAGGCGTGTACCTCGTCAACGACGATCGCACGCAGTTGCCCGAAGAACTCGGCGTGGTCGACATTTACGCTGACCAGCATCGACTCCAACGATTCAGGTGTGGTCAGCAGGACATCGGGTCGTTCCCGCAGTATCCGGCGGCGTCGGCTTGTGGTGACGTCACCGTGCCAGAGAGCAGCCCGCCGCCCGAGCCACGACGCGTACTGTTCGATACGCGGTAGCAGGTTGTTGAGCAGGGCCTTGAGCGGGCAGACGTAGAGCACGGTAGTGCCGTGCCAGTTTTCCTGCGCCATCCGCGACAGCAGGGGGAACACGGCCGCCTCTGTCTTGCCACCAGCCGTCGGTGCGAGTAGCAGTGCGTCGTGACCGTGCAGCAGCGGCTCGACGGCGGCTTCCTGCAGTGGCCGGAGTGCTGGCCACTGCAGTGAGTTGACGATGTGGTGCAGCACCACGGGGTGCAGCAGGTCTGCGGACACTCAAACGTCCAGCGGGATCTCGTCGGCGCGTGTGGCGTTGCGCTCGAGGTCGGTCATTTCCGCGGCGGAGACGGTCAGCGCGTAGTGCTGGCGGGGGTCGAAGTCGGGGAACTGGTCGACGCGATCGAGGACCTCCCCCACTAGTTTCTTGAGGAAGAGGCGCGGTGCGACGCCGACTTTGCCACCGAGGTTGCCGGCGACCGCCCGCGCGAGTGCGGCGAGGTAGCCGTCGTCCACGAGCGCGTGCACCCGACCGCCTGCGCTACTACCGTCGGCGTAGAGGTCGCGAACCCGTCCGCCCAACTCGACCAGTGAGTCGACTGTGAAGCCGGGCAGGCGGATCTGGACCGCGCGTGGATTGTCAAAGCGCGCGTCAGTCGTGAAGTCAACGGCAAGACGCTGCGCCAGCGGGGCCAGGCGCTGCACGCCTTGCGGCCCGTCGTAGAACGCAGGGGTGCCGGTGATGATGAGGTAAAGACCGGGGAAGCGCCCTGAATGCACTTCGTCGATGAGCTGGCGCAGAGCGTTGAGCGCCTTATCCCTGGCGTCCGACCGGACCCGCTGCAAGGTCTCGACCTCGTCGAGCACCAGGAGAAGGCCGGGGTGTCCGCTGTCACGCAGCACCACGAGCAGGCCCTGCAGGAAGCTGAGTGCGGCGAAGTGATCGAGGTCGCCGCGTACGCCGGCGACGCGGCGAGCGGCAGCGGCGACGTGTGGTTGCCCGCCGAGCCAGGCCAGTACGGCTTCGGCGGTGGCCGCGTCGCCGCCCGAGTAGGCGGTGCGGTATCCGCGTAGTGCGGCGGCGAAGGCCGGTGCGGTGCGGCTGACGGCGGCGAGCCGTTGCTCCAGCAACTCGCCGACCGCGTGATCGAGTGCGTCGCTGTTGGTGCCAGCGGAAGCGTCTGCTGCTAACGCATCTTCTTCGAGGGCGTAGAACCAGCCGTCGACGACCGGCCGCATGGCGCTGGGCGCGAAGGTCGCGGTCATCAGGCGTTCGGTGAGCCGACGGTACACGGTTTCGAGCTTGTGCAGTGGCGTCTCGTTTTCGGAGATCTGCACCTCGGCGGTGGCGAGGTTGGCGCGCTTGGCGCGTTCGGCGACCCAGCGGGTGAAGAACGTCTTGCCGGAGCCGTACTCGCCGCGGATGGCTTTGAAGACGGAACCGCCGGTGGTGACGGTGGCGAGGTCCTCGTCGACGGAGGCGGTGAAGCGGTCGAGCCCGACGGCGAGCAAATCGAGGCCCGCGGATGGGACCGCTCCGCGGCGCAGCGCGTCGATCACCTCGCGGCGCCGGGCAGGGCTGACGCTGTTCACGATGTTGCTCCGGGCAGACGGAACTGCAAGCGCAGCAGCCGTTCGTCGAGGCGGGCGGTGCGTCCGTTGTCGGTCAGCGACAGCACCGGGTAGTTGTCCACGTTGAAGATCCGCTGCAGGGTGACGACGAAGCCGTTCGCCCGCGCCGGTGCCTCGCCTGCCCGCTCCGCGAGGACTGCCAGTGGCAGCACGCCGTTGGCGTCGAGAAGGGCGGTGAGCGCCGCTTGGACCTTCTCGATGGGAAGGCGCCGTGGTGTCAGGCCGTGCTGTGCCTCGAACAGTTCGTTCGCGAGCAGCGCGGTGATCAGCTCGACGTTGCCGTCGGTTGCCTGTGCAGGTGCTGGCGTAGCAGGCACATCGAACAGGGCCTCGGCAGCGGGGGCAGCAGCCGGCTTACGGCGCGACTTCGGTGCCGGCGTAGTGGTCGCCGGAGGGCGGGTGTCCTTTACCGGCGAGGGCTGCCACCAGTCGGGCTGCGGGACGTCGAGCGGTGCCCAGCCGCGCGGGATGTCCGTGACGTTGGGCAGCAGGAACGCCATCAGCGGGATGGTGACCTCGGCCAGGGAGGCGCCGCCGTGGTAGCCGGCGCGGCCAGGCCGGTAGCGCCGCTGCGCGTCCCACAGCGAGATGATGCGGTTGCCGGGTGCTAGGACGCGCGGGCCAGCAAGTTCGATCTCGCCATCGACGGCCGGTGTCGTGCCGGTGCGGTGGCGGGCGGAGGCAGCGTCCGCGGCGCGGACGAGTTCGCTGCCACGGTCGAGCACGTGCCCGTGGTCACTGGTGATGATGACCGCGCGGCCGGAGGATCGGGCGAGGTCGAGCAGGCTGCGCAGGAAGCCAATGTCGCCGATGCTCCAACCTGCGTCGTAGCCCTCACGCCCGTACGCCAGGGACTCGTCGATGGTGTTGATGACCACGGCCACGACCGTCGCAGCCGGGTCGGCCACGGCCTGCGCCAGGCCGCTGGCGAGGACCTCACCTGCACCTCCCCGGCCGGGACCCTTGTGGAAGATGCGGGAGTGTTTGCCCCACCGGCCCTTGGCGAAGACCTGCACCTCTGTGTCCTGGTCACCGGTGGCCAGGCAGCCGGAGAACAGGGAAGTCCGTGACACTGCGGTGAGGGTCGGTAGCGCGGCGACGACGGCCCGGCGGCGGGCGGGGCAGTCGCCTGCAAGCGGATCGTATTCCACCCAGTGCTGGGAGAGTTCATCGGCGAGCTCGACCGCGACCGCGGCGCTCATTCCGTCGAGGACCACCAGCAGGCTGGGCCGGTCGGCGCGCAGCAGCGGGTCAACGACCGTGGGCAGCAAGTTCTCGACGGTCAGCAGGTCGCCGTCGTTGCCGGAGCCCACCCAGGCGGCGAGCCGGTGCGCGAAGGCCGCGTCGAGTTCACTGCGGCGGCGGCTTGCCTGCTGGTGGATGTCGCGGAACGCGGCCTGCAGCCCGGGGTGCAGATCGTCACCAGCCCACACGTGGTTGAGCGCGACGTCGACCCAGCTCCACTGGGTCAGCTGACGATCCACGCCGTCGGCGACGCTTGCCAGCGGCTCGACCGACGAGGCGAGCCACTGCACGAGCCGCTGCGCCATACGCACGCGGCGGATGCGCTCGGCTTCGGGCTCGGCGAGCTCATGCTCGGCCAGGTGCACCACGGCGGCGGCGAGTGCCGGCTCGTCTCGGCCGGCTGTTGCGGCCTGCAGTGCGCTGGCGGCGACGCCGATCCGGTGGGCGAATCCCGACCTAAGGATGCGACTGTGGCCTGCGCAGTCGGCTGCACCGAACTGGATGAGCAGCTCCTCGGCGCGGTCGAGCACGGCGTGTCCCTGCCGGCGTACGGCCGCGTCGCGTGCGGGTGCGGCGAGCATCGCGACGACGGCATCGGTCGTCGCCGCGGCGAAGCTCTCGATGGTCTGGTCGTCGCGGTCGAACCGGCCGAAGTATTGGTCGATGCGTCCCTGTGCACGTGCGGCGTCGGGGCTGACGGTGGTCCACAGCGCGTCGCAGACCAGCCCGAGTGGCAGCGCGTCGGTGCCGTGCCCGGCTGCGATGAGGGCGAAGAGGGCCTTCGCGGGCCGCCCGAACCGGTCGGTGAGCCAGCGCGCGAGCCCGTCTCGTTCGGCGGGGCGCAGCAGCTGGAACGCTTCGATGGCGCCTGGCAGCGCGCTCCAGCGCAGCAGCATGGCCACGTCGAGGTCGTCGGGTTCCGCGCCGAGGCGGTGCAGGCCGAGGCGCACGGCCGCGAGGTGGCGTAGCGCGACGTCGCGGGTGAGCACGGCGGTGGTGAGTTTGGGCCAGCCCGCGGGTGGCATGGCGTCCAGCAGCGCCTCACCTGCCCAGGATTCGGCTTCCAGGGCCGCGTCGGGCTGTTGTGCGCCAAAGGCGTCGACGACCAGGTCCCACGGCTGCACCGTGATGACGCGCTGCCGGAAGACCCGGCTGAGCACGCCGTGGCCGAGCGAGGACTCGGCGACGTCGGTGAGCAGGATCAGCACCTCGTTGCCGCGGTCTGAGGCGACCTGCTCCCACACCGCGAGCGGCGATACGCACGGGACGACCCGGGCCGACCGCCCATCGGTCAGCGGCAGTTCCCGGTCGTGCGGCCAGGCCGGTTCCGCACGGACCACCACGATCGGGTATGGCTCTGCGGTGTGGTGCCGCTCGAGCTGCTGTCCGACCTTCTGCCGCAACGCGACCGGGTTGATCCGCAGCAGGTGCTGGGCTGGTGCCGTCGTCACGGCACCACCTTCCAGGTGACCTCGATTGTGGCGTTGGCGTGCTCGACGGCGTAGGCGCTGAGTTCGGCGAGGACGGTATCGATCTGACCTGCGCTCACCCGGCGAGCCTGCGCTCCGGAAGCCGGTGGGGGCGGCGGAGGCGGCGGAGGCGGATTCGGGGGAAGGGTCGCGCGGCGCAGCAGCTCGGTCGCGTCGGCCTTCGCCCGCTGCAGCGCCCCCGCCAGCGGCGTCGTGAGTTCGTCAGCCCGTGCTGCATCCCGCAGCGCACCGAAGATCACTGCTGCCTCGCGTGCGTACGGCTCAGGCAGGGCCGCAACGATCTCGAACGTGTCCCACGGCGCTGAGCTCAGGGCGCCGGACACCGATGCGGCGCTCTGGATGCTTCGCCCAGCCCGGTCGGCGGGTCCGCCGAGATCGGTTTGTGCGAGCCGCTCGACCGTCTGCACCGCCGTCGTACGGGCTGCGAGTTCGTCGAGCAGGCTGGCGGCAGCGCGGGCGGTGGACAGCCGACCGGCGGGCGCGTCGGGGTCGATCTGGAGCCACTGCGCGTGCTGCTCCAGTCGCGTGACCAGGTCGCGGGCGGCCTGGCGGTGCCGCTCGGCCTGGCTCGCCAGATCCCGGGCGAACATCCCCACGACACGTCCGCGACGCAGCGCCAGCGGCTCGAACCCGAAGAGGGCCGCCGAACGCGCGCGAGCGGTGTCCCAGTCTGCCTCGCTGGGCAGGCGCTCCTCACGCAACCGGTGCTCAGCGCTGATCTTGCCCAGCTCCGGCGCGGGCACGACCTCGCTGCCGTGTAGGTAGAAGGAGCGGTCCGCCTGTTCCGCGAAGACCGCGACGACGAGCTGGGCGACGATGGGGTCGAGCCCTCGGGTGTTCGGCTTGTCGATCCAGCCGAGCAACTGCGCCACCGTCAGCTCACCGTGAACGCCGTCGGCGGCCGCGCGGTGGTTGAAGTGCTGGACCCACTGGTTCTCGATGACGAACGCGGCCTCGTGCATCTGGCCGAGTTGGAGAGGGTTGGCGATGCGGCGCATGGTCGCTCGATGTGTCCGCTCCACCTCGACCCGGCCGTCGGGTGACTCCACAGCCTGGCGGATGTAGTCCAGGACGGTTTTGACGTCGGCGAGACGCACCGGCTCACCCTTGCGGTCGGGGTCGAAGTCGGGGTGGCCGGGGAACTGGATGCTCAGCATCTGGTCGCCGAGGCCGCGCAGCGCGTCGGCGAAGGCTGCCCCCATCGGCAAGGTCAGATGCAGGGTGCGGGTGAGCGACAGCAGGTGGTCGTCGAAGCCGATCTTCACGTCGGTCGCCTGCTTGGCGGCAAGCCCGTATGCCTGGCGCAGCACGCCGCGCAGTTTGTTCAGCAGGCCCAGCCGCTGGTTAGTCAGCGCGGCGTGGGCACGGCGGCGGTCGTCGACGCTGAGGTGGGCGGCGTGGGTGTCGAAACGCTGACCCTCGAGAACCTTGTCGATGATGACCAGCTTGCCCAGGTCGGCGAGGCGCTCAGCGGTAAGCGCCGCCGGAATCCAGCAAGCGGTCTGCGCTGCCATCCGGTCGGTGAGCTGCTGGACGCGCTGTCGGTCGTCCGCGGGTCCGTGGTTGCCGCTGTCGAACGGGTAGTCGATGATCAGACGCCACCGGGTGGGGTCGTCCGGGGCGAACTTCTCCTCCCGGATGTCGTCAGGATCGCGCACGTTGCCGTACACGAGCTCGATGCTGCGCGGGCTGCCGCGCCAGACCAGCTTCGCCTCGGCGAACAGCGTGTCACTCCACGCCACGCCGAGCTGCTCCCACAGGAGGTGCTGCACCATGATCTTGCGAGCGCCGTCATTGTCGTAGTGCTTGGCGGTAGCCAGCACGCTGTCCACGTCGACGCCGACGAGCTCGATCGCGACCACCGGGTCGTCGCCCTCACTGATGCGGAGCTCGGCGAACTGCCCCGCCCAGTCGGCCAGCTTGCGTGCCACCTGCGCGACCTCACCGCCGGGAATGGGGCTGGTGATGCTGCCGTGGTTGAGAGCGGACAGCCGCCGGGCGGTCAGGTTCCGCAGCGCGGGCACGCTCGGTGCCAGCGCGCCGAGCAGGAGGGTCTTGATGAGCCGGTCGTCGCCAGTGAACGCCCTCACCCTCGCGGTATGGTCGGCTGCCATCTCCGCACCCCGCGCCGCCCGCTCGAGGTCCTCCTCGGTCAGGGAGTACTGGCCGAGCAGGTGGGGGCGCAGCTTCACGTCGTACAGCTTCTGGGCCGTCTCGAACTCGACCTTGAGCTTCTCCGTGAATGGCTGGTCTCCGCCGCGGCTGATCACGTCGTAGAGGTCGCCGAGCGGCACCAGCTGCCCCAGGCGCAGGGTCTCGCGCCGGTCCACCAGCAAGTGACGCATAAGCTTCAGGGCGGTGCGGGAGCGCTGCAGCGCGCTGGACACGTGCACCAGCGTCGAGATGAACGCGGGACTGAACGGGTACGTCGCCCGGAACGCGTCGAGGTCGGCACCGCTGGCCGCGTCGGAGCCCAGCAGCGTGTCCCGCACCTCGCTGCGCACCTTGGTAGTGGCTTCGAACGCACCGGCGATCGCCTGCGCGGCTTCAGCGTCGCGGGGCTTCAGCAACCGCCGGCGAGCGATCTCCGGCAGGTTGCGGTCCTCCAGCTTGATCACATCGAAGCGGCCGCTGGCCAGGTTAAGCGTGTCCTGGTAGCTGAGCTCGTTGGCGCCGGTGACCTCCTCGCCGACCAGCTCGCGCAGGTCGCGCTGGCGGGCGATGAAGCTGATCACCGGAATCGGCCGGCGGGTGCCCCCACCCTCCACGAAGTTGGTGATCTTCTGGATCTCACGGGAGACGAACTGCTGGTCCCCGATCGAGTTGGCCAGCCACAGGATCAGCTCGTCGAGGAAGAGGATCAGGCCGTCGTAGCCGAGTTCCTTGGCGTGCCGACTGATCTCGGTCAGCCCCCGGTCGAGCGAGATGAACGCCTCGGCGTCCTCGCGTGCGTTGCTGAAGAACCCCTTGTTCCAGCTGACGAGCAGGTCGTTGACGAGCCGGCGGCGCAGCGGGTTGGAGTAGTCGGCGGCGAACGCCTCGTCGAGCCGGACGCCGGTCCAGAAGGTTTCGCTCTCGCCCCACTCGTCCTCGGCGTCGCCACCGGGCAGGCCCTCGATGAACTGCGGGTCGCCGATCTTCTTACGCAGGTCGGCCGCCTGCTCCAGCAGCGCGTCGGTGCGGTGTACCGACGGGATCGGCGCACCCGGGTGCTGGGCCAGCACCCGGTCGACGTAACCGCCCAGCACCCGCTGCTCCAGTGAGCGGGCATCGAGGAGGTGGTAGGGCACCAGCAGAAACCTGCGCCCGTCCAGCCAGGCGCTGTGCTTGGCGATCAGCGGTGCGAACTCGTCGCGCCCGCGAGCTGCCGCCTCACCCCGCAGCAGCGCGTGCAGCACCGCCATGAAGTGTGACTTACCGGACCCGAACGAGCCGTGCAGGTACGCCGCCTTCGACGCCCTCCCCTCGACCGCGGATCTGATCAGGCCCAACGCCTCGTCGAAGTTGCCCACCAGCCGATCAGTGATCACATACTCACGCAGCGTCGACTCGGCGTCAGTGACGCTCTCGGCAAGCTTGAGCACCAGATCACTGGCACTCGTGTGCTCGGGAATGTCGATGAGCTCACGAAGCAACGGCGGGGCGGCAGGCTGCGACATGCCCATCACCGTAGCGGGCCGGTACGCCACGCGCTGTTCACGGTGCCCGACCGGCGTACCGAATGTCCGGACCGTTCACCCGATGATCCCTCATGCGACCGAACCGACGATAGACCGATGCGAATCGGCGACCCGGACTTCGACCTTGCCGTCGACCACACTGTCAGCTTCCTACGTCAGCGAGCACGGACGGCTCGTGACGAGGCGGACGCACGTATCACCTACCGCCAGCTCAGCGATCATCTCGCCGAGCACGGACTCGACGTTCCCTACCACGGGGGTCCGATGCCGCACATCCTGGAACACGCATCGCGCCGCGAGGAAGCCGAGAATCGCGGCATGATCTCCGCGCTCGTCGTCAAGAAAGACCAGGGCGGGCGGCTCGGCGAACCCTACCCAGGTTTCCACCGCCTCGCCCGGCAGGCGCCCTTCAACCGGCCACGCGGCGACGACCTGGGAATGTGGCTGCAGGAGGTCCGCCACGTCATCGACGCCAACCGCGACGCCGGCGACGAACCCCAACACGGGCGCCTGGTGACCCTCGAAAACCTCGGCGCCTGGATGTTCACCTGCAATCCCGGCAGCTTCGACTTCGCCACATTCCTCGACTGGGGCGGCAGCACGATCGACAGCTGGTCGGTCAAGCCGACGTACCGGACATCCGAGGTGCTCGCCGCCGGGCAGCGTGCGTTGCTGTGGGTGTTCGGCAACGACAACGACGATCCCACGCCCGGCGTGTGGGGCGACGGGGTCATTCTCGGGCCCGCCTACCACGACGACTCCCCCGACGAGTCGGGCCTGTGGATCGATGAGAAGAGGTCGAGTCCGAGCCCCTACGGCGTCCCAGTCGACATCCGGCTTCTCAGCCGACCGATCACTCGGAAGACGCTGAAGGCAGATCCGCGACTCGCCCGCATGGAGGTGCTCCGCCAGCCCCAGATGGCCAATCCGCTCTTCGTCACCGCCGACGAGCTCGCCGCACTTGAGGAGTACCTGCCCCCGCCCCGAGACGTCACCGTCACCGCGTCCGGCGCCGGGTTCGGAAGCCCAGCGAACCGCGCCGCGGTGGAGCAGGCGGCGATGGACGCGGTGAGGTCCCACTACGAGGACGGCGGCTGGACGGCCGATGACGTGTCGGCACAGTGCCTCGGCTGGGACCTCACCTGTACGTCACCGACCGGAACGGTCCACCTGGTCGAGGTCAAAGGCGTGAGCGGCGCGAAGCCGACGATCCTGCTCACGTCGAACGAGGCACGCGCGGCCAAGCAGGAACCCGACTGGCGGTTGGCCGTCGTGACGACGGCGCTTTCCACGCCGACGCTGCGTATCGTCGACGGCCCGACGGCGATGGGCGCAAGCCGCCCGTTCCTCCACCAGGTCGACCTCAGCAAGGCAGACTGACGCCGGCTGCAGGCGGTACGCGATCGCTGGAAGACGACAACCGACCCTGAGATGCCTCAGCCGAGGCATCTCAGGGTTCAGGAACAGATCTAGCTAACGGACCTGCGCCCCCGAGCCGCCTTCGCCGGCTGCCACGACGCCAATGCGTCTTCGGTGAGGTGCAGCCGGCCAGCCGTCTCCGCCAGGAAGCTGGCATAGATGTCTGCCGGTGAGGCGCTCCAGATCGGGTCGAAATCCTTGTGCCACTGGCGCACCCAAGGCAGGACCTCCCGCAGCCCCGCGACCAGAGGCGTGAGCCGGTCGACGTCCCAGCCGTCCTCCTGCTCACGTGCGACGATCAGCGTGGCGATGGCCTGAGCCTGCTCCCGGTGATCCCAGCCGGCCCAGCCGATCAGCAGCGAGGAGTCGCCGTCCCTGGACGCGCCCGGGTATGAGATGAACCGCTCCTTCGGCACGTCCAGCTTGCCGCGGTGACGCCAGTAGCTGCCCTTCAGGAAGTCACCCGAGGCGTACTTCGGCGGCACGGGGATGCCGTCCCGGACCGCTCGCTTCGCCTGCTCGTCCGGTTGCGCGTCCTCCTTGCGCTGCAGTTCCCACACGTGCTCCCAGTCAGCACGTTTGACGAGCCCGGACTCCTTGTATCGCAGCGCGGCCAGGAACGGCACATGCTCCTCAGCGATCAGATCGGCGATCACCCGGCCGAGGTCCTGGCCTGGTGCGTAGATGTCGGCGACACCGAGTACGTCGGCGTCACGGCGCAGCTCGTCGGCGAGCTGTGCGGTGGTAAGCGGCCGCGGTTGTTCGAGGCCGTCGACGAGGTGATACCACAGCTCACGTGCCTCGCATCGATCGAGGAGCCAACTGCGCAGCGCGTCGGCCTGCATCGCATCCCAGCCGTCGGTGGCCCAGCGGCGCTTGCACTCCGGCCGCTCGATCAGCGCGATGTTGCGGTTCGATTCGATGACCGCGATCCGCTTCTCCACTAGTGCCCGGTAATCGGCGGGCCAGTGCGCGGGCAGCTCGGTGATCGGCGTCGAGCCGTGCCGTTCGAACCACTGCGTCTCCGCCTCGCTTCTCGCCAGCACGATCTCGAATGCCCGCTGACCCAGCGCCAGCTCTGGCGGGTTCGCGGCGGTTAAAGCCTCGTCGAGCAGCCCGTAGAGCTGGTAAACCTGCCAGTCCAGCTCCTCTTGGAGCGCGATCATCCGCGCCCGGATAGAGACATACTCGGCATGCGCGGTAGCCAGCCGCTCCCGTGTCGGCACCTCGGACTCCGCCACCGCCGCCGAAGTCACGCCAGCAAGCCGCTGCGCCAGCCCATCCAGCTCCCGCCCCAACTCCAGCGGGTATAACGTCGGCAGCGGAAATTCCTCCAGCTTAGTTCCCGTGAACTCGTAGCGCTCCATCCAGTCCTCGGGCTGGATACCTCGTCCAACGCCGCTGCCGGATTTGCCTTGGCTGACCTGCTTGAGCCAGAAGCAGGCGGTCGAACTGTTGAGCACGCCCAGCAGCCGCAGGTGATCGTCCTCGCTCGCCGAGTCCGGCAATTTGATCACCGGCGCGTGCCGATTGAATAACCTTCCGCCCCGGTCAAGGACGAAGTGGTTGTGGGTCGCGACAACTGCGAACGAAATTTTGAACGATGCCGACCATCTGGCGGGATGGAAGTCCGAATATTCGAACCAAGTTAAGCCACGGTCTTCCTGCGTCCCCGAAAGCGCCTGTCGCGACTTCAGCTGTGGCTGAAACATCCACAATAAACGAGCGGCAGCCTGGCCGATTCGAGCCGTTGTTCCATCCGGAGCATAAGGAAATATGCATGGCTCTGAGCTCAGCAGAAAATCTCTGACAAAGGTTCCAGTCACGAATGGAACAACTCCAGTATCAGAACTGATTGTCCGTGCACGCGAATGGCCGACAAGATAGACATCGTCCGCCCGCGTGACTGCCATGAAGCCGATGTTCTCAACAGTGTTCCGCATCATGGTGCAGGCACCTGAGGAAATCAGTTCCATGACATCGATTGCGCCGCCACCGCTCAGACTCCAGGGGAAAGTAGCCAGCACGCTCCTCGACAGATTCGAAACGCTGACCCAAGAACTTTCTGACCCTGGTACATTTACTTGGTTGACAATTGCTCGCCATACATGGCCCTCGGCCGGATTTGCGGGCGCAGCTGGTTCGCCCCGAACTCCCAAGACAGCCCGAAGCGTTTCTGCTCGCTTCTTCTCTTTGCGACGGCCGACCAAGATGACAGTTGGGGTCCCATGTCCCGGAATATAAGCACCCGAAGTGTCAATGACATGGGTAAGCTCGACCTTATGGGCAAAAAATCCTTCAATTAGCTTCTTGCCAAATTCACGCTTCATGAAGGAATTTGCTGTGATCTGACCAACGTATCCGGCACCGCCCCCGTCCTCTCCGACACGCCTCGAGAGTTCGAAGAACCGCTTCGCGAACGGAACCGACAACGCGTATTGTCGATGACATACGTCGCGATACATTTGCCTATACGTGGCATTTGCCGCTTCATCACTGACGGCAACATATGGGGGATTACCCACCACTGCGTGGTAGGTATTTTCAGCCAGGATTCCTGGGTGTTCATGGACGTCCTCGGTCACATAGTGAAACCCGGCAAGTTCGTCAATGCCGCCGAAGAGGTCGAGTTGCCGGTGCTTGATAAGGGAGTCACCGATTGCAAGATGGAGTGGAAAATCGTACGCATTCGCGTCGTCTAGGGCCTTAAAGTCGCAGGCCTTCAGCGCCGCGATCAGGAGGCGGAATCGGGCAATAGCCACGGCGAACGGGTTGATGTCGACGCCATGCACAGCGTCAAGCGCCAACTTCACCCGCTCGTAGATGTCGCGGTTGGGGGCGTGCTCTTCCCACTGCTTCAGCATCCGGTCGAACGCGCCGAGCACGAAGTGCCCTGACCCGCACGTGGGGTCGATCATCTTGACCACGTCGTGCCCGAACTCGTCGATCGCCGGGGTGAGCGTGAGGTCGAGGATGAACTCCTCGACGAAGTCGGGCGTCTGCAGCAGTGCGTAGGTCCTGCGGGCGGCCTCAGACAGATCCTGGTAGAGGTCGCCGAGGAACCGCGTGCCCCAATCAGGGTCTGCGAAGTCGTGTACCAGACCGCCGTCCTCGCGGCGCCGGCGCCAGAAGCCGATCAGTTCCTTGGCGGCATCATGCGACACCGGGATCTGGAACAGCGGATTGTGCCGCTTGTTGAACAGCGAGCGCCCGGCCTGCGTGCCGGCGATCGCGTCGAACCCGGCGAGCAGCCAGCCGCGCAGGGTTTCCTGCGGCTTGTCGCGGAAGAACTGCGCCTCCGCCTCCTCGGCCAACACCAGCCGGTCACCCGAGCCGGCCAGGAAAGGGTCGCGGAGCAAACCGTTGTCCTCGCAGAAGCGCACGAACACCGTGCCGAGCACCCAGGCCACCGCGACCTGGGTCACCCGTTCGTCCCGCCAGGCAGCCCAGGTTGCGGCCGTACGCTCGACCTTGAAGGCGCGGTCGTATTCGCCTCGCAGCCTGCCGCGGACCTCCTCGACCGTCTCTACCTGCTCGCGCAGGTCCGTCTCTAACGATTTGACCTGCTTCTGCAGGTCGGCGAGCAGCAGCTTCGGGTCGATCACAGGCAGAGCTTAGTCGTCACCTCCGTACGTCGGTGTCACCCGCCAGAGCAGTCACGGCCTCCACTCAGCCGTGCCTGCGCCCCTATGATCGGCCGGTGGATAGGTCGACCTCGCAGCGGATCTATGCTGCCCGCGGTACGGTGCTCGGTCTGGTGCTGGGCAGTTCGGTCGGTGCGCTGGCCGGCAATGTGCCAGACGATGAGCCGTTGCAGGCCACGAGCGGTGGGCAGCTGGCTTGCTTCACCGTCGATGGCCTGATCCGCGCGGATGTCCGCCTGTCTCACAAGGGCATCTGTTACCACCCTGGTGTGGTCTGGCACGCATACCATCGCTGGGCTACGGCACAGCGCATCGCTGGGATCAAGCCATGGAGCGATGAGAACTGGCCCGATGGCTGGCTGGTACACGTACCGGTCTTGGCCCAGCGGCGCGGTTCGGCACCGGCCACGGTGGCGGCGCTGCAGGGCAAGAAGTCCGGCACGATCGAGGAACCGGTGGGTTCGAGTATCGGCGCTCATGCAGTCGTTCGGAGCCTTCCCGCCGCGCTGTTGCCCGATGAGGTCGACAGGGCGGGTCAGCTGGCCGCCGAGATCGCCGCACTGACCCATTGCGGTGAGGCTGTGGACGCCGCCGCCGTTGGCACCATGATGATTCACCAGGTCAGCAGAGGCCGGGGCATTGCGGACGCCGCTGCCTTGGCCGAGCGCCAGTGGCCCGCCGCGGCCGGCAAGAGCCTTGCTCTCGCTGCGGCCCAGGCTCCCGCCGCCCAGCCTGCGGTGCTGTCACAGCTCGCTTCCGATGCACGGGCCACGTCCGCCCTCGCCGGTGGAGTCTATGCCGCAATGTCGTTCCCCGAGCCTGAACGCGTACGCGACGCGTTGCTCTTCGCCGCATCGGCCGGTGACGGCGGCCATGCTGCCGCGGTCGCGGGTACCCTCCTCGGCGCGATGCACGGTCCCAACGCGCTTCCCGTCGACTGGCTGTCACGCCTGGAGCTGGCGTGGGCAGCCGACACCCTTGCCCAAGACTTTGTGCGCCAGATCACCGAGAACCCGTCAGGAAACCTGTACGGCGAAGCCGACGATCCGCACTGGTCGGACCGATACCCCGGTTGGTGAGCCTCAGGACACGGCGGCATCGGCCGTGCTGCGGTGGGCGTTGACGACCCACAGGTCGGGCAGCGAGATCCACTCGTTGTCGCCGACGCGCACCACCGCGCCGTCGATCTTGGGCAACTGCGCCGGGTCCTCCATCGGGCACAGCACCCACACGTCGCCCGCGCCACCGCGAGCAGCTTCGGCGAGCCTGTGCAGCAGGTCCATCGCACCGTAGCGGGCCAGCACACCGGCATCGTGCAACAGCACAGGGCCATCGCCGCGGCGGAGCTGCCCGGCTAGTGCCGGCTCAGTGAGCTTCCACGCCTCCTCGACGTACTCCCCCAGCTTGATGGCCGAACGCGACCCGGGCTCGGCCACGTCGGCGCCGAGCACGGTTTCCCAGGTCGGCTTGGGCCGGGCGTCAACGAGCGCGTGCAACTCGTCCAGGAAGCGCCCGGCGACGCTCACCGGCCGGGCATCGAACCGCCGGACCAGCTCCTCGCGTGCCAGGCCGTAGCGGGACAGCCGCACCGTCAGCGCCCGGAACCCGCCAGCCGCGCCGGCACCCGCCAGCTGCTCCTCGGCCCTCATCGCGGCCGCCAGCTCGGGCGACTCCGCTGTCCACCGGTTCGCCGGGGCGGTCCCGGACGGGCGGCGCAGCACGATCGACATCGAGGACGAGCCGGGTCGTACGGGCGAGATGTAACGATCCCGGTTCCAGATCAGCTCGAACCCCGCCTCGGTCAGCAGTTTGCCGAGCTGCTGGGGATCGCCTGGCAGGCGGGGCAGGTCCGGGAAGCGGGCTGCCACGCGCTCGGCGACCTGCGCCGGTGTCAGGCCCCGGCGCTGGTCCGGGGATGGCGCAGGCGGCACCACACCGGCCTGGGCCAGCCGTAGCGCACGCACCGGCGCGAGATCACGAGGATAGATCTCCATCCGCGCCGTTGCCGCGGCGTTATCTGACGCCACCGCGGCCAACTGCACGCGGCGGCGATCGTCCATGGCCTGGGCAGCACCGCCTGGCCCGGTGACCGCGGCAAGGGTGCGCAGCACAGTGGCAGGGCTTTGCAGGACCTCGCTCCTGGCGAGCTTGTCGGCCGCCTTGCCCAATGCGTCGGCGTAGTCGAGCAGCGCGGGTGCGGTCGGGATGTCAGGTGCGTCATCGTCGGCGGCTTCCAGGGCGACCAGCAGACGGTCACCGTGGCGTCGGGTCAGCAGCCAGCGCTCCGGTTCGAGGTCGTCGATCTCGACTGCGGCGCGCACGGCTGCGAGCGCGACTGCGTTGCGCACCTGCTCGCCGGTGCGTACCGATCCCCTGCTGCCCAGCAGCGCGGCGGCGAGCTCGCCGACGCCCATCACCCGGCCGTTGTCGCGCAGCAGGTCGACGATCTGGGTACGGACGTTGCGGACCACCGGCGTGCCGTGCCAGCGCTTGCGCTGGCTGCCGAGGATCTGCGCGATACGTCCCGAGGTGACGCCCAGGATCTTGGCCACCTGGGGCTGCTGCGGCCACGGCGGCAGGTCCGGCAGCGCCCCGGTCTCGTCAGGCAGGTTGAGCAGCAGCCTGGTGGCTTCGGCCTCGTTGGTGTTGCGGCTGGTCTTCGCCGGCACGAGCAGCGTCGCGATGGCGTCGAGCCCGATGCGGATGAGTTCGGCGTCGGCATGGCCGCTTGCGGCGGCCGCGTCCTCGACCTCGGACTGGGCTGCCTTGCGGTCGGCCGTCGACGTCGCGATGGTCTCGCGGTCACCGAGCCGGTTGCGCCAGTCCTTGACCCGCCGCTGCAGTTCCTGGCGGGTCTTGGCGCCCAACCCGGGCAGGTGGGCGAGTTTCGTCGCCACGGCCAGGAGCTCGCCAACAGTAGTGGCTTCGAGGCGGTGCGCCGCCGACACCGCGCGTGGCGTGAGGCCGGCGGCATCCAGCGCTGTTGCGCGGGTCGCCTTCGCTGCGGCCTCGTCGCGGGCCGCCTCAGCCTGCTGGACGTCGGCGTCGTCCGTCAGTTCGGGGTGGTCCGTGCCCACCGGAGCGCTCGCGTCGGAGCGTCGGAACACCTGCTGCCAGGCGTCGCGCATCTCCTTGAGCGACGTGTGACGCGCCCGAGCGTCACGATGCAGCGCGACGTCGAAGAAGTCGACCAGCCCGTCCCGGACGGCCGGGTCGAATGCCTCCACGGCCAGCACGGGCGGCCCGTCGGTCAGCTGGGGTTCGGTGCCGCCGTCACCCCAGACCGGCAGCTCGCCGGAGGCCATCTCGTGCAGCGTGACGGCCAGCGCGTACCACTCGGCGTGCCGGTCGTAGACCTGACGGGTGGCGCTGCCCAGGAAGGGGTCGAGGTAGCGCGGAGTGCCTGCGGTGATCTCCTTGACGGAGACCCCGGCGAGGGAGAAGTCGAACACCACCAGCTGCCGCGTGCGGTTGGGGCGCACCCGGATGGCGATGTTGTCGGGCTTCACGTCGCGGTGGTAGACGCCCTCACCCTCGAGGTAGTCCAGCGCGCCGAACAGGTAGTCGCTGTACGTCTCCAGCTCGTCGACGGTCAGCCGGCCCTCGTCACGCAGCTTACGTGCCAGTGTCCGGTCGCCCGCGTGCTCCAGCACCACAACGGTGCGGTTGGCGATCTGCAGCGGCTCGGGCCTGGCCAGCCGGATGATTCGCGAGTCGGTGAGCGGGCCGAGCACGCGCGCTTCGTGCGCCAAGCGGGTGCCCTTCTCGTCGGAGAGCCCGACCTTGAGCACCTCCTCCCGGCCGGTGCGGTCGTTGTAGGCCAGGAAGGCGCGGCAGGTGGAGCCGGTTCCCAGCCGCTTGCGGATCGTCCACTCATTGACGCGGTCACCAGGGCGCGCCTCAAGCGGATCGATCTGGGGCTCCACCTGCTCCGGGTGCACCGAGGCCGGCGGCGGCGCCGTCAGCTCGTCCTCGATGACCTCCAGCATCTCGATGAAGTCCGCGACAGTCGTGAGGCGCTGAGTCGGCAGCGGCGCGGTGGCTGCCTGGACCAGCTCGTCGGCGAACTCCGACACCGAGTCGGCCACCGACGACGGCCGCAGCCCGTTCTCCTGGGCAAGTCGGGCGAGCAGCTCGGCACGCTTTGCCGCCGGTGGTTGCCCGGTCAGGATTAGGTAGGCAAGCGCGCCCAGACCGAAGACGTCCATCGCGACTGCGTCCGGGCGGGGAGTGGTCAGCTCCGGGGCTAGATACGCCTCGGCGGACCGCTCCAGATGTGCTGCCGCGTGGGAGGACATCGCCACGAGCTCGCCGCCGCTTGTGGCGCTGCTGCCCGAGTCTGTGCCGCGGGTCGCCACCTGCCAGTCGCTGAGCTGCAATTGCGGCGAGAGCCACGCTTCGTCGTCACCGCCGCCGCGGCGCTTGCGGCCTGGGGTGACCAGGACGCTGCGCGCCGACAACGCCCGGTGGTGCAGGTGCCGCCGGTGCGCGTACGCCACCGTCTCGGCGAGCTGGCGGATCATCGTGAGCCGCGCCGGCGCGTCTAGGCGTTCGCCGTACTGCGCCATGTAGTGGTCGAGCCGCATCGACCGCGGGTCGTGCCGGAAGATCAGCGCAGGCCCGGCCTCGTGCGACTCCATCGCGTCGACCTGCACGATGCCGGGATGGTTGATGCCGTGCAGCGCCAGCATCTCCCGCTTGGCCGCACGCTCGATGCTGGCACGCTCAGCCTGCACCGCATTGCGCTCAACCAGGTAGATCCGCACCCGGCGACGCTCTCGTTCCAGCTCGCGATGCTTGGCCTCGTGGTCCTGCCACGTGGGGCCCACGTCGAACGGGCGCGAGGCGAGCTCCCAGGAACCGATCTGGTAGTGGCGACGGCTGCGGGCGATTCCCACCGCCGCGAGCAAATCCGGCAGCGCGCGAGACACCTGCGGCGTGACCCGGTGCCGTTCGTCCTGCGGCGGACGCTGCAGCAGCGCCGACCAGATAGGCGGCAGCGGGCCGGGCTGCGCGCCCGTGGCGGGCTCCGGACCATACAGGCCGTGCATGTGATAGTCGGACAGGCCGATCTGCAGCCCCGGCTTTGACAGGAACACCGCAGCCTGCACGAACGGGATCCGAACCTTGGTCTTGCTGCGCTGGTTGGCTGCTTCTAGAAGCGACCGCAGTCGCTTGGCCTTTGCATCGGCCAGGTGCAGCGGGTTGTCGAAAGTTCGAGTAGCGCTGGGGCCGGTGAGCATCCAATTCGAGCCGCTCGACACAAGGCGACCCGTCAAACTCTTGATCTCAATCAGGTAGAGCCCGCCAGGCCCGACGACCAGCAGATCCACCTCGTGCGGATGCCCGGATTGCGCGGTAAACGTGAAGTTCGACCACGCACGGTAAGGTTCGGTGTCAGGCAGCAGTGCCTGTACCTGTGCCAGCGCCTCGCGCTCGTGCGCGAACTGCGACGGCGTGATCGTGGTCCACCGGCCCTCCTGCATGGGAGGCATCCTAGACGCCGGGCCGGACACTGTGTGCGCTGCTTACCTGCGCATCGGCTCACGGTGGGCCAGACTTACGCGACGCCTGGAAGCACACCGCCGCCGTTACGCCCGATCCTTCCGACCGACTGGCGGATAAATGATGATCAACAACAGCGTTATTGTCACCTGATGCGTGCGTGGCTCAGTGTCGACGTCTGGCAGGCAGTAGCCCAGGAACTCGCGCATCACCGTAACGCAGGTCTCGGCGATCTGCTCACGGAAGACGTGGTCCGGTTCGCCTCCGCGCGAGCGCTGGTAGCCGCTGGCGTCGATCCAGCGCAGCTACGGTACGAGTGGCCGCATCCGGACTTGAAGGGTTCTCGTATCGATCTTGTCGTCGGCGCTGGCATGCCGGGCGCTCTAGTCGAGTTCAAGTTCCCCCGTGAACCGAACGAGGTCAACGCCGCCTGGACGATGGCGCTCGGCGAGGTGCTCAAGGATTTCTACCGACTAGCCGTGTACTCGGCGACCGCCGATCGTGTGTTCGTCCTCGCCGAGACCGATCGGCTCGGCCGTTACCTGGCAAGCTCTGGGAAGCGGTATGGCTTCGATTTCAGTGCCGAAGACATAGTGCTCGACCCTGCGGTTCTGGAACGGCTGCCGTCATCGGCGGCACAGATCATCGGACAGCGCATGGCAGGCTTGCAGGTAACGGCCCGCCGCCTTCTCAGTACTGTGATCGGTCCCCGCTTGCGGCTGACCGCGTTCATCGTGGACCCAGTTCATGTGGCCGGGAAAATGACTCGGCTACCCGTCCAGCGCCCTGAGCACACATCGTCGTCGAGCAGGGTCAGCCAGTCGGCACGGTCGTTGCTCGATACAAACCGGTCTACCCTCGATACGAACCGGTCTACTGGTGGGGTCCGCGCCGAGATTCTGGATGCCGTAGCGGCCGTCATGGTTCGATCCGGTGCGGCAACCTTCACGCTGACGGACGTTCTGACCGAGATGCGCCGCCGCGCCACCAGGTATGCCGAATCCACGATCCGCACGATGATCAGCTCTCACATGTGCGTCAACGCGCCCGACAATGCTTCCACTACGTATGAGGACTTCGTCCGGGTGGACCGCGCCACTTACCAACTCAACCCGCGTCAAGCCGGCAGCCCGTAGCCAGATCAAGTTGCCGGGAGGTCGTCGTCCCTACCGACAGTCATCGTTATAGGTTGCCGGGGTAGACCTCGCGGTCGTGGCTCGGCACGTCCAGCGGTGATGATGCGCCCGGCCGCCGTGATCGGTGAGCTCCTGATGGTCATACAGCGCTCCGACGCTACCGACACAGCGCCAGATCATCGTCACCAGGGCAGCACTGACCACGGTCCTCGTGCCACCATTTCTTATCCAGCTGCCCTGGTAGACCTGAGGCGGCAGTCAGACGCCCTCAAGAAGTTCGCGGAGCGTAGGCGGCACCTGAGAGATGACACCGGTTCGCTTCGCCAGCGTGGCGAGGTTGCGATACCACAGTTCGCGGATGGTAGGTGCCGGTTGGTTCAGCAGTGCGGACATACGCTGCTCGAGGGCAGCGATGTCGCCTGGCATGCCAGCGCGTGTGGTGCGTCGGCTGCTCGGAAAGTCGGTCTCGGGCAGCAGACGGTCACAAGGGATCCATGCGAGTCGTTCGTCGGACATGGCTGCGTTGACGGAGAAGTAGCAGCCCAGAGCGGCGGCACGTTCGATTTCGTCGCGGGTGCCGTTGAACCAGTGCAGGATCGCGCCGGTCTGTGGGCGGCGGGTGAGCGCGTCGAGCAACTCGCTGGTACGTCCGGTGCTGTGTAAAGACAGCAAGCGTGGCTGGTCGGCGCAGACTTTGAGGATCATGTCAAGCGCAGCTAGCTGTGGCGCTAATGCGGTCTTTCGGTCGAGGCCGATTTCGCCGACGATGGTGTGCTGTTCAACGCCTCGTCTGACGCTGTCTTCGGTGACGGCGGCGACTGCCGCTGCGACGCCCGGATGGGCGCCGTAGCCCCAGAGAATCGTGGCGTCGTTTCGACGTGCGGCTGCGGCGGCTTCCGCTGGGCTGCGGGTCATCGCGAAGATGATGCCGCCGTTGAGTGCTCTGACCTGAGCAGCGGTTACATCGGGTGCGATGTGGGCGTGGCAGTCCAGCGCCGGAAGGTCAGATAGTGACACGGGCAAGTTCCTCCAGCCCTCGGTCGCAGAGCGCGAGTACTGCGTCGAAATCGGTCTGCGGGGGCCACAGTCCGGAGGCGATGACGCGGTACTCATCGAAGCCGGCGCTGGTAGCGTAAGACCAGGCAGCGATGTCGTGGCGCCGTAGATGCATCAGCCGTTCGCGTGTCGGTTCGGTGAGCACGTCGACCAGGTATTCTGTCTCGTCGGGCAGCTGCGCGGCGATGAAGGAGCTGCGGCGGACGAGGCACGCTATGCAAAGGCCGCAGTTGAGGTTGGGGTTGCCTCCGGGCAGGCGTCCGGCGTTGGGCTTAGCACAGGACAGTGTGGCTGCGGCCAAGCGCAAGTCGTCGGCGGAGTCGGGGCGCAGCGCTTCGGCGACAAGCTCACCTTTGGTCATCGTGGCGTAAGGGTTGGTGATGGTTATGCCATTCAGCGGTAGCGAGTCGAGCAGCTGCTGCAGGGTGTAGAAGGTCCACGGATGGGTCGACCTGGTGGTCAGCGGACCGCCGCGTGACGGTTCCAGAGGCGGGTTAATGCTCGTGAATCCGTTCTCCGGTACAAGAATGCGAGTGGCGTCGTGGCCGGATGCGACCGCGGCGGCCATGGCCATGAACAGCAGGGAGCGGGTGCGGGGTGTCGACTCGCGCCGTGTGGTGATCGGCCTGAATGCGAATCGGAGGTAGGTGCTGTCCGATTGGCGCTGGCGCAGTGCAACCTTGATCGTGTCCTGCGCTCGGCGCACGGCGGTGGAGCTGTCGCGGTGACCGAGGAAGACGGTTGTGGCAGCGTCGTCAAGGTGCAGCAGGGCACCGCACAACGAGTCGAGGCCGCCGGAGAGCAGGCTGACGGTTTCGACTGGTGCAGGGAGGGCGTCGGGCCGGGTGTGCGCGGTCGCCGGTTGCGCAGGAACGATGTCAATGCGCCAGGTGTCGCCGGACAGCCAGTGCAGCAGGTCCGCTATCCGGTCCAGGGATTCTTGCGTCCAGGTCTCCGGCTGCTCGAGGTGGACGATGATGTGCATGTCGCGGTGCATGGCCAGCTGTGGACGCGAGACGGTCCGGTCGGCCAGGTAGGCGGCGGCAACGATGCGCAACAGGTCTTTGGCTGCTGGCGCGGCCGGTCCGAGTTCTGTCATCGACCAGCCGATTTCTGTGTGCACTGCGGCCGAGCGGCCGGGCGTGGCGGGCCATGGGTAGATGACCGCGTCGGGTTGGGTGGCCGGTGAGCCGTCTGGCAGCAGTTCGAGAATGTTCATCGCTCGTCTCGGATCCGGAAGACCGTAAACACCTTGTGTGCGAGCGTTGTAGCGGACGCGACGAAGGTTTGTGCGGCCAGCTTCGCAATCTTCGGTAGCCGCATCGCCGACACGCTCGCGCGTAGGTATTTCTTGGCCTTGTCCTCGATCTCCTTCGCGCGCTGTGGCGTGATGTGGTCGGTGCGCCGCTGCGATGTCAGTTCGACGAGCACCTGCTCGTAGGCTAGGTGCTGGAGGAACAGCTCCAGCTGCTGAGCGGCGGTTAGCGCCTCCTTAGCCTTCTGGATCTCCACCATGGTGCGCAACGTCGCGGCACGCAGCGCCACCTCGTCGGGGTGGCTTGGGGCCCCGAGCAGGGTGTCGACGATGTATGCGCATTTGGCCCGGGGCGAGGGCAGGCTGTCGAGATGGTTCAGGTCGAGACCGAGTTCAGCGAGTGTCGCCCGGTCGCCGGTGCGCAGTGCGGAAGCTCCGGCGACCGCGGCGGCTCCACGGGCGGTCTGCCGGCCGAGGTTGCGTTCGCCTCCTCCGCCAGCCGAACTGCTCGATCCCCCGCCGCCGCCGGCCCGCTGGGGGCGCAGCGAGGCGAGCGGGTACGACGACGGTCCTGGCACCGGTCCGGAGTTCTTCGCCAGGGCCTGCATGAACGCATTGACAAACGCCTGAACCTGCGCATCCGACGGGCCCGTCCCGTCCGCTGCGGCGGCGTCCCCGTACGCTTCATGGGCTGCGTCCCAGGTTTGGGAGCCGCTGCCGCCATACGCGCCGGAGGTGCCCATTACCGCAGCGGCTCGGCGAGCTCAGCACGCGCCGCTTCCACGACGTCGGCATCCAGCCCCTTGGTGGCGACGATCACCCGTAGCACCTGCTCGAACCCAGCGAGGTACACGACGTGGTGGGGCTCCAGCCGCCCGACCACCGCCGGCTGGCTCAGTGCCCGGCTCGCCATGTCGGCCAAATCGGGGTCAGCCTGGCTGACCGTGGCGAGCGACGCGATCACCGGCTCGGGATCCGCCAGTCGGGTCAGCTGGTCGCCCAGGCCTTGGACCACGATCTGCCGGTCGGCCAGCTCCAACTCTTTCAGCTCCTGTACTGCCGCACCACGCGTCGCCTCGGAGGCGTCGGCCAGAGCCTCGATGATCCGTATGAGCGCTCCGGTGACCGCGCCGCCGAAGCGGACATCACTCAGCAGCGTCGCCGCGACGCTTAGGTACCGCTCGACCTGCGCCTCGAGTCCCGTGAGTGACGGCTTGCTGCGTGCCCACGCTTTTGTCTCCTCGCGCACACCCTGCGGTCGATCGCCGTCGCCGTCGGCCCAGCGCTCCCAGTCAGCGATCAGCGTGTTGCGTTCTGCGGACGGCTTCTGGCTCAGCAGGCGGAATTCCTCCAGGTGTCTGATCTCCAGCAGGTACAACTTGAGCAGGACCTCAAGCTCCAGCTCTGCGCCGCCGGCACGAGCGAGGTGCTCGCGGACGGCGAACGCGTTGAGGAACCGCTTGATCGCCCGAGGGCTACGCCACACGTCAGCGCCGAGTCCTTCAGCGATACGTGCCGCCAGCACAAGGTGTTCGCCCGACGGCCCGTCGGATCCGTTCTCGCCAGCGACGACGTACGGCGCTCTGCCCTCCAGCCGGCGCTGGCGCGCTGCGTCGATGACGTCCTGGAACGCCTGCGTGGTGAGCTGCCCAGCGTTCTTGCACAGCAGCAACGCGACGTAGGCCTCCGCCTGCTCGACCGACAACACCGGCAGAGAGATCGGAAGCTGGATGATTTTCTCGGTGTACAGCTTGGCGAACCCGCCCTTGGCCGCGCCCTCCAGGTGGACGCCGATCGCCTCACGGATCAGGTCCTCATCGGCGGCCAGCACGAACGCCATCCGCCGCACCGACAAGAACAGCTTGATCGCTTCAAGAGTCGCCATGATCGTCGGTGGCAGACAGCGATCAAGATCGTCGACGAGCACGACCACTTTCTGGATGCCGTCAACTTCGCCCATCAGCGCCTCAAAAGCCTCCCGGAAGCCCGCCATACCTTGAGCGCCAGCCGTGCCCGCTTCGGACTCCACCTGTTTCGGCTTGGGCGTCAGCGCTTCAATCAGCCCATCGAAGTTGGGCGAAAGGGTCACCGCACTCGACACCAGCACCTGGGCCACGCGCCCCCAGGCGATGCGCCGCCGCAGATCACCGAGACGGGCCACCAGCCGTTCCCGCTTCGACGGCTCCGTTGTAGTGGACTCGACGCGGCTCTGCAACTCGTCTAGGACCTGGGTGATCAAAGTACCGCGCAGGTCCTCGGCGTTCTCGAACTCCCACGGGTCGATCCGGACCACGACCACGTGGCCCTCGCGGCCGAGGCGACCGGCAATGAGATTCAGCGCGGTGGACTTCCCTCCACCCCAGGCGCTGTGGATGCCCACCGTTACCGGGTCCAGACCACCTGCAGTGACGACTCTGGCCACTACCTCGGCCACCGCGTCGAACCCGAGCAGGTCGAGGATGGCCGGGTTGTCGTCGAACAGGGGCGCGGCGAAGCTGGCCTGAGGCCCAGGATTGGTCACCCGCACTCCAACATGATCACTCAACGCACCGACGAGGACACGGTATTGTAGTGGACGAGGTCCTTGTCGCCACCGGCCGTCCTCCACAGCCACATGGCTGGCCGATATCGAGCATCGCGGCGTTCGGGCAGTGCGGTCAGGTTGCCGAGGTGTACGACTGCCGCTGCAAGAGGTCGCAGGTCAAGATGGTGCCCGCCTGGGTCCGCAGGAAGTCCCGGCACGTAACCTGTAACCGCTGCGGCGCAGGCGGAAGACGCCGGATCCGCAGCAGCCATTGGATCATAGTGCCGCTGACGCGGTGCCCGAGCTTGCGCGGCTTGCCCTGGATGCCCACGTAGCCCCCGCATCGGGCACTCCACACGAGCCATCACAGAGGCAGCTTCGCCGTACCGCTGCGGTCCTGACGCCGACGAGTAGGCGCGCCGACGCCCTTGCAGCGCCTGGCGGCATTTCGCGGGAACGTCCATGTCGTTGCCGCCCAACGGATCCTGGCCGCCTGAGCGAACGAGCGAATGAGCGAATCGAGTTCGGACGATCGGTCGGGTTCGTGCGGTGAGGACTGACAGCTCTCCGCTCTTCGGCTACCGTCGGACACCTATCCCTCACGTTCGGGGTGTCATCCGAGGTCCGGAGGCACGGTGAAGCTCAGCGCGAGCACCAGGAACCTGTGTGCCGGTGTCTACCTTGACAGCAGGTTCGCGCAGCGGGTGCTGCTGGACGCGTACGCGGACCGCTCCCGCCACGTCGCCCCCTCCTTTGGCTTCGACGTCGCACAGGTAGCCCTGCACGCGCGTCGCGCCTGGCTGATCGACTCAGCCCAGCACGTGGTACTGGTAGGCGCGATCCTGCTCATAGGGGCCGCGCCAGTGGTGGTAGTGCTGGCCGGTGGAATGATCATGATTTGGCACATCCTGCACCAGCTACGCCTCATCGCCGTGGACTTTGGCCGCTACCTGCGGGACCGACCGGGCTGGGGCGATCTCGTTGGATTCCGGGTACGGCTGTCAGTCGTCGCGATGAAGTCACTCGTGACCACAGCGGTGGTCCTTCTGGCGCTGTTTGTCGCGCTTGGCGGGAGCGCGGTGGCAGCGGTCTGGCAGCCCGGGAAGGAAGCGACCGCTCTGGTCGATGTGGCGTCATCGGCCGTCCTGGTCATCGTGGCAGCCACTATCGCCGTCCTGATCGGCGCCGCGATGCGGCAGGCCGCCCTGCATATGCTCATGGAGGAGGACGCGGCTCCGGCACGCCGCCTCAACCGGCGCATGACGTACCTGCAGGAGGCGCAGCGTAGCCGGATCACGTTCTACTCCGGGTATCGGCCGTTCGTTGGCAGCGGCGAGGAGATCGCAACGTGGGCGTTCCCACTGCGACTGATCAAGCGCCAGGATGACCTTTCCGGTACTACGCAGCGCCTTTCAGAAGCCGAGCGCGAGGAGGAGTTCCTGCCGTTCGGTAGCGAGGAGCTGATGCGGCGGATCCGTGCCGAACTGGAGGGCCTGCGCGCCGAGGTCGATGAGATCCTGATCCCAGACTACTGGCCGGTGGACGAGACGAAGCTGCCCGGCCTCGTCGTCAACGACCGGTTATACGTGGTCGAGTCCGCAGCGGACGGGATCTCGCCGATCGTCGATGACGCCATCGCTGCAGCCCGCGCCGACCCCACCGGCCCAGCACGCCACTACCTCGCCTGCGTCGTCGAAGGGTGGGGCGGCGAGACGGTGACCTCGGTCTTCGTCACCGCCTCGCTGCAGGGCCGGACGCTATACCTGGAATTCTCGGTCTGGGCGCTGCTGCCGACCCGCCCGGACTTCCACCTGAGCGTGGGCCACGGTTGGCGCGCGGTCTGGTCGCACACGCGCCTGGCGCTGCGGCGACTCGGCAACCTGCCTGACGAGATTCAGCGCGTCCCGGGCGACCTGTGGTCCGCCGTGCCCTACGCATTCCGGACTTTGGTGAGCCTGGGCAGGACCGGACCGCGTGACGACAGCCGGCGCAGCGGCACCCGGTTCAGTGTCCGTGAGGACGGCGCCATTTCCCGGTACGTGGCCGCGATCGCGGCGCGGCAGCCAAAGGACATGGTAAGCCACCACCAGCGGGACGTGCTCCTGATCGTGGAGGCCGACGCGGCAACCGAGCGGGCGGCACTCCGGGCCGTGCGCGAGGCCGACCGACTCAACCGCCAGGCGGCACGGGCGGTCAACTACTTCCAGATGCACGATGTGAAGCGTCACTGGAAGGTCCTCGAACGCCGTCTGCTCGCGGCGGTACTCGACTTCCTCGATGACATGGGCTTCGATACCGACGAGTACGTCAATCGGGCGACGACGGTCCTCAACCACACCGGCAACCTGTTCGTCGGGCCGACCAACGCGCAGGGCGCACACTTCGGTAGCGGCGACGTCCACTATTCCCAGCAGGCGCCGACAGGCGGGAGCCAGCAGTGACCGACCGGCCGTCCAACGTCTTCCACGGCCCCAACGATCTCCGGGGATCGCATCTCGGGACGGGCAACATCTACCATGGTGTCCAGCCCGGGGCCGAAGGGCGGACCACCGGCCCGCGGACTGGGCAGAGCTCGATAGGCCCCACGGTCGGCCTTATCACGGCACTGCCGGAGGAGTTGTCGGCGGTGCAGGCACTCATCGAGGACATCACACCGCTACCAGGCGTCGCTGGCGACAACGCCGCCTACGAGCGCGGATCCATGCCCAGCCGCCTACCCGGGCAGCCGCACGTCGTGGTTCTCACGATGCTTCCGCAGGCGGGTAACGACGCGGCCGCAACGGCCTGCACCAACCTGCGGCGCAGCTTTCCAGAGGTACGCCACGTCGTCATGGTAGGGATCGCCGCCGGAGTTCCGGCTCCGGCAAGACCGTCGCATCACGTCCGGCTGGGCGACATCGTCGTGGCGGAGTGGGGCGTGGTCGACTACGACCACGTCGATGTGCGGCCGGACGGGGTGCGGCTGCGCGGCGGTTTCCCCCAGCCGTCTCCGGCGCTAGCTGGCGCATCGCGGCGGCTGAGAGCCAGGTCGATGCGCGGACATCGGCCGTGGGAGGACCTGCTCGCCTTGACCGCACGACCTGATCTCACCGACTTCGGAAGGCCCGCCGAAGCCACGGATGTGCTGCGCGCAACCGACGAGTCGGGGAGAACACTGATCCATCCGGACCCCGTGGCCACAGGGCACCGGCCCGGGTTTCCGAAGGTGCATTACGGCCTCATCGGCAGCGCCGACCGGTCCCTGCGCGACGCCGCGGTACGAGACGACCTGGCGGAGAAGCACAACCTGCTCGCCTTCGAGATGGAGGGTCGGGGGATCGGCAAGGCGGGCTTCCTCAACGGCCTGGAATGGTTCGTAGTGCGCGGCGTCAGCGACTACGGCGACAGCCGCACAGACGGGACCTGGCGGCCTTACGCATCCTTTGTTGCTGCGGCGTACGTGCGAGCCCTGCTGGCCGAGTGCGATCCGCTCACGAGCGACCGCTAGTCCGTCGCGCACGAATCACTCGGCCTTCAGTTCCGTCATCGAGCCGAGCACCTGCGAGCAGATCAGCAGCTCCGCGTCGGTGTACGCGAGCAGGTAAACCGTCTCGACGCTGCTGTCGCGGTCGGTCGCCAGCTGACCGGCGATCACCGTCGCCATCGTGGTCACGGTGCGCAGCAGGTCGCCACTGCCGTGGCCAACGCCGAGCAGCGGGAACAGCACGCTGCGCGCGGCGTAGTCGTGCTGCGGCGAGCCGACAGCGGTCAGCACGTTGGTGACGCAGCGGCCGAGCTCCTGCACCTGACGGAACCCGGCGCCCGGCTCGCCGTGGACCGTGGCCACGTGGGCGATCCAGTTCACGCCCACGGACGCGAGCGCGCCCGAGCCGGTAACGACGACGGTACCGGCAGGCACGGGCCGACGCGCGCCGATACGCCGGTCGAGCTCGTCCGAGATAACGTCGTCGACGATCCGGCCCGTCTCGTCACGCACCGCGCCCTCGTAACGGATCAGGCCCGAGATCGAGTGGTCGCTGGCCCTCGCCATCTGCATGTCGGTGTTCTCGGAGTTGACCCACACCTCGGCGCAACGGGCCCGGCGGATGTCGCCGGTCACGATGCCGACGCATCGGCGGCCCGGCGCGCCCACCACGCGGTAGAGCAGGAGCTGGGTAGAGTCCAAACGGCGCGGGTGGTCGGCAGTATTCAGGTCGCGGATCTCCTCCGTAAGCCGCGCGATCTCGTCGTCGCGTTCACGAAGCTGCCCCTGCAACAGGTCGATCTGCTCACTGCGGCGACTCGCACGCAGCGCCGCCGTCCACACCAGTACGACGAACGCGCCGGCTCCGCCGAGGGTGACGCCCATCAGGTCGCCGTAGGCATGCGAGTTGGGGAACAGCGAGAAGATGACGAGGGTCGCCGCGAGCGCGGCGCACAGCCAGGTGAAGACAAGGATGGCCTGGCGTCGCCCGGCCGCCGAGGGCCGCGTTGCCCACAGGAAGGTGGCCAAGCATAGCGCCATAAACACCGCCGCCGCACCGAGGGCGAGCTTGTCAGACGGCACAGCCTGTTCCTTCCCTCAGTTCGGGCTGGTTCGGCAGGCATCGCCCGCCAGCTCTGTATTGTCGCGGTTCCTGGTGGCGAAGACCACCCCGAATGTGACGTGACGCGCACCAAGCGTCGTCACCATCGAGCGTCTCTCGGGTTGACGCTGTTGCATCGGGCGTTGGCATGATCGAGGCAGACTCGGGCAGTGAAGTCGCTACCTCGAGGACGGGGTGTCGGTGACAAGTAGGCGTGGTCGGCGAGCTCGATCCGCGTGACCCGGCGCACCCTGATGTTATCCTGCGCCTGCGACGGCGACGGCGACGGCGACGGCGACGGTGGCGACTCCTTCGGCCAGGCTGACCACGTTGGCTGGCTGGCCGAGCTCGTGGGGGCGGAAACTCGAGTCGATACGCGAGATGATGGGTGTACTCAGCCGCGCCGACGAACGCTTCGGCGGCGGCAGCGGTCGCTCCGCAGCCATCACATGTCCGGACCTGCTCCGCACTGCCCGGGAACCGCCGCAGCCAGCCCCTCATCGTCCCATTGGCCGGTCCACCGGTCTCCGCCCTGCACCACGACCACGGCGAAGTCGCCTCCGGCCAGGACGGTGAGGTCGGCGGGTGACAGAGGGCTACGCAGATGTCCGTACCCCTGTGGATGGGCGTTCGCACACCCAGCGCACGAGAACCGATGAGCCCGCCTACGGGGCGCCGGTGGCATGGACGCTGTCACCTGACTAGAGCGTGTGTCGAAGTCGTTAGGTGTCGATGATCGATATGGAGCGAGGTCTCCGGTAAAGGGTTCAGCGACCAAGCAGAACCTGCAATATCGGAGATCTCGCGGCCACCTTAGCGGTGACGAGGCGGCACGATCTCACCGACGCGCAGTGGGCGGTCCTGGAGCCGTTGCTACCGATCAGCGTGGGGGCGGGTCGGCCGTCGGCGTGGACGAAACGGCAGCTCATCGACGGTATCCGTTGGCGGGTGCGGGTAGGTGCGCCGTGGCGGGACGTGCCAGACTGCTATGGATCCTGGTCGGCGGTGTACGGGCTGTTCCGGCGGTGGCAGCGGGCCGGAGTCTGGCTCGGGATCGTGACCGCGCTGCAGGCCACGGCTGACGCGGCCGGGTTGATCGGCTGGGATGTCAGCGTCGATTCCACGACCGCGCGCGCTCATCAGCACGCCGCCGGTGCCCGACGTGACGGCGATGCGCAGCTCGAGCCGCCCGTCGGCGAACCAGCCGATCACGCGTTGGGCCGCTCCCGTGGCGGCTACTCCACCAAGCTGCATCTGGCCTGCGAACAGGCACAGAAGCCGTTGTCGATGCTGGTCACCGCCGGACAGGCCGGTGACAGTCCCCAGTTTGCGGCCGTGCTTGGCGCTATCCGTGTCCCGCGGCCAGGGCCCGGCCGGCCCCGTACGAGACCGGACCGGGTCCTGGCCGACAAGGCCTACAGCAGCCGCGCCAACCGTGACCTGCTGCGCCGACGCAAGATCAAGGCCACCATCCCGATCCCGGCCGATGAGGCTGGGCACCGCCGTCGACGCGGCCAGGCCGGTGGCCGACCACCGATGTTCGACCCGGTCATATACCGGCAGCGCCACGCCGTCGAGTGCGGCATCAACCGGCTCAAACGCCATCGTGCGATGGCCACCCGGTACGACAAGCTCGCCGTCCGTAACCTGGCGACGATCCACATCACCGCGATCAACGAATGGCTACACGCACTTCGATACACGACCTAGGCGTCGAGGCCGGGATGCGGTAGCACCTGCTCTCCTCGGGTATGGTGTCGCGCATCTGGATGACCGGTTGGTCGGCCATCACTTCCCGGCCTACCTCTGTTTGTCCGGCCAACGGATGCCCAGCCGGGACAGCGAGTGGCCGCGGACAACTCGATGATGGCCACACCCTACGACCGTGGTAATGAGGCGCAACAGGCGGCCTCGATGCAGGGTGGGCAGATCGTTACAGTCCGGGTCGGGTCACCTGCGATCGGCGTGATCGGTGTCGCGACGGCGTGCCAGGAGCGGACATGAAGGAAAGGTGCTCGGCCTGCCTGCGGGCAGCCTGCTCGGCGAGCGCGATGGTGACTCGCCGCCTGCGCGCGACCCTCGCACGTCTCGACGGGCTCGGCATCCACTTCCTGCACATCCACTCACCGCACGCCGACGCGCTGCCCGTCTTCGTCGCACAGCTGCGGCACGGGCGGCGGTCCAAGCCGACGGCCGGCACAGACCACGCTGCGAAGCGACCGGCTTGATCGGCCGCTGCTAATCCTCGGACTCGAGGAACCCAAACCCGGATGCCATGTGAGCCAGGAGTTGGATGACGGTGGTGGTGATCTGGGGAAGCTCGAGCGACGTCGGCGCCGACACAGATGCGCCCATCATGGGCCGAGGGTTGGCAGGCGCCTCGCCGTACATGGACAGATCAACGACTTGCAGCAGGTCGACCGTGTAAGGCAGGCCGCGTCCTGGCGAGCGTTCGGCGACTATGTGGCATTCGATGACAGGCGCGCCTACGGTCTTGCAGAAGAGCAGGTTAGGGCTCGCAGCTCGCGGGAGGAACCAGGCGTTGGCCTCCCAGGCCCCAGCAAAGAATTCGACGAGGTCTTGTACATCGAGCGGCCGCGACGCCGCAGCAAGTGCGAGTCCATCCGCGAGGCTGTCCGGTGGCTGAAGGTGGGGAAAGTTGACGCGGAGGTCGATGATGCAGCTGACCTCACCGCGCAGGCTGTCGGGCAGGCTCAGCCGTAGCCACGCCCCGATGGCCGGGCCTGGGGGGCTGCCCAGCATCACCCGGTAGCACGCGAAACGGCTGTCGTTGTAGCCCTCGTCGTCGGGCGTAAGCTGCCACTTCAGCGAGCTGCCGTCGAGGCCCCAGCGGTTAGCCTGGCGGACGATGAATCCGGAAAGCCAACTGCCAGCGACAAATGACTTCATGTTCCTGCGACCTTGGGCGTCGATCGTGAGCTCGTGGCTGGCCTGCCAGTTCACCCGTAACGCGCATCGCAGCCTGAGGTCCATCAGCGGTTCCACATGGCGCCATCGATCGTGGTCGCGGATGTTGAAACTGAAGGTGATCTTCGGTTCCCACCGCCAGCCTCCCATCTTCTGCAGAAGGTGCCCGTCGTTCCAGGTGCCACCGTGCAGCCGGACCGGCTGTGCCCTGTCGTCGATGAAGGCGGGGGTGTGGGCGTCCACGATGGGGTAGCCGACCGCCGCCAGGCGACCGTGTCCCGCGCCAGCATCCAGGAGCGCTTCCCAGACCGGCAGGTCCACCGCTACGGCCGGGCCTTCCGCCGCAGCGCAGATGACCGCGTGGGGAAACTCCTGCACCCAGCCCGGCCCCTCCTCATAAGCCTCGGTTGTCGGCATACCTAGCACAGCCGCGCCTCCGGCCTTGTCGTACGCAGCCTGGAACTTTCGCTCGGCGCCGGGCTGGCCCTGGCCCAACCGGATCGGGGTCGGTGACACCGACCGGCCCAGTGCGTCGATGGTCTCAAGGGCCTTGGTCAGGACGTCGCCCGACGATATGACGTCGGCGTAGGTCCTGGCCACCTCAGGATGGGCGTCCAGGAACGTCGACAGCTGGTTGCCGTCCCACACGGCCCAGTCCAGCAGACCGAGTTCGGCAGCCTGCTCCTTCATGGCGGCCTCAACCCTGTCGATGCCGCCGCTGGAGGCGGTACTGCTCAACTGAACATTCGTGGCGATAATTAGATACTGGGGGCGGCGCGTCCGTGCGCGACTGCTGGCAGGATTCAGCCACGCCCGCAGCTCGCTCTTGATTTGTCCGATCAGCCATTCGGCGTCCTTGACACCGATCTTGGTCCGGCGGCACTTCGCCTGGACCACGATGTAGCCGTTCCAGGAACCTGGCCCCGGCGCCGGATAAGGAACCGGCCCGTCGAACGTGGCTTCACGCCCGCCATCGGCACCCGCGCCGAAAGATCGAAGGCCGTAGCCGAGCACACGTACGCCGAGCGCCAGCACCATCTGCTCGAAGCGGTGCGGGTCGATACGGGACAGGTCATGAGCCATCCGCACATCGTCCGTCATAGCCCCGACGAATCCGAAATCGCGAAACGAGCGGCCCAGATGACCTGGCATCCGCTCTCCCTTGGCAGCGCATATTAACGTCACTGGAAGTGTCCGACGGAGGGCTTAAGGTGCACGCGTGCGCCAGAATTGGTCTGTCTCCAGTGGTCGTTACGCGGCATCCTGCGACAACGGCCACTGCGCGCTGCGGGGCAACGAGGCAACCTCCAAGCTGGAGGGCAACATCTTCGCGACGCTCGACTTCGCGCTCGGACCTGGTCGGGCCGGCGCGCAGGTCGGACGCTACCGGGCCGACATGCTCTTCCCCCTGTCCCGGCGGGCCGGACTGGTGCTGGAGTACGACGGGGCCTACTGGCACTCCGGCGAGGAAGAACGCGACGAGCGTAAGGCCGCGCTCCTCGAGGACTACGGATTCTTCGTCGTGCGGATCCGGGAGTCACCGCTAGGCCGGCTCCGAGAATGGGACCTCACCGTGCCGGCTCGGGCCGACGCCGCACTCATCACCCGCCTGACTGCGCTGCATCTGTTCCACCTCGCAGAACAGATGTGGTTCGAGAAGCCCGACGGCCACCCCTACTACAACGAGTGGGACGGGCCGTTGGGGAGCCTGCTGCGGTCCGACTCACGGCGACTGGACAGGGCGGATGTCGATTGCCTGAACTGCTGGAAGATCGCTCGCCGCCTGCTCGACGGGCGGCTCCTGACCACCGAACGCTGGGAGGCGCAGCGTAAAGCGAGACTCCTGGAGGCGCGACAGCGGCGGCGAGCGGCAGCCTCCAACGCTGCGGATCAGCACGCCTCCGCCTGAGACCCGCCGCGGGAACCGGATCATTCCGGCTGGGTATGCCTCGTGCGATGGCATGGTGGATCGGCATCCATCACAACTGTCGTCACGCCGACTTGCATGCTGGTGGGCGACTCAAAGGACGCGCTTGGGGGGTTTTGACAGGTCGCCACAGTCGCCGCTTCAAGGGTCGTTGCCTTTACACGTTTTGATCACGACGCTGTGTACTGCACATGCCGAAGGTCCGAAAGCAAGTCCTCGAGGACAAGCTCCTCGTCGACCGATACGCCCTTGGACGCGATTGCTTCTGCAAGGTGTTCGTCCCAGGTGGCGGTTGTCGGCCGACCCCGTAGGCGACGTGTTGCGTCGCCGACTGCTGCGAGGTAGTCGACTGTTTGAAAGCGCCACGGCGTCCACGGCACCCTCGCGAGTAGGAGGTTGGCGATGCGCAGGCCGCCCCAGTCGAAGTCGCCGTGGTAGTGGAACGTCGCAGCGGAGTCGTTAAGCCCCGTCAACAGGCGGATCGCTGCGCTCGAGGGCTGACCGCTGACGCAGACCACGGTTGGCGACGCTGGACCGAGCTCATCTGCTGCCGCCGCCACAATGGTTGGGTTCTCGCACACGTACACGGCTTGTGGCTGGTACTTCGCCTCGTGCCTGGCAAGCTGGCGCAGCGTGAGTACGAGTGGCTCGCCGGACTCGAGCGCCGGCTGCGTGAAGCGGTACAGGTAGCTGCCGGGTGCCGCGGCGAGGTTGAGTGCTAAAACGGTCGAGGACAGCTCGTCGAGTTGGATGCCGACAGCCTCCCAGAGAAGACGTCGATGCTGCGCTCGCCCGGTCGCGGGCGGTGGTTCTGCCAGCCATGTCGTGCGGATCGCTGACTCGGCGAGTGCCGCTAGAGGTTTCCCGGTGTCCAGGGCGTGGGCGTTGCCTGCGGTGCGGCTCGCGAACGTAGTCAGCGAGACCCCCGACGCGGGCATCGCGGTAAGGACGGAGGCGAGCTGGCGCAGCTCGGGCTCGGCGGCATCCGGGGTATTGAACAGCCGGCGGATGAGGGCACGTGTCTGCGTCCTGTTGTACCAGTCCTCGAGCTCGGGCCGCCGGCTGACGGCTTCAACCAGCGGGGCCATGGCCCGCTGCCAGGCGTCGTCGAGTGCCGCGGCGGCGACCTTCGCCGGCGTGATCGGGCCACGTAGTGTCACTACTGCCGCGGCCAAGCCCTCGGCGAGCTGCTTCTCGCGCAGCAATGCGTCGAGTGCGTCGAGTGAGACGGTGAGGCCGCCGCCCGTACCGGGTTTGCGCCCGAACAGCTTTTGGACGGCGCTGCGTTGCGCGGGCGTGGGGTCGGCCAGCCGGACCAGGCCGGTGAGACTCGCGCCGCGGGTCATGCGGTCGCGCACGCGGTCGATTACCCACGTGATCGATTCGTTGTCCAACACGCGGCGTAGGCGATCGATGTCTGTTGTCATAGCAGCGTCGGCTGACTGTCAGTATCGGCGGCGACTGTAGCTTGGCTGGGTACGCGTGGTGCAGGTCGTGGCACTTGGTAGCGGCTGCCGCTGCCGTCCCAGCGCCATGGCGTGACGAGGACGGCGTCGATGCCCTCGTAGCGGGACAGTTGGGCGATTGCGAGGCCGGGCACCTGGGGGTAGCAGCCCCATTCACGTTCGCTGGTCATCATGACGTCGAGGTCAAAGGTTGCCATCAGTCCAAGGCACTTGGCTCTCGAGTCGTCGTCGACACCGGCGAAGGCTTCGTCGAGGGCAATGAGGCGGGGTGCGTGAGGGCTCGCGGAGCTGTAGTAGGAGGCAGCCGCGGCGAACAGTGGGATGCTCGCGGCGAGCACACGCTCGCCGCCGGAGGCAGGCCCGGCTGCGGACACCCATGTCGAGTCCTGGCGGCGTTCAATCTTGAACTCGTGCCAGGTGCGGTAGTCCAGGGCGTTGGTCAATTGGTCCAGCCATGTGCCGGAGTCGTCACGCAGTCGTTCGTTGGCGATCTGGCGCTGCAGGAACCAGCCGACCTTGGTGCGGTCATCGTCGTCCCATACGTCGGTGCTCTGGCGTAGTTGACGGTCGCGCAGCTCGGCCAGCCCTTCGGGCGCGTCCTTAGCGGTTCGCCAGACTAGCCTCAGCTGCATACCGGTCGATGTGGGCCGCTGCTCCAGCTCGTCGTTCATGGTCTGCACCTGCGACTCGGCCGTGGTGATGAGTTCCTGCAGCGCGCCGGCGACCTCGTTGACGAGGTGGTTTTCCAGGATCTCGCGCTCGTGGGCCGACAAGATGCGCTGGCGCTCGTCGACCTCACCAGCCAATGCCGTGGCGAGGCTGGCGATGGGTCTGGTGCGCCCTTGGAAGGTGACATCGACGAGGATGATCCCGTCGCGGACCGACAGACTGGTCTGGTGGTTGTGCCTGGACAGGATGTCGGTCAATGTCTTGCTGTCGTTGCTGACGTGCTGCTGTTCGCGTTCCCATCGGCGTTCGCTGTCGTCGGTCTCGGCCAGGATCCGGTCGATCGTCCTGGCCAGGACGATCGCGGGCGTCGGCGACCAGGGAGTCTCGGGATCGGGGATCTCCAGGTCAGGGCAGGCGATCTCCAGCAGGCCGGACCTGGCGAAATGGCGCAACGCGTCGACTTGGCTGTCGCGCTGCTCGGTGACCTTTGACAGTTCGTCGGCCAGGGTGCTTCGGCGGCCTTCGGCCTGCCCGCGTGCGGCTACCGCCGCAGTCTGCTGATCGTGGGTGCGTTTGCGATCACGGACAACATTTTCGATCTTGATGCCAAGGTCTTTGAGCTGTTGCTGTAGCTGGGCAACTGTCGCTCCGCTGGCTTCGAGCAGCGCTGCGTGGCGTTCACGTGCTGCGCGCGCGGTCTCGGCTGCCTCCTTCGTGTCGATCTGGGCGGCTTCGATGCGAGCTGTTGCGGTGGCGTGCTCGGTGCTGGCTTCGTCGGCCCGTCTACGGGCGGCCAGGACTTGGGCGCAAGCCGGCCACCACGCTGCAAGCGTGGTGCGGTACTGGCCGACTGCGGCAGCGACGCCGTCGAGCTCGCCGGGGTCGGTGGGCAGATCGACGTCGTCGGCGAACTCCTGTGTTGTCTGGTGCGCAAGGGTTGCCTTCTCGCGGGCGGCTTCGACCTGCGCATTGGCTTCCAGTTGGCGCCGGGTGGTGCGCCGCACTGCTGCGGTCCGTTCGCGCAGCACCGCGTGCGCCTCCCGCAGTTTGCCGTCGCCGGGCGCGTGCTGCGCTTCGTGTGCCAGGACGCGTTGGCGGCGGGCGACCTCGTCCAGACGGGTATCCAGGCTCGCGATCGTGTCGGCGGCAGCGGCCAGCTCGGCACGCAGGTGCGCGATGCGGGCGCGCCGCGCCGCTTCCCTGGCGCCCTCGCCGATATGCGTCGCCGCGTCCTTGCGCCAGGACCCAGCCAAGACCCCGTTGGCGAATCGGCCGTCGGTCGTCACCCACGTGCCCGAAACTTTCTGCGAGCCGAGACCGATGCTGCTCAGCATGGAGATGACCACGGAGTCGCTCAATGACGCGGCTTGCTCGTCGCCGGCGTCTATGGCCGGGCGCAGGAGCCTGGTGAGGTTGTCTGGTACGGGTGGGCCGCCGACCAGAAGCACGTCGTCGGTGTCCGCGGCCAGGACGGTGCCGTCGGGTTGTAGCCAGGCATCGAGCAGACCGGCGGCTTCGAGAGCCGCCTCCAGTCCTGCGCGGTCCGCGGGGCTTACGGATGGTTCGAAGTCCACGACTTTCCACAGCGGTGCGCCGGGGCCGGTGCGTGCTTGCGGTGAGCGCGTGTAGGGCTGCGTGGGGGCGTCGTGGTCGCCGCTGGTCAGGCGCTGCAGTTGCGCGGTGATGCGGTCGTGGTCGGCTTGTGCCGTAGCACGGGCGGAGCCGAGATTGGACTCCAAATGCGCGAGCGCGGCGGTCGCCGCCGCGCTGGCGGCGGTGATAGCGGTTGTCGCGGGGTTCGGGCCATCGAGGCTACGCCCCCATTGGTCGGTTTCGGCGATGACGACGTCGAGGTCGGGGACCTTCAGTTCGGCGGTTGCGCCGAGGTACTGGTGCAGCGCCGTGGCCAGTGCCCCGGTTTGCTGTTCTACGTCGTCCTCGGCTGCTTGGGCATGTTCCTGTGCCTGGGCGAGCTCTGCAGTGAGGCGGTCGGCTTCGTCTCGGGCGCGGTGGACCTCCCCGTCGGCAGCTCGTGCCTTGGCGAGCAGGGAGCGGAGGTTGACGGTCGACTGTTCGCGCCACTGGGCCAGTGTTGAGGCGGCTTGCCGGCCTTGCTGATACGGCGGGTCGTCAGTGAGCGCCCGTTCCACCTTTTCGGTGTGCTCGTTCTCGATGCGGGCATTACGTGCTGCTTCACGAACAGCGCCGGTGGCGGATTCTTGTTCGACTGTGGCCGCCGTCAACTCACGGCCGGTGCGTTCGACCGCGGCGGACAGGCGCTGCCCGGCGTTTAGGGCCGCGGTGAGCAGGTCCTGCTGTTTGTGTGCAATGCGCTCGCGTTCGGTGGCGATCTGGTCGGCCAGGTCGAGGTCTTTAGCCGCGCGCATGCCTGGACTGTCGTGCAGCGCGTCCCTGCGCGCGAGCAGTGTGCTCACGAGCTGGTCAAGCTCGCCCAGGCGCGTTTCGGCAGCGTCCAGTGCCTGCTGCGCGGATTGATGAATGCGATCTTGCTCGGCGAGGTCCCGCACGATGGCTTCGTAGCGGCTGTGCGCCTGTCGAGGTCCTGTCGCACGCCGTTTAGCGGCGACCTTCGCGTACCGGGTGTAGGTGCCCAGAAAGTCATCGGCGGCCTTGCGTGCTTCCTGCAGGCCCTGCAGTGTGGTGCGTTCGTCGTCGAGGCTGCGGAAGGCCTCTGCAACCTGTGCGATCAGGTTCGGATCGAGTGGCGGCAAGGCCCCGGTCAACGCGCGTGACAAGGCTGCTTCGTCTGGACGTTTGGTCAGCTGCGGCTGACGGAGTTGAATCAGCAGCGACACCAGCGGCTCGTAGCGGTCGCCGAGTCCGAACAGCGCCTCGTCGACGGCGCGGCGGTAGTCTGCGGCACGGTCGTAGATCGTGCCGCGCGCGCCGAGGGTGTCCTTGAGCCGGTCGCGGGTCAACGCGACGCCCGAGGGGCCCACTAGGTCGAGGTCTTGTCCGATGCGCCTGTCGGTGACGAAGTACCAGTGCTTGGCGATTCCCCGGCCGGTGGCCGCTTTGAGCCCGCAGCCGATGGTCAGATACCGCTCGGCGCCGTCGTTGGTACAGCGCCCGAACTCCATCCAGGTGTATCCCAGCCGCTCCGGGTGTGGATGCTTACCGCCGAGCAGCAGGTTCCATTCCATGCGCTTGTCTTTGTCGCCGTCGGGCTCGACGCGGTAGGCCGACAGCTCGCCGTCGAGCAGGAATGGCATGGTCAGCGCGAGTACCTTGGACTTGCCAGTGCCGTTATTGCCTCGAAGCAGCAGGCCGCCCTTGTGGAAATGGAATTCCTCGATGTCGTAGTAGAAGATGTCGACCAGGCCGCAGCGCAGTGGCCGCCAGCGCTGCGAGTCCGGTCGAGGTGTGCCAGCTTGGGGGTTCTGCGTCATGCGGTCGCTTCCTTCCCACGCTGGCGGATCTCGGGCTCGGCCAGCGCGTATCGGGCGATGGCGGGTCGCGGTACGGCCCTGTGCTGCGGTGCACGCTGCACGAGCACCAGTTTCAGGCTGCTCAAGGTGGCCAGCGCGGCGTCGACGAGGTCGACCTCTGCGCCGGGGTCGGTGGCGTCCTTGCGCCAGTACGCCTGGTGTTTGACAGCCAGCTGCCTGGTGAGTTCGTGCAGGTCAGCCAACGGCACACCGTCGGGCTGGGTGGCGATATGTTCGGCCAGCAGCAGAGCCAGGTGGCTACGCATGCCTTGGGCCGGCATGCGTACATCTGTCAGCTCGTCGTCGGGGTCGACCATCGCGATGCCTTCGGCTCGGACCTCGGCGATCAAGCCGGTCGCCTCGGTGATACGGCTGGTGATCTGCGCACGTTGCGAACGCAGGTAGCCCAGCTCGGCTTCGGTGAGCTCGCCGTAGTAGACGACCGGCTCCTCAAGCAGGCGCCTGGTGAGCCGATGGCGCAACGCACGGTTGCGCAAATCGTCGCTGTCGTGAACAGCCTCGGCCGTCATCGCCGCCACGCGGGCACTGGTGTCGTCGTGCTGGATCAACGATGGGCCGGTGACGCTGGTGAGCAGGTTCGACAGGACGCGGCGGTCGACGTCATAGAGGACATCGCCCGCGGCATTGAGGAATGACTCCTCGTCCCCACCGACCCGGCGCAGCGTCCCCCAGTCCAGCTGAAGGCGCACCACTGCGACAAGATCTGCGCGTTCCTCCCTGCGGTCCAGCTCGAACCGGAACCCGAGGGCGAAAAGCTCAGGATCAGTCGCGGCAAGCAGGATCTGCTCGGCCAGGCGCCCGAGGGTGATCTGGCGGTCGGCGCGTTCCAACACCGCAAGTGCCAGGCACGTCAGCACGTAGCGCTGGCGGCCGAACGGGGTGCCGGCCTTCGGATCGCGTGCCGGCCGGGTGAGATCATCCAGGTCGGTGGTTGTCTTGAACAGGCGCGCGGTTTGCGCGTCGATGTGCAGCCGCCACCCTGTCTCCCGATCGAACCACTCCCGCAGCGGAGCGGCCATCGCCCTTACCAGCCGGAAGTCTTCGTCAGGTGTGAGGCCAGCGACCAGCAGCGGCCGTGCCAGCAGCAGCCGCATCGCACGCTGCATGCGGGCGGTCTCGTCGTACAGCGGCCTGGCGCGCCTGCGGTTCAATTGTCCCCCGCCGGGCCGGTCTGGGCGATGTCGATCAGGTGCTCAGGGCCTTGGAGCACGCCGTCGGCTGTGCGGATGGCTACCTCCGGCGCGTGGGGCACGGGTGTCAGCCGCACCCGCATCGTACCGTCGCTGGAGGTCACCCGGACCTCGGCGCCGTCACGGCCTCGCGCGGCCAGCGCATCGCCCAACAGTTGGAGAAACAGACGGAACGCCAGCGGATCAAGCTCGGCCAGCTGCGACAGCAGCACCGGGCCATCGGTTGCCAACTCGGCGCGCGCGGCCGCGGTCTGCGCCGACTCCCGCGCCGCCCGCTCAGCAAGGAATCGCCGCTGTTCGCTGCGGTCGGCCACACGGTTGGGCGTGCCCCGGCGCTCGTAGGACCCGGTGCGCCGCAGCTGCGGACTGATGCGCAGCGCGGGGGCCTCCCGCCACGGCGTGGAGCTTGGCACCCGCTGCTCATCCCACACCGCGGTCGTCGCCGGGGTAACGCTCAGGTGCCGCGCCGACGACATCGCGAATGCCGCCCGCCACAGCCGGTGGGCGTCGTCGTCGGTGGCTTCAGCGAACCAGACCGCAAGCCTGCGAAAGTCCGCTGAGCGGTCCGAGCGGCCCGAACGGCGGTCGTTGATCGCTGACACCGTCGCCAGCAACTGGGTGATCGATGCGATAGCCGCTGAGCGCAACAGCTTGGCCTGCGACGGCCGGCGGGCGTCGGCGCTGACGAACCAGCTTCGCAGTCCGTCCCAGCGCGCCCGCCAACGATCGAGGGCGACCGTGAAGGTGAGGGCGTATGCGTCCGTGTCAGAGTCGGCGTCGGGTACCGCGTCGGCCGCCTCACGTCGTGCCGCGGCGTCGAGGACGTCACGGACCCCGGCGGCCTCCACCTCGTGCGCCAAGCGGGCGATCTCCGCGCCCTGATTGGCTAGATCTGCGATGAATCGCTCGATGTAGGTGATCAGCCGTTCCTTGTAGGCGACGAAGGCATCGACGTCGCTGTCGGCGAAGTCGATAGTGCGCCGCAGCGACGCCATGAACGCCTGCGCGTTGTCGGCCAGACTGGCGAAGCGCTCCACGATGCTGAGCAGCAGCAGATGCGCCTTAGCTGCATCGGCCGAGGTCCCGGCGTCGTTGGCTTCCTTCAGCAGGTGCAGCAGGGCGTGCAGCTGAGACGCGATGTCGGTCAACGCCACCGACTGCAGCACACCGCGCCGTCCCACTGCCTCCTCGTAGACGGCGATCGCCTGTTCGGCGGCCTCCCCTTCGCTGGTCAGTTGGTACAGGTACCGCGCGCGGTTGAAGTCCTCTGGGGTGGTGACCCGTCCGGTGTCGGGGTCCGCCCGAAGGTTGCCCCAGGTGGTGAGCTGTGCCAGGCCATTGGTAACACCGTCAAGGTCCAGCAGGTGCCCCAGGTCTGCGTGTACGTCCTCGGGACGCAAGTGGACCACGAACCGGTCCTTGGCCCGGGTAAACGCCGCAAGCACCAGGCGGTATCGGTCGGCGTGCTCGGACTGCAAGTGCGCGAATGGACGTACAGCATCCGACGCCACATCAGCCATGGGTGACATCCTCCCAGATCGCTCTATGGGTCAAGCAATCTCTTTGTCCGCTACCGGGGCACGGCCAGAGCGATGGACGGCCGTTCTCGTCTGTTGGCGGCCACCTCGTCGGCGAACAGGTCTTCGAGGTGGCGGTAGACCTCGTGGAGGTGACGCGGCCGAGCGGTAGCACGCATGTGGGCGGCGTATTCGGCTAGATCCTCACGCAATGCGCGGTGCACCTGGTCGATCGACGTGCTCGGTAGCCAAGGCTGACAGGTTTGAGGCTCCCAAAGGCCGACAACTTGGTCAACTATTGAGACGAGTGCTGTGGCGTGCGCCAGACCAGCAATCAAGTTCGATGCGAGATCATGTGCGCCGTCGGCGGTCATGACCGCTGGCCAGCGAAGCCGCCGCAAGACGGCTCCTGCATCAGCGAGGGTCCGGACATGCTGAACGCCGTGGGCATGAGCTGACGCAACGAGTCTGGCGTGCTCACGTCCTACGCCCTTTGCGCCGCGTGATTGCACCGCCGCGAGGGTCTGAACCGTCTGACGCGTACGTGCTTCATCGTCGCTGACCTTGATGCGCAGCAGCTGCGCGATCTCACCCGTGCGGTCAAGATCCTCGTCCAAGGCGATCGCGGCAAGCAGGTAGAAGGCCACGCTGGCAGAGCCTGCGGGGGAAGCGTGCAGGTGCTGACCAACTTGGGCGATGCGGCAGGGCGCGCTCTTTGAGGCTGGCGCATCAGCGTGCGGCAATGTGTCGGCAACCATCCGCCCGTCCATGGCTGTGGTTGGCGACGAGGCACGGCCAGCGAAGCTCTCGCGGCATGGCGCCGTGGCGTCTGCGCCTAGAATCGCGGCCAGACCCCGTTCAACGTCGATAGCCTGGCGCATCTCGGCCAGCAGATGCCCTTGGACGTCGCGCAACAGGCTGTCGACCGCCTCGCGGTCGTACGGCGGTCGGCTCCCGCTCACTGCTCTGTCCCTTCCCGCAAGAGATCACCAAGTGCTTGCCGTGCAGCGGCAAGGCTCGACCGCACTGCACCGGGCGAGATCTGCAACTCTTGCGCAGTCTCAGTAGGGGTATACCCGTCCAGGTGCCAGGCCATGACCTGGCGCTGCCGCAGCGGCAGGCGCGCAAGTAGTCCGCATGCCGCTACATGCGGCGCGACCGAATCTGCGATGTCGCGGCCATGGTCCGCCTCCACCGCGTCGGACACCTCGCCAGATAGGTCGACAGCGAACAGCGCTCTGAGGTATTTCCTCCGCGCCACCGTTCGCACCCACGTCCGAGGCATCCGAATGGATGACCATTGATGGTACGCCTCCCCCATGACGTCCGCCGCGATATCTGTGGCCACTGTGGCGTTGGCGCCGAGGCTGCGCAAAAACACGCCCAGTGCGTGAACGTCGTCCTTGTAGAAGGCGGTGAACTCGGCGACCTCGACCGACCGAACAGTCGTCGGCGAAGGCTGGCTTTCGCAGCTCGTCTCCGGGCCCGGCTCGTACGCGCGCGGAGTCGTCATTGCCTACCTCCGGAGTTCCCATCGACGCCCAACGCGATGGTCAGCAAGGTTCCGTCGGCCCGCACCTCTCGCAGCTTGCTACGGGGTGGAAGTTCACGGGCCGCCAACCTCAAATGCCGACTGCGGGCCGCTTCGCCGCGAAGCTGAAAATGCAGGCGGATCCACACCACAACCACGGCGCACAGTGGTGTGCCGCAGATGGCTGCGACCCATAGGTGATCCATCAGGCCTCCCACACAGTCTCATATGTAAGTGGAGAGAAACCCCATGATCGTCAAAGGGGAAGATTGTCGCGATTCTTACAAGCATCGGGTCGTTACCAACGCGGCGACACACTCGTTATATTCGCTCGCAAACACCAGACTCAGCACCCCTCGCATCCAGCACGTCCAAGGCTGCTTGGGCGCTCAGCTACCGAAAGTATGGGCGCTCACGGAATTCCAGCGCGCTTTCCTGGTCGATCATCGGCCTGTGGCCCGGGACGATGGTGTTGGCGCCGGTGACGAGGATGCGATCGCAGGCGGCGATCCAGCCGTCGATGTCGCCATCCCACACGATCGAATGGTCGCCGATCAACAGCACGCCACCGGCGCACACGACATCCTCGTTAGGCACATCGAGGATCACGTCACCCTCAGCGTGCGCCCACGCGGCCTCGATCAGCTCGACCGCACTGTTGCCGAGTTGAGCGTGCTCTGCGCACAAAAGGTCATGTTCGGCTCGGTGATCTCGATGGCGGAGTCCGCCCTTGGCCCTGGCCAGTGGCCCTGGCCAGTGGCCCTGGCCAGTGGCCAGCCTTCCAGCTCGCCGAGATGCGTCACCACGACGGCGCAGCTGTCTGTCGGCTAAGGCTTGCCTAATTCTTCGAACCACCTCGTCGCCGAATGGTCAGAAGGCCGCGTGACTACCCCTGTCACCTATCGGTGCAGCACACCCCAGGAATCGGGCAGCACTTTTCCTTGGCCCCGTGTGTCACCCTGATTCTCATGGGCCGACGCCACCGAATTCCGATGGATCTGCGTGCGCTGTTGCTCGGCGGCGTGATGGGAGCCGGCATAAATCTGGTGACAGCACACGCCGACTCATGGTGGCACCCACTTCGATGGATCGACGACACGGCCGTGATCTGGCTGTCGGCTGCCTTCGCGGCGGTGCTGGTGTGGGAGGCGGTTCAACGTTGGCGGGTAGCGCGCGCCCACGCGTGGCGAAGCGACGACAGCCCGTATGCCGGGTTGGAGCCATTTTACAGTGACAGGTCAGCGGTGTTTTTTGGACGTGATCGCGAAACCGAGACATGCTTGGCACACCTCAACAACCGAACCGGAACGCTTGAACGCCGAGGACTGCTACTGCTCGTCGGCCCTTCAGGAAGCGGAAAATCTTCCCTGCTCCGTGCTGGTGTCCTACCGAGACTGTCGAGGCGGTGGAAGGTGTATGGCCCGATGGTCCCGGGAGCAGATCCGTTTGCCTCGCTGGCTCAGATATTACGTCAGGGCACAGACGACCCGGGTGCCCTGCTCGACCTTGCGCAACGGCTGCGTCAGGAAGCCGTGGAGACATGCGCGGGGACCTTCCAGACGCCGCGCCTTCTGAATGCAGCCCTGAGCGCGGCAAGCGAAGGCAGGCCGCAAATGCTCCTCGCGGTCGACCAAGCCGATGGACTACTGCACGATCTGTCCGCGGATGACGGGGCAATGCTGCTGAACTATCTTCAAACGGCGCTGCGGTCCCACCGCGCATTGCACGTCCTGCTCACGTTGCGACCCGACGACCTCATCACACTCGATCGTCTCTCCCCCGGCCTGCGCCACGGCACGTCGATCGTCGTCGGTCCGATGACTCCGGACCAGATACGTCAAGTGATCGTCCGCCCGGCCCGCGCCGCGGGCATGCATCTGGAAACCGATCTCGTCGAAACCATAGTCGCAGAGGCCACCGTCGGCGATGCGCTGCCCATGCTGAGTCAGCTCTTGCGGCGACTGTGGGACGACCGCACCGATGTGATCACCCACCGGGACTACGAGCGAGTCGGGCGGGTTGCCGGTGCCATCGCTGCTCACGCCGAACAGGTTTACGCCGTCGCCGGGAGCACCCACGACCCCGATGCGGTCGATGACCTGCTTCTGCGTTTCGTTGACTGGGACGGCGACCTGCTTACACGACGACAGGTTGCCTTCGCCGAGCTCAGCGAAAACGATCGCGACATCGTCGCGACGTTCCGCAGTAGCCGGTTGATGGTCGACCTCGACCAGGGAAGTTCGGTCGGGTTCGTGCACGACGCGCTTCTGCGACGCTGGGACCGGCTGAATCACCTTGCGCAACGCGCCGACCGGCGGATACGCCTTCGCAGCACCCTTGAACGACGTGCCCGGGACTGGCATCGCGCCGGTCGGCGCGCCGACGATCTACTCGTCGGCGGAGCGCTCACTGACGGCGATGACGTCGTCATGTCTGTGGGGGTGTCGTCGTTGCTGGCGGAGTTCATCTGCGAATCGCGACGATCAGCGTCAGCGTCAGCGGCCTCCCGTGCTGCTGCCGCAGCGCTGTGGGCACAGCAGATCCGGGCGAAGAACCCGGACGAGGCGATCACGGTTGCTCTGGCGGCGGTCGACGAGGCTCCCGGCTCAACACCGCCAGTAGCGCTGTGGACCTTATGGTCGCTGCTGGATGCTCCTGACATGCAGTTGCTAAGCATGACGCACTCGCCGGGAGTGGCCAGTCTGGCCTGGAATGGGCAGGATCTCGTGACGTTGGGCGGCGAAGGGAGGCTGTGCCGTTGGTCGCGCTCGGGTGAGTTGCTGGACCGTCGACAGTTGCCGCTAGACCCCACCGATAGGCGGCGCCTGACCGGCAGCGGCACAGCCGTCATGATCGTTAAGTCGGATGAGCTGTCTCGTTGGGACACCGCGCCGATGAGCGATGCCCGATATCGTCGCGCCCTCAAGGCGTACCACAGCGCCCAGCTCGGCTGGAGCCACGATGGTCAACAGTATGCCTTCGGTGGGCCCGGCGGCTGGATCGCCGTCGGTGACATGTCCGAGGCGGAACTCCCCGAGATACCGTTCGTGCCGGGCGGCGAGTCCGCCCTACCGTTCTGGTCCGTGCAGGGCGACAGGATCGCCTGGGTCATGGGCGCCACGGTACGCGTCCGGCTCAGCAGCTCCGCGCTAATCACGGCCAGGATCGCGGCCGCAGCGGAGATTGACGCCCTCATGTGGTCACCTGACGGACGCTTCATCCTGTGTATCGCCAGCCCGGCTCATCGCCGCGCCAGCCAGCCCATCACACAGCATGTCCAGGTCTTCGACGCTCTTACCGGGCGTACGGTGCAGCACATCCGCCACGACACGACCGCTTACTCGAGCTTCCGCGTCAGCGGCGCCTGCTGGTCACCAGGCAGCGACCAAGTCGCCCTACTGATCCACAGCCTCCGCGACAGGGATGCCGATACAGCGGAGACGATCCAAGCCGAATTCCATTTATTCGCTCTGGACTCCACCGAACCACTCCGCCGCGTCCTCTTGCCGATTGCCGGACACGCGTCCCCCCTGCATGACGTCTTCACGATGAGCATGTGTGTCGCATGGTCAGCCGACGGCCATGCGATCGCTTGCGCGGACTCCTCCGGCATATGCATCCACGACATCACCACCGGCAACTCTCTGCATCTGCCCAGCACCGATCTCCGCAACCTCGCGTGGTCACCCGACCGGACGCGCCTGGCCACCACCACGCGTCACTCCGCGATGATCCACGACATCGGCACCGCGTCATTCGCCGTTCTCGATACAGCGTTCGCCTGGCGGCTGGCCCCCACTACCGTTTGCTGGGAGCAAGACGGCAATCGCATCGCCGCTTCCAACCATGACTCGCTGGCGGTCTGGGACGCACACGATCGACACAAGATCATACAGATCGACGATCTCCAACCCGGCGCGCACGAACTGGCCTGGTCTCCCGACGGCTCCTACCTCGTGCGAGCCGCGAGCGATTGGTGGGGCAGAAGCCCTGCGGAAGTCGTCGTATTCGACGCCAGAACCGGGCAGCCCGCGCTGACCCGCAGTTTTGGACGGCTGGGCCATGCCATCGTCGCTTGGTCACCAACCGGCGATCGACTGGCATTGTCTCCGGATCGGAGAACGATAATTACCCTGCAAACCGGCACCTGGAACGAGGTTTTCGCTAACGGGGAACCCACGCCTCACACGGAGCAACTGGCATGGTCACCGAACGGTCGATCGATCGCTGCGGTGGGCAAGGCCGGCGTGTACATCCGCAACGCCGAAGACGGCTCGATAAGAATGCGATGCATCGGTGGCAACGACATCGACGGCATGCTCTTTAGCGCACGTCGACTTCTGTCATGGAGTCCGTGTAGCACATACCTGGCCACTGCCGGCTCCCACACGGTCACTATCTGGGATGCTGAGACCGGACTCTCCTGCGCCGCGCTAGACATACCACGGCGTCACGGCATGCGCGGTGTCATAGTCGCGCTACAGTGGCCGACCAGCCAAAGCCTGCACGCGACTCTGGATGGTGGCCAGTTGCTCACTTGGCACATGCCTGAGTCGATCGACAGCATCATCGGCTTGCTACCTAACACCCTGGCGTCGCCGGCTGACGACATCCGCTCACGTTTCGGGCTGTCCGCCGCCTCGACCTCGAGGTCGTAGTCCACGACATGAACACGTCGCGGCCACCGTCCTTGCTCGCTCCGGACCCCTCACACGGCTAAACCGCAAGAAGTCCGGGGCCAGCCGAGATCGCCACAGAGGTGTCGGCAGCGCACGCAACAGATAATGATCTTGCGCTCCCGTAACGCTCCAACAGTAAGGGGCGGGCGTCATCAAGCTCATTACTGGGCGATATCAACGGGAGAGTGAGCTGCGGTTATCCAGATCGGATCGAGCCTCAGTCGACGGTGACGCCCAGCCCCCCAGTCAAGTGCGCTACCAAACTGCGCTACAGCCCGTTGCCGAGATGATCTCTCACCGCGGCAGGCCGTACAGCGTAGCGCACTCTGAAGCGGGACGCGCACACGCCCCCCGTGTCCGTTTCATGACGTTTCCAGTGGGTGTTTAAGCTCGCTTTGCGTAGACATCCCAGGAACCCGGCTCAACCACCGGGCAATGGGACCCTGCCCGCGTGTGACACCTCGCAGAGCTCGTTTCCCGCGCGTAAGGTCCACGGCCCGCCGGGCGTCCTGCCGGTCAGCGACGCCGGCCGGCTGCGCTCCGACACGCGAGGCAGTGGGCAGCTAGGGCGCATGATCTCCATCAACAAGCATGCTCATCCGGCGTACGGCGATGCTGTGGGAGTCAGGTAACTCCCACAGCATCGTCATAGGCCCGCGGCTGCGGACAGGTCACATGTTCTTGGTGAAGTCGTACAGGTCCAGGGCCGTCTGGTCGAAGTACGGCGACGCCACGATCGTGGGGTTGGGCAGGTTGGCGCGGCTGTTGATCCCGTTGACCAGGCCCCAGTTGCCGTCCCAGTTCAGCAGCCAGCCGCCGCCGCTCGCGCCCTTGTTGAAGTTGCAGGGAATCTTGATCGTCTCGGTCCAGACGTTGGGGTTCTCCTGCGAGGAATAGCCGCTGCAGCGCCACAGGTTGCCGCCGTCGAACGGGGCCTGGGCGGGGTAGCCGAACGCGTTCTGCGTGTTCTGCGTGCCGGCGAACGTCCACAGGCCCTGGCCGCCGAGGTAGCTGACGATGTGGTTGCCGTTCAGCGTGCCCATGATCGCCACGCCCATGTCCTCGGCGGGCGCCGACGAGTTGATCCACGCGTTCATGGTCCAGATGCTGACCGCGGACCAGGTGCCGTACGGCCGCGGGTTGGCCAGGTCGTCGTCGTAGGCGGGCACGAACGCCCAGCTGGAGGCGGCCTGGCCGCCCGCGCCGCTGTGAATGCAGTGTCCGGCGGTCCACACCGTGTCGGCGCCCGCGGAGTTCACCACGGTGCCGGAGCACTGGTAGGAGGCCCCGCCGAGCACGAAGAAGGCCTTGCCGCTGGTACGCGCGGTCGGGTGGGAGAACGCGAAGTTCGGGTTGACGGCCAGCGTCGACATGCCGCTGCCCTTGGGCGTGCCCAGGGCCCCCTCATAGGGCGGGATCACGGTGGGTTTACGGGCGTCGGTTGCCGCCTGCGGTGCCGCGGTCTTCGCCGCCTCGCTGCCCACGGCCATCGCGCGGGCGTACTCGGGCGACTCCTCGATCGGCCTGGCCGCACGCATGCGCTCCGGCGTCCAGAACGCGTCGATCGCCTGGGCCGCGGTGACGTTCTGCCCGTACTTCGCACGTCCGGCCGCCCACGCTTCGGCGTGGACCCCCACCGCGCCTCCGGTCACGCCGGACTTCGCCGAGAGGCCTGAGTCATCGAGGACGGCCGCAGCGGACTGGGGCACCGCCAGGGCCGCACCGGCCGCCAGCGCGACGGCCGCGAGGACCCGGGCCGCCTGTCGCCTGGTCGTTGAGACTGACATTCATGTTCTCCCAACCTGTGGCGGAGCCCGTGCGGCATCCGCTCAGACGGTTACTCTTATCGATGCAACAACCGTCCAATGGGGATGTTGGACACAGTTGGACACCTGGACTTGTGGCGTAGCCACCGCACTGGCGCGGTGCGTCGCCGGCGGCGGCGGTAGGGGCCCCGTCGAGCATTGCTGCGGTAGTCCACCAAGCGACGCATGAACTCGACCGCGGCCACGGGCGGCCTTCGGCAGTCGGGCTGTGCGACATCCACGTTCGTCGATGGATAAGACGACGATGTTCCAGTGATGCCAGAAAGGCTGGACTACTCGCGCTGCCAGCACGTGTGGCTGCCGCGTGACCGGCAGGGGGAGAAACGATGTACGACCAACCAGCGCCTCCCGGTGCGCGACGGGCGTCGCACCAGACATCCGACGCATACCATTCCGCGCTCTCGGTAGATCGCGAACTGCAGACGGTGCAGGACCTGGCCCTGCTGCTGCGCAAGCTGCGGCAGCGCCACGCGCGCCAGCAAGGCGGCAACCTGTTGACGTACCGGCAGCTGGCAGCGAAGACCGGCTGGTCCCACGGAATCATCGGCGAGTACTTCGCGGGAAACGTCCTGCCCCCCACCGAGCGGTTCGACATCCTGACCCGGCTGCTCGGGGCCACCAGCACTGAGCAAGGCGCGTTGGCCACCGCCCGGGACCAGGTCGAAGAAGGTCGACGTCGAACGAATCCGGCCGGCGGGTATGCCGGTGCCGCGCCGGGTCAGGCCAACGGCACGGCGTCAGGTGCACCCGTGCCGCAGCAGCTGCCACCGGCCCTGACCGCCTTCGTCGGCCGCGCGGAGCTGCTCGCCCAGCTCGACGACGCCACCACCGGTCGGGCAGGCAGCTCGGCCGAGCCGGCCGCGACGAGCGTGGTGCTGTCAGGCACCGCCGGGGTCGGCAAGACAACCCTTGCCGTGCACTGGGCCCACCGCGCCGCCGAGCGCTACCCGGACGGCCAGCTCTACGTCAACATGCGCGGGTTCGACCCCAGCGGCTCCATGATGACGCCCGCCGAGGCGCTACGCGGGTTCCTGGAGGCACTCGACGTGCCGCCCGAACGCTTCCCGATACACCTGCCCGCGCAGGTGGGGCTGTACCGAAGCCTGCTCGCCGGCCGGCGGATGCTCATCGTGCTGGACAACGCGCGCGACGCCGAGCAGGTGCGACACCTGCTACCTGGCAGCCCGAGCTGCCTCGTACTGGTGACCAGCCGAAACCGCCTCGCCGGCCTGGTCGCCGCCGAGGGCGCCCTGCCGGTCACCGTCGACCTGCTCTCCTTCGACGAGGCGTGGCAGTTTCTGGCACGGCGCCTCGGAGCAGACCGGCTGACCGCAGAACCGCAAGCCGCGAACGAGATGATCGAACGGTGCGTACGGCTGCCGCTGGCGCTGGCGGTGGTCGCCGCCCGAGGGGCGGCACATCCGTCGTTTCCGCTGTCCACCCTCGCCGCCGAGTTGCAGGAGTCGAGGCGGCTGCTCGACGCGTTCGACGGTGGCGACGCCGGTACCGACGTGCAGGCGGTCTTCTCCTGGTCGTACCAGCATCTGAGCCCGCCCGCCGCGCGCCTGTTCCGGCTGCTCGCCTGCCATCCAGGGCCGGACACCACGATCCCCGCCGCTGCCAGCCTGGCCGGGCTGCCACGGGTTCAGGTGCACCGGCTGCTTGCCGAACTGGCCCATGCGCACCTGGTCACCGAACACGTGCCCGGCAGGTTCAACCTCCACGACCTGCTGCGGGGGTATGCGGCCGACCTGGTGGAAAGCCTCGACACCGCCGATACCCAGCGGACGGCAATCCAGCGCGGCCTGGACCACTACCTGCACACGGCACACGCGGCCGCGCTGCTGTTGCAGCCTGGCTGGGATCCGATCAGCCTGGCCGACGCCCCACCCGGGGTAACACCCGAGGAGATCGCCGATCACGGCCACGCGCTGGGCTGGTTCACCGCCGAGTACCGCGTGCTCCTGGCTGCGGTCGCCCACGCGGAACGCGCCCGGTTCGAAGGGCACGCCTGGCGGCTGGCACGGACCCTGGTGGACTTCCTGCAACGCCGAGGCCACTGGCCGGACCTGGTCGCCGCGCAGCGAACCGCCCTTGCCGCGGCGCAGCAGGCGGGCGAGCGGCCCGGGCAGGCGAGCGCCCACCGCGATCTCGCCCGTGCGCTCGTCCGAGTCGGCGAACCGGACGAGGCGGAGGGCCACTACCACGCGGCGCTGAAACTCTTCAGCGAACTCGGTGACCACACCGGGCAGGCACGAACCCACCGGGCGTTCGGCGCGCTGCTGGACCTGCTCGGCCGTCATGCCGATTCCCTGTACCACGCGCAGCAAGGCCTGGAGCTGTACCGGGTCGCCGGTCACCTGTCCGGAGAGGCCAGCGCACACAACGGGGTGGGGTGGGCGCATGCCAGACTCGGCCAGTACGGCCCGGCGCTCGACCACTGCCGGCGAGCGCTGGTGCTGCTGCGCCAGACCGACGACCGGCACGGCGAGGCGAACACCTGGGACAGTCTCGGCTTCATCCACGACCGTCTCGGCCGCTACCGCCGGGCGGTCTCGTGCTACCACCGGGCCCTGATCCTTTTCACGCAGATCGGTGACCGATTCGACGAAGCGGACACCTTGAACCGGCTCGGTCACAGCCGATGGTCCTTGGGCGACCGAGCAGGCGCCGTGCGGACCTGGCAGCGGGCCCTGCGCATCTTCGACGACCTCGGCCATCCCGATGCGGAGGGGGTGCGCGACCGGCTGGTCCACGCCACCGGGCCTACGGCGAGGACGACGAGTGCCGGACCGGACCCCGGATGACGATGAGAGTGGGCTGACCGCCGGGCGCGGACGCCCGTCCATGGCCGTGTGTACGGCTGGAAATGCGTTTGTCTGATTGCGTGCGCCCCATAGGATCTCCGCTGATCAAGGGAGATGACACGGTGAGCGATTTCGAGCAGTTCGTGACGGATGTGACCACACGTCTGTCGGTGATGTCCAAGGGCGAGTTGTACGTCGTCGGCGACGGTCTCGACCGGGACTCACTCTGGCTCACCTTTCTCGATTCGTTCCCTGCCGGCACCAATCCCCGGTTCCGTGAGCGGTCCGAGTACGACTGCTCGACCTGCCGCGGGTTCATCAAGAGCTTCGGTAACGTCGTCGAGATCCACGACGGCCGGATTCGCACCGTCTGGTCGGGGGTGTCTGCCTCCGACCCGGTCTTCTCCGTCGTCGCCGCCGCGATGGACGAGTTCGTCGGCTCGCTGCCGCTGTCGACCGTTTTCCGGTCGACCGAGGCGCAGTACGGGACGAGGACGACCCGGTCGCTGCGCGACGGCCAGGTCGAGGTGTGGCACCACCTGCACGGCCGGGTGGAGAAGCGGCACCGCATCAAGGACGTCGGCGCGGCACGGGCCACCTTCGACGCCGCGGTGCAGGTGTTCCAGCGTGGCCTGGCCGAGCTGACCCAGCCTGCCCTGGACACCGTCGTCGACCTCATCGACGACAACGCGCTCTACCGCGGCACCGAGCACCGGCGGGCGGTGACCGAGTTCCGGTCGCTGCAGAACCGGTGGACGCAGGCGGCCGACGCGCGGGCCTTCATCTTCGCCAACGCCATGAACCCGGCGGCCCGATTCCGCAACACGGTGATCGGCACCCTCGTCCAGGATCTCTCCGCGGGCGTCGACCTGGAGCAGGCGGTCCGGTCGTTCGAGGCGAAGGTGGCGCCACAGAACTACCAGCGCCCCAAGACGCTGATCACCCCGGCCATGGTCAAGGCCGCCATGAAGACCATCGACGAGCTGGGCATCGAGGAGTCGCTGCAGCGACGGTTCGCCCGGCTGTCCGACGTGTCGGTCACCAACGTGCTGTGGGTCGACAACGACACCCAGGCGCGGATGAAGGACGGCATCGAAGGACTGCTCATGCAGGCGGCCACCACCCGGCCCGCAGGTGCGCGTGACGGGAAGCAGGAGGAGATTCCCGTGGTCACCTTCATGAAGGACATCCTGCCCGGCGCGGCGACCATCGACCTGTGGGTCGCCAACAGCCACGAGCCGAACTTCGTCAGTCTCACCACCGGCCGGCACCCGGCCGCTCCGCGGCTGTTCACCTGGGACAACGATTTCGCCTGGTCCTACCGCGGCAACGTCACCGACTCGATCAAGGAGAAGGTCAAGCGCGCCGGGGGCAACGTCACCGGCAAGCTGCGGGTGAGCCTGTCCTGGTCCAACCACGACGACCTGGACCTGCACGTTTTCGAACCCAACGGGGTCCACATCTGGTACCAGGACAAGCGCAACAAGCTGGACGTGGACATGAACGCGGGCGGCGGGTTCTCGCGCGAGCCGGTGGAGAACGTCACCTGGACCGGCCACGTCCCCGACGGCGAGTACCGCATCGAGGTGAACCAGTTCAGCAAGCGGGAGAGCACCGACGTCGGCTTCGTGATCGAGACCGAGAGCAACGGGAAGATCGAGCACTACAGCCACGAGCGGGCGGTCGGTCACAAGGAGACCGTGGAGGTGGGCCGGATGACGGTCGTCAACGAAGTGATCACGGCCTTCCGGCCCGGCAAGGACATGCGGCGGGGCAGCGCCGGCAAGGACCTCTGGGGCATCACCACCGAACAGTTCGTGCCGGTGTCCACCGTCATGTACTCGCCGAACTACTTCGACGACAGCGAGGTCGGCAACCGGCACTACTTCTTCATCCTGAAGGGGTGCGTGAACGACCAGCCGACCCGGGGGATCTACAACGAGTTCCTGCGCGGCGACCTGCAACCGCACCGCAAGGTGTTCGAGGTGCTCGGCGACCGCACCAAGTGCGAGCCGTCCCCGGATCAGCTGTCGGGCCTCGGCTTCAGCTCCACGGTCCGCAACTCCGTGGTCGCCAAGGTGACCATGACCAGCGGTCGGCGTCACCTCTTCAGCATCCAGTTCTGATCCCCTACCCCGGACATCCGAGAGGCCACCATGACCATTTTCGAGAAGGCCACGCGGGAGAAGTTCCGCTACCCGTCGGCCAAGGGCCTGCTGACCACGGAACAGCTGTGGGAGCTTCCGCTGACCGCCAAGTCCGGGTTCAGCCTCGATGACGTGGCCAAGGCCGTCAACGCCGAGCTCAAGGCCGTCGACACCGAGTCGTTCGTGGCCACCGAGGCCAATCCGGCCAAGGCGACCTTGGAGGCCAAGCTGGAGGTCGTCAAGCACGTCATCGCCTTCCGCCTCGCGGAGGACCAGGCGGCGAAGGCAGCGGCGGCAAAGAAGCTGGAGAAGGAGAAGCTGATTGCAGTCCTCGGGCGCAAGCAGGACGCGGTCCTGGAGAACCTGACCGAGGCAGAACTGCTTGCCCGAATCAACAACCTCTAGCCTGCCGACAATCGACGTCTGCTGACAGGCCCTGTGGCGTACACCCGGATAAGGTGTCCGCCACAGGGCCTCTTGCCGAAGCTGAGCCCGAGCTACCGTGTCATGGCTGAGCTCATTGGATATCCGACTCGGGCGGTGGCAGCTGAAACGAGGTCTCATCCTCGACCGCGGCGACGCCCGGCACCGTTGCGATCGACGCGCGCCCGGTCTGGTCCACCACTCCGGTGATCACCCCGGCAGCGCCGAGGACCTGCTCGACACGCATGCCGACGGTGCGCAACCGTTCTGCGAGGTCGTCGATCTCGGCGACGTGATCATCGCTTACGGTCACTGTGACTCGGTCACTCATGAGCTGACCCCACCCCCGATGCCGCGGCTGTGACCCGGTCACTGCGGGGCCTGGACGAGACCGGCGCCGACGTCCTGCACCGGCAGCGGCAGTTCACGGGCGGCCTGGGTGAGAACATTCCAGAGCGAGCGGCCGGATTCACCGGTGGCCTCCGCCCACAACGCCGCGATACCGGCCACATGCGGTGTCGCCATGCTCGTACCGGAGATGGCATTGTGCGGCGGCGTGGGCCACGAGGAGTAGACGTTCACGCCCGGTCCGGCGATGTCGACCTGGCCTCCCGGAACCGGGTTGCTGCGAGCGGAGAAGTGGGCGATGTCCAGCATCTCGTCGATCGCGGCGACAGCCATGATCGACGGGCTGTTGGCCGGAATGCCGACGAAGCCCGGGTCGCCGAACCTGCGGCGGGCGTTGTTGCCCGCAGCCGCGACGATGAGCGAGCCTGCCTCCAGAGCACGCCGGCCGACCTGCTCGTATGCGAACGACACGGTCGGGACGTCCGCGCCCAGCGACATCGAGATCACCTTACAGCCGTTGACCATCGCCCAGTTGATGCCGGCGAGGATGTTGGTGTCGGTGCCGCTGCCGGAGTTGCTCAGCACCTTGCCCACCATGATCTGGGCACCACCGGCGACGCCGTAGCGGCGGCTGTCGGACGGGGACGGCGGACCGCATGCGGTACCGGTGCAGTGCGTGCCGTGCCCGTGCATGTCCTGCGGCGACTCGCCGGGGATGAACGACTGGGCGATGATCTGGCGTCCGGCGAAGTCGGGGTGGCCGAGTCCGAATCCCGTATCCAGTACGGCCACGGAGACGCCCTGGCCGGTGCGACTGGACGTGTTGGTCTTCGTCGCCTGAAGCCCCCAGGTCAGGAGTGGTGTGTCGGCGAACCCATGCCCGTTCGCCTGCCCGGTCGTCTCCGCCGCGGTGGCGATCACCCGGTCGCAGAGGTCGGTGACCGCATCCCGATACCCGAGCAGGTACGAAGACGGCACCGGCGGCGCCTCCGTGATCGCGTGAAGGATGTGTTCAGGCTCCACCGCCAGGATCCGATCGTCGGCCGCCCCGGCGGCGCTCAACCGCACAGCCTGGTCCGGGTGGGCTGCCACCACCGCGATGCCGAGCTCGGCGAACACGATGGCGTCCGCGGCGGTCGCCTGGTCGAAATCCAGCGCGCCGGCAGCGAAGTCCCGGGTGCTGGCGATGCTCGTCACCCCCGTCACCGCCCGCAGAGCCTCGGCGGTCGCCGCGTGGTCGCCGCGCACCTCGTCGTTGAAGACCACCACGTATCGCCCTGTGGTCGATGGATGGGCGGCACCATTGCCGCCGTTGCCGGATACGGAGTTTCCGGCCCATGCGCCAAGCTTCCAATCTGCCATGATGATGTTCCTCTCTACCTTGTGGCCCGACAGGTGAATCGCAGCCGGTGTGCCTCATGCGGCGGCCGCCTGGCAGCAGACAACCGGGACCGCTCGCCCCACTGACACAGATGTCGCTGGAGATGTTCAGGTCACGGCTTGTAGGGCTCGTCGGTGCGGGAGATCTCGTTGAGCGTGCCGCCGTCCAGGGCGTACACGGCGGTGCGCCGGATGCTGAGCGTGGCGGAACCGGCATCACTGGGGCGGGTCAGGTAGACCAGGGTCAGCTTCCCGTCCGCGAAGCCGACCTTCTCGACCGGCTCGCGATCATCGAGCTCGAACTGCACGACGCACCGGGCCCGCTCGGCAGGCTTGCCGCAGAGCATGACCGCCCAGTAGCGGCCGGTGGTGTTCACGACGCTGCTCATGATGGTGGCAGCGGTGGTCTTGCCGAGCCCGTCGAGGTCGCCCGTGGCGCAGGGCTCCTGCACGGCGAGCGTCAGACCGTCCTGGCCGGAGAACATGCCGTCGGTCAGCGGCGCACCGTCGTCGCCGAACGCCAGATACGGGTCCATCGGGCCGGCCACCATCGCGTCCTTGACCTCGGCGCAGGTGGCGGCCGGCACGGACGGCGCGGCCCGGGGCGGTGAGGCGGCAAGGGCCTCCGCGCTGGACGCCGCAGGGGTGTCCGACGGGGACCTGCACGCGGCCGGCAGCGCGGTCAGGACGGCGACCACGCCCAGCAAGGCGGTACGGCGCAGGCGCAGCGCCGTGAGTGGCGTTCTTCGACGGCTCGGGATGGTGCCCGCATGGTGAGGATGGCCCAGGCCGCGAGCGCTCAGAAGTCGCGAGTGCGGCATTGTAGTCATTGCGGATCCCGTCTGTCTGTCATCAGTGGAAACGGATGGCGATGGATCTCCGGGTGCGGCCGCAACAACATTCTATGCGCAGCAAATGAAACAAAACTGCACTTCACGAGCTTGCTGACAAAACGGTGCACCAGCCGGGTGTGGTGCCCGCGGCTTGCCACGCGGCGGTTCACGACGGCAGGATCTCCCCCATGATCGAAGCAACCGAGTCTGCCGGGATCAGGTGAACGTGTTCGAGGCTGGGATCGCGTCGATCCCATACGGCAACGCCGCGTACGGCGAGCTGCTCATGGTCGGCGTGGCGCGTGAGGAGCGTCGGCTGCGGATCCCGGAAGACAGAGACCGGGTGCCGGGCCGATGGTGGGCGTAGCGGAGCGGCTCCGCCGGCTGCCGCGGGTGGTCGTCGATATCGGACTCGCGCTGGCCGCGCTGGCCGCCCAGCTCGCGCCGTTCGTCTCGGGGGATCCGCCGGCGGGCCGGTCGTGGCCGGTGGGCGGCTATCTCGTGGCGGTCGCCGTGTCCCTGCCGGTGATCCTGCGGCGGCGGTTCCCGTTCGCGGTGCTGATGGCCAGCGAACTCGCCGCGGTGGCGTACACCCTGGTCCCGGACGGTCCAAGGCAGCCGCTGTGGTACGGCGCGCTGATCGCCATGTTCACCCTCGCCGCGCAGGCGCCGAGGTGGCAGCGGATCAGCGCCATCGTGATCATCGTGTGGGGCGCGTTCCTCTTCACCGGCTCGCTGGAGACGGCCGCCCGCGGCGCGCTGCTGTGGACCACGGCGTACGCGATGGGCCGCGCCTGGGCCTCTCGCCAGGAGCACGTGCGGCTCCTGCAGGAACGCGCGCTGCACCTGGAACGCGAGCGGGAGCTCGAGGCCGAGCGGGAACGGTCCCGGATCGCCCGCGACATGCACGACATCCTCGCGCACGGAGTGAGCATCATGATCGCCCAGGCCGAGGCGGGCCCGGTCCTGATGCGCAAGGGCCCGGAACGCACCGAAGCGGCCTTCGACGCGATCGCCACCGCCGGCCGCGACGCCATGGGCCAGCTCCGGCGCATCCTCGGTGTGCTGGAGGCCGGCGGGGAGAGCCCGCGCGCTCCGCAGCCGACCCTGGCCGACCTACCGGAGCTGGTCGAACGCGTGTCGAGCAGCGGATCCGTGCCGGTGACACTCACCGTGTCCGGCAACCCCGGCAAGCTGACCGCCGACGGCGAGGTCGCGGCGTACCGGATCGTGCAGGAGGCGTTGACCAACGTGATGAAGCACGCGCGGGCCCGTACGGTGACCGTGGCCCTCGATTGGAGCGGCGGCGACCTCGCCGTCACGGTCGTCGACGACGGCGACGGCACGGCGGCCGGTGACGGCCTGGGCCGCGGGCTGAACGGCATCCGCGAGCGCGCGCTGAGCTGCGGCGGATCAGCCACAGCGGGTCCCGTGCCGGACGGCCGGGGCTTCCGGGTCCGGGCCATGCTGCCGGCGGTGCCGGCCTGATGAGCATCCGCATCGTCGTCGCCGACGACCAGGAGCTGGTCCGCGGCGCGTTCGCCATGATCCTCGACGCGGAGCCGGACATGGAGGTCGTGGCCGAGGCGTCCGACGGCGCCGAGGCGATCGCCGCGGTCGACGAGCACGCGCCGGACGTGCTGGTGCTCGACATCCGGATGCCCGGCATGGACGGCATCGAGGCGACCCGGCGGCTCCACGGCAAGCCGGTCCGGGTGCTCATGCTGACCACCTTCGGCCAGGACGGCTACGTCTACGACGCCCTGCGGGCCGGGGCGAGCGGCTTCCTGCTCAAGGACGTCCGGCGGGCGGAGCTGATCCAGGCGGTCCGGGTGGTCGCGGCCGGCGAGTCGCTGCTCGCTCCGGCGATCACCACCCGGCTGATCGAGACGGCGGTCCGCGGGCGGGGCGCTCCGGCCGGGGTGTGGGCGGGGCTGGACCGGCTCACCCCGCGTGAACGCGAGACCCTGCAGCTGCTCGGCCGCGGTCTGGCCAACACCGAGATCGCGGCAACCATGGTCGTCAGCGAGCACACCGTGAAGACGCACGTCAGCAGCGTGCTGGCCAAGCTCGGGCTGCGCGACCGGGCACAGGCCGTGGTGGCGGCGTACGAGTCGGGTCTCGTGGTGGCCGGCCGGCCGTCTCCCTCTGGAGAGTGAGACCTTAATCCCTCTAGGCACCGATCGGAGTCCGCTCTCGGCGGCGATGGCAGGGCACACGAGTTCTTCGATGATCGTTCCATGTTCCGACGAAGCCTTCGAGTCCTGGCTCTGCCGCTGGTCCTGGCCGCAGCGCTCACGCTGACCGCCGGTCCGGCGGCGGCCGATCCCACCGCCGGCCTCACGACCGTGGAGGTCGCGATTCCCGCCTCCGGCGGCAAGACCCTTGGCGGTACGGTCTACTCCCCTCGCGGGGCGGCCGGCCCGCTGCCCGGTCTCGTGCTCGTGCACGGTTCCGGCAACGGACGGCGGGCCGGTGTCACACCGGAGGCGCTCGCCTTCGCCCGGCAGGGCATCGCGGTCCTCGTCTACGACAAGCGCCCGCTCGACCAGCCCGAATACTCCCTGCTGGCCGACGACGCGGTGGCCGCGGCCGGGGTGCTGCGGGCCCAGCCCGGCGTGGATCCGGCCGCGGTCGGGGTGTGGGGCATCAGCGAGGGCGGCTGGGTCGACCCGATCGCCGCCGGACGCTCCCCCGGCATCGCCTTCCTGGTGCTGGCGTCCGCACCCGCGCAGTCCCCGCTGCGCGTCCAGAACTGGAACATGCGCAACAAGCTGGCCGCGGCCGGGGTCACCGGCGCCCTCGCCGACACGCTGTCGGACCGGCTCTACCGGCTCGCGAACGACGCGGGCATGTTCGCGCAGGCCGATCACGACCCGGCCCCGGCCCTGTCGGCGCTCACGAAGCCGGTCCTGGCCGTCTATGGCACCGCCGACACCCAGGTCCCGCCCGCCGAGAGCGCCGCCGAACTGCGCCGTACCGTGACCGCGCCGCTGACCGTGCGGTTCCTTCCCGGGGCCGGGCACACGCTGCGGGTGCTCGATGAGGACGGGATGTACACCGACACCCTGTTCCCGGGGTACGCGGAGATCGTCGGCGAGTGGGTCCGCGCGGTGGCCGCCGGGAACGTCCCGCCCGCGCACGCCGACCCGGCTCCGGGCCAGGCGGCGCTCAGCAGCAGCCTCGCCCCGTCGGCGTGGTGGGAGTCGTGGCCGGCGCAGTTGACCGTGCTCGCCGTGCTGCTCGTGACTTTCCTGGCCTACCCGGTCATCGCGGCGGCCCGCCGGTTCCGGCGTCGTACGGTCGAGGTGACCCGTCCCGCCCGGGTCCTGGCCGGCGTGGGCGTGCTGGCCGTCCTCGGCTTCACCGGCTACTTCGTCACGGTCGTCGACAGCGCGGACTGGCGCGGCATCTCCCCCGGCCCGATGCTCGCCGGGCGGCCGGTGTTCTGGCTGGCGCTGCAGGTCGTCGCCCTGATCACCGTGATCGCGACGGCGATGACGGCGTACGTCTGGCGTACCGCGACCGGCGACCGGCTGCGCCTCGGTCTGCTGATCACCGGCGGCGTCCTCTTCCTGCCCTGGTCTCTCTACTGGGGTTTGCTGCTCCCCTGATCCGTCTGCGGGTATTTGTCGCGGGCGAGGTCTCCGGTGTTCAGGTTCTTCTGGTCGTTGAACCCTTCACCGGAGACCTCGCCGTTCATCGAGCACTCATACGCTGGGCCTTCGTGATGCTGCCTAGCGCTGCAGCGTCAGTACACCCGGCCGCCACGGCAGCAGGTTGTAGTCACCCCCCGCGTTGGGGTTCTTGCCCTGGTAGAGGAACTGCAGGTTGCACGGGTCGATGGTCTTGGTCTGGTCGGGGTTGTTGCGGACCAGGTCACCGTGGCTGATGTCGTTGGTCCAGGTGGCGCCGCTGTTGGCCTTGCCGGCGAAGGGGTTGCTCTCACTGGCGGCCTGCGGGGTCCACGAACCGCTCAGGCTGCTGGAGGTGAACGAGCGGAAGTAGCGCCCCTGACTGCCGATGGCCTCGACGATCATCAGGTACTGGTTCTGGCCCTGCACCTTGTAGACCTCGACGCCCTCGAACAGGTTGTTGGTCGAGTCGGTCATGATCGTCGTGTAGGACGAGCCGAAGCTGCCCGGGAAGTTCCCGATCGGCATGCTCGACCGGTAGATCTTGCCGTTGTCACCGGCGAAGAACAGGTACATGTTCTGGTCGTCGCCGATGAGGGTCTGGTCGATCACGCCGTACGGGGCGTCGGGGAGGCTGGCGGTGGACAGCGTCTGCGCCGCGGACCAGCCGTTGGCGTTGGTCGGGTCGTTCGACGTCTTGTAGCTGAACGACGTCGGGCCCCACTGGTACGCCAGCACCCAGATGTTCTTGGGGGCGAAGTACAGCAGCGTCGGCGCCACCGTGCCCTGGCTCATCCCGTTCTGGCTGGCCGAGGCCATGTCGGACCAGTTCGTGAACAGGCCGAAGTTCATCGAGCTGTACGAACCTCCGCTGTTGACGTACGACCCGTAGACCAGGTGCTTGCCGTTGTAGACCACGTTGGTGAAGTCCTTGAGCGAGACCCACCCGTTCTGCGGGTTCGTCAGCGCGCCGGTCGAGGTCCAGCGGTACGTCGAGGGCAGCGTGCAGCCACCCGGGGGCGGCGACGACGGGGGCGGCGCGGACGGGGACGGCGACGCGGGGCTGCCGAACTGGGTGCGCCACTGCTGGTTGGTCTGGCCGTGGCAGTCGTAGAGCTGCACCTGCGCACCGTTGGCGGTGCTCCACACGTCCAGGCACCGGCCGGACTGAACGCCGCTGATGGTGCCGTTGGCGTTCACGTTCCACTGCTGGTTGGGCTGCCCGTTGCAGTCGTAGATGATCACCGCGGTGCCGTTGGCGGTGCCCCGGCCGTTCG
>NZ_BONF01000053.1 GCF_016862575.1 Catellatospora bangladeshensis | reverse complement strand
CCGCGTACTGCGGATCTGCGACCCGACCGGCGGCACCGGGTGGCGGTCGCGCAGCGGGAGGGCCGCCCGGACCTGCCCAGCCCGGTGTTGGGCGCCCGCGCAGTCCGGCTGCAACGGGGCTCTGCTGACCGGCGTATGACGGCGGCGCGCCCTCCGGCCCGAACGGCGGGCGGGCTGCCGGATCGAGCTGTATGGCCGGCGGGGGCGGCGGTACTCGTGTGACCTACTCAGCGGTCGGCTTGTCCAGCGCCTTGCGAATACCCGCGCACAGCGGTGTACGGGCAGGTTCCAGCACCGGGCGTTTACTGCGGCGTCGGTGTGGGAACACCCGCAGTTGCGCATCACGAGCGTTTGCGCTGGTCAGGGCCGGTTCGTGACATGGACGCGACCTGCCCGGCCGAGAAGGAGCACGCCGAGCCGATGGGCACCGGCCGCCGCGATGACGGTTCCGACGTCACCGGCACGCATCAGTCCGAACAGCCGTTCTGCACAGTTCAAGGTCGAAAGTCTCTATTAGGCGGGGTCACAGATCATGACCGTACGAACTCCTTCCATCGATGAGCACCCTGATCTTGCGACGTTGGGACTGCGGTACGAGGAAGCCGCCGAAACTCCGACGGCTCAGGTGGTGGAGGGCCTCACCCTCCTCACCGGTCTCTACCTCGCCATCTCGCCCTGGGTGGTCGGCTTCACCAGCCACAACAGCCTCACGGTGAACAACGTCTTCACCGGTGTCACCTTGGCCGTGCTGGCCCTGTGCTTCGCCACGATGTTCGGGCGCTCGCACCGGATAGCCTGGGTAGCCCCTGTCATCAGCGCGTGGACGATCTTCGCGCCGTGGCTGGTCAGCGGGCCGGCGCCGAGCATCGGAGCCATCGTCAGCAACGTCATCGTGGGCTTGGTGGGCCTGGCGTGCACCATCGCGATGATGATGCTGGGCAAGCGGCGGGCCGGTACGGCGAGCCGGCGGGTGCCGGCGGTGCCGACCGATCCGATGCGCGACCAGCGCCAGTGGCCGGGGACGGGGGGTCCGGCCTGACGCTGCCGCGTCCCACGAGGTTCGAAGCGAGGCGTCGCCAGGGCGACGCCTCGCTTCTTTCTGCCGTCAGTGCGGGTGGGCCTGAGTCAGCCGGGCGAAGGTGCGGATCAGCGGCGTCTCGCGGTCGGTACGCCAGACGAGCGACCACTCGGTCGGCGGGGCGTCGTGGATGGGCCGGAAGACGACGCCCGGATAGGCGTAGTAGCGGCCGAAGTGGGCGTTGACCGGGCTGACGACCTGCCCTGCGGCGACGAGCGCGAGCAGCTCGTGGCAGGTGCGAGCGCGGGGACCGCGGCGGATGGGGTGGCCGTTGGGCGTCGTGGTCGGGAACATCTCCCGCAGCCACGTCTCCGGTCCCGGATCGGGCGTGAGGCGGCCCGCAAGGTCCTCCAGGGACACGGTCCGGCGCAGGGCGAGATCCGAGGCCTCGGGCACGGCGAGGGCGCGGCCCTCGGTGCGCACGACGGGGCCGTGGGTGAGGTCCTTCTCGCGTACCGGGAGCCACATCACCTGCAGGTCGACGTCGTCGGCACGCAGCGCCGCGAACGGATCTCCGAAGTGGAACTCGGCGACCTCCACCGAGCAGGACGGGTGGCGGGCCGTGAACGCCTCCGTCAGCGGCCGGATCTCGTTGCCCATCGCCCCGATGACGCCGAGCCGCAGCGCGCCGTGGGTGCCCTGCGCCGTGCCGGACGCGGTGGCCAGGCCGGTCCTGATCAGCTCATACGCCTGGCGGAGGTCGCCGTGCAGGCGGGTGCCGATCGTGGTCAGCCGCACCGCCCGGCTCGTGCGCTCGAACAGCGCGGCGCCCACGTGACGCTCCTGCTTCTTGATCGACTGGCTGACCCGTGCCTGCGACACGTGCAGGCGTTCGGCCGTGCGCCCGAAGTGCAGCTCCTCGGCCAGGGTCAGGAAGATCTCGATGTCGCGCAGCTCCATCCCGGTAATCGCCCCGAGGGCGGTGGGCATGGCTGACCTCCGATACGGGAGACGAGACGGCTTGTCTCGCCAGACTGTGACGCATGCGGGCGGCGCTGTCAAGACGAGACGTTGCGACTCGTCATCGGTTACAGTCGGGGCCATGAGCCGCCAGCCTGACCCCAGCCGCCGCAGCGAGCAGTCGCGGCAGGCGATCCTGGCGGCCGCCGCGGACCTGTGCATGGAGATCGGATATGCCGCGACCACCGTCGAGGCGATCGCCGCCCGGGCCGGGGTCGGCAAGCAGACGATCTACCGCTGGTGGCCGTCGAAGGCCGCGGTGCTGCTCGAATACATGCGGCGGATACGCGACGCGCGGCTCGGGTTCGCCGACACCGGGGACGTGCGGGCCGATCTGCTGGCGCAGACGACGGCCGTGCAGACCCTGTTCGGCACCAACCTGGGCGCCGTGTGGCGAGGGCTGCTCATCGCCGCCCAGTCCGACGACGTCGCGGCGGGCGATGTCCGCGCGTTCCTGGAGGTGGCGGTCACCGAGGCGAAGGCGCGGCTGGCCAAAGCCCAGCAGGCCGGCGAGCTGCGGGCCGACGCCGACCTCGACATGACCGTGGAGATCATCTTCGGGCCGCTGTACCACGCCTGGCTGCTGCGGGCGCGGCCGCTGCCCGAGGCGTACATGAAGGACGTCCTGGACCTGGTCTTCGACGGGCTGAAGCCCGGCGAAGGCGGCACCGCGGCGCCGCAGGGGTAAGCGCCCGCCGCCGAGAGCCGCACAGCGATCGCCGCAAAGCGAGTCCCGGCTCCGCGGCGACGAGGGCAGCGTGGTTCCCAGGCGACCGGACCCGCCAGGCCCGGCATCGCCTCAGCGGGCCGCTACCCGGTGCCCCGCGCGTCGGCGGCGGCCTGGACGAAGGCGCGGACCAGGGGAGTCTCCCCGCCGCTGCGCCACACCGGGGCATACCGCAGGACCGGCCCGCCGGTGATCGGCAGGAAGGTGAGGTCGCCGCGCTGCCGGGTGGCGGCCACGCCCGACCCGATCGGCGATATGACGCTTCCCCCGGCGATCCCCATCAAGGCCTCCTCCAGGGTGGCCACGACCAGTGCACGCCGGATCGGCCGCCCGGTCGGCGTCACGGCCGGGGTGTGCTGCTCCCACATGTAGTCGGGAATGGGCCCGGCCGGATACACCACCGGATAGTCGCCGAGAACCTCCATCTCGACCTTGCCGCGGTCGGCCAGCTCATGGTCCGCGGCGACGGCCAGCACCAGTTCCTCGGTGTGCACCACCGGCCCGACGGCGAGGTCCGGCTCGCGGACGGGCAGCCACAGCAGCCCGACGTCCACCGTGCCGGCGCGCAGCGCCCCGAGCGGGTCGGTCGGCAGGATCTCGCGCAGGCGCAGCTCGCACTGCGGATGCCGCTGCCGGAACAGGTCGATGACCGCCGCGATCGACTTGTAGAGCGTCGCCATCGTGCCGACGGTCAGCACCCCGGCATGCCCCCGGGCCGCCGCGGCGGCCTCGTCGAGGCCCGACATGATCTCGCCGTAGCCGGCGCGTAAGCGGTCGCGCAGCCGCTCGCCGAGCGGCGTGAGCCGGACGCTGCGGCTGGTCCGCTCGAACAGGGCGCCGCCGATCCGGCGCTCCTGCTGCTTGATCGACTGGCTGACCCGCGCCTGCGACACGTGCAGGCGCTCGGCCGTACGCCCGAAGTGGAGCTCCTCGGCCAGGGTCAGGAAGATCTCGATATCGCGCAGCTCCACCAGGCCGTCCCTCCCGCCGGTCACCGGGCTTCCGGATCCGGAAGTCTACGGCGGTGGGGACGGCACGGCGCGCGGGCGTGATCCAGACCACGGCCGACCGGGTCTGCCGTCGAACGATAACCGGTGGCTAATGCGGCGGTGCGATCTTCCGCGTTGTTCGGCGGGCACGGCCGGGCGATCGTGAGTGCCATGAGCGAACGCTTGATCGACATCGTGGCGGTGCCGGATCACCCCGGGACCGCACGGTGGCAGGCCGTGACACCACCCGGCCTGGTGGCCGGGACGGCCGGCCTGCGCCCGATCATCCCGTTCGAGCACGGCCTGCTGCTGCCGGGGCCCGTCGCACAGCCGGGCGCCGCCGAGCTGAGCCTGTACGTCGAACCGCCGTGGCGGCGGCGCGGGATCGGCTCCCGGCTGCTGGAAGCCGCCGTTGCACACGCCGCACGGCAGCGCCTGGTCGCCGAGGTCGCCGCGGGCTCCGCCGGGGAGGAGTTCTGCGTCCGGCACGGCTTCCGGCACACCGGATCCGGCAGCCACGAGCTGCTCACCTACTGCGACGTCCACCATGCCTGGCTGGGTGAGCTGATCGACGTCGAGCACCCCGGATACCGGCTCAGCCACTGGACCGGCGACCTGTCGGGCGCGACCCGGGTCGAGGAGCTGCTCCGGCGCCCGAGCAGCCCCGGCAACGCGGTGCTGAGCGCCGCGCAAGCGGACGGCGACCTGGTGGCCTACGCCCTGGCGGCCGTGGGGGCGGCACCGCGGCGCCGCGCCCGCCAGTACGGACCGGCCGTGCTCACCGCCCATCGCGGACGGCGGCTGGGCCTGTGGGTCAACGCCGCCCTCATCCAGCGGCTCCGCGAGATCCACCCCCACATCGACGAGATCGAGACACGCACCGTCGAGGACGATCCCGGCCTGCTCGCCCTGCGCCAGCACCTCGGATTCCGTCAGCTGCGGCGAACCCGCCTCTACGAGCTCGCCCTGCCCTAACGCCCACCGACCCGCAGACCCGGCGTCACACCGAACCCGCCTGCGCTGCCGGAGAGAGGTTTGTCATGAACAGTCCCGAACATCACCGCATCTGCAGCCGCCCAGCCGGAGCCAGGGGCCCTCCGAACAGGGCGATCTCGCAACAAGCAGCCAGCGGCGATCAGCCCCGGTCGCAGCGTTCAGCCCGATCCGATTCGTACAAGCTCAAAAGGAGTTTCCATCGTGTCCGTCACCTTTCCCGACCAGGAAAGACCCACCTTGCCGACCACCGCCGGCAGTCCGGATGGTTCGCCCCTCAAGCCCACCGCTCCGGCCACGCCAGCGGTGATCGCATGACCTCGGCGATCGTGGCCTCGGAGCTGCGCAAGGCATACAAGGACAAGGTCGTCCTCGACGGCATCGACTTCGAGGTCCGCGCCGGAACCGTGTTCTCCCTGCTCGGCCCCAACGGTGCCGGCAAGACGACCACGGTGAACGTGCTGACCACGCTGATGCGGGCCGACGGCGGCACCGTGCGCGTCGCCGGCCACGACATCGCCACCGAGGCCAAGGCCGTACGCGCGGCCATCGGCGTCACCGGCCAGTTCGCCGCGGTCGACGAGCTGCTGACCGGGCAGGAGAACCTGCAGCTGATGGCGGACCTCAACCGCGCCGTCACCGGCAACGGCGAGCGGATCGTCGCCGAGTTGCTCGAAAGGTTCGAGCTGACCGCCGCGGCGGGCAAACCCGCGTCGACCTACTCCGGCGGCATGCGCCGCAAGCTCGACCTCGCCATGACCCTGGTCGGCAAACCGCAGATCATCTTCCTCGACGAGCCGACGACCGGCCTCGACCCGCGCAGCCGCCGCACCATGTGGTCGATCGTGCAGGACCTGGTCGCCGACGGCGTCACCGTCTTCCTCACCACCCAGTACCTGGAGGAGGCCGACCAGCTCGCCGACCGGATCGCCGTGCTCGACCGGGGCCGCCTGGTCGCCCAGGGCACCGCCGACGAGCTCAAGCGCCAGATCCCCGGCACCCACGTACGGCTGCGGTTCACCACCGCCGCCGAACTCGACGAGGCCGCGCGGGCCTTCCCCGAAGCCACCCGCGACGACGAGGCCCTGGCCCTGCGCGTGCCCGGCGACGGCGGCACCAAGTCGCTGCGGGCCCTGCTGGACCGGCTCGACGAGCACTCCCTCAACGCCGAGGAGTGCTCCGTGCACACCCCCGACCTCGACGACGTCTTCCTCGCCCTCACGGGCCACACCACGGAGGCCGACCAGAAATGAAGTCGCACTCGCTGGTCATGCTGCGCCGCAACTTCAAGCACCTCACCAGGAACCCGACCTCGGTGTTCAACGCCGTGCTGATGCCGATCATCATCATGCTGATGTTCGTGTACATGTTCGGCGACGCCTTCGACGTCGGCGTGGACTACATCGACTACGCGACACCGGGCCTGATCCTGCTCGCCGTCTGCTACGGGCTGGGCGGCACCGCGACGGCCGTCAACTCCGACATGACCAAGGGCATCATCAACCGGTTCAAGGTCATGGACGTGTCCCGCGGCGCGGTGCTCACCGGACACGTCGTCGCCAGCGTGCTCACCAACGTCATCGCCATCGCGGCGCTCGTCGGGGTGGCCTACCTGCTGGGCTTCAGCCCGGCGGCGAGCCTGACCGACTGGCTCGGCGTGGCCGGCGTCGTGGTGCTGCTCGCGGTCGCGGCGGGCTGGTTCACGGTCGCGCTGGGGCTGTCGGCGAAGTCGCCGGAGACCGCGGGCATGGCCGCAGTGCCGCTGGTCATGCTTCCGTTCTTCAGCAGCGCCATCGTCCCGGCGGAGAAGATGGGTCCGGGGCTGCGGCAGTTCGCCGAGTACCAGCCGTTCACGCCGATCATCGAGACCATGCGGGGGCTGCTCAACGGAGCTCCCGACACGACCGACGCGGTCGTCGCCGCCGCCTGGTGCGTGGCGATCGCGCTCGTCGGCTACCTGTGGGCCCGTTCCACGTTCACCAAGCGGGCGTGACCTCGGCCGGATGACCTCGGCTCGTCCGGGTGACCTCCCGGTGCCGCCTCGGCGAACGAAACTCGCCGAGGCGGCACCGCACCGCTCAGACCGCTCGCACCTCCAGTTGGAGATGGCCGCCGCAGCATTGCCACGTGGCATGATCCCGCCATGGACCAGCAGATGGCACGCACGTTCGCCGAACGGTGGATCGCCCTCTGGAACGCCCGCGATCTCGAAGGTGTGCTGGCGCTCTTCGCCGACCACGTTGTCTTCAGCTCGCCGACCGCCGCGCGACTGATCCACGGCTCTGACGGCGTCGTGCGGGGCAAGGAAGCGCTGCGCGCCTACTGGGCCGACGCCCTGAGCCGCAACCCCGAGCTGCACTTCGACCTGATCGGTGTCTACGCCGGCATCAAGACTTTGGTGATCAACTTCCGTCATCAGACCGGTGTGCACGCCAACGAGGTCCTCATCTTCGACGGACCCCTGATCGTCGAGGGACACGCGACGCACTTCACTGCGTAGGCGGTGGCTCGACCACGCGTGTGCAGTGCGTCGTTCCGGTGACCCGCGCGTTCCGGCTCCGGCCGTACCGCGCCGTCACTGAGGGGTGAGCGGGGTGAGTTGCTGGATGTCGTGCCGCGCGCGCAGTTCCGCGATCGCAGCCTGATCCGGCCGGCCGCCCCCGATCAGGTCGGCCAGTTCCTGCAGATACACCTCGTGCCCGGCGGGTGTGACCAGGAACAGCATCCGCGCCGGCACCGGACCCGGGTTGAAGAAGGCGTGCGGCACGCCCGCCGGCACGAACATGCTGCTACCCGGGCCGCCGCGCAGCACCTTGGCGCCGTCGTCGGACTCCCACCCGCGCCAGTCCCCGGCGGCGGTCGGCGAACCCGCCCGAGGACGGAACGCCAGCAGGTCCAGCTCGCCGTCGAGAACGTAGAACAGTTCCTCGGCGTGGTGATGGAAGTGAGCCCCGACATCGAAGCCGGGCTGGACTACGGTCTCGAACATCGACCAGGTGGGCGTCTCGTCGGCGCCGACCTTCAGGGTCATGCCGGAGCCCGCGATGGGCCGGCCGGCACCAGGCGGCAGGAGAAGTCCTTCAGTCATCGGTGATCCCCTCAACAGCGGGTCGGACGGGGCGAGGATCCGCGCTGGAGACGCCGATGTCCACGTCGCCGAGGCATCCGCGATCTCTCGACAGAGACGCTATCGAGGCATGCGCACCTGGTCCTGGTACAGAAACTGCTAGTCTCCGGCGGAGACCGGGGGACTGTCCATGAACGACGCGGCAGCGGCGCGCCGAGCCGAACTCGGCCTGTTCCTGCGCACCATGCGGGCGGCGCTAACACCCGCCGACGTGGGCCTGACGCCCGATCTGCATCCCGGGCGGCGGCGCACCCCGGGGCTGCGCCGCGAGGAGGTCGCCGAGCTGGCCGGCGTCAGCCTCACCTGGTACACCTGGCTCGAACAGGGCCGCGACGTCACCCCGTCCACCCAGGTCGTCGACGCGCTCGCCCGCGCCCTGCGGCTCGACGACGACAAGCACCGGCACCTGCGCCGCCTGGCCGGGCCCATACCGATGAGCCGGGCGCCGCAGCCCCGGCCGCACCAGCGGCTGCAACGGCTCGTCGACGCCCAAGGCTCCGTCATGGCCGTCGTCTACGACCGCTACCTCGACTACCTGGTGTGGAACAGGGCGTACGCCGAGCGCCGCGTCGATCCGCTGACGTTCCCGGCGGACCGGCGCAACATGCTGTGGATGATGTTCACGCACGAGCCGAACCGTGCGGTGCTGGGCGCGCGCTGGACGGCCGCGGCCCGCGCGGTGCTCAGCCAGTTCCGCATCGCATCCGGCGAGCACCCCGGCGACCCGCGGTACGCCTACCTGGTGGACCTGCTCCGGCAGGCGAGCCCTGAGTTCGCGCAGTGGTGGGCCGAGTACGACGTGCGGCCCTTCCGCGCGGCCCGGCTCGTCCTGCACGGCGATGCGGCGGACACCGCCGTGGACGTATTCCAGCTCCGCCTCGTCGACGAGCCCGAGCTACTGATGGTGCTCCAGGTGCCCGCCGATGGCTCGGACCACGACATGCCCTCTTGAGCACCGCGCCCGCGCATCAGCGCAGGTCAGGCGCGCAGGAACGCGAGCACGGCCAGCACCCGCCGGTGCTGGTCACCGGCCACCGGCAGGTCCAGCTTGGCGAAGATGCTGCTCACGTGCTTGTTGACGGCGGCCTCGGTGACGAACAGGTCCCGGGCGATGGCCGCGTTGGCCCGCCCTTCGGCCATCAGCGCCAGCACCTCGCGCTCGCGGGGGCTGAGCCGCTGCAGCGGATCCTGCCGACGGCGCAGCAGCTGGCGCACCACCTCGGGATCCACGACGGTCGCGCCGCCCGCGACGCGTTCGGCGGCCGCGGCGAAGTCGGCGACCGCCCCGATCCGGTCCTTGAGCAGGTAGCCGACGCCGCGCCCGTCGCCGGAGTCGAGCAGCTTGCCCGCGTAGGACTGCTCGACGTACTGGCTGAGCACCAGCACCGGCAGCCCGGGGTCGGTCTCGCGCAGCCCGACGGCGGCGCGCAGCCCGTCGTCGGTGTGGCCGGGCGGCATGCGCACGTCCGTGACGACCAGGTCGGGCCGGTCGGCGGTGACGGCGGCGACCAGCGCCGGGGCGTCGCCGACCGCCACGAGCACGGTGTGCCCGAAGCGTTCCAGCAGGCTGATCAGCCCTTCGCGCAGCAGCACGCTGTCCTCGGCGATCACGATCCGGAGTGGCACGGCACCTCCACGTGCAGCAGGGTGGGGCCGCCCGCCGGACTGGACAGCCGCATCCGCCCGTCGAGGGTGGCGAGCCGGTCGGCCAGGCCGGTCAGCCCGCTGCCCGCCGCGGCGTCGGCGCCGCCGGTGCCGTCGTCGCGGATCTCCAGGACGAGCAGGTCGGTGTGCAGGCGGCCGGTGACCTCAGCCTGCCGGGCGCCGCTGTGCTTGGCGACGTTGGCCAGCGCCTCGGCGACCACGTAGTAGGCGGTGACCTCGACGGCCGGGGGCAGCCGCCGGGGCAGCCGGATGTCGACGCGCACCGGGACCGCCGACAGGGTGGCCAGCTCGCCGACGGCGTCGGCCAGCCCGTGGTCGGTGAGGACCTGCGGGTGTACGCCGCGGATCAGCGCCCGCAGCTCCTGCAAGGTGAGTGTCACCTGCTCCTGCGCCCCGGCCAGGTGCCGGTCCATGGCCGAGCCCGGCTCGGCGTCGAGCCGGGCCAGGCCGAGCTGCACGCTTAGCGAGACGAGCCGCTGCTGTGCGCCGTCGTGCAGGTCCCGTTCGATGCGGCGGCGTTCCAGCGCGAACGCGTCGGCGAGCCGGGCGCGGGAGGCGCGTACCTCGCTGAGCTGCGCGCCGAGCTCGTCGTCGCGCGGGGCGAGCACGGCCCGGGTGAACGCGGCGCGCGCCCCGGCCCAAGCGGTGATGGTGTAAGGGGCGGGCAGGAGCAGCAGCAGCCCGAGGAAGAACAGCCCTGTCACGTCGGAGTCGTCGAGCGGCGACGCCATCACGATGACGGGTACTGCCAGTGCACCGAACAGCACGCCCAGGTCCATCCACCACAGCCCGACCAGCGACAGGGCGGTGAAGCCCAGCTCCCGCCAGGTCGCCGGCTCGCGCAGGCGGGTGTCGACCCAGGCCCGCACGCCCGGCTGCCGCGGTGCCCGGTGCGGGTCTGGCGCCGGGTCGAGGTCGACCAGCCGCAGCCGCCAGCGTTCGAAGCGGGCGACGTACACGCCCGACAGCAGCAGGGCCAGGATCAGCAGCACGCCGACCAGCACGATCAGCAGGATGAGCCCGGCCGCGGCGAGGGTGAGCACGACCGCGCCGACGAACCCGCCCAGCAGCACGCCGGAGACCAGGTACGCCAGCGAGCGCCACGGCCAGGCCGAGGTCAGGAACCGCAGCGGCCGCTGCGCCAGGGCCTGCCAGGCGGTACGCGCGTGCACGGCTCGACGGTACCCGGCCGTTGATCTCGTGACGGTAGTGCGCGCACTACCTCTGTTGTCCCGTCCACGCCAATGTGCCGGGGCGCCCGCGCGGGTGGACTGGTCGCCATGACGATCACACAGACTCCGGTGGCCGAGGCGGTCCGGCTGACCGGCGCCCGGCGGGTGTACGGCGGCGGCGATCAGGCCGTCGTCGCCCTGGACGACCTGACGCTGGGCTTCGCCCCCGGCACCTTCACCGCGATCATGGGCCCGTCCGGCTCCGGCAAGTCGACGCTGCTGCAGTGCGCGGCCGGCCTGGACCGGCTCACCGCCGGGACGGTGCACCTGGGCGGCGTCGACCTGGGCGCGCTGAACGAGCAGCGCCGCACGGTCCTGCGCCGGGACCGGATCGGGTTCGTGTTCCAGGCGTTCAACCTGGTCGCGTCGCTGACCGCGGCGCAGAACGTGGAGCTGCCTCTGCGCCTGGCGGGCCGCCGCCCGGCCGCGGCGGCCGTGCGGGCGGCGCTGGCCGAGGTGGGCCTGGCCGACCGGGCCGGGCACCGGCCTAGCGAGCTGTCCGGCGGGCAGCAGCAGCGGGTCGCCATCGCGCGGGCGCTGATCACCCGCCCGGAGGTGGTGTTCGCCGACGAGCCCACCGGCGCGCTGGACACGGCCGCCTCGCGGGAGGTGCTGGGGCTGCTGCGGGCCGCCGTCGACGGGCACGGGCAGACCGTGGTGATGGTCACCCATGATCCGGTCGCGGCGTCGTACGCCGACGAGGTGGTGTTCCTGCGCGACGGCCGGATCGCCGACCGCCTGGGCGGGCCGGCGGGGCTGCCCGGCCGGGCCGAGCAGATCGCCGCCCTGATGACCCGGCTGGAGCAGCGGTGATGACGCTCGCCTCGGTCCGGGGCCGGGCCGTTTCGCTGGCCGGGACGTTCGCCGGGCTGGCCCTGGGCGTCGCGCTGATCGCGATGAGCCTGCTGGTGTACGCGTCTGCGCAACCGCGCCCGCCCGAGCGGCTGTCGGCGGCGCCCGTGGTGGTCCACGGGCCGGTGCTGCCCGACGCGTCCGGGATCGGCGACGGGGTGCGCCCGTGGTCGGCCGACCAGGCGCAGGCGCTGGCCGAGCGGCTGGCCGTGCTGCCCGGCGTCGCGGCGGCGGTGCCCGACCGCAGCTTCTACGCGCAGCTGGTCGTGGACGGGCGGCCGGTCGGCGACCCGGAGGACGCCGGCGCCGGACACGGCTGGCCGAGCGCGGCGCTGGGCGCGTACCCACTGACAAAGGGCACCGCCCCCGATGCAGACGGCGAGGTCGCCGCCGGTGCCGCGACCGGGCTCGCGGTGGGGGACCGGACCACGCTGCTGACCGGCGGCGGTCCCGCCGAGGTCACCGTGACCGGCCTGGTCGACGGGCCCGGCGTCTACGTGTCCGAACAGGCGGCGGCCCGGCTCTCGCCCGGCGTCGCGGCCATCGGGCTGCTGCTGCACCCGGGCGCCGACCCAGTGGCGGTGGCCGCGGCCGCCCGTGCCGCCGCGCCGGACGCGACCGTGTCCACAGGCGACGAACGGGCCGCGCTGGAGCCCGCCCAGGCCGCCAAGACGCGCTGGCTGGGCACCCAGCTGCTGATCGCAATGGCGAGCCTGGCCGTGTTCGTGACCGTGTTCGTCGTCGCATCGACGTTCGCGCTGAGCACCGCGCAGCGGCGGCGCGAGCTGGGCCTGCTGCGCACCGTCGGCGCGACCCCGCGCCAGATCTGCCGCATGGTCATGGGCGAGGCGCTGCTCGTCGGCGGCGCGGGCGGGCTGGCCGGGGCCCTGCTCGGCGTCGCCGCCGCCGTGCCCGCCGCGCGGCTGCTCGCCGACTGGGGTCTGGCCGAACCCGGCCTGCGGATCCGGCCCGAACCGCTGCCGGTGCTGGCAGCCGTCCTGGTCGGCGTCGGAGTCGCGCTGACCGGCGCGTACGCGGCCGCGCGGCGGGCGGCGAAGGTGCCGCCGATGGCCGCGCTGCGTGAGGCGTCCGTGGAGGCAAAGGCCATGGGGCTCGGGCGCTGGCTGGGCGGCGGCGGTGCGCTGGCCCTCGGCGGGTTCCTGGCGGTGCGCACCGCCACGGCCGCGGCCGAGGACCGGGTCAACTCCGCGCTGTTCGCCGCGATGGCGCTCACCGCCGCCGCCGCGCTGCTCGCGCCGGTGCTGCTGCCGCCGCTCGTCCGGCTGGCGGGGCTTCCGCTGCGCGGCTCGCGCGGCGCCGGGGCGATGCTGGTGCGCGCCGAGACGCTCGCCGCCGTACGCCGCACCGCCGCCACCGCGGCGCCGGTGATCGCCACGATCGGGTTTGCGGTGCTGCTGTCCGGGATGGTCGCCACGATGCGCGAGGCGTACCCCGCCGGGCAGGCGGCCAAGCTCGCCGGGCTCACCATCGCAGTGCCCGACGGCATGCCCGGCCTGCCCGCGACCGCCGTCACCACAGGTGGCAGGTCGGTGCTGCCGACCCGGGTGTACGCCGGTGACGTGTCCGTCGCCGCGTTCGGCACCACCGGCGGGCCCACCAGCGTGGCCGCCGGGACCGCCGACGCCCTGGACATCCGAGTCGGCGACAGCGTCACGGTGACGTTCGCCGACGGCCTCACCGAACAGCTCACCATCGACAAGATCACCCCGGACGGGCAGGTCGACGACGACCTGATCCTGCCGCAGGAACTGGTCCGGCAGCACGACCCCTCGGCCCTGGCCCCGTCGCTGCTCGGCGCGGACCCGACGGCGCTGGCCGGGCAGCCGGGCGTCGAGGTGCTCGACGCCAAGGCGTACGCCGAACGGGAGGGAGCCGAGGACGGGCGGCTGCTGTGGCTGTTCGCAACCGTCCTGATCGCGCTGTCGGTCGGCTACACCGGCATCGCCGTCGCCAACACCATGGCCATGTCCGCCGACGGCCGCCGCCCCGACCTGGGCGTGCTGCGCCGCGCCGGAGCCACCACCCGCCAGCTGCTGCGCTACGCCGCCGCAGAGACACTGCTGGTCGTGGTCCTGGGCGCAGGGCTCGGCCTGGCGGTCACCGTGCCGCCGCTGCTGGGCATGGCCGCCGGGCTGGAGCAGGAGGTCGGCGCACCCGTGACCCTCCGCCTGCACTGGCCGGTCACCACCGCCACCATGCTGGCCACGGCCCTGCTCGCGATCACGGCGGCAGTGCTCGCCACTCGCCGGGCCGCCCGCCGCGCCGCGTCCGGTTAGGCCGCGGGCTCGCCGCCGCCAGGTCGTAGAAACCCGGCTTCGGCGGCGGGCCGGCCGCGTGTCTCGCGGTGTCGCGAGCCGCGTTGGACACCCGACTTCGCATACACCAACCAGCCGGCGTCGGCCGAGCGCTGGCCCCCGTTGCATGTGCCTCTACCATGGCCTCATGGGTCGGGCACCACGTCGAGCCGGCGACCACCTTCAAGCCAAGGTGGTCGCGGGTGTGCCCGCCCTAGGGCTGGCACTGATCGAAGGTGTAAAGATCATTGGCGGGTTCGGGTCTGCACCGAATATCTACCAGGTCACTGCCCTGACCTTCGTCGTGTACTTCACCTGCGTGTATGTCGTGGCGAGCCCGCACCCCTTTAAAAAAATTCTGCTACATAGCTGATTGGCACTTTAGTCGTAGAAAGTGCCGTCAAGATCGGCCGCCCTGTCTGTGGCTCTCACGTACACAGTCGGCAGAGACCCGCACCGGTTGGTACGTCCGTCTTGCCAGGCAGAAGGGCTGTATGCGTACCGACGCCACGGTCCCCGTGGTCGGCGCGCCAGCATCGGCGACCCAACCAGCAGCGCCTGTCACCCACATGTGTATCGACGTATCCAGCGCCAGCCCGTGTCCTCTTCCACGGTGCGGCCGCCACTCCGGCGACCGTCTACCGGATGGAGCAGGGGGAGCGATGGGAACGCTGGAGAACACCACGAACGGGCCCGAGGAGACCGCCATTCACGGCGTCGGCCAGGGCGAGGGCGCGATCGCCGTCTTCGGCCAGGGCGCGGCGGTGGGCGTACGCGGTGACGGGGCGACCTGGCACGGCGTGGCCGGGCTCAGCACCAGTTCGACCGGCGGCGCAGGCGTCTTCGGGCACAACGCCAACGGGCCGGGCGTGATCGGGGAGAGCCCGGTCTGGATGGGCGTCTACGGCAAGACCGACAGCACCACCGGCGGCGCCGGGGTGATGGGGGAGGGCGTCACCGGCGGGCCGGGTGTCATCGGCAAGAGCCAGAAGTGGCACGGCGTCTACGGCGAGACGTTCGCGGCGGGGGCCACGGGCGCGGCGGCGGTGTGGGGCGAGAACAAGGCCGACGGGTCCGGCGTGGTCGGGCACAGCCAGTCCGGTGCCGGCATCTACGCCAAGAGCGAGCAGGGTCCCGCCGCAGTGCTCGACGGCCGGGTCGAGGTGATCGGCGAGCTGCAGGCCCGCGGCAGGGTCGAGGTGCTCGGCGACCTCAAGGTCCACCGCAAGATCGAGGTGGTGGAGGACATCCTGCTGCAGGGCGGCGACGTCGCGGAGCTGTTCGACGTGACGGCGGCGGCCGAGCCGGGCACCCTGATGAGCGCCGTGGACGGTGGGCGGATCGCGCCGAGCGACACCGGATACGACCGGCGGGTCGTCGGCGTCGTCGCCGGGGCCGGGCAGTTCCGCCCCGGGATGATCCTCACCGCGGGCTGCGAGGAGGGCGCGCAGCCCATCGCGATGATCGGCCGGGTGATCTGCAAGGTCGACGCGTCGTACGGGCCGATCGAGGTCGGTGACCTGCTGACGACCTCGCCGACCCCGGGCCACGCGATGAAGGCCGCCGACCAGCAGCGCGCCTTCGGGGCCGTGTTCGGCAAGGCCCTGGCCGGGCACGCCGACGGGCCGGGCATGATCGCGGTCATGGTCGGGCTGCGGTAGGCGGCGGGCATGCTGTCCGTACGCGAAGCCCGCAGGTTCCTCGGCGACGGCCCGATCAGCCTGGCCGCGCTGAGCCGGCTGGAACGCCGGGCCTTCCCGGTGAGCATCCGGGACCTGGCCACGGTGCGCCGCCACGACCTCACCGGCCGGGTCGCCGCCGGTGACGTGGCCTGCACCTACACCGTCACGGTGTACAGCACCGGAGCCTGGTACATCACCGGCGACGTCCACGACTCCGGCGACTTCTTCGGTGACTCGTTCGTGCTGGACTTCCTGCTCGATCAGGTCCACGGGGTCGGCAAGAGGTTCACCGGGGAACTGGGTGCGGGCGACGGGACCAGGATCACCGACCAGGGCGTCGACCCGTGGATCCGGGACAACTTCGCCAGCCTGACCCGGCTCAAGGCGACCATCCAGGTGACGCCGGACGTCGCCTCGATCGTCGAGGCGGTCCTGCTGGTGTTGGTCGTCGCCGCCGTGGTGTCGTTCTTCGCCGGCCCGGGCAAGGTCGAGGCACGCCAGTGCACCGACCGGCCGTTCGACAACCACGACCAGTGCGTGGAGTTCCACAAGGTGGGGGAGTAGCCGTGGCCGTCAGTCTGCGCACGGCGCTGGCCGTGCTCGGCGCCGACGGCGCGGCGGGCGGATCCGTGCGCGGCTTGCTGGCCGCGCACGGGTTCGCCCCGCCCATGCGGCTGCGGGAGCTGCCGGGGACGCTGGCACCGGTCCGGATACGCCACCGGATCACGCCGTCGTCGCTGGACGGCTGGTGCGAGCTGGCGGCGTGGCCGGACGGGCGGGTCGAGTACTCCGGCCACGTTCACGACAGCGGCCTGCTGGACATCCGCTACAGCGTCGTCACCAGCGTGCCGGTGCCGCCCCCGCCGGGGCCGATCCTGCTGGGACGGCAGGGGTTCGTCGGCGGGACGCTCGGACTGGACGGCCGTGACGACGACTGGCACCAGCGGGGCCACTCCGACTGGGTACGCGCCAACTGGCCGGCCTTCGTGGCGGCGACCACACAGGCCCGCACCGACGCCGGGGCGGGCATCGGGCTCACCGAGCTGCTGACCACGTTCATCGGCGGCGGCACCGGCCTGTGGGTCTTCGGACTGCCGTGACGGTCGCCCGACCCGGCGCGGGTCGTGGAGCCGGAGCGCCCGGCCCACGGCTCGCTGCGAGGCGTGTCGTGATCAGCCGGTCGCGGAGGCGTATGGCCGTCATGTCGCCGAACAGTCCGTAGGCTCAGGCGCATGACGCCTGACGGTGACGGCCGCTCGATGCGGGAGCGCATGCTGGCCGGTGACCTGTACATCGCCGACGAGGAACTGGTCGGGCACATGCACCGGGCGGCCGAACTGATGGAGGCGTTCAACGCCACCTCCGTCAACGAGCCGCAGCGTTACCGCGAGCTGCTCGAACAGCTGCTGGGCGCGGTGGGCGAGGACACCTACATCCGGCCGCCGATCCGAGTCGACTACGGCGCGCACATCCGGATCGGCGCACGGTCCTTCGCCAACTACGGCCTGGTCGCCCTGGACGTCGCCCCGATCACCATCGGCGACGACGTGCAGATCGGCACCAACGTGCAGCTGCTCACCCCGACACACCCGATCGACCCGCGGCTGCGCCGCGACAAGTGGGAGGCCGCCGAGCCGATCACCATCGGCGACAACGTCTGGCTCGGCAGCGGCGCGATCGTCCTGGCCGGGGTCACCATCGGCGAGAACACCGTCGTCGGCGCCGGAGCCGTGGTCACCCGGGACCTGCCCGCCAACGTCGTCGCCGTCGGCAACCCGGCCCGCGTGATCCGCACCATCCAGCCATCGGCCGGGTGACCGCGCCCGGACCACGCGCCGCGGGGCCCACGGTTGGACCGAAGCGGCGGCCCGGCACACGTGCGGAGCCCCGTACCGGCCGGAGCTTAGACTTGGCCGGTGCCCATCACCCTGTCACTGCTGGATGCGGTGCGCTGGGACGGCGAGCCGGTGGTGGGCGAGCGGCCGCAGGCACTGCTCGCCGCGCTCGCCGCCGCCGGGCGTGTGGTCAGCTCCACCCGCCTGATCGACCTCATCTGGGACGAGGACGTCCCCGCCAACCCGCTCAAAGCACTCCAGGTCGTCGTCTCTCGCACCCGGACGGCACACGGACCGGACGCGGTGGTCCGCGACGGCGACGGCTACCGCCTGGGCCTGGACCGGTCCCAGGTGGACGCGCAGGTGCTCGCCGACCTGCTCGCTACGGCCCGGTCCGCGTTCGAGACCGACCCGGCACACGCGGCCGACCTGGCCGCGCAGGCCCTCGCGCTCGGCCCGGCCGCCGCAGCGGACGGCCACGGCCCGCTCGCCGCGCTGCGCCGCGAGGCCGGACGCGACCTCGAACGGGCCCGGGTGCTGCTGGCCAGGGCGCGGGTCAGGCTCGGCGAGCACGCCGAGGCGCTGCCCACCCTGGCCACCGCGTGGGCCGTGCACCCCGCCGACGAGTCACTGCTGGCGGACCTGCTGCGCAGCGAGGCGGCGGTCCGCGGCGCCGGTGCCGCGCTGAGCCGCTACGAGGCGTACCGCGCCGACCTGCGCGAACGCCTCGGCGCCGACCCGGGCCCGGAACTGCGCCGGGTCCACGGCGAGCTGCTGGTGCAGGACAGCCCGGTACGGGCCGGCGTGCGCTACGAGGCGACCGCGCTGCTCGGCCGCTCCGGCGACGTTCGCCGGCTGCAGGCGCTGCTGTCCGCCGCCCGGGTCGTGTCCATCGTCGGGCCGGGCGGGCTGGGCAAGACCCGGCTGGCCCACGTGCTCGGCCGCGAGCATCCCGCCCCGGTGGTGCACTTCGTGGAACTCGTCGGCGTTACCGCACCCGACGACCTCGTCGGCGAGGTCGGCTCGGCGCTGGGCGTGCGGGACTCGGTCAGCGGCCTGCGCGCCCTCACCCCCGAGCAGCGGGCCGACGTACGCGCCCGGATCGCGCGCCACCTCGACCAGGCGCCGAGCCTGCTGATCCTGGACAACTGCGAGCACATCGTCGCCGCTGTCGCCGACCTCGTCGCGTACCTCGCCGCCACCACCCGCGAGCTGCGGATCCTCACCACCACCAGGGCGCCGCTGGCGATCTCCGCCGAGCAGGTGTACCCGCTGGCCGAGCTGGACGCCGCCGACGCGGCCGAGCTGTTCCGGCAGCGGGCCGTCGCCGCCCGGCCCGACGTGCACCTGGCCGGGACGGACGAGGTGGTGGCCGAGATCGTCGAGCGGCTCGACGGGCTGCCGCTGGCCATCGAGCTGGCGGCGGCGAAGGTGCGCGTGATGGCGGTCGCCGACATCGCCCGCCGACTGGAGAACCGGTTCGCGCTGCTGCGCGGCGGGGACCGCAGCGCACCCGACCGGCACCAGACGCTGCTGGCCGTCATCGACTGGTCCTGGAACCTGCTCGCCGAACGCGAGCGCCGGGCGCTGCGCTGGCTGTCGGTGTTCCACGACGGGTTCACCCTCGCCGCCGCCGAGGCGATGCTCGGCGACGACGCCCTCGCCGCCGTCGAGGACCTCGCCGACCAGTCGCTGCTGACCGTCGTGGAGACCGGTTCGGGCGGGGTGCGCTACCGGATGCTGGAGACCGTACGCGAGTTCGGCCGCATGCAGCTCATCGATGCCGGGGAGGACGGCGCGGCCGAGCAGGCCCAGCGCGCCTGGGCGGTCGCCTTCTCCGCCCGGCACGCCCGCGCCCTGTTCACCCCGGCGCAGTTCGACGTCGTCGACGCCATCCGCCCGGAGGAGGCCAATCTCTCCGACGTGCTGCGCCGGACCTTCGCCACGGCGGACCCGGCGTCGATGGTGCAGATCCTCGCCGCGCTGGCCGGGTACTGGATCATCCTCGGGGAGCACACCCGGCTGATGGTCCTGATCGAGGCGGCCGCGAACGCGATCGACGGCTGGACGGCCCCGCCGGAGCTGGCCGGCGCCACCCGGATGGCGATCGGGATGACGCTCAACGGCTCCCTGGTCGCCAACAGCCCGTATTCGGGCGTGCTGCGGGCGGCGCTGCGGGCGGTCGGGCCGGGCGAGCACGATGCGTGGACCGCCGCGATGGTCACCACGCTGACCGAGATCGACCCGAACTCGGCCGAGGGCTACCTTCACGGGCTGCGTGAGCTGGCCGCCTCCGCGGACCGGCAGGTCGCGGTGCTGGCACTGCCGTGGCTCAGCCAGGCCCTGGAGAACCTGGGCGACCCGGACGCGGCCATCGACGCCGCCGAGCGCGGGCTGCTGCTGGCCGACGACTCGGTGGGACCCTGGTCGCAGGCGATCATGCACACGATGGCCGCGCAGCTGGCGATGCAGCTCGGCCGGGGGGCCGAAGCGGCGGTCCACGCGCGTGCCGCGCTGCCGGTGCTGGACCGGCTCGGCGCCCGCGACGACGCCGTCCAGCTGCGCTCGCTGCTCGCCATGGTGATGATCTCCACCGGTGACTTCGACGGCGCCGCCCGCCAGCTCGCCGAGCTCGGCGACCCGCAGGAGTCCGAGGGGGTGGTGAGCGGCCGGCTCGTGTTCGACCTCGGCAGCGCCGAGCTGGCCCTGGCCCGCGGTGACGTCGAGGCCGGGCTGGCCGCGTACCGCAGGGCGTTCCGGCGGGTGAGCGAGCTGCGGATGCCGGGCCTGCCCGCGACGGGCTACGAGCCGTGGGTGCTGGTGGCCGAGGCGATGAGCCTGACCGCGCACGCGTATCTCGCGCCGCCCGGCGACCCGACCGGCGGGGTCCTGTTCACGCAGGCCCGGGAACGGGCCGGCCAGGTGCTCGACCCCGAGCACCCCTACCTCGACTATCCCGTCTGCGGGCTGGTGCTGTTCGCGCTGGGCGCCTGGGGACTGCTGCGCGACGCCCTGCCGGTCCAGGACGCGGTGCGGCTGATCGCGCTGGCGGACCGGTTCGCGTATCACCGGAGCACGCCCACGCTGGCCTGGGCGCGGATCGCCGCCCACGCCGAGCAGCGGGCGCCCGGGATGCTGGCCACGCTGGCCGCCGAGTACGGCGACCGGCGCGGCCCCGACCTGCTCGGCGAGGCACGCAGCCTGGTCGAGCGGATCGGGGCCGGCTGATCTCAGAGGTGCCGCTTGTAACCGCGTACCGACAGCGGCGCGAAGATCGCGATCACGGCCGCGCAGGCCACGATGGCCCAGCCGACGTGCCCGGTGACCTGGCCGTCGTTGGCCAGGTCGCGGGTGGCGGTGACCACGTACGACACCGGGTTGACCTTCACGAACGCGGCGAGCCAGCCGGGCAGGGTCTCGACCGGGACCAGCGCGTTGGACATGAACGTCAGCGGGAACATGATCATCATGGAGATGCCCTGCACGCTCTGCGCGCTGCGGGCCAGCGTGCCGACCCAGGTGAACACCCAGGCCAGCGACCAGCCGGCGATCATCGTGAGCAGGATCGCCAGCACCACCCCGGCCACGCCGCCGCCGGGGCGGTAGCCCATCGCGATGCCGGTGAGGAAGGTCAGCGTCGAGGCGATGGCGTACCGCAGCAGGTCGGCGACCATCGGCCCGGCCAGCGGCGCGATCCGGGCCATCGGCAGCGACTTGAACCGGTCGAACACCCCCTTCTCCATGTCCTCGCGCAGTTGCACGCCGGTGGCCATGCAGGCGGTCAGCGCGGTCTGCGCCAGAATGCCCGGGATCACCAGCGGCAGGTACGCCTGGACGCTGCCGGACAGGCCGCCGCCGAGCAGGTACGCGAACATCGCCGTGAACAGCAGCGGCTGGATGGTGACGTCGAAGAACTGCTCCGGGTTGCGGCGCATCTTCTTCGTCGCCCGCCACGCCATCGACATCGTCTGGCTCAGCGTCTGCCCGACGCTGTTGTGCGAGGTCGTGCGGGCGGCGACGTCGGCCGCGGTCAGCCGCTTCGGCTCCGCCAGCGGCATCGGCCTGGTCAACTGCATGGTCATCGGGCCACCTCGAGTTCACGATCGTCCGCGGTCGCGGAGGGGTCGGCGCCCTCGCCGGTGCCGTGCCCGGTGAGCGCCAGGAACACCTCGTCGAGGGTGGGCGCGTCGACGCTCACCGAGGTGACGCCGACACCCGCCTCGCGCAGGCTGATGAGCACGTCGGCGGCCCGGTCCGCGGCGTCCAGCGCCACGTTCAGCCGCCCCGACTCGGGGCTGAGGACGGGATCCTCGCCCAGCAGGCGGCGTACGACCTGCGCCGCGACGGGCTGGTCGGCGGGCTCGGTCAGCCGCAGCCGCAGCGTCGAGTTGCCCACCGACGCCTTCAGCTCGTCCGGGGTGCCCTCGGCGACCTTGCGGCCCCGGTCGATGACCGCGATCCGGCCGGCCAGCTGGTCGGCCTCGTCCAGGTACTGCGTGGTCAGCAGGACCGTGCAGCCGCCCGCGACCAGCTCGCGGATGGTGTCCCACATCTGGCCGCGGGTGCGCGGGTCCAGGCCCGTGGTCGGCTCGTCCAGGAAGATCAGCGGCGGGCGGGTGATCAGGCTGGCGGCCAGGTCGAGCCGCCGCCGCATACCACCGCTGAACTGCGAGATCGGCTTGTTCGCGGCCTCCTGGAGGCCGAACTGCTCCAGCAGCCGCGCCGCGGTGGCGCGGGACGTCCTGCTCGACACGCCCTGCAGGCGGCCGAACAGCCACAGGTTCTCGTTGGCGGTCAGGTTCTCGTCGACGGACGCGTACTGCCCGGTCACCCCGAGCAGCTGCCGGGTGCGGTGCGGGTCCCGGCGCACGTCCACGCCGAAGATCTCGGCCCGGCCGCCGTCGATGGGCAGCAGGGTGGCCAGCATCTTGAGCATCGTGGTCTTGCCCGCCCCGTTGGGGCCGAGCACGCCGTAGATCTCGCCCTGCTCTACGTGCAGGTCGACCCCGTCGACGGCACGGAAGTCACCGAACGACTTCACCAGGCCCTCCGCGTGGACCGCGGGAATGTGCTTCATCTTCGCTCCCTCGCGACCGGCGTCGGCCGGTCAGGAAACACCGTCCACCGGCCCGGTTCCACGGCGCCTACACCGCGGTTTCACCGCCGGATCACCCAGCTCGCGGGGTCCTCGCCGGGGATTGCTTGCTTTTCGCGCAGGGGCCGGTCATTCTTGTCCTCCAACCGGACACTAGTGTCCGGTTGTGGGAGGAGCGGATCATGGTGGACTTCGACAGGGAAGTCGACGTCTTGGTCGTCGGCACCGGCGCGGCCGGGTTCGCCACGGCCCTCGGCGCGGTCGACGACGGCCTATCGGTCCTGATGGTGGAGAGCACCGCCAAGTGGGGCGGCAACAGCGCGAAGTCCGGCGGCGGCATGTGGCTGCCGAACAACCCGCTCATGCGCGCCGATCGCGTCGCCGACTCCCGCGAGGAGGCGCTCGCCTACCTGGAGGCGACCGTCGGGACCGAGGGACGGGCCAGCAGCCGCGAGCGCAAGGAGGCCTTCGTCGACGGCGTGGCCGACTTCGTCGACACCGCCCGCAAGCACGGCATGACCTTCGTCCGCGCACCCGAGTACGCCGACTACTATCCCGAGCGGCCCGGCGGCAAGATCGGCCGGGGGATCGAGCACACCCCGTACGACGTCCGCAAGATCGGCGCCTGGTGGAAGACCTCCCAGGCCCCGGCCGCGATGCCCGTCCTCACCGACGACGTCTGGCTGCTCGGCCGCGCCTGGTCCACGCCCAGCGGCTTCCGGCGCGGCGCGAAGCTCGTCCTGCGCGCGCTCGGCGGCATCCTGACCGGCCGCAAGCTGGCCGGCATCGGCGCGGGCCTGACCGCCTCGTTCCTACGCGCCGTCGTCATCGACAACAAGGCCGAGCTGTGGCTGAACTCCCCGCTGGAAGACCTCATCGTGCGCGACGGGCACGTCGTCGGCGCCCGGATCGGGCATGAGGGCCGCACGCTGGCAATCCGGGCCCGCCGGGGCGTGATGCTCGCCGGCGGCGGATTCGACGCCAACAAGCAGTGGCGGCGCCGGTACCACGGCATCGACGGCAACCCCTCCGGCGCGCCCGGCAACCTCGGCCGGCCGATCGAGATCGCGATGGCGGCCGGCGCGGCCGTCGAACTCATGGACGACGCCTGGTGGGGCGCCTCGGTCGCGCCGACCTCGGTCACCGAGCCGTCGTTCATCGTGGGGGAGCGGTCGTTCCCGTACACGGTCATCGTCGACGCCAAGGGAGACCGCTTCGCCAACGAGTCCGAGTCCTACGTCGACCTCGGCCACCACATGCTCGAACACGACCGGCACGGCACCTACTGGATGATCGCCGAACGCCGCCACGCCCGCCGCTACCTGCGCACCTACGCCATGGACCCGAAGGGCTCCCGCGCGATGAAACGCGAAGGCGTCATGTTCCAGGCCGCCACCCTGGCCGAACTCGCCACCAGGATCGGCGTCGAGCCCGCGCGCCTGACCGCCACGGTCGAACGGTTCAACGGATTCGCCCGGGCCGGGGTCGACGGCGACTTCGGCCGCGGCAACTCCGCCTACGACCGCTACTACAGCGACCCGCTCGTACACCCGAACCCGAACCTGGGCCCGCTGGAGAAGGGACCCTTCACCGCGGTCAAGGTAGTCGTCGGCGACCTCGGCACCAAGGGCGGGGTGGTCACCGACGCCGACGGGCGGGCCCTGCGCGAGGACGGCTCGGTGATCGAAGGGCTCTACGCGGCCGGCAACAACTCCGCCGCCGTCATGGGCCGCACCTACCCCGGCCCCGGCTCCACCATCGGCCCCGCCGTGGTCTTCGGCCTGCGGGCCGCCCGCCACATGGCCCACCACACCAAGGACGCCGCATGAACCCCGCAGGCAAGGTCTTCGTCGTCACCGGCGGCGGCAACGGCATCGGCGGCCAGGTGGTCCTCGGGCTGCTCGCCGCCGGCGCCCGGGTCGCGGCTGTCGACCTCAGCGCGGCCGCCCTCGCCGACGTCGCGGCGCGGGCCGACGCCGGTGACCGGCTCACCACCCACACCGTCGACATCACCGACCGGTCCGCGGTCCTGGCCCTGCCGGACGCGGTGACGGCCGCGCACGGGCAGGTCGACGGCCTGGTCAACGTCGCCGGCATCATCCACCGCTTCCAGCCCGTCAGCCGGCTCGCGTTCGACGACATCGAGCGCGTCATGGCGGTCAACTTCTGGGGCACCGTCAACACGACCAAGGCGTTCCTGCCGCTGCTGGAGGCCCGGCCCGAGTCGGCGCTGGTGAACGTGGCCAGCATGGGGTCGCTGGTGCCGGTGCCCGGCCAGAGCGCCTACGGCGCCAGCAAGGCCGCCGTGAAGCTGTTCACCGAGGGTCTGATCGCCGAGCACCAGGGCGTCCAGCCGCGGGTCAGCGTGGTGTTCCCCGGCGGCATCGCCACCAACATCCTGGGCAACTCCGGCATCACCATGCCGGGTGCGGACGCCAAGGCGGCCGCCGCCAAGCTGACCTCGCCCGAGGAGGCCGCCCGGCAGATCATCGACGCCGTGGTGAGCGGGCGGCCACGGGTCGTCATCGGCCAGGACGCGCGGATGCTCGACCGGCTCGGGCGCCTGGCGCCCACCCGGGCCATCCCGTTCATCGCCGGCAAGATGCGCGACCTGATCAAATAGCGACCGCGCCGGTCAGGGCCGTAGCGCACGGTCGAGCAGCGCCCAGGCGGCCTCGGCGGTCGGGCGGCGCTCGGCCTCGGGCACCTTGGCCACCAGCGAGGCGATCATGCCCACCGCCAGCATCAACTCGTCGGCGGTCACCGCCGGGCGGAGCACTCCCGCCCGGCGGGCCTGGTCGACCACGCCCACCAGTGCCACGCGTACCCGTTCGCGGATCGCCTCCAGCCGGGGGTCGCGGTCGGCGCCGGTGACGATCTCGACGAAGGCCACCGAGTCGATCATCTGCCTGGTCAGGGCGCGGAGCAGGTCGTCGAGGCCGCAGGCCGGATCGGCCGACAGCGTCTCGATCTCGGCCACGTTCGTGTCGAACGCCGCCAGCGCCAGGCTGACCCGGTCGGGGAAGTGCCGGTACAGGACGCCCTGGCCGACCCCGGCCCGCTTGGCGACGGCGTTGAGCGGCGCGTCGATACCCTGTTCCGCGAAGACCTCGGTCGCCGCCGCGACCAGCGCGAGCCGGTTCTCCCGGGCGGCGCCCGGACCGCGGTTGGCGGGGCGGGGCGCGCTCACCTGTGGTCGCGGCGGTCGGCGGTCATGGCACCACAGTACGTGCCGCCGCCGGGCACGGTCGCCGGTCCGGACGTCCGCAAGCTCACCCGCCGGCTCCCCGGCGCGGGCGGGCCGGCTCCGTCCGCCGTGACATCGGCGTACTCGGCTGATCGGAGGATGTCCGAGCCGCTGCCGTGACATCGACGCAATCGGTTGATCGGCCGAATAGCTGGGTCCGTCAGGCTGTGCAGTAACGACTCTCCATTTGGGATTGTGAAGTGGTTTCTTCACGTGTGTCGGCAACCTCCATCGGCCGCGTGAGGACCACGACGGAACGGGGCACGCGGCTCACCTGCGGGTGACGCGTGCCCCGCGGCTTCCGAAACGCCCCGCGGTGCTCCGCGCCGCGGGGCCGACCCCCGAGGAACGGAGTGTCATGAAGCACGCCGACCACGCGCGACGGCGACGCCGGCTACTCGCCGGTGTGCCCGCGCTGGCACTGGCCGCGGCCGGGCTCTACGCCCCGGCTGCGGCGAGCGCCGTCGCCGCCCCCAGCGCGGTGATCAGCCCGAGCGAGTTCTACATCAACTACGCCGAGCCCGCGGTCCAGCACGACACCGAGGGCAAGGAGGTCAAGGGCAAGGGCGGCGTCTACGGATCTGTCGTCGACAAGGCCAAGGCGTTCGACCGCAAGCACGGCAAGGGCAACCCGCTCACCGCGCGCGAGCTGGCGAAGCTGGAGGCGAAGTCGATCCGGCAGGGCGGCAGCCCGCGCCGGTACAAGAAGGCGCCCACCACCCAGACCGCGAAGCTGCTGACCATCCTGGTGGAGTACAGCACCTCCGCCAACGATGACTTCACCGGCTCGATGGTGCCTGTCAGCATCGACGACCGCACCTGCGTGCCCGGCACCGTCCAGAACGGGCCCAGGCACAACGGCATCCCGAACCCGGCGACGCTGGCCCGCAAGGACAACAACTCCATGTGGGTGCCGGACTTCTCGCCGGACTACTACAACAAGATGCTGTACACCTCCAAGGGCATCACCGAGCGGGTCCGCAAGGACCTGACCGGCCCGGACGGCCGCCGCGGCATCGACATCTCCGGCCTGACCATGCGCAACATGTACCTGGAGATGTCCAAGGGCGCCTACACCGTCGCCGGTGAGGCCACGCCGTGGATCACCGTCCCGCACTCCGAGGCGTGGTACGGCGCGTCGCGCTGCTTCATGAACGCCGACGGCGAGTGGGAGGCCGGCGCGATCCAGTCGATGAACGGCCACCCGGACAACCCGCTCGGCCCGCAGCAGATGGCGATGGACGCGGTGAACGTGCTGGCCGCGTCGAACCCGAGCTTCCCCTGGGCCGACTACGACATCGAGGACCAGGGCGACCGCGACGGCGACGGCAACTTCTTCGAGCCGGACGGCGTCATCGACCACCTGGTGCTGGTGCACGCCGGTGAGGACAAGTCCGGCGGCGGCGGCGCGCAGGGCACGGGCGCGATCTGGGCGCACTCCTCGGCCGTGGCGGGCGGCTACAGCATCCCCGGCACCAGCCTGAAGGTGTCGAACTACATCGTGCAGCCGGAGGACTCCGGCGTGGGCGTGTTCGCCCACGAGTACGGCCACGACCTCGGTCTGCCGGACCTGTACGACACCTCGGGCGGCGGCGACTCCGACGTCGACTTCTGGGACCTCATGGCGTCGGGCTCGCACTCCGGCCCGATCTTCCAGGCGATGCCGACCCACATGGGCCTGTGGGACAAGTGGGTGCTCGGCTGGGCCGAGCCGGAGACCTTCGCGCCGGGCGCGGCCGACAAGACCGTGAAGATGGGTCAGACGTCGCGCACGCCCAAGCACACCGCCGACGGCATCAAGATCGACCTTCCGGCCAAGACGATCGTCCTGGCCGAGCCGCACAGCGGCGCCAACATGTGGTACACCGGCGCCGACCAGGACTGGGCCGACATCAAGGTGGCCCGCACGGTGAGCGTGCCGGCCGCCGGTGACGCGAAGTTCTGGACGTGGAACAACTACGTCATCGAGCAGGACTGGGACTTCGGGTTCATCGAGGTGTCCACCGACGGCGGCACCACCTGGACCGACCTCAAGGTGTACGACGAGGCCGGCAACCTGGTCTCCACCGACGACGGCTACGCCGACCCGAACGGCAACATGGCCACGTTCGGCCGCCGCTACGGCCTCACCGGCGACAGCCACGGCTGGCGTCACGACTACGTCGACCTGAGCGCCTACCAGGGCCAGACGGTCCAGGTGCGGCTGCGCCTGGCCACCGACGCCGCCTTCCAGGAGCAGGGCTGGTTCGCCGACGACTTCTCGGTCACCGGCGGCGGCGCCACCACCTGGAGCGACGACGTCGAGTCCGGCGCCAACGGCTGGACCGCGACCGGCGGCACCTGGGTCGACACCACCGGCCCCGGCTGGCGCATCGACACCGGCTCCTCGGTCAAGGCGCACTACTACCTCGCCGAGTGGCGCAACTTCGACGGGTTCGACAACGGCCTGAAGTACGCCTACGACACGAGCTACCAGCGTGACGGGGCGTGGAAGGTCGAGAAGATCAAGTACAACGCGCCGGGCATGCTGGTGTGGTACCGCGACACCACCTTCGGCAACGTCAACCACGCCGCCAACAACGCCACGGCGCTGCCCAGCGGCGGGGCCAAGGGCGGTCTGCTCATCGTGGACTCGCACTTCGACCCGCTGCGGCGGGCCGGCGAGGCCGCGGTGAAGGACCCGTCCACGCTGGACAACCTGCCCAGCCGGCCGCAGTCCTCCAACGCCGCGTTCACCTTCGGCAAGACGTACCCGTTCAAGGAGTGCTTCGAGGCGCCGAACGAGCCGTTCAGCGAGTACTGCACCGCCTACCCGGCGCAGCGCGGCGTGACGGCGTTCACCGACGCGAAGGGCTGGGTCCCCGGCCTGGAGCACCGCGTGATCGGCGGAGCGGACCAGTTCTTCTTCCGTGACGTCGACGCGTCCGCGGTGATCCCGTCGGCCGGCAACGTGCCGTACACCACCCGGATCGTCGAGGCCGACGGCACTCCGGCGACCGCGTTCTACGGCGCGGACTTCGGGTTCACCGTCACGGGCACCGGCAACCCCGGTGACCAGGGCGCCGCGTACGGCGTCACGATCGTCCTGGTGAAGGCCGCGCACGACAACTCGTACGTCACCGTACGGGTCTCGCCCGCGAACTGATCCACCGCACCACGAAGGGGCTGCCCGGCCGGGCAGCCCCTTTTCGCATGCCTGACCGATCAGGTGCCGGACTGCCGCCGGCTGAGCCGCCCCACCTCGTACGGGGCCAGGTCGTAACGGGTGAGGCCGCGCGCGAGCTTGAAGTCGATGCCCGCGTCGACGAAGGGGGCCACCGCCGGGTTCGTCAGCGACTCGTCGCTGAGGGCCTCCCAGGCCAGCTGCCCGGCGCCCAGGGCCGCGAACCCGCCCGCATCGCCGCGCAGCAGCTCCCCCAGCTCACCGAAGAAACCGTCCGGATCCGCCCTGGCCTCGTCGAGGAACGGCGCCAGGCACCGCCGCCACACCTCACCGCTGTCGATGCGGCTCTCCTGCCTGCCGAGCGTGAACCGGCCGAGCATCTCCAGACGCTGCAACATGTCGGCAGGCAGCCGCCGCCTCCGCTTGAACCATGCCATGCCCGGCCCTGACGGACCGCAGCCCCGTCCGTCAGAGCACGGTGATGGACGAGCAGACAGCGAATGCGGAAACCGGCTACCTCGCGGCACCGGCCGACACCGACGCACGGCGGCGGGCCGCCTTCCGCCTGGGATCGGTGCTCCTGCTGCGGTACGCGACCGAGTCCGCCGCACCTGAAGACCGCGACCGGGCGATCCTCCTGTTCGAGGAGAGCCTGGCCGGACCGGGACTGACCCCGCAGGAGACCCACATCGCCTGGGGCGGCGCCGGCCTGCTGCTGATGCAGCGGGTCTTCCCGGCCCCGCTCACCCAGGACTCCGACGGCACCGCCTTCATGGCCTACATCCTGGCGATGATGACCATGGACCAGACGGACCCCCGCAAACGCGCCGACGCCGCCCGGGCCGAGGCCCACCTGCGGAAACTGGCCGACCACGCGCCAGCCGACTCCCCGGTCCGGCAGCAGATGCTCCCCGCCCTGGCCGTACTCAAGATGTTCGTGTTCGACGGCCAGCCCGACATGGCGGCCGCCCTGGCGATCCTCAGCGAGGCCGCCGCCACGGGACCTGCCGATCAGCGGGCGATGGTGGCCACGATCAGCGCGGCGATCCGCGCGGAGGATCCCACGGGGATGACCCCGCAGCAGGCGACCGAGACGGCTCAGGAACTGCAGACGCTGATCGAGCTGATGCCGCCCCACCCGGTCCTGCGGGCCCGGCTCCGCGCCGAGATCGCCGTGGCCGTCGTGAGACTGGGGCAGGCCACCGGCGCGCCGGAGCTGCTCGCCACGGCCCCGGAGCTGGCCGGCCAGTCGCTCGAGGAACTGGGGGAGGACGAGACCCGGCAGGAGATCCTGCGCCAGTTCGTCGGCCTGCTGCTCTCGGCGGAAGCGGCCCAGGCCGCCGACGGGCAGCTCGACCGGCTGATGGGGCTGGCCGACCAGATCGTCGCCGAGGAATCCGTCAGCCCGGCCCAGGCGGGCAAGGACAGATACCTGCGCGGCATGATCCTGATGCTGCGGGGCCAGCGCGACGCCAGCAGCGCCGACCTCACCGCCGCCGCCGAGGAACTGCACCGCGCGGTGCGGGAGATCCCCGCCGACGACCCGATCGTGCCGTTCGTCGTGGCCACGCTCGGCGCGCTCTACAACGACCGGGCGCTGAGCCGGGGCGTGCTCGACGACGCCGAGGCCGGCCGGGAGCTGCTCCGGGCGGCGCAGCTCATCTACGACAGCAGCCTGCCCGGGGGAGCCGCGGACGGCCACCTCATCGCCGGGCTGCAGAGCATCACCCGGCTCAAGGACTCCGTCCAGAGCAGGGACCAGGCGGGGCTGCACCAGGCGGTGACGTCGCTCAGGTCCGTCACGAACAGCCTGTCGCCCGAGTTCCCCCTGCGCGCACGGCTCGACGCCGCCCTCGGCGTCGCACTGATGACGCTCGGCACCTCCAGCGGCGATCCCACGCTGGTCAACGAGGGGCTCGCCGTGATGCGGCGGGCAGGGCGGCGCAGTCCCACCGTCACCGTGGACCTGACCCTCACCCGGGTCGCGCAGGCCGCGGCGGACCTCGTCGAAGGCTTGCTGAACCACGATCGGGACGCACCGGGCCGGGCGATCGAGCTGCTCAGCCTGCTGGAGGCGGACGGCTCCCTCACCGAGGAGGAACGGCTCACCGTGCTCAGCCTGCTCGCGCAGGCGTACCAGGCCCGGCACACCGCGCAGGGCGTGGCGGCCGACAGGGACGCCGCCCTCGACTACCGGGAGAAGGCGTCCGCCGCGCTGCCACGGGCAGGTCACCCGCAGGCCGCGCACATCATCGGCGGCCTGGCCGAAGCCCACCGCCAGCGCGGAACGGACGACGGCCGGGCCCGCTCCCTGCGGCTGGGACTGGACAGCCTGCGGGCGCGTGGCCTGGACGTGCTGCTGCAGAGCAACCCGTCGCACGGGCTCGCGGCCGCGCGCGACGCCGCCGCCGACGCGGCGCGCCTGGCCCGCTGGTGCTGGGCCGACGGCGACCTCACCGCCATGTACGAAGCGGTGGAGCTGGGCCGCGGCCTGGTCCTGCACGCCTCCACCACGGCCACGCAGATCCCGGGCCTGCTCCGTGACCGCGGGCTGGCCGACCTGGCGCTGGAGTGGGAACGCGCCGGTGCCGTCGGGAGCATCCTGCCGCCGGACGCGACGCGGGACGCCCCGGCCGTCGCCGACCTAGCGGGCGCGCTGCTGGATCGGGGCCTGCCCCTGAACATCCGCTCGCGCATCCTGGAGGCGCTGAGCGACACCACCGCTGCCCGGCAGCTCGGCGAGGTGCCCGGCCCGGCGGCAGTCGGCGCAGCGCTGACCTCCATCGGCGCCGCCGCCCTGGCCTACCTGCTCGCAGGCGATGAGGACCAGCCCGGGGTCATCCTCGTCGTCACCGCCCACGGCCAGATGCGCGCCCGGCCTGCACCCGGGCTGCGGGCCGCCCCGGGCCATCGGGGCAACCCGCCCTCGTCCGCGTCGCGAGACGTGCTGCCGGTGGGGCATGACCCCAGCGAGCCCTGGCAGGAGGACTTCTGCGACTGGGCCTGGACGGTGGCTCTCGGCCCGCTGCTGGAGGAACTCGATCTCCTGCCCGACGGCGGGCCCGCCCGTGTGGTCCTGGTGCCGACGGGAACCCTTGGCGCGTTCCCCTGGCACGCCGCCCGCAGGACCGTCGCCGGCGGCCACCGCTACGCGATCGAACACGTCCAGCTGACCTACGCGGCCTCAGCCCGCCAGCTGATCGAGGTCGCCGGCCGTCCCACGGCGGCACCGGACAACGGGGTGATCCTCGTCGGCGACCCGACCCGTGATCTTCCCGGCGCCCGAGCCGAGGCGGAACTGCTACAGGCCGCGTTCTACCCGCAGGCGCTGCTGCTCAACGACCCGAGCCCGGAGGACGTGCTGCGGCACCTGCCCGGTCCCGCCGGTGAGGGCCCGGCGCTGCTGCACTTCGCCTGCCACGCACGCGCCGGGGAGAGCCTGGCCGAGTCGTATCTGCGGCTGGCCAAGCCCGCGGATAAGACCGGCCGGTGCGAGCTGCCGCTGGACCGCATCCTGCGCCATGCCGCCGGACGCGCCCCCGGCACCGCAGGCGGGCTGGTCGTCCTCGCCGCCTGTGCCAGCGACGTCTCCACCACCGGTCACGACGAGTCGATCACCCTGGCCACGGCCTTGCTGGCCGCCGGATTCACCGGGGCGGCCGGTTCCCGCTGGCCGGTGGACGACGTGCCCACGGCATACCTGATGGCCGTCTTCCACCACCACCTGCGCGAGCGGGGCCTGGCCCCCGCCGAGGCGTTGCACGAGGCTCAGCGCTGGATGCTCGACCCGGATCGCGAGGAGCTGGCGGTGCTGAAGGCGCTGCCGCCGGTCGAGTCAGCGGAGCTGGCGTCGGTCCGGGTGTGGGCGGCCTTCTCCTACCACGGCCGGTGAGGTGCGCCTGTCCGTCAGATAGCAGCGGCACCAGGACCAGCCCCCACCGGCCGGTGCCGACGTGCTCCCTCCACGAGAAAGAGCTTCCCCATGGCTGGTACCAATAGGTTCAGCACGCCGATCGCGGTCACCCTGCTGGCCGCTGTCCTCCTCGGGCTGATCGCCGTGTTCGTGTTCCCGCCGCTGCCGCTGGTGGTGGTCGCGCTCCTGCTGGCCACCGCCTTCGGCGCCGGCGCGTACGGGCTCTCGCGCCGGGTCGCCTACCTGAAGCAGAACCAGTACTTCGGCCAGGGCAACCGGCAGGGCGGGGGGAGGCCGCTGGTCGCCCAGCTGTTCACCGCGACCGTGGGCCTCACCGTCGTGTCCGTGCTGATGGGGTTCGGCGCCGCCTTCCAGGCGGTCAGCGCGGGCGCGGCCGTGGTCGCGGCACCGTCCGCATCCCCTGCGGCCTCCTCGCCCGAGCTGCCGCCCAGCCCGACCCCCGAGCCGAGCCCGACCGAGGAGCCCAGCCCGACGCCCGAGACCGAGCCGTCCCCCACCGACGAAGCCACCAACCCGACACCCGACCCGTCCGGCACGGTCCCCCCGGGATTGACCGTCTTCCTCGACGAGAGGCGCGCCCTCGCGGGCTACACGCAGACCGGCGCGTACTCCATGTCGGCCACCCTCTACCAGCGGAGTGTCCGGGTTAGCTGCGAGCGGCCCAACGAGGACTACACCGAGTGGAACGTGGCCGGCTTCCACACCCTCAAGGCCACGTTGGGCATCTCGGACGATCAGTCGAACGCGTTCGGCGCGATCGGTGAGTTCATCTTCTACAACCAGAACGGCAACGCGATCGGCAAGCCCCACGTGGTGTCCGTCGGCAGTCCCAAGAAGGTCGAGGTCGACCTGACCGGTGTGGTCCGGCTGCGCATCACCTGCAGCGGGCGGGACTCCAAGACCAGCAAGACACGCTCTCTCTACACCATCTACGGCGACGCCACGATCGTCTCCTGAGAAGAGGAAGCGATGCTGATCGAGGCGACGTGTGATCCCGAGGGAGACGAGCCGCGCCTGGCCGCCTGGCACGTGGCGGTCCGGGAGCTGATCGCGGTGGCCGCCTGGGTGCCCAAACGGCCCGGGCTCGGCGAGGACGCCGAACCGACGTTCATGCACCACGCCCCGTCCGGGCGCGGGGTGCTGGGGGTCTACGACGGGCTCGGCGGCGCGGGGGCACGGCACGCGGGCCGGGCGGCCGACGGGCGCCGGCTCAGCCACGCGTTCGTCGCGTCCCGGCTCGCCCACCTCACGGTCCAGTCCTGGTTCGCCGACCTGGCCGCGGGGCAGGCCGAGCCGACCCTGCCGCAGCGGCTCGCCGAGACGCTCGGCGGGGCGCGCACCGCGGCACGGAACAAGATCGTCGGCACCATGCGGCGGGACTTCCCGACCACGCTGGCCGTGATCGACTACCAGCAGGCCGGGGACGGGCTCACCGTCGCCGCCTCCTGGGCCGGGGACTCCCGTTGCTACCTGCTCACCGCAGACCTCGGCCTGCAGCAGCTGAGCAAGGACGACAGCGACGTCGAGGACGTGCTGGAGCTGCTCATCGCCGACCAGCCGATGACCAACGTGGTCAGCGCCAGCGGCGACAGCACCATCCACCGCCGCGTGTTCGCGGGGCTGCCCACGCCGTGCGTGCTGGTCTGCGCCACCGACGGGTTCTTCGGCTACGTGACCGCTCCGGCCATGTTCGAGCACGTGCTGCTCAGCGAGCTGGACCGCGCCGCCGACGCGGGGGAGTGGGCCCAGCGCCTGACCGCCCGGGTCCGCGGCTACACCAGCGACGACGCCTCCGTCGTCGCGGTCGCGGTCGGCTTCGGCTCCTTCGCGCAGCTCCAGGAGGAGTACCGGGAACGGCTGCGGCGCCTGACCCACGAGCACGCCGACATGTTCGACACGGTGGCGGGCCGGACCGAGTTCGTCGCGGCACGCCGCCGGTCCTGGGAGATCTACCGGCGCAACTACCTGCGCTACTTCAACTGGCCGACCGAGGACCTGACCGTGCCCCGGTCACCGGCGCCTGAGCAGACGGGAGCCCGGTGGTGAAGAAGGGCGACGAGATCAAGGGATACCGGATCGTCTCGGACCCGACGACCAGCGGCGGCGGCCGGTGCGTCTGGGCGTTCGCCGAGAAGTCCGGGGGCAGGTACTTCATCAAGCAGTTCCTCGACCCGAAGTGGCCGACCGCGTCGTCCATGGGCAGCCCCGCGAGCAAGCAGGCCCGCCGCAACGAATGCCTGGGCTTCGAGGAGCGGCACCGGCAGGTCAACCAGCGGATCAACCCGACCCGGGCCAAGGGCGGCAACCTGGTCTCGGCCGTCGACTTCTTCCGCGAGGACACGACCTACTACAAGGTCACCGAGCGGGTGGAGGCGCTGAGCCTGCGGCACCTGGGCGGCCTCCCGGTACGGCAGGTCGCCGTGGCGATCCGCACCCTGTGCCAGAGCGTGCGGCAGCTGCACCGGGCCGGGATCGTGCACGGCGACCTCAAGCCCGAGAACGTGCTCCTGCAGCGCGCCCCGGACACCGACCACTACCTCGCCAAGGTGATCGACTTCGACGACTCGTACCCGACGGGCACCCCGCCGCCGCCCGACCAGATCGTCGGCGACCAGCGGTACGGCGCGCCCGAGTGGCTCAGCTACGTCAAGCAGGACGAGTCGACCAAGGCGGCCGATCTGACCACCGCGGCCGACGTCTTCACGCTGGCGCTGGTCATCCACGTCTATCTCACGGGCGTGCTGCCGGGCTACGACGCCACCCGGTTCGGCGCCGCCGCGGACGCGATCAGGCTGGGCGAGCCGCTGCAGTTCGACACCCGCCTCAGCCCCGCGCTGATCGAGCTGATGCGGCGGATGACCGCGCTGCGGCCCGGCGACCGCCCCTCCCTCGACGGCGTCCAGGCCGCACTCGCCGACGACTCCCTGCTGCGGCCGGTGGACGGACCGCGGCCTGGCGAACGCACGCCCCCGCCACCGCGCCGGGAACAGGTCGGCCGTCTGCGGATCAACATGGGCGGCTAGCCCGCCGACCAGCCATCAACCGGAATCCAGGAGGAGAACAGTGTCCAACAACGACTACGACGCCACGCTTTCCTACGCCGTGGACATCGTCTTCTGCATCGACGTCACCGGGAGCATGACGCCGGTGCTCGGCACCGTCAAGGACGGCGCCCTGTCCTTCCACAAGCGCCTCGAGGAGGCTATGCACGCCAAGGGCAAGGCCATCAGCCAGCTCCGGCTGCGGGTCATCACCTACCGGGACTTCGCCGACAACGCCGCCGACGCGATCGAGGCGTCGAGCTTCTGGACCATCCCGGACCAGATCGACGAGTTCGAGGCGTTCATCCGGCGGCAGCGGGCCTCCGGCGGCGGCGACGAGCCCGAGTCCGGCCTGGAGGCCCTGGCCGTGGCGATCAAGTCCGAGTGGGAGCGGGGCCTGGACCGCCGCCGCCACGTCATCGCGATGTTCACCGACGCCTCGGCCCACCCCCTCGGCACGGGCGCGTCGGCCCGCACCTACCCGGCGGGCCTGCCCTCGTCCATGGACGACCTGTTCGAGATGTGGGGGTACGCGACGAGCCAGCAGGCCGTGATGGAGAACGCCGCCAAGCGGCTGCTGCTGTTCGCGCCGGACACCAACCCGTGGAACGTGATCGCCGCGGACTGGAACAACACCATCTACCTGCCCTCGCGCGCGGGGGAGGGGCTCGAGGAGGTCGAGCTCGCCGAGATCATCGACACCATCGCCAACAGTGTCTGAGACCCCGAGGCTGCCGGGGCCGCCCGACGGCTCGTTCCGGCTGCAGGCGACCGCCGAGCGGATCCGGCTGGAGAACGCCGGCGCGCTGATCGATGTGCCGCTGGCCTGTCTGGCCGGGTACGAGGTCGCCGAGACCTCGGACCCCGAGGTGTTCGACCTGCGGATCAGCTTCGAGGTCCAGGTCACCGAGGTGATGCTGCGGCATCGCGGCATCACCTCGGTGGTCGAGGCGCTCCGGCGCTCCTGGGAGGCGGCCACCGGCCGTCTTCCCGGGCGCGACCCGGCGCAGGATCCACCACTCGTGGGCGGGTTCGAGGAGTATCACCCGGACCGCGAGCCGGACCCGGACACCGCCGTCCCGCCCGAGCAGGTGCGCGTGGAACCGGAACCGGTCCTTCGCGGCCCGGCGCTGGTCCCGGACACACCGGAGTGGATCATCTTCGGCCCGCTGGCCGACACCCGGCGGCTCGCCGAGGCCGAGCTGACGATGACCGACCCGGCACAGACGCCGCGATGACGAACGGCCGGCGATCCCGCCCGCAGCTGCGGCCCCGGCGGGATCGCCCCGCCTATGCCCTGCTCGCGCGCAGCTCGGCCCGCAACTGCAGGAACCGGAAGAGTCCAGGACGGCCGGCGACCGTCTCGTACTCGCCGACGACCGTGTCGACGAACGTGGGCACGTCCGCGGCCGCCAGCCGTGAGGTCCAGGCCGAGAACCCGACCGTGCACCACTGCGCGAACTGCTCGCGGGAGCCGAAGTCCCACTCCCGGTCGACGACCGACTGCCCGGTGACCTCCAGGCCGGCGCCGCGTGCGATCCCGGCCAGGTCGTCCTGGCCGAGGTGTACGTACGGCGGCGTGAACCCGGCGAACGCGGGCGCCCAGCGCGGATCGCGCGTCGCCTCCATCGCGACCTGCTCGACGCTCGGCCGCGGGCCGCGGCAGACGAACTGCACGAGCACCCGCCCGCCGGGCGCCAGCGTCGCCGCGATGTTGCGGTAGGCGGCCTGCTGGTCGGCCACCCAGTGCAGTGCGTTGAACGAGACCACGAGGTCGTAGTCCGGCCCGAACGCCATCGTGGTGACGTCGCCGACCTGGAACGACACGTTCGCCTGCCGGTCGTCGGCGGCGCGCGCCGTCTCGATCATCCGTGGTGACGGGTCCACGCCGAGGACGGACCCCTCCGGCAAGCGGGACGCGATCCAGCGGGTCACGTACCCGTCGCCGCAGCCCACGTCCAGGACCCGCTCGTCGCCCGCGACCGTGACGGACTCCAGGGACGCCGTCGCCATCGCCCGCTGCAACTCGCTGACGTGCGCGTATCCGGCCCCGTCCCAGTCGGCCATGCGTCACCGGGTCGGCGACGGCGACGGCGACGGGACCAGCGACTCCCCGTACAGCGCCTGCATGATCGCCATCGCGATCGCGTTGGCCGGCTGCTGGCCGCCCGGGCTCGCGAACAGGGACGTCAGCACGATCACCGAGTTCTTCGTGGCCGGATCGTGCGCCATGAAGGAGTTGAAACCGGGGATCTGGCCGTCGTGGCCGTACAGCGGCCCGAACTTCACGATCGCCAGGCCGTAGCCGACGTCGGCGTTGTCCGGGGTCGGGATCTGCTTGATGCTGTCCATCCGCGTCTTCTGCATGGCCGGGTCGAGCAGGCCCCCGCCCACCAGCGCCGTGACGTACCGGGTCAGGTCCGCGGCCGTGGAGATCGCACCGCCCGCCGCCCACGCCCACGACGGGTTGCTGTCGGTGACGTCCCGCGGCTTCAGCTCGCCCTTGGCGGCGGCCGCCTGCTCGGCCGGGGGCAGCGCCGGGTTCGCCAGCGTGCTCACGTTCGTGCCGAACATGTAGCCCTGCGGGTGGGGCGCGGGGATCCCGGCGTCGGCCGCCTCGGGCAGCTGCGTCTGGCTCAGCCCGAGCGGGCCGAAGATGCGCTGCTGGTACGCCTGCTGCAGCGTGCCGCCGGTGAGCTGCTCGATGATGAGCCCGGCCAGGATGAGGTTGGTGTTGGAGTAGTGGAACGCGGTGCCGGGCGGGAAGTACGGCGGCTTGGCGAAGGCGATGGCGAGCAGCTCGGCGGGCTTCCAGACGTAGCCGGGGTCGCTGTCGAGCTTGGCGTTGAACTGCTCGTCCTCGGAGTAGTTGTAGAGCCCGCTGCGCATGTCGAGCAGCTGGGTGATCGTGATCTGGTCGCCGCCCGGCACCTCGGGCTGGTACTTCGACACTGGGTCGTCGAGGCCGATCTTGCCTTCCTGCGCCAGCTGCAGGAGCACCGTGCCGGTCATGGTCTTGGTGTTGGAGCCGATGCGGAAGTGGTCGCCGACGGTCACGGGCGCGCCGCCGCCGACCGCCTGGGTGCCGAAGGCCCTGGTCCAGTCGCCCTTGTCCGGCGAGGTGATCATCACGACCGCGCCGGGGACGCTCATGTCCTTCATGATCTGCTGGATCCGCGCGTCGAGCGCCGTGGCGTAGGCCGGTGCCGCCGGTGCGGGCGTCAGCCACGTCTGAGGCTCGGAGATCGTCAGGCCGCAGGCCCCGGCGGAGGCCGTGAGCACGAGCGAGAGAACCACGCCGCCTACCCGTGACCGCCGCATTCCAGGACCCCCGTGCCGATCCGGCCGATCCAGTGCGAACGGCCCCGCTGCCCCTGTACGGAGTACACCAGATGGCAGATCGCCCGTCCGGGTTTCCATGAATACCGTCAGCGGGGCCGTCGGGCACGGGCGGCGGCGGACCGTGCCCCCCGGGCTCGCCGGAGGGCACGGAATCCGCGGGTCAGTAGCAGGCTGGCGAGATGGGCTGGTAGCCGATGTAGAGCTGGCCGGTGGAGCCGCTGATGTCGATCGAGGAGCCGCCGTACGCGCCGCTCTGCCACTTCAGGACGTTGTCCCACCAGAGCTGGGCCCGGCCGGTGGAGGTGTAGATCAGCTTCGGGCTCGGCGCGTTGGCCTGATACTGGTTGACCGCCCAGCAGACCTGGGTCGAGCCGCCCGACGGGTGCTTGTACAGGACCAGGTTGCCGTCGCTCTGCACGACCAGCCAGAGCTTCGTCACGCTGTACACCTGGCCCGTGGCCGCGTTCTTGAACACCACGTCGTTCCAGATGTACTGGTTCACGGTGAGCTGGGTGGGGCTGGAGCCGCTGCCCTGCTTGTAGACGGCCAGACCCTTGTTGGTGAGGTCGGAACCCGGGTACGCGGCCGCGGGCGAGGCGCTCACGGCGACCAGGGCCACCACGGCGGCGATCACCGTGAGCGTCCTGGCCCTCCAATTCCTGACCGGTCTGAACATACGAGTGTTCACTGTCCCTTCTGCTGTGGGATGACCTGGCGCGGTGCCGCCCACAGTCTGTGGCCGCCCGGACCCGGGCCCGGCCGCCGTTGCAGCCGGGAGTTCTCATGCAACGCGGGTAACCGTGAACACCTTGTGACATCGATGAATGCCCGTTGACGGCCATTGATGGATGCCGCATCCTCGCCTCGTGAGCACGGCGACCGCGACCCGCCACATCGGCTGGCTGCTGCGGGTGAACCGGAAACACGGCCCGGACGAGGCACTGCACTCGGGCCGCACCTTCGCGCGCGCCTTCTCGCCCCGGGCCTGCCGGCCGCTCGCGCCGTCGCAGGTCACCCGCTGGGAGACCGGCGAGCTGCTGCCCACCCGGGACGCGATCCGCCGCTACGAGCAGCTGCTCGGCCTCGCCCCCGGCTCGCTGGTGGCGGTCGCGGACGCGATGATGCACTCCGCGGCGGACGGGGCGTCCCTGCGTACGAGTCACGACACCGACCCGGATCGCGACCGCGCCCGGCTGTTCGGCCTGCTCGACCGCGTGACCATGGCGGACGCGCTGACCGGGGCGGACTGGAGCGTGCTGACGGAGATCGTGGCGGCCCGTCCCGAGCTCGAGCTCTACCCGCCGAAGCTGTGGGCAGACCTGGCCGACCGGCTCCTCGACGAGATGGTCGAGGCGGTCGGCCACGAGTGGCTTCAGCGCCAGACGGCGATGAGCCGCCTCATCAGGCATCCCGCCGCGGGTCCGGACGCCGTGGCCCGCTGCATCGCGCACGCGCGCGACCCCACGTCGCTGCTCATCGTCGAGCCGCTGTCGCTGCTCGGCCACACCCAGGACCCGGCCGCCGGCCGGTACGTGCTGCAGCAGCTGCGCCACCCCGACGGTGAACGCGCGCTGGAAGGGGCGCTGCAGGCGGCCATCCAGATGGTCCGGCACCTCAGCGTGCGCCACGAGGAGTCCGCGCGGCTCCTGACGTCCGTCACCGCGCTGATGAACGACCCCTCGACCAGCGGCGCGGTGCTCGCCCTCGCCGTCGAGGCGGGCCGCCGCCTCGCCCGGCAGCCGGCCCACGCCGGCGCCGTCTCCCGCCGGCTGCCCGCCGCCTCGCTCGCCCACCACGTATGGATCAGCCGCCGCCTGACCGAGCTGACCACGGCCCAGACCACCAGCGCCCGGATCGCCACCGGAGTGCACGGCCGGCTCACGCCGCACACCGGCGACGTCGACGCGATGCTGGCGGCCCTGGTCGAGGAGGCGCTGTTCCTGACCGACCCGGACCGCAACTTCGCGGCCGCGATGCTCATCGGCGCCACGCCGTTCCGGATCCCGTTCACGCAGACGCTCCTGGAGGAGGTCAAGGTCGACCTCACGCGGCGGCACGGCACCTATCCGCTCACCAGCGCCCTGCGTACGCTAACCCTGCTCGGCGTCGACACCCACCGGCCGCTGATCCACGACCTGCTCACCAAACGCGGCGCCACGGAGACCGCGCGCGAGGCCGCGGCCTGGGCGACCCCGTTCTGCGCCGGGCGCTTCCCGGAGCGGGTCTGGGAGCAGATCCTCGCGGTCCAGCTCGCGGCCTGGCAGCAGAACCCGAACACCGCCAACGGGTCCGTCCTGCACGGGATCACCTTCGGCATCGGCACCGAACGCCACAGCCGCCTGCTCGCCGGCGTCTGCGAGCACCAGCGCACGCCGCACGTGGTGCGTGCGACGGCCGCATCCTGGCTGCGCCGCATACCCTCGTCATAGGGTGTGCTGGGTGCCGGCTCCGGTCCGCCACCAGTGCGCCGTGTCCGTCGTCTCGCTGGACCAGAACTCCAGCAGATCCCCCGGGGCAAGCCCCAGCGTGTGCTCTATCTCGCCGGGTGTCAGGTTGCGCAGCGACTCCGACAGCGACCGGGTCAGGTCCAGCCAGTAGCCGCGCAGCGTCGACTCGCTGACGTACAGGCGCTTGGCCAGCTGGGCGTAGCTCAGGCCGCGGGCGCGGCCGTGCAGCAGCTGGCGCTGGCGCTCGCTGAGCAGGGTGATGCAGTCGCGCCGGACGAGCACCTCCAGGATCCCCACGACCGGCTGCGGCACGACCGTGCCGCCCGTGGCGACCTCCAGGAACAGCTGCTCGGCGCGGGCGGTCGGCAGCGCCTTCGCGGCGACCCCGGCCGCCCCGGCCGCGATGCACGCGGCCAGCACGAAGCGCCGCTCCTCCTGGGTGTACACGCACACTCGGTAGCCGCAGCCGGTCAGCGCGCGGATCGCCGCGATGCCCTGGCGTACCCCCGGCGGCTGGTCCAGGTTGGTCAGGTGCAGGTCGAGGACGACGAGGTCGGCCCGGGGCCGGGCGCGCACCACCTCCTCGACCGTCGCGGCGGCGAAGACGACGTCGAGCCCTGGCATGAGCAGGCCGATCGAGTCGCGGATGAGCGACGCGTCGTCCACGACGGCGACGGCGGGCCTCACTCGGCCTCCACCAGGTCGTCGCGCGGCGAGCGGACCGGCGCCGCGGCGGGACCGCCGGTGACCGTCACGGTCGTGCCGTCGCCGAAGGCGGATTCGATCTCGACGCGCATACCGTGCCGGGCCAGTTCGCCGACGACGACCTCGCGCAGCCCGACGCCGGTGGCGGCCGGGTCGAAGCCCACGCCGTCGTCGCGGACGGTCAGCGTCCAGCCGTCCGGGCCGTGGTCGAGGTGGACCACGACGGAGTACGCCCGGGCGTGGGCGCGTACGTTGATCAGCAGGCTCTCCAGCGCGCGTTCGAGCGCGTCGGCGTGCGCGGCGGCCACCCGCACCTCGGCGCCCAGGTCGAGCAGCGCGTCCAGCGGTAGGTCCGGGAAGCGGCCGCACACCCGCTCGACGACCGGCGCCAGCGCGACGGTCTCGGCGTCGCCCGGCTCCGGCCCGTCCGGGGAGCGGCCGCGTAGATAGGAGCGCATCCGCTGCAGCTCGGCCTCGGCCAGGTCGATCAGCGCCGAGCGCGAGGTGTCCGTGCCGGACTCGGTGAGCAGCCGCATCACGGCGACGCCGTTGTGCATCACGATCTGGGCGCGGCGTTCCTCCTCGCGGCGGGCCAGTTCCGCGGCGTGGGCACGGGACGCGTCGGCGTCGGCGGCGATGCGGCGGGTGTAGCCGAAGAACATCCGGCAGACCAGCCCGTACACCACGTAGGTGAGGATGTTGCCGACCGCGGTCGGCGCCACCGGCCCGCTGACGTCCCCGCCGAGGTAGACCACGTAGCAGGCGATGAGGCCGGCCAGCCCGCCCGCCCACAGCACCAGGCCGCGGACACCGCTGGCGGTGATGATGATCGACAGGGCGTACGCGGGCTGGTAGGCCATCCACGTGCCGAGCAGCACCTCCGGCGCCAGCACCAGCGGCGCCAGGACCAGCAGCAGCCCGGCCAGGGCGAGATCGGCCACGGACGCCGCCGTACCCAGCGGGCGGCGGCGCACCAGCGCGACCACGCTGCCCGCGACCGAGGCGCCGGCCGCCGCGAGCCAGCACACCAGGTACGCGGCCGGCCGCGGCGACGTCTGCACGCCGATGCCGACCGCGGGCACCATCTGCGCGAGCGTGCCCAGCCGGACCCCGGCCACGAAGTAGGAGAACGCCCGCTCCAGCCCGGCCTGGGTGGTGGGCAGCTCGGCCGGCCAGCGTCTGCGGCGACTGCTCATCGGTCCTCCCGGCGGGATCGAGGAACCATGGCGTGACATCGCCCCCCGGCGGGCACCGGTCCGGCGATCGTGCCGATCAATGTACGTCAGTGGGCGCGGACGCCGACAGTTCCGGCGGCGCGACGCCGAGAATCCGCGCATCCGTTGGGTTGTCGGCCGAAAGGCCATCGGCTGTGCTGAGCCGGCAGTCCTGCGAATCCCAGGAGGGCAGATGGCCGACCCGGCGCCGGAGCCGACCGCCCGTGGCGGCTCTTGCCCGCGAACGGCCACATCGGACCGACTGGCGCAACCGACCGGGGCGTCGGCCGACTTGGTGTGAGACCTGAGGAGCAACCGTGAACAAGGACGACCTGCACGCCTGCTGCCGTGGCGACGGCTTCGACTGCGGCAGCGCCTTTCCGGCCGAGCTGAGCCGCCGCGACCTGCTGTGGCGGGGCGCCGCGGTGGGCGGGGGAGCGCTGGCCGGCGGCCTGCTGCTGCCCGCCGCCGCGCACGCCGCTCCGGCGATCTACAACCCGTTCAGCGCCTACCCCATCACCGGCACCTGGCAGGAGCACCTCAACCGCGGCTCGCTCGGCGGCATCGACTTCGGCGTGGCCGTCGGCACGCCGCTGCCCGCCTGCGGCGCCGGGACCATCCAGAACATCCCGTACAACGGCACCGGCGGGCACACGGTCACGATCTACCACGCCGAGGGTTACCGCAGCCAGTACATGCATCTGTCGCAGTTCCGGCTCGCCAACGGCACGGCCGTCGCCGCGGGCACCGTCGTCGGCTGGTCGGGCGGCGCGGCCGGCGCCGACGGCTCGGGCAGCTCCACCGGCCCGCACGTGCACTGGCACATGATCGACCCGAACGGGGTCCGCATCAACCCGCTCACCTACGCCCCCGGCCCGAGCACGTCCTCGGAGGGCCGCATCCTGCAGGAGATCGGCCAGGCCGGCGGCTACTTCGGCCCGGTCGACGGGGTGCCCGGCGTCAACACCTGGAAGGGCGTGCAGACCGTCGTACGCGGCTACGGCTACACCGGCCCGATCGACGGCGTGCCCGGCGCCAATACGTACGCGGCCCTGCAGCGGCTGGCCCAGAAGGGCGGCTACACCGGCCCCGTCGACGGGGCCCTCGGCCCGAACTCGTGGAAGGGCATCCAGACGGTGCTGCGCGGGTTCGGCTACGCCGGCCCGATCGACGGCATCCCCGGCACCAACACGTACGCGGCCCTGCAGCGGCTCGCCCGCCTGGGCGGCTACACCGGCCCGGCCGACGGCGTGCTCGGCGTCAACTCGTGGAAGGGCGTGCAGCGGCTGCTGACCGGGTTCGGCTACACCGGCCCCGTGGACGGCGTCGCGGGCGTCAACACGTACGCCGCGCTCCAGCGGATGGCCCGCCTGGGCGGCTACACCGGCCCCATCGACGGCATCCCCGGTCCGAACACGTGGGCGGCGCTGAACAGCCTCATCTAGGCGGCCGCCCCGCTCCCCGCAGGCGCCCGGACCATCCGCGCCGCGGGGAGCGGGCCGCCGCCCGAGTCGTCCGGACGGCCGGCGGCCGACGCGGGACGTGCCGCGAGCACGCCTAGCGGTGGAGGCCGTCCAGCCGCTGCCGGGCCCGGTCGGCCGCGCTGTCGCCCAGGGCGTCGTAGATCTGCGCCGCGCGCCGCCAGGCATCGGCGGCGGCGTCGTGCTCGCCCAGCGCGGCCCGCACGTCGCCGAGCCGGGTCAGCGTCTCCGCCTCGTGGTAGCGGTCCGCGGACTCGCGGAACAGCAGAATGGACTGCTCGTAGAGGCCCGCGGCCCGACCGTGGTCGCCCAGCCCCGCATGGGCCAGGCCCAGGCTGTCCAGGGTGGCCGCCATGCCGTTGCGGTCGTCGATCTCCTGCTGGATGGCCAGGGCCTCGTGGCAGATCTCGATCGCGCGGCGATGCTCGCCGAGGGTCGCGTGGATGTAGCCGATCGCGTTCAGGGTCCGGCCCTCACCGGCGGGCGTGCCCGCCAGCCGGTGCAGCCGCAGCGCCCGCTCACCGTAGGCGAGCGCCTCCTGCGGGCGGCCCCGCTCGTAGGCGAGCTCGGTGCGGCTGTGCAACGTCTGGGCCTGGCCGGTCAGGTCGCCGAGCTGCTCGTACAGCCGCAGCGCGGCGGCGAGCCGGTCCATGGCGTCGTCGTGCCCGCCGAGCCGGATCTCGGCGCGGGCCAGCATCCGGTTGGCCATGGCCTGGCCGCTGCGGTCGCCGGCCCGCTCCGCGGCGGCCACCGCGATCCGCTGGGCGGCCGCCTGGTCCTGCCACAGCCCACGCGGCGCCAGGAAGGTCGTCACCGCCCAGGCGATCTGCCAGGCGTACCGCTCGAAGCCGGTGTCGGCCGCCTGCCGGATGACCCGGATCAGCACCTCGCGTTCGGCGGTGTACCAGTCCAGGGCCTCGTCGTGATCGGCCACCGGCGCGGCGAAGCTCACCGGCAGCGGCGGCACCGGCTCGACCGGCGCCCACTGCGGCTGCAGCAGCCGCGCCGCCGGGAACGCGGTGTGCAGGTAGTGGTCGTACAGGCGGTGCAGGGCCTCCCGCCGCACGTCGGCCGGTTCGGCGGAGCCGACCAGCTCGCGGGCGTAGCTGCGGAGCAGGTCGTGCTGGGTGTACCGCCCCGGCTGGTGCTCGGTCACCAGGTGCCGCCGGGTCAGCTCGTGCAGCGCCGACCTGGCCGCGGCATGGTCCCAGCCGGTCAGGGCGGCGGCGACGGCGCCGGTGACGTCGGGCCCCGGGTGCAGGCCGAGCCGGCGGAACAGGCACGCCGCCGGCTCGCTGAGGTCGTGGTAGGACCACGAGAACACCCGCCGCACGTCGCCGTCGGCGAGCGCGTCCAGCCGCGCCTCGCCCGCGGCCAGCTCCGCGGCGAACGCGGCGAGCGGGAACGTCGGCTTGGCCGCGATGCGGGCCGCGACGATGGACAGGGCCAGCGGCAGGTGCCCGGCCGCCTCCACGACCGCCGCGACCGCCGCCGGCTCCCGCTCGATCCGCTCCGCGCCGAGCCAGGCGCCGAGCATGCGCCGCGACTCCTCGCCGGTCAGCACGTTCAGCGTGAGCGGGCGGGCCTGCTCGGCCGCGATCAGGGCGTGGAGCTGGTCCCGGCTGGTGACCACCACCAGGCAGTGCCCCGTCCCGGGCAGCAGCGGCCGCACCTGCTGGGTGTCGCGGGCGTTGTCCAGCACGATCACCATCCGCCGGGTCGCCAGCAGGCTGCGGTAGAGCCCCGTGCGGGCGTCGGCGGTGGCCGGGATGCGCCCGGCCGGCACGCCCAGCGCCTCCAGGAGGCTGTGCAGGGCCTCGGCCGGATCCACGGCCTCGCCGTCGTCATAGCCGCGCAGGTTCAGGTAGAGCTGGCCGTCCGGGAAACGATCGGCCACCCGATGCGCCCACCGCAGCGCCAGCGCCGTCTTGCCGATACCGGCCATGCCGCTGATCGTCGAGATCGTCACCGCACCCGGCCCGCCCGCACCGGCGGCCAGGGCCGCGTCGAGCTGAGCCAGCTCGCTCTCCCGCCCCACGAAGCCGGGCACGGCGCGCGGCAGCTGCGTGGGACGGCGCCCGAGCGGCCGCTCGCCGTCGGCACCGGCCCGGTGGTGCAGGATGTCGTCGTGCAGCCGGAGCAGCTCGGGGCCCGGATCCAGCCCCGTGTGCTCGGCCAGCGCCCGCCGGACCTGCTGGAAGGCGTCCAGCGCGCCGGACACGTCGCCGATGCGGTACAGCGCGGTCATCAGCTGGCCCCACGCCCGCTGCCGCAGCGGATGCTGGTCCACGACGGCACGCAGCCGCTCGATCACGTCGGCCGCCGTGGTGCCCGCGGCCAGCCGCGCCGCGGCATGGTCCTCCTCGGCGAGCAGCCGCCGCTCCTCCAGCGCCCGGACGCGGCTCTCCAGCGGCGAGTTCAGCGGCAGGTCGGACAGCGGCGCACCACGCCACATGCCGACCGCGACGGCCAGGTCCGCGGCGGCCTGCAGCGGCTGCCCGCCGGAAAGGGCCGTCCGGCCCCGCGCCACCACGGCTTCGAACCGGTCCAGGTCCCGCTCGCCCGGCTCGACCCGCAGCAGGTAGCCGCCGGACGCGGCGGTCAGCCGGTCCCGGCCCCGCGCGGCCGGCTGCAGCGCCTGGCGCAGCCCGCTCACGTAGGTGCGCAGGTTCACCGCCGCGGACGCGGGCGGCCGGTCCGGCCACAGGACGGTCAGCAGCTCGGCGGCGCTCACCGCCTCGTTCGGCCGCAGCAGCAGGCTGGCCAGCAACAACCGGTGCTTGACGGACGGCAGCGGGATCTCGGCGCCGCGCTGCGACACCCGCAGCGGGCCGAGCAGCTGGAACTCGGTGTCCACTGAGGAATCTTCTGCTGCGGGCGGCACTCGCGACAGCTTACCGATGGCCTGCACGGGCCGGATCCGAAGCTCCGTCGCGATAGGGCGGTGCCCGGCGTGCCGAGTGCCACAGCGGCGGTCCACCCGCAGCCGCCGCGCCTTTGACACAATGACCGGGATGCTTACCACCACCGATGCGCCCGCCGCCGATCGCGTCAGCACTCGTCGATGGGGCGGCGCCGCGCTGGTCGCCGTAGCGGCGTTCCTGGTCGGCCTGCCCGTCTCCCGTGACGCGCCGCTGCTGTGGGCGGCCCTGGCCGGCGTGCTCGCCGTCATCAGCGCCGCCGCGTACGCCCTGCGCGATCCGGCCGTGCTGCGCGCCGTCCTGCTCGTCGACCTGGTCGTGGCCTGCACCGCCGCCGGCACCTGGCTGCTGCCCGCCGGCCTGCTCACCTGGCCGACGACCGTGCTGGTCGCGATGGCTATCGGCGTCGGCATCGCCCGGCTTCGCCCTGAGCTGCGGCCGGTGGCCCCGTGGCTGCGCCGCGGCCGGCGGACCCCGGAACTGCCCTGGCTCGTGCTGGCGGTCGTGGTGCTCAGCGCCGCGGCCCTGACCGCCTGGGCGTGGCTGGCCGACCCGCCCGTGCCGCCGTTCGTGGCCAACCTGGGCGACCGGCCGGTCGCCGTCATCGCCGCGGGCGTCATCGGATTCTCCGTCGTCAACGCCGTCGCCGAGGAGTTCCTCTACCGCGGCGTGCTGCAGACCGAGCTGACCGCGCTCGCCGGGGCCACCACGGCGATCATCGTGCAGGCCGCCGCGTTCGGCGTCGCGCACTGGAGCGGCTTCCCGTCCGGCTGGATGGGTGTCGGCATGTCCGCGGCCTACGGGCTGCTGCTCGGCGTCATCAGGCACCGCACCGGCGGCATCCTCGCCGTCTTCGCCGTCCACATCCTCGCCGACACGACGATCGGCCTGCTCGGAATGTATCTGCTGCGATGAACAGTTTCCGCCGTCACCGGACCACCGCCCGGCCCCGCCTGCGGATCGTGTGCTTCCCGCACGTCGGCGGCGCGGCGAGCTTCTTCCGCACCTGGCCGACCGGGCTGCCTGGCGACGTCGACGTGCTGGCCGCGCAGTATCCGGGGCACGAGGACCGCATCGCCGAGCCGTTCGCCGACGACCTGCGCGGGCTCGCCGCCGAACTGGCCGGCGACCTGATCCCGCTGCTGGACGCGCCGACGCTGCTGTTCGGGCACAGCATGGGCGCGACCGTGGCCTACGAGGCCGCCCGGCGCATCGAGGCACTCGTGCCCCGCGCCCGGATCGCGCTGGCCGTCTCCGCGTCGGCCGCCCCGGACGCGCCCCGGCAGGGCCCGGCCGACGACGGCGACGACGCGCTCGTGGCGCACCTGCGCGAGCTGGGCGGCGTGCCCGCCGAGGTGCTGGCCGAACCCGAGCTGCGGGAGCTGGTGCTGCCCGTGATCCGCCACGACTACGTGATGCTGCGCGACCACCGCGACGACCCGCAGCCGCGGCTGCGCAGCCCGATCATGGCGTTCTGCGGGCAGGACGATGCGCTGGCCGGGCCGTCCCAGGTGAGGCGCTGGGACACGCGGACGGCCGGGCGGTTCACCCTCAAGGTCTTCGCCGGTGGGCACTTCTACCTCGTGCCGCAGCAGAACGAGCTGCTCAAGGAGCTCACCGCCTGGCCACCGGCCGCGCCATAGCGGCTCCGCACCGCAGAAGGTGCGGTCGCGATCTTCCCGGCTCGGTCAACGGCGCACCCGAAAGCGCAGGTGAAGCACCCGGTTGCCCTGGATCACCGCGTCGGGATCGTCCAGCAGGTGCTGCGCGTGGACCGACCCGAAGAAGCGCTTGCCGGACCCGAACACGACGGGTACGACGTCCATGCGGACCTCGTCGACCAGGCCCGCGGCGAGCGCCTGGCCGCCGACGTCGCCTGCGGCGACCTCGACCATGCGGTCACCGGCCAGCTCCTGCGCCTTGGCCACGGCCGCCTCGACGCCGTCGACGAAGTGGAACGGCGCCCGCGGGTCCCAGCCCTCGGGCGCGGGCCGGTGCGACACGACGACCACATGGGCGACGCCGCCCGGAGGCTTGCCGTCCCAGCCGTCCGTCATGTCGAAGACGTGGCGGCCGGCGACCGTCACCCCGATCTGGTCCCAGTACGGCCGGGTGTAGTCGAAGGACGTCTGCGACACCTTCAGCACGCCGCTGTCGTCCAGCGGGACGTCACCGCTGGACAGCCAGTCGAACAGCGGTCCGGGCTGGTCGTCGTCGTCGGCGATGAAGCCGTCCACCGACACCGAGCTGTACATGACCACCTTGCCCACGGGGCTCTCCTCTGCTTCCGGGTTTCCCCAAGTTAGCGTGCCGTGAGCTGCCGCTCTTGTAAGAAATCAATCGGCCGGCAGCGGCCAGCCGTCCAGCGCGCTGCCGGGATGCTCGCGCAGGAACCGCCGCCGGACCTCGGCGTACCGGGTCGGCGTGAACCCGGTGAACGCCCGCAACTCGTGGCCGAAGTGGGCCTGGTCGAAGTAGCCCGCGTCACCGGCGACGCCGGCCCAGTCGACCGGTTCGGCGAAGTCGATCGCGAGCAGGGTCGCGGCGAAGCGGTAGGTGCGGGCCAGCCGCTTCGGCGTGACGCCGATGAGCTGCTTGAACCGCTGCGCCAGATGAGTGCTGCTGACACCGGCTGCCACGCTCAGGCCGCCGATCGCCACCGCCCCGCCGGCCGCCGCGATGGCGCTGCTCGTATGGCGGACCAGCCCCAGGCCGGTGGTCTCGCCCAGCCGTCCGAGCAGCTCCTGCTCGAGCAGCGTCAGCATCTGCTGCGGTCCGTGCGCGGTGGCCAGCCGGTCCCGCAGCTCGGCGACGGCGGCCCGGCCCCAGACCTGCTCCAGCGTCACCGGCCGGTCGCACAGCTCGGCCGCGGGCATCGGCAGGAACGGCGCCAGCCCCCACGGCTTGACGTGCACGCCGACGGACCGGGTCCGGGCCGGGTAGCCGAACTCGAACGCGCGGGTGGGCGTGGTGATCACGCAGCCGTCGGCGTACTCGGCCGTCGCGATGTCGGCTCCGGCGCGGATGCGGAACGGCGCCCCGAGGTTGACGATGAGCAACGCCCCCGGCATCGGCGGCAGCGTCAGCCGGGCGTACGGCGGTGCGCCCTCCAGGTAGTAGAGGTCGTCGATCAGCCCGTCCAGCGGCGGTCGCGGCACTCTGGACACGTACTCCATACCCACAGCATCGCCGACGCCCCCGACGGCGTCGCGCACCGGAACGGTCCGGCCGCGCCGCCGCCGGTAACCAGCCCGCGCGGCTCAGGCGCCGCCCGCCAGGACCACGGGCAGGCGGCTGTAGCCGGCCAGCACGTTGGAGTAGAGCCGCTGCGGTTCGCCGTCCGGCCGGATCTCGCCGACGTGCCTGCGCAGCGCGTCGAGCAGCGCCGCGATCTCGACCCGGCCCAGGTGCGCGCCCAGGCAGAAGTGCGGCCCGAACCCGAAGGTCAGGTGCCGGTTCGGCGTACGCCCCAGGTCGAAGACGTCCGGGTCGTCGAACTGGCGCTCGTCGCGGTTGGCCGACGAGATCCAGACCGTCACGATGTCCCCGGCACGGAAACGGTGCCCGGCCCAGTCCAGCTCGGCCAGCACGGTCCGGCCGAAGTGCATGGCTGGGCTCGTCCAGCGCAGCACCTCCTCGGCCGCGGCGGCCACGGTGACCTCCCCGTGCCTGAGCCGCCGCCACTGCTCCGGATGCTCGATGAACGCCGCCAGCGAGCCGATCATCGACAGGCGGCTCGTCTCGTCGCCGCCGATGATGAGGCTGTAGCAGTTCAGCACGATGTCGTCCTCGTCCAGCAGCCGGCCGTCGATGCGGCTCTGGGCGAGCGCGGTGATCACGTCGTCCTGAGGCCGTGCCCGCCGCTCGTCGACGAGGTCGGCGAAGTAGAGCAGGATCTCGTTGCGCGCGGCCACCTCGTCCAGCGCCTGCGCGTCGGGCCGCTCCGAGCTCAGCGCCGACTTGGTCAGCCGCAGCAGCGTCTCGTGGTCGGCGGCGGGCACGCCCAGCAGGTCGCAGATGGTCGTGATCGGGATGCGCTCGGCCACGTCGGCGGCGAAGTCGCAGCGGCCCCGCTCGGCCGCGGCGGCGACCAGCCGGTCGGTGTTGGCCCGGACCTTGTCGCCCACCTGGTCCAGCGCCCGCGGCGACAGCGCCTTGAGCATCACGTAGCGCAGGTCCCGGTGCCGGGCGCCGTCGGTGACCGCCAGCATCCGGCCCGCCGCCGAGTCGCCGCCCGCGAGCAGGGTGGCCAGCACGTTGCCGCGCTCGGAGGTGAAGGCGCGGTTGTCCTTGAACACCGCCTGCACATCGGCGTAGCGGGTCAGCACCCAGAAACCGGGCCGGTCGCCCTCGGCGGGCTGCCAGTGCACCGGGTCGTCGGCCCGCAGCCTGCGCCAGATGGCGTGCGGGTCGTGCCGGCTGTAGGTGTGCGGATCGGCCAGGTCGACCGCGCCGACCGTCATCGCGCCGGATGGAAGTCGGGGAACGACTGACCCGCGCCGGCCGCGACCGCGCGGTCGTAGACCCACCTGCCCACCGCGAGGTCCAGGATGCCCAGCCCGAACGGCGAGAAGACCGCGGCACGCCCGGGGTCGCGCCGCACCCGGCCGGTGAGCAGGTCGCCCAGCGTCCCCGTGAGGAAACCCCGGTGGCCCTCCTGCTGCTCGGTCAGGTGCAGCGAGGTCCGCTCCCGCACGGCGTGCTCGACGTCGTCGGTGAAGTTGTCGGCGGCGAGCACCACCTGCGGCGCGAGGTCGCGCAGGGACAGGTGCAGCACGACCGGGTGGTGGGCCAGCAGCGCCGGGTCGTGCAGGTGCGGCACGCCGGCGACGGTGGCCAGGACGATCAGGTCGCAGTCGGCGAACAGCTTCTCCGCGGAGTCCGACACCGCGACGTCGCCGGCGCCGCTCGCGGCCAGCTCCGCGGCGAACCGCTCGGCGCTGTCCGGGACCAGGTCGAACACCCGGTAGCCGCCGACCGACCAGTCCAGGTCGTGGAAGAACGCGCGCACGTGGGAGGCGATCAGCCCGGCGCCGACGAAGCCGATGCGGCGGGCCGTGCGCGAGCCGACCAGCTCCTGCGCGGCCAGCACCGCCGAGGCGGCCGTACGGGCCGCGGAGATCAGCGAAGACTCCAGGCAGGCGAAGGCGTACCCGTTCGTCGCGTCGTTGAGCAGCAGCACGGCCGACGCCCGGTTCAGCCCGTGGCCCGTGTTGGCCGGGAAGCTGGAGATCCATTTGAGGCCGGCCAGGTCGGCGTCGGCACCGAGGTAGGCGGGCAGCGCGATGACCCGGTCGGCGGGACGGTGCGGGAAGCGCAGGAACGCGCTGTGCGGCAGCGAGTCCTGACCCGCGTCGTGGATCAGGTACGCGGCCCGGACCGCCTCCATGCAGTCCGGCCGGGCGCCCTCGATCTGCCGGGCCACCTCCGGGCCGGTCAGGACGGTGAGCGGGGGTGCGGTCGGCGACATGCGTACTCCTTCGTCAGGCGGATGCCAGCTGGGCGACACCGGCGGGCTCGGCGTCGCCGCCGAGGAACCGCCGCACCCAGTCGGGGTTGTAGACCGTGTCGGCGTAGCCGGTGCCCCGGTCGACGGCCAGGAACGCGACCGTCGGCCGGTGCGGGTGCGGATGGTCCCGGAAGTAGGAGCGGATCGCGGCGTAGACGCTGCCGGTGGATCCGCCCGCGAAGACCCCGTAGCGGCGCAGCAGCTCGTGGCAGCCGCGCGCCGCGTCCAGCTCGGGAACGATGACGACGTCGTCGATGAGCGCGTGGCGCAGCAGCGGCGCACCGATCGCCGAGCCGATGCCCGGGATCCGGCGCCGCGCGGCGGGCCCGCCGAAGGTCACCGAGCCCTCCGCGTCGACGGCCACGACCCGGGTCCGCGGCGAGCGCTCCTTGACCCGCAGGGACAGCCCGGCGATGGTGGCGGCGGTGCCCACCCCGACGAACAGGTAGTCGATGCGGTGCAGCGCCTGCCGCAGCTCGCCGCCGGTGAGCCGGTAGTGGCCCTCGACGGCGTCGACGTTGCCGTACTGGTTGGTCCAGTAGACGTCCGGCAGCTCTGCCCGCAGCCTGCGGACCCGGGCCAGCCTGGCCTCCAGGTAGCCCCCGGCGCCGTCGGGCGCGTCCACCTTCTCCACCCGGTCGCACAGCGTGCGCAGCAGCGTCTCGGTCGACGCGTTCACGTTCGGGTCGAGCACCGGGATGAACGCGACCCCCAGCGACCGGCAGATGGACGCGAGCGCGACCGCGAAGTTGCCCGACGACGACTCGACGACCGTGGTCCCCACGTCGATCTCGCCGCGCTCCAGCGCCTGCCGGAGGATCCACAGCGCGGCCCGGTCCTTGGCGCTGCCGTGCGAGTTCGTGTACTCGAGCTTGAGGTGCAGATCGAGGTCGTCGTCCGGCAGCGGCACGGTCGGCGTCGGCTGGTAGGACCGGCGGATCAGGTCGAAGCGCCGTGCCAGTGTGCGGTTCACCAGAGCTCGCCCGGCCGCGGGGTGACCAGGGAGCGCTGCGGCACGGGGAACTCCGAGGCCAGCCTGCGGACCGCGGCCCGGGCGGACTGGCGGTGGAAGCCGGTCGGCCGCGCGTCGTCGATCGTGCGCCGGATCTCCGTCAGCAGGGCCGCGAGCTGCCGCATCTCCCCGCCGCGGCATCCGCGCAGGGTGACCGCCTGCGTGCCGAGCAGCAGCGCCGTGCCGTACGCGTCGACGAGCAGCCCGACCGAGGCGAGCGCCTGCCGGATCGCGGCGGCCCGGGGCGCGTCGCCGTCGAGGCACAGCTCCACCACGGTGGTGTCGGTGCCGCCGGTGGCGACGGTCCAGCCCAGCATGTGCAGCTCCGCGGCCAGTTCCCTGGCGTTGGCGACCGCCTCGGCGGTGGCGGTCCGGTAGTCGTCCCGGGCGGCCAGGTCCAGCAGCCGGGCCGCGGCCGCGGCGGCGGGCTGCTCAGCGGGCAGGTCGACGACGTCCGCGGCCAGCACGAGCGTGGCCCCGCCCAGCCCGGTGACCCACACATCGGCGTACGGCAGCGGGCTGGGGTGCAGGCCCGCGGCCACCAGCCGGGTCACCGCGGTGCTGTCGACGATCAGCCGTGCCCGCGACTCGTCGGCGAGCCGGCGCAGCCGCGCGAAGTCGGCGGCGCGCGGGGCGGGGCGCAGCGTCGCCACGAGTGTCCGCGGCCCGCCTTCGGCCGTGGCCGTCACCTCGTGCGGCGGCGCCGGGTCGGCGAGCGGCGTCAGCGGCGCGCCGCCGGCCAGCTCCGCGACGGCGGCGGCGGGCGTGCGCGACAGCAGGCGCGCATGCGGGGCGCCGAACAGCGCCCGGGCCCGCTCCAGCGCCAGCTGCTCCATCCGGTCGCCCGCGGCGCCGCCGGCCGACAGGGCGAGGGCGGACGCGGCCGGGACCGTCGGATCGGTGAGCGTCGCCGTGGCCGTCAGGTGCAGTCGCGCCTCCTGCTGCGCGTGCGCCTCGTGCAGCACGGCCGCCAGTGCCGGATCCTCCTCGGCCAGCACGTCCACGGCGTCGGCCAGATACCGGCTGAGCGGCGAGCGCGGGCCGGGCTGAGCGGCGGCCACCGGGCCGTGAGCGGCCCGTGGCGGGCTCAGAACCTCCATGTATCCCCCCAGCTGTCGACCTCCATCGAGACGGTAGACAGCGGGCGTGGAGTCATCGTGGAATCGGCGGGGCCGGGCATGGAATTCCGATGGTCCGGCTCCGGGGGCGCCGCGCGCCCTCCCGCCGGTGGGAAGGGCGCGCGGCCGGTCACCGGACCCGGCTCCGGGCCTCGGCCGGCAGAGACCGGTGCGAGGCGTTCAGCGGTGAGGCGCGCACGTTCAGGTGCTCGCGGCCGAAGCCGGTGGCCAGCGTCCTGGCGTAGCCGCGCAGCAGCGGCGGCATGTGGAACATGTCGGCCCGCTGCTGCACCAGCAGGTTCGCGTCCAGCAGGTACTCCAGCGACTGCTCGGCCTCGGCTGCCGTGACGTGCCCGGCACGTGCCGCGGCCACGGTGTCGAACTCGCTCGACAGCACCGCCAGCCGGACGAACATGCGCTGCTCGGGGGCGGGCAGCCGGTCGAAGGACGCGGCGAACGCGGTGGTCAGCCGCTGGTCGTGGGTGGACAGCTCAGCCAGCCGCCGGTCCTCGAACTGCATACGGTTGACCACGCGGCTGATCGGCCAGTGCGGCCGTTTGCGCAGGCGTACCGCGCAGATCCGGATGGCCAGCGGCAGCCCGTCGCACAGTTCCACCAGGCGCCGGGCGGCGTCCGGCTCGGCGGCGACCCGGTCGGCGCCGAGCACCCGTTCCAGCAGCGCGAGGCCCTCGCCGACGTCGAACCCCGACAGCCACACCCGCAGCGAGCTGTCCAGACCCGTCAGGTCGTGGCGGCTGGTCATCAGCACCCGGCACATCGGGCTGCCTGGCAGGATGGGGCGGACCTGCGGTGCGGACAGCACGTTGTCCAGCACCAGCAGCAGCCGGCGGCCGGCCACGTGGGAACGCCACAGGGCGGCCCGGTCCTCCAGGCCGGGCGGGATCTGCTCGGCGCCGACGCCGACGGCGCCGAGCAGGTTCTCCAGCGCCTCGGCGGGGGTCTTGGGCTCCCGTCCGGTGGTGTGCCCGCGCAGGTCGAGGTAGATCTGCCCGTCGCTGTAGCAGCCGGCGACCAGGTGCGCGGCGTGCAGCGCCAGGCTGGTCTTGCCGACGCCGGCCATGCCGCTGACGACGGCGATCGGCCGCGCCGACCCGGAGGCGCCCGGGTCGAAGGCCTCGCCGGCCAGCGTCATGATCTCGCGGTGGCGCCCCACGAAGTCGACCAGGTCGCGGGGCAGGTCGCGGCGCGGCCGGGGGAACAGCGGGGGTGCCGTGCGCGCCGGCGCGGGGACGGGCGCGACGTGGGCGGCGAGCGCCGGCGGCTCGGCGACGGGCACGGCGGCCCTGGCCCGCGCGGGTTCGGCGATCTCGGCCGACGGCGGCGGGCTGGGCGCGTCCAGCCCCGGGTCCGCGCGCAGCACGTCGGTGTGCAGGGTGCGCAGCTCCGGGCCGGGATCGATGCCGAGCTCCTCGCGCAGCGCCTCCTGGGTGGCGTGGAACAGTTTCAGCGCCTCGGCCTGGCGCCCGCTGCGGTACAGCGCGAGCATGAGCAGGCCGACCAGGCTCTCCCGCAGCGGGTTGTCCACGACGAGGCCGGACAGCTCCGCGGTGGCCTCCAGGTGCCGCCCGAGCGAGAGGTCGACGCCGATCCGCTCCTCCAGCACCCCGAGCCTGGTCTCCAGCAGCCGGGTGCGGTAGGCGGCGAGGTAGGGACCGGGCAGCGCGCTGAGCGGTTCGCCGTGCCAGCGCGACAGCGCGGTGGCGAACAGGTCGCGGGCGCGCACCAGGTCGTCGGCCTGGCGTGCCTCGCGGGCCCGGTCGACCAGCGCCGTCATCTCGGTGAGATCGACCGCCTCGGGATCCACCCGCAGCTGGTAACCGTCGCGCAGGCGCAGGATGCGGGTGCCCGCCGCCGGGTCCTCGGGGTTGATGGGGCCCGCGTTGAGGGCTCGCCGGAGCCGGTAGATGTACGGTGGAATGATCTTGGCGCCGCTGGGCGGGGCGTCCTCGCCCCACGCCGCGCGCAGCAGCTCGTCGGCGGTGAGCCGACGGTTCTCGGCCAGCACGAGGATCGCCAGTATCGCCTGCTGCCGGATGTGACCGATGTCGACTTCGTGCCCGTTACGCCGGACCTGGAATGGGCCGAGGACGGCGTAGGTGATCGCCCCGTGCATGGCTAGAACAGACCTCCGCGATGTGGACCGGACCTGCGTCCGTCGTGGCGTTCGTCCTGCCGGCGCGTCATCGCCGGTCCGCTTCTCGGCAGGGCCCGGCCCGGCGCGGGGCGGAGCCCGCGGAGGCGTCGCGGCCGAGCGGGCGGCGTGCCCGCGCCGGGAGTCCGGGGCCGCGGGCGGCCGAGGGATTCATGCGGCATTCCATGGTGCCTCACTCTCGGGTAATGGCGCTCCAGCGCGGAACAGTATGCCAAGCCGCAAAACAACGGCACGTCGGTTCTGTACTGGCCGTGTACAAAATCTGTACATCCGATTCCCGCCCGGCGGAATGCTAGCGGATCGCGCCGGTTCCGTGGGGGCACATGAATTCATAGATGTCAATTGAGCCATGCATTTCAATGGCGATTGGACGGTGTACCGCGGCGGGCCGCCCACCGCGGCTCCGCCGCCCCCACCGCCGTTCCATGTCGATGCCACGGTGATTCCAGGCCGGTTGGCTAGCGTCGCTTCCGGCGCCGGGCCACCGACGGCCCGGTGCCCGCTCAGTGCTCCGGCAGGCATTCTCCACCAGGCAGATGACGACTCGAACGAGTCCAATGTGCACCGCCGCCGCGAGCGGACAGTCGTTTGTTCGGACCGGGGAGATCGCGACCATCGGTCGACCCGCACAGCAGGAATGGGGGTCTGTCGTGACGGAGACCATGAATGCGCCGGCGACGGCGTCCGCCGCACCGGCGGGCAGCGGGACGCTCGGCGAATCGCCGATCGCGATCGTCGGTCTGGGCGCACTGTTCCCTAAGGCGGGTGACGTGCGGGAGTACTGGGGCAATATCGTCGACGGCGTCGACTGCATCACCGACGTGCCCGAGACGCATTGGCGTCTCGACGACTATTACGACCCCGATCCGACGGTGCCGGACAAGACCTATTCGAGGCGCGGCGGATTCATTCCGGCCACCGCATTCCACCCCCTCGAATACGGCATTCCGCCGGCCACTCTCGAAGTCACCGGCGTGCTGCAGCTGCTCAGCCTCGTGGTGGCCGAGCAGACCCTGCGCGACGCGAACTGCTTCGACAGCGGGTGGTACCGGCCGGACCGCACCGGCGTGGTGCTCGGGGTCACCGGCCCCACCTCCATCGTGCAGCCGCTGGTCAGCCGCCTGCAGACGCCCGTGCTCAAGGAGGTCGTGCGCAGCTGCGGCCTCACCGACCGCGACGCCGACGAGATCGCCGCCAAGTTCACCAAGGCGTTCGCGCCCTGGCAGGAGAACTCGTTCCCCGGCATGCTCGGCAACGTCGTCGCCGGCCGCGTGGCCAACCGCTTCGACCTCGGCGGGATCAACTGCACCGTGGACGCCGCCTGCGCCAGCTCGCTGGCCGCGCTGCGGATGGCCGTCGACGAGCTGGTCAGCGGCCGCGCCGACCTGATGCTCACCGGCGGCGTCGACGCCGAGAACACGATCCTGATGTACCTGTGCTTCAGCAAGACGCCCGCGTTCAGCCGCACCGACCGGATCCGGCCGTTCGACGAGGACAGCGACGGCACCATGATCGGCGAAGGCCTCGGCATGCTGGCGCTCAAGCGCCTCGCCGACGCCGAACGCGACGGCGACCGGATCTACGCCGTGATCCGCGGCCTCGGCTCCTCCAGCGACGGACGGTTCAAGAGCATCTACGCGCCCCGGCGGGAAGGCCAGGTCACCGCGCTGCGCCGGGCCTACGCCGACGCGGGTCTCACCCCGGCCGACATCGGGCTCATCGAGTGCCACGGCACCGGCACGCCCGTCGGCGACCTCACCGAGCTGTCCGCGCTGCGCGACGTCTACACCGAGGCCGGCGCCGCCGCCGGCACCGTCGCGGTGGGCAGCGTCAAATCGCAGATCGGGCACACCAAGGGCGCCGCCGGCGTGGCGGGCGTCATCAAGTCCGCCCTGGCCCTGCACCAGAAGGTGCTGCCGCCGACCATCAACGTCACCCGCCCCCGCGCCGCGGCCGGTTTCGACGACTCGCCGTTCTACGTCAACAGCCGGACCCGGCCCTGGATCACCCAGCCCGGCGTCGACCGGCGCCGCGCGGCGGTGTCGTCGTTCGGGTTCGGCGGCACCAACTTCCACTGCGTCCTGGAGGAGCACCCGGCAGCCGACGCCGCGGCCCTGCACCGCACCGCGCAGGTGCGGCTCTGGCACGCGGCCACCGTCGCGCAGCTGCTCGACCTGCTGCGCGACGACCCGCACGGCAGCGACCCGCAGGACGCCGTGCCCGCCGGACACGCCCGCATCGCCCTGGTCAGCCGCGACGACGCCGAACGCGCCGCGCAACGGGAGACCGCCCGGCAGCGGCTCGCCGCCGAGCCCGGCCTCGACCGGCTCGACCTGGGCAGCGGCATCCACTTCCGCCGCGAGGGCGGCGTCCCCGGCCGCGTCGCGGCGCTGTTCGCCGGGCAGGGCAGCCAGTACGTGGGCATGGGCGCCACCGCCGCGCTCGCGCTGCCGCCCGTCCGCGCGGCCTACGACGCCGCCGCGGCCGCCTCCGACGACGGCGCGCTCGGCCGCGTGGTGTTCCCGCCACCGGCGTTCGACCCGCAGGTCTCGCAGGAGCAGGAGGCCGCGCTGCGCGCCACCGACCGCGCCCAGCCCGCCATCGGCGCGCTGTCCGCCGGGCAGTACCGCTACCTGCACCAGCTCGGCTTCCGCCCCGACGGGGCGCTCGGCCACAGCTTCGGCGAGCTCACCGCCCTGTGGGCGGCCGGCAGCCTCACCGACGCCGAGTTCCACCGGCTGGCCCAGGCCCGCGGCCGCGCCATGGCGCAGCGGCCCGCCGAGCTCACCGACCCGGGCGCGATGGCGGCGCTGGCCGCCGACCGCGAACGCGTCGAGAAGCTGCTCGTCGAGCACCCCGACGTGCTGATCTGCAACCTCAACGCACCCGACCAGACGGTCGTCGGCGGCGGCACGGCCGCCGTCGACGAGGTGCTGGCCGCCTGCGCCGAGCAGGGCATCACCGCCCGCAAGGTGCCCGTCGCCGCGGCGTTCCACACGCCGTACGTGGCCCACGCGGCCGAGCACTGGGCGCAGGCGCTCGCCCAGACCGAGCCCGGCGAGCCCGCGTTCCCGGTGTACGCCGACACCGAGGGCGCGGTGTACGGCGCCGACCCGCAGGCCAACCGCGACGTGCTGGTCGGTCAGCTCACCTCGCGCGTCGCCTTCGAGCCCCGCCTGCGCCAGATGTACGACGAAGGCTTCCGGGTCTTCGTCGAGTTCGGACCGCGCTCGGTGCTGTCCGGCCTGGTCCGGGCCACCCTCGGCGACCACCCCGACGTGGTCGTCCTCAACGCCGACAACGGGCCGCGCGGCGACGCCGACCGGGCCGTGAAGCAGCTCGCGGCGCAGCTGGCCGTGCTGGGCATGCCGCTGACCGGCATCAACCGGTACACCGCGCCCGAGATCCACCAACCCACCCGGAAGGGGCTGAGCGTCGAGTTGGACGGCATGAACCACATCCCGCAGCAGCGTCGCGACGACTACCAGGACGCGCTGGACAACGGATACCGCGTCCCCGCACCGCAGGCGGCCACGACGGACGCACCCGCGCCGGTCGCGGCGGCGGTCACCGCCGTGCTCGCCCCGGTCGCGCCCGCCGCCTCGCCCGCCCACCTGGCGACGCTGGCCGGCGAGCACCTGACCATGCACGGCCACTTCCTGGCCACCCAGCTGCAGGTCGCCGAGCGGATCGCCGCGCTGCTGCAGCACGAGGTGGCCAACGGGCCGCGCGAGTCGGTCATGGCGGGCATCGCCGCGCTCACCGAGCACGGCATCGCGATCAGCCAGAGCCACGGGCAGGCCAGCGACGTGCTGCGGGCCCTGGCCGGGGCGGGCGACACCCTCGCCGTCGGCCAGTCGGCCTATGTGGAGACGGACTGGCCCGGCGCGCAGCCGCCCACGGCGGCGGTCGGCTACGTGCCGCCCGCGCCGCGGTTCGCCGACCGTACGGCGCCGGCCTTCGCCGCACCGGCCCCGATCCACGCCGCCGCACCGGCCGCCACGGCGCCGCTCAACACCACGTCTCCGCTTAACGCGACGGCTCCGGCCCCGGCGACGGCTCCGGCCGACCCGACGGCTCCCGCCCACCTCACGGGTCCGGGCCACCCGGCGGCCCCCGCCACCGCGACCGCGGCACCGGCGGCCACCGCGGCGTCGGCAGACGCCGCGAACGGCGCGGCATCGGTCCAGCCCGCGGCCGAGACCGGCGGCGACGTGCGCGGCGTCCTGCTCGAGATCGTCGCCGACAAGACCGGATACCCCGCCGACATGCTCGACGCCACCATGGATATCGAGGCGGACCTCGGCATCGACTCCATCAAGCGGGTCGAGATCATGTCCACGCTGGCCAACCGGTTCCCCGACGCCCGGGCCATCACGCCGGAGAGCCTGGCCGCCACGCGCACGCTCGACGACATCATCGCGGTGGTCACCGCCGCCCAGGGCGGCGCACCGGGGGAGGCGGGCACCTCCCCAAAAGCCCTCGCGGCCCTGTCGTCGAGCAGCGGGCCGGCCGCCTGATCGACCTCCCCCCACCGGACCGGCTCGCCGCCGCCTACGGCACCGACCCGCAGGCGCTGGTGCTGGGCGGCGACGGCACCATCGCCCGGCAGCTGCGCGACAGCGGCTGGCACGTGCATACGGAGCCCGCCGACGTCGACCAGCTGCGGCTGGTGCTCGTCGAGCTGCCCGCCATGGCCGCCGACCCGCAGGAAGCCACCGGCGTGCTCGCCGACACGCTCGCCCTCGCCGGGCGCTACCAGCCGGTGCTGGAGCGGGCCGGCGGGCGGGCGGCGTTCGTCACGCTCACCCGGCTGGACGGGGCGTTCGGCCTTGAGGATGCCGACGGCCCGGCGGCCGTGCTCGGCGCCGTCACCGGCCTGGTCAAGACCCTCGCGATCGAGGCGCCGGAGCTGTTCTGCCGCGCGCTGGACATCGCCCCCGACATCACCGCCGACGACTGCGCCGAGCTGGTGCTCGCCGAACTCGCCGACCCGCGCCGCGACCTGCCCCAGGTCGCCCACCGCGACGGCCGTCGGCGCACGCTGACCAGCACACCCCTGGCGGCCCCGCCCGCCGCGGGGTCGGCGGTCGGCCCGGACGACCTGATGGTGGTCACCGGCGGCGGCCGCGGCATCACCGCCCACTGCGCCACCGCGCTGGCCGAACGCACCGGCTGCGGCCTGATCCTGCTCGGCCGCAGCCCGCTGCCGGACGAACCGGACTGGGCGCACGGCATCCCCGACGACCGGCTGCGGGCCGCGATCGTCGCCCAGCGCCGCGCGGCCGGGCAGCAGCCGACCCCGCGCGAGGTGGAGGCAGAGTTCCGCGGCCTGGCCGCCGCCCGCGAGGTCCGGGCGACGCTCGCCGCGATCCGGGCCACCGGGGCCGCCGCCGAGTACGCCGTCGCCGACGTCGCCGACACCGAGTCGGTGCGGGCCGCCCTGGCACCCCACCGCGACCGCATCACCGGGTTCGTACACGGCGCGGGCGTGCTCGCCGACCAGCGCATCGCCGACAAGGCACCCGACGACGCCGCCCGCGTGCTCGCCCCGAAGGTGCACGGCTGGTTCGCGGTGCTCGCCGCGCTCGACCTGGACCGGCTGCGCCACGTCGCCGCGTTCTCGTCCATCGCCGGCTGGCGGGGCAACGCCGGCCAGGCCGACTACGCCATGGCCAACGAGGCGCTGAACCGGCTCGCCGCGGCCCTGCACCGCACCCGCGACGGCATCCACACCGTCGCGCTGAACTGGGGCGCGTGGGCCGGTGGCATGGTCACCCCGGAACTGGCGCGCCTGTTCACCGAACGCGGCGTGCCCCTGATCCCCGTCGACGAGGGCGTGCGCGTCTTCACCGACCGGATGATCGCCCCCGCCGCCGACCAGCTCGTCATCGTCGGACCGGACGCGCCGCTGACCGGCCCCGCGCCCGCCGGACCCACCGGCGGGCCGGTCGACCGCAGCCTGGCGCCGCTGTCCGCCGACCCCGCGGTCCTCGCCCACGCCATCGACGGCAAGCCGGTCCTGCCGATGACCGGCGCGCTCGGCGCCATGCTCAACGTCGCCGATCCCACGGCACGCGCCGCCCGGCAGATCGTCGTCTACCGCGGCGTGGTCCTCGGCGAATCCGGCCCGGCCGAGCTGCGCTTCGAGACCACCGCGGCCGACGGCGGCACCCAGGTCACGGTCCGCGACGAGAGCGGGCGCCCGCGCTACCGGGCGGAACTGCTGACCGCACCACCCGAGGCGGCACCGGCCCGGCACGGGCTGCCCCCGCTCGACGGCGGCGAAGCGATCGACGTCTACACCGACGGGACCCTGTTCCACGGCCCGGCGCTGCAGGGCATCCGCCGGCTGCTCGCCGACGGCGACACCGGCCTGATCACGGCCTGCCGCCTGCGCGATCCCGGCCTCGGCGGCGGCGCTTACGGCACCGCCGGCTACCAGCCCGCCCTGCTGGACCTGCTGCTGCAGAGCCTGTCCGTATGGGTCCGCCGCCACCACGGCGTGAGCAGCCTGCCCAGCCGCGCCGCCGGATTCCGGCTCTACCACCGGCTGCCCGACGACACCCCGTTCTACGCGATCGTCGAGAACGTCGTGTCCGAAGGCAGCGTCCACCGCGCCACCCTCGTCGCCTGCGCCGAGGACGGCACCGTGCTCGCCGTCTTCGACGACCTCGAAGCCGTCGGCGCGGCGGCGCTCAACGACAAGTTCCGGGTGAGCGCCCGATGAGGACGGACATGCCCCCCAACGGTGAGACCATCGTCCTCGACGAGGACGTCGCATACGCACACCGGCCCGCGGTCCCGGCCGCCGGGCGGCTCGGCGCCGCTGTCGCGCGCGCCCACTTGGCCGCGATCAGCGCCCACCACGCGGTGCAGGAACGGGTCCTGCGCGAACTGGAAGCCGCCGCATCCGGTCCAGCCGCCGCATCCGGTCCCACCAGCGCGTCCGGTCCGGTCGCCGCGTCCGGTCCTGCCGCCGGGCGGCCGATCCTCGACGAGGCCGACCTGCTGGAGTTCGCCACGGGCAAGGCCGCCAACGTCTTCGGCCCCCGGTTCGCACCGGTCGACGAGCTGCCCGGCCGGACCAGGCTGCCCGCGCCGCCGTTCCTGTTCGCCTCCCGCGTCACCCGGCTGGAGGGCACGACCGGCGAGTTCGGGCCGGCAGCGATCACCGTCGAGTACGACATCCCGCACGACGCCTGGTTCGCCGTCGACGGCGACGTCTCGATCGGCCTGGCCACCGAGGCCGGGCAGAGCTGCATGCTGCTGGCCGCGTACCTCGGCGTGGACCTGGACCGCCCGGCCGAGCGCTTCTTCCGGCTGCTCGGCGGCGAGGCCGTGTTCCACGGGCCGCGGCCGCGCACCGGGCAGACCCTGCGCTACGACACCGAGATCGAGAGCTTCACCGCGCTGGGCGACAACCTGGTCTTCGCCTTCCGGACCACCTGCCACGCGGGCGACCAGCCGGTCTTCTCCCTGCACGGCGCCCGCGCCGGCTTCTTCACCCGGGAGGCGCTGGACGCCGCCGGGGGAATCGTCAGCTCACCCGCCGACCGCAGACGCACCGGGGCCATGACCCCCGGCTGGTTCAAGCCGCTGGCCCGCACCGACCGCACCCGGCTGGACCGCGCCGCGCTCGAACAGCTCGCCGCGGGGGAGTGCGCGCAGGTGTTCGGCCCAGCCTGGCGGCAGGGCACCGGCGCCGAGCGCCTGAACCCGGCAATCCGGCTGCCCCACGGCCGGCTGCTGGTGCTCGACGAGGTCACCGGGATCGACCGCACCGGCGGCCCGCGCCAACTCGGCCGGATCGAGGCCGTGCAGCGGATCAGCCCTGACGACTGGTACTTCGCCTGCCACTTCCCCGGCGACCCGCTGCTGCCCGGCTCGCTCATCGTCGAGGGGGCCGCCCAGGTCCTGCAGACGTACGCCATGTTCCTGGGCCTGCACCTGGTCTTCCCCGACGCGGAGTTCCAGCCGGTCGCGGGCCGTCCCGGCACCCTGACCATGCGCGGCCAGGTGACCCCGGCGTCGTCCCGGCTGCGCTACGTCGCCGAGGTCACCGACATCGACCTGCTCCCGCGCCCCACCGTCGTCGCCGACATCACCTGCTACGACGGCGACCGGGCGGTGGTGCGGATCCACGACTTCGCGCTGCAGGTGCGCGAGCGCCCCGGCACCGCCTACCGGCCCGAGGCAGGAGGCCGCCCGGTCCGCTTCCTCGGCAGACACAACGCCGCCGGTGACCCGTCGCTGGTCAACGAGTTCCACCTGGCGCACATCTGCCTGGGCGACCTGCCCACCGGGATGGGCCCCGAGTTCGCCGTCTACGACGGGCGGCGCAGCCCGCGCGGCGCCAACGGCGACTTCAAGTACGTCGACCGGATCATGTCGCTGGAGGGCTCCCGCGACGCCGTCACCGACGGCGCCCGCATGGTGTCCGAGTACGACTCCGCACCGGACTCCTGGTACTACCACGAGTCCGGGACCGCCGACATGCCCAACTGCGTGCTCATGGAGACCTCGCTGCAGGCCGCCGCGCTCACCACCGCGTACCTGGGCTCGATCCTCGGCGACCCGCAGGAGACCTACTCGATCCGCAACCTCAACGGCACCGCCACCGTCCTGCGCGACGTCGACCTGCGCGGGCGCACCGTGCGCCACAAGTCCACGCTGCTGTCCACCCAGCGGCTGGCCGGGGTCATCCTGCAGGACCTCGCCTACACCCTGACCGTCGACGGCGAGCCGTTCTACCAGGGGCAGTCGCTGTTCGGCTACTTCAACGACGCGGCGCTGGCCAACCAGACCGGCCTCGACGGCGGCCGCCTCGTCCCGCCGTGGCTGGACGCCCACCCGGCTGCCGAAGCGCAGCGCATCGACATCGCGGGCGACCCCGGCTGGCGGCGGCCGCGTGACGGCGACGGCCTGCACCTGGGCCACGGCCGCCTCGCCCTGATCGACGACGCGGTCCTGGTCCCCGGCGGCGGCACGCACGGCCGCGGCTACGTGCTGGCCCGCCGCCGCATCGACCCCGCCGACTGGTACTTCGCCCGGCACTTCTACCTGGACCCGGTGATGCCCGGCTCGCTCGGCGTCGAGGCGATCCTGCAGGCCCTGCAGGTGTACGTGATGCGCAGCGGCCTGACCGACGGCCTCGGCCCGGCCCGTTTCGTCCGCCCGGCCGGCGTCCCGATGACGTGGCGATACCGCGGCCAGATCCTGCGGGAGGACCCGGAGATGCTCTTCGACCTGCACGTCAGCGACGTCCGGCGCGACGACGCCGGCCTGGTCGTCGTCGCCGACGCGAACGTGTGGAAACGCGGCCTGCGCATCTACGAGGTCAGCGGCGTCGCGCTCGCGGTGCGCCCGGACGGTGCCGCATGACCGCCCCGGCGCTGTCCGGCCCGCGCACCGACCCGGCCGGCATCAACGAGGTCCTCAACGCCGTCGAGCTGCCCTGCCACGTGGTGCAGACCCCGGCCGGCGTCGCGCTCACCCACGTCCTGCCCGCGCGCGGCGCGCGGCCGGTGCTGTCGCTGGCCCCGCTGCCCGCCACCCGGCTGGGCGACCCGGGCTTCCGCACCGCCCACGGCGTCACGTACGCGCTGATGGCAGGCGCGATGGCCGGCGGCATCGGCTCGCCCGAACTCGTCACGGCCATGGCCCGCCACGGCTACCTCGCCGCGTACGGCTCCGGCGGCGTCGCGCCCAGCCGCATCGAGCAGGCCCTGCACCACCTCGCCGCCCACGCGGCGGGCCTGCCCTACGCGGTGAACCTGCTGCATGCCCCGCACGAGCCCGCCGTGGAACGCGCCGTGGTCGACCTGTGCCTGCGCCACGGCGTGCGCTGCGTCGAGGCGTCGGCGTTCATGAACCTGACCGCGCCGCTCGTCCACTACCGCCTGGCCGGCCTGCACCGCCGACCCGACGGCACCGTGGCCGCCGCCAACCGTGTCATCGCCAAGGTGTCCCGGCCCGAGGTCGCCGAGCGCTTCCTCACCCCGGCCGACCCGGCGATCGTCACCGCCCTGGCCGACGCCGGGCTGATCAGCGCCGAGCAGGCCGCCCTCGCGGCGTACGCGCCCATGGCCGACGACGTCACCGTGGAGGCCGACTCCGGCGGGCACACCGACGGCCGCCCGCTCGCCGTGCTGCTCCCGGCGCTGGCCGGGCTCCGCGACGCGCTGCGCCAGCGCCACCCCCACCTCGGCCCGGTGCGGCTCGGTGCGGCCGGCGGGATCGGCACCCCGGCCGCCGTGCATGCCGCGTTCGCCCTGGGCGCCGACTACGTCGTGACCGGCTCGGTCAACCAGGCCTGCCGCGAGGCGGGCACCTCCGCCCAGGCCCGCCGCATGCTCGCCGCCGCCGGCATCGCCGACGTGGGCCTGGCCCCGTCGGCGGACATGTTCGAGTTCGGCTCGCGGGTGCAGGTGCTCAAACGCGGCACCATGTTCGCCCAGCGGGCCGGGCGCCTGCACCGCTGCTACGAGCGCTACGACAGCCTCGAGGCGCTGCCGGCCGAGGAGCGCGAGTGGCTGGAGACCGTCGTGCTGCGCCGCACGATCGCCGACGTCTGGGAGGACGTCGTCGAGTTCTTCACCCACCGCGACCCCGCCCAGCTCGAAGCCGCCCAGGCCGACCCGCGGCGGCGCATGGCGCTGCTGTTCCGCTGGTATCTCGGGCTGTCGTCGCGGTGGGCGTCCACCGGCGACACCGAGCGGACCGTCGACTACCAGATCTGGTGCGGCCCCGCCATGGGCGCGTTCAACCAGTGGGCGGCCGGCACCTACCTCGCCGCACCCGAGAACCGCTCCGTCGTCGACGTGTCCCACCACCTGCTGCGGGGCGCGGCCGTCGCTGCCCGCGTCCACCAGCTGCGGCTCGCCGGGGTCCGGCTGCCGCAGCCCGCGACCGCCTACCGCGTCATCCCCGTCGGCTGAGCCGCGGCCCGTACCCGGATCGGAGAACCCAGATGAGCAACCCCTTCGACGACGACAACGGCACCTTCCTGGTGCTGGTGAACGACGAGAACCAGCACTCGCTGTGGCCCGCGTTCGCCGACGTGCCGGCCGGGTGGCGCACCGTCTTCGGCCCCGCGCCGCGGCAGGACTGCCTCGACCACATCGAGCAGCACTGGACCGACATGCGCCCGGCCAGCCTGGCCCGGCGCATGGCCGAGCAGCAGGCCTGATGGACACCCGGGCCGAAGGCGGCGGCCTGCCGCTGCTCGCCGGGCAGCACGGGCTCTGGTTCGCCCAGCAGCTCGCCGACGCCGGCCGGCAGTACAGCGTCGCCCAGTACACCGACATCGCCGGGCCGCTGGACCGGGCCCTGATGGCCCGCGCGATGGCGCAGGTCGTCACCGAGGTGGAGAGCCTGCGGCTCTACTTCACCGAGCACGACACGACCGTGCGCCAGCACCTGGCCGACCTGTCCGACTGGACGCTGCACGACGTCGACCTGAGCGACCGGCCCGACCCCGAACAGGCCGCCCGGCAGTGGATGGACGAGGACCTGGCCGCACCGGTCGACCTCGGCCGCCCGCCGCTGGGCACCGGCGCGCTGCTGCGCCTGGGCCCCGAGCGCCACCTGTGGTACCAGCGCGTCCACCACCTGGCCGCCGACGGGTACAGCGGCCTGATCATCGCCCGCCGGGTCGGTGTCATCTACTCGGCGCTGGTCAACGGCCGCCCCTGCCCGGCGCCGACCATGGGCACGGTCGCCGAGCTGCTCGCCGACGAGGCCGCCTACCGGGGCTCGCCCCGGTACGAGGCCGACCGGGCCTACTGGGCCGGGCTGCTGGACGGCGCACCCGAGCCGGTCACGCTGTCCACCTCGTCGGCGGCGCCCACCGGCCAGGTCTTCCGCACCACCGGCAGGCTCAGCGACGCCGCCACCGACGCGCTGCGCGCCGCCGCCAGGACGGCCGGGGTGCCCTGGACCACGCTCGTCGTCGCCGGCCTGGCCACCTACGTGCACCACCTGACCGGCGCGGCCGAGCTGACGTTCGCGCTGCCCGTGCTGGCCCGCGACAACGAGCTGCTGCTGCGTACCCCAGGCATGCTGTCCAACGTGCTGCCGCTGCGGGTCAGCGTGCGGCCGGAGCAGCCGTTCGCCGAGCTCGCCCGGTCCGTCGGCGCGCAGATGCGCGAGGCACTGCTGCACCAGCGCTACCGCTACGAGGACATCCGCCGCGAACGCGGCGCGCTCGAGCACGACCGGGGCCTGTTCAACATCGAGATCAACGTCATGTCGTTCCCGTTCGACGTGAAGTTCGGCCCGGCGGCGTCCACGTTCCACAACCTCACCAACGGTCCCGTCGACGGGCTCGCCGTGCACATCTACGGCCTGCCCGACACCGGTGGGCTGCGCATCGACTTCGACGGCGACCTCGGCCTGTACACCACGGCCGAGCTCGCCGAGCACCGGCGGCGCTTCGCCGTCTTCCTCACCGCGCTGGTCGGCGACCCGGACCGCCCGGTCGGGCGGCTGGACACCATCGGCGCCGTGGAGAAGGCCAGAGTGCTGAGCACCGGCGCCGTCCCACCCCGGCCGCTGCCCGAAGGCACCCTGGTCGAGCAGTTCGAACGGCATGCCGCGCAGACCCCCGACGCGGTCGCCGTCGTCGACGCGGGCGCCACGACCACCTACGCGCAGCTGAACGACCGCGCCGAGCGGCTGGCCCGCGCGCTGGCCGCCCGCGGCGCCGGGCCCGAGACGTTCGTGGCCACCATGCTGCCCCGCTCCACCGACATGATCGCCACGGTGCTGGCCGTGCTGAAGACCGGCGCCGCCTACGTGCCGGTCGACCCCGCCAACCCCGCCGACCGGGTCGCGGCGCTGCTGGCCGACATCGACCCGGTCGCGGTCGTGCCCGGTCCGGGCCTGGACGGCGACGCCGACCCCGCCGGGCGGCCCGACCCCGACGGGCTCGCGTACGCCATCTTCACCTCCGGCTCCACCGGCCGGCCCAAGGGCGCCCTCGTGCACCACCGCGGCGCGCTCAACCACCTGCTGGCCAAGGTGGACGACCTCGGGCTCACCGCCACCGACCGGATCGTGGCCAACGCGCCCCTCACCTTCGACATCTCGGTATGGCAGATGCTGGCCGCGCTGATCGTGGGCGGCCAGGTGCACGTCGCCGACGAGGACGCCGCCCGCGACCCGATGGAGCTGTTCGGCCTGGCCGCCGCGCACGCCGTCACCATCCTGGAGGTGGTGCCCTCGCTGCTGCGCGCCGCGCTGGACGCCTGGGACGCGGGCCTGCCCGCCGTCGCGCTGCCCGAGCTGCGCTGGCTGGTCGTCACCGGCGAGGCGCTGCCCGCCGACCTGTGCCGCCGCTGGTTCGCCAGGTATCCGCAGATCCCGCTGATGAACGCGTACGGCCCGACCGAATGCTCCGACGACGTCACCCACGCGGTGCTGCGCGACGGCGACGTGGCCGACGGCGGAGTCGTCCCCATCGGACGGCCGGTCCGCAACACCCGCCTGTACGTGCTGAACCCCGCGCTGCGCCCGCTGCCCGCCGGGGTGCCCGGCGAGCTGTACGTCGGCGGCACCGGTGTGGGCCGCGGCTACCTCGGCGACACCGGCCGCACCGCCGCCACGTTCGTCGCCGACCCGTTCGCGACCGCACCCGGCGCCCGCATGTACCGCACCGGCGACCACGCCCGCTGGACCCCCGACGGGCAGCTGGAGTTCCTGGGCCGCCGCGACCACCAGGTGAAGATCCGTGGGCAGCGCATCGAGCTCGGCGAGATCGAGGCGGCGCTGCGGGCGGTGCCCGGCGTCTCCGACGCGGTCGTCGTGGTCCGCGAGGACCGGCCCGGCGACCGCCGGCTGGTGGCGTACCTGTCCCGCCGCGACGACGCCGCGGTCGAGCCGGCCGCCGCCCGTGCCGCAGCCGCGGCGGCGCTGCCCGAGCACATGGTGCCCGCCGCGTTCGTGGTGCTGGACACGCTGCCCCTCAACACCAGCGGCAAGGTCGACCGCAAGGCCCTGCCCCGGCCCGACCTCGGGTCCGGCGGCGGCCGGGCGCCCCGCGACGAGCGCGAACGCCTGCTCTGCGAGCTGGCCGCCGCGGTGCTGGGCGTGCCGTCGATCGGCCCCGAGGACAGCTTCTTCGAACTCGGCGGCGACAGCATCGTCGCGATCCAGCTGGTCAGCCGGGCGCGGGCGGCGGGCCTGCAGTTCACCGCCCGTGACGTGTTCCAGGGCCGCACCATCGCCGCGCTGGCCGCAGCCGCCGTCGAAGCCGAACGGACCGTGGCCGAGCCCGCCGCCGAGGGCATCGGCGAGGTGCCGCTCACGCCGATCGTCACCGGCTGGCTCGACGCGGGCGGCCCGCTCGACGCCGTACACCAGGCGATCGTGCTGGAGGTGCCGTCCGGGCTGCGGCCCGACGCCCTGACCGGTGCCCTGCAGCAGCTGCTGGACACCCATCACGTGCTGCGCTCCCGGTTCGACGTCGCGGCCCGCCGCTGGCAGATCATGCCGGCCGGCTCGGTCGCCGCCGCGTCGCTGATCCGCCGGGTCGACACCGTCGACCAGCTCGCCGTCGAGGACGCCCGGGACCGGCTCGACGTCGCCGCCGGGGTGCTGCTGCAGGCCGTGTGGCACGACGGCGACCCCGGCCGCCTGCTCCTGGTCGTACACCACCTCGCGGTCGACGGCGTCTCCTGGCGGGTGCTCGCCGCCGACCTGGCCGCGGCCGCCGCCGGGGCCGACCTGGCGCCGGTGCCGGTCTCGTTCCGCACGTACGCCCGGCGCCTGGTCGCCGCCGACCGCACCGCCGAGCTGGACGCCTGGCGCGGGATCGTCGCCGATACCGCCGCCGCGCCCCTCGACCCGGACAAGGACGTGGCCGGCACCGCCGGCCGCACCACCGTCCGGCTCACCGGCGCCACGGTGGACACGCTGCTCACCCGCCTGCCCGCGCTGTTCCACTGCGGCCCGGACGACGTCCTGCTCGCCGCGCTGGCACCGGCCGCCGCCAGATGGACCGGCCGCGGCACGGTCCACCTGGCACTGGAGGGGCACGGCCGCGACGACACCGACCTGGACCTGTCGCGCACCGTCGGCTGGTTCACCGCGCAGTACCCGGTCCGGCTCGTGCCCGGCAGCGCGGACTGGGCGGAGATCGCCGCCGGTGGCCCCGCCGCGGGCCGGGTGCTCAAGACCGTGAAGGAGCAGCTGCGCCAGGTTCCGGGCAACGGCAGCGGCTACGGCCTGCTCCGTGACCGGCTCGACGCGCCGCGCCCCGGGCTGGCCTTCAACTACCTGGGCCGGCTCGACGCGGGCACCGGTCACCACGGCTGGCGGCTGCTGCCCGGCCACGAACTCACCCACGCCGCCCACCCGGGGCAGCCGCTCGGCCACGCGATCGAGATCGACGCGCACGTCCGCGACACCCCCGACGGCCCCCAGCTGGTCGCCGAGTGGGTGTGGGCGTCGCGCATCCACGGCCAGGACGTCACCGAACTCGCCGAGCTGTGGGCACAGGCGCTGCACGGCCTGGCCGCCCACGCCGACGATCCGGGCGCGGGCGGCCTCACCCCGTCGGACCTGGACCTGGTCGCCATCGACCAGTCCGAACTCGACGACCTGGAAGCACTACTCGTCGACGAACGGGGACTCTGAGCATGCCCGGCTCCCGCATCGAGGACATCCTGCCGCTGTCGCCGTTCGCGGAGGGACTGCTGTTCCACGCGCTGCTCGACGCCGACGGCCAGGACGTGTACACCGTCCAGACCAGCCTGGACCTGGACGGCGAGCTGGACCCGGCCCGGCTGCGGACCGCCGCGGAGGCGCTGCTGCGCCGCCACCCCCACCTGCGCGCCGGGTTCCGCCAGCGCGCCAACGGCGATCCGGTGCAGGTCGTCGAACGCGACGTGACACTGCCGTGGCGCGAGCTCGACCTGAGCGGCCTGCCCGACACCGACCGCGAGGAGGAGCTGCGCCGGGCCGTCGAGCACGACTGGGCGCAGCGGTTCGACGTCACCCGCCCGCCGCTGGTCCGGTTCCTCGTCGCCCGGATCGGCCCGCGCCGCTGGCGGCTGGTCGCCGCCAACCACCACCTGCTGCTCGACGGCTGGTCGATGCCGCTGCTCATGCAGGAGCTGTTCGCGCTGTACCAGGGGACGGTCCCGCCGCCCGCGCCGCCGTACCGCGACTTCCTGGGCTGGCTCGGCCGCCGGGACCGCGACCAGGCGCGCGAGCAGTGGGCGCGCGTCCTGGACGGCGTCACCGAACCGACCCGCGTCGCCGGGGCCACCTGCGGCGTGGTGCGGGCCGAGCGGGTCACCGTGCCCGTCGACCCGGGCCTGGCGGCCGTCGCCCGCGCCCACGGGCTGACCGTCAACAGCGTCGTGCAGGGCGCCTGGGCGGCGCTGCTGGCCTCGCTCACCGGCCGCGACGACGTCGTGTTCGGCGCGACCGTGTCAGGCCGCCCCGCCGACCTGCCCGGCGTCGAGGCGATGGTCGGCCTGTTCATCAACACCGTGCCGGTGCGGGTGCGGCTGGACCCGGCCCGCCCGCTGCTCGACACCATGCGCGAGGTCCAGGACGAGCAGGCCGCGCTCGCCGAGCACCAGTACCTCGGGCTCACCGACGTCCACCGGGCGGTGGGCATGCCGGAGCTGTTCGACACCATCGTGCTGCTCGACAACCACCCGTTCGACCTCACCGGAGCCGAGATCCCCGGCACGGGGCTGCGGATCAGCGGGGTGTCCCAGCGCGACGGGGCGCACTATCCGCTGCGGCTGGTGCTGATCCCGCAACCGGCCCCGGCACTGCACCTGGACTACCGGCCCGACCTGTTCGACGCCGGCACGGCACGGTCGCTGGCCGACCGGCTCGCCCGCACCCTCGCCGCGATCGCGGCCGACCCGGCCGTCCGGCCCGCCGAGATCGACCCGGTGCCCGACGCCGAGCGGCAGCGGCTGGACGCGTGGAACGCCACCGGCCGGCCGGTGCCGGACACCACGCTGCCCGCGCTGCTGGCCGCGCAGGCGGCGCGCACCCCCGACGCGATCGCCGTGTCCGGCGAGGACGAGACCCTGACCTACGCCGAGCTGGCCGCACGGGTCAACCGGCTGGCCCGGCTGCTGATCGACCGGGGCGTCGGCCCGGAGACCTTCGTCGCGGTCGTCCTGCCCCGCTCGGTCGACCAGGTCGTGTCGCTGCTGGCCGTGGTCACCGCCGGCGGGGCTTACGTGCCGATCGACCCGGACTACCCTCGTGAGCGCATCGACCTGATCCTCGCCGACGTTGCTCCGGTGCTGGTCCTCGACCGGCGGGAACTCGCGGCGGACTTCCCGGCGGACCCGCCCGCAGTCGGCGTGCTGCCGGACCACCCCGCCTACATGATCTTCACGTCGGGCTCGACCGGCCGCCCCAAGGGCACCGTCGTCAGCCACCGCTCGATCGTCAACCGCCTGCTCTGGATGCAGGACGAGTATGCGCTGACCGGCGACGACCGGGTCCTGCAGAAGACGCCCGCCACCTTCGACGTGTCGGTGTGGGAGTTCTTCTGGCCGCTGATCACCGGCGCCCGGCTGGTGGTGCTGCGCCCCGGCGGCCACCTGGACCCCGCCCACCTGGCCGACACGATCCAGCGGCAGCAGATCACCACCGTCCACTTCGTGCCGTCGATGCTGCACGCCTTCCTCGCCGAGCCCGCCGCGGCGGCCTGCACCGGCCTGCGCCGCGTCATCTGCAGCGGCGAAGCCCTCGACAGCGACCTGCAGCACCGGTTCGCGGCGCTGCTCGACGTGCCGCTGCACAACCTGTACGGCCCGACCGAGGCCGCCGTCGACGTCACCTACTGGCCGTGCGACCCCGCCGACGCGGGCGACTCGGTGCCGATCGGCCACCCCGTCTGGAACACCCGGCTGCACGTGCTCGACCGGCACCTGCGCCCGGCCGCGGTCGGCGCGACCGGTGAGCTGTACCTGGCCGGGGTGCAGCTGGCGCGCGGCTATCACGGCCGCAGCGCCCTCACGGCGCAGCGGTTCGTCGCCGACCCTTACGCCCCCGAGCCCGGCGGGCGCATGTACCGCACCGGCGACCTCGTCCGACGCCGCCCCGACGGCGCCCTGGTCTTCGTCGGCCGCGTCGACGACCAGGTGAAGGTGCGCGGGTTCCGGATCGAGCTGGGCGAGGTCGAAGCAGCGCTCACCGCCCTCGCGGGAGTGACCCGCGCGGTGGCCGTGGCCCGCGACAACCGCCTCGTCGGCTACGTCACCGGCGACGCCGAGCCGGCCGCCGTAAGGGCCGCGCTGGGCGCCACGCTGCCCGAACACATGGTCCCGTCGGTGATCATGGTGCTGCCCGAGCTGCCCCTTAACGCCAGTGGCAAGGTGGACCGCAGGGCGCTGCCCGCACCCGAGGTGCAGGCCGGCACCGGCCGGGCACCGCGCACCCCGCAGGAGGAGACGCTCTGCCGGCTGTTCGCCGAGGTCCTCGGCGTGCCGCAGCTCGGCGTCGACGACGACTTCTTCGACCTGGGCGGCCACTCGCTGCTGGCCACCAGGCTGATCAGCCGTATCCGCACCGAGCTGAAGATCGACGCCTCGCTGCGCGCGCTGTTCGACGCCCGCACCGTCGCCAGGTTCGCCGCGACGCTGGCGGGTTCGGGGGAGGCCCGTCAGCCAGTACGGCCCTTCCCGCGTCAGGCGCACATG
>NZ_BONF01000052.1 GCF_016862575.1 Catellatospora bangladeshensis | reverse complement strand
TCCCCGTCCCACCTGGGCGGAGTGCCGAGCTACCCTGGGCGGCGGCCGCGCCCCACGGCGCCCCGCCCCGGACGAGTGCCCGCCGTACCCGGACCGACAAGACGGCGCGCAGAACAACGATCATGAATCACGACGTCCTGCAGATCCTGGGCGCTTTGACCGTGCTGGGCGGGTATGTCGCCAACCAGCTCGGCTGGACCGGCCCCCGCTCGCTCGGTTACCTGATCGCCAACACCCTCGGCGCCGGCGTGCTCGCCTGGCTCGCCTGGACCAGCCGCGACTGGGGCTTCCTGCTCCTCGAAGGCGTCTGGGCCATCGTCAGCGCCGCCGGCCTGCTCTCGGCGCTCCGCTCCCGCCGCCCCGCAGACCCCACCGCCACCGCCTGACCACACCCACGCCCGCGCCGCGCCCTGGCATGGCATGGCGCGTGGCGTCGGCTGGCACGACAGTTTCGGGGAAACTGCACCCACCCAGCCCGCACAAGCCCCAGTTTCCCCGAAACTGCACCCGACCGCCCCCGCCAGCGCCCGCGCCCCGCACCGCCCTGCGTTGATCATGAAGTTAGGGCAGCGACACGCCGTCGAACACGCCCTTAAGTTCATGATCAACGCAGCGCAGCGCGGGGCAGCGCAGCGCGGGGCGGGGCAGCGCAGCGCGGGGCGGGGCGGGGCGGGGCGGGGCGGGGCCGCAGGGGTGTGCGGTCAGGGGGTGGTGGCAGGGGGGTGCGGGTGGTCCAGGGTGAACGCGCGCGGGCCCGGGCCGTGCGCGGCGAGCAGGTCCAGGCGGGCGCGGCCCTCCTGCAGGGTGGGCAGGTGGCCGCGGGGCACCCACCAGAGCGCGACGTGCGCCGCGAGGCCGCTGCTGTCGAACCAGTTCCTGCGCAGCTTCATCGCGTCCAGGTGCAGCCCGCTGTAGAGGTACGCGCGCAGCGCGTCGAGGGACTCCCACACCGACAGGTTGGCCATGATCAGCGGGCCGAACACGGCCTCGGTGCCGGAGTCGTCGGGGATCCGCCACACGAACCCGGGGGCCGCCTCGGCCTGCACGTTGACCGCCGCCGCGCGCCGCACGAAGCCCCACATCACCGGGTCGCTGAGCGGCGCCCGCATCCGGGTGATGTTGACCTGCGCGAGCTGGACGTCCATGGTGGACACCCTAGCCCGTGCCCGCGTACCCCATGATCCTCAGTCGTCGTCGACGCCGAGACCGGCCAGGACCTCGGCCAGCTCGTCGGGCTTGATCAGCACCTCGCGGGCCTTGGAGCCCTCGGAGGGGCCGACGATGCCGCGGGTCTCCATCAGGTCCATCAGGCGGCCCGCCTTGGCGAAGCCGACCCGCAGCTTGCGCTGCAGCATGCTGGTCGAGCCGAGCTGCGACACCACCACCAGCTCGATCGCCTGCACGAGCAGCTGGAGGTCGTCGCCGATCTCCTCGTCGATCTTCTTCTTGCTGTCCTGCACCGGGGCCAGCACCTCGGGCCGGAACTCCGGTTCGCGCTGCTGCTTGCAGAACTTCACGATGTCGTTGATCTCGTTCTCGCTGACCCACGCGCCCTGGATGCGCTGCGGCTTGCTGGCGCCCATGGGCAGGAACAGGCCGTCGCCGCGGCCGATCAGCTTCTCCGCGCCGGGCTGGTCCAGGATGACCCGGGAGTCGGCCAGCGAGCTGGTCGCGAACGCGAGCCGGGACGGCACGTTCGCCTTGATCAGGCCGGTCACCACGTCCACCGAGGGGCGCTGGGTGGCCAGCACCAGGTGGATGCCGGCCGCGCGGGCCAGCTGGGTGATGCGCACGATCGAGTCCTCGACGTCGCGCGGGGCGACCATCATCAGGTCGGCCAGCTCGTCGACCACGACCAGCAGGTACGGGTACGGCGTGAGCACCCGCTCGCTGCCCGGCGGCGGCTTGATCTGCCCGGCCCGCAGCTTGCGGTTGTAGTCGTCGATGTGGCGCACGCCGGCCGCGGCCAGGTCGTCGTAGCGCATGTCCATCTCGCGGACGACCCACTCCAGCGCGTCGGCGGCCTTCTTCGGGTTCGTCACGATCGGGGTGACCAGGTGCGGGATGCCCTCGTAGCCGGTCAGCTCGACGCGCTTGGGGTCGATCAGCAGCAGCCGCACCTGGTCCGGCGTGGCGCGGGCCAGGATCGACACCAGCAGCGAGTTCAGGCAGGAGGACTTGCCCGCGCCGGTCGCGCCGGCGATCAGGATGTGCGGCATCTTGGCGAGGTTGGCCACCACGTAGCCGCCCTCGATGTCCTTGCCCAGCGCCACCACCATCGGGTGCTGGTCGCCGGTGGCCGTACGCGAGCGCAGCACGTCGCCGAGCGCGACGTCCTCCCGGTCGGTGTTGGGGATCTCCACGCCGACGGCGCTCTTGCCCGGGATGGGGCTGAGGATGCGCACGTCGGGGCTCTTGACCGCGTACGCGATGTTGCGCGACAGCGCGGTGATCCGCTCGACCTTCACGCCGAGCCCCAGCTCGACCTCGTAGCGGGTGACCGTCGGGCCGCGGGTGAACCCGGTGACCGCCGCGTCCACGTCGAACTGGTCGAACACGTGCGCGAGCGCGGCGATGACCTCGTCGTTGGCCTTGGATCGGGCCTTGGCCGCCTCGCCCTGCTTGAGCAGGTTCGCCGGGGGCAGGGTGTAGTCGCCGCCGAGGCTGGGCAGCAGGAGCTGCTCGGTCTTGGTCGGCGGCGGGGTGTGCGCCGGGGCCTCCTTGCGGCGCGGCGGCCGGGGCGCCCGCTCGATGGCGACCGTCTCCTGCTCGGCGAGCTGCCGCTCGATCTCCGCGTCGTCGAAGTCGTCGTCGGGGTCCGGGTCGGTGAACGCGGCGGGCGGGGTGAGCCGCTTACGGCGGCGCGGCGCCGGGACCTCCTCGTCGACGTCCTCGGCGGAACGTTCCGGGGTGGCCACGCCCATGACGGTGTCGCGCAGCCCGGCCAGCCGCTCCGGGATCTTGTTCACCGGCGTCGCGGTGATCACCAGCACGCCGAAGGTGAGCAGGATGAGGAAGAGCGCCCCGGCCACGAAGCCGGTGATCCAGCCCGCCAGGCCGCCGCCGACGAGCTTGCCGAGCAGGCCGCCCGCCTGCTCCATCTGGGTGACGTCCACCGGGTCCAGGCTGATGTGCAGCAGCGCGGTCGAGGCCAGGGTGAGCGCGGTCCAGCCGACGATGCCCCGCCCGCGCTGCGCCGGGTCGGCGTCGGAGCGCATGACCCGCACCCCGCACACGCACAGCAGCAGCGGCAGCGCGGCGGCGGTGGCGCCGATGAAGAAACGGGTGGTGTCGCCCAGCCAGTTGCCGAACTGCCCCGCGCCCTGCCCCCAGATGGCCACGCCGAACAGCACGGACAGGCCGATCAGGAGCAGTCCGAGGCCGTCCCTGCGGTGTTCGGGGTCGAGGTCGCGGGCCTTGGCGGCCTGGCTGCCGGCGGCGCGTACGAGCCAGCCGAGGCCGTGCGCGACGGCCATCCAGATCGCGCCGAGCAGCCGTCCGAGCAGCGCGGCGGGGTTGGTGGTGAAACGCGGCCGCCGCACCCGGGCGCGCGGCCGGCGGGCGGGCGTGCGCCGCGCGGGCTGGCGGGCTGCCTGTCGGGTACGCGCGGCCGTGGCCTTCGTCGGCGTGGCTGCTCGACGACGGCTCGGTTGGGAGGTACGGCCCGCCATGCCGAACACGGTAACCCCTCCGCGTTGATCATGAATCCACGAAACGCCTAAGCGGCGTGTCGGATCCATAACTCCATGATCAACGCGGAGGAGCCACAGCGGACGGTCGGGATCAGACCTCCAGCACGGAGGGGACGATCATGGGACGGCGGCGGTAGGCCTCGTTCACCCACCGGCCGACGACCCGGCGCACGATCTGCTGAAGCTGGTGCGCGTCGGTCACCCCGTCCAGCGCGGCGCGGTCCAGCGCCTCGGTGACCAGCGGCAGCGCGGGGTCGAACGCGGTCGGGTCCTCGCTGAAGCCCTTCGCCGACAGCAGCGGGCCGCCCACCACCTTGCCGGTGACCGAGTCCACCACCACGGTGACCGCGATGAAGCCGCCGTCGCCGAGCACCCGGCGCTCGGTGAGCAGGCTCTCGCCCACGTCGCCGATGGCCAGGCCGTCCACGTAGACGTAGCGGCTCTTCACGTGGCCGACGAGCTTCGCCTGGCCGTCCACGAGGTCGACCACGTCGCCGTCCTCGCAGAGCACCACGCGCTGCGGGTCCACCCCGGAGTCGATGCCGAGCTGGGCGTGCGCGCGCAGGTGCCGCCACTCGCCGTGCACCGGCATCAGGTTGCTGGGCTTGACCACGTTGAGCAGGTAGAGCAGCTCGCCCGCCGGGGCGTGGCCGCTCACGTGCACCTTGGCCACGTCCTTGTGGATGACGTTGGCACCGGCCCGGGCGAGCTGGTTGATCACCCGGTACACGCTGGTCTCGTTGCCGGGGACCAGCGAGCTGGCCAGCACGACCGTGTCGCCGGGGGCGATGGTGATGTGCCGGTGGTCGCCGGTGGCCATCCTGCCCAGGGCGCTCATCGGCTCACCCTGCGAGCCGGTGGACATCAGCACGATCTGGTCGGGCGGCAGGTTCGCCGCCTCCTCCATGTTGACCACCAGGCCGGCCTTGACCTTCAGCAGGCCGAGGTCGCGGGCGATGCCCATGTTGCGGACCATCGAGCGGCCGATCAGGGCCACCTTGCGGCCGTGCTCCTCGGCGGCGTCGAAGACCTGCTGCACCCGGTGCACGTGCGAGGCGAACGAGGCCACGATGATGCGGCCGGTCGCCTTGCCGAAGATCGACGCCAGCACCGGGCCGATCTGCTTCTCGGGCGTCACGAAGCCGGGGATCTCGGCGTTCGTCGAGTCCGACAGCAGCAGGTCCACGCCCTCCGCGCCCAGCCGGGCGAACCCGGCCAGGTCGGTGATGCGCCCGTCCAGCGGCAGCTGGTCCATCTTGAAGTCGCCGGTGTGCAGCACCAGGCCCGCCTCGGTGCGGATGGCGACCGCCAGCGCGTCCGGGATCGAGTGGTTGACGGCGAAGAACTCCAGCTCGAACGGCCCGAGCCGCTCCCGCTGCCCCTCGGCGACGGTCAGCGTGTACGGCGTGATGCGCCGCTCGGCCAGCTTCGCCTCGATCAGGGCCAGGGTGAACTGCGAGCCGACCAGCGGGATGTCGCTCTTGTGGGCGAGCAGGTACGGCACGGCGCCGATGTGGTCCTCGTGGCCGTGCGTCAGCACGATGGCCTGGATGTCGGCCAGGCGGTCCAGGATCGGGGCGAAGTCGGGCAGGATCAGGTCCACACCCGGCTGGTCGGCGGTGTCCGGGAACAGCACCCCGCAGTCGACGATCAGCAGCTTGCCGCCGAACTCGAACACGGTCATGTTCCGGCCGATCGCGCCCAGGCCGCCCAGCGGGATGACCCGCAGGCCCCCCTCGGGCAGCGGCGGCGGGGCGCCGAGATTCGCGTTACGCCCGGATTCTAATTGCGGCGCGGTCAATATGTATCACTCCCTCAGGTGTACCGGCGCGGGCGCTGCCGTTCAGGGCTGCGGCGCACGCACCGTCGTGCTGGGGCGGCGCGGGCCGCCCGGTGGCGTCTAGATCGGCAGGCCGGCGTCCGCGCAGTCGGTGCGCAGTTGCGCCAGCTCCGCCTCGGTCGCGTCGACCAGTGGGGGCCGGACCGGGCCGGCGGGCAGGCCGCGGGCGTTCATCGCCGCCTTCACCAGGATCACGCCCTGGGTGCGGAAGATGCCGGTGTACAGGGGAAGCAGCTCGAGGTGCAGGCGCCGGGCCGTGGCGACGTCGCCGCGCTCGTACGCCTCGATCATGTCCTTGGTGCCGCGGCCGGTGAGGTGGGTGGAGGTGCCGACCACCCCGACGCCGCCCACCGACAGCAGCGGCAGGGTGGCCGCGTCGTCGCCGCTGTAGTACGCGAACTCGGCACGGCGCATCACCCAGCTCGCCGCGGCCAGGTCGACCTTGGCGTCCTTGACGCCCACGATGCGCGGGTGCCCGGCCAGCGTCACCATGGTCTCGGTGCTGATGGCGACGCCCGTGCGGTGCGGGATGTCGTACAGCAGCACGGGCAGGTCCACCGCGTCGGCGACGGTGGTGAAGTGCTTGATCAGGCCCGCCTGCGGCGGCTTGTTGTAGTACGGCGAGACGACGAGCAGGCCGTGCACGCCGGCCTTCTCGGCCGACCGGGCCAGCTCGACGGTGTGGTGCGTGCTGAACGTGCCCACCCCGGCCACCACCCGCGCCCGGTCACCCACCGCCTCGACGACGGCGCGCAGCACCGCCTCCTTCTCGGCGTCGGTGGTCGTCGGCGACTCACCGGTGGTGCCGTTGATGACCAACGCGTCGTTGCGCTGCTCGTCGACGAGATGTACCGCGAGGGCGGCCGCGCCGTCGGGGTCGAGCGACCCGTCGGCGGCGAACGGCGTGACCATCGCGGTGAGCAGGCGGCCGAATGGCCGTTGAGCGTCGTTCGTCATGCACACAACCTAGCGGACCGGAGCAGGGTCGAGAGCTGGCCTCACGACTCCCAGGTGTACACGCTGGAGGCGATCTCCGTGCCGTCCGGCAGGGCGCTGACGGAGAAGTCGCCGAACACGTTCGGGGCGAGTTCCTGCAGCTGGCGCAGGGTGGCGATGGCTAGCTCGCGGATCTCGACGTCCGCGTGCTCGGTCGCCCGCATCGCGATGAAGTGGCGCCAGGCGCGGTAGTTGCCGGTGACCACGATGCGGGTCTCGGTGGCGTTCGGCAGCACCGAGCGGGCGGCCTGGCGCGCCTGCTTGCGGCGCAGCGTGGCGTTCGGGACGTCGGCGAAGGTCGCCTCCAGCCCCTCCAGCAGCTCGTTGTACGCCCGCACCGCGGCCTCGCTGGCCTCGACGAACTTCTTGTGCAGCTCGGGGTTGGCGGCGATCACCGCCGGCTCCACCATCGCGGCGTCGCGCTCGGGCACGTAACGCTGCGAGAGCTGCGAGTACGAGAAGTGGCGGTGCCGGATCAGTTCGTGCGTGAAGGAACGTGAGACGCCCGTGAAGTAGAAGGTCGCGGTGCCGTGCTCCAGCACGGACAGGTGACCCACCTCCAGGATGTGGCGCAGGTAGCCCTCGTTGGTGGCGGTGGCCGGGTTCGGCTTCGTCCAGGACTGGTAGCAGGCCCGGCCGGCGAACTCCGCCAGCGCCTGGCCGCCCTCGGCGTCGGTCTCCCACGGCACGTCGGCCGGGGCCTGGAAGTTGGTCCAGGCGATCAACTGCACGTGGGGCTTCACCATCTCAGTCACGGGGCCAGCTTAGCCGTCGGCCGTCGATGATCCGCTGGTGGGATATGGCCGCCACTGTCCGGAAAGCGATACCGGGCGGCAGCATGACGTCATCGTTCCGCCATCTGACATCACGATGACACTTGCGCGACGTCACTCATGACGTCATAGTGATGTCATGGACCTGTCCCCGTACCTCGAATCGCTGCGGCGGGATCTCGCCGCCGCGGCGGCGCCCGCCGGCGACGACATCGCCCGCACCGCCGAGCTGCTGACGCTCGCGCTCGACGCGTCCGCCCGGCTCTGCCTGATCGAGGTGCTGGCCGACGCCACCGCCGAGATCACCACCAAGCTCGACGGCCCGACCGTCGAGGTGCGCATCCGCGGTCGCGAGGCCGACCTCGTGGTCAGCCACCTCGCCCCGCCCGCGTACGAGGCCGCGCCCCCGCCGGCGCCGAACCCGGCCCTGACCGAGGGCGGCGACCAGGCGCGGCTCACCCTGCGCCTGCCCGAGCAGCTCAAGGAGGCCGTCGAGAAGGCCGCCACGGCCGAGGGCGTCTCCGTCAACTCCTGGCTGGTGCGCGCCACCGCGAACGCGCTGCGCCCGGTCACCCCGCCCACCCACCACCTCGGCCGCCGGGTCACCGGCTACGCCCAGGCCTGACCGAAGGAGACCGACATGGACCAGACCTTCGCCTGCAGCGGCACCGTCCGCGCCGACCTGCGCCTGGCCGCCGGGCGGCTGGAGGTGGTCGCGTCCGACCGCGACACCGCCCACGTCAGCGTCACCCCCATGGACGCGAGCGAGGGCAGCGCCGAGGCGATGCGCGAAACGAAGATCGACTTCGCGGACGGCCGGCTGCTGGTGGCCGCCCCGGAGCACGGCGGCTGGCGGCTGTTCCGCCGGGCCCGGCTGCTCGTCCGCGTCGAGCTGCCCACCGGCAGCGCGCTGTCGGTGAAGCTGGCCTCGGCCGACGCCGTCTGCGAGGGCCTCTTCCACGACGCCGTGGTGCACACGGCCAGCGGGGACGTGGTGCTCGGCCAGGTCGCCGGGGACACCAGCGTCAACACCGCCAGCGGCAACGTACGGCTCGGCGCGGTCGGCGGTCACCTGCGCGCCAACAGCGCCTCCGGCGACCTGCGGACCGGGCACGTCAGCCGCACCGTCACCGTGCACACCGCCAGCGGCGACGTTGAGATCGGCGGCGTGGACCACGACGCCCGGATCACCAGCGCCTCAGGCGACATCTCGATCGGGGTGGCCCGCGGCGGCGAGGTGAAGCTCAACACGGCCAGCGGCGACATCTCCGTCGGCGTCGCCGCCGGCACCGGCGTGTGGCTGGACCTGACCACCGCGTCCGGACGGACCAGCAGCGACCTGCACATGGCGGGCCCCGTGCCGCCGCCCGCGGCCAACCCCACGACGCTGACCCTCAAGGCCCGCACCGCCTCGGGCGACATCGCGCTGCGGCGCGTCGTCCCGATCCCGGCCTGACCTCAGGGGGCCGGAGCTGATCGCCGGTGCGTGTCAGAGAGTGCGGGCTGACCGCAGGTCCTGACACGAACCGGCGATCAGCGCCGTCAGATGAAGAAGGCCGTCACACGAAGAAATACGTGAACGGGGCCCAGGGCAGGTTGCGCAGCACCATGAAGACGCCCCAGGCGGCGAGCACCCACGCGATCGTGTGCGGGGTGACCTTCAGCTGCGGCAGCTTCCACTTGAAGGTCAGGTTGCCGGCCCAGGCGACGTACATGTAGATGAGGAACGGCACCAGGAAGACGAAGACCAGGTGGTGCCGCGCGGCCGCGGGCAGGTCGCCCTGCAGCAGGTACCACGCGGCGCGGGTGCCGCCGCAGCCCGGGCAGTCGAAGCCGGTCAGCAGCTTCACCAGGCAGCCGGGCGTGGCGTCCGCGCCGACGTGCGCCGGGTCGGCCCACACGGTGTAGCCGAGCGCGGCGCCGATGCAGCCCAGGGCCGCCAGCGGGGCGAGCCACACCGGGGTGTGCGCGCGCAGCCAGTCGGTGAGCCGGGTGATCCGGTCGACGGGCGGCGGCGTGAAGGGGCTGCCCTCCGCGAACTGGCTCTGCGGGGGCATGGCGGCGGAGGCCTCGGTCACAACACTGAACTTACACTGCCCCGCACACCCGCATCGGCGAGCGCGGAAGCGAGATCGCCTCGCTCCGGGGCGGCCACCTCGCCCAGCCCCAGCCACGCCGACAGCCTGCGCAGCTCAGCGGCCAGCGCCTCGGCGGTGGCCCGCTCGTCGACCCCGGGCTCGGCCCACGCGGCGGGCACCCGCAGCACGCCCGCCTTGCGGTCGGCCTTCAGATCGACCCGCGCCGCGAACCGGCCCCCGTGCAGGAACGGCAGCACGTAGTACCCGTGTACGCGCTGCGCCTGGGGCACGTAGATCTCGATGCGGTAGCGCAGGTCGAACAGCCGCTCGGTGCGCCCGCGCTCCCAGATCAGCGGGTCGAACGGGCTGACCAGCGTGGACACCTCGACCCGGCGCGGCAGCGCGGCGTCGCGATGCCGCCAGGCCGGCCGCCCCCAGCCCTTGACCTGCGTGGGAATCAGCACGCCCGCCTCGACCAGGTCCGCGATCGCCGCGCGGGCCCCGTCGAGGGGCAGCCGGAAGTAGTCGCGCAGCTCCGGCTCGGCGGCCACCCCCAGCGCGCGGGCCGACGCCTCGACCAGCTGCCGATACGCCTCGGCGGGCTCGGGGGTCGGCACGCTCATCACCGACGCGGGCAGCACCCGCTCGGTGAGGTCGTAGCGCCGGGCGAACTGGGTGGTCCGCCCCGCCGAGGTGATCTCGCCGGAGTAGAACAGCCACTCCAGCGCCTTCTTCACGTCCGACCAGTTCCAGCCCCAGTTGTCCTTGGGCTTGGGCACGTCCTGCTCGATCTCGGCAGCGGTGACCGGTCCCTTCTCCCGCACCTCCTGGAGCACCCAGGCCACGAAGTCCGGCCGCTGCAGGGCGATGCTGCGCGGCCCGCCCCAGGCGCCCTCGGCGTTGGCCATCCGCCACCGCATCAGCGGCTGCAGCTCGACCGGCAGCAGCGACGCCTCGTGCCCCCAGTACTCGAACAGCCACCGCGGCCGCCGCGCGCTCGCCGAGTCCAGCACCGCCGGGTCGTACGCCCCGATCCGGCTGTAGGCGGGCAGGTAGTGCGCCCGCTGCAGCACGTTCACCGAGTCGATCTGCAGCAGCCCCGTGCGCCCCACGACCTTGCGCAGCTGCCGCGCCCCCACCACACCCTTCGGGGCTCGATCAGCGAATCCCTGCGCCGCGAGCGCCATCCGCCGGGCCTGCGCGATCGACAACGTCTCCACGCCGCCCGACGCTACCCCGCACCCCCGACACAAAAGGAAGGGCACCTTCTTATCGCTATTCGTAGTAGAAGGTGCCCTTCTTAACGCTTTGCTGCCCGCGCGTGCCTTTCCTAAGCTCTCCCGTCATGGGGATCGTCGTGCGGGCCGAGACGCCCGGGGACTGCCGCGCCGTGGCCGAGCTGCACATCCGCGCCTGGCAGGTGGCGTACACCGGCATCGTGCCCGCCGGGATCCTGGCCGCGCTGGACGCCGACGCCCGCACGCAGGCGCGCCTGGACCGGCTGGCCGACCCGGAGATCCCGTTCCGCAACCTGGTCGCGCTCGACGGGGACACGGTGACGGGGTTCGTGTGCTTCGGGCCGTACCGTGCGCAGGAACTCGACGGCACCCCGCTGCAGCCGCAGCACGGCGAGATCCTCGCCATCTACGTGCATCCGGACCGCTGGGGCACGGGCGTCGGAGACGCCCTGCTACTCGCGGCGCTGGCCGCGCTGCCGCAGCCCGAGGTGCGGCTGTGGGCGCTCGCGGAGAACCACCGGGCGCTGCGCTTCTACGCCCGGCACGGGCTACACCCGGACGGCGCGCGGGCGACCTACCGCCCCACCGGCAGCGACGTCGACATCCCCGAGCTGCGGCTCACCCTCCGCCGCGAGGTCCCCGCCTGAGGCGGCACCCGCGAGCGGCGTCACGCACAGCAGCGCCAGGCTGATCCAGACGTACGCGTTCGCGCCCAGGAACACGTCCCAGCCGCCGACGTCGCCCTCCCACAGCCAGACCAGGCGGCTGGACAGCACGGCGTACGACACCACGGCCAGCGCCAGCAGCCCGCGCCGCCGCCCGCTGCCCGCCGGGGCCGCCAGCCCGCGCTCGACCACCAGCACCAGCGCCGGGATCAGCCACACCAGGTGGTGCACCCAGGTGACCGGGCTGACCAGCACGCCCACGATGCCGGTGAAGGCGAGCCCGGCGACCTCGTCGCCCCGGGCCACCGCCGCGCGCGAGCGCACGAACCACACCGCCAGCACGGCCAGCACCAGCACCGCCCACAGCGCCTTGCTCGGGTGGCCGGTGGTCAGCCGGGCGACCACGCCCTGCAGCGACTGGTTCGAGATGAACGACAGCACGCCGACCCGGTCGGTGTCCCAGAGCGCGCTGGTCCAGAACTCGCGCGAGGCGTCCGGGGCGATCGCCGCCGCGGCCAGCGTCGCCGCCGCCGCCGTGCCGGAGGCCGTGATCGCCGCCCGCCACCGCTTGGTGATCAGCAGGTACACGATGAAGATGCCGGGGGTCAGCTTGACCGCGGTAGCCAGGCCGATGCCGACCCCGGCCCAGCGGCTGTCCTTACGGGTGAACAGCAGCAGGTCCGCCGCGACCAGGCCCAGCAGCAGCATGTTGACCTGGCCGAACAGGAAGGTCTCGCGCATCGGCTCGTACACGGCGACCAGGCACAGCGCGACGGCCAGCGCGAACCAGGGCGTCCAGCGCTGCTGCGCGATCACCGGGCCGAGCAGCAGCCGCAGCAGCCACCAGGTCACCAGCACGGTCGCGGTGGCGCTCACCACGATCGCGACCGGCCACGACATGATCGCCATGGGCAGCATGGCGAGGGCCGCGAACGGCGGGTACGTGAAGCCGTAGGTGCTGTTCGGGCGTACGAAGTCGTAGATCTCGCCGCCGGAGGTCCAGTAGTGGACCGCGCCGTAGTACACGTTGAGGTCGAAGAAGCCGTGCCGCTGCGCGAAAAGCGCCACGAACACCAGCGACACCGCCGCCAGCGCGGCCGTGATCGCGATCTGCCGTCCGCGGCTCAACGTCTACCTCCTGATCAGTGCCCGGCAGGGCTCGGTACGCTTCGGGGCGTGGCAGTCGGGTTCGTCCGGCCGGCGCGTCCCGACGACGCCGGCGAGATAGCGCGTATCCAGTTGACGACCTGGCGGGTCGCCTACCGGCGCTTGCTGCCCAGGCACATCCTCGACGAGATCGACGAGGCGTTCCTGGCCGAGCGCTGGCGGGAGGCCGTCGTCGCACCCCCCACGCCCCGGCACCGGGTGCTCGTCGCCGTCGAGCAGACGGCGGCCGAGCAGGCCGTACAAGAATACGTGGTGGGTTTCGCCGCCTCCGGCCCCTTCGACGAGGGTGCGCTGGCCCCCGACGAGGATCACACCGCCGACCGCGGCGATGTGGCCGCGATCACGGACCTGCTGGTCGAGCCCCGCTGGGGGCGCCGCGGCCACGGCAGCCGCCTGCTCGCCGCCACCGTCGACCTGTGGCGCGAGGACGCCTTCACCGGCGCCGTCTGCTGGGCCTTCGACGCCGACGCCGCCACCCGCAAGTTCCTCACCTCCACCGGCTGGGCCCCCGACGGCACCACCCGCGCCCTCGACGTAGACGACCTCCTCGTCCCCCAACTCCGCCTCCACACCACCCTCTAACAACCGGCTCCACCCCACCCCGCCGCGCCCTCGATGCGTTGATCATGAACTTATGGGCGTGTTCGACGGCGTGTCCCTACCCTGTGGCCGTGATCGACTCACCGCCCCCAGCGCGCGCAGACGAAGATCGCGTTGATCTTGCGCGAAGTGTTAGAGATATGCCCGGATAGGGCGTGTCGCACCCACAACACGCGCAAGATCAACGCGATCTTGAGCAAAGCAGTCTTGAGCCGAGTCCCGTGCAGTCCTGGCGGGGCAGGCGGGTCAGAGGAGGGCGGCGAGGCCCAGGGTCAGGCCGGGGCGCTTGGCCACCTCGCGGATGGCGAGGAGGACGCCGGGCATGAAGGAGGCGCGGTCGAAGGAGTCGTGGCGGATCGTGAGGAGCTCACCGGCCGCGCCGAAGAGGACCTCCTGGTGGGCGACCAGGCCGGCGGCGCGCACGCTGTGTACGCGTACCCCGCCCACCTCGGCGCCGCGGGCGCCGGGCATCTCCTCGGTGGTGGCGTCGGGCATCTCGCCCAGGCCGGCGGCCTTGCGGGCCTGCTCGATCAGGCGGGCGGTATGCAGCGCCGTGCCGCTGGGAGCGTCCACCTTCTTCGGGTGGTGCTGCTCGATGATCTCGACGGAGTCGAAGTAGCGGGCGGCCCGCTCGGCGAACTCCATCATCAGCACGGCGCCGATGCCGAAGTTCGGCGCGATCACGACACCGACCTCGGGCTTCTTCTCCAGCCAGCCCCGGACCCGGGCGATGCGCTCGTCGGTGAAGCCGCTGGTGCCGACCACCACGTTGATGCCCTGGTCGATGCACCAGTGCAGGTTGTCCAGCACCACGTCGGGCGTGGTGAAGTCGACGACCACCTGGGCGCCCGCGTCGGACGCATTGAACAGCCAGTCGCCCTGGTCGATCATCGCGACGAGATCGAGATCCTCGGCCTTGTCGACGGCGCGGCACACCTCGACACCCATCCGGCCCCGCGCACCCAGCACGCCGACCCGCAGCGGCTCCACAACATCAGTCACGCGCCCCAACCTAGCGGATCCCGCGATCCCCACCCGGCATGTCCCACGCTATGCCCACCGCCACCGGCCCGCGCCCCGCCGCCGAAGTCCGTCGATCATGAAGTTATGGACGCGACACGCCGTCGAACCCGCATAAGTTCATGATCAACGCAGCGCAGCGCAGCGCAGCGCAGCGCGCCGCCGGCGCGGGCGGGTCAGAGGGTGAAGGTGGAGTTGTTGAAGGGGCCTACCACGGCCAGGGACATGGGGGTGGTGAGGATCTTGGCGGCTATGTGGTTGACGTCGTCGAGGGTGACGGCGTCGATGCGGCGGAGGATCTCGTCGACGGACATGAGGTCACCGTGGAGGAGTTCGCCCTTGCCGAGGCGGCTCATCCGGGAGCCGGTGTCTTCGAGGCCGAGGACCAGGGAGCCCTTGAGCATGCCCTTGCCGCGGCGCAGCTCCTCGGCGGTGATGCCGTGGGCGGCGGTGTCGGCGAGTTCCTGGCGGATGAGGGCGAGCACCTCGTCGGCCTTGGCGGGGGCGCAGCCGGCGTACACCGCGAAGCTGCCGGTCTCGGCGTACTGCGAGGTGTACGAGTACACCGAGTACGCCAGGCCGCGCTTCTCGCGGATCTGCTGGAACAGGCGGCTGGACATGCCGCCGCCGAGCACGTTGTTCAGCACGCCGAGGGCGAAGCGGCGCTCGTCGTGCCGGTGCAGGGCGGGGCCGCCGAGCACCAGGTGGGCCTGCTCGGTGTCGTCCTCGCGGACCAGGACCCCGGCCGGCCGGTGCTTGACCCGGGAGTGCGACGAGCGGGCCGGCTCGGGTGAGGCGGCGGGCGCGTCGCCCAGCGGCGTACCGGCGAAGCTCTGCTGGACCAGCTTGACCACGGTGTTGTGGTCGAGGTTGCCGGCGGCCGCCACCACGATCACCGGCGGGGCGTACCGGCGGCGGTAGAAGCTGTTGATCTGCTTGCGGGTCATCGGGGTGATGGTCTCGACCGTGCCGGAGATGAGCCGGCCCAGCGGGTGGTCGCCGTAGAGGACCTCGGCGTGCAGGTCGTGCACCTCGTCGCCGGGCTCGTCGGCGTGCATGGCGATCTCTTCGAGGATCACCCCGCGTTCGGTCTCGACGTCGGCCTCGGCCAGCACCGAGTCGGCGACGGCGTCGCACATGACGTCGATGGCCAGCGGCAGGTCCTCGTCGAGCACGCGCGCGTAGTAGCAGGTGTACTCCTTGGCGGTGTACGCGTTGGTCTCGCCGCCGACCGCCTCGATCTGCGCCGAGATGTCCAGCGCGGAGCGCTTGCGGGTGCCCTTGAACAGCAGGTGCTCCAGGAAGTGCGAGGCACCGCCGAGCTGCGGCGCCTCGTCGCGGGAGCCGACGCCGACCCAGATGCCGAAGGTGACGCTGCGCATCGCGGGCACGGCCTCGGTCAGGATCCGCATCCCGTTGGGCAGCACGGTACGCCGCACCGTCCCGCCGAGCGGGTCGGTGTCGACCGTCCGGGTCACCGGCCGTCTCCCGGCGCGTCCCGTTCCGGCCGGGGCAGCACCTGTCTTCGCGGCGGGCTCCGCCGGGCTGGGCGCGGCCTGCTCGGCGGAGCCCGCGGGAGCCGGTCGGGTGTCGCGCGGCGCGGGCTCGCTGCCGGTAGCGGGTGCAGAAGGCATGGGCGGCACGGTTCCTCAAGTGCGGTAACGGGCACAGCCCGCGGGGAAGAGATCTTCCCCGCGGGCTGTGTGGCTAGCTGTTCTTGCTGGTCACCGACGAGCGTCAGTCGCGGCGGGTGCGCCGGCGGCGCTCGCCGTCGTCGCTGCGCGGGGCACGGTCGCCACCCCGGTCGCCGCCGCGGTCACCGCGCGGTGCACGGTCGCCGCCGCGCTCGCCGCCCTCGCGGGGCGCCTTGTCGGAGACGATCGGGTTGCCGTCGGGGCCGATCTTGTCCAGGTACACCTTGCCGCGCGCGTCGATGTCGGCGATGACGACCTCGACCTTGTCGCCGACGTTGAGGAAGTCCTCGACCCGCTCGACCCGCTTGCCGTCGCCCACCTTGGAGATGTGCAGCAGGCCGTCGCGGCCGGGCAGCAGCGAGACGAACGCGCCGAACGCGGCCGTCTTCACCACGGTGCCCAGGAAGCGGTCGCCCACCTTCGGCAGGGTCGGGTTCGCGATGGCGTTGATCCGCTCGACGGCGGCCTGCGCCGACGGGCCGTCGGTCGCGCCGACGTAGATCGTGCCGTCGTCCTCGATGGAGATCTCGGCGCCGGTCTCGTCCTGGATCGCGTTGATGGTCTGGCCCTTCGGGCCGATGACCATACCGATCTTGTCGACCGGGATCTTCACCGTGGTGACCCGCGGCGCGTAGTCGCTCATCTCGCCCGGCGCGGCGATGGCCGCGGCCATCACGCCGAGGATCGTCGCGCGCGCCTCGTTGGCCTGCTGCAGCGCGGCGGCCAGCACGTCCGACGGGATGCCGTCGAGCTTGGTGTCCAGCTGCAGGGCGGTGACGTACTCCGAGGTGCCGGCGACCTTGAAGTCCATGTCGCCGAACGCGTCCTCGGCACCGAGGATGTCGGTCAGCGTCACGTACTGGGTCTTGCCGTCGACCTCGTCGGAGATGAGGCCCATGGCGATGCCGGCGACCGGCGCCTTCAGCGGCACACCGGCGCTCAGCAGCGACATCGTGGACGCGCAGACCGAGCCCATCGAGGTCGAGCCGTTGGAGCCCAGCGCCTCCGACACCTGCCGGATCGCGTACGGGAACTCCTCGCGCGAGGGCAGCACCGGGATCAGCGCCCGCTCCGCCAGCGCGCCGTGGCCGATCTCGCGGCGCTTGGGCGAGCCCACCCGGCCGGTCTCACCGGTCGAGTACGGCGGGAAGTTGTAGTTGTGCATGTAGCGCTTGGTCTTCGCCGGCGACAGCGTGTCCAGAGCCTGCTCCATGCGCAGCATGTTCAGCGTGGTGACGCCCAGGATCTGGGTCTCGCCGCGCTCGAACAGGGCCGAGCCGTGCACGCGCGGGAGCACCTGCACCTCGGCGGTCAGGTCACGGATGTCGCGGGTGCCGCGGCCGTCGATGCGGACGCCGTCGCGCAGCACGCGGTGGCGCACCTCGTACTTGGTCAGCGAGCGGAAGGCGGCCGGGACCTCCTTCTCGCGGCCCTCGAACTGCGGGGTCACCGCGCCGACGACCTTCTCCTTGACCAGGTCGAGCGCCTCTTCGCGGTCGGCCTTGCCGACGATCTTCAGCGCCTCGGCGACCTCGGTGCCCGCCGCCGCCTTCACGGCCGCGTACACGTCGTCCTGGTAGTCCAGGAAGACCGGGAACTCGGTGACCGGCTTCGCGGCGACCGCGGCCAGCTCGCTCTGCGCCCGGCACAGCTCACGGATGGCGACCTTGGCCGCCTCCAGGCCGCCGGCCACGATCTCCTCGGTCGGCGCGACGGCGCCGTCCGCGACGAGCTTGTGGGTGTGCTCGGTGGCCTCGGCCTCGACCATCATGACGGCGACGTCGCCGTCCTCCAGGGTGCGGCCCGCGACCACCATGTCGAAGGTGGCGCGCTCCAGCTCGGCGTGGGTGGGGAAGGCCACCCACTGGCCGTCGATGTGCGCGACGCGGGTCGCGCCGATCGGGCCGCTGAACGGCAGGCCGGACAGCTTGGTCGACATGCTCGCCGCGTTGATCGCGACCACGTCGTACGGGTGGGCCGGGTCGAGCGACAGGATCGTCTCGACGACCTGGACCTCGTTGCGCAGGCCCTTGACGAACGACGGGCGCAGCGGCCGGTCGATCAGGCGGCAGGTGAGGATCGCGTCCTCGGACGGACGGCCCTCCCGGCGGAAGAACGAGCCCGGGATCCGGCCGGCGGCGTACATCCGCTCCTCGACGTCCACCGTCAGCGGGAAGAAGTCGAACTGGTCCTTGGGCTGCTTGCTGGCCGTGGTCGCGGAGAGGACCACGGTGTCGCCCAGCTGGGCGATGACGGAGCCGGCGGCCTGGCGGGCCAGGCGTCCGGTGGAGAAGGTGATCTCACGGGTGCCGAACGACCCGTTGTCGATCACGGCCTTGCTGGTCTGTTCGCCGAGGTTGTGCTCGGTCATGAAGCTGTGTGCTCCTTCTGTCGCGGCACGCGAGCGACCCGTACTCGGGTGGGACAGTCGGTCTTCGATCGAAGCGCCCGGAGCATGCTCCGGACACCACTACCGAGGACCGACCCATACCGGCTCTGGGTGTGTTGCCTGCGCCAGCGCCGGATGTCCCCCGACGGCGGGTGCGTGCCTTCTTCTCTGGTCAAACGTCGGGGGAGCGACATGTGCCGCTCCCCCGTCAGTTCATCGGCGCAGGCCGAGGCGCTCGATGAGCGCACGGTAGCGGGCGATGTCCGACTTCTGCAGGTACGCCAGGAGCCGCTTGCGGCGGCCCACCAGCAGCAGCAGACCACGACGGCTGTGGTGGTCGTGCTTGTGCAGCTTGAGGTGCTCGGTCAGATCCTGGATCCGCTTGGTGAGGACCGCCACCTGGACCTCCGGCGAGCCGGTGTCCCCTTCGACGGTGGCGTAGTCCGCCATGATCTGGGTCTTGACTGCAGCGTCGAGCGCCATGTTCTCCCTAACTGTGGGTTCTTTGCCACCTCAATATCCCCACGGCGTCGGGCAGGGCATACGAGGCCGACACCGGTGACCCGGCGTCCCCTCAAGGCTACCAGGACGTGGGATACCACCCCCACGGGATACGCAAACCACCCGTTCCCGACGGCGTGTACCCCACCCGACGTGCCGCCCGTGCCGGGGGCAAGATCGCCGGTTCGTGTCAGAAAGTGCGGCCAGACCGCAGATCTTGACACGAATCACCGATCATCGCGCGGGGACGCCCAGGACCGCGCGCGTGCGGGCGACGTCGTCCTCGATGGCCTCCACCAGCGCGGGGATGCCGTCGAACTTGAGCGTCGGCCGGAGGTGGCTGACGAAGTCCAGGGCCAGCCGCTCGCCGTACAGGTCGCCGGTGAAGTCGAGCACGTACGCCTCGACCCGGCGCTCCTGCCCGGAGAACGTGGGATTGGTGCCGATCGACACCGCGGCGGGCAGCCGGTCGTTGCCGCGCACCAGCCAGGCCGCGTAGACCCCGTCCGCGGGCACGGCGGCGTACTTGGCCACCATCAGGTTCGCCGTCGGGAAGCCGATCTCGCGCCCGCGCTGGTCGCCGCGGACCACGACGCCCTCCAGCCGGTGGGGCCGCCCCAGCACCGCCGCGGCCGTCTCGATGTCCCCGGCGTCCACGCAGGCCCGCACGTACGTCGACGAGAAGATCGTCCCATCCCCGCTGACCAGCGGCGCGGACTCCACGGCGAACCCGAACGTGCGCCCGAGCCGGGCGAGCAGCTCCACGTCACCGGCGGCCTTGTGGCCGAAGCGGAAGTTCTCCCCGACCACGACCAGCGCCGCGTGCAGGTGCTCGACGAGCACGTCGTGCACGAACCGGTCGGCGTCGAGCTTCGAGAACTCCAGCGTGAACGGCTGCACGCACAGCACGTCCACGCCCAGGCCCTCGATCAGCTCGGCCTTGCGCAGCGGCGAGGTGAGCACGGCGGGGTGCGAGCCGGGCCGCACCACCTCGGACGGGTGCGGGTCGAAGGTCAGCACGACGGCGGGCAGGCCCAGCTCCCGGGCGCGCTTCACGGTGTGGCCGATGGTCTGCTGGTGCCCGGTGTGCACACCGTCGAAGACGCCGATGGTCACCACGGACCGGCCCCACCCGCCGGGCGCCGCGTCGTACCCCCGCCAGCGCTGCATCACTGCTCGCCTCCCACCAGGACGATCTCCGCCTTGGCCCGGCCGCCGCGCTCGGACATGACGGCGAGCGCGGCCCCGTCCGGACCCACCACACCGTACGGCCCGGCCTGGCCGACGGCGGGCAGCGGCCCGCCGTGGGACACGATCTTCGCCGCGTCCGCGTCGACGGTGCGGATCGGCATGGCGCGGCCCAGGGCCTGCGCGAGCGGCAGCGCCACCGGGTCGGCGAGGTCCGCGAGCTTTTCGAGGGGGTACGCCTCGGCGAGGGTGAACCCGCCCACGGCGGTGCGCCGGAGCGCGGTGAGGTGACCACCGACACCCAGCGCGGTGCCCAGGTCGCGGGCGATCGCCCGGATGTAGGTGCCCGACGAGCAGGCGACCTCCACCTCGACGTCGACCACGTCGTCCTGCCGGGTGATCCCCGACACGTCGATCCGGGAGATCGTCACCCGGCGCGCGGGCAGCTCGACCTGCTCGCCCTGGCGGACCCGGTGGTAGGAGCGCACTCCGTTGATCTTGATGGCGCTGACCGCGGACGGCACCTGGTCGACCTCGCCGGTCAGCGCGGCCAGCCCGGCCCGGATCTGCTCGTCGGTGACGTGGCCCGCGGGCGTGCTCGCGGTGACGTCGCCCTCGGCGTCGTCGGTGACCGTGGCCTGCCCCAGCCGGATGGTGCCCCGGTAGACCTTGTCGGTGCCCACGACGTAGGTGAGCAGGCGGGTGGCCCGGCCGACGCCGAGCACGAGCACGCCGGTCGCCATCGGGTCCAGCGTGCCGCCGTGGCCGACCTTGCGGGTGCCGGCGATGCGGCGCACCCGCGCGACCACGTCGTGCGAGGTCATGCCGCCGGCCTTGTCCACCACGATCAGCCCGTCGGTCACCGGGCGGTCGTTCTTCCTGCTGCTCACGCTTCTCCTCGCCCCGCTGCGCCGTGGGTCGGGCGCGCGCCGACGTCCAGCCTAGGCGGGCCGGGGCGCCGGGCTGGGCACGGCCCAGCCGCCGGTCCGCATCCGCAGCAGCAGCGCCACCAGCCGGACCACGATGAACAGGGTCAGCCCCGCCCACACCCCGGTCAGGCCCAGGTCGAGGGCGTACGCGAGCCAGGTCGCCGGCAGGAAGCCCACCACGGCCGCGACGATGGTCAGATTGCGCAGGTACGCCACGTCGCCCGCGCCGATGAGCACCCCGTCGAGCGCGAACACGATCCCGCCCATCGGCAGCAGCACGGCGAACCACGGCCAGATCAGCGCCGCCTGCTCCCATACCGCGGGATCGTCGACGAACAGCGCGGGCAGCACCGTGACGCTCGCGCCCAGCACCACCGCGAAGGCCACCCCGCACCAGCCGCCGAGCCAGGTGATCCGCCGCGCGGTCGCCTTCGCCGCGGCCGGGTCGCCCGCGCCCAGCTCCGCGCCGACCAGCGACTGCGCCGCGATGGCCACCGAGTCGAGCACCAGCGCGCTGAAGAACCACAGCTGCAGCGCGATCTGGTGCGCGGCCAGCGCCGCCGCGCCGAACCGGGCCGCCACCGCCGCCGCGGACAGGAAGCACGCCTGGAACGCCGCACCCCGCACCAGCAGCGCCCCGTTGACGGAGAGCTGGCGGCGCAGCACGGCCCAGTCCGGGCTCAGCGGCACCCGCTCACGCCACAGCGCGCGCAGGAACAGGCCGCCGGACGCGGCCTGCGCGGCCACGTTCGCCCAGGCGGAGCCGACCATGCCCCAGCCGAGCCCGTACACCAGCAGCGGGCACAGCACGGCCGAGGCGAGGTTGGCGCCGAGCACGTAGTAGAGCGGGCGGCGGGTGTCCTGCACGCCCCGCATCCACCCGTTGCCCGCCATCGCGAGCAGGATGAACGGCGCGCCGAGGCAGGCCACCCGCAGCCACAGCTCGGCCTGCGCGGCCACCGCCGCCGACTCCGGCCCGTTGCCGGACAGCGCCCTCGCCAGCGGCCCGGCGAACAGCTGCGCCGCCAGCACCAGCGCCAGCCCGGCCAGGCCCGCCAGCCAGGACGCCTGCACCCCCTCGCCGACCGCCCCCGCCCGGTCACCCGCGCCGAAGCGCCGCGCCGCGCGGCCCGTGGTGCCGTACGCGAGCACGTTGCCGAGCCATACGGCCAGCCCCAGCACCGTCCCGGCCAGGCCCAGCGCCGCCAGCGGCACCCGGCCCAGGTGTCCCACCACGGCGGTGTCGACGAGCACGTACAGCGGCTCGGCGGCCAGCACGACCAGCGCGGGCAGGGCCAGCGCCGCGATCCTGCGGTATCCGCTCGCCGCGGCGCGCTCCCGCACGGCCGTCACGGCCGCTCCCCCGTCACGGCTGCCCGTCCAGGAGGTCGTCCAGATCCTCGTCCAGCTCGTCGGAGGGTGGCGGCACGGCGGCACGGCGGCGGGCCAGCTCCGCGGGCGCGCCGATCGCCGTTCGGTCCTCGGGCACGGCCCGGTAGTGCTGGAGCAGCCGCACCAGGAACTCCCGGTCGACGTCGAACTTGGGAAGAGTCACGCGCAGCACGCCGCTCGGCCCGGTCGCCGGCTCGGTCCACAGCGACAGCTCGGCCACTCCACCACGCGGGCGGACCTGCACCCCGGTGAGCCGCGCCCAGGGCACCGTACGGGTGCGCAGCCCGCGCACCGACACCCCGCCGGGCGTCACCAGCAGGCGGGGAGGGTGATGAATGAGCAGCGCCGCCAGCACCACCAGCGCGCTCGCGGTGAGCGGCTGGCCGCCGCCGAGCGCGAACCCGGCCCCGGCCAGCGCCAGGGTGCCGCGGGCGTACACGACGGGCGAGGTGAACGCGGCGAACCCCTGCGGCAGGGTCACCGGCGCCAGCGCCGCCGGTCGGCGCACCCGCCACAGCAGGTGGACCGCACCGAAGTAGACGACCAGCGTCGCCAGGGCGGCCAGCGCGGACACTGTCCGCCAGACCCACCCCGGACCCGGGACACCGGCGACCGCGGCCGTGATGATCAGCCCGGCGCCGCCCACGGCCCAGGCCGCGACGAGCAGCCTGCGGTTCTGCGACGCCAGGTGACGCAGCAGATCGCCGTCGGCGGGTGCCGCGGGCGCGGCTGTCGAGGACATCCCGACAGCGTAGACGCAACGATCATCCCGCCGGGTGCCCCGCTCGGGCGGGGCGGCCGAACGGACTACTGCCGGGTGTCCATGGAGGTCTGCAGCGCGCGGCGGGCCTGCTCGCGCTCGCGGTCTTCCTCGGTGGTCTGCGGCTGGGGCTTCTTGGACGTAGGCATGGGAACGGTCCTTCCACAACAACGGGTCGATGACGCACGCACGCCGAACACGTGCCGCGTTTCCTCTGTCCGCCGCCGTTCTCGGGATCGCCGAGCATCCTCGCCGGTGTGACCTACCGCGGCGCCGCCGTCCGGGTGGGACCGCGAAGCGCGCCGCTGCAGGCAAAACTATCGTTCAGTTCCACATCCTGCACAGCCGTTCCCACGACCTGGAACGTCAGCATGCCGACTGACCTGCTAAACCGCTCCTTAACGCGCAACAAGTCGGATATCTCCCCCTGAATCTCCGCTCAGCTCCAGGGTAGGGCGGGCATGATCGCCGTCTCGTGTCCAAACCTGCGCCCCAGCCCCACCTTTGGACACGAACCCGCGATCATGGCCACCGCACAAGCCCCACCACGCCAACCCCCAGCCGCGCCGACAGGGGCAAGATCGCCGTCTCGTGTCAGAACGTGTGGCCCAGCCCGAGGTTTGGACACGAACCCGCGATCATGCCCACCCCCCATCTCGCCAGCCAAGGAACGCCACCACGCCCAGAGGCTCACCGAGCCAGAAAGTGCCACCCCAACCAGAACCAGAACCCCAGGATCGCCAGCCGCCCCACCGGCAGCCCGCCCACGTCATACCGCATGACCAGCGCCGCTACGTCGCCGATCGACGGCACCCGAGACCCCGGCCGCCGCGCCGCCCACTCCACCGCCAGCACCGCCACCCCCGCCAGCACGAACCCGGCGATCGCAAGAAACCGAGTCAAACTCACCGCCGCACCAGCCCCCAGAACCCGGCCAGCCACCCGAAGTACGCCAGACTCCGCACCAGATACCCGTCAAGCAGCGGATCGGCCAGCAACGACAGCGTCGGGTAATCGTGCGTGGACCCCATCGCGAACGTGATCACCTCGACCACCACGAACACCGCCACCGGCACCAGCCACCACGCCACCCCAGGCAGCAGCCCCGACGGCGCGGCCCGGCGCGGCAGCCGCGACGACATCCCCGCCAGCATCATGCCCCCGCCCAGCGCGAGCACGTAAAGATTCGCCGCCAGCGAGAACGACGGCAGCAACCCGCCGATCAGCGAGAACGGCACGAACACCGGCAGCATGACCTGTGCGCGCGCCCACGGGCGCACCGGCTCGACGGTGAGCTCGGGACGCTGTTCCATGACCCGATTGTGCTCCGTTGACCGGTCTGCGCGGGAGACCTTCGCCACCCTGCTCCGGCCGCGCCGCCGATGGGGCGAACCGGCCGCCCGTCAGCCCTGCGCCGCCAGCTCCGCGCGCACCGCCGCGATGATCTCCTCCGCGCCGCCCCGGCCGGTGAACCCGGCGGCCAGCCGGTGCCCGCCCCCGCCGAGCGCGACCGCGACCCGGCTGACGTCCGCGCCGCCCTTGCTCCGCATGGACACCGCCCACTCCTGCGGCGCGACCTGCTTGAGCAGCAGCGCCACGTCCGCCTCGGAGACGCAGCGCACCGAGTCGATCAGCGCCTCCAGCACGTACGGAGGCTGCTCGTGCTTGGCCAAATCGTCGAGCGTGGCCACGGCGTACACCAGGCCGCGCCCGCCGGCGCCCTCGGGCTCCAGCTGGGCCCGGCCCATGACCTCGCCGAACAGGCGCACCGCGCCGAACGGGCGGCTGTCGAAGATGCGCCGGGAGATGCCGCCGACGTCGATGCCGGTGGCGACCAGGCGCGCGGCCAGCTCGTGCACCTCGGGCGTGGTCAGGTCGAACTTGAACGAGCCGGTGTCGGTGACCAGCGCGATGTAGAGGCACTCGGCCATGGGCCGGTCCAGCGGCACGTCCAGCCGCCGCAGCATCTCGGCGGCGACCACCGAGGTGGCCGCGGCGTACGGGTCGACCAGCGACACCTTGCCGAAGCCGGTGTTCGACGCGTGGTGGTCGAGCACCAGGCTGACCGTGGCCGTCTCCAGCCGGTCCACCAGCGACCCGAGCCGCGACTCGCTGGCCGCGTCGAAGGTCACCAGCAGGTCCGGCGCGGGGTCGGCGTCGGCCTCCGGGATGAGCAGGTCCATCGCGGGCATGTGCAGCGGCGCGGGCACGCTCAGCGGGCCCGGGAAGGTGCACTGCAGCGAGGTGACGCCGAGCCGGAGCAGGCCCTGCGCGAAGCCGAGCATGCTGCCCAGCGCGTCGCCGTCGGGGTTGACGTGGCAAACCAGCAGCACCCGCGCGCCGGGACGCAGCCCGGTGCGCACGGCCGCGACGGCCGCGGCCCAGTCCTGCTCGGTGGGGCGGCCGGTGGTCCCGGCCGCCAGCGTCGCCGCGTTCACGCCTGGGCTGCCGCGCGCAGCGCAGGCTCCTCCTCGTCGTCTTCGTCCTGCGCGTCCTCGTCGTCCTCGACCTTGTACGGCTGCGCGTCGCCGGCGTACTCCGCGCCCGCGGCCAGCTCCTGCACCTGGGCGTCGCGCTGCTTCGCCTCGGCGAGCAGGTCGTCGATGTGCTTGACGTGCTCCTGGACGTCGTCGGAGACGAACGCCAGGGACGGCGAGTGGCGCAGGCCGAGGGCCCGGCCGACCACGCCGCGCAGCATGCCCTTGGCGCTCTCCAGCGCGGCGGCGGTGCCCGCCTGGGCCTCCGCGTCGCCGAGCACCGTGTAGAAGACCGTTGCCTCGCGCAGGTCGGCGGTGATCCGCGCGTCGGTGATGGTGATCATCCCGAGCCGGGGGTCCTTGATCTGGGAACGTACCGCCGATGCCACGAGCTCACGCACCCGCTCGGCATGCTTGCGTACCTTGGCCGGATCAGCCATCACGTCACCTCCGCGACCGACGACCTCGGCGCGCCACGCTGCGGCTCACGCCGGTCAGGCGAGGTCGCCACTGTGACGAGCCAGGGTCGAAACCAACACCATGACACTACCCGCCGGGTCCGACCCTCACGCGAGCGCGCTGAGCGCGGACGGAGCCGCAGCTCACAGCGCTAGACTGCGCAGCTCACAGCTAATCGTCGTCGCCGTACCAGCGGCGGCGCACGGACAGCACCTCGACCTCGGGACGGCCGACCACGAGGCGCTCGCACTGGTCGAGGACCTCGTTCACGTGCGCCGGGTCAGCGGCGACCACGGCCACCCCGATCTCGGTGCGCCCGTGCAGCTCGAGCGCCCCCACCTCGGCCACGGCGACCTCGTACTTCTTCAGCGCCGCGATGATCGGGCGCACGTACGAGCGCTTCTCCTTCAGCGACCGGGAGTCACCCGGCAGCAACAGGTCGAAAACGGTAGTTCCGGTATGCACGAGCCAGAAGCGTACGCGAGATCACACCTTGCGGGCCACCAGAATGTCGCGGTTGATGGCCTGGTCGACCCGGTGCTCGAAGCCCTCGTAGTCCACCGCCTCCAGGCCGTGCTCCTCCAGCAGGTCTAGGGCGTCCTCACGCGGGGCAACGTGGGTGTTCCAGGACACGCCCAGCGCGCCGCCGGGGCGCAGCAGGGACAGCCAGCCCGGCAGCGCCTCCTCCAGCAGCTCCAGCGGCCCCCGGGCCAGGCCCTTGGCGCTGCGGCTGCCGTGCACCACGCCGTAGGGCAGGTCGGCCACCACCAGGTCCACGGAGTTGCCTTTGAGCAGGCCGCGCGTCTGCGTGGTGTCGGCCTCGAACACGCTCAGATGCTGCGGCTGGTCCCGCACGTCGCCGATGCGCGCGTCGAACCGGCGGCCGATCCGCTTGCCCTCCCGCCGCAGCGGCGCCATCTCGGTGGTGTGCTTGATCCGCTTGTTCTTGAGCCAGGTCTTCAGGAAGGCGCTGTACGCCTCGACGTCCTTGCCGTCCAGTTCGATGCCGATCGCGTCCCAGCCGTACATCAGCGCCTGGTTGAGCGTGGTGCCCCGCCCCGCGACCGGGTCGAGCACCACGAACCGCCGGGTGAGCAGCTGATCGGCCCACGAGGTGGCCAGCGCGGTCACGTTGAGCAGCAGCTTGGTGAAGTTCTCGTTGGTCTTGCCGGCGTACTTCTGAATGGTGATCAGATCGTCGTCGAACCGGTCCAGCGGCGCCTCGCCGAGCGGCTTGAGCAGCCCGTCCCCCACGATCTCGAACAGCGCGTACGCCGACGACAGGTTCGCCAGCACCCGCAGCTCCCCGGCCGCCAGCTCCCCGTCCTCGACCTCGAACGACAGGTACGGCCGCCCACCCAGCTCGACGACCTCCGCCGGCTCCAGCCGCCCACCCAGCGCCCGCTCCGAGAACACCGCCAGCTCGGCAGCCGTCAACTCCGGCGCCGACTGCGTGTAAACCCGATTAGCCGACGGCGCCACCAGCACCGCATACCTCGCCACTGCTCCCCCTCCGCCTACCACGACGATCTTGCACGAACTGTTGCCCTTTTGCCCGGAACGGGCGTGTCGCACCCACAACGCGCGCAAGATCGGCACAGCAGACGGGGCGGGGTTCGGCGCGTCAGCGCCGGGCCCCGCCCCGTCCTCTAGATCACACCCGCGGCTTCTCGCGCATCTCGAAGGTCTCGATGACGTCGCCCACCTGCAGGCTGCCGAAGCCGTTCAGAGTCAGACCACACTCGAAGCCCTCGCGGACCTCGGTGGCGTCGTCCTTGAACCGCTTGAGCGAGCTGATCGAGGCGTTCTCCGCCACGACCGTGCCCTCGCGCACCACCCGCGCCTTGGCGTTGCGGCGCAGCAGGCCCGACCGGACGATACAACCGGCGATGAGACCCACCTTGGACGAGCGGAAGACCTCGCGGACCTCCGCCGAACCCAGGGCGACCTCCTCGTACTCCGGCTTGAGCATGCCCTTGAGGGCCGCCTCGATCTCCTCGATGGCCTGGTAGATGACCGTGTAGTAACGGATCTCCACACCGGCGCGGTCGGCGAGATCGCGAGCCTGCTCCATCGGCCGCACGTTGAAGCCGATGATGATCGCGGTCGAGTTCGCCGAGGCGGACGCCAGGTTGACGTCGTTCTCGGTGATCGCACCCACGCCGCGGTGGATGATCCGAAGCTGGATCTCCTCCGGGATGGGCAGCGCGACCAGCGCGTCCTCCAGGGCCTCGACGGAACCGGAGACGTCGCCCTTGATGATCAGGTCCAGCGAGGTGCGCTCGCCTTCCTTGATCTTCTCGAGCAGGTTCTCCAGCGACACCCGGCCGCGCAGGCTCGCCTGCTCGGCCGCCCGCTTGCGGGCCTGCCGCTGCTCGGCGATCTGGCGCACGGTCCGGTCGTCGTCGGCGGCCAGGAAGGTGTCACCCGCACCCGGCACCGCGGTCAGACCGAGCACCATGACCGGACGGGCCGGGCCCGCCTCGGACAGCGGGTGGCCGTTCTCGTCCAGCATCGCCCGGACGCGGCCGTAGGCGTTGCCCGCCACGATCGAGTCACCGACGTTGAGCGTGCCCTTCTGGACCAGCACCGTCGCGACCGGGCCGCGGCCCTTGTCGAGCCGGGCCTCGATGGCCAGACCCTGGGCGTGGCCGTCGATCGGAGCGGTCAGCTCCAGCGACGCGTCCGCGGTCAGCAGCACCGCCTCCAGGAGGCCGTCGATGTTGATCCGGCTCTTGGCGGAGATGTCCACGAACATGGTCTCGCCGCCGTACTCCTCGGCGACCAGGCCGTACTCGGTCAGCTGCTGACGCACCTTGCCCGGGTTGGCCTCCGGCTTGTCGACCTTGTTCACCGCGACCACGATCGGCACGTCGGCCGCCTTGGCGTGGTTGAGCGCCTCGATCGTCTGCGGCATGACGCCGTCGTCGGCCGCCACCACCAGCACCACGATGTCCGTGGCCTGCGCACCACGGGCACGCATGGCGGTGAACGCCTCGTGACCCGGGGTGTCGATGAACGTGATCGCCCGGTCCTCACCCTCGTGCTCGACGTGCACCTGGTACGCGCCGATGTGCTGGGTGATGCCGCCGGCCTCGCCCTCGACCACGTTGGCCGAGCGGATCGCGTCGAGCAGCTTGGTCTTACCGTGGTCGACGTGACCCATGACGGTCACCACCGGCGGACGGCTGACCAGGCGCTCCTCGTCGACGTCGGCGTCGAGGTCGATGTTGAAGCGCGCGAGCAGCTCGCGGTCCTCGTCCTCGGGGCTGACGATCTGCACGTCGAAGCCGAGGTGCTCACCGAGCAGCATCAGGTCGTCGTCGGTGCAGGACTGCGTCGCCGTCACCATGATGTTCAGGTTGAACATCTCCTGGACGAGCGAGCCCGGGTTGGCGTTGATGCGGTCGGCGAAGTCCGACAGCGAGGCGCCGCGCGGCAGCCGGAGCTGCTGACCCTGACCCCGGGGCGCACCCGAGGACATCGTCGGCGCGGACAGGTTGTCGAACTCTTGACGCCGCTGCTTCTTGGACTTGCGGCCGCGCGACTTGCCGCCGCCCCGGCCGAACGCGCCCGCAGCGCCGCCACCGCGGCCACGGCCACCGGCACCGCCGCCACCGGGACGGCCCGCGCCACCCGCCGGCGGGCCACCGGTGCCACCACCGGGACCACCGCGGAAGCCGCCACCGCCACCACCGGGACCACCGCCGGGGCGGAAGCCCGTGCCGGCGCCACCGCCGCCACCGGGACCGCCGCGGAAGCCGCCACCGCCGCCGCCACCGGGACCGCCGCGGAAGCCGCCGCCGCCACCGGGCCGGCCGGCACCGCCACCCGGACCACCCGGACGGCCCGCGCCGCCGCCCGGACGTGCCGGACGCTGGCTGGGCATGGAGGCCGGGTTGGGCCGCGGCGGCATCGAGGCCGGGCTGGGCCGGGGCGGCATGGAGGCCGGGTTGGGACGCGGCATGCCGGCCGGAGACGGACGCGAAGGAGCGCCGCCGCCCTGCGAGATGCCGAACGGGTTGTTGCCGCCGGTGCGCGGCGGACGGCCGCCACCGGGCGTGGCCGGACGGCCCTCACGGCCGCCGCCCTCGGGACGCGGACCGCGGTCGCGGCCGCCGTCGGGACGCGGACCGGACGGACGCCCGTCGCGGCGGTCGCCACCGGGCGCACCGGGACGGCCGCCCGGCGCGGCCGGACGCGCGCCGGTGCCGGCCGCGGACGAACCGGGCCGCGGCGGCATGAAGCTGGGCTTCGGGGCGTCCGGACGTCCGCTGTCCTCACGCTGCTTCGCCGCCTGCTGGGCCGCGCGGACCGAGGCCTCCTGCTCGGCCTTCAGCGCCGAGGCACGGGCCTCCGCCGCCGCGACCTCGATGTCGTGCGCGCTCGCCGGCTTGGTGACCGGGGTCGGCGGGACCATCGAGACGGGTGCCTTCGGCTTCACCGGTGGGGCCGAGGGCTTCTTGGGGGGTGCCGGACGCGCCGTCACCCGGGATTCACTGGTCGCCGCCGGCGTCGCCGCGGCTGCCGGGGGCGCCGACGGCGCGCTGGGCGCGGCCGGAGCCGCCCCGCCTGCCGCGAAGGCGTCCTTCAGCCGTCGTGCGACGGGAGCTTCCACGGTGCTCGACGCGGACTTGACGAACTCGCCCATCTCCTTGAGTTTGGCGAGAACGTTCTTGCTCTCGACGCCGAGCTCCTTAGCAAGCTCGTGTACGCGGGCCTTGCCTGCCACTGCACTCCTCACTCCGAGGTCGCACGGGCAGTGACCCGCTGCGACCTCACTTGTGCACTTGAAGCCTGATCATTTTTGCGACTTCATCGTGTGCCCATGCCGGTCGTCCTACCTTGCTTGATCCTCAGACGGGGCTGATGAGGCACCCGTCTACGGTGGTCCGCCACCCCGTGACGGTCTGGCGGTGATCCTTCGGATCGGTGTCGTGATCCCTCGGACCGTGTCACGATCCGTGGATCGCCCCGGTCAGCTCACCGGTGTCGATGACCCCGGTGATCCGCAGCGCGCGCCCGAAGGCGCGGCGCCGCAGCGCCGACTCGAGACAGGCCGCTGTCGGGTGCACGTGGGCACCCCGGCCGGTCGATCTGCGTCGCGGGTCGGGCCGGAGGCTGAACTGGTCAGCGCCCGACGCCACCGCTACGACGCGGAGCAGTTCGGTAGCGGACGCGCGCTGCCTGCATCCGACACACGTGCGCACCGGAGGTGCGAGCGGTGTGTTGGAAGAGGCCGCCACATGCGATCCCGGCCGCGTGCGTCGTACCACCGGGAAAGTCTACCCCTAAGCGGAGACCGGGGTGCCGCCTGGCTCCGTCTCGTGATCAGCCGCAGCCCGCGGACCGCGCGGCGCGGCCGCCCCGGAGTCGGCCGCATCGGAGCGGATGTCGATGCGCCAACCGGTCAGACGGGCAGCCAGCCTGGCATTCTGCCCTTCCCGGCCGATCGCGAGAGACAGCTGGTAGTCGGGCACCGTGACGCGCGCCGCACGGGCTGCGAGATCCACCACTTCGACCTTCAGCGCCTTCGCGGGCGACAGCGCGTTGCCCACGAACTCGGCCGGGTCCTCCGACCAGTCGATGATGTCGATCTTCTCGCCGTGCAGTTCACTCATGACCGCGCGCACCCGCTGGCCCATCGGGCCGATGCAGGCGCCCTTCGGGTTGACCCCCGGGACCGTCGAGCGTACGGCGATCTTGGTGCGGTGACCCGCCTCACGGGCGATCGCGGCGATCTCCACCGTGCCGTCGGCGATCTCGGGCACCTCCAGCGCGAACAGCTTCTTCACCAGCGCCGGGTGGGAGCGGGACAGGGTGACCTGCGGGCCGCGGAAGCTCTTGGCGACGTGCACCACCACGCAGCGGATGCGCTGGCCGTGCGGGTAGGTCTCCCCCGGCACCTGCTCCGACTGCGGCAGCACGGCCTCGACCTTGCCCAGGTCCACCGAGACGATGCCCTTCTCCGAGCGCGTCTCGTGCGCCTGGATCACGCCGGTGACCAGGTCCCCGTCGCGGTTGACGTACTCGCCGAAGTGCACCTCGTCGGTCGCCTCGCGCAGCCGCTGCAGGATGACCTGCTTGGCGGTCATCGCCGCGATCCGGCCGAAGTCGTGCGGGGTGTCGTCCCACTCCCGCAGCAGCTCGCCCTCGGGGCCGTACTCCTGCGCGTACACCACGGCCGCGCCGGACTGCCGGTTGATCTCCACGCGGGCGTGCGACTGCGCGCCCTCCGTGTGCCGATACGCGGTGAGCAGCGCAGACTCGATTGCCTGCAGGATGGTCTCCTCGGAGATCTCCTTGTCGCGTGCCAGCGCGCGCAGCGCCGCCAGATCGATGTTCACCGCTCTTCCCCTTCGTCGTCCGGCTCGCCGTCGTCCGGCTCCTCGTCGTCGGACGAGTCGTCGTCGAACTCGGCGAGCTCCTCATCGGAGATCTCATTCATCCGCTTGAACTCGACCTGGACCCGGCCCGGGCCCAGCGCGCCGTACTCGAACGCGTGCTCCCTGCCGTCCACGTCGAGCGTGATGCCCGTGTCGTCGGCGTCCACCACGCGGCCGGTCAGCGTCTTCTCGCCCGCCTTGACCTTGACCAGGCGGCCGACGTTGCGCGTCCAGTGCCGCGGCAGCGTGAGCGGCCGGTCCACGCCGGGCGAGGAGACCTCCAGCTGGTACTCGCCCATGATCAGTTCACGGCCGGACGCCTCCGCGTCGTCCAGCGCCCGCGACACCGCGCGGGAGACGTCGGCGATCGCGTCCAGGCCGACGCCGCCGTCGCCGTCGATGATCACGCGGACCAGGTGCCGCCGGCCGACCTGCTTGACGGAGAGCTCCTCCAGGTCGTAGCCGGTCTCCGTGACCACCGGCTCGATCACGGCCTGTAACCGGGCGCGCCGGGCGGCCAGTTCCGCCGGAGCGGTCCGGGCTGGGGCCGGTGCGGCCGGGCGGGCGGCCGGGCGGCCGGTCTGCCTGCCTGAGGCGCGGCCACGCTGAGCCATCTGAGGGCACCCCTCTCGGTGATACATCGACTGCGCAGAGCGTAACCCGCGAGCACGCGGCAACTACCAGCGGCGCGCTGCGGGCACGCGCGGCACGGGTGACCCGTCCCGGCGGCCCGCCCGGACGGCGGACCCCGAGGAGTCCCCACCAGCGGCCCGACACGGGAACGACGGTTAGCGGAGCCCGCCCGGATGAGGAAGACTGGCGCGGTGCGTACGCGGGCAAATGATCATAGCGGGCCGGGCGGCTTCCGGCCGAATCGACGTGGGCTGCTGCGAGCCGGAGCGGCGGCCGCGGTCGCGGGCGTGGCCGCACCGGCGCTGGCGGGCTGCGACCTGTTCGGCGGGCCGGACGCGCCGCCCCCGCCGGACGCGCTGACCGGCCTGCTCGCGGGCACCCACGCGCTGGTCGCGTCGTACGACGCCGCGCTGGCCGCGGACACCACGCTGACCGCCCTGCTCACGCCGCTGCGCGACACGCACAAGGCGCACGCGGCGGCCCTGGAGGCGATCATGAGCCCCAAGCCCTCGCCGAGCTCGTTCAGCCTGCCCAGCGCCGCCCCGGTCGACGGCGACCGGAAGAAGATCCTGGCCACGCTGCGCACCGCGGAGGCCTCGGCCGCCAAGCAGGCCGCCGAGGCGTGTGTGAGCACCACCACCGTGCGAGCCGTCCTGGTCGGCGAGATCGCCGCCGCCCGCGCCACCCACGTGGAGGTGCTCGCATGACGACCCTGGCCGAACGGTTGCAGACGGCGCTGGCCGCCGAGCACAGCGCCATCTATGCCTACGGGCGCCTCGGCGTGCTCCTCGACAAGGCAGGGCAGAAGGAGGCGCGCACGGGCGAGGAGGCGCACCGCGCCCGCCGGGACGCGCTGCTGCTGCGCCTGGCCGAGCTGAAGGCCGAGGCGCCGGTCGCCGAGCCGGGTTACGCGCTGCCGTTCCCGCTGGCCGACCGGGCCGCCGCGCTGAAGCTCGCCGCGTACGTGGAGGACGGGGTCGCGGCCAGCTGGCGGGCGGCGCTGGCCGACGCCGAGGGCGAACTGCGGCGCCAGGTGCTGACCGGGTACACCGACGCGGCGGTGCGGGCCACGCGCTGGCGGCGGCGCGCCGGGGTCGCCCCGGCAACGGTGCCCTATCCGGGGCGCAAGGCGCAGTGACCAGGGCGGGTTGAAACCCGCATACCGAGTATGCATACTCAGTAGCCATGTCCATCCGGCATGGTTTGCTCGCCCTGCTCGAACGCGGGCCCCGCTACGGCTACCAGTTGCGGGCCGAGTTCGAAGACTCCACCGGCTCCACCTGGCCGCTCAACATCGGCCAGGTCTACACCACTCTCAACCGCCTCGAACGCGACGGCCTGGTACGCGCGCTGCCGGAGAACGACGGGGGGCAGCGCCCGTACGAGATCACGCCTGACGGGCGCACGGAGCTCACGCTCTGGTTCGCCACCCCGATCGCCCGCGCCGACCGGCCCCGCGACGAGCTGGCCATCAAGCTGGCGCTCGCGCTGACCACCCCCGGCATCGACGTGCAGGCGGTGGTGCAGACCCAGCGCACCGCCACCATGCGCGCGCTGCAGGAGTACACCCGCCTCAAGCGCAGCGACGCGGAGCTGCCCTGGCGCCTGGTGCTGGAGGCCATGATCTTCCAGTCCGAGGCCGAGCTGCGCTGGCTCGACCACTGCGAGACCGCCCTGGTGCGCTACGACAGGCCCGCCCCCGCACCGCTCCCCCAGCACGACGACGCCACCCGGGAGGCCGAGGTATGAGCACCGCCGTCCTGCAGCTCCGCGACGTGCACCGCACCCACGGCACCGGCGAGGCCGCCGTGCACGCCCTGGCCGGGGTCACCGTCAGCGTGCACGCCGGCGAGCTGGTCGCCGTGATGGGCCCGTCCGGCTCCGGCAAGTCGACCCTGCTCAACCTGGCGGGCGGGCTCGACAGTCCCGACTCCGGCGAGGTGCTGGTCGAGGACACCGCCCTGTCCACGCTGCGCCGCCCCCAGCTGGCCGCGCTGCGCCGCCGCAGCGTCGGCTACGTGTTCCAGGCGCTCAACCTGCTGCCCAGCCTCACCGCGGCGGAGAACGTGGCGCTGCCGCTGGAGCTGGAGGGCGTCTCCGCGCGCAAGTCCCGCCCGCTGGCCGAGGCCGCGCTGGCCGAGGTCGAGCTGACCGGGTACGCCGACCGCTTCCCCGACGAGATGTCCGGCGGCCAGCAGCAGCGCGTCGCCATCGCCCGCGCCCTGGTCGGGCAGCGCCGCCTGGTGCTGGCCGACGAGCCCACCGGCGCGCTGGACTCGGTGACCGGCGAGGCGGTGCTGCGCCTGCTGCGCGCCCGCGTCGACGCCGGGGCCGCCGCCGTGCTGGTCACCCACGAGGCCCGGCACGCCGCCTGGGCCGACCGGGTGATCTTCCTGCGGGACGGCCGGGTGGTCGACGCCTCCGGCCCGCTGACCCAGCCCGAGCAGCTGCTGGAGACCGCGTCATGAGGTGGCTGCGCGGCTGGCTGCCCGCGCTGCGCATCGCCCGGCGCGACGCCCGCCGCAACCGGGGTCGCTCGCTGCTGGTCATCGCCATGCTCGGGCTGCCCGCACTGGGGCTGTCGTTCGCCGCGACGGTCTACGACATGAACGAGCTGACCCCGGCCGAGCAGCTGGACCGCGAACTCGGCCGCTACGACGCCCGCGTGCAGTGGGTCGCCGACGGGCCGCTGGCGCAGGCCCCCGACGGAAACAGCTACAGCTACGACGGGGAGCCCAGCAAGGACACCGGCACCGCCGAAGAGTTGCTCCGGATGCTGCCCGCGGGCTCGCGCCTCACCCAGGTGACGGAGGACTTCGTCGAGGTCTACACCGCCAGCGGGGTCATCGGCGTCACCAGCCGCATCCTCGACGTCGCCGACCCGCAGCTCGCGGGCATGGTGACCCTGCTGGAGGGCACGGCGCCGCGCGGGGACGGCGAGATCGCCGTCAACGCCCGCCTCGCCCGGCGCATGGACCTCCGGCCCGGCAGCACGCTGCGCCTGGTGCAGCCCGACCGGACGTACCAGGTCACGGCGCTGGTGGAGTTCCCGGACGACCTGAACGACACGGTGGTCCTGCCGTCCGACGAAACCGCCGCAGGCTACCCGGTCTTCCTGGCGGACACCCCGGCGCCGCTGCTGTGGGCCGACGTGCAGCAGCTCAACACCCACGGCCTGGTGGTACGCAGCCGCGCCGTCGTGCTCGACCCGCCGCCGACCGACCCGCGCTTCGTGTACGGCACCGGCCCGCAGGTCGAGGAGCTCAGCCTGGGCGTGGTCCTGATCGGCCTGATCATCCTGGAGATCGTGCTGCTGGCCGGCCCGGCCTTCGCGGTCGGCGCCCGGCGCCGCAGCCGTGATCTGGCGCTCGTCGCCGCTACCGGCGGCACCCCCGCCCACCTGCGGCGCATCGTGCTGGCCGACGGCATCGTGCTCGGCCTGGCCGCCGCGGTCGGCGGCATCGTGCTCGGCGTGGCGGCGGCCACCGCGCTGCGCCCGCTGATCGAGGAGTACCTGGTCGACGCGCGCTCGGGCGGCTGGCGCTTCCTGCCGCTCGCCCAGCTCGGCATCGTCGTGCTCGCGGTCGGCACCGGCCTGCTCGCCGCGATGGTGCCCGCGTTCACCGCCGCCCGGCAGTCGGTGACCACCGTGCTGGCCGGCCGCCGGGGCGTGGTCCGCTCCCGCAAGCGCTGGATCACCCTGGGCCTGGCCATGGCCGCCGCCGGTGCGGTGATCGCGATCGTGGGCGCGCTCGGCTCACAGGTCAACGTGATCCTCGGCGGCCTCGTCATCGGCGAACTGGGCCTGGTGCTGCTCACCCCGTCGCTGGTCGGGCTGATCTCCCGGACCGGCCGGTGGCTGCCGCTCGCGCCCCGGATCGCGCTGCGCGACACGGCCCGCAACCGTGGGGCGGCCGCCCCGGCGATCTCGGCGGTGATGGCCGCCGTCGCCGGGGCCGTCGCCATCGGCGCCTTCATCGGCAGCGAGGCGCAGAACGCGTACGACAACTACGACCCCCAGCTGCCGCTCGGCCACTTCGCGGTCGGGTTCCCGAGCGAGGACGGCCGGCGGCCCGACACCGCCAAGGTCCTGGCGGCGATCCGCGAGACCGTGCCCGGTGCCGATCCGCACGTGTTCTCCCACGTCGCCTGCGCCGGGCCCGCCGAACCGGGCGAGCGCGACTGCGGCGCGTACCCGGTCCTCCCCCCGGCGGAGCGCTGCCCCGCCTGGGTGGATCCGCAGCCGGGCGTCCCCACGGAGCCCGACGAGAACGACCCGCGCTGCCGCGGCTTCAGCGGCAGCTGGGCGTTCTACGTCGCGGTGGACGACGGCAGCGGCCTGAGCGCCCTCAGCAGCGCCCCGCCCGCCGAGCTGGCGAAGGCGCGGGCCGTGCTGGAAGCCGGTGGCATCGTCGTCGACGATCCGCGCTACGTCGTGGACGGCAAGGTCGCGGTCGCGCTCGTCGACGGGCCGCCCGTGGACGATCCGTACGACCTGCCCACCGTGCCAGTGCCCGCCGCCGTGCTGGCCGGCGACGACATGGCCGCCTCGTTCGTCGTCTCCCCCGGCCTGGTGCGCGCGCACGGTCTCGCGGTCCGCCCCGGCGATGTGGCGGCGTCCCTCGACCACGTGCTGACCGGCTCGGAGGCCGAGCAGCTGACCGGCCGCCTCCGGGAGCTCAGCACGCAGCTGTCGCTGACCGTCGAGCGGGGCCCGCAGTTCCGCGAGGAGCCGATCATCTGGATCCTCGGGGTGATCGCGGCGCTCGTCGCGCTGGGCGCGGCCGGGGTCGCCACGGGCCTCACCGCCGCGGACAGCCGCCCGGACCTCGCCACCCTCGGCGCGGTCGGCGCGAGCCCCCGGGTGCGCCGGCTGCTGTCGCTGAGCCAGTCCGGCGTCATCTCCGGCCTGGGCGCCCTGCTGGGCGTCCTGGCGGGCCTCGGCACCGCCGCGGCCCTGGTCGCCGCGGTCAACTCCAGCCGCGGTCTCGCCCACCAGGACCAGGTCCCGATGACCCTGACCCTCCCCTGGGACACCCTGGCCATCGTCCTCTCGGTCCCCCTGGTCGCCATGCTCGGCGCGGGCCTGCTCACCCGCTCCCGCCTCCCCATCGAACGCCGCCTATGAAAGGAAGGGCACCTTCTTAACGCTATGCGTAGAGGAAGGTGCCCTTCTTAACCCTCCCCGGCGGGGGCGCTCGCGGCAGACCGGGGCTTGATCGCGAGTTCGTGTCCAAAAGTGCAGCTGGACCGCAGATCTTGACACGAACTCGCGATCAACACCCGTCGCCGGGTGGTCTTCCGTGCCGGCACCGGCTGCGGCACACTGTGCCGATGCTGAGACGCCTCGCCCGCTACCTGGGCCACCGCACCTGGTTCGCCCGAGCGGGCCGGGTCCTCGTGCCGCTCGACCGCACCGTCGCGAAACTCACCAAGGGCCGGGTCGTCGCCCTGGGCCTGATCCCCACGCTGATCATCACCACCACCGGCAAGAAGTCCGGCCTGCCGCGCACCCAGCCCTTGGCCTACGCCCGCGACGGCGACCACTTCGTGGTGATCGGCTCCAACTGGGGCCAGCAGAGCCACCCGGCCTGGTCGGCGAACCTGCTCGCCAACCCCGACGCCGTCGTCACGCTCGGCGGCCGGGAGATCCCGGTGCGCGGCGAGCTGGCCACCGGCGAGCAGCGGGAACGGCTGCTGAAGCTGCTGCTGGAGGTCTGGCCGGCGTACACGACGTACCAGCAGCGCGCCTCGAACCGCGTGATCCGCGTCTTCAGCCTGATCCCCCGCTGACGGGCCGCCTCCCGGGCCGCCTGGCGGCGGCAGGCGTTAATAAGGGCACCTTCCTCTACGGAATCCGTTAAGAAGGTGCCCTTCCTTATGCGGTGGTGACGCCGATGGCGGCGCCGATGAGGTAGGTGGCGCCGGCGGCGGCCGCGCCGAGCAGGAGCTGGCGCAGGCCCGCGGCCCACCAGCGGCGGTGGGTGAAGCGGGCGGTCAGCGCGCCGACCACGAACAGGCCGATGCCGCCGACGGCCAGCGCGACCTGGAGCGAGTCGCTGCCCGCCAGGTAGCTCAGCAGCGGGATCAGCGCGCCGATGGAGAAGCAGACGAACGACGAGAACGCCGCCGTCCACGGGCTCGGCTTGCTGTCCGGGTCGATGCCCAGCTCCTCGCGGACGTGCATGCGCAGCGCCTCGTCGGGCTGGGCGCGCAGGTCCTCCGCCAGCTGCCGGGCCAGCTCCGGCGAGATGCCCCGCTCGATCCAGCGCTGGGCCAGCTCGGCCGCCTCGGCGGCGGGGTTGCGGCGCAGCTCCCGCCGCTCCTTGGCGACCTCGGCGTCGATCTGCTCGTTGGCGGTGCGGACGCTGGCGTACTCGCCGAGCGCCATCGAGATCGCGCCCGCGACCAGGCCCGCCACGCCGGTGAGCACCACCGTCTGCGAGCCCACCCCGGCGCCGCCGACACCGGCGATGAGGCCGATGTTGGAGACCAGCCCGTCCATCGCCCCGAACACCGCCGCGCGCAGCCAGCCGCCGGAGACGTCGGCGTGCTCGTGGTCGATCGGCGGCAGCGCCGTCTCGGCGTCTGGAAGCCCGGCAGCAGGCAGCCCGGCGCCGGGCGCGGGCTCGGTGCCGAGGGCGGGGTCGGGCTTGTCCGGGTTCACGGCAGGGTGAGGATGTCCGCGCCCGACTCGGTGACGACCAGCGTGTGCTCGAACTGGGCGGTCCAGCGGCGGTCCTTGGTGACCACCGTCCAGGTGTCCTTCCAGGTCTCGTACGCGATCGTGCCGAGCGTGATCATCGGCTCGATGGTGAAGGTCATGCCGACCTCCATGATCGTGTCCGCGTTCGGGTTGTCGTAGTGCGGGATGAACAGTCCGCTGTGGAACGACTGCCCGATGCCGTGCCCGCCGAAGTCGCGCACCACGCCGTAGCCGAAGCGCTTGGCGTACGACTCGATGACCCGGCCGATGACGTTGATCGGGCGGCCCGGCGCGACCGCCTTGATGCCGCGCATGAGCGCCTCGTGGGTGCGCTCGACCAGCAGCCGGGCCTCCTCGTCGACGTTGCCGACGCAGAAGGTGGCGTCGGTGTCGCCGTGCACGCCGTCCTTGAACGCCGTCACGTCCACGTTGATGATGTCGCCGTCCTGGATCACCGTGGTGTCCGGGATGCCATGGCAGATGACCTCGTTGAGGCTGGTGCAGCAGGACTTCGGGAAGCCTTTGTAGCCCAGCGTCGACGGGTACGCGTCGTGGTCGAGCAGGAACTCGTGCACCAGCCGGTCGATCTCGTCGGTGGTCACGCCCGGCTTGCAGTGCTCGCCGGCGAGCTGCACGGCCTGGGCCGCGATCCGCCCGGCGACGCGCATCTTCTCGATCGACTCCGCGTCCTGGGTGAGCGGGCCGTCCCAGCGCTTGGGCTGCTTGCGGCCGACGTACTCGGGGCGCGGGATGTGCGCGGGCACCTCCCGCCACGGGGAGAGCTTGCCTGGGGTCAGCGTGGCACGGCCGTTCATGCCCTGAACTCTAGCGCTCGGCGAACATCGGGGCGCCGTCGATGCTCGCCGCGTTGCGCGTGGCCCGGTAGTGCTCGCGCTGCTCCGGCGTCTTGTGCTCTCAGAACCGGACGAGCAGGTCACGGTCGCCCTCGTACGACATCAGCGGCACGCCGTAGCCGCACGAGTCCGACACGCGCGTGACGTCGATCACGACGATGCTGCGCAGGCCGACGTGCGGCGGGGCCGGGAAGTGCGCGATCAGCTCGGCGGCGCGCGGGTCCTCGGCGAGCACCGCCTCGCCCCGGCCGTGCAGCCGGTAGATCTTGGGCGGCCCGTCGAACGCGCACACCATGAGCACGATGCGGCCGTTCTCGCGCAGGTGCGCCATGGTCTCGATGCCGGAGCCGCCGTACTCGTAGTACGCCACCTGATGCGGGCCGATCACCGCGAACGAGTCGGTCAGGCCCTTGGGCGACACGTTGACGTGCCCGTCGGCCCCGGACGGCGCGGTGGCCACGAAGAACACCCGCTGCGCCATGAGGAAGTCACGGATCTTGCCGTCGATCTGCTCGTACACCTGGCCCATGACCGCGACGCTACTCCCGCGACACGCGGTCGGCAGCCCCGAAACCCGCCACGTGGGACGCGCCATGTGGCGGGTGCCGGCCGGGGATCAGACCGTGGCGAAGAACTCGGTCTTGCTGCCGCGGGCCCCGCGCAGTTGCGCGGCCGCGCCGACCAGGGCCTGGAACAGGCCGTTGGCGGCCATGTCCTCCGGGTGCCACTGCACGCCGACCGCGAACGGGTGGTCGGGGTGCTCGATCGCCTCGATCAGGTCGTCGGTGGCGCACCACGCGGTGGGCAGCATCCGCCCCGGGTCCTTGACCCCCTGGTGGTGGTACGAGTTCACGACCGCCTCGGCCCCGTAGATCTCGCGGCAGCGCGACCCGGTCGCGAAGTGCACGCCGTGCTCGGCGTACACCTTCACCGGGCCGACCGTGGAGTGGCCGCCGTGGCCGACCGCCTCGGGCAGGTGCTGGTGCAGCCGCCCGCCGCTGGCCACGGCCATGACCTGCATGCCCCGGCACACGCCGAGCAGCGGCAGGCCGGTCTTCAGCGCGATGCGCACCAGCGGCAGCTCGCCCGCGTCGCGCTGCGGGCTGGTGTAGACCGTCGGGTGGGGCGTCTCGCCGTAGCGGGCGGGCTCCACGTCGGCGCCCCCGGCCACGATCAGCCCGTCGAGCCCGTCGAGCACCTCGACGCCGCCGTCGGGCATCGGCGGGATGAGCACCGGGCGGCCCCCGGCCCGGCTGACCTGGTCCACGTACGCCCACGGGAGCACCGCGGCGACACAGTCGTGGACGCTGTAGCGGGCGGATTCGACGTAGGTGGTGATACCGATCAACGGTCTGGTCACATCGCTCACAACGGCGTCACATATGCCCCGGTAATGCCCCCGTCCACAACGAACTGCGAGGCGGTGATGAATGAGGAGTCGTCGCTGGCGAGAAACGCTACCGCCGCGGCGATCTCCTCGGGCTCGGCGAACCGGCCCATCGGCACATGGACGAGTCGGCGAGCCGCCCGCTCCGGATCCTTCGCGAACAGCTCCATCAGCAGCGGCGTGGCCACCGGCCCGGGGCACAGCGCGTTGACGCGCACCCCCTGCCGGGCGAACTGCACGCCCAGCTCCCGGCTCATCGCCAGCACCCCGCCCTTGCTGGCGGTGTAGGCGATCTGACTCGTCGCGGCGCCCATCAGCGCCACGAAGCTCGCCGTGTTGATGATCGAGCCCTTGCCCTGCGCGAGCATGTGCGGCAGCGCGTACTTGCAGCACAGGTAGACGCTGGTGGTGTTGACCCGCAGCACCCGCTCCCAGGCGTCGAGCCCGGTGTCCAGGATCGAGTCGTCGTCGGGCGGCGAGATGCCCGCGTTGTTGAACGCGACGTCCACGCGCCCGCGCCGGGCCGCGACGCCGTCGAACAGCTCGCGCACCTGCGTCTCGTCGGAGACGTCGCACTGCACGAACTCGCCGCCGACCTCCTCGGCGATCTTCTTGCCCGCCTCCTCGGCGAGGTCCACCGCCACCACGTACGCGCCCTCGGCGGCGAACCGCCGCGCGGTGGCCGCGCCGATGCCGCTGGCCGCCCCGCTGATGACCGCCACTCGGTCCTGCAACCGCCCCATGCCCTGACCTGCCTGCCCTTCCCTGTGTGCCTGGCCGTGGCGCCCGCGAGGCCGTAACAACAGCGTGCGGTACGCGAGCGGCTCGGCGCTGCCGAATCACTCCGTGGAGATGAAGACGTTCTTGGTCTCGGTGAACGCGAGCGGGGCGTCCGGGCCCAGCTCGCGGCCCAGCCCGGACTGCTTGGCCCCGCCGAACGGGGTCCAGTAGCGCACCGAGCTGTGCGAGTTGACGCTGAGCACCCCCGCCTCCACCCCGCGGGCCAGCCGCAGCGCCCGGCCCACGTCGCGGGTCCAGATCGACCCGGACAGGCCGTACTCGGTGTCGTTGGCCAGCCGCAGCGCGTCGGCCTCGGTGTCGAACGGCAGCACGGACAGCACCGGCCCGAACACCTCCTCGCGCCAGTGCCGCTCGTCCACCGCCCGGGTCTCCAGCACGGTGGCCGGATGCCAGTAGCCGGGGCCGTCCGGCGCGCCGCCGCGCATCAGCACGTTCGCGCCGTCCACGTAGCCCGTGACGCGTTCGCGCTGCTCGGCGGTGATGAGCGGGCCCATGCCGGTGGCCGGGTCCATGGGGTCGCCGCAGCGCCAGGCCGCCACGTGCGGCTCCAGCAGGGCGAGGAAGTCGTCGTACACCTCGCGCTGCACGAGCAGGCGGGAGCGGGCGCAGCAGTCCTGCCCGGCGTTGTCGAACACGGCCCCGGGCAGCGCGGCGGCGGCCCGCTCCAGGTCGGCGTCGGCGAACAGCAGGGTGGAGCTCTTGCCGCCCAGCTCCAAGGTCACCCTCGTCAGGTCGGCCGCGCACGCCGCCATGATCTGGCGGCCCACCTCCACCGACCCGGTGAAGCAGATCTTGCGTACCCCCGGATGGGTCACCAGCGCGTGGCCGGCGACCTCGCCGTGGCCGGGCAGGACCGTCAGCACGCCCTCGGGCAGCCCCGCTTCGAGGGCCAGCTCGGCCAGGCGCAGCGCGGTCAGCGGCGTGGTCTCGGCGGGTTTCACGATCACCGTGTTGCCCGCCGCGAGCGCGGGCGCGAAGCCCCAGGCCGCGATCGGCATCGGGAAGTTCCACGGCACGATCACGCCGACCACGCCCAGCGGCTCGTGGAACGTCACGTCCAACCCGCCCGCGACCGGGATCTGCCGCCCGCACAGCCGCTCCGGCGCGCCGGAGTAGTAGTCGAGCAGGTCGCGGACGTTGCCCGCCTCCCAGCGCGCGTTGCCGATGGTGTGCCCGGCGTTGCGCACCTCCAGCAGCGCCAGCTCCTCGGCGTGCGCGTCGACCACGGCGGCGAACCGGCGCAGCAGCCGCGCCCGGTCCCCCGGCGACACGTTGCGCCAGCTCTCGAACGCCTTCGCGGCCCGCCCGACGGCGGCGTCGACCGCCGCGGCGTCGGCCGGCTCCACCGTGGCGACGACCTCTTCGGTGACCGGATTGACGATCTTCACAGCCGCTCGAACCCCCGCACCAGTTCCCAGTCCGTCACCGCCGCGTCGTACGCGGCCAGCTCCACCTGCGCGGCGTGCCCGTAGTGCTCCACCACCGCGTCGCCGAACGCGTCCCGCGCCACCGCCGAGGACTCCCAGCGCAGCAGCGCGTCCCGCAGCGTGGCGGGCATGCGCGGCGCGGACGGGTCGGCGTACGCGTTGCCGCTGAACAGCGGCTCCAGCGGCAGCTCGTTCTCGATGCCGTGCAGCGCGCCCGCCACCATCGCCGCGACGGCCAGGTACGGGTTCACGTCACCGCCGGGCGCCCGGTGCTCCACCCGCAGCGAGGTGTCGTGCCCCACCAGGCGCAGCGCGCAGGTGCGGTTGTCCCGCCCCCAGCGCAGCGCCGTCGGCGCGAACGAGCCCGCCTGGTAACGCTTGTACGAGTTGATGTTCGGCGCGTAGAGGATGCTCAGGTCCACCGTGCTGGCCAGCAGCCCCGCGAGCACGTGCTCGCCCAGCGGGCTGAGCTGGTCCCCCTCGGCCATCACCGGCCGCCCGTCCGCGTCGCGCAGCGAGAAGTGGATGTGGCACGAGTTGCCCTCGCGCTGGTTCGGCTTGGCCATGAAGGTCAGCGACATGCCCTGCTGGGCGGCGATCTCCTTGGCCCCGTGCTTGTAGAGCGCGTGCTGGTCGGCCGTCTTCAGCGCCTCGGCGTAGCGGAACGCGATCTCGTGCTGGCCGAGGTTGCACTCGCCCTTGGCGCTCTCCGGGGCCAGCCCCGCCCCGGCCATGCCGAGCCGGATCGCCCGCAGCAGCGGCTCGACCCGCGTCGTTCCCAGCAGCGAATAGTCCACGTTGTACCCGTTGGCCGGGGTGAGCCCCTGGTAGCGCTTGGCCGCCGCCTGCTCGTAGGAGTCCTGGTAGACCACGAACTCCAGCTCCGTGCCGACGTACGCGGTCAGCCCGCGCTCGGCGAGCCGGTCCAGCTGGCGGCGCAGGATCTGCCGCGGCGACTGCACCACCGGGCTCCCGTCCAGCCACAGCACGTCGGCCAGGATCAGCACGGTGCCCGGCAGCCACGGGATCGGGCGCAGCGTGTCCAGGTCCGGCCGCAGCACGAAGTCGCCGTAGCCCTGGTTCCAGCCGGAGACGGCGTACCCGTCCACCGGGGTCATCTCGACGTCCACCGCGAGCAGGTAGTTACAGGCCTCGCTGCCGTGGCCGACGACCTCGTCCAGGAAGTACGTCGCGTGCAGGCGCTTGCCCTGCAGCCGCCCCTGCATGTCCGTCATGGCCAGCAACACCGTGTCGATGTCGCCCGCCTCCACCATCGCGCGCAGGCGCTCCACCGACCACATGCCCACCAGTCCTACCCCCAGCACCCCCCGCCGTCAACAAACTCCCATGGGTCACTGCTCCCGGCGCGCCGCGGCAAAGTTGGGCCGGAGGGCTTCCGTTCCCGCCTGGTAGCGAGTACGACTGTTCGAATGGGAGCGAGTGCGCGGGCGGTGATCATCGGGGGCGGCGTGGTCGGCTGCTCCCTGGCGTACCACCTCGGCCGGGCCGGGTGGCGCGACACCGTGCTGCTCGAGCAGCACGAGCTCATGGACGGCACCACCTGGCACACGGCCGGCTTCGTCACCTCGATGCGCGGCCCCGACGGCCCCGCCTGGCACGCCCGGCTCACCGGATACCTGCCCGCGCTGGCCGCGATGCTGCGCGCCGAGACCGGCCACGACCCCGGCTGGCGAGCCGTCGGCGGCCTGCGGCTGGCGCTCAGCCACCAGCACGTCGACGAGCTGCGCCGCCTCGCCCGCCGCGCCGACGAGCTGGGCGTCCCGCTGGAGCTGCGCGGGGCGTCGGCCACCATGGGCCTGGCCCCGCGGCTCGACCTGACCGACGTGCAGGCCGCCGCGTGGCTGCCCGGCGAGGGCTTCGTCCGCCCCAAGGACTTCGTCAACGCCCTGGTCGCCGGTGCGGTCTCGCACGGCGTCGAGATCCGCACGGGGGTACGCGTCACCGCCCTCGACACCACCGGCGGCCGGGTGCGCGCGGTCCACACCAGCGACGGCGTCATCGAGACGCCGCTCGTGATCAACGCGGCCGGCGCCGCGGCGGGCGCGGTGGGCGCACTGGCCGGTGTCGTCGTCCCCGTCGTCCCGATCCTGCACCAGTACGGCGTCAGCGAGGTCCTGCACCCCGCGCTCGACCCGGACACGACCCCCACCTGCCGCATCCCCGAGCAGTCGCTCTACCTGCGCGCCGCGAACGGGGCCGTGATCGTCGGCGGCAACCGCCCCGACCCCGTGCCCGCCTGGCCCGCCGGCGACGCCGAGCCCCTCGCCAAGGCCCGGGAACTGGCCGCACCCGACGACGCGGCGTTCGCTCCGCTGTGGCGGCTGGCCGGGGACCGCATGCCGGAGCTGCGCCGGGCCAAGCTCGTGAAGATCATGAACGGCGTCGAGGCGTTCACCCCCGACGGCGCCCCCCTCGCGGGCCGCTCGCCCCTGCCCGGCCTCTGGATCGCGGCCGGGTTCGGCCTGCACGGCATGGCCCTGGCCGGCGGCATCGGCCGCCACCTCGCCGAGTGGATCACGTCCGGCACCCCCAGCTGGGAGCTGGACGCCCTCCTCCCCGACCGCTTCGGCCCGCCCGCCGCCAACCGCGACTGGACCACCTCCCGCGCCCTCGACACCCTCCGCCGCTGACCCGACCGGCCCAGCCCTCAACCTGACCCTGACCCCCGCCCGGCCCGGTCCGCTCCGGTCCAAGATCGGCGTTTCGTGTCCAAACGTTAGGCCAGGCCGCACCTTTGGACACGAAACCGCGATCTTCACCATCCAGCCGCGCCGGACACCAGCCGAAGATCGCCAGTTCGTGTCGAAACCTATGGCCAGACCACACTTTCCGACACGAACTCGCGATCACCCTCGGCGGCACGGGCGGCGCGGCACGGGCGGCGCGGCGTGGGTCAGTCGGCGGTGGGTTTGGCGGCGGGGGTGGCGGGGGCGGCGGCGGGGCCGGTGGTGGCCACGGTGCTGGCGAGCTGCTCCCAGACCATCCCGGTCTGGTGGGCGAGCGCCCCGACCACGGCGGGCACGACGGGCAGCAGCCAGTCGGCGACCCAGCCGCTGTGGGTGAGGTTGAGTACGACGATCGCCGCGACCGCCCCGCCGACGCCGTGCGCGCTCGCCCGCCAGGCGGCGCGTCCGCTGTGGGCGACGGCGGCCCGCCGGGCGGCCTTGTCACTGAGCTTGGGCCACCCGGCCAGCGCCTTGGCATCCCGCCGCCCGAAGTTGAATCCGGACACCGCGAGGGTGACCGAGCATCCGACCACGACGGCCGCGAGGCTGTTGCGGGTCAGCATCATCAGCAGTGCCGCGGCACCCGCTCCACTGCTGACGGCGACGACGGCGCGGATCCACTCCTGCTTCTCTCCGGGATACCAGTAGTACTTCGTGGTGGTTTCAGAGAGCTGTTTTACGATCCGCCCCATCGGGGTGTTCACCTCGCCGGCCGCAACATCTGGTCAGCACCAATCGTTACGTAACGTAGTTAGCTAGGTGCTCAAAGTCACGAAAATGGTCGTGACTACGGCGCGTCGTGCGCGGCGTGTCAGAACAGGACGGTGGCGAACGTGCCGACCTGGCGGAACCCGAGCCGCTCGTACACGCGCCGGGCCGGAGCGTTGTAGTCGTTGACGTACAGGCTCACCGTCGGCGCGACCCGGCGCAGCGCGTCGCGCACCACCGCCGCCATGCCGGACGTCGCGTAACCCCGGCCGCGCCAGGTCGGGTCCACCCATACCCCCTGGATCTGGGCGGTGTGCCGGGTCACGACGGCCAGCTCCGCTTTGAACACCACTGTCCCGTCGACGATGCGGGCGTACGACCGCCCGGCCTTCACCAGCTCCGCCACCCGCCCCCGGTAGCCGCGCCCGCCGTCGTCACCGCACGGCGACACGCCCACCTCCTCGGTGTACATCGCGACCGAGGCGGGGAAGACCAGGTCGACCTCGTCGGGCCGGACCTGCCGCACGAGCGGATCGGCGGCCACGGCGGGCGGGTTGTCCACCACCATGAGCGGCTGGTCGCGGCGCACCGTCCGTTCCGGACCCCAGGCCGGCCGGAGCAGCTCCCACAGGCCCAGCACCGCGTCGGCCTCGCCGACCAGGGAGGCGCACACGCGCGGCTGCCCGGACACCAGCTCGGCGAAGGCGGCCACGGCGTCGGCACCGGCGCCGACCGGCGACACCTGGCCGCCGGACCACAGGACGGCCTCGGGGTGGCGGCGGTTGCCGTAGCCGTAGAGCCGGCCGTCGGCCCGCCAGCCCAGTCCGCGCAGCGCCACCCGCTCGGCCACCTGCGCCGCCGCGATGGGGTACGCCGCCAGGAGGCGTTCCACTGCCGCGCGGTCAGCTTCGGCCAGCTGCCGCACCGGGAGGGTGAGCATGACCACAGCCTAATGAGATCCGCGCCGCCCGCCACTGCTACCCGGGAAACGAAGCTTGCCGCCGACACGTTGCCGATATATCGTTAACGTATCGCCGACAGCACGGCGATAATCGGAGATAGCCTCGCGACCACGCGAGATTCAGCACGAAAGAGGACGAAGAGATGTTCCGACGACACCACGGACACGGCATGCGTGAGCACGCCCACGGCTCGCACGACCACCACGGCCACGACCCCCGGCTGTTCGCCTTCGGGCCGATGCGGCCCCCGTTCGGCCCCGGCGGCTTCGGCCCCGGCGGGCGCGGACACGGCCGCGGTCGCGGGCGGCGCGGCAACACCCGCGCGGCGGTGCTGGGCCTGCTCCTGGAGCGCCCGATGCACGGCTACGAGATGATCTCAGAGCTGGAGACGAGGACGGGCGGCGTCTGGCGCCCGAGCCCCGGCTCGATCTACCCGACCCTCCAGCTGCTGGAGGACGAGGGCCTGATCGTCAGCGAGGAGGCCGACGGCCGCAAGCGGTTCACCCTCACCGAGGCGGGCCGCGCCGAGGCCGACCGCGCCACCGAGGCCGGCCACGGCCGCCCCTGGCAGGACTTCGACGCCGACCACGTCGCCCAGGCCCAGGAGTTCCGCGAGGCGGGCTTCGCCGTCATGAGCGCCCTGCGCCAGGTCGCCATGACCGGCACCCCCACCCAGCGCCAGAAAGCCCTGGAGACCCTCCAGGACACCAAGCGCAAGCTCTACGCCATCCTCGCCGAGTGACCCCCACCCACCCCGCCGATCTTGCGCGAACGGTGGGGACGACACGCCCCTACCGCCCAAAAGGGCAACACTTCGCGCAAGATCGACGCGATCTTGGCGGCGCGGGTCGAGGGGGCAGACGCGAGCAGGCCCCGTTCCTGAGGAACGGGGCCTGCTCGCGTGAGTGGGAAAGGTCAGTGGACCGTGACGACGGGGGCGACGGGCTCGCCGTCGCCGAGCACGTCGATGCCGAGGTCGGCGGCGATCTTCATGGCCTCCTCGACCAGGGTCTCCACGATCAGCGACTCGGGCACGGTCTTGATGACCTCGCCCTTGACGAAGATCTGGCCCTTGCCGTTGCCGGACGCGACGCCGAGGTCGGCCTCACGCGCCTCGCCGGGGCCGTTGACGACGCAGCCCATGACCGCGACGCGCAGCGGGGCCGGGAAGCCCTCCAGGGCCGCGGTGACCTGCTCGGCGAGGGTGTAAACGTCGACCTGGGCGCGACCGCAGGACGGGCAGGAGACGATCTCCAGGCCGCGCTCCTTCAAGCCCAGCGCCTCCAGGATCGCCGTACCCACCTTGATCTCCTCGACCGGCGGGGCGGACAGCGACACGCGGATGGTGTCGCCGATGCCCTCGGCCAGCAGCGCGCCGAACGCCACCGACGACTTGACCGTGCCCTGGAACGCCGGGCCGGCCTCGGTCACGCCGAGGTGCAGCGGGTAGTCGCACTGCTGCGCGAGCTGCCGGTACGCCTTGATCATCACGACCGGGTCGTTGTGCTTGACGCTGATCTTGATGTCCCGGAAGCCGTGCTCCTCGAACAGCGAGCACTCCCACAGCGCCGACTCGACCAGCGCCTCGGCGGTGGGCTTGCCGTACTTCTCCAGCAGGCGCTTGTCCAGCGAGCCCGCGTTGACGCCGATGCGGATCGGCACACCGGCCGCCGAGGCCGCCGCCGCGATCTCCTTGACCTTGTCGTCGAACTGCCGGATGTTGCCCGGGTTGACCCGGACCGCCGCGCAGCCCGCGTCGATCGCCGCGAAGACGTACTTCGGCTGGAAGTGGATGTCGGCGATCACCGGGATCGGCGACTTGCGGGCGATCGCGGGCAGCGCCTCGACGTCGTCCTGCGAGGGCACCGCCACCCGCACGATCTGGCAGCCGGACGCGGTCAGCTCCGCGATCTGCTGCAGGGTCGAGTTGACGTCAGAGGTCAGCGTCGTCGTCATCGACTGCACGCTGACCGGCGCTCCGCCGCCGACCGGCACGCTGCCGACCATGATCTGCCGGCTCTTCCGCCGCGGCGCGAGCGGCGCCGGAGGGGCCGCCGGCATACCAAGGTTGATCGCAGTCACAGCACACTCACTTGTAGATCGAGATGGGGTTGACGAGGTCCGCGGTGACGGTCAGCAGGGTGAACGCACCGAAGATCAGGATGACCGTGTAGGTCAGCGGCATCAGCTTGAAGTAGTCGACCCGGCCCGGGTCGGGCTTGTGCAGGCGAGCGTAGACCCATGAGCGAATCTTCTCGAACCACGCGATGAACAGGTGTCCCCCGTCGAGGGGAAGCAGCGGGAGCAGGTTGAAAATACCCACGAAAAGGTTGAATCCGATGAACAGCGCGGTGAACATGTCCCACGCGCCGCGCTCGACCGCCTCGCCGCCGAGGATGCTGATGCCGACCACGCTGATCGGGGTGTTCGGGTCGCGCTCCGCGCCGCCGATCGCCGAGAACAGCGCCGGGATGCGCTGCGGGAACTGCTTGAGCGCCTCGAACGTGGCGGTCACCATCGAGCCGGCGTACTTCGCGCTCGCGCCGACCGCATCGACCGGGCCGTAGGTCACGGTGTAAGGGACGGTCGAGGTCAGGCCGACGCCGATCGCGGCGACCTTGCGCACACTGCCGTCGGTCATCTTGCGCTCGACCTCGGCCGGGCTGATCTGCACGGTCTGCTGACCGCCATCGCGCTCCACGGTCATCGAGGCGGTCTGCCCGACGGCCAGCGGGCGGATCTGCTCGATCGCCTCGCCCCAGGTCGCCACCGGCTTGCCGTTCACCGCGACCAGCTTGTCGCCGTCGCGCAGGCCCGCCTGCGAGGCCGGGCTGGCCGGGTCGTTCGCGGCGCACTCGCGCAGCGGCAGCGTCTTGACCACGCAGGGCTGCACGGCGAGCACCGCGGGCTGCGACTCGGGGCCGTTCGGCAGGGCCGGGTTGGGCAGGCCGGAGAAGATCGCCAGCAGCCAGATGGCCACGCCGGCCAGGATGAAGTGCACGACCGAGCCCGCCGACATGACGACCGAGCGCTTCCATACCGGGAAGCGCCACATCGCCTTGGGGTCGTCGGCGTCCTCGTCCTGCGGCGTCATGCCGACGATCTTGACGAAGCCGCCGAGCGGGATGCCCTTCACGCCGTACTCGGTCTCGCCGCGGCGGAACGACCACAGGGTCGGCCCGAAGCCCACGAAGTAGCGGGTCACCCGCATGCCGAAGGCCTTCGCGGTGCCCATGTGGCCGGCCTCGTGCAGGCTGACCGAGATCAGGATCACGAGCGCGAACAGGACGATGCCCAGCACACTCATCAGGCGCTCTTCTCCTTGATCAGTTCATGCGCGCGCGTACGCGCCCAGTGCTCCGCGGCGAGCACGTCCTCGACGGTACCCGGTTCGTCATAGTCCGGCGCACCGTCGACGATCTCCGCCACGGTGTCGACGATGGCCAGGAACGGTAGCCGACCCGCTGTGAAAGCCGCCACACACTCCTCGTTGGCGGCGTTGTAGATCGCCGGCCGGCAGCGCCCCGCCCGGCCCGCGGCCTTGGCCAGCTCCACCGCCGGGAACGCCTCCCGGTCCAGCGGGCGCAGCTCCCAGTTGTGCGCCTGCGTCCAGTCGACCGGCTCGGCCGCGTACGGCACCCGGTCCGGCCAGCCCAGCGCCAGCGCGATGGGCAGCCGCATGTCCGGCGGGCTGGCCTGGGCCAGCGTCGAGCCGTCGGTGAACTCGACCAGCGAGTGCAGCACCGACTGCGGGTGCACCATCACCTCGATGTCGTCGTACGCCACCCCGAACAGCTCGTGCGCCTCGATCACCTCGAGGCCCTTGTTCACCAGCGTCGCCGAGTTGATCGTGACCACCGGGCCCATGTCCCAGGTCGGGTGCTTGAGCGCCTCCTCGACCGTGACCGCGCCCAGCTCCTCACGGCGGCGGCCGCGGAACGCGCCCCCGCTCGCCGTCAGGATCAGCCTGCGCACCTCGGACTGCGCACCGCCGCGCAGGCACTGCGCCAGCGCCGAGTGCTCGCTGTCCACCGGCACGATCTGCCCCGGCGCGGCCACCGCCCGCACCAGCGGGCCGCCCGCGACCAGCGACTCCTTGTTGGCCAGCGCCAGGATGCGCCCGGCCTTGAGCGCGGCCAGCGTCGGCGCCAGGCCCAGCGAGCCCACCACGCCGTTGAGCACGATGTCCGCGGGCCACTGCGCCAGCTCCGTCATCGCCTGCGGCCCGGCCAGGATCTTGGGGAGCTTGAACTCCCCTGCCGACCAGCCGCGCCGCTGCGCCTCGGCGTAGAACGCCAGCTGCAGGTCCTGCGCGGTGCTGGCCCTGGCCACGCCGACCGCCTCGACCCCCAGCTCCAGCGCCTGCTGCGCCAGCAGCGCCACGTTGCCGCCGCCCGCGCCCAGCGCGACCACCCGGAACCGGTCCGGGTTGCGCCGCACGATGTCGATCGCCTGGGTGCCGATCGATCCGGTGGAGCCGAGCAGAACTATCTGGCGGGGGATCATCGCCTCATTCTCGCCGAGCCCCCTGAACGCCCGCTGAGCGGGCTACTCATCGAGCGCCGTCTCCTTCGGCAGGCTGTTTCGGGGAAACTGCACGAATCGCGGTGGGCCATTCGTGCAGTTTCCGGGAAAGTGCACTACCAGCCGGGCCTGGTGATCATGTAGTGCTCGGCGTCGAGGTCGTACCAGCGGTCGGTGCGGCCCACCCGGGTCATGCCGAGGCGGCGCATCACCGACAGCGACGGCGCGTTGTCGGGGCGGGCGATGGCGTGGATCTCGGTGAGCCCGAGCGCCCAGCCGTGGTCGAGCACGGCGCGCGCCGCCTCGGTGGCGTACCCATGGCCCCAGCTGTCCGGGTGCAGGTGCCAGCCGATCTCGATCTCGCCCCGGCCCGGCCCGTCGGACGGGATCGGCATCTCCTTGAGCAGCACCGATCCGGCGACCACGCCGGTGGCACGGACCTCGACGGCCCAGACGCCGTAGCCGGGGTGGGCCGCGTAGTACTCCCGGCGCCGATCCATCAGCAGCGGCGACTGCTCCCGGTTGACCAGCGGGGTGGCCGCGCCGAGCCAGCGCGTCACCTCCTCGCGCCGGTAGGTGTCGTAGTTGCGGTCCAGGTCCGCGGGGCTGTCGGTCCACTCCCGCACCAGCAGGCGGGCCGTCTCCAGGCGCATCGCTCAGACCTCCGCAGGGTTCGGCGGCGCCTGGCGGAATCCGGCGTGGTCCCGCACCCGGGTCACCTCGACGAGGTCCGCGCTGTGGATCTGCATCCGGGCAGTATTCCGACCGCCCACCAGCCGGTCAACGGCACAAATCGGGCCTCAGGCGCGGAACGGGCCGGTGACCTCGTAGGTGATGCCGCCGGAGCCGGAGCGGGCGCCGGAGTAGCCGCGCTGCGACGAGAAGTAGAGCCGGTCGCCCGCCGGATTGAAGGCAGGCCCGGTGATCTCCGAGCGGTCCTGGCCGGGCAGCCGCAGGAACGGGCCGACCGTGCCGTCGGCCGTGATCACGTTGATCTCCATGTTGCCGCCGTCCTCGGCGACGAACAGATCGGCGTTGCGGGGCGCGCCGGTGATGCTGTCGACGCCGCTCAGCGTGCCGCCCGCCGCCGCGTCGTAGGCCAGGCCGAGCGCCGAGGCGGCCGCGTCGTACGCCCACACCCGGTCGTCGCCCTTGGTGGTGAAGTAGCAGACGCCGCTCTCGTACCAGCAGCCCTCACCACCGTCGAAGCGCAGCGCGGCGGGCACCTGCCGCCGGGTGGGCACCCCGGCGCCGTCCCGGCTGGGCACGTCCTGCCAGGTCACCGGCCCCGAGGTGGTGCCCGGCGGGGCGCACAGCACCTGCAGCCGTCCCCGCTCCAGGTCGCCCCAGGTCTCCGGCAGGAAGCGGTAGAGGCAGCCGTCCTCCTCGTCCTCGGTGAGGTAGACGGCGCGCCGTTCGGGGTCGCAGGCGGCGGCCTCGTGCTTGAACCGGCCCATCGCCAGGCGCGCGGGCGCCGGCCGCCGCCCCCACGGGTCGGTCTCGAAGACCCGCCCGTGGGACACCTCCTCGCAGGACAGCCAGGTCTGCCAGGGGGTCGCCCCGCCCGCGCAGTTCACGCGGGTCCGGGCCAGGATGCGGTACGCCGACACGACCGACCCGTCCGCCGCGAACCGCACCGCCGAGGCGCCGCCACCCACGGGGATCTCCGAGTTCGACACGTAGATCCAGCCCGAGCCGTCGGCGAAGCAGGCCCCGCCGTCCGGCGCCCGGTGCCAGGTGTACCCGGTGCCGCCCACCGGCTGCCCGGACCGGGCCACGATCCGGCTGGTGAAGCCGTCCGGCAGCGCCACGCCGTTCGTGTCGGGCGGGCGCAGCGCGCCGTACGGCGAGTCTCCGGGCAGCGCCGTGGCCGCGAACGCCCGCTGCCACAGCACCCCGGACAGCGCCGCCGCGCCCGCACCGGCCAGCCCGGCCCGCAGCAGCTCGCGACGGCGCATCCTGCCTCCTGTGCGCTCAGGACCGGAACGGCCCGGTCACCTCGTACGTGATCCCGCCGGACGACGAGCCGGAGGTGCCCCGCTGCGAGGAGAAGTAGAAGCGGTTCCCGGCCGGGTTGAACGCCGGGCCGGTGATCTCCGAGGAGCCCTGCCCCGTGATGCGCAGGAACGGCGCGATCACGTCGTCCGGCGTGATGACGCAGATCTCCATGTTGCCCCCGTCCTCGGCGACGTACAGGTCGCCGCTGGTGGCGCTGCCGGTGATGTTGTCGACCCCGGTCAGCGGGGCCGTGCCGCTCACCAGCGAGTCGTCGTACGCCAGCTCGATGAACGCGGTGGCCGTGTTGTACGCCCAGACTCGATTGTCGCCCTTGGTGGTGAAGTAGATGATGCCGTTGTCGTACCAGCAGCCCTCACCACCGTTGAACCGCTTCACGCCGCTGACCTGGTTGCGGGTCGCGGTCGGCGAGCCGTCCGGGTCGGGCACGGTCGCCCAGGTCAGCGTGAGCGCGGTGCCCGTGCCGCCCTTGGCCACCTGCAGCGTGCCGGCGGACAGGTTGCCCCAGGTGTTCGGGATGAACCGGTAGAAGCAGCCGTCGGACTGGTCCTCGGTCAGGTAGATGACGTGGTTGACCGGGTCGCAGGCGGCGGCCTCGTGCTTGAACCGGCCCATCGCGGGCCGGGCGACCGCCGCGTTCACGCCCCACGGGTCGGTCTCCCAGACCCGCCCGGTGGTCGTCTCCTCGCAGGACAGCCAGGTGTTCCACGGGGTGTGCCCGCCGGCGCAGTTCGTCGAGGTCCCGGACAGGATGCGGTACGCCCCCGTCACCGTCCCGCCCGAGTTGAACCGCACCGCCGACGCGCCGCCCGAGGAGACCTCCGAGTTCGACACGTAAATCCAGCCCGAGCCGTCGGCGAAGCAGGCGCCGCCGTCCGGTGCGCTGTGCCAGGTGTAGGAGGTGCCGGGCACGGTCTGGCCGGTGCGGGCGATCACCCGGCTGGTGAAGCCGGACGGCAGCATGATCCCGTTCGCGTCGGCGGCCTGGAGCGCGCCGTACGGCCCCGGGCCCGGCTGCGCCGGTGCGGCGAACGCCTCCTTCCACAGCGCGCCCGAGAAGGCGGCGGCGGCCCCGCCCACGACTCCGGCCCGCAGCAGGTTACGACGATCCACGGTAGACCTCCACACATGTCGATGTCTTGAGTGACATCGAGCACGCTAGGGGCCGCGGACGTCATCCAGCCCGCGCTCGCGTGAACGCCTTGTGTACCAAGGGTTTCCGGCCCTTCCCCGGCGGCCTCTGCCTCCGAAGATCGCGGTCTCGTGTCGAAACCTGCGGTCTGGCCCCACCTTTCGACACGAACCGCCGATCTTCACTGGGCGACGGACACTCCTGGCCGCCGGGAGACTCCACCGGCCACGCGGAGATCGCGGTCTCGTGTCCAAAGGTGGGCTCCAAGCGCACTTTTCGACACGAGACCGCGATCTTGGGCCGGCGCCCCGCCCCCCGCGAGGCGCCGGTGGCCAGGGTCAGGCCTCCTTGAGGCCGTAGCGGCGGTAGACCAGGCGGAGGGGGCCGGGCGCCCACCAGTTCCACCGTCCGAGCAGGCGCATCGTGGCGGGCACCAGCACCGCCCGGACCAGCGCGGCGTCGATGGCCACCGCGACGACCATGCCGATGCCGAGCACCTTGATGGTGGTCGCGCCGCCGGTGGCGAAGCCGCCCAGCACCACGATCAGCAGCATCGCCGCCGCGGTGATGATCCCGCCGGTGCGCTGCAGGCCGGACGCGACGGCCTGGGTGTTGTCCCCGGTCGCGTCCCACTCCTCACGCACCCGGGACAGCAGGAACACCTCGTAGTCGGTGGCCAGCCCGAACAGCACGGCCAGCATCAGCACCATGTTCCCGGGCTCCAGGAACCCGGTGACCGTGAAGCCCAGCCACTCCGACAGGTGCCCGTCCTGGAAGATCCAGACGACGACCCCGAACGACGCCCCGATCGAGATCACGTTCATCGCGATCGCCTTGAGCGGCAGCACCACCGACCCGAAGGCCAGGAAGAGCAGCAGGAAGGTGCTGACCGCGACCATGCCGAGCATCCACGGCAGCCGCGAGCCGAGCGACTCGAGCTGGTCCTGGTCGGCCGCGGTGCGCCCACCGACCAGCACCTCCGCCCCCGCGGGCGCGGGCAGCTCCCGGATCCGGTCGACGATGTCGCGGGCGCTCTCGTCGGCGGGCTCACCGGGGTAGGAGGCCGAGATCAGCGTCGCCTGCCCGCGCTGCGCGGTGATCGCGGCGTCCGTGACCCCCTCGACGGCCTTGACCCGGGCCAGCATGTCCTCGGCGCCGGACCCGACGACCAGCACGCTGATCGGGGCGGCGCTGCCACCCGGGAACTCGGCGGCGATGCGCTCGGTGACGGTGCGCGACTCCGTGCCGGCCGGCAGCACCCGCTCGTCGAACCCGCCGAACTTCGCCCCCAGGAACGGCGTCGCCATGAGCACCAGGAACGCGGCCACGGCGACGGCGTACACCACTGGGCGGCGCATCACGCTGCGGGCGATGCGGGCCCAGCCGCCCTCGCCCGCCGCCTTCGGCGAGAAGATCTTCGGCAGCGGTACGCGCAGCGCGTTGACCTTCGGCCCGAGCACCGCGAGCAGGGCGGGCAGCGCGGTGAGCGCGGCGAGCATGGCGACCAGCACGGCGGCCATGCCGCCCCAGGCCATGGACTTGAGGAAGTCCATCGGGAAGATCAGCAGGCTGGCCAGCGCGAGCGCCACGGTCAGCCCGGAGACCAGCACGGTGCGCCCGGCCGTGGCCAGCGTGTGCGCGACGGCTTCGGCAGGGGTGCGCCCGGCGGCCAGCTCCTCGCGGAACCGGCTCACCACGAACAGCGCGTAGTCGATGGCCATACCCAGGCCGAGCATCGTGATGATGTTGACCGCGAACACGGACACGTCGGTGACCTGCGCGATGAGGCGCACCGCGATGAACGCGCCGAGCACCGCGAGGATGCCGACGAACAGCGGCGTGGCCGCCGCGACCAGGCCCCGGAAGATGAAGACCAGCAGCACCAGCAGGATCGGCAGGCTGATCAGCTCGGCCTTGGTGATGTCGTCGCTGATCTGCGTGTTGGCGTCGTCGAGGAACGGCATCAGCCCGCCGACCTCGGTCTCCAGCCCGGCCGCGGTCAGCTCGGGCCGCAGCGCGGCGAGGTCGGCGAGCTTGCTGTTCTCGTCCCCGTCGCGCAACTGGATCGCCAGGTAGGTGGCGTGCCCGTCGGCGGAGGCGAAGCGCGGCGGCACCCCGGGGGTGTACGCGCCGACGACGCTGGTCACCTCGGGCCGCCCGGACAGCTCCGTCGCCACGGCGGTGACCGCGTCCCGGAACGCGGGCTGGTCGTAGGTCAGGCTCTCGGACGAGTACAGCGCCAGGATGTCGACGTCCTGCCGCCCGAGCTGGGCGGTGATCTCCCGGTGCGCCCGGCTGCTCGGGCTGCCCGGGTCGTCGAACCCGCCGCTGATCAGGTCGTTGAAGACGCCGCCGCCCCACGTCGCACCGATGACCACGACCGCCGCCGCGACGGCCAGCACCAGCCAGCGCAACCGGACCACGGCCCGCCCCCACCACGCGAACATCAGTTTCCCTTCCGGAACCCGTATGATGTTTACAGCACTCATTTGAGTGAACGGTGTTTACTTTCGCGGACATCGTTCACCGCCGTCAAGGGGGCTCGATGTCGGACACCTCACACCGCCGTGAGCGGCTGCGCGAGCGCACCGTGGCCGAGATCAAGGAGCTGGCCCGGACGCAGCTGGTCGCGGGCGGCCCGGCGAGCGTCTCGCTGCGCGCCATCGCCCGGGACATGGGCATGACCGCCGCGGCGCTCTACCGCTACTTCCCCGCGCTGGACGCGCTGGTCATCGAGCTGTGCACGGACCTGTTCGACGAGGTGCGCGCCCAGTGCGAGGCCGCCCGCGACGCACTGGACCCGGCCGCGGACCCGGTCGAGCGGCTCGTCGTCATGGCCCGCGCGCTGCGCACCTGGGCCCTGGCGCACCGCCCCGAGGCCACGCTGATCTTCGGCCCGCCCGTGCCGGGCGTGGAGCAGTTCCACGAGCAGTGCGTCGACCTGGAGCACGCGGGCGCGTGCTTCGGCGCGATCTTCATCCAGCCGATGGTGGAGCTGTGGGAGGCCGGACGGCTGCCCGAGGCCGCGCACGTCGACCTGGACCGGCTCGCCGGGGCGCTGCCCGCGCAGGGCGAGCTGCCGCTGGAGGTGACCGCGGTGTTCCTGAACTCCTGGACCAGGCTCTACGGGGTGCTCGCGGCGGAGCTGTTCGGCCAGCTGAGCTGGGCCGCGACCAACACCGAACCGCTGTTCGAAGCGGAGCTCGCCTTCTTCTCGTCGCAGGTCAGGCCGGTCGGCGCCGCTGATTGACTGATCGGCGGCTCAGGACGGTAGGCTCGCCCGCTATGACGCCCGACACATCCGCTCCCCAGCTGCCCGACCGCGCCCGCGTGGTGGTCGTCGGCGGCGGCATCATCGGCACCTCCATCGCGTACCACCTGGCGCACATGGGTTGCAAAGACGTGGTGCTGCTGGAGCGCGACCGGCTCACCTCCGGCACCACCTGGCACGCCGCCGGGCTCATGGTCACCTTCGGCTCGCTCTCGGAGACCTCGACCGAGCTGCGCAAGTACACCCGCGACCTGTACGCGCGGCTGGAGGCGGAGACGGGCCTGGCCACCGGCCTGAAGCAGGTCGGCTTCGTGCAGGTGGCCACCGACACCGACCGGCTGGAGGAGTACCGCCGCGTCGCCGCGTTCAACCGGCTGTGCGGCATCGACGTGCACGAGGTCTCCCCTGCCGAGGTCAAGGGCCTGTTCCCGCTCGCGCACACCGACGACGTGCTGGCGGGCTTCTACGTGGCCGAGGACGGCCGGGCCAACCCCGTCGACGTCACCATGTCGCTGGCCAAGGGCGCCCGGATGCAGGGCGTACGCGTCATCGAGGGCGTCCCCGCCACCGGCTTCCTGCGGCAGGGCAACACGGTCACCGGCGTGCGTACGCCCTACGGCGACATCGAGGCCGAGTACGTGGTCAACTGCGCCGGCATGTGGGCCCGCCAGCTCGGCGAGAAGGCGGGCGTCAGCATCCCGCTCCAGGCCGCCGAGCACTACTACCTGATCACCGAGCCGATCGACGGCATGCACGGCGACCTGCCGGTGCTGGAGGACCCGTCGTCGTACGGGTACTTCCGCGAGGAGGGCGCCGGGCTCATGATCGGCCTGTTCGAGGCGGTCTGTGCTCCGTGGAAGGTGGACGGGATCCCGGACTCGTTCTCCTTCGGCGAGCTGCCCCCGGACTGGGACCGCATGGCGCCGTACCTGGAGAAGGCGATGGCCCGCATCCCGATCTCCACCGAGGTCGGCGTACGCAAGTTCTTCTGCGGGCCGGAGAGCTTCACCCCGGACCTCGCCCCGATCGTCGGCGAGGCGCCCGAGCTGAGGAACTACTTCGTCGCGGCCGGCCTGAACTCGATCGGCATCCTGACCGGCGGCGGCATCGGCCGCGCCATGGCCCACTGGATCCTCAACGGCCGCCCCGACATCGACGTCACCGGCATGAACATCGACCGGCTGCACGGCTACCAGAGCAATCCCGCCTACCGGGCCACCCGCACCGTCGAGTCGCTGGGCATGGTCTACGCCCCGCACTACCCGGGTAAGTCGATGGAGACCGCGCGCGGGGCGAAGCTGTCCCCGCTGCACGAGCGGCTCGCCGGGCAGCGCGCCTACTTCAAGGACGTCAGCGGCTGGGAGAGCCCCGACTGGTACGCCCCCGAGGGGCAGGAGCCGAAGGTCGAGCAGCTGTCCTGGGGGCGGCAGAACTGGTTCGGCAACTGGGCGCAGGAGCACCGGGCCGCCCGCGAGGGCGTGATCCTCATGGACATGTCGTTCATGGCGAAGTTCCTGGTCCAGGGGCGTGACGCGGGTGAGGCGCTGGAGCGGCTGTCCGCCAACCGGGTGAACGGCGACCCCGGCGTGATCACGTACACCCAGTGGCTGAACGAGGGCGGCACGCTGGAGGCCGACCTGACCGTCACCAAGCTCGCCGAGGACCGGTTCTGGGTGGTCGCCTCCGACACCGCGCACCGGCACGTCGAGACGCGTTTGCGCCGCCACTTCGAGCAGACCGGCGCGCACGCCTTCGCCACCGACGTGACCGGGGCGTACGCCCAGATCAACATCCAGGGTCCGCGCTCGCGCGAGCTGCTCGCGGCCGTGACGACCGCGGACGTCTCGAACGAGGCGTTCCCGTTCCGGGCCGCGCGCGAGATCGACCTCGGGTTCGCCCGCGCGCTGTGCATCCGGATCACGTACCTCGGCGAGCTGGGGTACGAGCTGTACGTGCCGGCCGAGCAGGCGGTGCACGCGTACGACCGGCTGACCGAGGCCGGGCGGCCGCTGGGGCTGCGCCACGCGGGGCTCAAGGCGCTGTCCAGCCTGCGCATGGAGAAGGGCTACCGCGACTACGGCCACGACATCGACAACACCGACTCGGTGCTGGAGGCGGGGCTCGGCTTCGCGGTCGCGCTGGACAAGCCCGGCGGGTTCATCGGCCGGGATGCCGTGCTGGCGAGGAAGGCCGAGGGGCCGCTGCGCCGCCGCCTGCTGCAGATCCTGGTCACCGACCCGGAGCCGCTGATGTTCCACGCCGAGGTGGTCCGCCGCGACGGCGTGCCCGTCGGCTACATCCGCGCCGCGTCCTACGGCCACACCCTGGGCGGCGCCGTCGGCCTCGCGATGATCGACGCGGGTGACCAGCCCCTCGACCAGGCGTGGATCGACGCGGGGAGCTGGACGGTCGAGATCGCCGACCGCACCTACCCGGCACTGGTCTCCCTCCGCCCCCTCTACGACCCCGCGAACGACCGCATCCGCTTGTAGTCCGCTGCTCGCAACAGACGTCGGCCTGCCCGGATGTCGGAGTCATCCGGACAGGCCGACGTCGTTCGCAAGGCGGCCCCCTCGACGCGCCTCGCGCGGGTGCCGGGCGGGGTCCGGGGGTCGGGACCCCGCCGGGCACGTCAGGTGCGGCTAGAAGTTACCGGTGTAGAGCAGCCGGTTCGGCGAGCCGCTGCCGGGCGAGCCGACCACGCCCGTGGTGGCGTTGGCGATGAGCGCCGACTGCACCTGGGCCGGGGTGGCGCCCGGGTTGTTCTGCAGGTAGAGCGCGACCGCGCCGGCCACGTGCGGAGTGGCCATCGAGGTGCCGCTGATGGTGTTCGTCGCGGTGTCGTTCGTGAACCACGACGAGGTGATGTTCACGCCGGGCGCGAAGATGTCGACGCAGGTGCCCCGGTTGGCCCAGGAGACCTTGCTGTCGTTGCTCTGCGTCGCCGAGACGGTGATCGCCTCGGGCACCCGGGCGGGCGAGTAGTTGCAGGCGTTGGCGGCGAAGATGCCGAGGATGCCGTTGCCGGCCGCGATGGCGTACGTGACGCCGTCGGCGATGGACGCCTTGACCGCGTTGTCCAGCACCGTGTCGGCGCCGCCGCCGAGGCTCATGTTGGCGACCGCGGGCTCGCCGGGGTCGTGGTCGGCGGTGACCCAGTCGATGCCCGCGACGACCTGCTCGGTGGTGCCGCTGCCCTCGGCGTCCAGCACCCGTACGCCGACCAGCGTCACGCCCTTGGCCACGCCGTACGTGGTGCCGCCGACGGTCCCGGCGACGTGGGTGCCGTGCCCGTTGGCGTCGTCGGCCGTGCCGCCGTCGATGGCGTCGAAGCCGGACACCGCCCGCCCGCCGAACTCGCTGTGCGCGAACCGGATCCCGGTGTCGATGATGTACGCCCGCACCGACGAGGCGGTGTTCGAGTACGTGTACGAGTTGCTCAGCGGCAGGCTGCGCTGGTCGATGCGGTCGATGCCCCAGGTGGCGGGCGACTGCGTGGCGCTGATCCGGTGCACCATGTTCGGCTGCACGTAGGCCACCGCGGGGTCGGCGGCGATGCGGCGCGCGGACAGGGCGCTGCCGGTGAACGAGAAGCCCTTGAGCCCGGCGCGGAAGGTCTTGCGCAGGCCGGCGCCGTGCCGGTCGGTGAGCGACTTCGCCTGGGAGACGTCGGCGCCGGGCTTGAACACGACGACGTAGCTGCCGGCGACCACCTCGCCGCTGACCGGCAGCACGGGCGCCTCCGGCGGCGCAGCCGCGGCCGCTGCGGGCAGCGCGGTGGCGCCGGCGAGCACCACCGCCACGCTCAGCACGAACGTGCGGGCACGTTTCATGTCGGTTCCTCCCCTGGTCAGGCCGGCGGCCCGTCGCTCGTGGCTCGTCACAGGGCGCGCCGGAACTGTTTTGGAGGAACGTATACGTGGAATATGAATATTTGAAGACTTCTCTTTTCTGAGGTCTTCCTATTCACTGGGAAGGTTGGGGACCCTTCCGCAGCCCGCGCCCGCCCCACACACCCGCCTTGACCTGCACAAATGCCAACGGCGCCGAGTCGGTTGGGGTGACGGCGGAGCCCGGCCGCGGTCCGGTCAGCGCACCGCCGCCCGCCGCTCCAGCCACCGCTCGAACAGCCAGCGCAGCACGTCGTAGAGGTAGAACAGCGGCACGGTCACCACGGTGAAGCCGGTGACGAACTCGGCCTCGCTCAGCTCCAGCGGCTTGATCAGCAACACGCCCCCCGTGACGATCACGGCGAGAAGCGGCACGCACACGGCCAGGGCCAGGGCCACGGCCGCGTTGTCCCGCCGCCGCTCCATCCGGTAGTGGTCCCTGCCCAGCCGCACCCGCTCGACGCGGCACTCCCCCGGGGCGAGCACACCCTGGCTCACCAGGAACGGCGTCTCGACCTGGTGATCACGCCACTGCTGACGGGCCCGCCTCCGGCCCGGCATCAGGCCACCGGGCCAGCTGTACCCGCCGATCAGCTCGGCCTCGCGCCGCCGCAGCGTCGCCCGCGCGGGACGGCGGCCGAGGCGGCGGATCGCACGCCGGTGCCGGCCGAGCGCCAGCAGCGAGCGGCGCCAGGACCGGCGGCTGGACTCCAGCGTGCGCAGCGCGGCGAGCAGCGCGGACGGCTCGGTCAGCGGGCCGTGCAGATCCGTCAGCAGCTTCAGGGTGGCGTGGTAGCCGAACGGCGCGTACGCGCTGATGCAGCGCTTGAGCGCCAGCAGGCGGGTGGGCGGCGGCAGCGAGTCGTCGCGCACCCGGCGCGCCTCTGCGGGGAAGGCCATCGCGGGAGCGTAGTCGAGCTCCGCCCGGCGCCGCTCCCGCGTTTCGCGGCTAGGCCGCCGGCTGGGGCGCGGGCTCTGCGGCGCGCTCGGAGCGGATCTCGTGGCCGACGCTGGTCAGGCAGCGGCCGGTCTCCAGGTTCCACTTCCAGCCGTGCAGCTGGCAGGTGAGCTGGTTGCCCTCGACGATGCCGAAGCGGGTCAGGTCCGCCTTCAGGTGCGGGCAGCGGCGCTGGAACGAGAAGCCGCCCACGGTGATGTCCTCGGCGTCCGGCCGCTGCGACTCGTACCAGCCCTCGGCGTACTGCAGGCGCTCCTCGGACAGGCACTTGAAGAACGCGTACACGAACTCGTTGTACTGCCCGATGCGGGCGGCGGAGAAGCGGCAGGACAGGAACAGCGAGTTGACCCAGTCGCCCTCGTCGATGAAAAGCAGGTGCTCGATCAGGCGGCGCTCGGTGCGGAACCGGTAGCGGACCTTCTCGTCGGCGGCGATCCGGACCTCCTTGCCCGGGAAGTCCACCAGGATCGACTCGATGACGTCGCCCTCCGGGCTGGTCAGGTCGAAGCGGACCGGGCCGCCCACGCCCTGCGCCAGCCGCACCGACTCGTCCAGCAGCGGCTCGATGCGCGCCTTCATCCCGGCCAGCACGTCGATCTCCGGGTGCGACCAGGAGGCCTTCTCGGCCTCGATGACCACCCGCTGGCGCTCCTGGTACGCCTTGAGGTGCTCCTCCTTGTTCGCGAAGAACTCGTCGAGGTCGGCCACCGGGTGCGTGGTCTCGCACGAGTCCGCCGTCAGCGCGGACACCGAGCCCGGCAGCAGCACCACGCCGTTGGTGCCGCCGACCTTGGCGTACTCCTTCACGAACTCCGACTGGTCGGGGAAGATGTTGCCCTCGTCGCCGAAGATGTCGTTGAACTGCCACAGCTCGTCGTCGAGGAAGCACGGCGGCCCCGCGATCGGGAAGACCCAGCTCGCCTTCAGGTCGTCGATGTAGCGCCAGGTGCGGTCGAACTGCCGCTCGCGCTTCTGCTTGCCGAACGCGGTCTTGGCCGACTGGGGCAGCTCGTAGACCATCGGATACCAGATGGCCCCGGAGAACTGCAGCATGTGCGCGTGCACGTGGCCCAGCTCGGTGAAGCGCATCAGATCGGTCGGGCGGGCGTCGTTCTGGTTCAGCACGCGGACGCCGTCGTGCTCGACCCACAGCGACGAGTCGCCGATCGGGCCGTCGGTCGGCGAGATCAGCGCCTGGATCATGACCTTCAGGCCGCCGTCCAGCTCGTGCACCTCGTCCGAGACGGTCTTGAAGAAGCGGGTGAAGCCCAGGTCGCGCAGCTCGTCCTCCAGCTGCGAGGTCGGGTACTCCGGCAGCAGCACGGTCGCCTTCTTGGAGACGTACCGCTTCAGGTGGGCCGCGTCGAAGTGGTCGCGGTGCAGGTGCGAGACGTAGAGGTAGTCGACGTCGCCCAGGGTCTCCCAGTCCAGCTGCGAGTTGTCCGGGAAGGGGAACCACGAGGCGAAGTACGCCGGGTTCACCCACGGGTCGCACAGGATGGAGCCCGCCGCCGTGTCGATCCGCATGCTGGCGTGTCCCGTACCGGTGATCCGCACTGCCCGTTTCCCTTCTCGCCGCCGTCCGCCGACAACTGGAACGCTACCCGAGAGCCCCGGCGGGCCGATTCACCGCCACCGGGCCGTGACATGCCGGACTCCCCCGAAGCGGTCGATCACGCCATGCCAGACTGTATTGCCACCACCGCGACGCGGCGCCGGCAGGCGCTGTCCGCCGGGGCCCCGCACGTCGAGAGAGAAGGACCAGACCGTGGCCGCAGAAGAGCCGGTAACCTCGCCCGACCAGCACACTCCCACGCCGGTGAAGGCCGCCCGGGTGGCCGGGGTCGTGGTGATCGTCATGCTGCTGCTGATGCTGTTCGGCAACCACGAGGGCAACGTCGAGACCCTCTGGCTGATCGGCGTCGCGGCGACGCTCGCCGCCATCCTCATCATCGACGTGGTGCTGCGCCGCAACGGCCTGCGCGACTGACCCGCACACGAACGGCCCCGGCCGCCCTTGGAGGGCGCGGCCGGGGCCGTTTCACGTGAGCCGGGGTCCGGCGTGACTCAGCGCCGCCCGACGATCTCGCGCAGGTCGCGGAGGGCCTGCTCCACCTCGGCCTCGTAGTAGCCGCCGGGGACCAGGTTCAGCCGGCCCGGGTCGAGCTCGCTGTCGTTGACCGGGCCGCCGCTGCGGCCGGCCAGCGAGCTGAGCGCGGTCTCGAACAGCCGGTCCACCTGCTGCGGGTCGTAACCGCTGCCGAAGCGCCGCAGCTGGAACGTGCGCCGCAGCTGGTCCACCCGGGCCAGCTCGCCCGTGTAGGCAGGGCCGGACGGGACAGACGGCGCCGCTGGCGGCGGGGGCGGAGGCGGGCCGTAGCCGCCGCCACCGTAGGACGAGACGGCCGGAGCCGGGGGCACCGCGCTGAACGTGTTCGTGGCGTCGGCGTCGTACCCGCCGCGCGCCGGCGGCGGGTTGTCGCGGTACACCGGCTGCTGCGCGGTCACCGAGCCGAAGCCGCTGCTCGGCCCGTACGGGTCGACGCGGGGCGGCTCCGGCATACGCGGCGGCTCGTTGCGCGGCGGCTGCGGCTGCATGCGGATCTCGCTGGTCATGTCGGACCGGCCCTGGCCGCCGCCGAAGCCGTCGAAGCTGCTCTGCGGGCCGGGCACCATGCCCTGCCCGGCGAACTGGGGCTGCTGCTCCTCGTAGCGCGGCTCGAAGCGCGGCAGGGCGCCGGTCGGCGCGCTGGCCGCGGGCGTGCGGGTGGGCAGCGGCGGAGGCGGCGGGCCCATCCGGTCCGGCATCGGCGCGGGCGGGGCCGGCGCCTGCGCCTGCGGGCTCATGCTGGCGCGCAGCTCGGCGCCGCGGCCGGGCGCGGCCGGGCGCTCCTCCAGCTCGGCGAGCTGGCGCTCCACCCGGTCGAGGTGCAGGTCGACCTGCCACTCGTCGTAGCCGCCGAAGCGCACCCGGAAGACGACGTCCCGGACCTCCTGCGAGCGCACATCGGGACCGGCCGGAGATCCGTTGAGGGTCGCCTCCACCCGGTCGAGGAACGTGTCGACCTCGTCGACCTTGTAGCCGCGGCGCATCGCACGCCGGCGGAACCGCTGACCATGCGAGCTCACGCCGTTACCTCCATGCCGATGCCGACTACTCGCTGCGCTCGTCGCCAGCGTGGGTCAACCGTGTCCATGATTCGCTCGCTGTGCTCGCTCATGCCTCAACCTCGCTAGCAGCCAACTGCCCACACGCGCCGTCAATCTCACGTCCCCGGGTGTCACGCACCGTAGTGGCGACTCCGGCCGCGCGCAACCTCCGCACGAACTCCCGCTCCACCGGCTTGGGACTGGCGTCCCACTTGCTGCCCGGTGTCGGGTTGAGCGGGATGAGATTGACGTGCGCCAGCCGCCCCGACAGCAGGCGACCCAGCAGGTCGGCCCGCCACGGCTGATCGTTCACGTCCCTGATCATGGCGTACTCGATGCTGACCCGGCGACCGGTGCGGGCGGCGTACGCCCACGCGGCATCGAGCACTTCGGCAACCTTCCACCGCTGATTCACCGGCACGAGTTCATCGCGAAGGTCATCATCGGGCGCGTGCAGCGAGAGCGCAAGGGTCACCGAGAGGTCTTCCTCGGCCAGCTTCCGCATGGCGGGCACGAGCCCCACGGTGGACACCGTGATGTGGCGCTGGGACAGGCCGAGGCCCTCCGGCGCGGGACTGGTGAGCCGGCGTACGGCGTCGATGACGCGGTTGTAGTTGGCCAGCGGCTCGCCCATGCCCATGAAGACGACGTGGCTCAGCCGCCGCGGCGCGCCGCCCATCACCCCGGACGCGGCGATCCCGGCCAGGTAGACCACCTGGTCGACGATCTCGGCGGTGGACAGGTTGCGGGTCAGGCCCGCCTGCCCGGTGGCGCAGAACGGGCAGGCCATGCCGCAGCCCGCCTGGCTGGAGATGCAGACGGTCACGCGGTCGGCGTAGCCCATGAGCACGCTCTCGACCATGGACCCGTCGTGCAGCCGCCAGAGCGCCTTGCGCGTGTCGCCGCCGTCGCAGGCCAGCTCGCGCACCGGGGTCAGCAGCCGGGGCAGCAGCGTGCCGGTGAGGCGCTCGCGCGCGGCGGCCGGGATGTCGGTCATCCCGGCCGGGTCGCGCTCCAGGCGCCCGAAGTAGTGCGTCGACAGCTGGCCGGCGCGGAAGGCCTGCTCGCCCAGCTCGGACACGGCGGCGCGCCGCCCCGCCAGATCGAGGTCGGCGAGGTGGCGCGGCGGCATGGATGCCCGGCGCGTCGTCGCACCGTCACCATCGGTAACGGAAATCAAGGGAAGGCTCGTCATGACCGCTCCAGTGTCCCACGTCCGGTCACCCGCGCCAGCCCCCGAGGGTGCCAACAGCGCTGCTGACGGGCCCGATCACGCGCTGCTCTGTGTCTCAACTCACGGGGTCGGCGCGAGCACGGACAGCAACAGGTAGGCCACCGGCACCGCGAACACGATCGAGTCGAGCCGGTCCATGATGCCGCCGTGGCCCGGCAGGATGTTGCTCATGTCCTTGATGCCGAGATCCCGCTTGAGCAGCGACTCGGCCAGGTCGCCGAGCACCGCCGCCACCGCGATCACCACGCCGAACACCGCACCCCACCAGGGCGCGACGTCCAGCAGCGCCCACAGGATCGCCGCGCTGCCCGCACCGGCCGCGATCACCGACCCGGCGAAGCCCTCCCAGGACTTCTTCGGGCTGATCACCGGCGCCATCGGGTGCCTGCCGAACAGCACGCCCGCGACGAAGCCGCCGGTGTCGGAGAGGACCACCGCGGCCAGCGTCGCCACGATCCGCCACTGCCCGTCCGCGGGCGTCGTCAGCGGCGCGGCGAAGCCGAGCAGGAACGGGACGTACACCATGATCAGCGCAGCGGCGCCGATGTCGCGCTGGTAGCCGGCCGGGCCGTCGCCCATCCGCCACACCATGGTGGCCAGCACGGTGATCAGCAGGCCGATGCTGAGCGCGTCGACGCCCGCGTACCAGGCCAGGCTCATCATCGCGACCGCGCCGCCGAGCAGCGGGACCAGTGGCGGGTTGGCGCCGGAGCCGCGCACCGCGCGGGCCATCTCCCACACGCCCAGCCCGGCCGCGGCGACCAGGATCAGCACGAAGAACTGCTTGGCGAAGAACAGCGGGGTCAGGATGACCGCGAGCAGGCCGACGCCGACCGCGATGGACAGCGGCACGTTGCGGCCCGCCCGGCCGTAGTCCTTCTTCGGCTCGGCCGGGTCGGGCGCGTGGTCCTGCGGCGCGGCGTCGCGGTCGGCACGTCGGCGGCCGGCGCGCGGCGGGTCGGCGGGCGCGTCGGAGGGGTCGGTATACGCGTCGGGCGCGGCATCGTGGGGGTGCCGCGCCCGGGAGGCGCCGGACCGGCGAGGGTCCGTGTCGTATGGCTCGCTCATCAGACTTCGAGCAGCTCGGCTTCCTTGTGCTTGAGGAGCTCGTCGATGTGCGCGACGTACTTGCCGGTCAGGTCGTCGAGCTCCTTCTCCGCCCGGCGCACCTCGTCCTCGCCCGCCTCGCCGTCCTTGACGATGCGGTCGAGCTCCTCCTTGGCCTTACGGCGTACGTTGCGGATCGCGATCTTCGCGTCCTCGCCCTTGCCCCGCGCGATCTTGGTCATGTCGCGGCGGCGCTCCTCGGTCATCGGCGGGACCATGATGCGCAGCTGGGTGCCCTCGTTGCCGGGGTTCACGCCCAGGTCCGAGTCGCGGATCGCCCGCTCCATCGCACCGATCTGCGAGGTGTCGTACGGCTTGATGATCACCATGCGCGGCTCGGGCACGCCGATCGACGCCATCTGCGGCAGCGGCGTGGGCGTGCCGTAGTAGTCGATCACGATCTTGGAGAACATCGCCGCGTTGGCACGGCCCGTGCGGATCGCCGCGAACTCCTCCTTCGCGTGCTCGACCGCCCGGTCCATCTTCTCCTCGGCCTCGAGGAGCGTGTCGTCGATCACGGGCCTCTCCGTCTCTGATCGTGTGCCGGGCGGGCCCCGGCGGTCGCGGCGGGCCGGTGGGCCCCGCTCCGCGCCGCGCCGGGTCGCCGGTCACTGATTGCGGCTGTGCTCTGTCTTCGATCATCCGCCTGACGGCGGCCTCATGCTCGTATCACGTCCGAGCCCGCGCCGACGTGTCCCGCGCGAACGCGTACCCGTACGGCGCGCGGAGCCCGTCCGCACGCGGCCATAGGGTACCGCTCGCCACGGCGGCCGCTGCGCGAGCCCGCCCCGCCGTCAGGAGGCGGTGATCAGGGTGCCGATCTTCTCGCCGCTGACCGCGCGCACGATGGTGTCGTCGCCCTCGGCGCCGAAGACCAGCATCGGCAGGCCGTTGTCGGCGCACAGGCTGAACGCGGCCGCGTCGGCCACCCGGATGCCCTGGCGCAGCACCTCGCCGAAGGTGATGTGATCGATCTTCACCGCGTCGGGGTTGGTGCGCGGGTCGGCGGTGTAGACCGCGTCCACGCCGTTCTTGCTCATCAGCACCACGTCCGCGTGGATCTCCAGTGCACGCTGGGCGGACACCGTGTCGGTGGTGAAGTACGGCATGCCGGCGCCGCCGCCGAAGATGACCACGCGGCCCTTCTCCAGGTGCCGGATCGCCCGCAGCGGGATGTACTGCTCGGCGACCTGGGCCATCGTGATCGCGGTCTGCACCCGCGTCTCGATGCCCTCCTTCTCCAGGAAGTCCTGCAGCGCCAGGCAGTTCATCACGGTGCCCAGCATGCCCATGTAGTCGGCGCGCGCCCGGTCCATGCCGCGCTTCTGCAGCTCGGCGCCGCGGAAGAAGTTGCCCCCGCCGACGACGACCGAGACCTGCACCCCGCGGCGCACCACCGTGGCGATCTGGCGGGCGATCCCGGCCACGACGTCCGGATCGACCCCTACCTCGCCACCGCCGAAGACCTCGCCGGAGAGCTTCAGCACCACCCGGTTGAACTGGTGTCCGGACATCAGCACCCTCTCTGCTCACCAACCTGCGACCGCGCAGGCGGTACGGAAAAGGGAGGCCGTGGCTGCCACCGACGACCTCCCTTCGTTACTGCTTTCCGCTCGGGGCGGCTCAGGCCTGGCCGACCTCGAACCGCGCGAAGCGGGTGACCTCGATGCCGGCCTCGGCCAGCACCTGCTTCACCGTCTTCTTCTGGTCGCTGACCGACGGCTGCTCGATCAGGACGAAGTCCTTGAAGAACGAGTTCACCCGGCCCTCGACGATCTTCGGCAGGGCGGCCTCGGGCTTGCCCTCCTCGCGAGCGGTCTGCTCGGCGATGCGGCGCTCGGACTCGACGATCTCGGCCGGCACCTCCTCGCGGGTGACGTACTTCGGCCGCATGGCCGCGATCTGCATCGCGATCGAGCGGGCGTCGTCCGCACCGGCCTCGTCGGTCTTGCCGGTGTACGCGACCGCGACACCCACCTGCGGGGGCAGGTCGGCGCTCTTGCGGTGCATGTACACCGCCACGTCGCCGTCCAGCACCGCGAAGCGGCCGATGACCAGCTTCTCACCGATCTTGGCGGACTGGTCCTGGATCAGGTCGGCGACGGTGCCGTCACCGATCTTGCTGGCCAGCAGCGCCTCGACGTCGGCCGGCTTGGTGGCGGCGACGTGGGCGACCAGCTGGTTGGCCAGCGCGATGAAGGCGTCGTTCTTGGCGACGAAGTCGGTCTCGCAGTTCAGCTCGAGCAGCGCGCTGCCCGAGTGCGCGACCAGACCGTTGGCGGTGGTGCGGCCGGCACGCTTGCCGACGTCCTTCGCGCCCTTGACGCGCAGGATCTCCACAGCCTTGTCGAAGTCGCCCTCGGCCTCCTCGAGCGCCTTCTTGCAGTCCATCATGCCGGAGCCGGTCAGCTCACGGAGCCGCTTGACGTCTGCAGCGGTAAAAGTGGACATCAGTTCCCTCTTTGGTAGAAGACTTCGCAAGTCGTACCACACGGTGCGGGCTCATGACCCGCACCGTGTGACAGCGGGTCACTCAGCGGCGGCGGCGGGCTGCTCGGCCGGCTTGTCACCGGTCAGCAGCTCCTGCTCCCACTCGGCCAGCGGCTCGTCGGCCGCGACGGTGCCGGGCTCCGGCTTCACGTCGCCGCCACGGGCGGCCTTGCCGGAGCGGGCGATCAGGCCGTCGGCCACCGCGCTCGCGATGACCTTGGTCAGCAGCTCGGCCGAGCGGATCGCGTCGTCGTTGCCCGGGATCGGGAAGTCGACCTCGTCCGGGTCGCAGTTCGTGTCCAGGATCGCGATCACCGGGATGCCCAGCTTGCGGGCCTCGTCGACGGCGATGTGCTCCTTCTTGGTGTCCACGATCCAGACCGCGGCCGGGAGCTTCTGCATGTCCCGCAGACCACCGAGGGTCTTGGTGAGCTTGGTCTTCTCCCGCGACAGCTGCAGGGTCTCCTTCTTGGTGTACCCCGCGGCGGTGCCGGTCAGGTCGATCGACTCCAGCTCCTTCATGCGCTGCAGCCGCTTGTACACCGTCTGGAAGTTGGTGAGCATGCCGCCCAGCCAGCGGTGGTTGACGTAGGGCATGCCCACGCGCGCGGCCTGCTCGGCCACGGCCTCCTGGGCCTGCTTCTTCGTGCCCACGAAGAGCACGGTGCCGCCCTCGGCCACGGTGTTGCGGACGAAGCTGTACGCCTTCTCGATGTAGTCGAGCGTCTGGCGCAGGTCGATGATGTAGATGCCGTTGCGCTCGGTGAAGATGAAGCGCTTCATCTTCGGGTTCCAGCGGCGGGTCTGGTGCCCGAAGTGAACGCCGCTCTCCAGCAGCTGGCGCATGCTGACAACAGCCATGTCAGGCCAATCTTCTCGGCACGGTGTGAAACCGTGCGTTCCCTGGTTGAACCGGCGGCCGGTGGCCGCCGCCTGGCGCCCGGTCGTCGGCCATGGTGGAACCCCGCGAAGCGAGGACCAGGGAGGCCGCCGCCCAGCCTGTCGAAGGCGGGAGGGCGCGCGAAGTCGACCACGAGTTGTGGTCGCGAGAGTCAAGTGTACGCGGTGCCCCGGGCCACTCTCCCCCGGGACACCGCATGCACGACGTCCTCAGGCCGCGGTGCCCGCGGCGAGCAGCAGGCCGAGGCCCACCAGCAGGTAGACCAGCGGGGTGCGCAGCCACACCCGGGGGCCCTGGAACTGCACCGCGGTGGCCGCGCCGGTGGTCACCGCGTACAGGCCGAGGGCCAGGAACGGCAGGCCCAGCATGGCCAGCAGCGGGGCCAGCGCCGGACCGGCCGGGCCGTCGAACGCGCCGTCGAGCAGCGAGCGGGCCATCATCAGCTCGCCGAGGCCCGCGACCACGCCGAACAGCACCAGCAGCGCCGGGCGCTTGCTGCGGTAGATGCCGTCGGAGTCGCTGACCGAGCGGCGCACCGCGGCGGCGTCGACGGTCGAGGTCGGCTGCTGGATCGGGTCCGGCGCGCCGCCCAGCATCGGGGGTCCCGCCGGGGACATCGGCGGCCCGGCCGGGGACATCGGGGACATCGGCATCGGCGGCACGTCCGGGCGCTGGACGCGCGGGGCGAAGCCCGGGTCCGGCGGCGGCAGCGGCTCGCCCGAGCGGGCGCCGCGGGGCGCGAAGTCGGGGTCCACCGGCGGCGCCGAGCGCGGGCCGCGCGGTGCGAAGTCCGGGTCGGCCGGGGCCTGGTAGCGGTCGCGGCCGCGGTCCCAGTCGTCGCCGCGGTCCCACTCGCGGTCGTCGGCGCGCTCGCGGCCGGAGCTCAGCTCGGCCAGCGAGGCGTAACGGCTGTCCCCGCCGGAGCGCGGCGCCGGGACACGGGAGTCCCCGTCGAAGTCGTACGAGTACTGGTCGGGCGTGCGCCGGTCGTCGCGGCCGCCACGCTGCTCGCGGAAGGAGCTCCAGTCGGCGAAATCGTCATGTCCGTCCACGGGCGCCCACCGTAGAGGAGTTTTCACCTCGGCGCCAACAAGCCGTCCCAATAACAGATCAACTGCATGATCAGGCGCATATCCCCAAGCGGAGCTCCGTCCACAGCCGACGGATCGTCCGGATGGCCTCGGGGCGGCCCGCACGCCCATGCTCGGCGGCCATGACGAAGGTGACACAGGCGGTCGGCGCCTGGGGAGAACGCCTGGCCGCCGCGCATCTGCTGGCCGCGGGCATGGTGCTGCTCGACCGCAACTGGCGCGGCGCCGCCGGGGAGATCGACATCATCGCGCGCGACGGCGACGCGGTGGTCTTCTGCGAGGTGAAGACCCGGCGCAGTGCGACCTACGGCACACCCGCCGAGGCGGTCGCGCGGGCCAAGGTGCGGCGGCTGCGGCAGCTCGCCGCGCAGTGGCTGGCGATCACGGGGGTACGCCCCAGCGAGGTGCGCTTCGACGTGGTCAGCGTGTACGCCCGCCGCGGCGCCGAACCCGTCGTGCAGCACATCCGCGGCGCGTTCTGATGAGCTACGCGAGAGTCCTGTGCGCGGCGCTGGAGGGCGTCACCGGGCACCTGGTCCGGGTCGAGGCGGTGCTCGCCAACGGGCTGCCCGGCGTCCTGGTCTCCGGCCTGCCGGACGCCGCGCTCAACGAGGCCCGGGAGCGGGTCCGCGCAGCCATCACCAACTCCGGCGAGACCTGGCCCCAGCGCCGCATCACCGTCAACCTCGACCCGGCCGATCTGAAGAAGCGGGGTTCGGGTTTCGACGTCGCCGTCGCGCTGGCGATCCTCGGCGGCACCGGGACCCTGCCGCTGGTCGCGCTCGACGGCGTGCTGGTCCTGGGCGAGCTGGGGCTGGACGGCTCGGTCCGGCCGGTGCGCGGGGTGCTGCCGATGGTCGCCGCGGCGGCCCGGCACGGCGTCACCGAGGCGATCGTGCCGCTCGGCAACGCCGCCGAAGCGGCCCTGGTGCCCGGGGTGCGCGTGCACGCGGCGGACACGCTGAACCGCGTCACCGGCTTCGTACGCGGCCGCAACGCGCTGCTCGACCCGCCGGACGTCCCACCACCGGCCCTCGGCCCGGAACCGGACCTCGCCGACGTCGCCGGGCAGGAGACGGGCCGGCTCGGCATCGAGGTCGCCGCCGCGGGCGGGCACCACCTGGCGCTGTTCGGGCCGCCCGGCGCGGGCAAGACCATGCTCGCCCAGCGGCTGCCGTCGCTGCTGCCCCTGCTCGACGACGCCGCCGCGCTGGAGGTGACCGCCCTGCACTCAGTCGCGGGCGTGCTGCCGCCCGGGGCGCCGCTCATCCGGCGGCCGCCGTTCCAGGCCCCGCACCACACCGCCTCGGTGGCGTCGCTGGTCGGCGGCGGCAGCGGGCTGGCCCGCCCCGGCGCGCTGTCGCTGGCCCACCGCGGGGTCCTGATGCTCGACGAAGCGCCCGAATTCAGCCGGCAGGCCCTGGACACGCTGCGCCAGCCGCTGGAGGACGGCATCGTCACGCTGGGCCGCACCCGCGGCATCGTCGTGTACCCGGCCCAGGTCCAGCTGGTGCTCGCCGCCAACCCGTGCCCGTGCGCCCGCCCGGTCGGCGACGTCGCGTGCACGTGCAGCCCGCACGCCCGGCGGCGATACATCGGCCGCATCTCCGGGCCGCTGCTCGACCGGATCGACATCCAGCTGCAGCTGCCCCAGGTGAGGGCGGCCCACCTGTTCACCGACCGCGCCACGCGGGAGCCGTCGCGCACGGTCGCGCAGCGGGTCGCCGCCGCCCGCGCGGTCGCCGCCGAGCGCTGGAGCGGGCTCGGCGCGCGCTGCAACGCCGAGGTGCCCGGCACGGTGCTGCGCCAGCGCCGATGGCGGCTGCCCGACACGGACACCGCCGTGCTGCGGCACCGGCTGGACACCGGAGCGCTGTCCGCCCGCGGTCACGACCGCGTGCTCCGGGTCGCGTGTACAGAGCTATGGGGGACGTATCTCTCGCCCGGTCAAGTCGGGTAGCCAGAAATCCTGGGCGTCCTTTGGGTCCTCAAGAGACAAATCCAGCGCACATGTACCCAGTTCAGCCCGATTGCCAGAGTTGATCATTGCCCAGAACTGGGCTAACGTAATCGATGAAGTTGAGCTGTATCCCCGCTCCACGGACCATGGGCTGCCGTGGCGGGCCTACCCCCTGCATGACTTGAGACTTTGTCCAGGTCCGACAGGAGTCTGCGACCGCGCCCATGGCGAACCTTCCCGATCATCAGCGGCGATCGGGCAGGACACCGGAACGCCCGAGTGGCCGTGCCGCACAGAACCTCCACATCCGGAGATCACTGTGCCCACCCCCCTTAGCCACGCCGAACGTGGCCGTCTCGGAGCAGCGAAGACTCATGCGGGTCGCTCCCCGGAGGAGCGAAAGGAACACGCCAGGCGGGCCTATCTCGTTGGCGCTGTTCGCACTGTCGTCGATCGTGCGCCCGAACTCACTGATGATCAAATGGCACGCCTACGCGCGCTGTTCGCCCCGGCGCTCCAGGCAGGCGAGCGGTCGTGAACACGGGAAAGGGCCGCCCCGACGAGAACGGCCCTAACTACGGAAACCCTGCTCAGCATTCTACCGGGGTGCTGACCAGCACGTCCATCGACGCCACCCGCTGTGTGCGCTGCAACTTCGACACCACCGAGCGGTACGACGGACTGCCGCAGCACCGGCAGTGCTGGGATGCTGCGGCGCTAGCTGACGTGCCCACCGGTCCGGCCGTGGACAACGTCCACCTTCACGGCGCGCTCGCCTGGCACGACGCGGGCACGACCGTAATCCCCGCACGCGCTGACGGTTCCAAGCGTCCGGTGCACGAGTGGAAGTCGTTTACCGGCGAGCGCCCCCCGCGCAGCCAGGTTGAGCAGTGGTTCACCGCCCACCCGGATTGGGGCGTCGGGATCGTCTGCGGCCAGGTGTCCGGGAATCTCGAAATGCTCGAAACGGAGGGGCGTGCCAGTGACCCTGCCAGCCGGGCGCGGATCGAGCAGGAGTGCATCGCGCGTGGCGTGGGCGAGCGGTGGAAATCCCTGCTGAACGAGGGATACGCAGAGATGACGCCATCGGGTGGCATTCACATCCTCTATCGCATCGCCGACCAGCCCGTTCCCGGCAACCAGAAGATCGCCATGTCGGCCGACTCGAAGACCACATACGCAGAGACGCGTGGTGAGGGTGGGTTCGTGATCCTCGCGCCGTCCAGCGGGAAGGTTCACCCGACTGGCAAGCCGTGGTCAGCGTGCGATGGCTCGCAGGTCGGCCAGGATGTCCGAACGCTGACGTGGGACGAACGGCAGGCCATCCACGCCGCGATCAGGGCTGCGCTGGATGAGCGTGTCCTTCCTACCTACGAGCGTCCGGCAGGTGTCGCCGAGTACGACCGCGCAAACGGCGACCGTCCGGGCGACGCGTTCAACGACGACCCCTCGATCACGATCCACGAAATCCTGACCCGCAACGGCTGGAAGTACCTGGGCAGGAAGCAGGGTCAGGACGAGTACGTGCACCCGAACTCGTCGAACATGTCCACCGGTTCGGCGCGTACCGGCAAGGACGGCTCGCCGAACCTCTACGCCTGGTCAGGTATGCCACTGGAGGGCTCCTATGACAAGTTCGCCGTCCTGACTCACCTGGAGTACGGCGGGGATTTCTCTGCCTGTTCGGCGGCACTGAGGAGGCTTGGCTACGGGGCGGACCGCCAGGTGGACGACCTGGACGACTGGAACACGGACGACGATGCCGGCCAGGCTGGAGCAACTCCGGAAGCCCAGGAAGGTGCAGCGGCTTCGCTGTTCGTGGACGTGGCGAAGCTGCTGACGGACGGGATTCCGCCACCCCCAGCGCCTGTGCTACTCACCCGCGATGACGGCAACAAGCTGTTCTACGCGCAGAAGGTCAACGTGCTGTTCGGCGACCCCGAGTGCGGCAAGACATGGATTGCTCTGGCTGCCGTGGTTGAGGCGCTGAACAGCGGCGGGCGTGCCGCCGTCATCGACCTGGACCACAACGGGGCGGGAGAAATCATCACCCGGCTGACGATCCTGGGTGCCCGTAAGACGGTGCTGGGCGACCCTCAGCGTTTCCTGCTGGCCGAGCCGGAAAGTGGTGATGATCTGATCCGTGTGGTTCACGCGCTTAAGGCGTGGACGCCCACGGTAGTTGTCGTCGATTCGCTGGGCGAGTTGGTGCCGATGCTCGGGCTGAACTCCAGCAACCCGGACGACTACACGAGCGCCCATCGCCGGACGCTGACCGTTCTGGAGCGGTCGGGGGCTGCGGTGATCGCCATCGACCACCTTCCGAAGTCTGACGAGGCACGTGACCGGGGTCAGACCGGAACGATGGCGAAGAAACGGGCGATCAACGGTGTCTCGCTGCGGGTCACGGTGT
>NZ_BONF01000051.1 GCF_016862575.1 Catellatospora bangladeshensis | reverse complement strand
GAAGGAAGGGCACCTTCTTAACGCTATCCGTAGCAGAAGGGCACCTTCTTAACCCCAGCCGTGCGCAGGCCCGCCCCGGCCGGCCGGCAGCCCAGCGAAGATCGCCGTCTCGTGTCGAAACCCCGCGCCAGAGCGCACATCCGGACACGAAACCGCGATCACCGGCCCGCCGCAGACAAACCTCCCTCCCCACAGCCGCCCCGACGCCCGCGGCCGGCGATCCCTTAACTGCCAGCTCCGCGCGATGATCGCCGTCTCGTGTCCAAAGCTGTGGTCAGAGCCCAGGTTGCGACACGAGAACGCGATCAACCGCGGTTCAAATTGGTCGTCGTGGAATCGGCGGCTTGTCTAGGGTTCGGGCATGGCTGAACTCGTCGCACCCACCATGGATCTGCACGCCTCGTGGCTTTCCGCACGGGACGAGTTCGTGAAGGCAGGCGAGCTGCTGCACGGCGGCGGTCCGCAACCCGATGACGACGTGACTTCACCCGCTGCATTCGCTGCCTGGATCGAACGTCTGGCGGTCATGTCGGACGACTCGATGCCGATCGCGCCGGGCTTGGTCCACGCGACGTACTGGTGGATCGTCGAGGACGGTGAAGTGGCCGGGTCGATCTCGCTCCGGCACCGCCTGAACGAGTTCCTGCTGGAGGCCGGCGGCCAGATCGGCTATTCGGTGCGTCCGACGGCACGCAGGCGTGGACTCGCCTCCTGGGCGCTGGGCGAGGTCCTGGAACACGCCCGCACCCGCCGCGGCCTCGATCGCGTGATGATCTCCTGCAGGGACGACAACCCTGGCTCCGCCCGCACCATCGAGCGCAACGGCGGCGTCCTTGAGGACATCCGTGAAACCCCTCTCGGCCTGACCCGCCGCTACTGGATAAACCTAACCCCGGGCAACTAGCGGCCGCGCAGAGCAGATCGATCACGGCCCCGTGGACACGACACGCCGTCGAACACGCCCATAAGTTCATGATCAACGCGGGATGGGAGGGGTCAGGAGCCGGTGAGGAGGACGGGGCGGGGGAAGAGGTAGTAGTCGGAGTCGGGGGCGGTGGCGGGGGCGCCGGGGATGGTGCGGACCAGGACGACGTAGCGGCCTGAGGTGTGGACCTGGGAGAGGTCGTACGGGGTGACGGGTTCGTGGCGGAGCTGGATGGAGGAGCGGGAGAGTTCCTTGCCGGACTCGGCGCTGACCGCGATGAGGGTCTGGTCGGGGGCGAGCAGGAGCACCCGGTCGGTGCCGGCGGCGAGCAGGCGGCCGGGCGGGGTCGCGGCGTTGCCCGGTGACGGCTGCCAGGTCCAGCGGAGTTCGCCGGTGCGCGGGTCGCGGGCGTCGAGGCGGGTCACCGCGGCGGGGTCGGGTGCGGTGACCGCGACGCCGCCCGCGAGCACGGTCCCGGGTGCGGACAGCGGCGGGGACGGGATCGCGGCGGTGCCGTCGAGCAGGAGCCCTTCCGTCCCGGACGGGCCGGTCAGGCGTACCCCCGGACATGTCGAATGGCCCACCGGGCAGGAGACCGGCTCCACCGCGGTGATGCCGCTGCCGAGGTCGGGGAGGGCGGCGCCGCCGGCGGCGCCGACCCGGCGGACCGTGCCGGCGCACGTGTCGTGGACCAGGTACTGCCCGGCGGAGGTGAGGTCGGTGCCCCGGCAGGCGGCGTCGGCGGGCGCGGCCAGCTGCCAGCGCTGCGCGCCGGTGGCCGGGTCGTACGCCGTGACGTGCGCGGGACCCGCGACGACGACGGCGTCCGCGGTGCTGAACAGGCCGGGCGGCTGGTACAGGGTGGCCGCGCCGGTGCGGCGCCCGGCGTAGGCGTCGCCGAGCGGCTCGGCCGTGGCCTGCCAGACGGTCTCGCCGGTGCGCGGGTCGGTGCCGACGAGCTGCCCGTCGGACCAGCTGCTCACCACGACGGGCGACGGGCCGCCGCGCGCGACCACACCGATGAGCTGGGCGGGCCAGCGGCGCAGCGACCACAGTGCGCTGTTCTCGTACTTGAAGTTCGGTGGGGCGTCGGCCCACACCTGGCGTTCGGCCGCGAAGATCCGGATGCGGTCGTCGAGGATGAGCGGCGCGGACACCAGCGCCCCGATCGGGCCCGGGGCCGGGATCACCGGTTCGGGGTAGGGCTTTCGGGCCGGGCTGACCACTTCGGCGGGGGCGAGCACGCGCCAGGCGGTCAGCCCGGCTGCCGCGAGCAGGGCCGCCGCGACGACGCCGATCACCGCGAATCGTGTTCCGCGGGGCAGGGTCCGCCAAGTCATAGGAGCACCCTATTACGGTCGCCGGAACGTATTCCGGCGGCGTTCGTCCTGCTGGCGCCTGGTGTCGACGGATCGACGCGGATGCCGTCACAGCATTGTGCCGGGGCCTGGTGTCATAAGTGCGACTCAATGGCACGTCAGTGCAGGGCGCACGCATCGCCGCAGGTCAGGCGCGTGACGTGGGTCATGTTGGACGTGGGCACGGCGCATTCGGACCGGACGGCCCACCGGTCGATGCGAAGAGACCATTCCGGACGGTGGGGCTGCTTGAGAGTGTGCTCCGTAGCCTCCGGGGGAGGCTCTCTTTCCACTGGGTTTGGGGAATCTTCATGCGTGGGGGATCAACCGTGCGCACACGCAGAGGCGTGGCATCGTTAGTAACAGCCTCCCTGGTGGGAGGGCTGTCCATTCTGGGCACCGTCGTGGCGGCGTCAGCGCCGGCCATGGCGGCACAGCCCAAGCCGAATCACACCAGGCTGGCACCGGACATTCCGCGGACCAACACGCCGCGGATCACCACCGGTGAGATCACGGACCTCGCCTACATCGGCAACCGGGTCTTCATCGCCGGCACCTTCACCTCGATCCGCAACAACACGTCGACGAACACGACGACGGTCAACCAGGCGTACCTGGCGGCGTACAACATCGACACCGGCCTGATCGACACGACGTTCCGCCCGACGTTCGCCGGTGGCGCGGTTACCGAGGTCGAGGCCTCGCCGGACGGCACGAAGCTGTTCGCGGTGGGCCGGTTCAACACGGTCAACGGCGTGACGAAGCGCAAGGTCGTCTCGCTGAACATCACCACGGGCGCGCCGATCGCCGGGTTCACCGCGAACGCCAACGGCGCCGCGACCTCGATCGAGGCCACCAACACCACGGTGTACATCGGCGGCCAGTTCACCACGATCAACAACGTGGCCCGGGTGGGTCTGGCCGCGGTGAACGCGTCGACCGGCGCGGTGGTGACCGGCTTCGTGAACAACCTGTCCGGCGGCATCGGCGTCGACGGCGCGCTGACCGTGCAGGCCCTGGTGCTGACGCACGACGACAGCAAGCTGCTGGTGGTGCACACCGGGCGCCAGATCGCCGGGCAGGACCGGTACGGCGTCGGCCTCATCAACACCACGAACAACCAGCTGCTGCCCTGGCGCAGCCGGCTGTGGGACGACAACCTGCAGTTCGTCGGCGGCATCCAGCGCATCTACGCGGGCGACATCGCGCCGAACGACCAGTACTTCGTGGTGACCAGCGGTTCCGGTGGCGACCGGCCGCCGATCAACGACACGGCGATCGCGTTCCCGATCGCGGGGGACGACCACGTGCAGCCGCTGTGGATCTCGCGGGCGTTCGACTCCATCTACTCGGTCGCGATCTCGGAGAACGCCGTGTACATCGGCGGCCACTTCTCCTGGGTCGAGTCGCAGAGCGCGCCGGACCCGTGGCCGGGTCTGGACGACGTCGGCTACGGCACCGGCCAGGGCCTGGGCGGCTACGGCCTGGGTGACGCGGTGGTCCGCCGCGACCACATCGGCGCGCTCGACCCGGCCAACGGCAAGGGGCTGGAGTGGAACCCGGGCTCGAACTCGTTCGAGGGCAACAAGGCCATGCTGGTGACGCCGCGTGGTCTGTTCGCCGGCGGTGACGCCACCACGCAGGGCGGCTACAACGTCGGGCGGGTCGCCTTCTACGACTTCAACACGATCCCGGCCGCGTCGCCGTACGACACCACCATCACCTCCCCGGTCGAGGGCAAGGTGTTCCCGGCGGGGCAGCAGTTCACCATCACCGGCACCGCGACCGCGACGGGCGGCCTGCGGCGGGTCCAGGTCGAGATCATCGACACGGCGACCAACCGCTACCTGCAGCCCGACCTGACCACCTGGGGCGCGGCGACGATCATCAACACCAACCTCGCGTCGCCGAACGCGGTAACCAGCGCGTGGTCGCTGCCGCTGACCATCGCGGGCAACCACACGCTGAAGGTCCAGGCGAAGTCGTTCGCGCTGAACGGCAACAGCGACGCCACCAAGGCGATCAAGAAGTTCGAGACGTTCAGCCTGGACGACCGTACGCCGACCGCGTCGGTCACCGGCCCGACCGGCTCGGTCGTCCCGTCGACGACGTTCACGGTCACCGGCACGGCGACCGACGACAAGGGCGTGCAGTCGATCGGGTACACGCTGCGCGACGCCAACAACCGTTACCTGCAGGACGACGGCTCGGCGGGCACCGCGTACAACCAGTTCCGGATCCAGCCGGACGTCGTGGGCGGCCTGTCGACCACCTGGTCGACCGAGGTCACCGTCCCGTACGAGGGCCAGTGGCAGATCCAGGTGGTGCCGACCGACACGGCCGGCCAGTCCTCGCTGGACACCAGTGACCGGACCTGGATCGTCAGCACCACCGGCATCGCGCCGTCGGTGACCATCGCCGCGCCCGCGGTGATGAACCCGCCGACCGCGACGCCTGCGATCACGGTGGCGCCGGGCAGCCCGATGACCTTCTCGGGCACGGCCTCCGACGACGAGAACCTGTTCAGCGTCGAGATCCAGCTGCGCAACTCGACCACGCGCGAGAACCTGGCCTCCGACGGCACCTGGGGCACCGACGTGCAGGCGGGCTGGTTCCGCGTCACGCCGCTGAACCTGAACGCGACCAGCGTCAACTGGTCGTACACGACGCCGTTCAACCTGAAGCCGGGCACGTATTCGTTCTCGGTCAAGGCCACCGACGACGTGGGCCTGGAGACGTCGAGCACCAACCAGGGCAAGCTGACGATCAACTCGCAGATCCCGGGCGACAACCCGCCCAACGGCCTGCTGAACGTCACCGGCAACCAGACCGCGTCGGTGCTGCACCTCGACCTGGCCGGCACGGCCACGGACGACTTCGGCGTGGCCAGCGTGAAGGTCGCCATCCGGGAGCAGGACAGCAGCCGCTACCTGCAGGCGGACGGCTCGCTGAGCGCGGCGTTCGCGACGCGCAACGCGGTGCTGGCCAGCCCGAACGGCACCAGCACCACCTGGACGCTGTCCACGGACCTGCCCACCCAGGGCCGGTACGCGGTGACCGCGTACGCGTACGACACGGTCGGTCAGCAGGACACCTCCACCACGGGGGCGACCGCCACGTACGCGATCTACCCGGGTGACCTGCCGCCGACGGTGACGCAGGCCCTGATGGCGCCGCAGAACGGTGCGGTCTTCACCGACGCCCGCATCTTCGTCAGCGGCCGGGTCGAGGACGACCAGCAGATCGCCGCCGCGCAGGTGGCGATCGTGGACAGCGCGGGCCGCTACATGAGCTCGACGGGCACGTTCACCAGCACGGCACAGAGCTGGCGGAGCGCGTTCCTGAACTCGCCCGGCTCGCCCGGCTCGAACTACTCGTACACCACCCCGGCGATCCCGGCCGGTACGTACACGGTGCGGGTGCGCGGCGTGGACCAGCACGACTTCGCCACCGACCCGCCGGTCGACGTGACGGTGACCGTGCAGGTGCCGCCGAACAACGCGCCGGTCGCCAACTTCACGGCGTCCTGCACGAACAACGTCTGCACCTTCGACGGCCGCACCTCGACCGACGAGAACACCCCGGCGCTGACGTACTCGTGGAACTTCGGGCAGGGCACCGGCTCCGGCGCGGTGGCCACCAAGACCTACACCGCTCCGGGCACGTTCAACGTGGTCCTGACGGTGCGGGACGAGTACGGCCTCACCGCGACGAAGACGCTGCCGGTGACCATCACGGAGCCCCCGGGCAACGCGGCGCCCACGCCGGTGATCAACACGCCGTCGTGCACGCTGCTGGTGTGCAACATCTCCGGGGTCGGGTCCACGGACCCGAACGTCGGCGACACGTTCACCTACCGCTGGGACTTCGGTGACGGCACGGCGCAGAGCACGGCGTCGTCGATGTCGCACACCTTCCCCGCGGCCGGCACGTACACGGTGACCCTCACCGTGACGGACGGCTGGGGCAAGGCCGCCAGCACCACGCGGCAGATCACGGTCGCCGCGGCCTGACGGCTGACATAGAGAAACCGCCGCCGGCTCGCTCACGCGGGTCGGCGGCGGTTCTTTGTTCGGTACGCCCTCAGCCGAGGAACTTGTCCGCGGCGTGCAGGAACGCGTCGTTCTCGTCCGCGGTGCCGATGGTGACGCGCACGCCCTCGCCCGCGAACGGCCGCACGATGACGCCCTCGGCCTCGCAGTGCTGCGCGAACGGCACCGCACGCTCACCCAGCGGCAGCCACACGAAGTTGGCCTGGCTGGCGGGCACGCCCGGCAGCACCTTGGCCAGCGCGATCTGCACCCGGTCGCGCTCGGCGATGACCAGGTCGCAGCGGCGTCGCATCTCCGCCTCGGCGTCCAGCGCGGCCAGGGCCGCGGCCTGCGCGGGCAGGCTGGTCGAGAACGGGGTGACCACCTTGCGCACCGCGCCGGCCACCTCCGGGTGCGCCACCAGGTAGCCGACGCGCAGGCCGGCCAGGCCCCACGCCTTGCTCAGGGTGCGCAGCACGGCCACGTTGGGCCGGTCGCCGTACACCTCGACGCCGTTCGGCACGCCGGGGTCGGTGACGAACTCCAGGTACGCCTCGTCGAGCACGACGAGCACGTCCTCCGGCACGGCCGCCAGGAACTCGTCCAGCTCGGCCTTGCGTACGCTGCTGCCGGTCGGGTTGTTCGGGTTGCAGACCAGGATCATCCGGGTGCGATCGGTCACCGCGGCGGCCATCGCGTGCAGGTCGTGGCCGTGCTCGGCGGTGTTCGGCACGCGCACCGAGGTCGCGCCCGTGGTGTGCGCGATGATCGGGTACGCCTCGAACGAGCGCCACGAGTAGAGCAGCTCGTCGCCGGGCACGCAGGTGGCGCGCACCAGGTGCTCGGCGAGCGCGACGGAGCCGCAGCCGGTGACGACCCGCTCGGCGGGCACCCCCAGCCGGTCGGCGAGCCGGTCGCGCAGCTGCGCGACGCCCATGTCGGGGTAGCGGTGCACGTTGGCGGCGGCCTCGGCCACCGCCTCGACGACGCCGGGCAGCGGGCCGTACGGCACCTCGTTGCTGGCCAGCTTGATCGCGCCGGGCACGGACCGGCCCGGCACGTAGTTCGGCAGGGCGTCGAGGTCAGCCCTGGTGAGGGTCCGCTTGCCCATCACATGCCACCTTTCTTGTCGGTCCGGACCGGCTCCGGCGGGTGCACCACGAAGGTGCCCGCGGACCGGTCATGCCAGGCCATGCGCTGCTGTCGGTCGATCAGCAGGAAGACGACGTCGGCGAACTGCAGGATCACGAAGAACGGCCCGCAGCAGGTGAGCAGCAGCAGCGGCATGGCCAGCGGGCTCCAGCGCCGCCAGGCCCGCCCGATGCCGAGCGGCTCCAGGCTCTCCGCGCGCACCACCTTGACCTTCGCCATCCGCTTGCCGAGCGTCTGCCCGGTGTGCGCGGTCGCCGGGACCTCGTACGCGAACCACAGCGCCAGCGCGATCAGGACGATCACGAACAGCAGGGCGTCCATCTGCGCGGGGCGCGCGATGTCCAGCGGCAGCGAGCCGGTCTCCAGCCACTTGTTGGTGACCGCCTGCGTGTACGGGATGTAGTCGCGCAGGAAGAGGTACACGAACCAGCCGTTGACGACGACGTTGAGCAGCACCAGGGCGACCGTGTCGATGATCCGGGCGACCAGCCGCGCGCCCGGCGTGGCCAGCGGCATGCCGTGCGGGCGCACCGGGGGCTGCGGCACGGGATACGGCCAGCCCGGCGGCAGCGGGCGGCCGCCCGGGGCACCGGGGCCGCCTGGGCCGCCGGCCGGCGGGTGCGGCGGCGGGGTCAGGACGGGCGGCGTCGCGCCGTCCCGCGCGCCGCTGACCTTCGCCACGGGCTCTTCGGCCGGTGCGAGCGGCGGAGGCGGAGGCGGCGGCGGTGCGGCCGGGGGCCCGTCCGGCGGGGTCGCGTCGGCGGGCAGGGGCGCGCCGAGCCAGCCCTCGCCGTCCCAGTAGCGCTGCGTGCCGGGATCGGCGGGGTCCTTGTACCACCCTGGGCTGATCGTCATGACTGCTATTTAACCGACCTTCACCACGACGGTCCGCGCGGCCTTGTCATGCAGGCACTGTTGCAGCGGTTTGTCCCACAGCTGCCAGAAGCCGTCGAGGTAGCTGAAGAACGGCACGAACAGGCCCACCACGCGCTCGACGGCCCAGCGCTTGGTCAGCGCGCCCCGGTCGAGCACCTCGGCCGGGTTCGCCATCACGACGCGGATCTTCATGGTCTTCTTGCCGACGGTCTGGCCGCCCTTACGCAGCTGGTACTCCACGTAGTAGAGGTACGTGAAGATCAGCGTGAAGCCGAAGACCACCACGAAGAAGATCATCATCGGGCCGAACAGCGCCCAGAAGTCCGGCGGCACGGGGTCGCCGTAGGCGTCGTAGCTGCTCGCCGACTCCTCGATGGTGGAGATCCAGCTGAACATCCAGATGAAGGTCAGCGGCAGGGTGACGACCATGCTGATCGCGCTCGCGATGAGGGCGTCCAGCAGGAACGCCAGCAGGCGGTCGCCGAAGCTCGCCAGGGGCAGCCCGTTGGGGGCCAGCGGGAGAGCGAGCGGCTGGTACGTCCCCGGCGGCGGGGGCGGCGGCACCCAGCCCGCGGGCTGCGTGGACCACGGCGTGGCGGGCGCACCCGCAGCGCCGGGCTGCGGCGCCGGCGGCGGGAACGGCGAGGGGGAGGGGGAGGTCATGCGTGACATCCTTCCATGTCCTCGCAGGTGCTCGTTCCGGCGGTTTTCACAGGTTAAGAAGGGCACCTTCTTCTACGCATAGCGTTAAGAAGGTGCCCTTCCTTGCGTACGTCAGAGGTTGCCGCGGGTGTCCTGCTCGCGCTCGATGGCCTCGAACAGGGCCTTGAAGTTGCCCTTGCCGAAGCCGAGCGAGCCGTGGCGCTCGATCAGCTCGAAGAAGACCGTCGGGCGGTCCTGCACCGGCTTGGTGAAGATCTGCAGCAGGTAGCCGTCCTCGTCGCGGTCGACCAGGATGCGGCGCTTCTTCAGCTCCTCGATGGGGGCGCGCACGTTGCCGATGCGGGCCCGCAGCTCCGGGTCGTCGTAGTACGAGTCCGGGGTGTTCAGGAACTCGACGCCGGCGGCGCGCATCGCGTCGACGGTGGCCAGGATGTCGTTGGTGGCCAGCGCGATGTGCTGCGCGCCGGGGCCGCCGTAGAACTCCAGGTACTCGTCGATCTGCGACTTCTTGCGGGCGATGGCCGGCTCGTTGAGCGGGAACTTCACCTTGCGGGTGCCGTTGGCGACGACCTTGCTCATCAGCGCCGAGTAGTCGGTGGCGATGTCGTCGCCGATGAACTCGGCCATGTTCGTGAAGCCCATGACGCGGTGGTAGAACTCCACCCACTCGTCCATCCGGCCCAGCTCGACGTTGCCGACCACGTGGTCGACGGCCTGGAACAGCCGCTTCGGCGCGCCCGCCGCGACCAGCGCCGAGCGGTCCACGATCGGCTCGCGGGTGACGAAGCCGGGCTGGAACGGGCCGGTGTAGCGCGAGCGGTCGAGCAGCGTGTGCCGGGTGTCGCCGTAGGTGGCGATCGCCGCGATCCGCACGGTGCCGTGCTCGTCGGTCAGGTCCTCGGGTGCCTGCAGGCCCCGGGCGCCGTGCTTGACGGCGTACGCGTAGGCGGCGTCCACGTCCGGGACCTCGAGGGCGATGTCGGTGACGCCGTCGCCGTGGCGGGCGTGGTGGTCGGCGCCGGGCGCGGCGGCGTGCACCGCCCCGCGCAGCACGAACCGCGCCGAGCCGGAGGTCAGCACGTACTCGGCGTAGTCGCGATAGCCCTGCTCGGGGCCGCGATACGCCACCAGCGTCATGCCGAACGCGGTGGAGTAGTAGTGCGCCGCCTGCTTCGCGTTGCCCACCAGGAAGGCGATGTGGTCGACACCCTTCACGGGGAACGGGTCGGTCAGCTGTTCCGGGCTCGCGTGGGTGGCGGCCGGGTGCGCTACTGCGGTCATGCCGAAAGCTTGGCGCGGGCCCGTGACCTGGGCAACTGTCTCGTGCGACACTGATCAGATTGCGCAGATCGACCGGCGGTCGGGCCGGTTCGCTGGACAGATTGACCAGTTATCGAATCGTTACCGAACCCTGTAATGCTCGCCGGGCTCCCGGGCGTATCCCCGGTGACAAGGGGAGACGGGATGGACGACTTCGCTGAGTTCTATCTCAGCGGCAAGGACGCGGTGTTCCGCGCCGTGCTCGCGGCGGGCGGCGACCGGGCCGGCGCCGAGGACGCGGTGGCCGAGGCGTACGCCCGCGCCTGCGCGCGCTGGGCGGCGGTGCGCGTGCACCCGAACCCGACCGCGTGGGTGCTGCGCACCGCGTTCAACGTGCGCCGTTCGGTCTGGCGGCGGCTGCGCCGGGAGGTGCTCGGGGATCTCCCGGACCGTGCCGCCGCCGAGACCGTGCGCGACGGCGCGCTGCGGCGCGAGCTGGCCGCGCTGCCCCGGCGGCAGCGGGAGGTGGTCGCGCTCCGGCTGATCGCCGACCTCAGCGTGGCCGAGACCGCCGAGCTGCTCGGCATCGCCGAGGGCACCGTCACCGCCCACCTGCACCGTGCCGTGCAGTCCCTGCGCCACCAGCTCGCCCCGGCCGGTCTGACGGCCCTCAACCCCACCCGGGAGGTGGCGTGATGACCGTCGACGACCTGCGGGCGAGGCTCACGGACGAATACGGGGAGGAGCGCTTCACCATGACGGTGAGCGAGATCGAACAGCGGGCCGGGCGAGACCCACGCCGCCGCCTGGGCGCTTGGGCCGCTGTCGGCGCCGCCGCGGTCGTGGCAGCCGGGTTCCTGGTATGGCCGTCCCCGCCCGCCGGAGAGGTGGCACCGCTGGCGACGGCCAGCGCCACACCCGGTGCCACGCCGAGCGCGACGAGCGCACCGTGGCACGCGGGCTTCGCCGAGGACTGCCGCCGCAAGTGGCTGGACAGCGATCGGAGCAAGCTGGCGCCGGAGGACCGCGCCGAGCTGCCGCCGCTGCGCATGGAGGCGCTGGAGCCGGAGCTGGGCATCCGGGTGTACGGCAACGACCGGGTGATCGCCGACTGCGAGCGGTCGCCGGGCGGCCTCGGCATCAGCATGACGTACGCACAGCCCACGCAGCGGCTGCTGCCCGACGTGGGTGCCCGCATCCCGCGGTACGGCTCCATCTCGCACCTGGACGGAAGCCTGAGCGAGGTCGCGAGCGCCGACTACTTCGTGGGCCGGGTGCCCGCTGGAGCGACCCGGGTCGACGCCGTCAGCCCGGACGGCAGGGTCATCGAGGCCAGGCTCGACGGCGGCCTGTTCCTGTTGTGGGCGCCCGAGGGCGGGCTCAACGACGCGATCGTCCGGGCGCACACGGCGACGGCGACGATCCTCGACTCAGGCGTCGACTATCTGCCCGAGGAGCAGCTGACCGAGTCGGCGGAGCAGATCTGCCGGGCCGCCGCCGATCGCGGCCGAGTCGCCGGGGGGCCGTCGCAGCCGCCGCGGCGGTTCTCCTTCCGGGATGCCACGCAGCCACTGCTCGTCCATGCCGTGGACGGCGCCGTCATGGTCTGCGACCGCAGTGGCAACCACGTCTCCCTGCTCACCGTCAGTGCGGCCGACGGCGCCGGTACATGGCAGCCGATGCAGTGGGTGGCCGACGCCGGATACGGCGACGGGTGGATCGTCGGGCGGGCCCCGGCGGGCGCCGAGTCGGGCACGGTGACGCTGGCGAACGGCCGGAAGGTGGCGCTGCGCTTCTCCGGCGGCTGGTTCGCGGCCTGGCTGGCCGGAAAGGACGGCACCGCCGGAGCGCTGCCCAGGTCGGTGGAAGTCCGGGCCGGTGGCCGCACCTGGACCGCGGACGGGCGGCAGAACATCCTCGGCCCGCGATGACATGATGTGCCGGTGACCGTCGGCGTGGACGAGCTGGACGTACGGCTCATCGAGCTGCTCGCGGCCGAGCCGCGGATCGGCGTGCTGGAGGCCTCGCGCCGCCTGAAGGTGGCGCGGGGCACCGTGCAGGCCCGGCTGGACCGGCTCGTCGCGCGCGGCGTCATCAAGGGCTTCGGGCCGGAGCTGGACCCGGCGGCGATCGGCTACGGCGTCACCGCGTTCATCACGCTGGAGATCCGGCAGAGCGGCGGCCACGACCCGGTCGCCGCGCACCTGTCGACGATCCCGGAGGTGCTGGAGGCGTACACCATCACCGGCGGCGGGGACCTGCTCTGCCGCATCGTCGCCCGGTCCAATGCCGACCTGCAGCGCGTCATCGACGAGATCGTGTCGTACGAGGGCATCGTGCGCGCCTCCACGCTGATCGCGCTCGCCGAGCAGCTGCCGTACCGCACCCTGCCGCTGGTGGGGAAAGCCGCCCGACACGGGTGAATCGGACAGTCACTCACGTATGAGCGCGGCCTGGCTATCCTTTCCGGATGGCTCAGGGGAGGGCTGGCGCGGGCTGGCTCGTAGCGGGTGCCGTCGCGCTGACCGTGCTGGTCAGCACCGGCGTCTGGAACCCGTTCCCCGACCTGTGGAACTGGATCAACACGAGCGGGCCCATCGCCGACCCGGCCGCCCGCTGGCAGGAGCGCCTGGGCGGCACCCCGCAGACCGTCACGCTGCTGCCCGACCACATCGTCGTCGAGCACCGCGACTCGGTCGAGGCGCTGAGCCGGGGCAGCGGCCGCCGGGTCTGGTCGACCCCGGCCGACTGGGCCGCGGTGGCCGGGCCGCCCGAGCGCACCGTCGTCGTCGCGGGCAAGCTGCTGGTCAAGGGATACCAGGTGATCGACCCGGCGACGGGGCTGGTGATCCGGCGCGACGAGAAGGCCTCGGCCGTGTGGACCTTCGACGACCAGCTGCTGGAGGTGTCCTGCCGTACCCCCCAGGATTGTGTGCTCACCTCGCGCGAGCCCGCCAGCGGCGACGAGAAGTGGTCCACCGGCCTGCCCGGGATGGGTTTCGTGCTCTTCGCGGACAACCCGGAGCTGCTCGGCAGCGTGCCGCTGGGGGCCGACCGGATCGCCCCGTCGCACGAGCCCGGCAAGATGCCGCAGCTGCTCGGCTTCCCGATCGACGGCAAGGTGTACGTGGTCAGCCCGGCGCTGGGCGAGGCGACCCGGGAGCCGGTGGAGCCGGGGCGCCGCGAGCGCATCGTCGTCGCGGGCGGCCGCGTCCTGCACAGCGTCGCCACCCCGCGCGACGGCGGCTGTGACATCCAGGTGACCGCCCGGGACACCGGCGGCGGCAAGGTCTGGTCCATCCCCAAGGGCCAGCACCTGCGCACCATCGGCGGCGGCGGGTGCGACCAGCGCGACCAGCCCGCCGGCACCGACACCGTGCTGGTGTCGGTGCTGCCCGACGGCCGCGAGCAGCTCATCGAGACCGGCCTCGGCAGGCCCGTGCTGACCTGCGCGACCGGTGAGCACATCGTCGCCGTCGACGCGCAGCGGGCGCTGGTCCGCTCCGCCGACGGCAAGAAGCTGACCATGTACGAGCACGACGCGGACCGCCCCACCAAGCCCAAGCAGCTGTGGACCCGCAAGGTGAACCCGGAGGCGTCCGCGGCGATCCGGGGCGGCGTGGTGGTGCTCGTCGATCGCGCACCCGACCGGGTGATCGTGCTCGACCCAGGCACCGGCCGGGTCCGCCGCGAGGTCCGCACCGAGGCCGAGGTGCTCGCCGCCGACGCGAAGGGCCTGTTGCTGGGCCAGCGGCGTGATCTCGGTTACCTCGCGTTCGATTAGCCGGGCCGCGAATTCTGCGACCCCTCGACACATGAGTACGCTTTTCGCCGTGACTGACTTCGCCTACTCCTCCCTGCTGCCCCTGGGCGCGGACACCACCGACTACCGGCTCGTCACCGACGAGGGCGTCGACGTGGTCAGCGGGCCGGGCGGGCGCAAGTTCCTCACCATCGAGCCGGAGATCTTCACCCAGCTCACCGCCGAGGCGATGCACGACATCGCGCACTATCTGCGCCCGGCGCACCTCGCCCAGCTCCGCTCGATCATCGAGGACCCGCTGTCCTCGCCGAACGACCGCTTCGTCGCCAAGGACCTGCTGCACAACGCGAACATCGCCGCCGGCGGCGTGCTGCCCATGTGCCAGGACACCGGCACCGCGATCGTCATGGGCAAGCGCGGCCGGCACGTGCTCACCGACGGGGCCGACGAGGCCGCCATCGCCCGCGGCGTGTACGAGGCGTACACCAAGCTGAACCTGCGCTACTCGCAGCTCGCCCCGCTGACCGTGTGGGACGAGCGCAACACCGGCAACAACCTGCCCGCGCAGATCGAGCTCTACGCCGAGGACCCGGACGGCCACGCCGACGCGTACAAGTTCCTGTTCATGGCCAAGGGCGGCGGCAGCGCCAACAAGTCGTACCTCTACCAGGAGACCAAGGCGCTGCTGAACCCGACCTCGTTCATGCGCTTCCTGGACGAGAAGCTGCGCCTCATCGGCACCAGCGCCTGCCCGCCGTACCACCTGGCCATCGTCATCGGCGGCACGTCCGCCGAGCACGCGCTCAAGACCGCCAAGCTGGCCTCGGCGAAGTACCTGGACAACCTGCCGTCGTCCGGCTCGATGCTCGGGCACGGATTCCGGGACGTGGAGCTGGAGGCGGAGGTCCTCGAACTGACCCGCAACTTCGGCATCGGCGCGCAGTTCGGCGGGCGCTACTTCTGCCACGACGTCCGCGTCATCCGGCTGCCGCGCCACGGCGCGTCCTGTCCGGTCGCCATCGCCGTGTCCTGCTCCGCCGACCGCCAGGCCGTCGCCAAGATCACGCCGTCGGGCGTGTGGCTGGAGCGGCTGGAGACCGACCCGGCCCGCTACCTGCCCGAGGTCACCGTCGAGGACGTGTCCGACGAGGTGGTCAAGGTCGACCTCAACCGGCCCATGTCCGAGATCCGCGAGCAGCTGTCGCAGTACCCGGTGAAGACGCGGCTGTCGCTGTCCGGGCCGCTCGTGGTCGCCCGGGACATCGCCCACGCGAAGATCGCCGAGCGGCTGGACGCCGGTGAGCCGATGCCGCAGTACCTGCGCGACCACGCGGTCTACTACGCCGGGCCCGCCAAGACGCCCGAGGGCTACGCGTCCGGCTCCTTCGGCCCGACCACGGCTGGGCGGATGGACGCGTACGTGGAGAAGTTCCAGGCCGCGGGTGGGTCGTACGTGATGCTCGCCAAGGGCAACCGCAGCGGCCAGGTCACCAAGGCGTGCCAGGCGTACGGGGGCTTCTACCTCGGCTCCATCGGCGGCCCCGCCGCCCGGCTCGCCCAGGACTGCATCAAGAAGGTCGAGGTCCTGGAGTATCCGGAGCTCGGCATGGAGGCGGTCTGGAAGATCGAGGTCGAGGACTTCCCCGCCTTCATCGTCGTCGACGACAAGGGCAACGACTTCTTCGCCGAAACGAGCAAGCCGACGCTCACCATCGGCCGCCGCTGACGGCCCGCCGTCCGGCCCGCTTGATCATCCGACTTGCCTGGCACTTGGGCGTATCTTGGGGGCGCTTTCGCCCATGTGCCAGGCAAGTCGAGTGATCTAGGGGCGCCAGCCGCGGGAGCGGAGGGCGGTTTTGACCTCGCGGACGACGGCGGGGAAGTCGGTGCGGAGGCGGCGGCTGGTCACGTGCAGGACGATCCAGCCTTCGCCGACGAGCAGGTTCAGCCTGCGGCGGTCCAGGTGGAACTGGTCGGGGGCGTCGTGCCACTCCCCGTCGTACTCGACGGCGACCCGGTAGTCGGGCCAGGCCAGGTCCGGGTGCAGCAGCCGGCCGCCGGTCACCGCGACCGGGAACTGCAGTTCAGGCTGGGGGACGCCGTTGCGGACCAACCCGACGCGCAGCCGTGACTCGGGCGGCGACTCGGCCCTGCCGTCCGCGAGCCCGAACGCCTTCGCCGCCTTCGCCGCGCCGTGCCTGCCCCAGCGGGCTCTGGCCAGCTCGCTCAGCTCCTCGCCGGACACCAGCTTGGCGTGTAGCAGCGCGTCGATGATCGTTACGGCGGGCACGAGGTCGAGCCAGAGCGCGAGGTCCCAGCAGGTGCGCAGCGGGCTGGTCACCGGATAGCCGCGGTGGGTTCCGACGTCTGCGCCGTCGAGCTGCATGCGGTGTACGACCGCCTGCTTGCTGGTTGAGCCGGGTGCCGGTCGGGACGACGAGGTGCACCCGGTCGCCGGGGGACGCGGCGTGCGGGACGCCGTGCAGGTACGCCGCGGACGGGCCGGCGAAGCAGGCGCGCTCCGGCAGGTCGAGCGCCAGCCCGCGGCAGCTCAGCTCATGGTCGTGGTCGAGCCGGCTGTCGGCGAAGGCGTTGTAGCCGAGGCTCGTCCAGTTGTCGCCGCGCAGCTGGTCGGGGGTGAGCAGGCCGTCCCGCAGAGCGTCGGAGCCGCGGAACACCTGCCAGGCGAGTGGTCGGGGTCGGTCGATGCGTCGCACGCCGGACAGCGTGCCTGAGATTCCGGATCCCTGTGCACGACCCTGTGGATAACCCGCCCACCCCCTGTGGACAACCGTGTGGATCACCTGTGGACGGGTGTGGACAACCGCTGTGGATGATCGTCCGGCGATGATCGTCCAACCTGCCAGGCACCTGGGCGAATGCGCGCTCAAGATACGCCCGTATGCCAGGCAAGTCGGACGATCAAAGGGCCGGGCCGGGCCGGGCCGGGCCGGGTCGGGGTCAGGTCAGGGCGGTGGTGATGGAGTGGGCGGCGGCGACGACGAGGGGGCCGACGGTGTCGGGGTCGAGCGGGGCGAGGGCGACCACGCCGACGCTGGCGCGCAGGCCCTCGACACGGTGTACGCGGGCCGCGATGCCGTACGCCCCCGGCTGCAGCTCGCCGGAGGAGACGGTCCAGCCCTCGGCCTCGGAGAGGATCGCGCGTCCGGCGGCGCCCGCGGCGAGCGGATGCCGGGAGCCGGTGCGGTAGGCGACGTGGAACATGGTCGCGCTGGGCTCGACGACGGCCACCGCGACAGCCTCGTCGCCGTCGGCGACGGTCAGGTGCGCGGTGGCGCGGACCTGGTCGGCGAGGCGGCGCAGGGCGGGCAGCGCGGCGTCGGCGAGCAGCGGCTGGGCGCGGCGGGCCAGGTGCAGCAGGCCGAGACCGAGACGCAGCCGGCCGCCGGAGTCGCGCCGGATGAAGGCGTGCTCGGTGAGGGTCGTGACCAGGCGATACACCACGGCGCGGCCGACGCCGAGGTGGTTGGCGGCCTCGGTGACCGTCAGCCCGCCTGGCGTGTCCGCGACGAGGGTGAGCAGGCGCAGGCCACGGTCGAGCGTCTGGGCGGTGTCCACGGGATCAAGACTAAGAGCGGGCCGCGCCCCGCCGCCCGCCGCGTCACGGCGCAAAGACCTTTCCCGTGCGCGCCCGGGTGGCGCAGTTCGCCACCGATCGCCCCGCCACGGACTACCTCGCCGCGCCGCGCCGCGGATCGTCGTGGATTGCCACGCCGCGCCGCGCCGCGGATCGCCGTGGATCGCCACGCCGCGCCGCGCCGCGGGTCCGTGCACGTCGGCGCAGGTCGTCGCACGGTCGGTGCGGCGTGGTCGGTCCGGCGTCGGGTGAAGATCGCGTTCTCGTGTCGGAACCTGGGGCTAGACCGCAGCTTTCGACACGAAACGGCGATCAACCGCCGGTTGACCCCAGAGGAAGCGGCGCCCGGCTCGGCGCCACGTTAAGAAGGTGCCCTTCCTCTACGGATAGCGTTAAGAAGGTGCCCTTCCTTGCCCGGATACAGTGGCGGGGTGATCAGGGCGGTGGCGTTCGATGCGGATGAGACCCTGCTGGACCTGCGGCCGGCGATCGAGGCGGCGCTGGAGGTGGTGCGGGCCGAGGTGCGGGGCATCGATCCGGCGGCGGAGCTGAGCCGCGATCATCTGCGTGATGACTGGAACTCCGTGTTCGCCGAGGATCCGGACGCGCCGGTGCCGCACATCCGCAGGGAGGCGCTGCGGCGCTCGCTGGCCCGGTTCGGCCTGGAGCATCACCTGGACACGCAGGTGGAGGCGTTCTTCGCGGCGCGGTTCCGGGAGACCCGGCCGTTCCCCGACGCGCTGGCGATGCTGGCCGAGCTGCGTTCCTCGTACGTCCTGGGGTACGCCACGAACGGCAACTCGATCGCGGAGCGGTGCGGGCTGGGCGGGGAGTTCGCGTTCGAGCTGTACGCGCACCAGAACGGCCTGCCGAAGAAGCCGTCCCCGGCGTTCTTCGCGGCGGTGCTGGAGGCGGCGGGGGTGGACCCGCACGAGGTGGTGTACGTCGGCGACAACTACCGGCATGACGTCGAGGCGCCCGCCGCGGCGGGGATGCGCACGGTGTGGGTGAACCGCGCGGGCCGCGAGGTGCCGGGCGCGGTGGTGCCGGATGCCGTGATCGACCGCCTGGCGCACCTGCCGGAGGCGCTCGCCCGTCTCGCGACATGAGACGCGGTCACCCCGGTGGGTGACGTTGCAGGGCTGTGACCTGCGGTTCCGCTAACGTGTACCGATGATCACGACTGTCGCCTTCGACGCCGACGACACCCTGGTGGACATCCACACCGCCGTCACGGCCGGACTGAGCGCGGTCACCGCCGCGGTGGCCGACCCGGCGCTGACCCTGGAGCTGTTCCACGCCGACGCCGACGATCACTGGATCTCGCTCGCCGACCGCGACGCGCGGGAGATCCGGGCCGCCGCGATGCGGTACACGCTGGCTCGTGCGGGCCGCGAGCACGAGCTGGACCGGTGGCTGGAGCTGTTCTTCGAGGTGCGGTTCGCGCACTCGCGGCCGTTCGAGGGGGCGACGGCGGTGCTGGACAAGCTGAGCCGCGACTACCGGCTCGGGTACGCCACGAACGCCAACAGCGAGGCGCACCGGTGCGGGCTGGGCGGCCGGTTCGCGTTCGAGATCTACGCGCTGCGGGGAGGCGTGCCGAAGAAGCCGGCCCGCGGGTTCTTCGAGGCGGTGCTGGCCGCGGCGCAGGCCCAGCCGCACGAGGTGGTGTACGTCGGCGACAACTACGAGCACGACGTGGCCGGCGCTGCGGGCGCGGGCCTGCGTACCGTGTGGCTGAACCGGGCGGGCGCCCCCGCCGCCGGGCCGGTCCGCGCGGACGTGGTGATCGGCTCGCTGGACGAGCTGCCCGACGCGGTGACGAGCCTCGCCGGGTGACCGGCGGGCGCGGTGATAAATACGGCGCTCCCATTGACTATCCTTGTCCGGTGACGTTGAGACTCTTTGACACCGCGACCAGACAGGTGCGCGACTTCGTGCCGCGCGTTCCCGGTCAGGCCTCCGTGTACCTGTGTGGTCTCACCGTCCAGTCCGGCCCGCACATCGGCCACCTGCGCTCGGGCGTCAACTACGACGTGCTGCGGCGCTGGCTGCTGCACGCGGGCCTGGACGTGGTGTTCGTGCGCAACATCACGGACATCGACGACAAGATCCTCGCCAAGTCGCTGGAACAGGGTCGCCCGTTCTGGTCGATCGCGTACGCCAACGAGGTGACGCTCGCCGCGACCTACCGGGCGCTGAACGTGCTGCCGCCGACGTACGAGCCGCGCGCCACCGGGCACGTGCCCGAGATGCACGAGATGATCACCGAGCTGATCGAGCGCGGCAACGCGTACCCGAGCAACGACGGCAGTGGTGACGTCTACTTCGCCGTCGGCTCGTTCGCCGAGTACGGCGCCCTGTCCGGGCAGAAGCCGGACGAGATGCAGGCCGCCGCCGACGGGCCGGAGCGGGCCAAGCGCAACCCGCGCGACTTCGCGCTGTGGAAGGGCGCCAAGGCCGAGGAGCCGGACGACGCCGAGTGGCCCTCGCCGTGGGGACGCGGCCGGCCCGGCTGGCACATCGAGTGCTCCGCCATGGCCAAGCGCTACCTGGGCGCCGAGTTCGACATCCACGGCGGCGGCCTCGACCTGGTCTTCCCGCACCACGAGAACGAGCAGGCGCAGTCGCGCGCCGCCGGGCTGCCGTTCGCCCGGTTCTGGGTGCACCACGGCCTGCTCAACCTCGGCGAGGCCAAGATGAGCAAGTCGCTGGGCAACGTGATCGACCTCGACGCGGTCACCGAGCGCGGCATCCGCCCCGCCGACCTGCGCTACTACCTGCTCGCCCCGCACTACCGGGCGCGCATCGACTTCAGCTGGCAGGCGCTGGAGGAGGCCGCCACGGCGTACCGCCGCATCGAGGGTTTCGTGCAGCGGGCCGTCGAGATCGTCGGCGTGGTAGAGCCGGGGGCGATGTGCGCCGAGTTCGCCGAGGCGATGAACGACGACCTCAACACCTCCGCCGCGCTCGCCGCGCTGCACGAGGTGGTGCGCGAGGGCAACACGGCGCTGGCCGCCGGAGAGGACAAGGCCACTGCCGGGGCGCTGGGCAGCGTACGGGCGATGCTCGGCGTGCTCGGCCTCGACCCGCTCGACCCCGTGTGGGCGTCGGGCAAGGGTGGCGAGGGGCTGCGCGGCACGGTGGACGCGCTGGTGGCACTGGCCCTGGAGCAGCGCACCGCTGCTCGGGCACGCAAGGACTGGGCCGCCGCGGACGCCGTGCGCGACCAGCTCAAACAGGCCGGAGTCGTGGTGGAGGACACCCCGCACGGTCCACGCTGGACGATCGGAAGTGAACTGTAATGCCGGGCAACTCGCAACGCCGCAACATTCGCCAGGTCAGCAAGAAGACCGCGACCAAGGGGACGGGCGGCAAGGGCAAGGACACCCTCAAGGGCCGCGGCAAGACCCTGCCCGCCGACGAGCGACCCTGGCACAAGGGGTATTCGGGCACCGAGAAGCTGCCGTCGAAGACCGCCTGGAAGCAGGACAAGGAGCGCAAGGCGGCGGCCGCCGAGGGGCGCGCCCCGAAGATCGGCAAGCCGGGCACCAAGGACACCACCTGGGGCAAGGGCGGCACCGGCAAGGGCGCGCCGACCAGGCGCACCCAGGCCGCGCGCGGCGCCGCGACGCGGATGGGCCCGCGGGTCGCGCCCGGCCGCAAGTCGCTCACCCCCAAGGACGCGCCGGAGCTGCTCGTCGGCCGCAACCCGGTGGTCGAGGCGCTGCGCGCGCACGTGCCGGCCACCGCGCTCTACCTCGCGCAGGGCATCGACATCGACGAGCGGATCACCGAGATCGTGCGCACCGCGGGCGACCGCGGCATCCCGATCCTGGAGATCACCCGGGCCGAGCTGGACCGGCTCACCGGCGGCGTGCTGCACCAGGGCGTCGGCATCCAGGTGCCGCCGTTCGCGTACGAGAGCTTCGAGGACCTGCTGGCCGCCGCGGCCGAGCACCCGGAGCCGCTGCTCGTCGCGCTCGACGGGGTCACCGACCCGCGCAACCTCGGCGCGGTCATCCGGTCCGCGGCCGCGTTCGGCGCGCAGGGCATCTTCGTGCCGGAGCGCCGCGCCGCGGGCATCACCGCGACCGCCTGGCGCACCAGCGCGGGCGCCGCGGCCCGGCTGCCCGTCGCCCAGGTGACCAACCTGACCCGGGCGCTCAAGCAGGCCCAGGCCGAGGGCTTCGTGGTGGTCGGCCTGGACGCGGACGGCGAGACCGACCTCTACCAGCTGGAGGCCGCGGTCGGCCCGCTGGTCGTGGTCGTCGGCTCGGAGGGCCGCGGCCTCGGCCGCCTCGTCGGGCAGACCTGTGACCTGCGGGTGAGCATCCCGATCGTGTCCGAGGTGGAGTCGCTCAACGCCTCCGTCGCGGCCGCGGTTGCCCTCGCCGAGGTGGCCCGCCGCCGCGCGACGGCCTAGTTCTGCCGATCAAGGCTCCCGCCATGCCGTTCCAGTGGCATGGCGGGAGCCTTGATCATCGGGTCAGTCGGGCTGGCGGGTCATCGCGAGCACGTCCAGGGCCGCGTCCAGCTCCTGCTCGGTGAGCTTGCCCGCGTCGACGTGGCCGCGCTCGACGACGACCTGGCGGATCGTCTTGTTCTCCGCGAGCGCCTGCTTCGCCACGGCAGCCGCCTCCTCGTAACCGATGTGCCGGTTCAGCGGCGTGACGATCGACGGGGAGCCCTCCGCGTACAGGCGGGCGACCTCCTCGTTCGCCTTCAGCCCGACGACGCAGCGGCGCGCGAACAGCCGGCTCGCGCCCGCCAGCAGCGTGATCGACTCCAGCAGGTTGCGGGCGATCAGCGGCAGCATCACGTTGAGCTCGAAGTCGCCCTGCGAGCCCGCGAAGGCGACGGCCGCGTCGTTGCCCATGATCTGCGCGCACACCTGGCGCACCGACTCGCAGATCACCGGGTTCACCTTGCCCGGCATGATCGACGAGCCGGGCTGCAGGTCGGGGATGCGCAGCTCGGACAGGCCCGCGCGGGGCCCGGAGCCCATCCAGCGGACGTCATTGGCGATCTTGTACAGGCTGACGGCGGCCACCCGCAGCTGCCCGGACAGCTCCACCAGCGCGTCCCGGGCCCCGTGCGCCTCGAAGTGGTTCTCCGCCTCGGCCACCGGCAGCCCCGTGTTCGCGGCCAGGCGGCGGTAGACCTCGCGCCGGAACGCGGCGCTCGCGTTCACGCCGGTGCCCACCGCCGTGCCGCCCAGCGGCAGCTCGGCCACGTGCGGCAGCGCCGAGGCGATGCGCTCGGCGGCCCGGTGCACCTGGTGGGCGTACCCGGAGAATTCCTGGCCCAGGGTCACCGGCGTCGCGTCCATCAGGTGCGTCCGCCCGGACTTCACCACGTGCGCGAACTCCTCCGACTTCACCGCCAGCGCGTCCTCCAGCTCCAGCAGCGCCGGGCGCAGGTCGTGCGCCACCAGCCGCAGCGCCGCCAGGTGGATCGCCGAGGGGAACACGTCGTTGCTGGACTGCGACGCGTTCACCTGGTCGTTCGGGTGCACCGGGCGGCCCAGCCGCTGCCCCGCCAGGCGCGCCAGCACCTCGTTCATGTTCATGTTCGTCGAGGTGCCCGACCCGGTCTGGAACACGTCCACCGGGAAGTGCGCCGCGAAGTCGCCGTCGGCGACCTGCCGCGCCGCCGACGCGATCGCGCCCGCCGTCTCGCTGTCCAGCGTCCCGGTGGCCGCGTTCGCCTCCGCCGCCGCCTCCTTGATCTGCGCCAAGGCGATGATCAGGGAGTACGGCAGAGGCGTACCCGACACCGGGAAGTTCTCGATCGCACGCTGGGTCTGCGCGCCCCACAGCGCGTCGGCGGGCACGTGCACCTCGCCCATCGTGTCGTGCTCGACTCGATACTCCGTCATGGCTTCATCCTTACCCGGTTCCGCACGGCAAGGCGAAGATCGGCACGCGTACACGAAGAAGGGGCGGGACCATTCGGCCCCGCCCCTCGTTGCTGTTGCCTGCGTCAGATACGCACACCCGAGGCGGCGTGGAACGCGTGGTGGCTGCCCACGACCGGCTTCACGAACACGGTGTCACCGAGGTTCGGCATGGCCTGGCGGGACGTGGAGACCACGAACCGCTCCTCGCCACCGTTGATCGCGGCGTGGCCGTACACGTTCGCGTTCGCGCCCAGGTCCTCGACCAGGTCCACGACGATCGGCATGCCGCCCTCGCTCGCGCCCACCAGGTCCGAGTCCTCCGGGCGGAAGCCCACGGTGACCTGGCCGTTGCCGCCCTCGGCCTGCGCCGCGGCGACCTGCTCGCGGGTGAGCGGGAGCACCATCTGGCCGAACACCGCGCCGGCGTCGGTCAGCTGGACCGTCTTGATGTTCATGGCCGGCGAGCCGATGAAGCCCGCGACGAACACGTTCGACGGCTTGTCGTACAGGGCACGCGGGGTGTCGCACTGCTGCAGCACACCGTCGAGCAGCACGGCCACCCGGTGACCCATGGTCATGGCCTCGACCTGGTCGTGCGTGACGTACACCGTGGTGATGCCCAGCTGCGACTGCAGCGTGGCGATCTGCGAACGGGTCTGCACACGCAGCTTCGCGTCGAGGTTCGACAGCGGCTCGTCCATGAGGAAGACCTGCGGCTCACGCACGATGGCGCGGCCCATCGCGACACGCTGGCGCTGACCGCCGGAGAGCGCCTTCGGCTTGCGGTTGAGGTACTCCTCCAGCTGCAGCATCTGCGCGGCCTTCTTGACCCGGACGTCGATCTCCGACTTCGGGGTCTTGCGCAGCTTGAGCGCGAACGCCATGTTCTCGTACACCGTCATGTGCGGGTAGAGGGCGTAGTTCTGGAAGACCATCGCGATGTCCCGCGACTTCGGCGGGAGGTTCGTGACGTCCTTGTCGTTGATGTAGATCGCGCCCTGGTCGACGTCCTCGAGGCCGGCCAGCATCCGCAGGCTGGTGGACTTGCCACAGCCGGACGGGCCGACGAGGACGAGGAACTCGCCGTCCTGGATCTGGAGGTCGAGCTGGTCGACGGCGGGGCGGTCGGTGCCCGGGTAGATCCGGGACGCCTTCGCATAGGTGACGGTAGCCACGGGGGTGTGTCCTTCCACCGGCAGGAACGTGCCGGACGATCCGAGTGAAAGTGAAGTGCCGAATACGTATGCACGAACCCGGCGTTCGTCAACCTAGCCCGGCCACGGCGTGTCAGCAAGCCCGTGGATCATCATGTGGAACGCATCTGCCAGGCGAAACGGACTTTACGACAATGATCGGTACGAAACTCCGGGGAATCCGGTAGGCGCCGGGAGCGTGGGGACGCGTACCATCGCTGGGTACGACCGGCGAGGTCGTGCATGCCGGCCTGGCGCAATTGGTAGCGCACCCGACTTGTAATCGGAAGGTTAGGGGTTCAAGTCCCCTGGTCGGCTCCAACGCCTCAACTCAAGAAGCGCTGAGCCGGGCTCGCCCGTACGACAGCGACGTCATATGGCAGTGAAGTCTCGCCAGTTCTGTCGAAACTTTCTCTACGAGGGTCAAGGCGGCCGCAAGCGGCCGCGCCGGGGTCCCAGGGGCACCGGGCCGACACGCCAGCCTTTAGCGCGCCGACCCTGACCCAACGCCACGCGGCGGAAGCCACTGCCTCGCAAGGAAGTCGGTCGCCGCCACCCCGAAGCAGGAGGCCGCTGTGTCGGCGCTTGCTAGGCGCGCTAGCTCATTGACCATGGGCCTAGCGACCAGGGCGGGCGGACCCGCTTCGGCTTGGTGGCCATGTCAGCTCCTCCCGAATGCGACTGCGGCGAACACGGCCGCGATTAGGTGCAGTGTTGCGGCGATGATGAGTGCAGCGGTCACGCCCGCACCTGCCCACGCGGCAGCCCGGCCAACTTCCGACCACATGTGGTCATTGCGGCGCCCCCAGCCTCAGCGGCTGGCCGGTGCAGCCGGACAGGATGTCTGCGCCGGCCGCCAACAGCATCGACAGATCCCGGGCTGCCTGCGCAGGCAGCTCGTAGACGTCGCCGCTGCCGCTGTCCCGAGAGTCGGTCATCTCGACCGTAATTCGGGGTCCGCTGCCCAGTCCGACGTCGACGATCTCCACTGCCAGGGTCAAGGTGAGGCCGTAGCTGATCTCGCCGACGTGTGCCGAGTGCACTGGCCAGTGGTCAGGGTGCGTGCGTTCGCACCAAGTGGGGTGCGCTGCGGGCACCGCCCGCTCCAGGTTGGACAACAAGTTGACGACCTGCTGCTGGTTGGGATGTGACACCGGTCGACCTCCGTTCTGCGCGAGGGAGTGGCGCACCCAAGATCGATACTGAGCATCTGCCGTGATGTCTCGCCTATGTCGCCGCGCTGAGTTGGTGACATAGGCCGCGCCGCTGGGCATCGGCTGCCAGCTGAAGCCCCGTCGCGCCGTCACTTCGGCCAGCGTGGTGGGGCTTCAGGCCCGGGTGGCCGGGGTGCGATCCGGCCACCCGTGGGGCCCTCAAAGCGCCAACCCGAGGACCCCGACAGAACTTATCTCACCTATCTAACTTATATCAAGGGGTGCGTCATGCTCTGGTGGTGATCTAAGTGAGTGCGCTTGACTTGGGGTACGCCAACCCGAGGATCTGCCATGCCCGTACCGATGAGCTCGACCGAAATCGCCGCAGACATCGCCGCCCGGATCAAGACCGGTGAGTACCCGCCGGGTTCGCGGCTGCCCTCGTACTCGCAGCTGACCGAGATCTACGCCCCGGTGTCTGTGGCGACGATCGCGCGAGTCATTCGGGACCTGCGGATCCAGGGCGTGGTGGTGGGTTCGCCGGGTCGTGGGGTGTACGTACCGGAGGAGTAGCGCGCAGACTGGGACCACACAACCCGGTCAGTTGGGGCGACCCTGCGGGTCTAGCCGTCCTGCGTGGAACGGAGCCCGCGCCAGCATTCGGTCGCGCAAGATCGCAGGTCAGTCCGCTGGTCGGCGCCGTTTCAGCTCGCCTGGCGGCGGTGCTGGTCGAGGTGTTCGACCAGGGCGACCATCTTCTCGAACGGGACGCGCACGGCCGGGCTGAACAGGTTGCGGCTGACGCCGACGTGCGTACGGAACTCGCCGCCGTCGTTCAGCTCGATCCACAGCACGCGCTTGTCGCCGAGCGACCCGTCCTCGTGCCGGATCGTGAACGCCCGCACGTCCCGCAACGGGATCGCCGTACGCGCCAGCGGAAACCGCAGCACCACCCGATCCCCGACCAGGTACACCCCCTGCTGCACCCCGAGATAACAACCCCCGCCCAGCAGCACGAGCCCGATGAGCATCGGGTCGGTGTACCGCCCGTCCCGCATCGCCTCGACGAACAGGATCACGCAGATCACGAGCCCGACGAGGTACAGCGGCCCGAGCGCGGGCAGTGGGGTGAGCCGCTGCGAGCGGCCTACGGCGAGGGGAGCCACGCAGCGCATTGTGCGCGGCCGGGCGCCCGCCTGTCAGCCCCGCAACCCCCGAAATGATCAAAGCTCCCGCCGACAGCGCGGCGGGAGCTTTGATCGGATGCGGATCAGCCCAGCGGAAGCAGCCCCGCGGCCGTGCCGACGACGGGCAGGTTGCGCAGGACCTCCATCGAGGTGCCCATGTCGCCGAGGATCGGCAGGCTGCTGACGAGCGGCAGCCCGCCCAGCAGGTCACCCACCAGCGGCAGCCCGCCACCGGCCCCGCCGGCCAGCGAGCCGAGCAGCGGCAGGTCGCCCAGACCTGGCAGCGGCGCCGCCTCGGTCGCGGACTCGGTGTACTCCGCGTCCTCGCCGGCGACCGGGCGCTCGGTGGCGCGGTGGCGGCCGACGTGCGGCTGGGCGGCGACCATGGCGGGCGCGGGCAGCGTCTGGGCGACCGGCATCGCGGTGCCGACGACGGGCTCGCGGTTGAGCAGGTTGGCGCCGCGGCCGGGGTTCAGGCCGCCGGACAGGTTGCCGGTGACCTTGCCGAGGGCGTCGCCGACGATCGGGACGGAGCCGACGATGGGCAGCGAGCTGCCGGGCTTGCCGCCCTGCACGATGCCGCTGCTGAGCATGCCGCCGACGATGGGCAGCTTGGTCACGGTGTCGAGGCCGAGCTTGCCGTTGACGACGTCGCGTACGCCGGGGAGCTGCTTGGCGATGTCGCCGACGACGAGGACGCCGTCCAGCGGGCCGCCGTTGCCGAGCACGTCGCCGACGAGCGGCAGCTTGTCGACGATGGGCAGGCCCTCGGCCGGTCCGGCCGCCTCGGTGGCGCCGATGTCGGTGGCGCCGAGCAGGTCGTCGATGGAGCTGTTCTTGCCCATCGCGTCGGCGATGAGGGCCGGCACGATCTGCGAGGTGGCGTCGGCGACCTGCGCGGACAGGCCGGGGTCGAGCGTGACGCCCAGCGCGTCGGCGGGGTCGAGCGCGGCGGTGTCCACCAGCGGGTCGATGACGGCCTGCCGCATGACCTGGTCGACGGGCAGGTCGCCGGGGGTGTCCAGCCAGTCGCCGAAGTGGTCCTGGCTGATGTCGCCCAGCGGGCGCGGGGCGGGGGCGGGCGCGTTGTTGCGCTCGCCGGCCAGGCCGCCGGTCAGACCACCGGTGAGGCCGTCGGTGAGACCGCTGAGCGGGCTCGCGCCCTTGTCGCCGCCGGTGAGGCCGCCGGTCAGGCCACCCAGGGCGCCGAGCGGGCTGTCGCCGCCGGTCAGGCCACCGAGGGCGCCGAGCGGGCTGTCGCCGCCGGTGAGGCCGCCGGTGAGGCCGCCGAGCGGGCTGGCGTCGCCGCCGAGCAGGCCACTGGTCAGGCCGCCGACGGTGCCGTTGCCGTCGGCGCCGACCAGGCCGTTGGCGAGGCCGCCGAGCGGGCCGTTGCTGAGGCCCGCGATGGGACTGCCGCCGGGGGTGCCGCCGAGCAGGCCGCCGAGCGGGCCGCTGGACAGCATGTCGAGGCCGGGCAGGGGCAGCGCCTCCACGCGGCCGGTTTCCGCGGTGACGCCGGTGAGCAGGCTGGTCGCGCTGCTGAGCAGGTTGGTCCGCGGCGCCATGTCGGACAGGCGCGGGAGCTTGCCGGCCAGGGAGATGTCCTGGATGCCGGGCGCGTGCGCGGTGATGCCGACGTTGCCCGCGCCGCGGGTGATGCTGAGCGGGCCGTCGGCGACGAGGCCGGCGCTCACGCGGGTGTCGGGCGTGTCCAGCGACAGGCCCAGGTCGTGCAGGCCGCCCGTCGGGGAGAAGAGGTCGGCCACCAGCCCTCGCATGGCCTGGGGATCGGCGGTCGGCTTGGCCGAGGCGTTACCTTCAGCGTGCGCGACGCCATTGCCCAGAAGCATGACGCCGCTCGCCACGCCTACGGCGCCGACGGCACGGTAGAACCACTTGTTCATGTCCATCCATTCGATTGCTGACCGGGGCGCCCGTTGGAGCAGGGCGCTGTTTGGTGCATTCGTCGGAAGGAGCAACGACCAAATGGGGCATATCGTCGCGGGAAAGGCACGTACGACGATCCCTCAGGGGTGGTTCGAGTGGTGCGCGGTCGATAGCATCCGGGCGTGCTCACCCCCTCCTCGGTAGTGGCCAACCTCCGCCGTGCCCGCAACAACCACTTCGTCGTCAACGGCGCGGACGGCCTGGCGTATCGGCTGGCCGAGCAGCTGACCACCCGCTACGGCGTGGACGTCGTGGTGCTGATGACGCCCGACCAGAAGCGCGACGCGCGCGACTTCGCCGAGCTGCCGCGGGTGCGCGTGGTGGTCGTGGACCGGGTCGACGAGCGTGCCCTGGTCAAGGCCGACCTGGCCACGGCGCTGGGGCTGGCGCTGGCCGTGCAGGACGACGTCGGCAACATCCACGTCGCGCTGCAGGCCCGCGAGCTGGTGCCGGGGCTGCGCCTGGTGGTCCGGATGTACAACTCACACCTCGGCCGGGGCATCGAGGAGCTGCTCGGCAACGCCCGGGTGCTGTCCGACGCGGAGATCGCCTCACCGGCCCTGGTGGCGCTCGCGCTGGACGAGGTCAACGCGGCCCCGCTGCCGGTCGGCGGCCGCACGCTGGTGGTGGCGCGGCGGGCCGAGGTGGCCCCCGACGACGTGGTGTGCGGGCTGGTGGACACGACCACCGGCGGCACCGCGCCCGACCTGCTGCCCGCCGACCCGGGCCGGGCGGATCTGGTGCTGGCCGAGGCGCGGGTGACCTCCTCGGTGGAGGAGACCGTGGTATCGGTCGCGCGCACCGTGCAGCGCAGCGCCCGGCGCTGGCGCCTGTCGGCGGTCGTGGACACCGCCCGGACCCTGGTCTCGCGGCAGTTCCGCATCGCGGTGGCGGTCGTGCTGCTGATCCTCGTCGGGGCGGGCTTCGCCTTCGCGCGTACGCAGGCCGAGGAGGTGCACTCCTTCTGGGACGGGGTGTACGTCGTGCTCGTCAACGCGCTCGGCGGCCCGCAGCTCAACGCCGACCTGCCCGGCTGGCAGCAGGTGCTCCAGCTCATGGTGTCGCTGGCGGGTGTGGCGCTGGTGCCGCTGGTCACCGCGATGGTGGTCGAGGGCCTGGTCAACGCGCGCCTCGCGGTGGCGCAGGGCCGGCTGAGCCTGCCCGAGGCCGATCACGTGGTGCTCGTCGGGCTCGGCAACGTGGGCACCCGGGTGCTGCGCCTGCTCTACGACCGGGACGTGCCGCTGGTCGCGATCGACGTCAACGAGCAGGCGCGCGGCGTGCCGCTGGCCCGCGAGCTGGGCATCCCGCTGATCATCGGCGACGCCAGCCGGGAGAGCACGCTGCGCTCGGCGCACGTGCAGGACTGCCGCGCGCTGATGACGCTGGCCAGCAACGACGTCATCAACCTGGAGGCGGCGCTGCACGGCCGCAACCTCAAGCCGCAGCTGCGGGTGCTGGTCCGGCTGTTCGACGGCGACCTGGCCGCGCGGGTGCGCAAGACGTTCAGCATCCGGTTCACCCGGAGCGTGTCGTATCTGGCCGCGCCGGCGTTCGCGGAGGCGCTGATGGAACGCGAGGTGATCGGCACCATCTCGGTCGAGCGGCGGGTGCTGCTGGTCGCGGAGGTCGTGGTCGGTCCCGGCTCGGCGCTGGACGGGCAGCGCGTCGCGGTCGTCGACGCGGCCGGTGCGGTGCGCGCCATCGCGCTGGCCGAGTTCGGCGAGCCGCGCCCGCTGTGGCGGCCCGCGCCCAACCGGACCCTCAAGGCGCGCGACCGGATCACGGTCGTGGCCACCCGGGACGGGCTCAGCCGGCTGATGCGCCAGGCAGCCGGAACCGGAGACGACGTGGACCCGATCGCCGAGGGAGCAGGCGCCGCCGCGCCGTGACGACGCAGCCGCCGCCGGTCAGGGTCAGCAGCACCAGGCCGGCGGTGCGCGGCAGCCCGGAGGTGTCCACCGGCGGCCCGGACACCTGCCGCCAGGAGTTGAAGCCGACCCCCGCCGCGAACAGCGCCACGGTCGCGTCGCAGCTGGCCGGGGCCGAGTCCGCCCGGCACTGCACGCGCAGGTCGTGGTCGAGCAGCGTGTCGATCGCGGCGCGAGCGGAGGCGTCCAGCGGCGCGCCCCGGCGCTCGGCGTAGCGCAGCAGGTCGTAGCCGAAGTCGTGGGCCTGGCAGGGCACCGCGAAGTCGAACGGGCGGCCCTCGCCGGGCACCGAGCAGGAGCCCTTCGGGTTGATCACGCGTACCGAGCCGTCGGCCAGGTGCGCGGTGCGGGGGGCATACCCCATGACTCTGGGGAAGTCCGCCGGGACCGCGGCGAGGTCGCCGCTGGTCAGGGTCTGGATGGTATGGGTCGCGGCCACGTCGGGCGGGGTCTGCGCGTTGCCGGGCGCGGCCAGGGTGAGCGCGGCGGCGACGCCCACGCCGAGCACCAGCAGGGAACGCAGCCAGCCGGGCAGCGGGCGGCGGGACAGGGTCCCGGCACGCTGGGCGGTGAGCCGGGCAGGAGTGGCCCGGCGCCTGCGTGATCGCATCGTCGCGATCCCTTCGCTGCCTGCGGCCCGGCGGGGTTACCCGCGCCCCAGGGGAAGGCGCGCCCGGACCGGGCGGCCACGCTACCTGCAGTTTTACCGATCGCCCAGCGCCCGGACGGGTTACACCGGGTCCAGGTCGGCGTCCTCGTCGGGGATCAGGTCGGGGTCGAGGTCGTCGTCGGGGTCGAAGCCGAGCACCGCCTGCTCGTCGGGCCGGTGCACCAGCACCGTGCTGAGGAACGACTGCACGGCCGGGGCGAGGCCCACGTCGCGTCCGGCGGTCTCGCTCAGCGCCCAGCGGTGCTCGATGATCTGCACGAACAGCTCCGGCGGCTCCAGCTTGCCGCGCAGGTGCGGCGGCACGGCCCGGATCACCGGCGCGAACACCTCGGTCAGCCAGCGGTGCGCGGCCTGGGCCTCGTCGGGCAGGTCCTCGGACTCGGCCCGGTACGCGTCCAGGTCGTTGAGCAGGGCGCGGGCCTGGTTCTCCTCGGCGTCGAGGCCGGTGAGGCGGAGCAGGCGGCGGGTGTGGTGACCGGCGTCGACGACCTTCGGGCGCAGCATGATGCTGCGGTGGCCGCCCTCCTCGACGACCGACATCGACACCTCCTCGACGTCGAAGCCCAGCTCGTTGAGGCGGCGGATGCGCTTGTCCATCTGGCGCCGGGTGTCGGCCTCGACCTCCTGCTCGTGGGTCAGCTCGTGCCAGAGCACCTCGTAGCGGCGCACCACCTCGTCGGAGACGTGCTCCGGGTCGATGCCCTCGTGCAGCAGGCCCGCTGCCTGCAGGTCGAGCGCCTCGCCGAAGATGTTGACGCGCGCGATCTCCAGGTCCTCGCTGCGCTGGCCGGGGGACAGCCGCAGGTGCAGCTGGCCGGTCTCCGCGTCGACCAGGTACGCCGCGAAGGCGCCCGCGTCGCGGCGGAACAGGGTGTTGGACAGCGAGCAGTCGCCCCAGAAGAAGCCGAGCAGGTGCATGCGCACCAGCAGCGCGGCGAGCGCGTCCAGCAGCCGGTTCATCGTCTCGGGGCGCAGCGTGTGGGAGAACAGCGCCCGGTACGGCAGGGAGAACTGGAGGTGCCGGGTTACCAGCACCGGCTCCAGGTGCTCCCCGTCGGCGGCGACGCGGTCGGCGACGATCGCGACCGCCTCGACGGCCGGGGCGTCGATCCGTTCCAGCGCGCGGAGCAGGTCGTACTCCCGCTCGGCGATCTTCTCGCGGGTCTCCTTCACCGCGTACACGGTGCCCTGGAGCTTCACGAAGCGGACGACGTGCCGGGAGATGCCCTGGGGCAGCGCGACGAGATGGTCGGCAGGCCACTCTTCCAGCGGCGTGGACCAGGGGAGGTCGAGCAGGGCAGGGTCGACGAGGGCAGAGGTGATCCGCACGCGAACAGCCTACGGATTCGCGCCAGCGGGCCCGGCATCCCCTTTTCGGCCGAGGCACCGGCCACAGTGTTGCGTCGTTGCACGTAGGGAGCTTGTCCAGGATTGATCAGGAGGCTGGTCGCATGCGCCGTACGGTCGCGCTGGTGATGGGAATCTCTGCCGCACTCGCACTGGCCACCACGGCGGGTGCCGCGGTGCTCGGCGACCGGACCCCCGCGCCCGCGTCCGCGCCGGCCGGGAATTACGAGCTCGCGACCGCCTTGCAGGGTGCCGCACCGGCCGCGGTCGGCACCGGGGAGCGGGCCGCGACGGCCGAGACCGCCGCCAAGCCCGACGGCACCGTGCGCAAGCCGGGACGGGCCGAGGCGGGCCGGGTCGAGGCGGCGCACGCCGTGCTCGGCTACCTGGGCGCCGACCGCACCGCGACCCTGCGCCACCCCGGCGCCGAGTACGTCAAGGTGCACTTCGCGCAGCTCCTGCTGCTGCCCGGCGACTACCTGACGGTCAGCGACCCGAAGCGCGCCGAGGTGCACCGCATCGACGGCGACCCGGTCGGCACGGTGCTCGGCGGCGCGGGCCGCTGGGCCATGTCCGTCACCGGCGACACGGCGGTCGTCGAGCTGCACAGCGGCAACCTGGACCTGCTCGGGCTGAGCAGCACGGTGGCACAGCTCGGCGTGGTGATCGACAAGATCAGCCGGGGGTACACCGAGGCGGAGCGCGGCGCGGCCTCCGCGGCGTACCGGAAGGAAAAGCGCGCGGCCGCCACCGGCGGGCGGGAGGAGAGCATCTGCGGCTCCGACCAGAAGGCCGACGCGGTCTGTTACCGCAGCTCGGACCCGGTGGTCTACCGGCGCTCCAAGGCGGTCGCCCGGATGCTCATCGGCGGCGTCGAGCTGTGCACCGCCTGGCGGGTCGGCCCGAAGAACCTGCTGCTCACCAACAACCACTGCGTCGCCGACAAGAACGAGACCGCCGACGTCGAGGTGTGGTTCAACTACCAGTGCGCCGAGTGCGGCGGCTACGAGGTGTTCCGGCCCACCAAGGTGTGGCTGAGCGAGCTGATCACCACCGACCGCACCCTCGACTTCAGCCTGTTCTCGGTGACCGACTTCGCGCTGGTGGAGAAGTTCGGCTACCTGGAGCTGGACCTGCGCCGCCCGGACAAGGGCGAGGAGCTGTACATCCCGCAGCACCCCGCCGGGGCGCCCGCGATGGTCGCGGTCAGCAGCGACCGGGACCGGGCCGGCAACTGCGCGGTGGAGAGCAACTCCTACGACGGGTACGCCGACGACACCGACATCTCCTACTACTGCGACACCGAGGGCGGCTCGTCCGGCTCGCCGGTGCTGTCCCGCAAGACGAACAAGGTCATCGCGCTGCACCACTTCGGCGGCTGCCCCAACTCGGGGGTACGCATGGAGCTGATCAGCAAGAAGCTCGCCGAGCTGCGCTGAGCGCTGTGGAGAACGGGTGAAGGGCGCGGGCCGTCGCGCCCCCGGTCAGGCATAGTGGGCCGGTGCGGATTCCGACCCGGCGGCTGAGCCGCTTCGACAGCTGGTGGTGGGACGCCGCGCTGCTCGCGGTGCTGGCGCTGGTCACCGCGCTCGCGGCGCGCGGGGTCACGGCGAGCCTCGATCTCGGCGTGAGCGCGTGGGTGGAGGCGCACCGGCCGGAGTGGGCCTACTGGCCCGCCCGGTTGCTGAACTACCTCGGCCAGGGCTGGCTGGTGATGTGGATCCTCACCGGTGGGCTGACGCTGACCCTGCTGATCCGCACCCGGGACCTGCGGGTGCTGCTGCCCGGGGTGACGGGGTTCCTGCTGACGTACCTCACCATCGGGCCGCTGAAGCTGTGGACGCACCGGGACGCGCCGAGCAGCGCCCTGCCCAACGCGGTCGAGTTCTTCAACCCGCTCGCGGTGAACTACTCGAACTCGTACCCGTCCGGGCACGTGGTCAACGCCATCGTCTGGTGGGGCGTCATCGTCATCCTGGCCTCGCGGCTGTTCCGGCTGTCGCCCACGCTGGTGCGCTGGATGCGGGTCGCGCCGCCGGTGATCGTGCTCTGCACGACGACGTACCTGTCGCACCACTGGCTCACCGACGGCATCGCCGCGCTCGCGCTCGGCCTGCTCCTCGACCGCCTCATCCACCGCGTCGACTGGGACGCGATCCTCCCGCCCCGCCGCTGACCGCGCCTTTCCGGGCCGCGCGTGTGGGCCGCAGTTTCGGGGAAACTGCGGGAACGTGGCCACGGATTCGTGCAGTTTCCCCGAAACTGCGGCGCGGATGGCGCGCTGACGTGGTGGGCGCGGCGAGGTGGGCGGTTTGGGGAGAGTGCCTGGGTGCGGGGTCGGGGTTAAGAAGGTGCCCTTCCTATACACATAGCGTTAAGAAGGTGCCCTTCCTTTCTTCGTATGGGGCGGGCTAGCCTGCGGGCGTGATCTCGACGTTGGCGCGGCGGCTGGGGTTCGGGGACGCCGTGGTCATCGGGCTGGGCGCGATGCTGGGCGCGGGCGTGTTCGTGGTGTGGGGGCCCGCCGCGGCCGCCGCCGGGACCGCCGGTGCGCTGCTGCTCGGACTCGGTATCGCGGCGTTCGTGGCGGCGTGCAACGCGGCCAGTTCGGCGCGGCTGGCCGCCCGCTACCCGGAGTCCGGCGGCACGTACGTGTACGGGCGGGAGCGGCTGGGCGCGTTCACCGGGTTCCTCGCGGGATGGGCGTTCGTCATCGGCAAGACCGCGAGCTGCGCGGCGATGGCGCTGACCATCGGCTACTACCTGTGGCCGGAGCAGGCCCGGGTGCTCGCGGTGGCGGCCGTCGTCGTGCTGACCGCGGTCAACATCCGTGGCGTGACCAAGACCGCCCTGGCCACCCGGATCCTGGTCGCGGTGACGCTGGCGGTGCTCGCCACGGCCGTCGTCGCGGGGCTGGCCGGCGGGGGTGCGCCCGAGGCGGGCGCGGCCGGGCCTGCCGGGCCGTTCGGCGCGGCCGGGCTGCTGTTCTTCGCGTTCGCCGGGTACGCCCGCATCGCCACGCTGGGCGAGGAGGTGCGCGACCCGGCCCGGACCATCCCGCGCGCGGTGCCCGTCGCGCTCGGGATCGTGCTGGTGGTGTACTTCGCCGTCGCCGTGACCTGCCTGAACGTGCTCGGCATGCCGGCGCTGGCCCGGTCCGCCGCGCCGCTCGCCGACATGGTGAGCGCCGCCGGGCTGCCGCAGTTCGCGCCGGCGGTGCGGGTCGGGGCCGGGATCGCGGTGTGCGGGGTGCTGCTGAGCCTGCTCGCCGGGGTCGGGCGCACCGTGCTGGCCATGGCCCGCCGCGCCGACCTGCCGGAACGGCTGGCGGCGGTGCATCAGGCGTACGCCACGCCGTGGCTGGCCGAGCTGACCGTCGCCGTGGTGATCATCGTGGTAGTGCTGGCCGCGGACGTACGCGGCGCGATCGGCTTCTCCAGCGTCGCGGTGCTGACCTACTACGCGATCACGAACGCGGCCGCGTGGACCCTGGGCGGCCCGCGCCACCTGCGCGCCGTCGCGGCGCTCGGGCTGGTCGGCTGCATCGTGCTCGCGATGACGCTGCCCGAGCCGACCGTGCTCGCCGGAGCCGGGATGCTCGGCCTCGGCGTGCTCGCCTACGTGATCCACCGCCGCAAGGGCTGACCGCTCAGAGCGCCAGCGCTGGTGCGGTACCGGTGACGACGACGGCCAGCCGCGTGCCGGCGGGGAAGGCGCTCTGCGCGATCAGGTCGTACAGGCCCGCGAGCAGCTTGCCGGTGTAGATCGGGTCGAGCGCGATGCCGTGCCGGATCTCGAAGTCGGCGACGAAGGCGTCGAGGTCCGGGGTGCGCTTGGCGTAGCCGCCGTAGTGGTGGTCGAGGTCGATGCTCCAGTTGTCCGTCGGAGCGCCGAGGGCTTGGCGTTGCAGCTCGCGGACCTCGTCGGCGAGGAAGCCCGCGCCTTTGAGCACGGCGATGCCGAGTGCGCGCCGCCCGCTCGACAGCCCGGCGGCCAGGCCCGCGAGCGTGCCGCCGGTGCCGACCGGGCAGCAGATCACGTCGAAGTCCGTGCCGATCTCGGCGGGCAGCTCGGCGCAGCCCTTCACTGCGAGCGCGTTGCTGCCGCCCTCGGGAATCACATAGCACGCGCCCCACTCACGTTCGAGCTGCGCGAGGACCGTGGGCGTGTGCTTGCGGCGGTAGGTCTCGCGGTCGAGGTACTTGAGCGTCATGCCCTGCGCGGCGGCGTACGCCAGGGACGGGTTGAGCGGCAGGTGCTCCTCCCCGCGTACCACCCCGATGGTCTGGAAGCCGAAGCGGCGACCTGCCGCGGCGACCGCGCGGAGGTGGTTGGAGTAGGCCCCGCCGAACGTCAGCAGCGTCCCGAACCCGTGCTCCCGCGCCGCCACCAGGTTGTACTTGAGCTTGCGCCACTTGTTGCCCGGCAACTCCGGATCCACGAGGTCATCGCGGACCAACAGCACCGTCACCCCGTGCGCGTCGAGACGCTCGTCGCGCAGAGTCGCGACCCGCACCAGCCGTACCCGCGCAAGATCACGTTGATCTTGCGCGAAGTGTTGCCCATTTGTCGGTTTGGAGTGTGTCATCCCCACAGTTCACGCAAGATCGGCGCCGCAGAGCGGGGCGCGGTGGTCAGAGCAGGGTGAGGAAGTGGCGGACGGTGTCGGACATGGCCTGGCGGGCGGGCTTGAGGTATTTGCGGGGGTCGACCAGCTTGGCGTCGGCGGCCAGCGTGTCGCGGACCGCGGCGGTGAAGGCGATGTTGAGGGCGGTGCCGATGTTGATTTTGACGAGGCCGCCGGTGACGGCGCGGCGGAGTTCGGCGTCGCCGACGCCCGAGGAGCCGTGCAGGACCAGCGGGACGGGGACGGCGGTCTTGAGGGCCGCGATCAGGTCGTGGTCGAGGGCGGCGTCGCGCGTGGTCATGGCGTGGGAGGAGCCGACCGCGACGGCGAGGGCGTCGACGCCGGTCTCGGCGACGTAGGCGGCTGCCTCGGCGGGGTCGGTGCGGGCGCCGGGGGCGTGGGCGCCCAGCGGCGGGGCGCCGTCCTTGCCGCCGACGGTGCCCAGCTCGCTCTCCAGCCAGAGGCCGTGCTCGTGGCAGAACTCGGCGGCGGCCTTCGTGGCGGCGACGTTGTCGGCGTAGGGGAGGGTCGAGGCGTCGAACATGACCGAGGAGAAGCCGTGGTCGGGGGCCTGGTGCAGCAGCGCGGCCGACTCGACGTGGTCCAGGTGCAGGGCGACGTCGACCGCGGCCAGCTCGGCTACCGCGCGGGCGGCGGCGGCCAGCGGGCCGAGCTGCCCGCCGTGGAACTTCACGGCGTTCTCGCTGATCTGGAGGATCACCGGGCGGCCCGCGGCGGCGGCACCAGCGGTGATCGCCTCGGCGTGCTCCAGAGTGATGACGTTGAACGCGGCCACGCCGGTGCGCGTCGCGGCCGCCTCGGCGACCAGCTTCCCGGTGGAGACCAGGGTCATCGGATCCACTCTCCCGACTTCATCACGCGGACGACCCGCAGCTCGGAGTCCAGTTCCACGAGGTCGGCGCGCAGGCCGGGGCGCAGCGCGCCGACCTGGTCGCCGAGGCCGACCGCGCGGGCGGGCGTGGTCGCCGCCATCGCCGCCACGTCGGCCATGGACAGTCCCGCGCCGAGCGCCTGGCGCACCGCGGCGTCCATGGTCAGGGTGCTGCCCGCGATGCTGCCGTCCCGGGCCAGCCGGGCGACCCGGTCGGCCACGATCACGGCCTGGCCGCCGAGGTCGTACTCGCCGTCGGCCATACCGGCGGCGTCCATCGCGTCGGTGATCAGCGCGGCCCGTGCGGGTCCGGCCGCGTGCGCGGCGAACAGCAGCGTGCCGTCGTGCAGGTGTACGCCGTCGGCGACCAGCTCGCACACCACCGACGGGGCGTCCAGCAGCGCCACGATCGGCCCCGGCTCCCGGTGGTGCACCGGGCGCATGCCGTTGAACAGGTGCGTGGCGACCGTCGCGCCCGCCTCGATCGCGGCGTTGACCTCGGCGTACGACCCGTCGGTGTGACCGACCGCGGCCACCACGCCGTGCTCGGCGAGCAGCCGGATCGCGTCCAGCGCGCCGGGCCGCTCCGGGGCGATGGTGACCATGCGCAGCGTGCCGTCGGCCAGCTTGATCAGCTCGGTCAGCTCGTCGAGCGACGGGTCGCGCAGGAACTCGGGGTTCTGCGCGCCGCAGCGCGCGTGCGACAGGTACGGCCCCTCGAAGTGCACGCCGGCCAGCACGCCCTCGGCGACCAGCGGCGCATACGCGAGCACCGCGTCCCGCATCAGCGCGAACGGCGACGAGACCAGGCTGGCCAGCAGCGTGGTCGTGCCGTGGCGCAGGTGGAACGCGGCCGCACCACGTGCGGAGGCGGCGTCGCCGGTGGTGAACGTGTGCCCGCCGCCGCCGTGGGTGTGAATGTCCACGAACCCGGGCAGGATCCACCGGTCGGCGGCCGATGCGTCGGGCGCGACGGTGCTGATGCGGTCGCCGTCGATGCTCAGCGTGCCCTCGACGACGCCGCCGGGGGTGACGATCCGTCCGCTGACGGTCATGCCTGCTCCTCGTTTCGCTCGGCGGGGGGTCGATGGCGTTGCGGATACGGTGCGGTCATGCCTGGTGTCCGACCAGGTCCAGGGCGATGAGGGCCGCGCCCAGGCTGCCGGACTCGTCGCCCAGCTCGGCGCGCACGATCTCGGGCACGCGGTGGAAGGTGACCTTCTTACCCAGGGCGTCGCGCAGGGGCGCGAGCAGCGTCTCGCCGGACTCGGCCAGGCCGCCGCCGATCACGACCAGCTCGGGGTCGTAGAGGGCCTGGCCGGTGAGCAGGCCGTCGGCCAGCGCGTCCACGGTCTCGGCCCATACCTGGTCGGCGTGCTTGTCCGCGCCCAGCCGCCCGGCGACCTGCGCCGCGGTGGCGGGCGTGCCCGCCACCTCTGTGTAACGCCGCTCGACCGCGCTCGCCGAGGCGACCGCCTCCAGGCAGCCGCGCAGGCCGCAGCCGCAGAGCGGGCCGCCGGGGCGGACCACGATGTGGCCGATCTCCCCGGCCGCCCCGTGCGCGCCTGCCATCACGGCGCCGTCGACGACGTGCGCGGCGGCGATGCCGGTGCCGATCGGCACCACGAGCACGTGCCTGCGCCCGCGCCCGGCGCCGAGGCGGGCCTCGGCCAGGCCGCTGGCGCGCACGTCGTGGCCGACCGCGGTGGGCAGGCCGGTGCGGTCCTGCACCTCGCGGCGCAGCGGCACGTCGCGGAAGCCGATGTTGGAGGAGTAGGTGGCGATGCCGTCGGCCTCGTTCACGATGCCGGGCACGACCACGCCCGCGCCGACCGGGCGCCAGCCGCGTGCGGCGGCGGTGGCGGCCAGCCCGGCGGCCACGTCGAGGATGGTGCCGAGCACCGCCTGCGGCCCGCGTTCCCGGCCGGTGGCGTGGCGTTCGGTGTGGCGCACCCGGTGGTCCGTGCCGACCAGGGCGCACTTCATGCCGGTGCCGCCGACGTCGATCGAGACGACGACGTCGGCGGGCTCGTGAGCGGTGGTCATGCCCTCTCCTCGCTGCGCACGCCCGGGGCCTGCACGCCCCCGGCCTCGTCGGTGGCCCGGCGCGCGTGGGGAAGCGGCGCGCCGTGCGGGCGGCCGGTGGTCGCGACCGCGCCGGATGCCAGCATGCGCGTGCTCATGAGAGGACGACCGAGCGGGTCAGGTGCCGCGGCTCGTCCGGGTTCAGGCCCCTGTGCTCGGCCAGCGCGACGGCGAAGCGCTGCGCGACGATCAGGTGCGCGACCGGGTCGATGTCCGGGTCGTGCACGAAGGCCGCGCCGGTCGCCTCGACGTCCGCGCGCAGGCCCGCCGGCACCTCGCCGAAGGCCCACACCGCGCGGCCGGGGGCGCTGATCGAGATCGGGCCGTGCCGGAAGTCCATCGCCGGGTACGCCTCGGTCCAGAAGGTGGCCGCCTCGCGGCACTTCAGCGCTGCCTCCTGGGCCAGGCCGTTGGTCCAGCCGCGGCCCACGAAGGTGACCTGCTCGATGGTGGCCGGGTCCAGCGGGAGCGGCAGGGCGAGCGCGCGCTGCGCGTCGTCGGCGGCCTTGGCCAGGTCCGCGCCCAGCGAGGCGCGCAGCAGGGTCAGCGCGCTGGTGGCGAAGCGGGTCTGCACCACCGAGCGCTCGTCGGCCCAGGGCAGCGCGATCACGTCGCGGGCCAGCGTGACGGCCGGGGTGTCCACGTCGCCGACCAGGACCGTGCTCCGGTCGCCCGCCTTGCGCAGGATGTCGAGCACCTCGGTGGTGGTGCCGGACCGGGTGATCGCGATGATCCGGTCGTACGGCCTGTCGATCGGGAACTCCGAACCCGCGAATGCGTCGGTCTCGCCCTGGCCGGCCGCCTCGCGCAGGCTCGCGTACGCCATCGCCATGAACCAGGAGGTGCCGCAGCCCACGACGGCGACGCGCTCGCCGGGGACGGGCAGCGCCCCGGCCGCTCCGGCGGCCTCGGCCGCGGCGCGTCGCCAGAGCTCAGGCTGGCTGTTGATCTCTTCGGCGACGTACGTCATGGCGGCGACCCCTCCAGCAGGCGTGCGCGTAACGGTTCGAAAGTACGGTGTTTCGCGCGCTATTCTGCGTGACGCCTCTGCCGAAGGCAACTCAAGAGTCACATACGCGCAGCACATCGCGTTGCATGGGCCGGTTTCGCGCACTAGTGTGCACGCATCCGCTCAGAAATCGCGCAAACGGAGGATCGGTGGACCGGTACGCCCGCTGGAACGCGCTGCTGGAACTGCTCACCGACTCCGGCCGGGTCACCGTCGAGGAGGCCGCCGAGCGGCTCGACGTCTCCCAGGCCACCATCCGCCGCGACTTCGACCAGCTCGCGCAGCAGCAGATGATCACGCGTACCCGGGGCGGGGCGGTGGCCAGCGGCGTCTCGTACGACCTGCCGCTGCGCTACAAGACCGCCAAGCACTCGGCCGAGAAGCAGCGCATCGGCGCCGCCGCGGCCGCGCTGGTGCAGCCCGGCATGGTGGTCGGCCTCAACGGCGGCACCACCACCACCGAGGTGGCGCGGGCGCTGGCCGTGCGCCCCGAGCTGAACTCGACCTCCGAGGGCGCGCAGCTCACCGTCGTCACCAACGCGCTGAACATCGCCAACGAGCTGCTGGTCCGCTCCCGGATGAAGATCGTGGTCACCGGCGGCGTGGTGCGCCCGCAGTCGTTCGAGCTGGTCGGCCCGCTCGGTGGCGGCATCCTGCGCGAGGTCACCCTGGACCTGGTGCTGCTCGGCGTGGACGCGATCGACGTGACGCTCGGCGCGGCCGCCCACCACGAGGGCGAGGCGGCGATGAACTCGCTGATGGTGGCGAGGGCCAAGCGGGTCGCCATCATCGCGGACTCGTCCAAGCTGGGCAGCCACGCGTTCGCCCGCATCTGCGCCGTCGAGCGCATCGAAACCCTGATCACGGACTCCAACGCGGACCCCGCCGCCGTCGCCGCCTTCCGCGTCGCGGGCCTCAACGTCATCGCCGCCTGACCGGCCCGACCCGTGGGCCGCCGCGTCGGGCGCTCTTGATCGTCCGACTTGCCTGGCACATGGGCGAATCATGAACGCGCATACCGCCATGTGCCTGGCAAATCGGATGACCTTGGTCGCGGCGCGGCGGAGGGTGTGTACGCAGGGTGATGTGGTTGGTGGGTTGTGAAGGATCGGGGGAGAGCGGGGGTGCGTGGGGGGTGCATACCTCGTAGGGTGCGGTGGTCATCGTTAGCTAGGAGGTCCCTGTGACCGCTGTCTTGGAGATCCAAGGCCTGACAAAGACGTACCGTGCCCGGGGCGGACCTCGCCGGGCGCTGGACGGCTTCGAGATGTACGTGGAAGCCGGCCAGGTGCACGGCTTCCTCGGGCCGAACGGCTCCGGCAAGACCACCACCCTGCGTACGCTGCTCGGCCTGATCAGGCCGGACAGTGGTGACCTGCGGATCCTGGGCCGGCCGGTGCCGGCCGAGCTGCCGCAGGTCATCGCGCACGTCGGGGCGATCGTGGAGAGCCCGCAGTTCTTCCCCCACTTCTCCGCCCGGGACACCCTGTCGCTGCTGGCCGACGCGGGCAACCTGCCGCAATCGCGCGTCGACTGGGCCCTGGAGCTGGTCGGTCTGCGCGACCGCGCCAAGGAGCGGGTCAAGACGTACTCCCTCGGTATGAAGCAGCGGCTGGCGGTCGCTTCGGCGCTGCTCAAGCAGCCGAAGCTGCTGATCCTGGACGAGCCGGCCAACGGCCTGGACCCGGGTGGCATCCGCGAGATGCGGGACATGATGGCGACGCTGTCGGCGGGCGGCATGACCGTCGTGCTGTCCAGCCACATCCTCGGCGAGGTGCAGCTGATCTGTGACAGCGTCACGATCATCTCGCTGGGCCGGCGGGTGGCCGCGGGCCCGGTGGCCGAGGTGCTGCAGGCGCACTCGTCCGGCCAGGTGCGGGTCGCCCTGGAGACCGCGGCGGACCTGAGCGCCGCGGCGCAGGTGCTGGTGGCGGCCGGGATGCAGCTGCAGGCGCACGCCGACCACCTGATGCTGACCGGGGTCGACAAGCCCGCGCTGGTCGCCCGGTTGCTGGCCGAGCGCCAGCTCTACGTCTCGGAGCTGGCTCCGGTCCACGCCGACCTGGAAAGCGTGTTCCTGGAGCTGACCGGCACCGCCCCGGTGCCCGGCCAGGCCCGTCAGGTCGATCAGAGCGTGAAGCCGGACACGGCGCAGGACGGAGTATCGGCATGAGTCTGGTCAGGGCGGAGCGGCGCAGGTTCTTCAAGCGCCGGCTCATCAAGTGGCTGGTCGTCGTCGGCGTGGTGATCCTCGGCGTGATCGCGACCGCGGTGTTCTTCGACAACCAGAAGGTGTCGGCGGAGACCCTCGCGTCGGCGGAGGCTAAGGCCGAGGCGGAGTACGACTTCGCGATGGCGGACTTCCAGCGGCAGCTGAAGGCCTGCCAGGAGGTGCCGTCGGGCAACGTCAAGCCGGAATACTGCCAGTGGGTGGAGAGCGGCGAGCAGCCGCAGCGCGACTGGTACCGCGCCGAGTACTACATGCCCTCGACGTTCGTGTTCAAGGGACAGTTCGAGGAGATGATCGTCGTCTGGGCGGCGATCATGGCGGTGATCGCGTTCGTGATCGGAGCGTCGTTCGTCGGGGCGGAGTGGAGCACCGGCTCCATGTCCAGCCTGCTGACGTGGCGGCCGAAGCGGATGTCGGTGCTGGGCACCAAGCTCGCCGTGCTGGTCGGCTGGCTCACCACGATCGCGGTGGTCACCGGCGGTCTGTGGACGGCGGCGCTGTGGGCGACCGCGGTGTATCGCGGCAGCACGGCGGGCATGACCCCGGGCACCTGGCAGTCGCTGGGCCTGACCGGGCTGCGCGGCCTGGGCCTGATCGTCGCCATCGGCGTGCTCGGCTTCGCGCTGGCCACGCTCGGGCGGCACACCGGTGTGGCGCTGGGCGTCGCGCTGGCCGTGGTCGTCGTCGGCCAGGTCGGCCTGACCATCCTGCTGCTGATGCTGCGCGTGCCGTACCCGGAGATGTACCTGATCCCGACCCATCTGCAGGCGTGGATGTCGAAGGTGGTGCAGGTCAGCAACCCGTTCGCGAACCCGGCCGACTGCATGGGCGGCCAGTGCGTGGAGCAGGTGAAGTCCATCACCTGGCAGGACACCGGCTCGATCACGCTGGGCGCGATCGTGGTGCTGCTGGTGCTCGCGTTCTGGCAGATGCGGCGCCGCGACGTGAGCTGACGGTCACGTTAAACAGCAGGCGGCCGGGGGTATGTCAAACCCCGGCCGCCTTCCTCATGTGGCACGGCAACCCGCTCCGGCGGCCTTTCGTTGATCTCGACAGGGCACCTAGACTCGGTGAACGTGGTTCGCGGGGAGGGGACAAAATGGAGCAGATGAGGCAGCGCACGCGTGCCGACGAAGCCGACCCGGCCGAGCTGCCCCTGATCCCCGTTCCGCGCCGCGAACCGGCCCAGCTCGACCCCGCCGCCACGGGCGTGCTGCCCGCCGAGAGCGACGACGAGGTCGACTCCGACCTGCCCGCGCCGGTCGGCGTGGTGGAGGGCGGGCTCGACGAGCGCGAGCGGCACATCCTCGCCTTCGAGAAGCAGTGGTGGCGCCATGCCGGGGCCAAGGAGCAGGCGATCCGGGACGGCTTCGGGCTCTCCGCGACGCGTTACTACCAGCTGCTGAACGCGCTGCTGGACAACCCGGCCGCGCTGGAGCTGGAGCCGGTGCTGGTGGCCCGGCTGCGCCGGTTGCGCGGCAGCCGCGCGCGCACCCGCAGCACCCGCTGAAGCCTGAAAGCCACCCGCACGCGACCTGAAAGAACTCTCAGCTGCGCTGGGGGTTCTCCCTGAGGGGACCGGGGGCGCGGAGCCGTACTGTGGCGGGCATGCGCGCGTTCGGGTCCCGGTTGCGGGCGAAGCTGAACAGACGGTGGCTCGCGGGCGGTCTCGCCGCCGCGGTGCTGGCCGGTGGCGTGGCCTGGGCGCTCTCGCCCGCCGACCCCGGTTACCGCACGATCGACGAGCGGGTGACGGTGCGCACCGGCCCGGCCGGCGACCAGACCGCCACCCTCGACACCCGCCTCTACCTGCCCGACGGCGCGTCCGCGTCGCACAAGGTGCCCGCGCTGCTGCTCGGGCACGGGTTCGGCGGCACCAAGGAGAGCGTCTCGGCCGACGCCAAGGACCTGGCCGGGCTCGGCTACGCGGTGCTCACCTGGACCGCGCAGGGCCTCGGCGCGAGCACCGGGCAGATCCACCTGAACTCCCCGGACTGGGAGGTCAAGGACGCCCAGGGCCTGCTCGACCACCTGGCCGCCCGGCCGGAGATCATGCTCGACGGGCCCGGCGACCCGCGCGCGGGCGCGATGGGCGGCTCGTACGGCGGCAACCTGTCGCTGATGCTGGCCGCGCAGGACCGGCGGCTCGACGCGATCGTCCCCATGATCACGTGGAACGACCTCGGCCAGTCCCTGTTCCAGCAGTCGCTGGCCGACAAGCCCGGCGACGGCGTGCTCAAGCAGGCCTGGGCCGGGATCTTCTTCGGCTCCGGCATGGGCGGCGGGCGCGGCGGCGGCCTGAACCTGGACGCCCTCGGCGCGACCGGCGGCGATGGCGACGGCTCGGGCGACGGCCAGGGCGGCGAGGGCGTCACCGGCGGCTCCGGCACGGGAGACGCGAACGGCACGCCGGGCGACCGCGGCGGCGCGGCCCTCGATCCGCAGTGCGGGCGGTGGGCCGCCGACGTCTGCGAGACCTACCTGCGGGTGGCCGCCACCGGCCGCCTCGACGACCCGGCCCGGCAGCTGCTGGCCCAGCGCAGCCCCGCCACTGTCCTCGGCCGGATCAAGGCGCCCACGCTGCTGATCCAGGGTGAGACCGATTCGCTGTTCCCGCTGGCCGAGGCCGACGCCAACGCGCGCGGCATCGCCGCCAACGGCACCCCGGTGCGGGTGGCCTGGTTCACCGGCGGCCACGACGGCGGCGACGGCCCGCAGTCCGACCAGGACCGGCTCAAGTACCTCATCGCGACGTGGTTCGACCACTACCTCAAGGGCAACGGCGACGCGCCCGCGAACAGCTTCACCTACTCCCGGATCACCGGCCTGGACGCCGTCGACCGGGGTCAGATGGCCACCGGCTACCAGGTGACCGACTACCCCGGCCTGGGTGGCGGGCAGACGCTGCAGGTGCCGGTGAGCGGTCGCCCGCGCAGCATCGCCAACCCGCCCAACGGCACCCCGGCCGCGCTGTCCTCGCTGCCCGGCGCCGGTTCGCTGGCCAGCCTGATCAGCGGGGCCGCCGCGACCGACCTGCCCGGCCAGCACGCGCGCTTCGAGTCCGCGCCGCTGGAGCAGACCGTCTCCGTGGTCGGCGCGCCCCAGGTCAGCATCAAGGCCGCGTCGCCGACCGGGGAGGCGGTGCTGTTCGTCAAGCTGTACGACGTCGACCCCGGCGGCCGCGCCACGCTCAGCGGCGGCCTGGTCGCCCCGGTCCGGCTGACCGGCCTGCCCGCCGACCTGGCCCAGGCGCAGCCGGTGCGGGTGAGCCTGCCCGGCATCGTGCACGAGATCGAGGCCGGGCACCGGCTGCGTGTCACCATCGCCACCGCCGACCAGTCGTACCTCGGCCCGGCGAACCCGGTCGAGTACACCGTGGCGGTCGGCGACGGCAACAGCGGCGCGGTCACCCTGCCCACGGTCACCGCGACGCCCATCGCGACCGCCGACACGCTGTGGCTGTACGTGCTGCTCGGCCTGCTGGCGCTGATCGCGCTCGGGCTGGCCGTGGTCATCGTGGTGGCCCGGCGGCGGCACCGGCGGGTGGACCACTCGGTGTCGGCCGAGCACGCGGACACGCCGCTGTGGGTGCGCGGCCTGCGCAAGACGTACGGCGACTTCGTCGCGGTCGACGAGATCAGCTTCACCGTGGAGCGCGGCCAGGTGGTCGGCCTGCTCGGCCCGAACGGCGCCGGCAAGACCACCAGCCTGCGCGTGCTGATGGGCCTCACCCAGGCCACCGCGGGCGAGGTGCTCATCTTCGGCCACCGGCTCGCGCCGGGCGCCCCGGTGCTGTCCCGCATCGGCGCGCTGGTCGAGGGCCCCGGCTTCCTGCCGCACCTGACCGGCGAGCAGAACCTCACCGCGTACTGGCGGGCCACCGGCCGCCCGTGGGAGGAGGCCCAGTTCGAGCGGGCCCTGGAGATCGCCGGGCTCGGCGACGCGGTCAAGCGCAAGGTCAAGAACTACAGCCACGGTATGAAGCAGCGCCTGGCCGTGGCCCAGGCCATGCTCGGCCTGCCGGAACTGCTGGTGCTCGACGAGCCGACGGACGGGCTCGACCCGCCGCAGATCGCCGAGATGCGCCGGGTGCTGCAGCGCTACGCCGAGAACGGGCGCGCGGTGCTGGTCTCCAGCCACCTGCTGGCCGAGGTCGAGCAGACCTGCACCCACGCGGTGGTCGTGCACAAGGGCCGGGTCGTCGCGTCCGGCCGGGTCGACGAGATCGTCGGGGACAGCCCGACCACGCTGCTCGACGTCACCGACATCGACCTGGCCAGCAAGACGCTGGACCGGCTCGACGGCGTCGCCGGGTACGCGGTCGACGGCGAGCGCACGCTCGTGGTGGACCTCGGCGACCTGAGCCGCACCGAGGCGGTGTCCGCGCTGGTGCGGGCCGGGGTCGGCATCGACCGGGTGACGCCGCGGCGGCGCCTGGAGGACGCGTTCCTGGCCCTGGTGGGCGACTCGACGGCGGGAAGTGGGGACCGATGAGCACGACGGCTGTTCCGCAGGCGGACGGCGCGGCGGCGGGCTACCGCCCGGCCCGCACGCTGACCTACGCGACCGAGTTCGCCCGGCAGTGGCGGCGCAAGCGGACCCAGCTCGCGCTGGGCTTCATGGTGCTGCTGCCGATCATCCTGCTGATCGCGTTCGAGCTGGGCGGGGAGGACGACGACGGGCGCTCCGGCCGGGGCCAGTTCTCGCAGCTGTCCGACGCCGCGATCTCCGGCGGCCTGAACTTCGCCATGTTCGCGCTGTTCGTCTCGGCCAGCTTCCTGCTGGTCGTGGTGGTGGCGCTGTTCCACGGCGACACCGTCGCCTCGGAGGCGAGCTGGGGCAGCCTGCGCTACCTGCTCGCGGTGCCGGTGCCCCGGGCCCGCCTGCTCGGCATCAAGCTCGCGGTCGCGCTGAGCTACTCCGCTCTGGCCATGCTGACCCTGCTCGGCACGGCCCTGCTGCTCGGCTCGCTGCGCTACGGCTGGCACCCGCTCCAGTCCGGCCTGGCCGCCGAGATCCCGCCCGCCGAGGGCGTGCTGCGCCTGCTCGCCACCGCCGGCTTCCTCGGCGTCAACATGCTCGTCGTAGCGGGCCTGGCCTTCCTGCTCTCGGTCCTGACCGACGCCCCGCTCGGCGCGGTCGGCGGCGCGGTCCTGCTCTACATCGTCTCGTCGATCCTCGACCAGATCACCGCCCTCGGCGAACTCCGCAACTTCCTCCCCACCCACTTCGCCCAGGCCTACCTCGGCCTGCTGACCACCCCGATGCAGTTCGACGACATCATCAAGGGCACCATCTCCGCGATCTGCTACTTCACGCTCTTCACGGCCCTGGCCTTCGCCCGCTTCACCCGTAAGGACGTCGTCTCCTAACCCCGCGTGGCCTCAAGCAAGATCACGACGATCTTGCGTGAACTGTTGCTGATACGCCTGATTGGTGCGTGTCGTACCCACAGCTCACGCAAGATCGTCGCGGTTTGGGGCCTGACGTGACGCTTACATTGCGCGGGGCGGGGGTTTACCGAGGGCGCGCAGAGTGCCGGGCATGAGACGTGCCATCGCTATGACGGCGGTCGCCGTGGCCCTGGGGCTGGCGCTGACCGGGTGCCGGGGTGCGGGTGGGCGGGACGCGCAGTCGCCGGTCCGGCCCGACACCGCCGCGACCGTGAGCACGCCGGCCGCGCCGGCGCCGCAGGAGACCGCCCCCGCCGACCCGGCCGCCGCCGCGGGCCGGGCCGACCAGGACCTCGCCGAGCTGGACAGGCTCCTGGGCGAGCTGGACGGGCAGCTGAAGAAGGCAGAGGAGAGCCCGAACGATGAGGACTGAACCGCTGATCCGCCGCGCCCTGGTGAGCACGGCCGCGCTGCTCGCGGTGACCGCGCTGGGTGCTGCAATCGCCCTGCCCGCCCAGGCCGCTGCCGCCCTGCCCGCCCAGGCCGCTGCTCCGGCTCCGGCCACGCGTGCCGGGTCACCGGCGGCGACGGCGGACAAGGCCGCCACGCTGGACGCCGCGAAGAAGCTGACCACCGCGCGCATCGACGGACGCCTGGCGATGCTCAAGGTGAGCGGGGTGGCGATCCGCAACGCGGCCCGCCTGACCGACGCGCACCAGGCCGCCCTGCAGAAGATCATCGACGCGGACCTGGCCGGGCTGACCGAGCTGCGCGCGAAGGTCGCCGCCGAGACCACCGTCGAGGCGGTCCGCGCGGACGCCCGCAGCATGGTCGAGGACTACCGCGTCTACCTGCTGGTCCGCCCGCAGGTGCACCTGACCGTCGCGGCCGACGTGGAGTCGGCGGCGCTGACCCGCCTGCGCGACGCGCACGGCAAGCTCGCCGAGGCGGTCGCCGCCGCCAAGGCCGCGGGCAGGGACGTCGGCGACGCCGAGGCGAAACTCGCCCACCTGAAGGCCGAACTCGACGCCGTGGACCTGGCCGGAGTGGCCGACACCCTGCTCGCCGTCGAGCCGGGCCCGGACGCCGCCGCGATCCGCACCAAGACCGGCGCCGCCCGTGCCGCCGTGCGCGCCGCCCGCACCCACCTGCGCGCTGCGCTCGCCGACGCGAAGGCCGTACGCGACATCCTCAAACCCTGACCCCCGAAAGGAAGGGCACCTTCTTAACGCCATGCGTATAAGAAGGTGCCCTTCCCGACGTTCGTGAGGTCCATCTCACCCGGTGAGAACGCTGGCCCGGGGGAGAACGGTTCTGATTAACTGCAAAGCACAACTGAATACCTCATCCAGAGGAGCTGAGGGACACGGCCCGATGACGCTCCGGCAACCACCATCGATGGCAGGTGCCAACTCCGTCCGGCGGGCCAGATCGGCGACGCCGGGAAGATGAGAGGAAACATCTCATGACGTCTGCCGTCATCTCGCCGCTCGGTGTCGACTCGCCCGCTCGTGGGCTGGAGTGCCGCGGCTGCGGCGCCCGCTTCCCGCTCGCCGCGCAGCACGCGTGTTACGAGTGTTTCGGCCCGCTCGAGGTCTGGTACGACGCGGACGCGCTCGCCACGGTGACCCGCGCGCAGATCGAGGCGGGGCCCAAGAACATCTGGCGTTACGCCGGGCTGCTGCCCGCCGGCCAGCGCGCCGCCGACCGGGTGTCGCTCGACCCCGGCTTCACGCCGCTGGTCCGCGCCGACGCGCTCGCCGCCGAGATCGGCCTGCGCGCGCCGCTGTGGGTGAAGGACGACTCGGCCAACCCGACGCACTCCTTCAAGGACCGTGTGGTGTCGGTGGCGCTGACCGCCGCCAAGGCGCTCGGGTTCACCCGCTACGCCTGCGCCTCGACCGGCAACCTGGCCAACTCGGTGGCCGCGCACGCGGCCCGCGCCGGGGTCCCGTCGATCGTGTTCATCCCGTGGGACCTGGAGCCCGGCAAGATCATCACGACCGCCGTGTACGGCGGCGACCTGGTCGCCATCGAGGGCTCCTACGACGACGTGAACCGCCTCTGCTCGGAGCTGGTCGAGACCGACGAGTTCGAGGACACCGCGTTCGTGAACGTGAACGTGCGCCCGTTCTACGCCGAGGGCTCCAAGACGCTCGGCTACGAGGTGGCCGAGCAGCTCGGCTGGCGCATCCCGGCCCAGGTCGTCATCCCGATGGCCTCGGGCGAGCTGCTGACCAAGGTGGACAAGGCGTTCGAGGAGCTGGTCGCGGCCGGTCTGGCGGTGGCGCCCGAGGGCGGCTGGAAGGTGTTCGGCGCGCAGTCGCTGGGCTGCAACCCGATCGCGACCGCGCTGCACGCCGGCACCGACGTGATCACCCCCGTGAAGCCGACCGGCATCGCGAAGTCGCTGAACATCGGCGACCCGGCGGCCGGCCTGTACGCGCTGGAGGCGGTGCGCCGCACCGGCGGCTGGATGGACTACGCCTCCGACGACGAGATCCGCGACGGCATCCGCCTGCTGGCGCGCACCACCGGCGTCTTCGCCGAGACCGCGGGCGGCGTGACCACCGCCGTCACCGCGAAGCTGGTCGCCTCCGGCAAGCTCGACCCCACCCTGGAGACCGTCGTCTACAACACCGGCGAGGGCCTCAAGACCCTGGACGCCGTCGCCGCCCTGGTCGGCCCCACCTACCGCGTCAAGCCGTCCCTGCGCGCCGCCCGCGAGGCCGGCCTCCTCGGCTGATGAAAGGAAGGGCACCTTCTTAACGGTCTACGTAGAGGAAGGTGCCCTTCTTAACGCGGGCAGGCGCCCTGGACGTGGGCGGCGCCGAAAACGGGGTGCGGTTCGGCGGCTCGGCGGGAACCCTGGCGGGCATGAGCCTTCACATCGCGCCCGTCGACGCCGACGATCCCGCCTCGGTCGCCGCCTGGGTCCAGGTCATGAGCCAGGTATGCGACCACGAGACACCACACTTCCCACGGATATCCGAACGGGCCGGGCAGCTGATGCAGAGGCATCGCTTCCCGGCCCGCGTCGTGCGGGACAGGGTGGCGTGGCTGGACGGGGTGCCGGTGGGCCGGCTCGAACTGGTCTACATGACCGAGCAGAACCTCAAGCACCTCGTCTTCACGCTGGAGGTGGTGCCCGCCTACCGGCGCCGGGGCATCGGCCGCGCGCTGTTCGAGCACGTGCTGGCGTACGCGCGCGAACACGGCCTCACCGAGCTGGTCTCCAGCTCCAGCCTGTCGATGCCCGGCCTGCCCGCCCCCGACGAGGCCGGTCCGGCGTTCGCGACCGCGCTCGGCTTCACCAACACGCTGCCCGAGGTGCAGCGGCGCCTGTCGATGGCTGACGTGGACGAGAACGTGCTGGCCGGGATGGAGGCCGCGGCGCGAGCCAAGGCGGCGGGGTATCGCCTGGTCCACTGGCACGGCGCGGCCCCGGCCGAGCTGGTGGAGCGCCTGGCCTACCTCGACTCGCGGCTGATGACCGACGCGCCCATGGGCGATCTCAAGGTGGAGCCGGAGAAACCGGACGTGACCCGGTTCCGCCGGATCGAGGAGGTCGTCGCGGCCCGGCAGCGGCGCACGTATCACGCGGGTGCGGTGCACGAGGACTCCGGCGACCTGGTCGCCTGGACCTTCATCTCGATCGGGGAGGCGCCCTGGCACGCCTTCCAGCAGATCACCATCGTCGACCCGAAGCACCGCGGCCACCGGCTGGGCGCGCTGGTGAAGGTGGCCAACCTGCGCTACTTCCGGGAGAACGAGCCGCAGATCGAGCACATCGACACGTTCAACGCGGCGGAGAACAGCTACATGGTCTCGATCAACGAGCAGATGGGCTTCCGCCGGATGGCCGCGTTCCAGACCTGGCAGCGTGATCTGGACCCGGCGACCGAACAACCGGCATAAAAGGGGCGGTTTGCCTGAAACGGACTGGCGGTTCGCCCAGCACCAGGCCGGGCGCATGATCGTTGATCAGGGACATGAGGCGTCGTTTGCTCGTGTCCCTGATCGCTGTCCTCAGTGTGGTCCCGGCGCTGCTCGTCGCGACCGCACCCGCCAGTTCGGCCCCGCCCGCGGGCGGCACCCTGGTCGCGAAGATCTACGCCACCCGCGAGGGCCTGGTCGGCTGGAAGACCGCCAACGGCCACACCATCAAGAAGCGGGACTGGTTCGCGGCGCTGCCGTCCTGGCGCGCGCTGAACGACCGCGGCGAGGGCGACCGGAGCGTACGGGTCTGCCACGAGGGCAACGACCGCTGCGTGTTCCTGCCGGTGTGGGACGTCGGCCCGTGGAACACCAAGGACGACTACTGGGCCGAGGACCGGCACATGTGGGACGAGCTGCCCCGCGGCAAGCCCCAGGCGCAGGCGGCGTACCAGGACGACCACAACGACGGCGAGGACGAGTTCGGCCGCGAGGTGCGCAACCCGGCCGGCATCGACATCGCCGACGGCGCGTTCTGGGACGGGCTCGGCCTGACCGACAACGCCTGGGTGCACGTCACCTACCTGTGGACCGGCGCGGGCGACCGCGGCGAGGTCGACACCGACGGCGAGTGGCTGCGGGTGCGCTCGGCCCCCAGGGTCAAGGCGTCGCTGCGCGGCGGCGCCGGGGACTACGCCCGGCTGCCGATCCGGTGCCAGGTCAGGGGCGACAAGGTCGAGGGCACGGTACGCACCACCGACCTGTGGAACCGGGTCGGCGACGGCATCTACGTCTCCCACGCGTACGTCCGCCTGCTCGACGGCGCGAAGCCACGAAAGTGCTGATCAAGCCGGGAGGGTGGCGCCGCTCACGGCGTCGGGCATGATGAGGGCATGACTGCTACCGCCACGGATCTCTTCACCACCCATGAGGAGCTGCTGAACAGCGCGCTGCGGGCGATCACCGAGCGCGGCTACTGGTCGGCGTACCCGGAGTCGCCCAGCCCGAAGGTGTACGGCGAGACCGCCGCCGCCGACGGCAAGGCCGCGTTCACCGCCCTGCTCGGCAAGGACTTCCCGCTGGACCAGCCCGCCGACGAGTGGGTCGCCCCGGAGCGCTCGCCGTTCGGGGTCGCGCTCGACGTGCGATACCCCCGCACGGGGCCGGACGCCCTGATCGCCGCGGCGCAGGCCGCGCTGCCGTCGTGGCGCGACGCGGGTCCGCAGGTGCGCGCGGGCGTGTGCCTGGAGATCCTGGCCCGGCTGCACAAGCGGGTGTTCGAGCTGGCCAACGCGGTGCACGCGACCACCGGCCAGGCGTTCGTGATGGCCTTCCAGGCGGGCGGCCCGCACGCGCTCGACCGCGCGCTGGAGGCGGTGGCGTACGGCTACGCCGAGCAGACCCGGCAGGTCGGCTCGGTGGTGTGGACGAAGAAGGCCGACACCCTGGCCAAGACGTACCACCTGGTGCCGCGCGGCATCGGCCTGGTCATCGGCTGCAACACCTTCCCGACCTGGAACTCGTGGCCGGGCCTGTTCGCCTCGCTGATCACCGGCAACCCGGTGCTGGTCAAGCCGCACCCGCGCGCGGTGCTGCCGCTCGCCATCACCGTGCAGGCCGCCCGCGAGGTGCTGGCCGAGGCCGGGCTCGACCCGAACACGGTGCAGCTCGCCGTCGACACCCGCGAGGCCCCGATCGCCGCCGACCTGGCGCTGCGGCCGGAGGTGCGCATCATCGACTTCACCGGCTCGACCGGCTTCGGCGACTGGCTGGAGGCCAACGCCCGGCAGGCGCAGGTGTACACCGAGAAGGCCGGGGTGAACACGGTCGTCGTCGACTCGACCGACGACTTCGCCGGCATGTGCCGCAACCTGGGCTTCTCGCTGACCCTCTACAGCGGCCAGATGTGCACCACCCCGCAGAACCTGCTCATCCCGGCGGCCGGCATCGAGACCGAGGCCGGGCACAAGAGCTTCGACGAGGTCGTGGCGGGCATCGCCGACGGCGTCCGGGCCATCACCGGCGACCCGGCCAAGGCCGTGGAGCTGACCGGCGCGATCGTCAACGACGACGTGCTGGACCGGATCGAGTCCGCCCGCAAGCTGGGCGACGTCGTGCTCGACTCGGCCGAGCTGGCCCACCCGGCGTACGCGGACGCGGTCTGCCGCACCCCGATGATCGTCAAGGTGACCGACGGCTACGGCACCGAGTGCTTCGGCCCGGTGACCTTCGCGATCCCGACCGACTCGACCGCGCGCAGCATCGAGATCTTCCGCGAGACGGTGGGCGCGAAGGGCGCCATCACCGCCGCCGTCTACAGCACCGACGAGTCCGTGCTGGACGCGGTGGAGCAGGCGGCGCTGGAGGTCGGCGTGCACCTGTCGGCGAACCTGACCGGCGGGATCTTCGTCAACCAGTCCGCCGCCTTCTCCGACTTCCACGCCTCCGGCGCCAACCCGGCCGCCAACGCGGCCCTCACCGACAGCGCGTTCGTCGCGAGCCGCTTCCGCATCATCCAGTCCCGCCGCCCCGCCTGACGCCGAAAGGAAGGGCACCTTCTTAACGCTATGCGTTGTAGAAGGTGCCCTTCTTAACGTTTGCCGGACGGTGCCGCTCAGGGCAGGGCGGGTTTGAGCTGTTCGGCTACCGAGGCGCACAGCTCGCGGCCGTGGTCGAAGCCATAGCGCGACGGGTAGCGCAGCAGCACGCTCATCGCCCACTTGTCGGTCACCGCCAGGCAGGCCAGGTGCCACAGCTTGTCCTCGGCCCGCAGCAGCCAGCCGTTCTTGATGGCGATGGTCGACGCCACCTCCGGCGGGAACACCGCGCGCGGCCCGAAGTCGCCGACGCCGCGGACCAGCCGCATCTGGGTGAGCAGCCAGTCGGTCCAGTGCGGCCCGGCCGCGCGGCCGTCGGCCAGGCAGGCGCCCAGCCGCACCACGTCCCGCGCCGAGACGACCGTGTTCGACCAGTATCCGTCGATCCGGTACGGCTCGGACTCGGTGAGCCCGCACAGCTCGACCATGCGCTCGATGCCCTCGCGGCCGCCGTTGCGCTCGTAGAACTCGTACGCCGCCTTGTTGTCCGAGTCCCGGATCATGATGATCAGCCGGTTCAGGCTGCGCTGGTCCGGGTACTCGGTGCGGCGCAAGAAGTCGGCGGCCAGCCATACCTTGATGAGGGACATGGTGTCGCTCGGTGCGTCCAGGTTGGAGGAGCCGGCGATCTCGCCGGTGCGCCGGTCCAGCAGCGCCCAGCTGCTGAAGCCGTCGACGTCGAGGGTGACCGGCGGCAGCTGCAGCCGCACCGGCGTGGCCGATGCCCCCGTGCCGCCGTCGCCGCGGTCGCCGCCCGGCCCGGGTGCGGTGGCCGGTGCCGCACCGGTGCCCGTGTGCAGCGCCCACTGCATGGCGCCACCGGTGATGAGCAGGCCTACGGCGCAGACGGTGGTCGCCATCAGGGGGATGATCGCGCCCGGCAGACGAAGGGCGAGGGAGCGGCGGTGCTTGTCCACGTTCCACGTAACCTGCGCATGCCCCGCGCGGTCACGCGCAAGATGGTACGCACGGTCAGATTGCCGACTGTCGAACTGTAATGGGAGCGCTACAGGTCCGTTTTGGGGCTGTGCGAGGGCACCGGTGCTCGTGTAGCGTGCGAGGACGGCTGACAACACCAGCCGGGGGTGGGCCGGCAAGGCCACCCAGCTTTACAGAAGTGAGGAAGTGCACCGTGGCACAGGGCACCGTCAAGTGGTTCAACAGCGAGAAGGGCTACGGCTTCATCGCGGTCGACGGAGGGCAGGACGTGTTCGTCCACTTCTCCGCGATCGAGATGGACGGCTACAAGGCGCTCGACGACGGTCAGCGCGTTGAGTTCGAGATCGCCCAGGGCCAGAAGGGCCCCCAGGCTGAGAAGGTCCGGGTCATCGCCTGACCGCTTGGCCATCAAAGCTTGAGCAAGACGAAAGGGTCCTGATCCCACCGGATCGGGGCCCTTCGGCTTGCCCGGCCGCTGTTCTCCGTTGGAGCCGCAGATGACGCAGCCCGCCCCCGACCCGTCGCACCCGGCCGTCCCGCAGCAGGGCTTCCTGCCCCCCGACGGGGCCTACCGGGCGGCCGCGCCGCAGCCCACCGCGGCGGACGATCCGCTGGTGAACCCGCCCGAGCAGCGCATCAACGGCTGGGCCCAGCGCACCGGCATGCTGTTGCGCCGCAGCGCACGTCCGCTCGCGGTCATCTTCACGCTGACCCACGCGTTGCCCGCGATCGGGTTCGGCCTGCTGGCCCGCAGCGCCGGGCTGCGCCTGGGCGAGCTGGACCCGGGCCTGCTCGCGGAGGGCGGGCGGAACAGCATCGTCGGCGTCCTGCTCGCCGCCGGGCTCGCCTACGTCGTGGTGGTGCTGCTACCCCAATTGATCGGGTACGCCGCCGCGACGCACCACGCCACCCGGCAGGCCGCCGGGCTGACCGTCTCCATCGGGCAGTCGCTGCGGTTCGGGCTGCGCCACCTGCTCGGGCTCGCCGGTTACCAGGTGGTCACGTACGTGCTCGTCGGCGTGGCGGTCGCCGGGGTGGCGGCGTGCTGCGTCGGCGCCGCCGACTACCTCGGGCTTGTCCCGGCCGCGCTGGTGTACGCCTACCTCGCGATGGCCACCGCGCTGGTCGGCCCGGCGTACCTGTTGGAGCGGGGCAACGCGATCGCAACCTCGTTCCGGTTGTTCCACGCCGCGCTCTGGCCGAACTGCGCGCGGCTGGCGCTGGTGGGCCTGACGCTGCTCGCGTCGTCGTTCGTCGAGGTGATGGTCACCGAGATCGGGGACCGGACCGCCGCCGCGCTGGGCGTGACCACCGGTGCGCCGCTCATCCCGCTCACCGGGGCGGCGCTCACCGCCGCCGTCGAGGTGCCGCTCACCATGCTGCTGTTCAGCGGCGTGCTCATCACGTACGCCGAGCGCCTCGGCGCCGAGCGCGGGGTCGACACCGCCGGGCTCGCCGGGCGGCTCCGCTGACCTGTGATCATCCCGTGTTCGCTTGCACTCGGGGGGCGAGAGTGCTAAACAGGTGATTGGCACTCTCCGCGCGGGAGTGCCAACACGAGACCAGAAGTCGGAGTGGCGGGGTTGCCGAATGGTGGCAGCCGGTCGTCGCGGGCCAGCCGTCCGACCTCGGAATTGTCCAGGAGGACAACGCCGTTATGGCCAAGATTATTGCGTTCGACGAGGAGGCGCGCCGCGGCCTCGAGCGGGGCATGAACGTCCTCGCTGACGCCGTCAAGGTGACGCTCGGCCCCAAGGGTCGCAACGTCGTGCTCGAGAAGAAGTGGGGCGCCCCCACCATCACCAACGATGGTGTGAGCATCGCCAAGGAGATCGAGCTCGAGGACCCGTACGAGAAGATCGGCGCTGAGCTGGTCAAGGAGGTCGCCAAGAAGACCGACGACGTCGCCGGTGACGGCACGACGACGGCGACCGTCCTGGCGCAGGCGCTGGTCCGTGAGGGTCTGCGCAACGTGGCCGCCGGTGCGAACCCGATGGCCCTGAAGCGTGGCATCGAGGCCGCCGTCAGCTCCGTGGCCGAGGAGCTCTCGAAGCTGGCCAAGGACGTCGAGACGAAGGAGCAGATCGCCTCCACCGCCTCGATCTCCGCGGCTGACCCGACCGTCGGCGAGATCATCGCCGAGGCCATGGACAAGGTCGGCAAGGAAGGCGTCATCACCGTCGAGGAGAGCAACACCTTCGGGCTGGAGCTGGAGCTCACCGAGGGCATGCGCTTCGACAAGGGCTTCAACTCGGCGTACTTCATCACCGACCCCGAGCGCATGGAGGCGGTCCTCGAGGACCCCTACCTGCTGATCGTCAACGGCAAGATCTCCAACGTCAAGGACATGCTGCCGATCCTCGAGAAGGTCATGCAGAGCGGCAAGCCGCTGCTGATCATCGCCGAGGACGTCGAGGGCGAGGCCCTGGCCACCCTGATCGTGAACAAGATCCGCGGCACCTTCAAGTCCGTCGCCGTCAAGGCCCCGGGCTTCGGCGACCGCCGCAAGGCGATGCTGCAGGACATCGCGATCCTGGCCGGCGGCCAGGTCGTGTCCGAGGAGGTCGGCCTCAAGCTGGACAGCGTCGGCCTGGACATGCTGGGCCGCGCCCGCAAGGTCGTCGTGACCAAGGACGAGACCACCATCGTCGACGGCGCCGGTGACGCCGACCAGATCAACGGCCGGGTGAACCAGATCCGCGCCGAGATCGAGAAGTCGGACTCCGACTACGACCGCGAGAAGCTGCAGGAGCGCCTGGCCAAGCTGGCCGGCGGTGTCGCGGTGATCAAGGTCGGCGCGGCCACCGAGGTCGAGCTCAAGGAGCGCAAGCACCGCATCGAGGACGCCGTGCGCAACGCGAAGGCGGCCGTCGAGGAGGGCATCGTCGCCGGCGGCGGCGTGGCCCTGGTGCAGGCCGGCAAGACCGCGTTCGAGAAGCTGGACCTCTCGGGCGACGAGGCCACCGGTGCCAACATCGTGAAGGTCGCGCTCGACGCCCCGCTGCGGCAGATCGCCGTCAACGCGGGCCTCGAGGGTGGCGTCGTGGTGGAGAAGGTGCGCAACCTGGACGCCGGCTGGGGCCTCAACGCCGCCACCGGCGAGTACGTCGACCTGCTCAAGGCCGGCATCCTCGACCCCGCCAAGGTGACCCGCTCGGCGCTGCAGAACGCGGCCTCGATCGCGGCCCTGTTCCTCACCACCGAGGCCGTCGTGGCCGACAAGCCGGAGAAGGCGGCCGCCGCGCCCGCCGGCCCCGGCGGCGGCGAGATGGACTTCTGAGTTCCGTCAGACCCGACGGAAAGGCCCCCGAGCCCACGCTCGGGGGCCTTTCCCGTCCCGCCCCGCTGCCGCCCGGCGGCCCGCGGGCCGCGGCCCGCTCCGATGATCGTTCGACTTGCCAGGCACTCGGGCGTATCTTGACGCGTCATTCGCCCATGTGCCTGGCAAGTCGGACGATCTTGGCGGCGCGGCGCGGCGTGGCGCGGCGTGGCCCGGCCCGGGGGGCGGGCGGGGCGTTACATGGATTCGAGTTCGCGGCCCTTGGTTTCGCGGACCGACTTGAGGACGAAGAAGAAGGCGAGCAGGGCGAAGAGGGCGTAGAGGCCGTACGCGAAGGTGAGGCCGATGCTGGCCAGCGCCGGGAAGGTGGTGCTGATCAGCCAGTTCGCGATCCACTGGGCGGCGGCGGCGACGGCCAGCGCGGTGGCGCGGATGCGGTTGTTGAACATCTCGCCGAGCAGCACCCAGACCACCGGGCCCCAGCTCATGCCGAAGGCGACCACGTACAGGTTGGCGGCGACCAGCGCGACCTTGCCGACGGCCGGGCTGAGCGTGGTCAGCGCCTCGCCGGTGGGGCCCACGGTCTGCGTGGCGGTGGAGAAGCACCAGGCCATCACGCCGAGCGTGAGCACCATGCCGGCGGCGCCGATGAGCAGCAGCGGCCGCCGCCCGATCTTGTCGACCAGGGCGATCGCGATCAGCGTGGTGACGATGTTGGTGACGCTGGTGATGACGGTGATGAGCAGCGAGTTCGACTCGCTGAAGCCCACCGACGCCCACAGCGTCGACGAGTAGTAGAAGATCACGTTGATGCCGACGAACTGCTGGAACACCGAGAGCAGGATGCCCACCCAGACGATCGGCAGCAGGCCGAGCCGCGGCCCCTTGAGCACCCCGAGCTTGACCTTCTCCTGGGTGCCGGCCACGGTGCGCTTGATGTCGGTGATCCGCTTCTCGACATCGCCGCCGATCAGCCGCTTGATGACGGCCCGGGCCTCGGCGAGCCTGCCCCGGCGCACCAGGTAGCGCGGGGACTCGGGGATCTGCAGCGCCAGTACCGCGTAGATGACGGCGGGCACGGCGGCCGAGGCGAACATCCAGCGCCAGGCCGCGCCGCCCCACGGCATCGGCTGCATGGCCCCGCCCGCCGCGTCGGCGAGCAGGTAGTCGACGAGCAGCGCGACGAAGATGCCGGTGACGATCGCGAGCTGCTGCAGCGAGCCGAGCCGGCCGCGCATGTGGGCGGGGGAGACCTCGGCGATGTACGCCGGTGCGATGACGCTCGCCGCGCCGACCCCGAAGCCGCCGATGACCCGCCAGAAGGTGAGGTCGACGGCGCTGAACGCGAGGCCCGAGCCGATGGCGCTGACCAGGAAGAGGGCCGCGGCGATCACCATGACCCGGACCCGGCCGAGCCGGTCGGCCAGCGGGCCGGCGAACCACGCGCCCACCGCGCACCCGAGCAGCGCCGCCGACACGACCAGGCCGAGCGCCACGGGATTCAGGTGGAACGTGTCCCGCAGGGCGTCCACGGTGCCGTTGATGACCGCGGTGTCGTACCCGAACAGGAAGCCACCGACCGCGGCGGCGGCGGCGACCATGATCGCTGCGCCGCGGGTGTCGTGCGGTTCCGCCAAGGGGCTCGCTGGGGCTGCCACCCCCTCATGTTGCCCAGAATTTTCCGAACTTAATCCGAAAAGCGAAAAAAGCGCACCTCAGAGTGCTTTGTGGAAGAGGAAGAAGACCCGCTCGATGGCCGCGCCCGCCGCGCCGGAGTAGAACGGCACCGGGCCGACCCAGCCGATCTGCGCCCTGGTGATGCCCCGCTCGGCCTGATCGCGCAGGCAGCGTCGCAGCAGGACACCGCCGATGCCCAGCCCGGCCGCCGCGGGCAGCGTCCCCATCGGCCCGAACCAGCTCGGCCGGCAGCCGCCCCAGGCGGCGAAGCCGACCGGCTGACCGTCGCGCAGCGCGAGATGGCACCCGCCCGCGCCGCCGATCGCGCGCTCGACCTCGGCGGCCCAGGCCGGGCCCCACTCGGCGAGGATCATCGGGCGCAGCTCGGGCAGGTCGTCCGGCGTCGCCGCGCGGACCACCACGTGCGAATGAGCCAGCCGCTCCTGCGCGGTACGCGTCTCGCGCAGCGCCGGGGAGCCCTCGACCAGCTCGGCGGTCATGTTCCAGGCGGTGCGGTCGTGGGCGTACCCGAGGGCGGTCAGCGCGCAGACGGCCGGGGTGTAGCGCACGTCCACCCCCGGCCAGGCGTGGGTGGGCGGGTTGCCGGCGACCCGGACCGCGCTCAGCCCGCGCGAGCGCAGCAGGCCCTCGACCGCGCCCACCAGCTCCCGGGCGAGGCCCTGACGGCGGAAGGCGGGGTCCACGGCGAGCAGATCCAGGTGGCCCACGGTGGGGTCCTTGTGCCCCGTGCTGGCCAGCGCCACCCCGATCACGTCCGCGTCGGGGGCGTCGCCGTCGGTGGCGACGAAGCCCGCCGAGCCGCCGAGCAGGTCGACCAGGTCAGCCGCCTCGGCGGCGTCCTCCTCCAGCAGGCAGCGGGCGAGCAGCTCCGCCACGGCGGTCCGGTGCTGCGGCTCGTACGGGGTGATCATGAGCGCCCAGCCTACCCGCCGGTGGCGACGACCGCTTCCGCCGCGTTGACGATGCCCGCCCCCGCCTGAGCTGCCTCGTCGTTGCACGGGGCGGCCGCCGTCGCGAGCTGCGCGGGCTGGGTGGCGTCGCGCAGCAGCTGCTCGGTGCGGGCCAGGTCGCCGACCAGCTCCGGCCGGGCCGACCAGAGCAGCGCGATCACGCCGGTCACGTGCGGGGTCGCCATCGAGGTGCCGCTGAGCCGGGCGTATGTGCCGCCGGGCATCGCCGACAGCACCGCCTGCCCCGGCGCGGCCAGGTCGGGCTTGCCGTCGGCCGGGCCCCGGCTGGAGAAGCCGGTGACGGTCCGGTCCTCGTCCACCGCCGCGATGGTCAGCGCGTCCGGGTCGGTGGCCGGCGGCGTGTCCAGCGAGCCGCAGGACGGGCCGGTGTTGCCGGCCGCCGCCACGAACGCGATCCCGGCCGCGGCCAGCGCCGCCGTCGCCGGGCGCAGCACGGTGCTGTCGCAGCCCTCCAGCGGCGGGCAGCCCCACGAGTTGTTGAGCACGTGCGGTGCGCGGGCCGGGCGGCCGTCGGTGAACGGGTCGCCGCCGTGCGCGTACGGGGCCAGCATGAACTGCATGCAGTCCAGGTACAGCGAGGGGCTGCTCATGTTCCGTTCCAGGTTGACGCAGCCGATCCACTGGGCGTCGGGCGCGACGCCGACCCGCTCCCGGCCCACGGCCGTGGCGGTGGTGTGCGTGCCGTGCCCGTTGTGGTCGTTCGGGGTACGGCTGCCCGACCAGGGGTCCAGCCAGGAGTCGTCGCCGCCGCGGTAGTTCGCGGCCAGCGCGGGGTGCGAGCCGTCCACCCCGGAGTCCGACGAGCCCACGACGATGCCCTTGCCGGTGACGCCGCGCTGCCACAGCTCGGGCGCGCCGACCATGGTCAGGTTCCACTCCGGCGCGGCGGGCGGCTGCTGCTGGGTGCCGTGCTCGACCGGCGCCTCGGCCGGCAGCGGGCGCAGCCGCTGGTCGGTGAGCACCCGGTCGACATCGGAACGGGACTCCAGCCACACCCGGGTCTCCGGCCCGCCGTTCACCAGGATCGCGTTGACCAGGTAGTACGGCTGGTAGTTCAGGCTCCACCGGTCCAGCTCGGCGCGCAGCGGCGCCTGGGTGCGGTCGGCGTGCTCGACCAGGCGCCGGTAAACGGCCGTCACCCGCTCGTCGCGGCCCGGCCCGAGGCCGGTCGTGGTCGGCAGCCCCGCCAGCGGCGCCTGCTCCTTGAGCACCACGAACAGCTGGTCGCCGAAGAAGCCCGGCTGGCCGGTGGACAGGTAGTACGCCCCGGCGCCCAGCGCGACCGCGGTCGCCAGCCCGGCCGCCAGGGCCCGGCCGCCGGTGCGCGGCACCACCCGCAGCGGCGGTCCGGGGTCGGGGTCGTCCGACCAGTGCACCGCCGATCCGGCGGGCGGCTGCGGCCTGCCCGCCGCGTGCGCCCCGGTCGGCGCGCGCTCGGTGCGCAGCAGGCCGGCGCCGTACGCGACGCCCACGGCCAGCGCCACCAGCCAGGCGACCAGCGCCGCGAGCAGGGCGTAGAACGGCACGTCCCGGCCGAACAGGGCGAGGTTCATCTCGTCGGGGTCGACGAAGCCGACGGGCCCGAACGCGGCGATGCCCACGAGCAGCAGGGTCGCCGAGCCGCGCGGTGAGGCCGGGGCGAGCGCGGCGACCGCGAAGCCCAGCGGCGGCAGCACCAGCAGCTCCAGGACCTGCACGCCGGACGCGCCGGTGCCGCCCGCGAGCAGCGCCAGCACCACCCCGGCCACCAGCCCGCCCGCCACCACCAGCGTCGGCCGGCCCCGGCCGGTGAAGTGCGGCCACAGGACAGGCCCGAGGATCGTCGCGGCGAGCGCGCCCGCGGCGAGGGCCGCCAGCAGCGCGGCGATGGACTCGGTCAGCCCGCCCAGCGCCCCGGCCCAAAGGAACGGCGCGAGCACCAGCACGCCGCCGACCACCGCCCACCCCAGTGCCCCGGGCTGCGGTCCGCTCTGCTCCGCGCGCGGATACGCATGGTGCGTATCGGTGTGCAGAGCAAAGCCGCCGGGGCCGGCAGCGTCGCCCGGCGAGGTCGCCGCGGTCCGCTCGGCAGCGGTGCCGGCCGGTGCCGCCGCGGCGGTGGCCGGACCGCCCGCCGCCGTGGCCGCACCGGTGCGCCGGTAGCGCAGGTAGGCCCCACCGCCCGCGAGGATCGCGTAGCAGAGCAGGTAGAGCTCGTTGGCCGAGGCGGGCACGATGCGCAGCGCGCTGCCCACGCCCAGGGCGATCGCGCCGAGGCCGAAGGCCGCGCCGACGGCGCGTACCCCCGGATGGCGCGGCAGGCGGGACAGCAGCCAGGCGGGGATGCCCGCCACCAGCAGGGCCAGCAGTCCGGTCAGCGGCCACAGCAGGCCGGGCAGCTCCATGCCCAGCTGGCCGAGCACCTGCCCGGTCAGCACCAGGCCGAACTGCGAGGCGACCGCGACGGCGACCGCCCACAGACCGACCACGACGGTCGCGACGATCAGCCCGGCCGACGCGCGCGCCGGTGCCGCATCCGCCGCCGTCGCTGCTTCGGGGGGCGCGTTCAGGGGCGGAATATGGGGCGGAACACCCTGCCGGTCACCGTCTGGGAGCACAGCCGCACGGTACCTTGATGGAATGCGTGACCGCAGCGTGTCCCGCTTCGCCGCGGGCGCTCTCTCTCCGGAGCGTCGTGCCGCCGACCTGCGCAGGCTCCGCGACGAAGAGTTCGATGTGCTGGTCGTCGGGGGTGGGGTGACCGGCGCGGGGGCCGCGCTGGACGCCGCCTCCCGCGGCCTGCGCGTGGCCCTGATCGAGGCGAGTGATCTCGCCGCCGGCACCTCCTCGCGCTCGTCCAAACTGATCCACGGCGGCCTGCGCTACCTGGAGCAGCTGGAGTTCCCGCTGGTCCACGAGGCGCTGCGGGAGCGCGGCCTGCTGGCCACCCGGCTCGCGCCGCACCTGGTGCGCCCGGTGCCGTTCCTGGTGCCGCTGCCTCCCGAGACGCCCGGCCTGGCCGGGGTCGCCAAGCGGGCGTGGCACCGCGTCTACTACGGCGCGGGCGTCGCCCTGTACGACGTGTTCGCGGGCCTGGTCGGCGGCGGCCGCGGCATGCCGCTGCACCGGCACCTGAGCCGGCACGGCGCGCGGCGGCTGTTCCCGTCGCTGCGCGAGGAGGGCCTGGTCGGCGCGATCCGTTACTACGACGGGCAGGTCGACGACGCCCGGTTCGTGGTGACCGTGGCCCGGACCGCGGCCAGCCTCGACGCGGCCGTGGTGACCGGGGTGAAGGCCGTCGGCCTGCTGCGGCAGGCCCGGCAGGTGACCGGCGTCCGGGTCAGCGACGGCACCGAGGAGTTCGACGTACGCGCCAAGACCGTCATCGCGGCGACCGGCGTGTGGAGCGACGACGTGTCGTCGTGGCTGCCCGACGCGCGGGTCGGCTTCCGGGTGCGCGCCTCCAAGGGCGTGCACCTGGTCGTGCCCCGTTCCGCGATCACCGGCGAGGTGGGGCTGATCCTGCGTACGGCGACCAGCGTGCTGTTCGTCATCCCGTGGGGCGGGCACTGGATCATCGGCACCACCGACACCGACTGGGCGCTGGACCGGGCGCACCCGGCCGCGACCGCCAAGGACATCGACTACCTGCTGTCCCATGTGAACGCCGTGCTCGACCGGCCGCTGACCCGCGACGACATCGAGGGGGTGTACGCCGGGCTGCGCCCGCTGCTGTCCGGCGAGTCCGACTCCACCTCGGCCCTGTCCCGCGAGCACGCCGTGGTCGAGCCGCTGCTCGGCCTGCTGCTGGTGGCGGGCGGCAAGTTCACCACGTACCGGGTGATGGCGCAGGACGTCGTCGACAAGGCGGTGCGGCGGCTCGGCGACGTGCGGCACAGCGGCACCGCGGAGCTGCCCCTGCTCGGCGCCGACGGCTACGACGCCATGTGGCGCGACCGCGCCGACCTGGCCCGGCGGCACGAGCTGAGCGTCGGCGCGGTGGAGCACCTGCTGGAGCGCTACGGCACGCTCACCACCGAGCTGCTCGCGCTGATCGACGCCGACCGCTCGCTGGCCGAGCCGCTGCCCGGCGCGCCCGAGCACCTGTCCGCCGAGGTCGTGTACGCCGCCCGCAACGAGGGGGCGCTGCACGTGGTGGACGTGCTGGCCCGGCGTACCCGGATCTCCATCGAGACCGCCCACCGCGGCGCGGCGACCGCCCGCCGCACCGCCGAACTCATGGCCCCCGTCCTCGGCTGGGACCCCGCCACCGTCGACGCCGAAACCGCCGCCTACCTGGCCCGCGTCGACGCCGAACGCGAATCCCAGCGCATGGCCGACGACGCCGCCGCCAACACCACCCGCCTCACCGCCGTCTAGAAAGGAAGGGCACCTTCTTAACGCTATGCGTAGAGGAAGGTGCCCTTCTTAACGCTCCCAGCGGTCAGTGGAGGACCTTGCCGGGGTTGAGGAGGTTGGCGGGGTCGAGGGCGGCCTTGACGGCGCGCTGGACGTCCACCCCGACCTCGCCCAGCTCGGCGGCCAGCCAGTCGCGCTTGAGCAGGCCGACGCCGTGCTCGCCGGTGCAGGTGCCGCCCAGCGCCAGGCCGCGCTCCATGATCTCGTCGAAGACCCGCTGGCCCGCCGCCACGCTGGCCGGGTCGGCCCGGTCGACCACGATGTTCGGGTGCAGGTTGCCGTCGCCCGCGTGACCCACCACGCCCACCGGCACGTCGTGCTTCGCCGCGATCACCACGATGTCGTCCAGCAGCTCCGCCAGCCGGGTACGCGGCACCGCGATGTCGTCGATGATCAGCCCGCCGTGCTCGTACAGCGACAGCGCCAGGTGCTCCATCGCCGGGTGGGCCAGCCGGCGCGCCTGGAGCAGCTCGGCGGCCTCCGTCGCGTCGGTGGCCTGCCACACCTCGCTCGCCCCGGCCTGCCGCGCCACCTCGGCGAGCGCCTCCAGGTCGGCCGTGGCGCGGGCGCCGGTGTCCACCGCGGCCAGCAGCAGCGCGGCGGCGGTCGTGTCCAGGCCCATCGGCCGGTACGCCTCCAGCGCCTCCAGGTGCACCCGGTCGAGCAGCTCCAGCAGGCTGGGGGCCAGCTTCGCCGCGAAGATCCGGTTCACCGCGTCCCCGGCGCCGGCCGTGGTCGGGAAGACGGCGACCATGGTCAGCGACTCCTCGGCCGCCGGGCGCAGCGCCACGGTGATCTCGGTGATCAGGCCCAGGGTGCCCTCGGAGCCGACGAACAGCCTGGTCAGGTCGTATCCGGCGACGCCCTTCGGGGTGCGGCGGCCCGTGCGCAGCACCCGGCCGTCGGCCAGCACCACCTCCAGGCCGAGCACGTACTCGGTGGTCACGCCGTACTTCACGCAGCACATGCCGCCCGCGTTGGTGGCCACGTTGCCGCCGATGGTGCTCGACTCCCAGGAGCCCGGGTCCGGCGGGTAGCGCAGGCCCTCGGCCTGCACGGCGCGGGCCAGCACCGCGTTGACCACACCCGGCTGCACGGTGGCGATCCGGTTCGCGGGATCGATGTCCACGATCCGGTTCATCGCCAGCATCGAGATCACCAGGCAGCCGTCGACCGCGTTCGCCCCGCCGGCCAGCCCCGTCCGCGCGCCCTGCGGCACGATCGGCACGCCGTGCCGGGCCGCGATCCGCACCGCGGCCACGACCTGGGCGGTCTCCTCGGGGCGTACGACGGCCAGCGGCGTGCCCGCCGCGCAGAGGTCCGCCTCGTCGCGCCGGTACGAGGAGAGCAGGTCGGGGTCGGTGATCACCCGGTCCGGGCCGAGCGCGGCCGTCAGCTCGTCAAGGAAGGTCACCTTGGCACGCTAGCGTGGACACGTGATCTATGTCGACAGCCCGGTCTGGCCCGCCCACGGCCGCCTGTGGGCACACCTGGTCAGCGACACCTCCCTCGCGGAGCTGCATATCTTCGCCGAACTCCTGGGCGCCCCCCGCCGCGGCTTCGACCGCGACCACTACGACATCCCCAGCGAGCGCGTCCCCGTGGCGATCTGGCTCGGTGCCCAGGCGACCACCTCCCGCCACATCGCGCGGATGCTGCGCGCCGCCGGGCTGCGCCGCCCCAAGCACCTCACCACGCCGCGCCCCGACCTGCCCGTCTTCCTCGGCTGATCAAGCGGGGGTACGCAGGGAGCCGAGTTCGCGGGTGAGGTTGGCGCGTGCGGCGGGCTCTAGCGCGGGCGTGTGCTGGTAGAGGGCGGGCAGGTCGAGCAGCGACTGCAGGACCGTGGCGCGGCCGATGCGCCACAGCTCGTCGGGGACGTGGGCGTACTCGGCGCGCACGGCGGCGACGTAGCGCACGTAGTCCGGCCACGGGGCGGCCAGGATGGCCAGGTCGGCGTCGGCGAGCAGGGCTCCGTGGTGGTCGCCGGGGGCGACGGAGTGGCCGGCGGTCAGGCGTACCAGCCGCTGCACCTCGGCGACGACGGCCGCCGGGACCGCGCATTCGGTCAGGAGGTCGCCGATGAGGACGGCGCTGCGCTCCTCGTTGTCGGCGGCGGTGGGGTCGTAGACGGCGTCGTGGCCCCAGGCGGCCAGCGCCACCACCGGCTCGGTCTCCACCCGGTCGAGGCAGAAGACCAGGTGGTCCACGGTGTGGTAGTGCCGTTGCGGCTCTGACCAGCGGTTGATCAGCTCGGTGCCGACCTCGGCCAGCACGCTGTCGGGGGCGGCCGCGCCCGCGGCCCTGGCGGTGATGGCGAACCGGTCGGCGGTGAGCACCTTCAAATCTTGGCGCATCCGCCCGGCAGGCGGTGCGGCGTACGCCACAGTTGGCTTTATGGACGCCGCTGAGCTGCGCCGACGGACCGGCGTGACGCTGCGCGACCGGGTGCGCCGGGTGCGCGCCAGCGCGATCCTCACCGTGCAGGCGGCCGTCGCGGCGGGGCTGGCCTGGTACGTGGCGCACGATCTGCTCGGCCACGTGCAGCCGTTCTTCGCGCCGATCGCGGCGGTGGTGACGCTGGCGATCTCGGTCGGCCAGCGGATGCGCCGGGCGTTCGAGATCGTGGCCGGCAACGCGGTCGGCATCCTGCTCGGCGAGCTGCTGATTCTCGTCATCGGGCGGGGCGCCTGGCAGGTGTCGCTGGTGGTGCTGCTCGCGATCAGCCTGGCGATCTTCATCGGCGGCTCGGCGTCGCTGGTCACCCAGGCCGCGTCGTCGGGCATCCTGGTCGCCACGCTGCTGCCGCTGAGTGAGGACTACTACTTCAGCCGGTTCGTGGACGCGGTGGTCGGCGGCGGGATCGCCCTGGTGGTGATGGCGCTGCTGCTGCCGCTGAACCCGCTGACCGAGGTGCAGCGGGCGGTCCGGCCGCTGTTCCAGGCGCTGGAGTCCGGGCTCAACGACGCCGCCGAGGCGCTGGCGCACGGCGACGCCGCGGCGGCGCAGGAGGCGCTGGATCACATGCGCGAGGCCGAGTCGCACCTGCGCGCCTTCGGCGAGTCCCTGAAGGCGGCCAAGGAGCTGGCCACCGTCGCGCCGCTGCACTGGGGCAAGCACGGGCTGCTGGCCGCGTACGTCGACGCGGCCGACCACCTGGCGCGGGCGCTGCGCAACAGCCGCGTGCTGGTGCGCCGCATCGTGTCGATGATCCGCGACGGCGAGCCCGTGCCCGCGTCCCTGGTGGACGCGGTGCACGCGCTGGCCCAGTCGGTGTCGTCCCTGGACCGCGAGCTGGCCGAGGCCGCCGACCCCGAGCACAGCCGCGACGCCGCCGTCCGCGCGCTGCGGTGCGCCCGCGACGCCCACGAGGCCGGCCTGGCCTTCTCCGGCGAGGTCGTCTTCGCCCAGCTCCGCTCGACCGCCACCGACCTCCTCCGCGCCACCGGCCTCCCCCGCGAGGACGCCGAACGCGCCGTCCGCCGCGCCGGCGGCCGCATCACCCCACCGCGCTAGCGGAGGCGTCGATCATGAAGTTGTGAACACGACACGCCGTCGAGCCGTGCCATAAGTTCATGATCAACGCGGTGGGGTCAACGCAGGACGGCGGCCAGGGCGGTGAGGAAGGTGGTGATGTCGGAGTCGGTGGTGCCGAGGCCGATGCTGGCGCGGAGGGCGGTGGCGGGGGTGGTGGGCCAGTGGGCGCGGACGGAGGCCTCGGTGAGGAGGCGGCGGGCCAGGGGGTGGGCGCAGAAGAGGCCGTCGCGTACGCCGATGTGGTGGTCGCGGCCGAGCCGCTGGGCGATGTCGGCGGAGTCGCGGTCGCGGACGGCGAAGGAGACCACGCCGATGCGGGCCGCGTCGGGGCCGAAGGTGCGCAGCTCGGCGACGTCAGGCAGTTCGGCCAGGCCGGTGCGCAGGCGGGCCAGGAGGCGCTGCTCCTCCTCGTGCAGGGCGTAGCGGTCGGCGGCCTCCAGGGTGGCGCACACGGCGGCCAGCGCGACCGCGCCGAGCAGGTTGGGGGTGCCCGCCTCGTGCCGGGCGGGGCCGTCGGTCCACCGCACATCGTGGGTGGCGTCGCCGACGCCGCTGGTCGCGCCCCCGCCGGCCAGGTACGGCCGGGCCGCGTCGAGCCAGTCGCCCCGGCCCACCAGCACGCCCGCGCCGAACGGGGCGTAGAGCTTGTGCCCGGACAGTGCCACGTAGTCGACGTCCAGCGCGCCCAGGTCGACCGGCACGTGCGGGGCGAGCTGCGCGGCGTCGAGCGCGATGCGGGCCCGGAAGCGGTGCGCGATCAGCGCCAGCTGCGCGATCGGCCACAGCTCGCCGGTCACGTTGGACGCGCCGGTGACCGCGACCAGGATCTCCCGCTCGGTGTCGTCGCGGCGCAGCTCGGCCAGCGCGGCGGCGAGGTAGCGCACGGCCTCGTCGGGGGAGTCCGGCACCGGCAGGCGCACCGCACCGGGCCAGGGCAGCAGGTTGGCGTGGTGCTCGCCGGCGAAGGTGAGCACCCGGGTCCCCGCGGGCAGCGCGTGGGCCAGCAGGTTGAGCGCGTCGGTGGTGTTGCGGGTGAAGATCACGTGGTCGGTGTCGCGGGCGCCGACGAAGTCGCCGACGGTCTGCCGGGCGCGCTCGTACTCCAGCGTGCAGCGCTGCGACAGCGCGCCCGCGCCGCGGTGCACGGAGCCGTACCAGGGCAGCAGCTCGGTGACGGCGTCGGCGGCGGCCTTCAGGCAGGGCGCGGTGGCGGCGTAGTCGAGGTTGATCTGGCCGGGCACGCCGAGCACGGTCAGGTCGGCGCCGCTGACGCGCAGCGGGGTGACGGGGGCCGTCTCGACGGCGCTGCAGGGACGCTGGGCGACTGTGGTCATGGGAGCACACCTCCGGGGTCGGGGGACCCCTGGGCGTCGCTCAGCGGTCCGCGCTTGCCCAGCACGACAACGGGCTGGGCCCGGTCATCACCCGGGGCACCCCACCGCGAACTACGAGGGTTGCCGGTCAGCAAGCCGGGGCTTTGCTCTCCATGAGACGACATGTCTCCCTGCTGACGCAGGCGAATGTGAGAGCGGCTGACACTCGTGACCTTCCGCCGAGCATAGCGGAGGTAGGCTGCGGCCATGTCCGACCTCCCGACTCCTGGGACCCCGCAACCGGCGTACCAGCAGAATCCCTACCAGGCGCCGCCCTCGGCGCTGGAGCCGGTGCTGCGGCCGCGCGGGGTGCGCCGGTGGCTGCCCCTGGCCGCGGCGATCGTCGTGGTGGGCGGCTCGGCCCTGGGCATGCTCGGCTATCTGGGCTGGAACCTCGGGCCGCAGGCGTTCACCATCGGCCTCATCACCGCGTTCCTGCCGGTGCCGGTGCTGATCTCGGTGTTCCTGTGGCTCGACCGGTACGAGCCCGAGCCGCCGAAGCTGCTGGTCGGCTGCTTCCTGTGGGGCGCGTTCCCGGCCACCGGCCTGGCGCTGCTGGTGAACTCGTTCGCGTCCGGCCGGTTCGGGCTGATCGAGCTGCCCGACACGGTCGTCGCGACGGTGGTCGCGCCGTTCATCGAGGAGATCGGCAAGGCGCTCGGGCCGCTGCTCATCCTGTGGTTCCGCCGCCGGGAGATCTCCGGCATCACCGACGGCATCGTCTACTGCGGCCTGTCGGGGGTCGGCTTCGCGATGGTGGAGAACATCCTCTACCTGGGCGGGCACGGCTACTACGCGGGCAACGAGCAGTGGGGGCCGTACTCGGGCGCCCAGCTCGTCTTCGGCATGTTCCTCGGCCGCATCCTGATCTCCGGCTTCGCCCACCCGCTGTTCACCTCGATGACCGGCATCGGCATCGGCATCGCCGCCCGTTCCGCCAACGGCTGGGTGCGCTGGTGCGCGCCGCTGGGCGGGCTGTTCCTGGCGATGATCCTGCACGGCTCGTGGAACCTGATGGCCACCCTGTCCGCCGAGATCAGCCCGTTCTTCTTCCTGTACGGCTACATCGCGGTCATGGTGCCGGTGTTCCTGTCGATGATCGGCATCGCGCTGTGGGTGCGCGCCCGCGAGGGCCGGCTGTCGCTGAAGGTGCTGCCCGCGTACGCCGCGGCCGGCTGGCTCACCCCGCCCGAGGTCGCCGCGCTGGGCACGCTGGCCCGACGGCACGCGGCCCGGGTCTGGGCCAAACGCGTCGCGGGCGACCCGGGGCGCAAGGCCATGCGGGACTTCCAGTACGCCGCGACCCGGCTGGCGCTGGTGCGCGACGGCATGAACCGCGGCCTAGACGAGCTGCCCGAGCAGCACGCGCGCAGCGCGGGGGAGGAGCGGGCGCTGCTCGGCGCGATCACCGCCGCGCGGGCGGTCTTCGTGGGCCGCGACCCGCAGACGCCACGCGCGTTCTTCGACGGCGCGTCCTACCGGATGGCGTTCCCGGACGGGGTGACCCGGACGGTCCCCGCCCCCGCCGAGCCTGTTGTGCCGGTCCCGATCGTGCTGCCGGCCGCTCCGGTGCATCCGGCTTATCCGGCGGTGGCCGCGGCTTACCCGGGTGCGCCCGGCTACCCGGGTGCGCCCGGCTACCCGGGTGCGCCCGGCTACCCGGCGGCTCCCGGCTACCCGGCCGCTCCGCAGCAGCCGTATCCGCCACGTCAGTACTGACGGTTCATACCCCCGTCCGTGCCTATCGCGTGGGCTGTGGTCGCCGCCGGGCTCAGCCCCGGAGTTGCGGCGGCCACAGCCGCCGACGCGCTTTGCTCTGCACACAAATACGCAACCGTTGCGTATTTGTGTGCAGAGCAAAGGCGGTGAAGGCAGCGGTCAGGCGGCCGGGGCGGGCGGGGCCTTGACGATCACGGAGTCGGGCTCGGGCTGGGGGCGGCCCGCCAGGCTGCGCACCGCGGTGTTGAGCACCGCGATCAGCGGCACCGCGATCAGCGCGCCGACGATGCCGGCCAGCACCACGCCCGCGGCGATGCCGACGATCACGGCCAGCGGGTGGATGGCGACCGCCCGGCCCATGATCAGCGGCTGCAGCAGGTGACCCTCGACCTGCTGCACCAGGATCACCGCGGCCAGCACCAGCAGCGCCGTCAGTGGGTCGTTGGTGACCAGGGCGACCAGCACGGCGACCGCGCCGGACAGGGTGGCACCGACGATCGGGATGAACGCGCCGAGGAACACCAGCGCGGCCAGCGGCAGCGCGAACGGCACCTTCAGCACCCCCAGCGCGATGCCGATGCCGACCGCGTCGATGAACGCGACCAGCACGGTCGCCCGCACGTACGCGCCCAGCGACCCCCACGACGCCACCCCGGCCCGGTCCAGCGGCTCGCGGGCCGGCGCCGGCACCAGGCGCAGCAGGAAGCGCCAGATGATCCGGCCGTCGCGCAGGAAGAAGAAGAGCGCGAAGATCACCAGGAACAGGCCGCTGAGCACCTCGAACACGGTCGTCGCGGTGGTGATCGCGCCGGTGGTCAGGGTGTCCTTGTTCGCGTTGATGGTGTCGGTGACCGACTTGATCGCGCTGTCCATCTGGCTGTCGGTCAGGTGCAGCGGCCCGTTCTTGAGCCAGGTCTGGATCTGCTGGATGCCCTGGGCGGCGTTCTTGGTCAGCTCGGGCAGGCCGTTGACGAACTGGTTGATGACCACGGTCAGCGTGCCGGCGACGGCGCCCAGACCGGCCACCACCACGATCGCGGTGGCCAGCGAGCGGTGCACGTGGATGCGGGTCAGCCAGCGCACCGCCGGCGCGAGCAGCGCGGTCAGCAGCAGCGCGATCAGCACCGGCACGATCACGATGCTCACCATGCCGAGGAACTTCAGCAGGTAGATCAGCGCGATGCCGAGCACGATGATGCGCCACGCCCAGGCCGCGCCGATGCGCAGCCCGTACGGCACGTCGGCGTCGTCGCGGCTGCTCGTGGATTGGTGCACGTGCTCCGGCGCCGCCGGCTCCGGCAGCGGCAGGTCGGCTTCGCGGCGTTCGCGCTCCTCCTGCTCCCGCCGGGCGCGTGCGCTGGCGCGGCTCGCCTCGTAGGCTCGCCGCACGTTCGCCTTGAAGTTATCCAACCGGCCCACTGGTGCCCTCCCGGGGACGACGACTCCATCACGTTAGTCGCCTGCGACTACTCAAACATCGGGGAAGTACCCTGACCGGCGTGACACTCAACGCATCCACCGCCGAGACGGGGCTGCCCATCCGCCTGCTGCACGACCGGGTGCTGGTGAAACAGGAGGCCAGCGAGGGCGAGCGGCGCTCCTCGGCGGGCCTGGTCATCCCGGCCACCGCGTCGGTGGGCACCCGGCTGTCCTGGGCCACCGCCGTCGGCATCGGGCCGCACGTGCGCGCCATCCAGGTCGGCGACCGGGTGCTGTTCGACCCGGACGAGCGCTCCGAGGTGGAGCTGCACGGCGAGGCGTACGTGCTGCTGCGCGAGCGCGACGTGCACGCCGTGGCCGCGTCCCGGGTGGAGCCGGACGCCACCGGTCTCTATCTCTGAACCGACAGCCACGAGGGGTGCCGCCGGGTGGCCCGCGTGACCTAGGCTGCCGCGCGTGTTCGGCATCATCAGACCCTGCGCGCACAGCCTGCCCGAGCGGCTGCACGGTGAGTGGCTCGGCCACCTGTGCGGCCTCTGCCTGGCCCTGCGCGACGAGCACGGGCAGGCGGCCCGGATCGTCACCAACTACGACGGCCTGATCATCTCGGCGCTGACCCAGGCGCAGCTCGACACGGTGCAGCGGCGCACCGCCGGGCCGTGCCCGCTGCGCGGCATGCGCACCGCTGCGGTCGCCGACGGCGCGGGCGCCCGGCTGGCCGCCACGGTCTCCCTGGTGCTGGCCTCGGCGAAGCTGTCCGACCACGCCGCCGACGGCGACGGCCTCTACGCCCGCCGCCCGGTCGCGGCGGGCGCCCGGCTGGTCGCCCGGCGCTGGGCGGCCCGCGCCCACCGCTCCGGGCTCGACCTCGGCATCGACACGTCGGTGCTGCTGGCGGCGATCGACGGGCAGCGCGAGATCGAGCGGGCGATCACCCGCGGCGCGTCGCTGCTGACCGTCACCGAGCCCACCGAGCTGGCCACCGCGGCGGCGTTCGCGCACACGGCGGTGCTGTCCGGGCGGCCCGGCAACGCCGAGCCGCTGGCCGAGGCGGGCCGCTTCTTCGGCCGGATCGCGCACCTGCTGGACGCGGTCGAGGACCTCGCCGCCGACCGGGCCAGCGGCGCGTGGAACCCGCTGGCCGCCACCGGCGCGACGTACGCCCAGGCCGGTGTGCTGGCCCGGGACGCCGCGGCGGGCATCCGGCTGGCCCTGGACGAGGTCGCCTTCACCGACGCGAAGCTGGTGCACCGGCTGCTGGTGCACGAGGTCGAGCACGCCATCGAGCGCTCGTTCATCCAGGCCGACCCCGACTACCACCCGCCGGTGATCCAGCCGGGGAAGAAGGCGCCCCGCCCGCCCGGCAGCAGCTCCTGGTGCTGGCCGCACGTGGAGAGCCCGCCGCGTACGCACGGGGCGCTGACCGGCTGCGCGCTGGCCTCCTGGATGTGCTGCACGTGCCAGGTGTGCTGCCGCGACCCCTACCCGGGGCCGTGGAGCGGCCGGGCCCGTGAGGGCTGGTGCACCAACTGCGACTGCGGGAGCGGCTGCGACTGCGGCGACTGCTGCCGGTGCGGCCGCTGCTGCAAGAGCTGTGACTGCGACTGCTGCGGCTGCGACTGCTGACCCGGCTCAGGTCGCGCTGAGGCGCTTGAGCACGCCGAGGACCGTCTCCTGCTTGGTGGTGTACCAGAAGGGCGGGAGGCTGGCGCGCAGGAACGGACCGTAGCCGCGGGCCGTCTCCAGGCGCGAATCCAGCACCGCCACCACGCCCTTGTCCGAGGTGGACCGGATCAGCCGGCCCACCCCCTGGGCCAGCCGGATCGCGGCGATCGGCACGCTGACCGCGGCGAAGCCCGAGCCGCCCGACGCGTCCACCGCCGCCGAGCGGGCCGCGGCCAGCGGCTCGTCCGGGCGCGGGAACGGCAGCCGGTCGATCACCACCAGCTGGCAGGCGTCGCCCGGCACGTCCACGCCCTGCCACAGCGACATCACGCCGAGCAGGCAGCTGTTGCGATCCTCCCGGAACTTGCGCACCAGCAGCGGCAGCGCCTCGTCGCCCTGCAGCAGCACGGTCAGGTCGGTCTTCGCGCGCAGCAGCTCCGCGGCCTGCTGCGCGGCCCGCCGGGAGGAGAACAGGCCGAGGGTACGCCCACCGAGCGCCTCGACCAGCGCGAGCAGCTCGGCCCCGGCCGCGTCCGGCAGCCCCGACGCGGCCGGCCGGGGCAGGTGCGCCGCGACATAGAGGATGCCCTGCTTCGGGTAGTCGAACGGGGAGCCGACGTCGAGCGAGGTCCACCCCGGCCCGGCCGCGGCGGGCTGCGCCGTCTCACCCGGCTTGGGCGTGGCCACCGGCAGGCCCAGCGAACGGGCCACCGTCTCGAACTTGCCGCCCAGCGTGAGCGTGGCGGACGTGGCCACCACGGTGCGGTCCTCGTACAGCTTCTCGCTGAGCAGGCCCGCTACCGACAGGGGCGCGACCACCAGCGCGCGGCGCGGCTCCTGCTCGACCCAGGCCACATCGTGGTCGGCGTCCTCCAGCAGCCGCTGGGTGGTGGTGGACGCCTCGTCGAGCAGCGACTTCGCCTGCTTCTTGCGCACCGGATCCGGGTCCTCGGCCTTGATCTCGCCGATCCGGGTCAGCGCGCGCCGGGTCGCCGCGTCCAGCAGCGTGCACGCCTCGACCAGGGCGGCCGGCAGCGGGCCGGTGATGCGCCCGGCGGGCGTCTCGGCCAGGCCCAGGGTCAGCGCGTCGGCGGCCTCAAGGAGCGACTGGTACTCGTCGCCCTCGACGAACGGGCGCGCCGCGCGGGCGGTGCGGTCCACGCCGTCCGGGGTCAGCTCGGCCTGCGCCGCGCTGGAGACGCGGTCGGCGAGCTCGTGCGCCTCGTCGATGATCAGGAGCGTGTGCTCGGGCACGATGTGCCGCCCGGCCATCATGTCCGCCGAGAGCAGCGAGTGGTTGGTGACCACCACGTCGGCCTCGCGGGCGCGGGCGCGCGACAGCTCCGCGAAGCACTCCGGCCCGTACGGGCACTTGGCCGCGCCGACGCACTCGCGCGCCGGGGTGGACACCATGCGCCAGGCCGTGTCGTCGACGCCCGGGTCGAGCTCGTCGCGGTCGCCGGTGTCGCTGTCCATCGCCCAGTCGCGGATGCGCTCGATCTGCTTGCCCAGCCGGCCCGACTCGCCCAGCCACTTCACCCCGCTGCCGCTGGAGCCCGCGTCGAACAGCCCCTCCTGCGGGTCCTGCTCGTCGGAGTGCTCCAGCTTCGCCAGGCAGACGTAGTGGTGACGTCCCTTGAGCAGGGCGAACGTGGGCTCCTTGCCGAGCAGCGGGGCCACCGCCCGGCCGATGCGGGGCAGGTCCTTCTCCACCAGCTGCGACTGCAGCGCCAGCGTCGCCGTCGAGATGACGACAGGCCCCTGCACGGTCAGCGCGGGGGCGAGGTAGGCCAGGGACTTGCCGGTGCCGGTGCCGGCCTGCACGAGCAGGTGGTCACCGGACTCGACGGCCGCGGCGATCGCCGCGGTCATGGCCTGCTGGCCAGGCCGCGCGGAGCCGCCGGGCACCGACCCGACGGCGGCCTCCAGCAGGTCCAGAGCACTGTGGCTGCGGGTTCGCGACTTCTTCGGCGGCACCGATAGACCGTACCGGTCCGCTCCGACACTCCTGCAAACGCGCCGGGATGTGGGAGCATGGCGCATTGTGGGCGCGACCCCCGTCCCCCTCGCGTCGTGGCGCGGTGGCGGAGGCCGCCACCACCACCGTGAAGCGAGGTAGTCGAATGGCTGTCGTGCGTGTGGAGATCCGCAAGTTCGACGGGAGCGCGCACCGCGCGTTCCCCGCCACGCTGCTCGGCCGCGACGAGCACGGCACCTGGCTCGGCATCCCGAGCGGCACGGTCAGCGACACCGGCAAGGTGTACGAGATCCCCGGCGTCGTCCTCGTCCCCCACTCCGGCTGGTGGACCGCCATGTTCAACGCCGCCCCCCGCAACACCTCGGTCTACTGCGACATCACCACCCCCGCCACCTGGAACGACGACACCGTCGTGGTCACCGACCTAGACCTCGACGTCCGCAAGATCCGCCAAACCGGCGAGGTCCAGCTCGTGGACGAGGACGAATTCGCCGCCCACCAGGCCAAGTTCAACTACCCCGACGAGGTCGTCCACCAGGCCCGCGCCGCCGCCCAGTGGCTCCTCGAAGCCGTCCGCGGCGAAAAGGAACCCTTCGCCGCCCACTTCCACCGCTGGCTAGCCCACGTCACCCCCTAACCCACCCCCCCTTCTGTGGGTTGATCATGAACTTATGGACGTGGTCGGCGGCGTGTCGCCACCCGGCCGCCGTGATCACCGCGCGCCGCCGCGCCCGCCCGGCCCACCCCCGCCTGTCCGCTGATTGGTGATCACGGTCGTGGGGTAGGGACACGCCGTTCAGCACGTCCATAAGTTCATGATCAACTGCTGGAGCGGCGGCGGGGTGGGGGGAAGGTGCGCAATGATCGGGATGTGGCGGACGTGTCCGAATTGCTGCGGGTGGGGTCGGGGGTGGAGCTCGCGGCGGTAGATGCGGCGGGGGTGCCCGGGTTGCCGCGGCGGGGGGTGGCGCGGCGGGATCCGAAGGGGTGGGCGCGGGCGGAGCTGGCCGTGCTGGGGGCGGAGCTGGCGCGGCAGCAGGAGATGTTGTTCGCGAACGCGAAGACCGACCCGGGGGATCAGCGGCGGGTGCTGCTGGTGCTGCAGGCGATGGACTGCGGGGGCAAGGACGGGACGGTCAAGCGGCTGGCGCGGGCGATGAACCCGCAGGGGTTGCGGATCAAGGCGTTCGGGCCGCCGACGGCCGAGGAGAGGAAGCACGACTTCCTGTGGCGGATCCGGCGGGCGCTGCCGCTGCCGGGGTACGTCGGCATCTTCAACCGCTCGCACTACGAGGAAGTGCTGGTGGCGCGGGTGCGCCGGCTGGTCGAGCCGCGGGTGTGGCAGGGGCGCTTCGAGACCATCAACACATTCGAGCGGGAGCTGGTGGACAGCGGGTTCACCCTGGTCAAGATCATGCTGCACATCTCGTTCGGGGAGCAGCGCGAGCGGCTGCGCCAGCGCCTGGACGACCCCACCAAGTACTGGAAGTACGACCCGGCCGATGTGGAGAACCGCGCCCACTGGACCGCGTACCAGCAGGCATATGAGGACGTGCTCAGCCGCTGTGGGACTGATCACGCCCCCTGGTATGTGGTGCCGGCGGACCGGAAGTGGTACCGCGACTGGGCGGTGGCCCATCTCATGCTCGACGCCTTCCGGAGCCTGAATCTGCGCTACCCGCCGCCCGGTTTCGACCCCCAGACAGAGCGAAAACGCCTGTCGAAGGATGAAACGGGCAGGGCGGGGAAGGTGAACGGCAGGTGAACGAGCCATGAAGACCAGGTGGCGCTGGGTGACCGGGTCACGAACTACCGGTAACAGTGTCTAGCATTCCCCCGACCCAACCGTCCGGATGACACCACCAGACCAAAGGTGCTTGCGGTGAAGTTTTCGCTCCGCCCCCAAGAGGGTGCCTTCTACGAGATGTTCTCCCGTGCCGCGCAGAACCTCGTGCGGGGCACCGAGCTGCTCTCCGAGCTGGCGCTGCCCGGTGCCGACGTGCAGTCGGTCAGCGAGCGGCTGGCCGAGGTCGAGCACGACAGTGACAAGATCACGCACGAGCTCTACAACAAGATCAACTCCACGTTCATCACCCCGTTCGACCGCGAGGACATCTACCGCCTCGGCTCCGGTCTCGACGACGTCATGGACCACCTGGAGGCCGTCGGCAACCTGGTCTACCTGTACGGGCTGACCAAGCTCCCGGCCCTGCCCCGGGAGATGATCGAGATGATCGACGTGCTGGACCAGCAGGCGAAGGTCACCGCGCTGGCCATGCCGCGGCTCAAGCAGATGAAGGGCCTCAAGGACTACTGGGTCGAGTGCAACCGCCTGGAGAACGACGGCGACCGCACCTACCGCATGCTCCTGGTACGCCTGTTCAGCGGCGAGTACGACGCGCTGACCGTGCTGAAGATGAAGGAGGTCGCCGACGAGCTGGAGGCCGCCTGCGACGCCTTCGAGCACGTGGCGAACACCATCGAGACCATCGCGGTCAAGGAGTCCTGATGCGGGGCCTCATCGCCGGTTGCCGCGGCGGAGGTGCCGGGCGTGGATAACGCACTCCTGATCCCGGTGCTCGCGGTCATCATCGCGGCCATGGTGTTCGACTACACCAACGGCTTCCACGACGCCGCGAACGCCATCGCCACCAGCGTGTCCACCCGGGCCCTCACCCCGCGGATCGCGCTGGGCATCGCCGCGCTCGGCAACTTCGTCGGCGCCCACTTCGGCGCCCAGGTGGCCAAGACCGTCGGCAGCGGCATCATCACCCCGCCGGAAGGGCTGGCCGGTCTCGGCATCGTCTTCGCCGGGGTCATCGGCGCCATCGCCTGGAACCTGCTGACCTGGTATTTCGGCATTCCGTCGTCCAGCTCGCACGCCCTGATCGGCGGCCTGGTGGGCGCCATGCTCGCCGCGATCGCGTTCGGCGTGCAGGGCGAGGTGCTGTGGGGCGGCATCGTGGACAAGGTCGTCATCCCGATGATCGCGTCCCCGGCCACCGGCTTCATCCTCGGCGCGGTGCTCATGCTGGCCCTGCTGTGGGCGGTGTACCTGCTCGCGAAGGCCACCGCCGAGAAGAAGTCGGCCCGCCTGTTCCACCCGACCCCGCTCAACCGGTTCTTCCGGATCATGCAGTCGCTGTCGGCCGTCGCCATGTCGGTCGGCCACGGCATGCAGGACGCCGCGAAGACCATGGGCATCATCGTGCTGGCGCTCTACACCGGCGGATTCCAGAGCTCGAACGAGCACATCCCGGAGTGGGTGTTCTGGACCAGCGCGACCGTGCTGGCGCTGGGCACGTACGCGGGCGGCTGGCGCATCATCCGCACGCTGGGCCGCCGGGTGATCCACCTGGACCCGATGGCGGGCTTCGCGGCCGAGACCGTCGCCAGCGGCGTGCTCTTCACCGCGGCCAGCTACGGCCTGCCGATCTCCACGACGCACACGATCACCTCGGCGATCATGGGCGTCGGCGCCACCAAGAAGTTCTCCGCCGTCCGCTGGGGCGTCGCGGGCAACATCGTGATGGCCTGGATCCTCACCTTCCCCGGCGCCGCCCTGGCCGCCATCATCGCCTACGTCCTGGTCCGCCCCATCTTCTAACCCCGCCCCGCCCCGCCCTCGCCTTCGGCGTCGGCTTCAAGATCGCGACGATCTTGCGCGAACTGTTAGGACTTCGTCCCAAATGGGCGTGTCATCCCCACAGTTCACGCAAGATCGTCGCGGTATGGGGGTCAGTAGCTGACGCCGATCTGGGCGCGGATCGCGTCCATGGTGCGCATTACGGACAGGGTTGAGGACAGGGGGACCAGGTCGGACTCCAGCTTGCCCGCGCGCCAGCACTTGCCGGCCTCGGCGGCTTCGAAGTGGAGACCGGCGGGGGCGTCCTGGAACTCCTGGGGGTCGGCGGCGTCGCGGTGGAGGACGAAGCGCTCGGCGGCGTGGAAGCCCCACGGGAAGTCGATCTTTCCGGTGGAGCCGACGACCGTGGCGGTACGCAGGTCGCCACCGGTGCCGCAGTAGAGGGAGGCGACCGCGCCGGACGGGAAGCCCAGCGCGATGCTGGTGCGGGCGTCGGTGCCCTCGGGGAACAGCTGCGCCCAGGCGCGGACCTGGTTCGGCTCGCCGAGCAGCAGCTGCGCGAAGCCGATCGGGTAGACGCCCAGGTCCAGCAGCGCGCCGCCGCCCAGCTGCGGGTTGCGCAGCCGGTGCGCCGGATCGGGGTCGAACGCGATGCCGAACGCCGCCTGCACCGCGACCACCTCGCCGATCGCCCCGTCCGCGATGAGCTGCTGCGCCTTGAGGATCGCGGGCAGCGTACGCGTCCAGAACGCCTCCATCAGGAACAGCTGCCGTTCCCGGGCGACGGTGACGAGCTCCTGGGCCTGCGCCAGGTCCAGGGTGAAGGCCTTCTCCACCAGCAGCGGCTTGCCGGCCCGCAGGCACAGCGAGGCCGCCGCGTGGTGGTGGGAGTGCGGGGTGGCGATGTAGATGAGGTTCACGTCCGGGTCGGCGGCCAGCGCCTCCCACGAGCCGTGGCTGCGCGCCACACCGTGCTCGGTGGCGAAGGCCTCGGCGGACGACGCCGTCCGCGAACCCACCGCCACCAGCTCGGCGTCCGGCACCAGTGCCAGCTCGCGCGCGAAGCGTGCGGCGATCCCGCCCGTGGCGAGAACGCCCCAACGAATCTGATCAGTCACGGAGCTGAAACTACACCGGTTAAGTGCGGCCGGGATCAGCCGCCGACCCGGATCAGGCGGGCGCTCAGGTGCGGGGTCAGGCCCTCACCCATCGCCGCCATGTCCTGCGCGTACAGCAGCGCCCCCTCGACGATGCCGTAGAGCCGGTGCCCGGCGGTGACCTCCTTGGCGGTGGACGTGCGCGCCACGAAGTCGGTGACCATCTCGATCCGCGGCGGGTTCGCCTCGATCTTGCCGAGGTACAGCTCCATGATGCCGGTCGGCGTGGTCAGGATCGCCTCGATCTCGTCCTTGTCCTTGCCCGCCGGGCGCCACCAGCCGACCTCGCGGCCGCCCGGCCGCACCGGCTTGCCCTCCTCGTCCAGGATCCAGGCCCGCGACTCGTAGTGCAGGAACGGTCGGCCGTCGTGGCTGATCCGGATCTCCTGCGCGTAGTCGAAGTCCTCGATGGTCGGGTAACCGCCCCGGCCCCGGCCCCGCCACACGCCGATGAACGGCAGCAGGTCCAGCAGGTCGGCGTGCAGGTCCGGGCCCTGGCGCAGGTCGTGGGTCTCCTCGTACGGATACGGGTCGACCGGCGGCGCGTTGAGCCACGGCGGCGGCTGCAGCGGGTTCTCTTCTGTACTCACCGTTTCAACCCTCTTCGTCAGGCGGCTGCCCCGGGGCGACGGCTCACCAGCGTCCCCGGGAGATCTTCACGGCCAGGTAGGCCAGGCCACCGGCGAGCGCACCGAAGCCCGCGACCAGCAGGCTGACGAACCCGATCTCGGTGACCACCAGTAGATCCTATGAGTACGCCTCCGGCGCCGTGCGTAGGCTGTCGGACGTGGCACGCAAACTGATCGTCAAGACGACCGCCGGGGCCGACGCGCCGGAGCGGTGCGCGCAGGCCTTCACCGTCGCCGCCACCGCCGTGGCGGCCGGGGCCGAGGTGTCGCTGTGGCTGACCGGCGAGTCGAGCTGGTTCGCGCTGCCGGGCCGGGCCGCCGAGTTCGAGCTGCCGCACTCCGCGCCGCTGCCCGACCTGCTGGCCGCCGTCCTGGCCGGGGGCACGGTCACCCTGTGCACCCAGTGCGCCGCCCGCCGGGACATCACGCCCGATGACGTCATCGCGGGCGTACGCATCGCCGGCGCCGCCGTCTTCGTCGAAGAGACCCTCACCGACGGCGCCCAAGCCCTTGTCTACTGAAGGAAGGGCACCTTCTTAG
>NZ_BONF01000050.1 GCF_016862575.1 Catellatospora bangladeshensis | reverse complement strand
TATGGCCAGAGCGCGGATCTCGACACGAAACAGCGATCTTGGCGAAGCAAGGCCGGGCTACGCGGCGGCGGCGGGGACCGCGCCAGTCGTCGTCTTCCGGCCGGAGTCGGGCAGCGAGCGGTAGATCTTGTTCATGCCGCCGAGCATGCCCTCCAGGCGGGGCAGCGCGGCGTACACCGGGTCACGGCGCAGGATCGCGTCGACCTGCCGCAGCCGCCACATCGGCGTACGCGGGAACAGGTGGTGCACCAGGTGGAAGCCCTCGCCGTCCTTCTCGCCGAGCACGAAGCGGGTGGCCAGGCCGTACACGCGGTTCCAGGACATGTAGATGTCGACGCGCGGCGCGGACTCGATCAGCGGGAAGTGCTCCATCAGCTCGGCGACCGCGCCGATCCACACCTGCGTGGTGACCAGGGGCACGAACCAGAGCAGCAGCAGCCAGGCCCACCAGCCGCCGAGCACCGCCCACGCCACCACCGCGGCGAGCAGCGCGACCCGCAGCCAGCGCTCTCCCCCGCGCTCCCCGGCGGCCACGATGCGGTGGCGCAGCAGGTAGAGGACGTACGAGGCGGTCGCGCGCGGGCTGATCGCCGTACGCAGATAACGCCGCAGCGCGGCCCGGCCGAGGTTCTCGCCGCACAGCCCGTTGTCCCGGTACTGCCGGTAGTCGGGGTCGCGTTCCGGGTCGCCGAGCCGGCCGTGGTGCTCGCCGAGGTGCGAGGCGCGGTAGCCGGTGTAGCTCTGCAGCACCGGGTAGCCGCCGAGCAGCGCGCCGAGGAGGCTGCCGGTGCGGTGGTGGGCCATGAACGCGCGGTGTACGGCCATGTGCAGGACTCCGGCCAGCGCCCGCTGGCGCCCGCCGATGAAGAACGCGGCGACGAGGTAGACGGGTATCGCCGCCCACAGCGGGGCGTGCTCGTACGCGAGCACCGCCGCCGCGCACCAGACCGCGATCCACGCCCAGTGCTCGATGATCTCAAGTGGCCCGTGCCAGTTGTCCAGACGCGACGCGGCCTGAACCTCGGCGAGGATCTCCGGCGAGAACCGGTGTCGATCAGCGCGGTCAGCTCTGGACACAGTCGATCCCTCCCGTGGTGAAACCTGCACGCGATCCCTTCCCACCAGGGCGGCGTACGGAGGCACCCATGAAGCAATCGTCACCCGGATCCCGGATCGCCCCGTCCCGCCTGGCTGCTACTGGATACGGCGTCGACCACCGATGCCCCCGGGGTCGACCCCTGTCCTATCAGGGTGAATCGATTGTATCGTCTCACGACACTCATATGTGTCAAGCGATCAGACCTGCGGCCGAATCCACATTGGCGGGTGGCCTCACGCACCACACCGGCGGGTCAGGCCTCCTCCCAGTCCAGGCGGCCGTCGGTGACGATCCGGCGGCGGTTCATCAGCCGGGAGCCGTAGCGCATCGCCTCGTACGTCTTCGACAGCAGGTCGCCCAGCTCCGGCCAGGTCTTCGGCGGGCCGCCGCGATCGTCGCCGGACGCGATGGTCACCTCGGCCCGGTCGTCGTCATCGGAGTGGTCGACGACCAGGCAGTTGCCCTTGCCGTCGGCGGCGACGGGCAGCCACCGGCGCTTCCACGTACGCCACAGGCGGTCCTGGTCGGCGGCGAGGCGGGCCCGCGCGAGCGCGATCATGCCGTCCGTGCCCAGGAACGCGTAACCGGGGGCCAGGCAGAGCGGCGGGCGGAACCGGCCCGCCCCGTTGTGCCAGCGCAGCAGCGCCTCCACGTCCGGCAGCAGGTCGGTGCCCAGGTGCGCGCGCACCGCGGCGAGGTCCGCGCCGGTCGCGGGCGGAGCCAGGTCGCGGTGGGTGAGGGGTGCGTTTTCGGCGAGCCAGCCGTCGATCGCCGCGAGGGTGGAGGAGAACGGCATGGCGCATTCAAGCACCCACGAGGCCGGACCCCTCGCGGCGGTCCCGCATCCAGGTGTTGATCGCCGTCTCGTGTCCAAAGGTGGGCTCGGGCCACAGGGTTTCGACACAAGACGGCGATCCTGCATCATGCAGCGAGACTCAGGGCGCCGGAGTGGGGACCGTGGCGGGCGGCTCGCAGATGCGCACCTCGGTCATGCCGTGGATGGACTCCTTCGGCACCAGGGTGCGGGCCTTGGCGGTGATCCGGTTCTCGGCCTGGCCGGGGTCCGGGTCGACGGTGATGTAGCCGTCCGGGGCCAGCGACACCTGCCCGCAGATGATGCCGTGGTCGTAGACGACCTGCATCAGGCTCGACGGCGCCGGGGCGAGCCAGCCGGTGAGCACGGCCACGCCGAGCACGGCGAGCCCGGCGGCGGCCTGCACCCGCACGCCGGCGGGCGGCGCGGCGGCCGGCCCGGCGGGGGCGAGCACCGTCCGGACCAGCAGTGTGAACGCCACGGCCAGCAGGAGCGCGATCGTGACCTGGATGGACCAGTGCAGTCCGGCCAGGTCCTCCGGTCCACGGAGGATGAGCGCGGCGGCGAGCACGGCGGTCAGCACGGCGAGCCCTTTTTGCCTGACTCCGGCGTTGCGGGCGGTGAGCCGGGGGTCCGGCGGGGCATCCTGCGGCGGGGCGGTGTCCGCGGCACCGGCCGTGCCGGGCGCTGTCGTCTCGGTCATGGGACAACCTCGGTCTCAGTGGGGGTACGCACCGCCGGGCAGCAGCGCGCAGCGATGAGCGTAGATCAATGGGCACGCTCCCATCCAGAGCCGGAGCCGCCGTCACCGACGCGCGCGGGTGGCGCTGCCGGTGTCCGCCCCGGTCAGATGAGCTCGGCGAGCAGGTACAGCTCGGCCCGGTCGCCTGAGCGGTGCACGGCGGCCTCCACCTCGACGAGCGTGGCCCGTGCCATGACGTTGCCGAACGTGCGGTACGGCAGGGTGGGGTCCTGCGGCCAGCCGAAGCCCGCGACCGTCCGCGGGTCGAACGGCAGACCGGCCCGTTCACCCGCGTCGCCGTACAGACCGTTGAGCAGGAGGAAAAGGTCCACACAGGACCCGTCGGCGGTGAGGTGCAGGTAGAACGAGTCGGCTTCCCACTGGGCGTGCCGGTGGTAGCGCGCCGACGGCTGGGCGCACTCCGGCAGCCGCAGGTGGTATCGCTCCAGCGTGCCGGGCAGGTCCTGGCTCTGGCTGCCGGGGTAGGCGCGCGGGTCGTGCGGCTCGGTGCTGCGGGAAAGGGCGAACCACGACCCGAGCAGGAGCACGGCGGCGACGGCCAGCGCGATCCTCAGGCGGCGGGGTCCGCGCCGCGCGGCGCCGCCGTCCGCGGGCGCCGGCGGCGCCTCGGTCGCCACGTCCAGCACATCAGCCCCCGTTCTGATCTTGTATGGAGATTACCGGGACGGGCGGCCGGTTGTGCCGAGCCATGCCGTAGCCGGCCACCGGCCGGGCGCGACAGTCCGGCGGGCGCCGGCCCGTGTCGTGCCAGTCCACCGGAACGGTCATGGTGCCGCGATCCACGGCGTGCGAAACTGTGCGCCACTTCTCGATCATGGAGCGTCCGTGTCCGCGTACGACCCCCACCGCGTCGCCTCCCCCGTCCCGGCGAGCGGCTACCTGCCACCGGACGACGCCTTCCCGGCCGAGGTGCCGAGTGGGCCCGAGGTGCTGGTCAACGTCCCCGGCGAGGGTCTGTCCGGCTGGGCCCGCAAGACCGCCGGCGTGCTGCGCCGGGGCTGGGGCCAGCAGGCCGCCCTGTTCGCGCTGACCCACGTCAGCTCGGGGCTGGTGCTGCACCTGCTGTTCGGGGTGGCCCTGCTGTTCCTCTGGCGCACCGAGCTGGCGGTGGACGCGCTGACCGACGCGCAGGCGTCCGTGCAGTACTTCATGGTCGTGTACGGCGTGGAGGTGGGGCTGATGCTGCTGGTGCTGCCGGTCCGGCTGCTCGGTTACTCCGCCGCCACGTGGATCGCGGTCCGGCAGGCGGCGGGGCTGACCGCGCCGCTGAGCCGGGCGCTGCGGTACGCCGTGCGGCGGCTGCCCGCCATGTTCGCCTGGCAGGCGCTGGCCTACGCGCTGATCGGCACGGCGATGCTCACCATGCTGCTCACCTGCCTCAGCATGTTCGGGCCGTACGGCTATCTGCCGTCGGTGGTGGTGCTGCTGTACGGGATGATGATCGTCGGCATGGTCGGGCCGGCGGTCCTGTTCGAACGCCGCAAGCCGCTGCAGCGCGCGTTCGACCTGGTCAACAACGCCTACTGGGCGACGTCCGTGCGGCTGGCCGTGCCGGGGGCCGCGCTGGCCGCGGTGTTCTGGCTGACCCGGTTCGACGCCGCGAGCCTCACCGCCGCGCTGGGTGACACGCTGACCGAGCAGATCGCGCTCGTCGCGGCCGTGCTGGTGGTGGCCGCCGCGCTGGAGCTGCCGGTGACCATGCTGCTCTTCCCGGCCGTGCTGGTGACCTACGCCGAGCGGCGGGCGGTCGAGGCGCCGACGCTGCGCACCGGGCACCTGCTGCGGGAGCTGGGCTGACCGGTCACCGCTGCAGGCGGTGGCGGGTGAGCAGGACGCCGACCCACGCCGAGCGGACCGCCCGGAACGCCGCGACCTGGTCCATGCCGCCGGGGTACGCGCCGGTGGCGCGCAGCCGGGCCGCGGCCAGCTGCAGCTCGCGTACCGCGGCGAGGTAGGAGCGGCCGGTCCGGGTATGGGACCGCGCCGCCGACCGGGCACGCAGCCAGGTCACACGGACGTACGTCCGCTCGCCGCTACGGAGCACCATCCGGATCAACACGCCCTCGCGTTCCCGCACAAAGGTCAAGATAGCGAGCAAACCCGGCACTACCGCACATTTGCCAGCGCGAGCCGGGCTCGGATGCGCTTATCGGTCAACACTTCTCGGTCTAATGGGGCATACCACCCTCACCCGCCCGGACAGAGGCGGCGGGTGCTCCCCGCCGCCCCGCCACTCACCCCTGGGCGGTGTCCAGCTCCGCGAGCCGCCGCGCCTCCCGGTCCCGCCAGGCCGCGGCCAGCGAGGTGCGCCCGTTGGTACGCAGCAGCGAGCCCTCGTAGATCCGGGCGCCCACGGCGAGCATCAGCACCGCCGCGACGGCCAGCACGGCCAGCGCCACGGCGGGCTCCCACGCGGCCGCGTCGCCGTGGAACAGCCGCACCGGCATCGCCGACGGCGCCGAGAACGGCACATACGACAGGATCTTCATCGCCGCCGGGTTGTCGCCGAACATCATCACGCCGAAGAACGGCAGGATCACCGCCAGCTGCACCGGCATAGACACCGCGTTGATGTCCTCCTGCCGGTTGACCAGGGCGCCCACCCCCGCCCACAGCGCGGCCAGCATGACGAAGCCGACCACGAAGAACGGCAGGAACCAGCCGATCGCCGGGGTCAGCATCGTGACCAGCCCGTCGCCGGTGTCCGCGATCCGCATCCCGGCCAGCGCCACGATCGCGATCAGCGCGATCTGGCCCAGCGCCAGGATCGCCCCGGCCGCCACCTTGCCGATCAGCAGCACCCGCACCGGCACCGACGCGACCAGGATCTCCACCACCCTGGTCTGCTTCTCCTCGGTGACGCTCATCGCGATCTGCAGGCCGAAGGTGAGCGACGTGAAGAAGAAGATCACCGCGAAGAACAGCGGGACCAGGAACGACAGGACCGGGTCCATGCCGCTCGGGTCGAGCAGCTCGACGGCCGGCGCGGTGCTCAGCGCGCGCACGACGTCCTGCGGCGCGTCGGTCAGCGCGACCACCGTGCCGTCGCCCAGCACCGCCGCGTCGGCGCCGCCGTCGCGCACCAGCGCCCGCGCGGCCGCCTCGTCCGCGACCGGATGGATCTCGAAGTCCGCCGCGGTGAGGGCGGCCGGTGCGGTGCCGATCACCGCGACCGACGGCGGACCACCGGCCAGCAGCGGCGGCAGCGCCGTGCCGCCGACCGCGAACAGCAGGAAGAACAGCGTCCCGAACAGGAACGCCTTGTCGCGCAGCTTCACTCGGATCTCGCGGGCGGCCACGATCCGGACGGCTTCGTACGTGTTCATCGGGCGACCTCCCGGAAGATCTCGGCAAGGGACGGGGTGACCGGGCCGAACGCGCGCACCGGCCCGCGGGACAGCGCCGCGGCCAGCACCCGCTGGTCGTCGGCGTCGGGCGCCAGCTCGAACACGGCGTGCGCGCCGTCCAGGTCGACCAGCTGCACGCCCGGCTCGTCACGCAGCCAGCCCGCGTCGCCGTCGACGGTCAGCGCGTACCGGGGCAGGGCGTGGCCCGCCCGCAGCTCCGCGCGGCCGCCCGCGGCCCGGATCCGCCCGCCCGCGATGATGACCAGGTCGTCGCAGAGCCGCTCCACCACGTCGAGCTGGTGGCTGGAGAACAGCACGGGCACCCCGCGCCGGGTCCGTTCGCGCAGCACGTCGACCACCGTGTCCACGGCGATCGGGTCGAGACCCGAGAACGGCTCGTCCAGCACCAGGATGTCCGGGTCGTGGATCAGCGCGGCGGCGATCTGCGCCCGCTGCTGGTTGCCCAGCGACAGCTGCTCCACCGGGTCGCCCGCGCGCTCGCCCAGGCTCAGCCGCTCGATCAGCTCCTCGGCGTTGCGGCGCACCGCGTCCCGGCCCAGGCCGTGCAGGCGGCCCAGGTAGTCGAGCTGGTCGCGGACCGACATCTTCGGGTAGAGGCCGCGCTCCTCCGGCATGTAGCCGATGCGGCGGCGCACAGCGCGGGTCAGCCGCTCGCCCTGCCAGGTCACCTCGCCCGCGTCCGGGGCGAGCACGCCCATGATGATGCGCATCGAGGTGGTCTTGCCGGCGCCGTTGGCGCCGACGAAGCCGGTCATCCGCCCCGCGGTCACGTCGAAGGAGACCTCATGGAGGACCTGCCGGTCGCCGAAGCGGCGGCTGACCCCGTCGAGGCGAAGCACTTTCGTCATGGCACCGAAGGCTAGGCGACGCCGGGTGAGCCGCCGTCCGCCCCCGGATCGATCTTCGGGTCCGTCTCGCGGAGGACCCCGGCCTCAGCCTCCCGGGGTGACCACGCCGTGCTCGTACGCGTACACCACCGCCTGGGTGCGGTCGCGCAGCCGCAGCTTGGTGAGGACCCGGCTGACGTGGGTCTTCACCGTGGCCTCGCCGAGGAACAGCCGCGCGGCGATCTCGGCGTTGGTCGCCCCGCCCGCGAGCAGCACCAGCACCTCGTACTCGCGTGGGGTCAGCTCCTTGAGCTCCCCGGCGGGCACGGGCGGCGTCGCGGCGGGCCGGGCGAACTTCGCGATGACCCGGCCGGTGATCTCCGGGGCGAGCAGCGCGTCGCCGCGCGCGAGCACCCGCACCGCCTCGATCAGCGCCTCGGGCGTGCCGTTCTTCAGCAGGAAGCCGCTGGCCCCGGCCTGCAGCGCGGCGAACAGGTAGTCGTCGCGGTCGAACGTGGTCAGGATGAGCACGGCCGGCCCGGCACCGGACGCGGTGATGCGCCGGGTCGCCTCCAGCCCGTCCACCCCCGGCATCTCCACGTCCATCAGCACCACGTCCGGCGCGGTCTGCGCGGCCAGCGCCACCGCCTGCTCGCCGTCGGCCGCCTCGCCGACCACGACCAGGTCGTCCTCCGTCTCCAGGATGACCCGGAACCCGGTGCGCACCAGCCGGTGGTCGTCGGCGACCAGAATCCGGATCGGCCCGCCGGGCTCAGGCGACGCCACCGCGCCCGGGCCGTCGGGGCTGCTCATGCCGCGGCCTCCGCGACGGCCGGACCCGCGTCCGAACGCACCGGGGCCGCCGCCGCGAGCGGGAAGCGGGCGCGTACCCGGAATCCGCCCTGCTGCCGCGGACCGGCCTCCAGCGTGCCGTCGTGTGCGGCGACCCGCTCGCGCATGCCGATCAGGCCCAGTCCCCCGCCGCCGGGGACCGGCCCGCCCCGGCCGTCGTCGGTCGACTCGACCTCCAGCTCGTTGGCCAGGTAGCGGATCCGCACGTCGAGGGTGGCGGCCCCGGCGTGCTTGAGCGTGTTCGTCACCGACTCCTGCACGATCCGGTACGCCGCCTGCGACAGCGAGTCCGGCAGCGGCACCGGGACGCCGAACACGCCGTAGCGCACGGTCAGCCCCGCCTCGCGTGCCCCGTCCAGCAGGCTCTCCACCCGGTCGACGCCGACCGTGGCGGGCGCCTCCTCGGTGCGGCCGCCGTGGCGCAGCAGCGCGAGCATGCGCCGCAGCTCGTCGACGGCGCTGCGGGCGCTCTGCTCGATCGCTTCGAGGGCGGTGCGCGCCCGCGCCGGATCCTTGTCCATCACCCGGCGGCTGGCTGCGGCCTGCACGCCCATCACCGACACGTGGTGGGCGACCACGTCGTGCAGCTCCCGGGCGATGCGCAGCCGCTCGCCCATCACGGCCCGCTCGCTGGCCTCGTCGCGGGAGCGCCGCAGCTGCTCGGCCTGCACCTCCAGCTGGTGCTGGCGGCGGGCGGCGACCCAGGCGGTCTCGCCGAAGAAGTACGCGAACCCCAGGGCCAGGATGTTGACCAGCACGGCGCTGACGATCGCGGCGAGCAGCGGCGGCATCGGCCCGCGTGCCCCCTCGAACGCGTCCGCAGGGATGTCGTCCAGCGACGTCAGGACCGAGAACAGCAGCCAGGAGATCATCGCGGTGATGATGCCCACCCGCACCTGCCGGGAGCGCCGGTGGTCGCGGCCCCACGCGCCGGCCGTGTAGAGCACGCAGAACAGCGCGCCTGCGGCGAGCTGCTGCTCAGGCTGGGCGCGGACCTGCGCACCGATGAACGCGACCGCCACCACGAGCGCGATGGTGAGCGGCAGGCGGCGGCGCAGCGCCAGCGGCGCGGTCACCGCGACGGTCCAGCACACCTGCTCCGGCAGGCTGGGCGGCGGGCCGAAGTCGACCCCGGCGCTGTTGGCCAGGGTGAGGTTGAACAGGGCCAGCGCGGTGACCGCCACCGCCACGAGCACGTCGGCCCGCCGCTGCTCCACGGTGGGACCGGGCCGTGCCCAGCCGTCGTCGCCGCTCCCCAGGGTCATGCCGCGACGATTTCACAATCCTGGCCGGGTACGCCAACGCGGCTGTGCCGGTCTTCGCGCATCGTGTTGAATACGTGGATCCCCTCACGCGCCCAGGAGCCGCCATGCCCCGCACCGTCGTGCCGCCCGTCCGGTTCCGCAGCTCCGGCGCGAACAGCGGCGTAGGGGGCGACGGGCTGCCCGAACGGCTGGTCAAGTACGTGCCCGCCGAGACGCTGGCGTTCTTCGTGCCGCTGGCGGCGGTGATCGGGCCGGACCGGCGCCCGCTGCTGATCGCGCTGCTCTGCGTCGGCCTGGCCGGCACGGTGGGCTACCTGTGGCTGGCCGGGCAGAAGACCGCGGCCGACGAGCGGCCGCTGCCGCACTTCTACGCGCTGGCCGCCGTCGCCTACCTGTGCTGGGCGCTGGCCACCAGCCCGCACGCCGCCGCGCTGCTCGGGCTTGACCAGGTCGAGGCGGGGGTGGTGCTGACGCTCGCCGTGTTCCTGGTGCCCCTGGCCGACGAGCTGCTGGTCCGGCTACGCCGCCCGGCCGGCTGACGCGCGGTAGACGCCGGGGCGGGCGCGTTCCACCGTGAGCTGGGTGTCGCCGTACATGACGTAGAGCAGCCCGAGCGGGTTGCGGAAGTCGCGCAGCAGGTCACGGCGGGCCCACACCACCGCCTCGCCGAGCGGCCGGCGCGCCTCCAGCAGCCGGCCGTAGAAGGCCGCGGCGAACCCGGCCGCCACCCCGTCGGGCACGTCGGTCTCGGTGCCGATGAACGCCCGGTGCCCGCGGTTGAGGAACCAGCGCGGGAACGAGTACGCCGTCAGCGGGTTGGTGCGCGAGGACGCGCACGCGTTGAGGATGATCACGGCGCGGTGCCCGCCGCTGTCGCCGTCGGCGAAGATGCGCTCGTAGTAGCCCTCGCGCAGCTCGCCGAAGGTCAGCCGGCGCGGCTTGCCGTTACGGGTCGACAGCGCGAGCACGTAGTCGTCGTCCAGCTCGGCGGTGGTGTCGCAGTGGCAGGCGAAGTGCTGGACCTGCACCGGCGTCGCGGCGCCCGCGGAGCCGTCCAGCGGGCTGCCGTCGTACAGAGCGCGCAGCAGCGCGGCGCGGACCTCGGCCTCGTCCTGCGCGACCGGCCACGGCCCGTCCACCCGCACGTGCCCGCCGAGCGAGGCCAGGAACCGCTCCTCCTCCTGCGCGCTGGGCAGGCCGCGGTGCCGCAGGAACTGCACGGGCAGCGCCGGATCGTTGCGCAGCACCCGGTCGGCGGTGACCGGGGTCGGCACCACCCGGCGCACCACCGTGGCGAACCCCAGGAACCGCGACGCCGCCGCGGCGAGGTCGGCGTAGGTGCGCAGCTCCGGCAGCGGGCCGAAGTCGAACAGCGGCAGCAGTTCCAGCGGCAGCGTGTCGTCGTGGCAGTGCAGCTCCACCATCGGCAGCGGCGCGGCGTCGTCGCTCCAGTCCGCCGAGCGCCACCGCGGCCAGGCCGCCCGGAACGCGGACTCCAGCCGCAGGAAGCGCTCGATGTCGTCCTGCACCAGCAGCGCCGTCAGCTCACGGCCCTTGTTCAGCAGGATGCGCAGCGCGCTCGCCGCCTGCTCGGTGCCGGCGTTGAGCCGGGCCGTCAGCGGCACCACCCGCTCCAGGTAGATGCCCGCCTTGCGGCGTACCTCCGCCAGCAGGCCGCGGTCCGGCAGCGGCAGGTGCACCGTCTGGCCGGTGCCCGGGAACTCGAAGCACACCTCGACGCCGATGCCCGAACGCGGCGGGCGGACCGAGACGGTCGCGATGACCTCGCTCACCCACGGTCCCGGCCGGACGTCGGGTAGTCCGCGGTCAGCTCGATGCTCTGCAGCGTGCGGCGCTGCTGGGAGACCCGGATCCACAGCCACGGCGGCGGCCACAGCGGCGGCTGCCCCGGCCCGAGGGTGAACTCGATCCGGGCCCGTTCGGTCCCCTGCACCCACACCGTCCTGGCCGTGTGCCGCAGCGCTGGGCGGTCGCTGTCGACCTCGACCTCGAACAGCACGATGCTCTCGTCCACGCCGCCGGTCACCGCCAGGGGCTCGGCCAGCCGGGACGCCGGGCTCGGCCCGATCGTGACGATCAGGTCGTAGACGCGGTCCGGGTCGAGCAGCAGCCGCCGGTCGGGCGAGGCGGTGACCGGATCGGTGCCGTCGTACACCTCGACGCTGACCCAGCCGTCGTAGTTCACCAGCGGCGCGCCTTCGAGCACCTCCCGCACGGCGTCGGAGACGTCGTCGCGGCCCAGCCTGGCCTCGACGGCGGCGGGTTCGTACAGCTCCTCGACGATGCGCAGGTACAGCTCGTTGGGGTGGGGCAGATCGACGACGCGGCGCATGCCACCGCGCCGGCTCGCGCCGTCGATGTGGAAGGTCCCGTAGTTCAGCAGCCGGCCCAGCGGCGACTGGAAGTAGCGCATGTCGGTGACGTGCATCAGCGGCAGCATCGAGACGCGCCGGTTGAACACCCCGCGCACCAGCATCAGCCGCTTGTTGGTGAGCACGAAGCGGCCGAGCCGCCAGTCCGCCGCCCGGAACGCCGCCAGCAGCAGCGCGCCCACGGCGAGCAGCGCGATGACGCGGCCGGTGTACTGCGGCTTGATGCGCTGCGCCGCGAGCGTGATCAGCAGGCCCGTGTACGCGGACAGGATGAGCAGGGACTTGGCCAGGCTGATCGGATGCCGCCGCCACTCCCCGCGGAAGCGCTCCGTCGGGAACAGATACCAGGCGACCATGCCGCTCGGCTCGTCCTCCAGCGGGAGCACGAACCTGGGCGGGTCGGTGAACAGGCCGGCCAGCTCGTCCTCGGTCAGCGGCTCGCCCGGCTCCAGGCCGCCGCCGCGCCGGGCGCCGTCGTCCGGCTCGATCTCACGCGGGCTCATGCCGCACCGGCCGGGGCGGGTGGAGCAGCGGCTGCCGACATGCGGCCATGCTACGGAAGGCGACTCCGGCAGGGCGACGGGCCGTCGGGTTAGGACGCCGCCCTTGACACCGCCGAACCCGGTCAAGATACTTCGTGGGTGAAGGATCCCCGCCGCGCGGGGCCGCCCGCACCACATCCCGAATAGCTGCAAGCCGACGCCTCCGGCCGCACACCATGCGGTCCACAAAGGCGTCGGCTTTTGTTGTCTTCGCAGGTCAGCGGCGAGATTTCACAACAGTGGATACGCCATATCAACGGCGATGAAACAACGCCGTAATGGCGATCGACGAATCTTTCAGTGCCTGGCATTCAGGCGGTCGCCCAGGGCCGGCACAACCGGCCGAAGCGCCCGCTGCGCGCTGCCGGCACACGCATCGGATCGCCTGTCACGCACCGCCCCGGGCCGGCACGCCCCACCGCCGAGACGCCGACGTCTGTCGCCCGCGGTGCCTTCCCCTGTTGCGCCTTCCACCGTTGACTCGTGCCCCGCCGACGCAGGGAGATACCCCACCATGCTCAGATTGCACCGCCGCGGCCTCATGGCCGGCAGCGTCGCGCTCGCCGCCGCGCTGGCGCTCAGCGCCTGCGGCGCCAAGACCGGCGAGAACGAAACCGCCGGCGGCGTCACCGCCGACACCTCGGGCGACACCGTCAAGGTGGGCCTGCTCAACTCGCTGTCGGGCACCATGGCCATCAGCGAGGTCACCGTACGCGACGCGATCCTGCTGGCCGTCGAGGAGATCAACGCCGCGGGGGGCGTGCTCGGCAAGAAGATCGAGCCGATCAGCGAGGACGGGGCCTCGGACTGGCCCACGTTCGCCGAGAAGGCCGAGAAGCTGATCAAAGTGGACCGGGTGGCGGCCGTGTTCGGCTGCTGGACCTCGGCCAGCCGCAAGGCCGTGAAGCCGGTCTTCGAGGAGAACAAGGCGCTGCTGTTCTACCCCGTGCAGTACGAGGGCCTGGAGCAGTCGCCGTACATCTTCTACACCGGCGCCACCACGAACCAGCAGATCGTGCCCGGCCTGGACTACCTCAAGGCGCAGGGCAAGAAGTCGGTCTACCTGGTCGGCAGCGACTACGTCTTCCCGCGTACCGCCAACAAGATCATCAAGGCGTACGCCGAGGCCAACGGCCTGAAGGTGCTCGGCGAGGACTACGCGCCACTGGGCAGCACCGAGTTCGGCACGATCGTGAACAAGGTGAAGACGGCCAAGGCCGACGCGGTGTTCAACACCCTCAACGGTGACAGCAACGTGGCCTTCTTCAAGGAGTACAAGTCCGCGGGCCTGACCGCGGCGGCGATGCCGGTCGTCTCGGTGTCGATCGCCGAGGAGGAGGTCAAGAGCATCGGCACGCAGTACCTCGCCGGCCAGCTCACGGCGTGGAACTACTACCAGACCACCACCGGCCCGGCCAACGACAAGTTCGTCAAGGCGTACAAGGCCAAGTACGGCGCGGACAAGCCGACCAGCGACCCGATGGAGGCCGCGTACACGGCGGTCTACCTGTGGAAGGCGATGGTCGAGAAGGCCGGCAGCTTCGAGGTCGAGAAGGTCAAGGGCGCCTCCGACGGCGTCACCTTCGAGGCGCCCGAGGGCCTGGTCACCGTGGACGGCGCGACGCAGCACATCCACAAGACCGCGCGCATCGGCAAGATCGGCGACGACGGCCTGATCACCGAGGTGTGGAACTCCGGCAGCCCCGTCAAGCCGGACCCGTACCTCAAGGGCTACCCCTGGGCGACCGGCCTGTCCTGACCCACCCGTAGCGGTGGAGCGGCCCCGCGCCGCTCCACCGCTCCGTCCCGTACCAGAGGTGGCCCCCACCATGACAGTGATCCTCGGCCAGCTGTTCACCGGCGTCAGCATCGGCGCGGTGCTGCTGCTCATCGCGCTCGGCCTGGCCCTGACCTTCGGCCAGATGAACGTCATCAACATGGCGCACGGCGAGTTCATCATGGCCGGCGCCTACACCACGTACGTGCTCCAGCAGACGATCACCGACGCGGGTGTGTCGCTGCTGGTGGCGATCCCGATCGCGTTCGCGGTCGCCGGGGCGATGGGCGTGCTGCTGGAGTGGGCGCTCATCCGCCGCCTCTACACCCGCCCGCTGGACACGCTGCTGGTCACCTGGGGCGTCTCGCTGATGCTGCAGCAGCTGGCCCGGGACATCTTCGGCGCACCGAACGTGCAGACCAAGGCGCCGGACATCCTCACCGAGAGCACCTCGCTGGGCGGTGACGTCAGCATCGCCAACAGCCGCCTGTTCATCCTCGGGCTGGTCGTGCTCGCCGTCGTGGCACTGACCGCCGCGCTGAAGCTCACGCCGCTGGGCAGGCGGATCCGGGCCGTGGTGCAGAACCGCGACCTGGCCGCCGTGTCCGGCATCCCCACCGGGAGCGTGGACCGGCTCACCTTCTTCATCGGGTCCGGGCTGGCCGGGGTCGCCGGGGTGGCGCTGACGCTGCTCGGCCCGATCGGCCCGACCATGGGCACCAACATCATCATCGACGCCTTCCTCGTCGTCGTGGTCGGCGGCATCGGGCAGCTCAAGGGCAGCGTGATCGTGGCGTTCACGCTCGGCATGCTGCAGGCGATGGTCGAGTACCTGACCACGCTCAGCGTCGCCAAGGTGATCGTGTTCGTCGCGATCGTGGCGTTCCTGCAGTGGCGCCCGCAGGGCCTGTTCACGCTGCGTACCAGGAGCCTGGCATGAAAGCTCTGACCGAGATGAACCCCCGCCTGCGGGCCTGGCTCGGCTTCGGGCTCGGCGCGCTCGTGCTGTTCGCCGCCGCGCCCGCGCTGCTCAGCGACTTCCGGCTCAGCCTGCTGGCCAAGTACCTCTGCTTCGCCATCGTCGCCGTCGGCATCGGCCTGGCCTGGGGCCGCGGCGGCCTGCTCACCCTCGGGCAGGGCGTGTTCTTCGGGCTCGGCGGCTACGCCATGGCCATGCACCTCAAGCTCGCCGACGCCGGGCCGGGCAACATGCCCGACTTCATGGAGCTGTACGGGCAGCTCGACGAGCTCCCGGCCTGGTGGGCCCCGTTCGCGAACCCGGCGTTCGCGCTGGCCGCGACGGTGCTGCTGCCGATGCTGGTCGCGTTCGGGCTCGGCACGCTGGTGTTCCGGCGGCGGGTGCGCGGGGCGTACTTCGCCATCCTCAGCCAGGCGCTGGCCGCCGCCATGGTCATCCTGCTCATCGGGCAGCAGGGCACCACCGGCGGCACCAACGGCCTCACCGACATCGACGGCTTCTTCGGCTACGACCTCGACGACCCGGTCAACCAGCGGATGGTGTACTTCATCATCGCCGCCGTGCTGCTCGGGCTGCTCGCGCTCACCCGGCAGCTGATGCGCTCCCGCTACGGCGAGCTGCTGGTCGCCGTGCGCGACTCCGAGGAGCGGGTGCGCTTCCTCGGCTACAACCCGGCCAACGTCAAGCTCGTCGCGTACGTCGTCGCCGCCGGGATGGCGGGCCTGGCCGGGGCGCTGTTCGTGCCCGCGGTCGGCATCATCTCCCCCGCCCTGATCGGCATCGTGCCGTCGATCGAGTTCGTCATCGGCGTGGCCGTCGGCGGCCGGGCGGCGCTGCTCGGGCCGGTGCTCGGCGCGGTCGCCGTGGCCTGGGCGAAGACGGCGCTGTCCGAGCGCTTCCCCGGCACCTGGACCTACCTCCAGGGCGCCATGTTCGTGCTGGTCGTGGCGTTCCTGCCGGGTGGTCTCGCGTCGCTGTGGGGCATGGTGCGGCGGCGGCGCGAGACCCCGCCCGCACCCGCGCCGGTGACCGGCGACCAGGCACTGATCAAGGAGGTGGCCGTATGACGGCGGGCGGGCTGAGCATCCGCGGGCTGCGGGTGGTGTTCGACGGGTTCGTCGCGGTCGACGGCGTGGACCTCGACGTCGCACCGGGCGACATCCGGTTCCTCATCGGCCCGAACGGGGCCGGCAAGACGACGCTGGTCGACGCGGTGACCGGCCTGGTCAAGGCGAGCGGCTCGGTGCGCTTCGGCGAGACCGAGCTGCTCGGCCGGGACGTGCACCGCATCGCCCGGCTGGGCGTGGGCCGCACCTTCCAGACGGCGGCGCTGTTCGAGGAGCTGACCGTGCTGCAGAACCTCGACATCGCGGCGGGCGCGGGCCGCGGCCCGTGGACCATGCTGCGCACCCGCCGGGCCGTGCCCGACGACGTCGCGTTCGCGCTGGAGGCGATCGGGCTGGCCGGCCGCCGCGACACGCTCGCGGGCACCCTCGCGCACGGCCAGAAGCAGTGGCTGGAGATCGGCATGCTGCTGGTGCAGAACGCCCGGCTGCTGCTGCTCGACGAGCCGGTCGCCGGGATGAGCCACGAGGAGCGCGAGGCCACCGGCGAGCTGCTCGGCAAGATCGCCGCCGACCGCACGGTGGTCGTCATCGAGCACGACATGGACTTCCTGCGCCGCTTCGCCCGCACCGTCACCGTGCTGCACGCCGGGAAGGTGCTCAGCGAGGGCACCGTCGCCCAGGTGCAGGCCGACCCGAAGGTCCAGGAGGTCTACCTCGGCCACGCGGCCGCGGAGTCCGAGGCGGTGGAGGCATGATGCTGCGCATCGAGAAGGTGCACGCCGGGTACGGGCGCAGCACCGTGCTGCACGGCGTGGACGTGACCGTCGACGACGGCTCGGTCACCGCCGTGCTCGGCCACAACGGCGCGGGCAAGTCCACCCTGCTGCGCGCCGCGATCGGCCTGCTCAAGCCGCGCCAGGGCATGGTGCTGTTCGGCGGCGAGGACGTCACGAAGCTCGCCCCGCACGAGCGGGTGGCGCGCGGCATGGCGTACGTGCCGCAGGGCCAGCAGTGCTTCCCGCACCTGACCACGCTGGAGAACCTCCAGCTGGTCGCCGACGGCCGCCGCGGTGGCAAGGAGGCGCTCGCGAGCGCGCTCGACCTGTTCCCGGCGCTCAACGGGCTGCTGCGCCGCCGCGCCGGGCTGCTGTCCGGCGGGCAGCGCCAGCAGCTGGCCATCGCCCGCGCGCTGATCACCCGGCCGAAGCTGCTGCTGCTCGACGAGCCGACCGAGGGCATCCAGCCCAACGTGGTCGCCGAGATCGAGCAGGCGGTGCTGTCCCTGGCCGGGCGCGACGGCCTGTCCGTGCTGCTCGTGGAGCAGCATCTGGGCTTCGCGCTGCGCGCGGCGCACCGCTACCACGTGCTCGAATCCGGCAGAGTGACCTCGACGGGGGCGGGCGGCACCGCAGCCGAACCCGCCGTACGCGCGGCCCTCACGGTGTAAGAAGGACGGTCCATGTTCCTCACCCAGCATGAGCAGGAACGTCTGCTCATCCATGTGGCGGCCGACGTCGCCGAGCGGCGCCGGGCCCGCGGCCTGCTGCTCAACCACCCCGAGTCGGTCGCGATCATCACCCGTTTCCTGCTGGAGGGCGCCCGCGACGGGCGCACCGTCGTGGACCTGATGGACGCGGGCTGCCAGGTGCTGACCCGCGCGGACGTGCTGCCCGGCGTCCCCGAGATGGTGAAGGAGGTGCAGGTGGAGGCGACGTTCCCGGACGGCACCAAGCTGGTGACGGTGCACCACCCGATCCGGTGATCCCCGGCGAGATCCTCTTCGGGGACGGCCCCGTCGAGATCAACGTGTCCCGGCCGATCACCACGCTGACCGTGGTCAACACCGCCGACCGGCCGGTGCAGGTCGGCTCGCACTACCACTTCGCCGAGGCCAACCCCGGCCTGTCGTTCGACCGCGCCGCCGCCTGGGGCCTGCGCCTGGCCGTGCCCGCCGGCACCGCCGTGCGCTTCGAGCCCGGCGTCACCCGCGAGGTCGAGCTGGTCCCGCTCGGCGGCCTGCGCGTCGTGCCCGGCCTGCGCGGCGAGTGCGGAGGCGAGCTGTGACCGGCCCGATGCCCCCGCACGGTTCCGCAGCGCGGCCCACCGCCCCGAAGGTGCGGAGGCGACCATCGCTCGGGCGGAGTTCAGCTCCGCAATCCACAACACAGGAGTTGTACCTACAACACAGGAGTTGTGACCCGCGGCGGCAACACATGTGTTGCCACGGCAACACGAGGGTTGCCCCCTCGAACAGGACACGCCGACAGCCCACGCGGGGCGGGCACGAGAGAAGCGGGGCGCTGTGACGATCCTGGTCAGCCGGGAGCGCTATGCGGCGCTGTACGGACCCACCACCGGCGACCGCATCCGGCTCGCCGACACCAACCTGCTCATCGAGGTCGAGGCCGACCACTGTGCGGGCGGCGACGAGGCCGTCTTCGGCGGCGGCAAGGTCATCCGCGAGTCGATGGGCCAGTCCCGGGCCACCCGCGCCCAGGGCGCCCTGGACACCGTCATCACCGGGGCGGTGATCCTGGACCACTGGGGCATCGTCAAGGCCGACATCGGGCTGCGCGACGGGCGGATCGTCGCGATCGGACGCGCCGGCAACCCGGACACCATGCCCGGCGTACACCCGGAGCTGGTCATCGGGCCCGCCACGGAGGTCATCGCCGGCAACGGGAAGATCGTCACCGCGGGGGCGGTCGACACGCACGTGCACTTCATCTGCCCGCAGTTGGTGCACGAGGCCCTCGCGAACGGCGTCACCACGCTGGTCGGCGGCGGCACCGGCCCGGCCGAGGGCACCAAGGCCACGACGGTCACCGCCAACGCCTGGCACCTCGCCCGGATGCACGAGGCGCTGGACACCTTCCCGGTGAACGTGCTGCTGCTCGGCAAGGGCAACACGGTCTCCGAGGAGGCCATGTGGGAGCAGCTGCGGGCCGGGGCGGGCGGATTCAAGCTGCACGAGGACTGGGGCACCACGCCCGCCGCGATCGACGCCTGCCTGCGCGTCGCCGACGCGTCCGGGGTGCAGGTGTCGATCCACACCGACACCCTGAACGAGGCCGGGTTCGTGCAGGACACCCTGGCCGCGATCAACGGCCGGGCGATCCACTCGTATCACACCGAGGGCGCCGGGGGCGGGCACGCGCCCGACATCATCACCGTGGCGAGCCTGCCGCACATCCTGCCGTCGTCGACCAACCCGACCCGCCCGTACACCCGCAACACGCTCGCCGAACACTTGGACATGCTGATGGTGTGCCACCACCTGAACGCGGCCGTGCCCGAGGACCTGGCGTTCGCGGAGAGCCGCATCCGGCCCTCCACCATGGCCGCCGAGGACCTGCTGCACGACCTCGGCGCGATCTCGATCATCGGGTCGGACTCGCAGGCCATGGGGCGCATCGGTGAGATCGTGCTGCGCACCTGGCAGACCGCGCACGTGATGAAGGACCGGGTCGGGTCGCTGCCCGGCGACGGCGCCGCCGACAACCACCGCGCCAAGCGGTACGTCGCGAAGTACACCATCTGCGCGGCCATGGCCAACGGGCTGGAGGGCGAGATCGGCTCGGTCGAGCCCGGCAAGCTCGCCGACCTGGTGCTGTGGGACCCGGCGTTCTTCGGCGTACGGCCGCACCTGGTGGTCAAGGGCGGCATGATCGCGTACGCGCAGATGGGCGACGCGAACGCGTCCATCCCCACCCCGCAGCCGATGCTGCCCCGCCCCATGTTCGGCGCGTACGGCGTCGCCGCCGCGCACACCTCGCTCGCCTTCGTCGCGCCCGCCGCGATCGAGGCCGGGCTGGAGCTGGACATCCGGCGGCGGATGGCGCCGGTCGGGGACGTGCGCTCGCGCGGCAAGGCCGACCTGCCGCACAACGGCGCCATGCCGCACATCGAGGTCGACCCGGACACGTTCACCGTCCGGATCGACGGCGAGGTCGTCGACCCCGACCCGCCGACCGTCCTGCCCATGGCCCAGCGGTACTTCCTGTTCTGATGCACTCGACCGCGTACCTGCTGCTGGCCGACGGGCGCTTCCCGTCCGGCGGCCACGCGCACTCCAGCGGCCTGGAGGCGGCCGTCGCGGCCGGCCGGGTCACCGACCTGGCCGGCCTGGAGTCCTTCCTCCACGGCCGCCTCTCCTACGCCGCCCCGGTCACCGCCGCCTTCACCGCCGCCACCCACCTCACCGCTTCGCGGTTAGGAAGGGCACCTTCACATACACATAGCGATAACAAGGTGCCCTTCCTAACTCTCGACGCGGAGCTGGAGGCGCGGACGGTGTCGCCGGCGCTGCGGCTGGCGTCGCGGCGGCAGGGGCGGGCGCTGCTGCGGGCAGGGCGGCTGACGTGGCCGTCGGAGCTGTACGCGTACCTGCCGAAGCATCCGGACGGGCCGCATCAGCCGCTGGCGCTCGGCGTCACCACGGCCGCGGCGGGACTGTCCACCGAGGAGTCCGCGCACATCGCCGCGTACGGGGTGCTCACCGGCCCGGCCAGCGCCGCCGTGCGGCTGCTCGGGCTCGACCCGTACCAGGTGCAGAACCTGCTCGCCCGCCTCGCGGGCGCCTGCGACGAGATCGCCGCGAGCGCGGCGGCCGTCGCCCACAAGTCACCGGAGGAGCTGCCGGCCCACGCGGCGCCGCTGGCCGACATCTCCGCCGAGATCCACGCCACCTGGGAGGTGCGTCTCTTTGCTAGCTGATCACGACGAGTCCGTTCCCCACACCCACCCCGAGCCGGGCGTCGACCCGCACCCGCCGCTGCCGCAGCTGGACCGGGCGGTGCGCATCGGCATCGGCGGCCCCGTCGGCTCCGGCAAGACCGCCCTGGTCGCGGCCCTGTGCCGGGCGCTGGCCGACGAGTTGCGCCTCGCGGTGGTGACCAACGACATCTACACCACCGAGGACGCCGACTTCCTCAAGCGCGCGGGCGTGCTCGACCCGGCCCGCATCCGGGCCGTCGAGACCGGCTGCTGCCCGCACACCGCGATCCGGGACGACATCTCCGCCAACCTCGACGCCGTCGAGGAGCTGGAGGAGGCGTTCGGGCCGCTGGACCTGGTGCTCGTCGAGAGCGGCGGCGACAACCTCACCGCCACGTTCAGCAAGGGCCTGGTCGACCAGCAGATCTTCGTCGTCGACGTGTCCGGCGGTGACAAGGTGCCCCGCAAGGGCGGCCCCGGCGTCACCACCGCCGACCTGCTCGTCATCAACAAGACCGACCTCGCCCCGCTGGTCGGCGCCGACCTGGGCGTGATGGACCGCGACGCCCGCGCCCGCCGCGGCGACCTGCCCACGATCTTCCAGTCGATCGCCGAGGACCCGCACGCGAGCCAGGTCGCCGCCTGGGTACGCCACGTCGTCGCGCACTCGCGCGGCCACGAGCACGCCGGGGCCCACTGATGCGCGCGCTGGCCAGGATCGTCGCCGAGGCCGACGGCCGCGGCGGCACCCGGCTGGCGCGCCTGCGCGGCGAGCCGCCCCTGCAGCTACGGCACACGCCGGACGGCTCGGGGGCGGCGACGGTGCACCTGATCGGCAGCGCGGCCGGTCCGCTGGGCGGCGACGACCTGCGCATCGAGATCGAGGTGGGGGCGGGGGCGGTGCTGTGCGTACGTACCGTCGCCGCCTCGATCGCCCTGCCCGGACGGGACGGCTCGCGCTCGCGGGTGTCCGTGACGGCCGCCGTCGCGGGCGGAGGCGAGCTGCGGTGGCTGCCGGAGCAGCTCGTCGCGGCGGCGGGCTGCCACCACCTGGCGCTGTCCACCGTGGAGCTGGCTGAGGGTGCCCGGCTGCTGTGGCGGGAGGAGCTGATCTGCGGCCGCCACGGCGAGCAGCCGGGCGATGCCGTCATCAGCACGTCGGTGAACTACGGCGGCGCTCCCCTGCTGCGGCAGTCGCTGACCGTCGGCCCCGCCACCCCCGGCTGGGACGGCCCGGCCGTGCTCGGCGGCTCGCGCGCCACCGGCAGCCTGCTGCACGTCGACCCGGCCGCCGCGCCGGGCGGGCCGGAGGTGCTGGGGCCGACTGCCGTACGTCTGCCGCTGTCCGGCCCGGCCACGCTGGTGAGTGCGACCGCCGACGACGCTCATCGACTGCGCGGCTTCCTGGAGAGGTGACCGGCCGAACGTGGCCGCGGCGCGCTCACGCCGTCACGCTCCGTCGTCCATGTGCCTGGATTCATCAGCCGCATAACGGCTCAGTTGAGTCCTATATGGTCATGCGAGATGTCGCTATGTAGCCGTAGCCGTTAGAGTTGCGCGGGTCGCTGTTCACGAGACCCGGGAGTGCCGTGCCGAACAACTCGCGACGAGGCAGCACGAAGAACACGCGGAGCAGGGCCAGGGGCCGCAGGAGGCCGCGCGGCAGGAAGACCGGCGCGCCGCTGTGGGCCAAACTCACCCTCACTCTCGGCGCCCTGCTGATGATGATCTCCGGGGCGGCGCTCGCCGGGATCCGCACGCTGACCGGCAACATCGAGGGCAGTATCCAGGTCGCCGAGAACGACGACACCGGTGACGACGCGGCGCCCGCGGGCAAGGCGTTCGAAGGCGCCTTCGACGTGCTGCTGCTCGGCATCGACACGCGCGCCTCGCAGAAGGCGACCGACGCCCGCTCCGACACCATCCTGATCATGCACGTCTCGGCGAACCACGACCAGGCGTACCTGATGTCCGTGCCGCGCGACGTGAACATCCCGGGCTCGAACCAGCGCATCAACGGCGCTTTCACCAACGGGCTGGGCAGCCAGGGTGACTGGCGTGGCGGCCTGCGGTCCGCGGGAGCGGCCATCACCAAGCTGACCGGCATCACCTTCGAGGCGAGCGCGGTCATCGACTTCAGCGGCTTCAAGAAGGTCATCGACGCGCTGGGCACGGTGCCGATCTGCGTCGAGGCCGACACCAAGTCGATCCACTACTACATGGTCGACGGGAAACCCGCCGACGTGTCCAGCGCCGGGTCCAACGACAAGACGGCCGACGCCTACGCGCGCAGCAGCGGCAACCCGCGCTATCTGCACAGGAAGGGCTGCCGGGAGATGGCGGGCTGGGAGGCGCTGGACTACGCGCGCCAGCGCTACCTGCCGGACGGGTCCGGCGACTACGGCCGCCAGCGCCACCAGCAGCAGCTCATCAAAGCCATGGCCAAGAAGGCCGGCTCGGCCGGGGTGCTGTCCGACTTCGGCAAGGTCAACGAGCTGATCGCGGCGGTGGGCAAGTCCATGCTGCTCAGCCTGCCCAAGGGGATGGGCGTGACGGACTTCCTCTTCACCGCGAAGGACCTGGCCTCGGCCGACCTCGTGCTGCTCAAGGCCAACGACGGCACGTATGCCAGCGTCGTGCAGAACGGTGAGTACCACGGCGAGGAGCTGACCGAGTCGACCAAGGACCTGTTCCGGGCCGCGGCGAAGGACAAACTGGCCAACTACGTGCTGCTGAACCCGCAGGTCGTCAACAACGAGAAGTGAGTGCCGACGACCGGCGGCCACGCGATCAGCCGGCACCGCCGGACGCGGCCTGCGGGCCGAGCACCTCCGCGCCGGGACCGGCCGACGGCGGGCGCGGCTCCTTCAGCTCGACGAAGATCGTGTGGGTGTCGGTGGTGCCGGTGTTCTCGCCGGTGTGCTCCTGCGCCCCGACCCAGCGCACCTCGCCCGCGGCGAGGCTCACCTCGGCCTGCCTGCCGCCCGAGGACACCCGCCGGTCGAAGGCGGACAGCGTGTACATGACGCTGTCCGGGTGGCGGTGCGGATGCGTCCGGTCGCCGGGACGGTCGCGATACTCCAGGACCCGAACCCGCTCGTTCTCGAACAGGAGCCGGTAGTGGCCGGGGTCGGTGACCACCGGATCGTCAGCTGGCACGGTCGACCTGCCTTCACCGAAGCGCTTATATGGGACTACGGTACCATGATGGAGATGTCGATGCCATATGAGGCGAGCGGGCGCACCGCCCAGAAGTCCCGCACCCGCCAAGCCCTCGTCCAAGCGGCCCGGGACCTGCTCGGCCAGGGCGAGACGCCGCAGGTCGAGGACGCGGCGCGGGCAGCTGGCATCTCCCGGACCACCGCCTACCGCTACTTCCCGAACCAGCGCTCCCTGCTGCTCGCGGTCCACCCCGAGATCTCCCCCGCCGGCCTGCTCGCCCCGGACGCGCCCACCACGCTGCCCGAACGCCTCGACGTGTTCATGACGGCGTTCAGCCGGTACAACCTCACCTGGGAGCCGCAACTGCGCGCGTCGCTGCGTCTGTCGCTCGAACCACCAGCCGCGACCACGGCGCTGCGCCAGGGCCGCGCCGTCGCCTGGATCGAGGACGCGCTCAGCCCGCTCCGGCAGACCCATCCCCGGGCGGACGTACGAGCGCTGGCCGTGTCGATCCGCTCCGCGACCGGCATCGAGTCGCTGATCTGGCTGGTCGACGTCGCCGGATACTCCCGTGAGCAGGCGGCCGACACCGTCCGGCACACCGCGCTGGCCCTGCTCGCCGCAGCGACAGCCGACCCGCGCGACGCGCACCTGCTCCGGACCGATCTGGAAGCCTGACTGCCGCCTTTACAGCCGGGCTACGCCGTCATTACATCCCCGCTGCAGTGGCCTCACGGACCGTATGGGCACAGCGCACCCGGCGCCCGGGGGTCGAGCACCACGACCACCTGGTCCGGGGCGCACCCCTCCGCATCCCGAAAGGGCCACGCCCATGACGACCCGCTCGAAGCCCCGCCGTGCCCTCAGCGGCATCCTGTCCACCCTCGCGGTCCTGGCCGCCGTGCTCCTGATCGGCAGCCCGGCTCGCGCCGCGTCCAGCAACTACCTTTCCGGACCCGCCTACGGCGAGACCTTGGTCTTCTACTGCGGGCCGACCGCCGTGCAGATCGCGCTCGCCCGCGGCGGCGCCTCCTCGGTCCCCAGTCAGCACACCCTCGCGCTGGAGACGGACACCTACCACAACCCGCTGGATCCGGGCATGCCGAGCGTCCAGGCCGCCGTGCCGGTGCTCAACGAGCGGCTGAACACGAACTTCTACTACTACTGGCCGCGCGACAACGCCACCGAGGCGTACGGCGACTTCCGCAAGAATCTCGTGCACAGCATCGACATGGGCTATCCGGTCGTGGTGAACATCAAGGTCGAGCCCAACGACGTACGCCCGCCGAACTACCCGGTGCGGACCACCTCGATCTACCACTACGTCACCGTCGTGGGATACACCGACGACGGCTACACGGCGATCGTCGCCGACCCGGCCGGCCAGGGCGGTGCCGACGGCGTGCTGCCGGACGACTGGAACAACGTGGCCCGCGAGTGGTCCTGGCCGTCCGCGCTGCTCTGGGACATGCTGTGGACCGGCTACGCGGCGGGCATCGCCCCGGCGTCGATGGGTGAGCCCGAGTACGACGACTACATCCCCGGCGGCAACACCGGCGGCGGTGGCGGCGGCGTGAACATGCCCTCGCCGGGTTCCAGCAACAGCGCCACCCGGACCGACTTCTCCGGTGACGGCGACGCCGACATCCTCGCCCGCAACGCCGGCACCAAGGACCTGCACCTCTACCAGGGCAACGGCGCGGGCGGCTTCCAGACCGGCGCGGGCGGGATCGCCGGCAACAACTGGAGCGCGTTCGACACCGTCATCACCGCGGGCGACTTCTCCGGCGACGGCGCGGTCGACGTCATCGCCCGCCACGCCACGTCCAAGGACCTCTACCTCTACGAGGGCGACGGGTTCGGCGGGTTCGCCACCGGCACCGGCACGCTCATCGGCAACAACTGGGCCGCCTTCGACATGATCCTGGCGCCCGGCGACTTCACCGGCGACGGCAAGGTCGACCTCCTGGCCCGCAACGCCACCACCAAGGCGCTG
>NZ_BONF01000049.1 GCF_016862575.1 Catellatospora bangladeshensis | reverse complement strand
CACCTCTACCGCGGCAACGGCACCGGCGGGTTCCAGAGCGGCACCGGAGCGGCGATCAGCAGCGGCTGGGGCAACTTCGACCTCATCTTCTGACGATCGAGCAGGACGACCGTGGCGCGCGCCCCTGGGTGCGCGCCACGGTCGTCGCCGTGCACAGCCTGTGCCGCCGTCAGGCTGACGGGACCGGCACCGTCGGGATCTGCGGTGGCGTCCAGCCCGCGTGAGAAGCCATGGAGCGCAGCGCGAGCCGCGACGGTGTCAGCCGCATGACCAGATTGCGCAGCCCTTCGGCGATCGGGTTGTCCAGCTGCTGGCCGAATCGGGCGGTCTGCAGCGCGGCGCGGGCGATGCCCTGCGCGCGAGGCCGCCGCTGCCGGTCGTACTCGGACAGCGCCGCCGCCACGTCCCCCGACGGGTCACACAGGGCGGCGAGCACCACCGCGTCCTCGATCGCCTGGTTGGCGCCCTGCCCGAGGTTGGGCACCATCGCGTGCGCGGCGTCGCCGAGCAGTGCGACGGCGCCGTGGTGATAGGACGGCGGTGGCGTGCCGAGGTGGTAGATGTCGGACCGGATGACCGCCTCGGGCGCGGTGGCGTCCATCAGCGCCGAGACGGGCTCGTGCCAGCCGGCGAAGCGCGCCCGCACCGCCGACAGCTCGTCGGGCTCGGGGTAGCGCGTCCCGGCCGGGGCGCTGACGGCCCCGTACCAGTACACCCTGCCGTCGCCGAGCGGCACGATGCCGAACTCGGTGCCCCGGCCCCAGGTGATCGCGTTGGTCAGCGGCCCGTGCCACGGTTCGCGGGTGACGCCGCGCCAGGCGGTCGTCCCGGAGTAAACCGGTGCGGGCAGGTCGCACCACATCCGGGCGCGGACCCGGCTGTTGATGCCGTCGGCGGCGACGACCAGGTCGGGTGTGCAGACGACGGAGCCGCCAGCGGTGCGGTAGTGCACGCGCGGCTCCGGCTCCGGCACCACCTCGACGACCTCGGCGCTGGTGACGACCACGTCGGCGGGCAGCTCGGCGAGCAGGACCCGGTGCAGCACGGCCCGGTGGATGCCGACGGCCGACGTGCCGAGCAGGCGCTGCATGGCGTCGCCGTCGATCCGGGAGACCCAGCGCCCGGCCGGGGTGCGGATGCCGCCGGAGGTGTCCCCGCGCCCGGCCTGCCGCACGGGCTCACCGACGCCGAGCGCTTCGAGGCCGCGCAGACCGTTGACCATGAGCGTCAGCCCGGCTCCCACCTCGGTGAACTCGGCGGCGCGTTCGAGCACGGTGACGTCCCAGCCGCGGCGGCGCAGCCCGATGGCCGCGCACAGCCCGCCGATGCCCGCACCGATGACCACGGCTTTTCGGTCGTTCATCACACCACCCCGCTCTTCTACACCTGTAGAAAGCCATACTACATCCGTAGAAGGAGGTTCGCTTGTCCCGGTACGCCGTCATCACCGACGCCGCCATCGAACTGGTCGCCGAGCTGGGCATGCGCGGCCTGACCCACCGCGCCGTCGACGCCCGCGCGAGCCTGCCGCCCGGCACCACCTCGGCGTACTACCGTACGCGCAAGGCGCTGATCGAGGCGCTCGTGCAGCGCATCGCCGACTTCGACAGCGCCGACCTGGAACGCAACGCGCTGCCCGCCGACGCCACCCCGGCGCTGCCCGCCGCGCTCGGCCCCGCGGAGCTCGACCAGCTCGCGGTGCAGGTCGCGGCGGTGATGGACGGGTGGCTGACGACGGGCCGCACGCGGACCCTGGCCCGCTACGCGGCGCTGCTGGAGGCGACCCACCACCCCGAGCTGCGCACGATCCTGGCGTACGGCAACGCGTCCCGCGCTCAGGCCTGCGCGCTGCTCGCCGCAGCCGGTGCCGAGGACCCGGAGCAGGCAGGCCCACAGTTCGTGGCGTGCGTGGACGGGTTGCTGTTCGACCGGCTCATCGGTGCGGGTGCGCTGACCGCCCCGCCGCCGGGCACCGCCGAGAACCGCGCCGACCTCGCGGCCGCGCTCCGGACGCTGCTCCGCGCGTTCACCTCGAAGTGACCCGCGGTCGGTGTCCTGCCACATCGCGGTCGGCCCCGGCTACCCGAGCCGTCATCCGCCGAACTCGAGCCGGATCGAGTCGCTGTCCGGCAGCACGACCAGCCGCCCCTGCCCATCGGCCCAGCCGTCAGTGAGCAGGAAGTACTTGTCGCCGGAGCGCTGGAGCAGGAACAGCCCGTCGTAGCGGTAGCCGTACCCCGGCTCGGGGCCGGGTGTGGGCGTCTCCCGAACGCGGTCGGTGGACATGGGCAGGCGGCGCATGCTGTACACGGTGACCCGCGCCAGATGGTCCGCCGGAGCTGACTTGATCTCGTCGGCCATGCCTTCGCCCGTCAACCGGGCAAAGCGCTCCGCGGTCCAGAAGAGCGTGACCGCGAGCAGCGCGGCGATGAGCGCGATCGTGCTCAAGGGCGGCGGCGGCCGGCCGTGGACCATCCGGTGCAGGACGGCGCCGTAGGTGGTGCCCACGATGCCGACCGCCACCCACAGCGGGAAGGTGATGCTGCCGAAGTCGCCGAAGACGCCGACCAGCGAGGCGAGCGCGAGCGGCATACCTATCACGACCGGGATCAGCCAGGAGAGCCGGAGCAGCCGTGCGCACCGGACCGCCGAACCGCGCGGGGCAGCGGTCACCGGCTCGAGGTCGGCATGGCCCGCCGGCGAGGACACGCCATGGGTGGCGGTCAGCCGACGGTGCAGTCGCATGCCCAGGTAGAACGCGACGAGCAGGATGAAGATCGGGATGAACAGCACGTCGATGCTGCGCAGGAGGTAGTCGGTGGTGGACATGTCGAAGACGCTGGCATCGGCGCCGAACGCCCGGGCCTGCGCCTCGCTGCGCGCCCAGCCGAAGTAGTAGAGCAGCGCGGTGAACAGCGCCGCGAGCGAGCCGATCTCGGTGACCGCCTTGATGAGCGGCGCCAGCCGGTCGGCGGCGGCGGTCGGCTTCGGATCTCCGGCCCGCTGCGGCTGCGCCATGTCGTCAGGCAGGGCAGGCACCCAGGTACGACCCGATGCGGGATCTCCCCGCACCGCCCGGCTCAGGCGAGTCGCCGGGGTCGGGCGACGGTTCCGGTGGCACGGCGGACAGTGACGGCGCGGCGGAGAGCGAGAGATCGGGCTCCGGAGACGGCGAAAGCGGCTCGTCCGGCGGACTCGAGCTCGCCGCCGGCCGGTCCAGAGTGAACAGCTCCGCGTCAGTGGCCCAGCTGGGTTCGGCCTGCACCTTGACACACACGGCCGTCGCGGTCTCCGGCACCTGCGGCATGGTGAACCGCAGCCCGCCGGGCACCGGCCGGAGCCCGTCCTGCCCCGCGTTCGGCTCCAACAGGGCGGAGTCCTTGATCTCGCCGTTGAACTCGAGGAACACGCTGTGGATGCGGTCGAGGTTGTCCCCGATGATGGTCACCTCGTCGCCGGGCAGCCCGTGGTCCGGGTCAAGGCGCGTGATGGCCGGACACGGCGGTTCGCCGGCCGGACCGGCCTCACCCACTTCGAAGGTCGCCGCCGGGTCCGCGCGATGGGCTTCGACGAGCTGATCCAGCAGGTCGTAGACCGGGACGTTCAGGCAGTGGACCCCATCCGGCCCCCCGGCCTGCTCCCAGGCGGACTCGGCCTCCGGCCACAGCTCGGCGCGGCCCTCGAAGGCCGCCAGGCAGGCCTGCGCCGCTCCGGCGAACAGGCGGCCGGTCGCCGGATCCATGCTTTCGGTGAGGGGCAGGACCTCCGCGCACTTCCGCTGCCCCAGCAGGTCATAGGCGTCGGTCAGGTCCGACTGCGGGCCGCGTGGTGTGCCCAGTCCCAGCCGCCTGAGCCAGGCGATGATCCGGGGCTTCTTCGTCGGCCCGACCCCGCGCAGAGCCTGAGCGGCGTTCGCGGACGGCTCGGCCACGCCGGAGCCGGCCGGCGTCGTCGGCGCGCCGGCGTCGGTCCCGGCGCAACCGGATGTTCCGATGAGCATCGCGAGCGCCAGCGGCACGCAGAGCCGACGGATCAGCATCGAGACACTCCCTTGATCAGGCGAAGGTTCCCGCTCGCACAGATCGTAGGCAGACCGATACGCCCCAAATGCGCTTTCTGGATAGTTGGTGCGCCGCAGTACGCCGCACCCGGTCGTACGGCCCGATCAGGCTGTCACCGGCCGACGCGACAGCGCACCGGCCAGCGCGCCCAGCAGCTCGCCGAGCTGCTCGCGTTCGGACTCCGCCATGGGCAGCTCGCCGATGCTGCCCGCGACCCGGGCCGCGATCCGGTCGTGCAGCTGCCGCCCGCGCGGGCTGAGATAGGCCCGGATGCGGCGGCGGTCCAGCGGGTCCACCCGCCGGTACACCAGCGTCTGCTCCACCAGCTGGTCGACGACCTTGGTCAGGGTGCCGGGCGGCAGGAACGCGCCGTCGGCGACCTCGGTCATCGGCCGCCCGCCCTCGGCCGCCAGCAGTGACAGCACCCGCCACGCCTCCGCCGAGCAGCCCTCGGCGCGCAGGATCGCCGACAGGCGCCGCTGCACCAGCCGTTCGGCCTGGGTGAGCAGCTGGAACAGATCGGGGCGCGGACCGGTGGGCGCTGCGGCGGACAATGATCCTCCTTGGCCTGGTGGACGTGATCGATGTTACCGATCGGCCACACCTTCGGGAACCGTCTGGAGATCATGCGCGGCCCACGGGAACATGTGGCCATGCCCGTCCCGCCGTCGCGGTTGCCAGGCCTGGTCGTCCCCGGACAGCCCGGCCGCGCTACCGGCACCCTGGGCGAGACGCTGCACGTCGCGCTGGTGTTCCCGATGCAGGGCCCGGCCGGGATCTTCGGGCCGACCTGCGAGCTGTGCGCGCAGCTCGCGGTGGAGGAGGTCAACCGGGGCGGCGGGGTGCTCGGCCGGGAGCTGAGCCTCGTGCCGGTGGACGGCGGCGCGCCCCCGGAGCGGGTCGCCGCGGAGGTCGAGAAGCTGGTCGAGCTGGGTGTGGTGCACGGGGTGACCGGCTGGCACATCTCGTCGGTGCGGCAGGCGCTCGCGCCGCGGGTCGCGCACCGGGTCCCGTACGTGTACACGGCGCTCTACGAGGGCGGCGAGCGCACCGAGGGGGTGTACCTGACCAGCGAGACACCCGCCGAGCAGCTGCTGCCCGCGATGCGGCTGCTGGCCGGGGAGCACCGGGTGCGGCGCTGGTTCATCGTCGGCAACGACTACGTGTGGCCGCGGCGCACCGCGGCGGCGGCGCTGCGGTATGCCGTGGAGTCCGGCACCCAGGTGTGCGGGCAGGCGTTCCTGCCGCTGGGCGTGCACGGGTTCGGCGACGTGCTGCGCCGCATCGAGCGCAGCGAGGCCGACGCGGTGCTGATGCTGCTGGTGGGCAACGACGCGGTGCGGTTCAACCGGGCGTTCGCGGCGAGCGGACTGGATCAGCGCTGCCTGCGGCTGAGCACGCTGATGGACGAGAACATGCTGATGGCCAGCGGCGCGCACGCCACCCGTGGCCTGTTCAGCACCGCGGGTTTCTTCGCGACCCTGGTGACGCCGGAGAACCTCGACTTCCACGGGCAGTACGCGGCACGCTTCGGGGTCGACGCGCCGCAGCCGGGCAGCCTCGGCGAGTCCTGTTACGAGGGTGTGCTGCTGCTCGCGGCGCTGATCAACCGGGCGCGGACCCTGGACGTACGCGCCATCGGGTCCGGTGCGGACGACGTCACCTACGAGGGGCCGCGGGGCGCGATCGCGATGCGCCGCAGGCACGCCCGGCAGCGCATCTACCTCGCCGAGGCGGACCGCCTCGACTTCAACGTGCTCACCCAGCTGTGACGGGCGCGCTCGCGATCAGGTGGAACAGCCGCGCGGTCAGCGGGAACGGCATCCGGTCCGACAGCGCGATCTCCAGCCGCTCCAGCTCGGCGAAGAACGACGCGTCGTACTTGCGCTCGTCGTCGGGGATGTAGTCGCACACCGAGCGGATGCCGTAGTGGCCGAGCACGCCCGCGCCGAGGCGGCGCAGCACGGCCGACACCTCCTCGGCGGTGCGCGGGTAGACGGGGGTGTTGAAGGTGGTGGTGAACCGTTCGGCGGCGTCGAGCGTCTCGTAGGCGGCGGTCAGGTCCATGTCGCGGATCGCGGCGCGCATCGTCTCGGAGTGCGCGTTGCCGGCGATGATGCTGACCAGGCCGCCCTCGCCCAGCGGCGCCATGACGGTGCTCAGCGTGGAGTCCACGTCGGACACGTACGGCAGCAGGTTGTGGCACAGCACCAGGTCGTACGCGCGCGGCTCGACGACGTCGCCGAGTTTGGCCACATCCGACTCGATCACGGTGACGCGGTGCGCGACGCCGGTGGACTCGGCCAGCGAGCGCGCCGACAGCAGCATCTGCGGCGAGTAGTCCACCAGGGTGACCTGGTGGCCCGCGGCGGCGTAGCGGACGGCCTCCACGCCGTTGCCGCCGGCCACGTCGAGGATGCGCAGCCGGCGCCCGTCGAGGTGGCGGGCGATGTTGTGTTCGGCCAGCGTGTAGCGCAACCTGCCCCAGGGCGCGTCCTGCCACTGCCGCCAGGCGGACACCTTGTCGTCGAACACGTCGCGGGTCACGTTGCTCATGCGTCCGACCGTAACGGAGGTTCAGCCGCCGGGCACTCCGTAACACGCGGTTCGTTCGTGAGGCGGCGACGAACGTCCCCATCCGACGCAGCGCATCGGAATGATCACGAGCCGGTGCCCTTTCCCGTGGCACCGTATGCGGTTAGTGTCGACGTCGGCCGTGGCAGAAGACGCCGATCTATCGTCGAGGCAGCGCCACGTGCCGCGACTCAGCGAGGTTCGCCCAGGTGGATGGCGAGGTTCGCCCGAGCATGGGGAGGATGTCATGCAGGAGCAGACGGTCGTCGCAGACCCGTCCGACGCCGCCGAGCCGGTCACCGCCGAGAGTCTCGTCGAGGCCGACGACCTGATCGAAGAGGTCTCCATCGACGGCATGTGCGGCGTGTACTGAGCCTCGGCTCGTCCGCCACGCCATGCATACCGCACCGGTCTTCGACCTGGACCGCGCCTGGGATCTGCACCCGCAGGTCTCGGTGCGGCCGGAGCCCTTCGGCGCGCTGCTGTATCACTTCGGCACCCGGCGCCTGTCCTTCCTGAAGGACCGTGGGCTGCTCGCCGTCGTCCAGGCGCTCGCGGCCGCGCCCACCGCGCGCGCCGCCTGCCAGGCCGCCGGCGCGAGCGCCGACGACGTCGCCCGGTACGCGCGGGCGCTGACGGTGCTCGCCCGCTCCTCCATGCTGATCGAAAGGCGGCCGGCCCCATGACGGCGCAGACCGAACGTCTGGTGGATCTCTTCGAACACGGCCTCGACGCCCCCATCTGCCTCACCTGGGAGCTGACGTACGCCTGCAACCTGTCCTGCACGCACTGCCTGTCCAGCTCGGGGCGGCGTGACCCGCGGGAGCTGAGCACCGCCGAGGCGAAGGCCGTCATCGACGAGCTGGAGGCCATGCAGGTCTTCTACGTCAACATCGGCGGCGGCGAGCCGACCGTGCGCCCCGACTTCTGGGAGCTGCTCGACTACGCCACCGCCCACCATGTCGGCGTGAAGTTCTCGACCAACGGGGTGCGGATCGACGCCGAGGCGGCCCGGCGGCTGGCCGCCAACGACTACGTCGACGTGCAGATCTCGCTGGACGGGGCGACCGCGGAGGTCAACGACGCGGTCCGCGGGCACGGCTCCTACGACACGGCCCTGCGCGCCATGGCCCACCTGTCCGACGCGGGCATGCGCAAATTCAAGCTGTCGGTGGTGTGCACCAGGCACAACATTTCGCAGCTGGACACGTTCCGGGAGATCGCCGACCGGTACGGCGCCCAGCTGCGGCTGACCCGGCTGCGCCCCTCCGGCCGCGGCGCCGACGTCTGGGACGAGCTGCACCCGCTGCCGCACCAGCAGCGCGAGCTGTACGACTGGCTGGTGGCCCACGGCGAGGACGTGCTGACCGGCGACTCGTTCTTCCACCTGTCGGCGTTCGGGAGCGCGCTGCCGGGGCTGAACCTGTGCGGCGCGGGACGGGTGGTGTGCCTGATCGACCCGGTCGGTGACGTGTACGCCTGCCCGTTCACCATCCACGACGAGTTCCTCGCCGGCAACGTGCGCGGCGAGGGCGGTTTCGCCGGGGTCTGGCGGGAGTCACCGCTGTTCCTCGGGCTGCGCCGGCCGCAGCAGGGCGGGGCGTGCAGCTCCTGCGCGTTCTTCGGCACCTGCAAGGGCGGCTGCATGGCCGCCAAGTTCTTCACCGGTCTGCCGCTGGACGGTCCGGACCCCGAGTGCGTCCAGGGCTACGGCGAGTCGCTGCTGGCGAACCGGGGCGAGGTCCCCAAGCCCTCCGGCGACCACTCGCACCACACCGCTCCCCGGCGCCCGGTGCCGGTCCGCATCACCCGCCCGCCGGTGAGTGCGTGCGAGGAGTCGCCGCTGGCCGGCGTACAGGTGCGCTGATGTTCGGCAACCCCTGGTTCGAGACGGTCGCCGAGGCGCAGCGCCGGGCGAAGAAGCGCCTCCCGTACGCGGTCTACGGCGCGCTGCTGGCCGGATCCGAGCGCGGCGCCACCGTCGCGGACAACGTCGGCGCGTTCGCCGAGCTGGGCTTCGCCCCCCGGGTGGCCGGCCACCACGCCGTCCGCGACCTGAGCACGACGGTGCTCGGGATGCCGACGGCGATGCCGGTCCTGATCTCGCCGACGGGCGTGCAGGCCGTGCACCCCGACGCCGAGGTGGCGGTGGCCCGCGCCGCCGCCGGCCACAATGTGATCATGGGCTTGAGCTCGTTCGCCTCCAGGACGGTGGAGGAGGTGGTCGCGGCCAATCCGAACACCGCGTTCCAGCTCTACTGGAGCGGCGACCGCGACACGATCGTGCAGCGTATGGAGCGAGCCCGGACCGCCGGGTGCAAGGCGCTCATCCTGACGCTCGACTGGTCGTTCTCGCACGGCCGCGACTGGGGCAGCCCCACGATCCCGGACCGGATCGGCCTCAGGACCATGCTGCGGATGGCCCCTGACGTGCTGCCGCACCCGCGCTGGCTGTGGCGGTTCGTGCGCGCGGGCCGCCTGCCCGACCTGACCACCCCGAACATGCGGCAGCCCGGCGGCGGCGTCCCGACCTTCTTCGGCGCGTACGGCGAATGGATGCAGACGCCCCCGCCGAGCTGGGCGGACATCGGCTGGCTCGCGAAGGAGTGGGGCGGGCCGTTCCTGCTCAAGGGCGTCGGCCGGGTCGACGACGCCCGGCGCGCGGTCGACGCGGGCGTCACCGCGCTGTCCGTCTCCAACCACGGCGGCAACAACCTCGACACCACCCCGGCGACGATCCGGCTGCTCCCGCCGATCGCCGAGGCCGTCGGCGACCAGATCGAGGTGCTGCTCGACGGCGGGATCCGGCGCGGCGGCGACGTGGCCAAGGCCCTGGCGCTCGGCGCGCACGCCGTGCTCATCGGCCGCGCCCACCTGTGGGGCCTGGCCGCGAACGGCCAGGCCGGTGTCGCGAACGTCCTCGACATCATGCGCGGCGGCCTCGACTCGGCGGTCCTGGGCCTGGGCCACGCTTCGGCCGGCGAGCTGGGTCCCGACGATCTGGTGATCCCCGACGGCTTCACGCGTACGGCGGGGGCCGCGGCGCGATGAGCACCCGGCTCGACCGGGCCGTGTGGCCCGAGGTGCCCGCGGCCGGTGCGCTCGTGCTGGTGCCGGTGGGGTCCACCGAGCAGCACGGACCGCACCTGCCCCTCACCACCGACACCGTCATCGCCCGCGCCGTCGCCGACCGGGTCGCGGCCCGCCTGCCGGGGCAGGCCCTGGTCGCGCCCGCGATCGGCTTCGGCAACAGCGGCGAGCACGCGGGCTTCCCGGGCACGATCTCCATCGGGCACGAGGCGCTGCGGCTGGTGCTCGTCGAGACGATGCGCTCGCTGGCGCTGTGGGCGGGGCGGGTGGTCTTCGTCAACGGGCACGGCGGCAACACCCGTACCCTCGACGAAGCAGTCGCGATGCTGCGGGCGGAGGGCCATCACGCGGCGTGGACTGCCTGTGTGCTCCCCGGCGACGCGCACGCGGGCCGGTCCGAGACCTCGGTGATGCTGCACCTGGCCCCTGACGAGGTCCGCCTCGCGGAGGCGGCCGCCGGTGACACCCGCCCGCTCGCCGCGCTGATGCCGAAGCTGGTGCGGAGCGGGGTCCGGTCCGTCGCCCCGAACGGCGTGCTCGGCGACCCCGCCGGGGCCGGGGAGCAGGAGGGCCGGGCCCTGCTCGACGCGCTGGTCGACGACACGGTCCGCCGGGTCACGGCGTTCACGGCCGATCATCGTGGACGTCTCGTATGACGCTGCCCGTGGGATTCGCCGTCGTCCTCGACGCCCGGACCCGCCTCGTCGACGGCGGCCGCGCCCTGCTCGGCGGGGCGCCCACCACCCGCCTGGTACGCCTGACGCCGCGGGCCCGGCGGCTGTTCGAGGGCCGTACGCTGCGGGTGCGCGACGCCGCGAGCGCCGCGCTCGCCGACCGGCTGCTCGAACTGTCGATTGCGCACCCCGCCGTCGACGAGATCCCGCCACACCCCGACCCGCGCTGCACCTACGTCATCCCGGTGCACGACCGGCCGCGCCAGCTCGACCGGCTGCTGACCAGCATCGGGCCGGGCAGCGAGGTCATCGTCGTGGACGACGCGTCCACCGGCCCGGCCGCGATCGCGGCGGTCGCCGAGCGGCACGGCGCGCGGCTGGTCGCCCTGCCGCGCAACCTCGGCCCGGCCGGGGCCCGCAACGCCGGCCTGCGGCTGGTGCGCACGCCGTTCGTCGCGTTCGTGGACTCCGACATCGTGCTCGCCGAGGACACGGTGCCGACGCTGCTCAAGCACTTCCACGATCCGCGGGCGGCGGTGGCGGTCCCCCGTATCACGGGCCTGCGGACGGCGACCTCGGAGACGTGGATCGGGCGGTACGAGAACACCCGCGGCTCGCTGGACCTGGGCGCGCGGCCCGCATCGGTGCAGCCCGGCTCGTACGTCTCCTGGGTCTCCACCGCCTGCCTAGTCGGGCGGGTCAGCGCGATCGGCGACGGGTTCGACGAGAGCATGCGCGTCGGCGAGGACGTCGACTTCGGGTGGCGGGCGGTCGCCGCGGGCTGGCGCGTGCGGTTCGAGCCGTCGGTGGCCGCGGCGCACGAACACCGCGCCCGGTTCGGCGACTGGTTCGTGCGCAAGGTGCAGTACGGCACCGGGGCGCATCCGCTGGCCGTACGGCATCCCCGATCGGTCGCCCCGGCGATCATGGCGCCGTGGAGCGCCGCGCTGGCGGTCGCCGTGCTCGCCCAGCGGCGCTGGTCGGTGCCCGCGGCGGCGGCGATCTGCGCGGTGACGGCGGCGCGGATCTCCCGCAAGCTCGACGTCGAGGGCTCGGCCGGGCTCGGCGTGCGGCTCACCGCCGGCGGCGTGGTCGGCACCCTGCTGCAGACGGGCGGCCTCATCACCCGGCACTGGTGGCCGGTCACCGCCGTCGGCTGCCTCTTCTCCCGGCGGGTGCGCCGCGCGGCCGCGGTCGCGGCGGTGGCCGACGTCCTGCTGGAGTACGCGAACAGCCGGGTCGAGCTGGACCTGCCCCGCTACTGGCTCGGCCACCGCCTCGACGACGTCGCCTACGGCACCGGGGTGTGGCTGTCGGCCATCCAGGGGCGGTCGGCGGCGTCCCTGCTACCGCAACTGCGCAAGCCGTCCACCGGCCGCCGCGGCAGCCGGCGGACTCGGGCGGTCAGCCCAGGCCCAGCGCCGGGAGGCACTCCTTGACGCCGGTCAACTCGATGTCGTCCCGCCGGACCTGCTCCCAGGCGTCCCGGGTCAGCACCCAGCGCTGGATCTGCGCGACCTCGCCGCGGCGGGTGTCCCAGGTGGTGCCGTTCCGCACGTAACCCAGCGCCTGCGACACCTTGTTGGAAGCGTGGTTGTCGGTGAACGCGTCGCTTTCGGCCTCCCGTGCGTTCAGCCCGGCGAAGGCCAGGTGCAGCACGGCCGCGCGCATCTCCCGGCCGATCCCGCTCCCCCGCCGGCCCGGCGCCAGCCACGAGAACGTGGAGACCGTCCCGAACCGCTTGAAGTCGACGCCGCGCAGGTCCTGCATGCCGATCGGCTCACCGTCCAGCAGCACGACGAAGTACAGCCGCCAGAAGCTCTCCTCCACCCGGGCACGCCCCGCCCAGATGGCCCGCAGCCACCGCCACTCGCGGTCGGGACTGTCCGCGTAAAGCGACATCGGATCGTCGAACGGCCACGGCGCGACATCGGCGACACCGGCGCGGACGATCGGCACCAGGCGCTCCAGCAGCTCATCCGTGGCCGCGGCCAGCGTCAGCCGTGGCGTGCGCACCTCGAGATTCAGCGGAGGGTACGTGTGGATCACACGTGAACCGTATGCGGACCGGACGCGGGGCGCAACCGACGCTCCATTCGGCTCAGTAAATCGTCCGGGTGACCGGCACCCTGGTCGCGGTGAATGAAACCGTCATCCCGCTCACCCACACCGCCCACACGATCTGCAGGTCGCTGCGGCCTTTCGCGGCCGTCTCCAGCACGATGTCAGGCAGCTCGGCGAGGGTGCACTCGGCCTGGAACGTGGACAGGACCTCCTCGGTCAGGCGATCGTGGAGCACGACCACCAGGTGGCCAGCGCGGTCCTGCCACTCGGGCGCGGCACGCGCGGTCAGCCGCGGCCGCATCGAAGCCCCCGGCTCGTACGTGCCGCTTACCGCGATCGACAGATCCGGACCGGACTGCGCCGCCTCGCGGATCGGGCCGCACTGCCAGCACTTGGCGGCGATCCGCTGCCAGTGCGCCAGTTCGGGATCGGTGTACCGGAAGACGCCCAGCTCCGACCCGCAGCGCGGGCACGAGCCCTCAAGGCCGTGGCTGTCCAGCCGGTGGAATGCGTGCAGGGCCAGGTACATGTCGTTTCCCGGGACGAGGGCCGCCGCCGCGGCGAAGGCCTCGTCCCAGCGCCCGATCGCCTTGTCCAATCGCGTCATGAGGCGGCCGGGATCCTGCCAGATCCGGTGGTCGACGTTCTCGTGGAGCAGCTCGACGGCGCTCCAGGCGGCGTCGTCGACCTGCTCGCGGGCGCGGTCGAGCGCTTCCAGCGCGTCCTCGAGCTCGTCGTTCAGCGACCTGTCGCTTACTTTGAGCAGCACCCGCCGGATGCGGTCGGCTCGCCTGCCGTGGCCGAGCGCCTCCCGGCACCTGTCGAGCAGCGGCGCGGCGAGGTCGCCGCAGTCGGCGGCGCCGGCCGGCGTGACCTCGGCCGCCGCCGGTGCGCCGGGCGCGAATCGCAGCGCCGGATCACCGACCAGCGCGAAGCCGTACCCGGTCGGTATCTGGTGGCCGCGGTTGAGACGCTGGACCGCGGCGCCGAGACTGAGGCCCTCGGCCAGCGAACGCGCGCACTGCCCGACGGCGTCGAAGCGGGGATCGAGGTCGCCGAGCATTGCGATAACCGCGACGGGCCGGCCGCGCAGCGCGCTCGCGCACAGGCTGTTGGTGGACGAGAACTCGTTCGTCGCGGCGTCGAACGTCATGCAGCCCATCAGGGCGACGACGGCGGCCCGCAGCGACGCCGCCGGGACGGCGGTGCGCAGGTACTGCGTCATACACCGGCAGACGCCCCGGTCCGGATCGCAGCCGTCGGCCAGCGGCCGTCCGGCGGACTGCTCCGGGCCGGTGGCGCCGCAGATGAGGTGCGAGCCCAGGCCCATGTGGCCCAGGTCGGAGTGGCCGACGATGCCGAGCATCCGCCAGGGCGAGGCCAGGACCGAGCTCAGCCGCTCGGGGCGGGCGGCGGCGAGGTCGTCGGACTTCCCGCAGAATCCGCCGATCGAGTCGATGACGCCGTCATCACCGGGCAGGATGCGCGTGTGCGCGAGCCGGAGCTTCGACGCCTGGAACCGCGCGTCAGCGACGTCGTCGACGAGCACGAGCCCGAGTGGGATCCCCGACCGCAGCGACGAGTCCACCCACCTGCGGGCCAGCTCCGCGGAGAATCCGTGGCGCAACGCGAAAAGCAGCACCGAGGAGGGTTCGGATCCGTCCGGCAGCCGGCCGTCCGCGGTGCTGACGCGCGCCACGGGGCGGCCGAGGTCGTCACCCAGCTGCCGAACGGTCTCGAACAGCGCCTCGTCTCCACATGCGATCAGATCGCCCGACAGATCCAATGTGGATGCATCCAGCCGGATCGGCAGACCCTGATACGCGTCGAGGACGTCGGAAGGCGCGGGAACGTCTGACATGAATTCCAATCCTCACCCGGCAGCACGCGGTCGAAGCCGCGCCCACTGTATAGCCAAGCGGCGGCGGCGTTCGGAACACCCGGCGTGACCTGCGAGAACGCCGCAACGGAAGCGACATCCTACGCGGCCGCACGGGCACCGCCGAGTGTGGATGTTTCATTGTTTCACTGAGAGTAGTCGATGATTCCGGTGTCCGATGAGTCTCGATCTCCGGGTGATCACGATGTAGGTTGTCCCCGTGGCCACGCGCAGCGGAGCGCGGCGGAGCCGTGCGCCTGCGCGACGGTGAGCCTGCACGTGACACTCGAGCCAATGGGGGGACCGAAACCATGCGTGATTCCGATGTCGCTACCGAGGTGCGATGCCCGGTTTCCTGTTTCAACGAATGGGATCCGCTCGAGGAAGTGATCGTCGGCATCGTCGACAACGCCCACTTCCCGCCGTGGCATGTCGCCGTCGGTGCGCCGCTGTCGGCCGCGCAGCGCGAGGTGTTCCAGCAGCGGGCCGGGCAGCCGTTCCCGGCCGACCAGGTGGCCGCCGCGCGTGACGAGCTGGACCAGTTCGTGGACATCCTCGAGCGCGAGGGCGTCACGGTGCGCCGCCCCGAACCACGCGATCACGCCGCCTCCTTCGGCGGCCCCGGCTGGCAGAGCACGGGGCTGTACGACGCGATGCCGCGCGACCTGCTGCTCGTCGTCGGCAACGACGTCATCGAGGCGCCGATGGCCTGGCGCTCCCGGCACCACTCGGCCTCGGCGTACCGGCCGCTGCTCAAGGAGTACTTCCGGCAGGGCGCCCGCTGGACCTCGCCACCCAAGCCCGAGCTGTCCGACGAGCTGTACCACGCGGACTGGATCGATCAGCCGGACGGCGAGCCGTTCCGCTCGGTCATCACCGAGTTCGAGCCGACCTTCGACGCCGCCGACTTCGTCCGGTGTGGACGCGACATCTTCGGCCAGCGCAGTCACGTCACGAACGGCATGGGCATCGAGTGGCTGCGCCGCCATCTCGGCGACGAGTACCGCGTCCACGAGGTGGTGCTGAACGACGACCACCCGATGCACATCGACGCGAGCCTGATGCCGCTGGCCCCCGGCAAGCTGCTGATCCAGGCGGAGCGCGTGCCGCAGGTGCCCGACCTGTTCAAGGACTGGGAGGTGCGGGCCGCACCCGCGCCGGTCATCCCCGACGGCCACCCGCTCTACATGACCAGCAAGTGGATCAACATGAACGTGCTGATGATCGACGAGCAGCGCATGGTCGTCGAGGCGCAGGACGAGCCGATGATGCGGCTGGCCGAGAGCTGGGGCATCACCCCGATCCCCTGCCCGTTCCGCAACTTCAACAGCTTCGGCGGCTCGTTCCACTGCGCGACGGTCGACGTCCGCCGCCGCGGTGAGCTGCGCTCCTACCTGTGAACCCGGATGTCGCGGCCCTCACGCCCAGTATGGAGAGGCAGGTCGGCATGACCGAGCACCTGGTGCACCGTCTGATCGAGGCGCAGGCCCGCCGGACTCCGGACGCGGTCGCGGTCGCCTGGGACGGCGGCAGCCACACCTACCGCGAACTCGACCAGCGCGCTTCGTCCCTGGCCGGTCTGCTCGCCGAGCACGGCGTCGGTCCCGAGCGCCTGGTCGGCGTGAGCATGGAGCCGTCGCCGCTGCTCCTGGTGTCGATGCTGGCGATCTGGAAGGCCGGTGGGGCGTACGTGCCCATCGACTCGTCGCTGCCGCGCGACGTCGCCGAGGGCATGCTCACCGACGCCGGGGTCACCCTGCTCATCGCCAACGGGCCCGTCGCGGTGGACCTCGCCGGAGTGCGCACGATCGACCTCGCCGGCCTCGACCTGTCGGGTCACCCGGCGGTCGCGCCCTCGGCCGAGACCGTCCCGGCGAACCTCGCGTACTGCGTGTTCACCTCGGGCTCGACCGGCAAGCCCAAGCTGGTCGCGGTCAACCACGCCAGCTTCGCCAACCACGGGCTGGCGCTGCGTGAGCAGCTGTCGCTGGGCCCGCAGGACAGGGTGCTGCAGTCCACGGCGATGGCCTTCGACGCCGCGCTGGAGGAGATCCTGCCGGGCTGGCTGGCCGGTGGCGCGGTGGTCATGCCGGCCAGCCGCAAGTTCACCAGCCAGGAGCTGACCGACCTCATCGAGCGGCTCGCCGTGACGATGGTGAGCCTGCCCAGCGCGTACTGGCACCTGTGGGTCGACGACCTGACGACCGGCACGGTGCACCTTCCCCCGACGCTGCGCACCGTGTTCATCGGCGGCGACAAGATCCTCGTCGACAAGCTGGAGGCGTGGTATCGCGTCCCCGGCGCGGACCGGATCAACTGGGTGTCCGACTACGGGCCGACCGAGACCTCGATCAGCGTCGCGCTGCACCACCCCGCCCGCGACGGCGTCGGCAGCTCAGACGGCTCCGGCTACGCCCTGGTGTCGCTCGGCCGCCCGTTCGCGCGGGCGGCGCTCTACATCCTCGACGAGGACCTGCGGCCGGTCCCGGAAGGCGACTCCGGCGACCTGTGGGTGGGCGGCCCGCCGGTGACGCGAGGCTACTACGGCGCTCCCGCGATGACCGCCGACCGTTTCCGGCCCGACCCGCAGGGCCCACCCGGTGCGCGCATGTACCGCACCGGCGACCGGGCGGCCCAGGCGGCCGACGGCACGATCTCCTTCCTCGGCCGCTCCGACCGCCAGGTGAAGATCCGCGGCCAGCGCGTCGAACTCGGGCAGGTGGAGAGCGCGCTGCACCAGCTCGACGGGGTGAAGGACGCCGTCGCGATCGTCGTCGACGACCCGCCCCGAGGATCGTTCCTCGTCGCCTACGTCGAGGCCGGGCCCGACGTGTCGGAGGGCGAGGTCCGGGCGGGGCTCGCCGGGCGGCTGCCGGACGCGATGCTGCCCAAGACGATCGTGCTGCTGGAGAAGATCCCGCGCTCGCCCCTCAACGGCAAGGTGTCCCGCGCCGCGCTGCCGCCGGTCGCGCGGACCCGGCCCGCGAGCGCCGAGGCTCCGGCGATGACGGTCCTCGAACGCGCCGTCGCGATGGTCGTCGCCGACGTCCTCGACGCGCCGGTGACCGACCGGCACGAGGACTTCTTCACCATCGGCGGCGACTCGCTGCGCGGTATGCAGGTGCTGAGCCGGGTCACCGAGGTGACCGGGGTGGCCCTGACGTTCGAGCAGCTGCGCGCGGCTCCGCACGTGGCCGGCCTCGCCGCGCTGGTGACCGAGCAGCGCGGCGGCGGCGCCACCGGCCGGGCGATCGTGCCGACGTCGTCGCGCGGCGAGTGGCAGCCCGCCTCACGTGGGCAGCAGGCGCTGTGGTTCCTCGACCAGGTGCTGCGCGGCGAGCCGGTGTACTCGATCCCCGTCTGCTACCGGATACGCGGGCCGTTCGACGTCGCGCGCCTGGACGCGGCGCTGACCGCGATCGTCGCCCGGCACGAGGCCCTGCGTACGGTGCTGGTGCGGCAGGGCGGGACGGTCTCGCAGCACGTCCGGCCCGCCGGGCCCGTCCGGACCGAGGTCGTCCGCGCGGACGGCTTCGCCGACGCCGCCGGCCGCGCGCAGGAGGCGGCTCGGGCGCCGTTCGTGCTGAGCGAGGGGCCTCTGCTGCGCTCGGCCGCCTTCCAGGTCGGCGGCGAGGAGTGGCTGTGGCTGCTCAACGTGCACCACGCGGTGTTCGACGCCTGGTCGCTGGCCGTTTTCTGGCGCGAGCTGACGGTGCTCTACCAGGGCGGTTCGCTGCCCGACGTCACCGTGCAGTTCGCCGACTACGTGCTGTGGCAGCAACGCTGGCTGCAGGAGGCGGAGGCCGCCAGGCAGCGGTCCTACTGGCAGGCCAGGCTCGCCGACGCCCCCGCGCCGCTGCGGCTGGGCACCGCCCGCGCCGAGGGCGCCCGCGTCGGCACGGACGGCTTCGCAGCGCAGCTGCCGCCCGGCTTCCTGGACACCGCGGCCGTCGATCGCGTGGCCCAGGGTTGCCGGTCGACCCCGTTCGCCGTCCTGCTCGCCGCGCTGTTCCTCACCCTGCGGCGGACGACCGGGGCGGACGACCTGGTCGTCGGCGTGCCGGTCGCCTGCCGCAACCGTCCGGGCAGCGAGAACATCGTCGGCTACCTGGTGAACACGGTCGCGGTGCGCACCCGGCTGGCGAGCGGCATGACCTTCCGCGAGGTGGTCGCCGGCACCGACGTGGCCACGGCCGAGGCGCTGACGAACCAGGAGCTGCCGTTCGCCGACGCGGTCGAGGGAGCCGCCCGCAGCGCCCGGCCCGGCGAGAACCCGGTCTTCCAGGCGATGTTCGCCTTCCAGTCCACGCCGCTGGACGGCCTGGACGGCATCGCGGGGCTCGACATCGCCGAGCACTTCGTCCACCCCGGCACGGCGCAGGCGGCGCTGCGGTGGACGGCCCGCCAGGAGCCGGGCGGCCTGGTCGGCGAGATCGAGTACGCCGCCGACCGCTTCGACCGGGCGTCGGCCGCGCACTGGCAGGCCGAGCTGGCGGCGACGCTGGACGCGGCGCTGAACGACCCTGACCTGCCGATCGACAAGATCTGCGGCCGAGGCGAGGGGATGCTGTGACCGGCCCGACGTCATTGATCTCGCGGTTCGAGCGACAGGCCGGATCGACGCCGCACGCGGTCGCGCTCGACGACGACGGCCGGCTGACCACGTACGCGCAGCTCGACCAGTGGTCCGACGCCGTCTGCGCCGACCTGCTGGCCGCGGGCGCCGTGCCGGGCGGTCTCATCGGCATCCTGCTGCCGCGCGATTCCCGCTGGATCGCCGCCATCCTCGGGGTGCTGAAGGCGGGCTGCGGCTACGTGCCCCTGGATCCGCTGTATCCGCAGGCCCGCCTGTCCATGGTGATGGAGGACGCGGGGCTGACGCTGATCCTCGGCGACGCGCCCGGGATCGATCCGGGACCGGACCGGCGGCGCGTGGACATGCCGAGCGCGGACGCCCGCAGCCGCCCGGCGTCCCGCCCGCCGCTGGGCGTCGACTCGCCCGCGTACGTCATCTACACGTCGGGTTCGAGCGGACGGCCGAAGGGCGTCCCGATGCAGCATCGCCAGGTGCTCGGGCTCATGGACGCCGTGAGCGAGTGCATGCGCTTCGCGCCCACCGACGTCTGGTCGCTGTTCCACTCGTTCGCCTTCGACTTCTCGGTGTTCGAGATGTGGGGTCCGCTGCTCACGGGTGCCCGCATCGTCACCGTCCCGCAGGCGGCGCGGCTGGACCCGGCGCGGTTCGTCGAGTTCCTCCGGGACTCCGGGGTCACCGTGCTGAGCATGGTGCCGACGGTGTTCCGGCACCTCGTCGCGTCGGGCGCCGGGCCGCAGGACGAGCTGGTGGTGCAGCAGGTCATCTTCGCCGGGGAGGCGGTCGACCCGGGCTGCGTCGCGGGCTGGCTGTCGGCGCTGCCGCCGGGGAGGCGACCGGCCGCCCTGAACATGTACGGGATCACCGAGGGGACGGTGCACTCGACGCTGCGGGAGATGACCTCGGTCGACTTCACCAGAACCGAGCCCGGCACGCTGATCGGCACGCCGCTGGCGCACTCCCGGATGCGGCTCGTGGACCAGGACCTGCGGCCGGTCGAGAAGGGCGAGCCCGGCGAGATCCTGCTGGACGGGGTGGGCGTGACCGACGGCTACCTCGGCCGTCCGGAACTCAACCGGGAGCGCTTCGTCGACCTGCCGTCGCCCGACGGTTCGACGACCCGCTGCTTCCGCACCGGCGACCTCGCCAGCTGGGACGAAGACGCGGGAAGCTACGTCTACCACGGGCGCATCGACGATCAGGTGAAGGTGAACGGCCACCGCATCGAACTCGGCGAGGTCGAGGCGTCGCTGCGGGCCTGTCCCGGCGTGTTCGACGCCGCCGTCGCGCTGCACAGCCCTCCGGGCGCCGCGCCCAGCCTCCTCGCCAACGTCGTCGCCGAGCCACCCACGGCAGGCGCCGCGGGCCCGGCTGACCCCGCCGCGTCGAGCCGCGCGGTCCGCGACATCAGAAAAGCTCTGGCGACCAGGCTTCCCCGCTACATGATCCCGCAGCACATCCAGCTGGTGTCGAGCCTGCCGCGCACGGAGTCCGGCAAGACGAGCCGCAGCGGGCTCGTGCCGCCCACGCCCGGCCCGAGCTGACCGTCTCCACACCGGACACGGTTGCCGCCATCGAACCATGTCGGTACGTTCGAACAAACGCCCAGATCAAATCCCAACGTCGGGGGAGCCTGTGTCACGTCTGCAAGGCAAGGTCGCTTTCATCACCGGGATCGGCCGCGGGCAGGGCCGCAGTCATGCCATTCGGCTGGCCGAGGAGGGCGCGGACATCATCGGGGTCGACATCTGCCGTGACTTCGACTCCGCGCCCTACCCGATGGCGTCGAAGGAGGACCTCGCCGAAACGGTGCGGCAGGTCGAGGCGCTCGGCAGGCGGGTGGTCGCCCGGGTCGCCGACGTGCGTGACGCGGTGGGCCTGCGCAGCGCCGTGGAGGAGGGCGTCGACCAGCTCGGCCGCCTGGACTTCGCCGTCGCCAACGCCGGCATCAGCACCGCCCAGTTCCGGATGACGACGCTGGAGGAGGACATCCAGGCCTGGAACGACGTCATCGACGTGAACCTGACCGGCGTGTGGAACACCGCGCAGGCGGCCATCCCCTACATCCTGGCCGGCGGGCGCGGCGGCTCGATCATCCTCATCGGCTCGACCGCGGGTCTGCGCGGCGCGGGCGCGGGGCCGTACACCGCGGCCAAGCACGGCGTCGTCGGCATCATGCGCGGCCTGGCCAACGAACTGGCCGAGGACAACATCCGGGTCAACGTCGTGCACCCCACCGCGGTGAACACCATGATGGCGGTCAACCCCGGCATGCAGGCGTTCCTGGCCTCGCAGGTCGCCAACGGCATCCACTCGCGCAACGCGATGCCGGTCGAGCTGCTGGAGCCGGCCGACATCAGCGCCACCGTCGCGTTCCTGTGTTCCGACGAGTCCCGTTACATCACCGGCACGAACGTCCCGGTCGACGCGGGGTTCGTGAACCGCGTCGACTGACGGCGACCCGGTCAGCCGGCCGTGGGTCCACCCGGCCGGCTGCCGGCGCCCGCCACGATCTCCAGGACCGCGGCCGGGTTCTCGAACGGGAAGAAGTGGCCGCCGGGCACCACGTGCTCGGCCGTCCCGGCGTCCGTCCACAGCGCCCAGGTGTCGCCGTGGAACTCGGCCGCAGGGTCGTCGACACCGGCGATGGTGATGATCGGGATGTCGAGGCGGTCGGCGGCCGTCGGCGGCTCGGCCCGGCGGCAGGAGTCGGCCAGCGCCATGTCGGCTCGCAGGCACGGCAGGAACAGCTCGATCGCCTCGGCGCTCAGCACGTCGGCCGGGGTGCCGCCGAAGTCGCGCAGCGCGTCGAGCAGGGTCTCGTCGTCGGCCTCGGCGAGACCGGAGTCGAAGACCAGGTGCGGCGCCGCCGAACCGGCGGCGATGAACAGGCTCAGCGGCCGGGAACGCCGCCGCAGCCGCAGGGCGACCTCTCGGCCCAGCAGCGCCCCCGCGCTGTGCCCGAAGATGACGTACGGGCGTTCTGCGTACTCGTCGATCGCGGCGGCGATCTCGTCGGCCAGTGGCTCGACCGACGACACCGCGGGCTCGGTGTAGCGGCTCTCCCGCCCCGGGGTGTGGATCGCGACCAGCTCCAGCCCGGAGGGCCGGAAGGGAAGCCACCGCCGGAACAACGACGGGCCGGAACCCGACGGCGGGAAGGCGAACACGAGCAAACCGGTTGTCGGCCCCGAGATCACCCGAAGCAGTCGATCGGTTGACAACTCGCCTACACTCCCCTCATGCCGGCGGATCGAGCCGGTGCCAGCCTATCCGGCAGCGGCAGCCGCCGCCCACCAGTGGCGCCGGCCGTACGCAGTCCGAAGTACGGGAGGATGCCGTCCATGCTGCTGCAGGAGCAGAAGGTCTCGCAGGTCTGGGCCAAGGTGATCGGGATCGACGTCTCCGAAGTGGACGCCGACACGAACTTCTTCGACCTCGGCGGGACCTCGCTGATGCTCATCGAGCTGGTCGACGAGCTGAACACGGCGCTGGGCATCGAAACCGACATCCTCACGTTGCTGGAGTTCCCGACGATCGAAGACTTCGTGTCTCAGTGGAACGCTCGGCATTCCGGCGCCGCCTCATAGCCAGCTGGACCACAGCCGGGCGTAGGCGCCGTTCTGCTCCAGCAGCTCCACATGGGAGCCGACCTCGACGATCCGGCCGTTCTCCATGACCGCGATCCGGTCCGCGTCGTGAGCCGTGTGCAGGCGGTGCGCGATCGCGATGACGGTCCGGCCCTCGAGCACGGTCGCGAGCGCCCGTTCGAGGTGCCGGGCCGAGCCGGGATCCATCTGCGAGGTGGCCTCGTCGAGGATCAGCACCGGCGGGTCGGCCAGGAGCAGCCTGGCGAGGGCGACCTGCTGCGCCTGCGCATCCGTGAGGTCCTCGCCCCCGGCGCCCACCGCGGTGTCCAGCTGCTCGGGCAGGCCGGCGGCCCAGTCGTCGGCGCCGACCGCCTTCAGCGCGCCCCACAGCGCGCCGTCGTCGGCTCCCGGCTGCGGGTCGCGCGCCGCGCGCGCCGCGGACAGCTCCAGGTTCTCCCGCAGCGAGCCCCCGAAGACGTACTGCTCCTGTGTCACCAGCACCACGTGCTTGCGCAGCTCGTACGGCGAGATCTCGTGCAGCGGCGTCCCGGAGACGTCGACGCTGCCCGCGCGCGGGCGGTAGACCCCGGACAGCAGCCGGGCCAGCGTCGACTTGCCGCTGCCGGTCTGGCCGACGATGGCGAGCCGCTCGCCGGGCCGCACCGCCAGATCGATGCCGTGCAGCACGTCCGGCCCGTTCTCGTAGGCGAACCGGACGGCGCGCACGGACAGGTCCCCCGCCGGGACGGCACCGCGCTCCGGCAGGTCCCGCTCGGTCTTCGTGTCCGAGACGCCGAGGATGCGGGCCAGCGAGGCCCGGCCCATCTGGAGCGTCCCGCCCCAGTCGAGCAGCGTCTCCAGCGGGATCATCATCTGCAGGATGTACACGGTGGCCGCGGTGACCTGGCCCAGGTTGAGCCAGCCCTCGGTGTAGGCGTACCCGCCCAGCAGCAGGGCCGGGGTCAGCGGCAGGACGAACAGGAACTCCTGGACCGCATACAGCACCGACCGCACCCGCAGCCGCTGGTCGACCGCCTCGTACCACGCCTGGGCGTCGTGCTCGGCGCGCCGCACCCGGTCGGCTTCCAGGCCGAACGCCTCGACCGTGGCAGCGCCCTGGATAGTCGCCGTCAGGCCCTCGGTGATGCCGGCGGAGGCCTCGGCCTCGCGCAGGAAGGCGGTGTAGGCACGGGCCAGATACCAGCGGGTGGCCAGCGCCAGCGGCGGCACGATGATCAGGACCGCGAGCGACAGCTGCCACGACACCAGCAGCAGCGCGCCGACGCTGAGCACCAGCCACACCAGCGCCTCGGTGACCTGGGGCACCGCCAGCTGTGCCGCGCGGCGCAGCTTGTCCACGTCCCCCGACGCGCGGGTGACCAGATCACCTTCGTCGGACCGCTCCACCACCTCCTGCGGAAGCGCGAGCGTGTCGTCGACGAACTTCTCGCGGACCTCGGCCAGGACGAACGCGGCCAGGCGGCCGGCGGCGCGGAACGCGTTGCGGGCGAGCAGCCCCTGCAACAGCAGGAACCCGGTGAGCGCGCCCGCGATGGCGGTCACCGTGCCCACCGTCGCCGTTCCGTCCTGTACGCCCTCGACGATGTCGCCCAGCAGCCGGGGGCCGACGAGGCCGCAGGTCGCGGCCAGCGCGTACAGCAGCAGCACCCAGGCCAGCCCGCGCCGGTGGCGGCCGGCGGCGGCCGACAGGAAGCGGCGGACCGTGATGCCGTCCGCCACGGGCAGCAGACGGGCGCTCACTGTCCCACCACCGAGGCGTCGTCACGGGTCATCAGCTGCCGATACTCGGGGTGGCCGCTCAGCAGCTCGGCGTGGGGCCCGGTCGCCACCACCCGGCCGTCGACCACGTAGGCGACCAGCTGCGCCCGCTGCAGCAGGAGCGGGCTGACCGTGAACACGACCGTGCTCGCCCGGTGCGAGGCCGACCGGTGGCGCTCGGCCAGGTTCGCCGCGATCGAGTGCTCGGTGTAGGCGTCGACGGCGTTCGTCGGCTCGACCAGCAAGGTGAAGTCCGCCTCCTTGGCGAGTAGTGCCCGGGCCAGCCTCAGCCGTTGCAGCTGACCTCCCGAGAAGGTCCTGCCCCGCCCCGTCATCGGGGTGTCGAGGCCGTCGGGCAGGGCGTCGATGATGTCCGTCGCGTGGGCGATCCGCAGGGCCTCGGTGACCTCGTCCGGGCCGGTGGTCTCCGAGGGCGCGATCTCACGGCGTACGGTGCCGGCGAAGAACCGGTCGTTGTTGCGGGCCAGCAGGATCCGTGCGCGCACGTCCGAGATCGGCAGCGACGACAGCGGCTGGTCGCCCAGCATGACCTCGCCGGACTCCTCGAACCGGGCCAGCCGCCGGGCCAGCATCTCGGCATCCGGGGATTGCGCGCAGGCGACCGCCATCAGTGTCGACGGCGGGACGTCCAGTCCGGAGACGCGGTCGACCAGATGCACCTCGCCCCGGTCCGCCGGGGCCGCGCCGCGGCTCGCCCGGTCCGGCACCGGCGTGTTCAGCAGCTTCGTCACCCGGCCGGCGGCGACCAGCGCGCGCGTCAGCTGGTTCGCGCCCTCCATGATGTCGTGCAGGGGCAGCGTGAGGAAGACGGCGAACGCGTAGAACGCGACCATCTGGCCGATCGTCACCTGCTCGCTGAGCACGAATCGGGCGGCGGTGTAGGTGACGATCACGGAGATCACCCCCGGCATGAGGACATCCGTCGCCGTGAAGTTCGCCTCGGCGCGCGCCACCTGGACGTCCGCCACGCGCAGGGTCGCCGAGTCGGCGTGGAAGGCCTTCGCGAACCGCCGCTCGCCGCCGATGCCGCGCAGCACCCGCAGCCCGGAGGCGATGTCGACGGCCCGGCCGGCCAGCCGGCCCTGCTGGGTCCGGTATTCGTCCTGGTACCGGTGCAGCGGGCGCAGCAGGAGGCCGCTGAGCCCGACGACGGCGGGGACGGTCACCAGCACCACCAGCCCGAGCGGCAGCGAGATCATGAGCATGATCACGGTGATCACGACGACCGCGATGACCGAGCCCAGCACCCGACCGACGTGACGCATCCCGCTGCCGATGGCCGTGACGTCCGACGTGCAGGTCGCCGTCAGGTTGCCGACGTCGGCCACGCGCGGCAGCGAGGCGCCGAGCTTGGTGATGTGCCGCGTCACCAGGTGCATCGTCATGGCGCCGGACGCGGTGCCGGTGAGGAGCTGCTGGCGGTAGAAGACGGTGCCCGCGACCGCTCGGACCAGGCCCAGCGCCAGGATGACGAGGGACCACAGGATCAGCTGGCCCCTGTCGCCCTGCGTGATGCCGCGATCCACCGCCCATCCGATCGCGACCGGAATGAAGACCTGGCTGGTGTTCCAGATCCCGGAGGTCACGATCGCCCAGATCACCCCTGCCTTCTGGCGCCCGGCCAGCGCGAGCAGATACCTGGCCGCCGATCTGTGGTCCAGTCCCTCAGGGCCAATCACGGGGATCCGCTGCATCGGCGAAAGCACCTCTCGACGTTTCCAGGCGTGTGAATCTGCCTATCGCTCGGATTCGCATCTCGGTCGTCGCGACCTGCTCACCCGGGTGGTCCGGATGGTAGGCTACCCGAGATCAACCCGTTGGCACAGCACACAATGAACGCTCGGGTGATGCGGCTTCAGCTCGCTGACAGGCATGCAAGGGGTCGGGTGCCAACGAACCTTACGAAGCCATTGTGGACAGTGGCGGCCTGGCGATGCCGGCGGGGGCACACGGAGGTACAGCGGGTGAAGGTCTGGAAGAACACGCCGAAGGATGCGCTTCTCCTCGGGCTCAGCGTGGCGCAGTTCGGAATCACCGTGCTCACCGCGTTCGCCTGGTCCGGCGCATCGGTTCCACTTCGGATCGGGTTCGGTTTGATACTCACGATGATGATGGCGTACAACATCATCGTCGTGTCGCACCTGTTCACGCACGTGCCGTGGTTCGTCAGCGACCGGCTGAACGCCGCGGTGTCGACGCTCAACTCCGTCAACATCGGCCAGTCGGTGCAGGCGTACGAACTGACGCACGTGCGCAACCACCACCGATACAACAACGACCGGCAGGGCGCCGACGGCGAGACGCGCGACCGCTCGTCCACGTATCAGAAGGGCAAGGACGGCGAGCACCAGCCGCTGCTGCCCTACGCCGTGGGCGGCGCGCTGGGCTCCCTCGCCGACCGTGCCCGCGAGCTGGCCATGGTCACCCGCGTCTGGGCGGTGGGGTCCGCCGAGGAGAACCTGCAGCGCCTTGCCTCCCGCCAGCCCGACCGCAGGCGGCGCGAGCTGCGCCAGATCCAGATCGACCGGGCCGCGCACTGCCTCGCGCTGGCCGGCTTCGCGGTGATCTCCTGGCAGTGGACGCTGTTCTGCTACCTTCCCGCGTTCGCGTGCGCGCTGGTCCTGGTGAACGTGCAGAACTACTACCGGCACTACGGCGCGGACCCCGACTCCCGCCTGACCGACTCGGTCAGCCATTACGGCAGGCTGTACAACCGCCTGACCTTTAACGACGGCTACCATCAGGAGCACCACCTCAGCCCCGCCACCCACTGGTCGCAGATGCCGGAGGTCAACGCCCGGCACCGCGAGCGGCTCGCGGCCCAGCCCCGCATCGTCAGCCCGGTCCCGGCGATGTTCGGCTTCCTGGACCGCCGCCGGGCGCTGCTGCACCAGGGACAGCCCGCCGTCAGCCGGACGGCCGCACGATGATCCCCGAGCGCTGCAAGGTAGAGCAGTTCTTCGCCGAGTGGGACGCGGGCGTGGAGCACATCGCGTGCGCCTCGGACGTCGACGGGCTGTCGATGCAGGAGCTGCTGCAGCTCGCCGACCCCGAGGCGAGGGCGCTGTGGGACGAGCTGGATCTCGGGTACACGGACACGCTCGGGCATCCGCTGCTGCGCGAGGCGATCGTGGAGCAGTACGCACGCATGGCGGTCGGCGAGGTCACCGTCTGCGGTGGCGGCGCGGCCGAGGCGCTCTTCCTGCTCGCGCACGTGCTGCTGAAGCCGGGCGATCACGCGCTGGTGGTCTGGCCCGCCTTCGAATCGCTGTTCCGGATAGCCCCGGCCCTGGGCGCGAGCGTCACGCCGATCGCGCTCGACGCCGAGCACGGCTGGCGGCTCGACCTCGACGCCGTACGCCAGGCGCTGCGGCCCGACACCAAGGCGATCTTCGTCAACTTCCCGCACAATCCGACCGGCGCGCTGCCGAGCCGTCAGGAGTTCGAGCAGCTGCTCGCGCTCGCCCGGGAGGCCGGAGTCACCGTCGTGTCGGACGAGGTCTACCGCGGCCTCGAGTACGACCCCGCCACGACGCTGCCCGCGGCCTGCGATCTCGACGAGCAGGCCGTCAGCATCGGGGTGATGTCCAAGGGTTACGGGCTGGCCGGGCTGCGCATCGGCTGGCTGGCCACCCGCGACCAGGCGATCACCGAGGCGGCCCGCCGTCTCAAGGACTACACCACCGTGTGCGCCTCCGCACCGGCCGAGATCCTGTCGCTCATCGCCCTGCGCGCGGGACCGCAGCTGCTCGAACGCAGCCGCCGGCTGATCCTGGCGAATCTTCCGCTCGCGGAGTCCTTCTTCGCCGGGCACAGCGACGCGTTCGAGTGGGCCGCGCCCAAGGCCGGTCCCATGGCGTTCCCGCGGCTGCGGCTGCCCGTCCCGGTCGAGGCGTTCGTCGCGGACGTGGCCCGGGAGAAGGGCGTCCTGTTCCTGCCGGGCACCATCTTCGACATGACCGACAACCGGCTGCGGGTGGGGCTCGGCCGCAGCTCGCTGCCCGCCGCGCTCGAACGCGTCGACGACTTCCTCACCGCCCGGCGGTGACCTCCGGGCGGTGACAGCCCGCTGTCACCGCCCGGAGCCGAGGAGTTCCGCGTCAGCTGCCGCTCGCCGTGCCGGCGAGGTAGCGCTCCAGCTCGCGCCGGAAGTCGGCCAGGACGGGGTTCGTGAACAGCAGCCTGATCGGCACCCGCTGCCCGGCCTCGGCCGAGATCTCCTTCATGAGCCGGACCGCCAGGAAGGAGTCACCACCGGCGAGGAAGAAGTCGGAATCCGCCGTCGCGGGCGTGTTCAGCAGCGTCGACCAGGCCCGTTCCAGCGACGTGGGCTCGTCGGCCGTCACGGGCTGCCCGGCCTCGGCCTCCGGCGCGAGCGCGAGCAGCGCGCCCTCGTCGAGCTTGCCGTTCGGCGACAGCGGCAGCCCGTCGACCACGACGACGCGCCGGGGCTGCATGTACGGGGGGAGCCGGTCGTGCACGGCCTCGCGGACGGAGGCGAGCAGGTCCGCTGTCTCGATCTCCGGCCCGCCGCGCTGGGGCACGATGAACAGCAGCAGCTCGACGGCATCGTCGCCGCGGCGTGCCGCGACGGCGGACTGGGCCACCCCGGGCACGGCTCGCACGGCCGCTTCGATCTCCTCGGGCTCGATCCGGTATCCCCGGACCTTCAGCTGCCGGTCGGCCCGGCCGCGGTATTCGAGCAGGCCGGGCTCCGCCCACGCCACCACGTCGCCGGTCCGGTACACCCGCACCGGCGGCAGCTGCGGGTTGAGGTCGGCGAGGCTGTGGAACCTGGCGTTCGTGAGCTCCTCCCGGCCCAGGTAGCCGCGGGCCAGCCCGACGCCGCTCACATACAGCTCACCGGGCTGGTCGAGGGCCTCCACCCGGTTGCCGTCCGCGTCCAGCACCCACAGACCGGTCTCGGCGACGGCCTCGCCGATGAGCACGCGCCGCTCCCCCAGCGGATGCGGGCACTTCCAGGCCGTCGTGTACACCGAGCACTCCGACGGCCCGTACATGTTGATGACCTCGCCCGTGCTGCGTTCCTGCCACCGCTTGACCAGCTCCGGCGACAGTGCCTCGCCACCCGCGAGGAGATAGCGCACCGAGTCGTACCGTTCGTCGGCCGGGCGGCTCGCGAGGAACAGGTCCAGCAGCGACGGCACGTAGTGCAGGATCGTCACGCCCTGCTCGACGAGCACCTCGGCCAGGTAGTCCGTGTCCCGCTGCACCCCGGGCCGCGCGCAGAACAGCTTTCCGCCCGCGGTCAGCGCCCAGTAGAGCTCGGCGACCGAGACGTCGAAGCCGCACGCCGTCTTGTAGAGCACGACGTCGGACTCGCTCATCGGGCAGAAGTCCTGCAGCCAGCGCAGCCGCGAGCTGAGCCCCGCGTGGGTGATCAGCGAAGCCTTCGGGGCGCCGGTGGTGCCCGAGGTGTAGATCAGATACGCGCCGTCGGAGCCCTTGATATCGACCGCGGGGCCGTCGTGCCCGCTCGCCGCCGTGCGCTCGGCATCGTCGATGACGTAGACCTCGTGCTGCTTCGGCACGCGATCCAGCAGCGACCGGCTGCACACGACCAGCGCGGGAGCGCAGTCGTCAAGGATGTACTCGAGGCGGGACAGCGGATCGTCCGGATCGATCGCGACGTGGGCGGCCCCGGCGAACAGGACCGCGAGCTGCGCCAGCACCAGCTCGACGGACCGCTCGACGTAGACCGCGACGATGTCCCCGGGCCGCACGCCGGCGGCGCCGATCTCGGCGGCCAGCTGCCGCACCCGCGAGCTGAGCTCGGCCCGGTCGAGCGACCGGCGCGCGTCGGCCAGGGCCACCGCGGACGGCGACGTGCGCCAGGTCTCCTCCAGCATGGCCGTGATCGTCTGGTCTGCGGCTTCCACTAACACACGAACTCCCCTACTCGATGTCGTCGTAAGCCGGCCTGCCGACAGCGGTCCGTCACAGCCGGTCCAGCCGGGCGGCGGTGCCGTCCAGCACCGCCTGCAGCACCCGGTCGCCGACGTGTTCGCACTGCCGGCTGCCGACCAGGCCGAGGCCGCCCTCCGCGTCGGGGACGACCTCCAACAGCAGCTCCACGGGGGCGCGCCGGGTCGTGACGCGGTGATACACCGTCTCGCCGCCGAGGCTCAGCGTCGCCGCCGGATGATCCTGGTACGCGAACATCACCTGGTAGAGCGGGTTGCGGCCGGTGCGGGGAGGGTTCAGCGCGAGCCGGATGCCGTGCAGCCCGGCCGTGTTGCGGGGCAGGCACCAGCGAAGCTCCTCCGCGGTCGCGGCGACGTACTCCGGCCAGCTCAGGTGCCCGGACGGCGGCCGCAGGCAGACCACGTTGATGAGGCAGTCGACGACGTCCGTCTCGGCACTCGACCGGGTGCGCGTCGGCAGCCCCACCAGGAAGTCGTCGCGCTCCGCCTGCTCGGCGAGGGCCTGGGTGAAGGCCGCGAGGACCACCCCGAAGATCGACTGCCCACGGGCCGCGGCCCACTCACGCAGCGCCGCCGCCTGCCCGGCGGTGAGCCGCCTGGCGGAGACGTGGCCCGTGTCGGGGCACTCGAACGCGCACGCGTCGCTCGGCTCGTCTCGCCAGGCGATCTCGGCAGCGCCCCGCAGATGGCGTACCCACTCTTCGGTGAGGCCGGGGCGGGCGGGCTCAGGCAGCCGCAGCACCGGTGCCGTCGCCCAGACGGGCGCTCGTCCCCGCGCGCGAGCTTCGTACGCGGTGGACAGGTCGCGGGCCAGCACGGACTCGGACCACCCGTCGAACGCCACGTGGTGCACGCCGATGCCGAGCACCGCGGCACCGTCGGCCCCGGCGCCGATCGCGGCGCGCCAGACCAGGCCCGCTTCCAGGTCGAGCGGCTCGTACAGCGCGTCCAGCACCCGGCTCATGGCGTCGGTGGGCCCCGCCACCTCGGTGAGCGGCACGCTGCCCCCGGCAAGCGGGACGGCCCGGGGCGAAGGCTCCAGCAGGTAGCGCGAGCGCAGCGCCGGGTGCCGCTCCTGCACGTCGCGCAGCGCGAGGGCCAGCGCCGCCCGGTCGACCTCCCCCCGCAGCTCCCAGAGCATCGGGCTCAGCACGGCGTCGTCCTGGTCCATCGCGTGCTGGAGCAGGAAGCCCGCCTGCTCGTCGGTGAGGAGCCGGACGTCGGCGGTGCCCCTGTCGTCCGTACGCGCGACCGGCGGCGCGGCGGCGATGGCCGAGACGATCTCGCCGATCGACTCGAGGCCGGCGAGCAGCTGCACGGGGACCTCGCGGTCGAGTTCACGCGAGGCCCGGATCGCGAGCCGCATCAGATCCAGCGAGGATCCGCCCAGGCCCCACCAGGTGTCGTGTGCGGCAGGCGGCGCGCTGAAGCGCAGGTCGCGGGTGAGTTCGAGGAAGACCGCCCAGGCCGGGTCGGCCGTGGCGGGGCTCGGCTGCTCCGGCGCACGGTTCGCGTCCAGCAGGGCCGCGACGGCGGCCTCGTCGAGCTTCCCGTTGGCGGTCAGGGGCATGCGTGCCACCCCGACCACCAGCGACGGTACGAGCTGGGGCGGGAGCCTGCGCCGCAGGTGCTCGCGCAGCGCCTCGGCGGTGCACGTGCCCGTGTAGACCAGCGCGAGGCTCTGGACCAGGCCGGACGCCTCGGCGTGGAGCGAGGTGAGCGCACAGGTGCCGACGCCGGCGTGCTCGGCCGCGACGCGCTCGATCTCACCGGGATCGACGCGGTGGCCGCGGATCTTGAGTTGGCGGTCCGCGCGGCCGTGGAAGTAGAGGAGCCCGTCCCGGCAGCTCACGAGGTCGCCGGTGGCGTAGGACCGGGACGTGGTGGCGAGCCTGAAGCCGCCCGCGTCGTCACGGCCGACGTAACCGAGCCCGACCCGCGGCCCGGAGACCACGAGCTCCCCCACCGCCCCGTCCGCGACGGGCCGCCCGTCCCGCTCCACGGTCAGCGTCGTGGCCGCCACCGCCGTGCCGAGGGGCACGCCGAGGTCGCTGTCCAGGTCGGCCGGGCGCACCTGGTGCGTGGTGACGAAGACCGTCGCCTCGGCGGGCCCGTAGCCGTTGGTCAGCGCGACGGTGTCGCCGTAGCGGTCCAGGAACCGGCGGGCGTGTGCCACGGACAGGCGCTCGCCGCCGGTAAGCACGTGCCGCAGGCCGGCGAAGCATGCGGGGTCCTCGTCGACGAGCATGGTGAAGATGCTCGCCGTCAGCCAGGCCGTGTTCACGCCGTCGCGGATCGCGGCGCGGAGTTCGGCGGCGTCGAGCAGCGCGCCGTCGCCGAGCAGCCGCACGCTGCCGCCGGTAGTCAGGACGCTCCACAGCTCCAGGGTCAGCGCGTCCCACGGCAGGGCGGCCGCGCAGAGCATCACCGTCGTCTCGTCGAGGCGCATGAAGTCACACTTCTCGAACAGCAGCACCGTGCCGGCGTGCGGCACGAGGGCCCCCTTGGGGTCGCCCGTCGTCCCGGAGGTGAAGAACACCGTCGCGGGATCCTCCGCCACGGACAGGTCCGGCGGCGGGTCGAGGCCGCACGCCGGTTCCGGGGTCCAGGCCGCCGGCCCGTCCGGCCAGCCGGTGCCGATGAGCGTGTGCGCGCCGAGGCTGCGGACGGCGGCGTCGAGCCGGGTCCGGTGCCAGTTCGGGTCCAGGATCGCGTACGCCGCGCCCGCCTTCAGCACGGCCAGCAAAGTGACGACGAGGTCCGCCGAGCGTCCCATCACGACCGGAACACAGTCCCCTTTGGACGCGATGCCCGCCCGCATCAACTGGGCGGCGAGGTCGTCCGACAGGCCGTCGAGCTGCCCGTAGGTGAGTGTGCGGCCGGCGTCGAGAACAGCCGGCGCGTCGGGATTCAGCCGGGCTTGGTGACGAAAGGCACCGTGGATGGTCCCCTGGCTCAACCCCGTCATTTACGTTCACCGTCCCGCTGAAGCTTACGCATCACGGAAATGCCTACCATATCAAGGCGCGCAGGCATGTACCTGAATCACTTGCCGCAGCTGGAAGGCTTGGCCTGGCGGCGTCCGGGCGCAGCCCGTACCCTCGTGAACCATGAGCGATCTCCATTCCGGCCCGCGAAAGCAACACGGCAGACGGCCGTCCGTCCCGTACGCCTGGCGGTCGTAGCGGAATGCAGATCTCCTGGGAGCCGCTGCGCTCCGATCCCGAACCACAGCGGTTGTTGTTTCTCGCCCCGCATGTCGGCGGCGGCGCGGCGGTCGGTCGTGACCTCGCCCGCAGCCTCCCGGACGGCTGGGCCGTCTACGGTCTGGTGCTGCCGGGACGCGAGCGGCTGATCGCCGAGCCGGTGGAGTGGGAGTTCGACGCGGCGGCCACCGTGGCCGCCGACGCTCTGGAGGAGGTCGCCGCCCGGCACCCGGCCGCCGAGGTGGTGGGCCTGGGCCAGTGTTCGGGCGCCTGGCTGATGTACGCGATCCTCGCGCGCGCCGCGTCGCGGCCGGGGTCGCGGGCACGGTTGATGGTCGCGGTCAGCCAGGGCGCATGGCACCTGCCCCGGGTGCACCCGGACCTGCCGGAGTCGTCCGAGACGCTGTGGGCCCAGCTCGTCGCGTCCGGTGACGCCCAGCCGGCCGTCGCCGAGGACGAGGACGCCCGTGACCTGCTGGAGCCCGTCATCCGCGCCGACTACACGGCCGTGGCGGGCTTCCCGTACGCCGCCGACCCGCTGAAGATCCCGCTGCTCGTCGTCGCCGGATCCGAGGACCGCGACATCGACCGCTCGGTGGCGCAGTCCTGGGCCGACTACTGCACCCGGCTCGACTTCGAAGAGGTCTCCGGCGGCCATTACCTGTTGCAGGAGAACCCGGCGGCGGTCGCCCGTGCCGTCGTCGAGCGGGCAGACCTGACCTCGTGACCGTGGCAGCAGCCCGCACCGCCGTGACGGGCCGTTCGGGAGCGGCCGCGTGAACGGCGACGCTCCCCCACTCCACGACCTCCTCCGGTCCTTTCCCGACGCGGTCGCCCGGCCGGACCCGGCCGCGCCGCCGGCACGCACCGTCTACTGTGTCCCGTCGGCCGGGACCGGCGCCCGCACCTTTCTGGCCGCCTTCGCACAGTCGGCGCTGCGGGCGAATCTGCGAGTGGTTCAGCTGCCGGGCCGCGAGGACCGGTTCGCCGAGCCGTGCATGGACGACATCAGGGAAATGGCCGCGCTCGTCGCGGACGCCGTCGTCGCGGACCGGCACGGCGCCGACTACGCGCTGTTCGGGCACAGCTTCGGCGGCCTGGTGATGCTGGAGACGGCGCGCCGCCTGGAGCGGATCGGCGCGCCGCCGCCGGCGGTCCTGGCGATCGCGGCCTGCGCGCCTCCGCACCTGCCGGCGTTCGCCCGCTACGACGAGCTGGAGCCCGCGGAGATCGTCGAGGCCCTTCAGGAGCTGGGCGGCCTGGACTTCAGCGGCCGGCGCGGCGAGCTGCTGAAGCCGCTCGTCCTGCCCGCTCTCGCCGCGGACGCCCGGGCGTGCACCCGATACCTGGACGACGCGGACGGGGACAGGATCGCCTGCCCCATCCTCGCCATGAGCGGCTCGCACGATCCGGCGCTCACCAGCGAGGAGGCGGCCGGCTGGCGCGAGTACACCGCGGCCGCGTTCGAGACCCGGGAGTACCCGGGCGGGCACTTCTTCCCGCAGGAGTCGGCGCTGCCGCTCAGCGCCGTCGTCCACTGGAAGCACCGGCTTCCGGCGGACGACGGGCGAGTGGCCTGACGCCGCGGCGAGCCCCGGGCTCGCCGGGTCAGCGCCGGCGCAGCTCGCCGAGCGGCACGGTGGGGTCGGCCAGCAGCTGCTCCACCCGGGCGGCGAGGTCGGCTCCGTAGGGTGCGAGGTCGCTCTCCTCGGCGATCTCCGAGATGAGTTCGATCCCGTCGCGGTGTTCCTCGACGGTCAGCAGCGCCGGCTGCGGCATGCGCGGCCGCTCCATCGCCATGGGCGACGCCGGTGCGCCGAACAGGGTCCCCGGGCTCTCGGTGGCGTACTCGAACGCGAGGAACGTGGACGGCAGGTGGCGGTAGCGGCGGTTCTGCAGCGTCCGATACAGGCCCGACAGCGCGTCGGAGCTGCTGACGAGCTGCGCCTGCACGTCCCGGGTCACCTCCAGCAGGCTGGTGTCGTCGGGGAGTTCGAGGATGACCGGCAGCAGGTCCACGCAGAAGCCGATGAGTGGCCTGCCCGGGAAGGCGAGCGGCTGTCCCGTCCGGTGCGCCATGACGATCACCTGCGGGGCGTTCATGAGCAGCGCCGAGGCCACCGACACCGCCGACAGCGCCGCGGTGTGCATGGTGGATCTGCTGGAGCGGGACAATCCGCGCAGCTCGGCGAGGCGGTCCGCCGACAGGCGGTCGATGCGGGTGACCGGCGCGAAAGGTTTGGCGCCGTCGACCATGCGGGCCGACTGCCACGCGCTGTCGAGCCTCGGCCGCCACCACGCGTCGTTCGCGGCGAACCGGGCGTCCTCCTCGGCGCGCTTGGACCGTGCGTACTCCAGGAAGCGGGCCGGCTCGCGTACCGCGGCGGCCCGCTCACCGCCCACGTAGAAGGCCGACAGCTCCTCCCACAGGACCTCGAACGACCAGCCGTCGATGACCGCGTGCGGCGCGGTGGCCTGAAGGTACGCGACCGCACCCGCCTGCACGAGGTGGAACTGGAACAGCGAGGGGACCGACATGTCCACCGGCCGCCGCGCGAACCGGGACAGCATCGCCTCGATGTCGCCCGGCGACGCGTCGCTCAGGGTGCAGGTGGTCAGCGCCGGAACGGCGTGGGCGACGCAGTTCTGGGCCGCGCCGTCCTCGTCGAACCCGATCCGCAGCGCCTCGTGCCGCCGCGCGACCCGTTCGATGGCGCCGGTCAGCCTGTCCACGTCGATGACGCCCTCGATGCGGCGCACGTCGGACATCTGGTAGGTCGCCCCGCGATCGCCGCCCAGCTCGCTGCTCATCCAGAGCAGCTTCTGGCCGTCGGTGAGCGGAGCCTCGCCGGTGACCGGCGGCTCGTCCACCGGGGCCGGTGCGCTCGCCGGAACGGCCGCCGCCGCCCGGGTTCTCTGCCAGACGCCGCTCGCGGCCACCTCCGCCGCCGTTTCGGCGACGGCCTCCACGATCCGGGCCCGGTCCGCGTCGTCGTGCGCGGCGCTGAGGAAGCAGGTGCGCCCCTCCCACACGTAGACCCCGCGGCTGAGCAGGCCGAGGAAGAACATGTTCTCCGACCGCTCGGAGCCGTCGACGTTGATCCGGAACAGCGACGAGAAGTGCTCGACCTCGATCGGGTAGCCGTTGGCCGCGGCATGCTGGTTGATCTCCCGGGCCAGCTCGGCCGTGCGCTCGGTGAGCGTGTGCTGCAGCCGGGGCGACTCCTTGCGCAGGTGCCGGATCATCTGCTGCGCCACGGCCATGGCCATCGGCTGCTTGCTGAACGTCCCGGAGAACACCATGCTCGGCCGCTGCGGCAGCCCGCCGTCGCCCTGCCGCCAGCGCCCGCCGTCGATGGGGGCCATGAACTCCGCGTCGCCCGCGATCACCCCGAGGGGCATGCCGCCGCCGATGACCTTGCCGTACGTCGCCAGGTCGGGGCGGACGCCGAAGTACCCGGCCGCGCCGGCGGGGTGGCAGCGGAAGCCGGTGATGATCTCATCGAAGATCAGTGCGGCGCCCTGCGCAGTGGTGCGGGCACGCAGCTGATGCAGCAGCTCGGCGGGCTGATACCCCGGACGCCGGCTCTGCACCGGCTCGACCAGCACCGCCGCCAGCTGCTCACCGTAGGACTCCAGGATGGGCAGTGCGGTCTCGTCGTAGGGCAGGATGATGACGTCCTGCGCCATGCCGGGCGGCGTGCCCCGGCCGAGCGTCGTCGACTCGCCCCGCTGCCCGCCCGCGCGGGGTGCGACCAGCACACCGTCGAACGTGCCGTGGAAGGAACCGGCGAACACCGCGATCAGATTCCGGCCCGTCTTCGCGCGCGCGGCGCGTACGGCGAACATGACCGCCTCGGTCCCCGAGGTGGCCAGCGCCACCCGGTCGACCCCGGTCAGCGACGCGATACCGCGCGCCACGTCGCCCGCGGTCGACGACTGCGGGCCGAGCAGCAGGTCGGAGGCGTCGAAAGTGCGCAGCGCCTCCCGCACCGGCTCGGATGCGTGACCCAGCAGGTTGACGCCGAAGCCCATGCACAGGTCGAGATACTCGTTGCCGTCCACATCGGTGAAGTGGGAGCCCTCGCCGCGTACCCCGACCACCGGGTAGCTGACCGAGCGGCGGCCCGTGCGGAGCGAGAACACCAGGTTGCGCTGGTCTGCCAGCGTGTACCGGTCCTCCTCGGTGACCCGCCGCGACACCGGCGTCCGCCGTCCCCACTCGAGTTCCTCCTCGACCGGCAGCGCGGCGATCTCACCGGCCCCGCCGGCCGGCCCGGACGGCTGCGCGACCGGTACGGCGGCCGGCGCGGCGGCCGGCGCGGCGACGGGCGCGGTGACCGGCGCGCGACGCTGCTGCGGCACAGCGGGCAGCACCGCGACGGCCCGTTTCGGCTCCGCGGCGCCGGACGACGGCTGCCAGCTCGGCGGCACGACCCCGGTGAGGAACTCGGTCAGGCTCTCGCACGAGTCCCGGTCGAAGTAGAGCAGCTGCACGTCGACATCGGCCTGGAACTCGGCCGACAGCGCATCGGCGAGCTGGATCAGCAGGAACGAGTCGTATCCGAGGTCGATGAAGGAGGCGCCGGGCTTCACGTCGCCCGGGGTGCTGCCGACGAGCTGCGCGACGATGCGGCGTACCCCCGCCTCGATGCCCTCCCGATCGGCCGGCGCCGCAGGCGGCGCCGCGGCCTCCACCGCGGTGGGGACGGCCACCGGCGGCGGTGGCGGTGACTCAGGCTGCATGGGCTGCGGCTCCTCCTCGGGACCCCGGTCGAACGCGTAGGTGGGAGCGTGGACGACGACCGTGGCCGTGCCCGGACCGTCGGCCGGTCCGGTCCCGGCCGGGAGGACCTGGTCCTGCCCCGCCGTCCAGGCCGTCGCCAGCAGCCGCGCGCGGGAGACCGCGTCGTAGCCCGGCTGGCCGGCGGTGGTCATGGCCTGCACGTCGTCGCCGAACACCTCACCGGCGAACGCGGCGACGCCCTGGCCCGAGTCCAGGACGTAGGCCAGGGTCGTGCCGTCCGCGCGAAGCGCGCGCACGGCGTCACCGAACCGGACCGTCCGGGTCAGCTGCCCGGCCCAGAAGGCAGGGTCCCGGGCGGTCGCCTCGTCCAGCCAGTCACCCGTCGTCGGCGACATCAGCCGCCGCACCGGGGGCCGCAGGTCGAACTCCGCCCACGCCGCGGTGTACCGCTCGGCGAACGGCTCCAGGAACGTGCTGTGGAACGGGTGCGCGACCGGGATCCGGACCGAGGCGACACCGGCGGCGCGCAGCTCGGCGGCGAGCGCTTCGATCGCGGTCAGCTCGCCGCTGAACACGCAGTCCCGGGCGCCCGGCACGATCGCCAGCGACACCCCGGGGCGCAGGTACGGACCCGCTGAGGCTTCGGGCAGCCGCGCCCGGATCATCGCGCCAGGCGGCGCGCTCGCCAGGATCCGGGCGCGTGCGGTGACGGCTGCGGCGGCCTCGTCCAGGGTGAGCACCTCGGCGACCACGCCCGCGGCGACCTCGCCCAGGCTGTAGCCGCACAGGGACCGGGGCTCGATGCCGTCGGCCAGCAGCGATCTCGCGATCACCACGGAGCGCACGAGCATGGCGAGCTCGGTGATGCGCGGGGCGGCATCGGGCGCGGGCTGCCCGGTGAGCAGGGCCTCGACCGGCTGCCGGTCGTCGGCGGGCAGGCTCGACAGCGCCTGCGCGAACAGGCCGGCGAATCCGTCGATCTCCGCGCGTGCCGCGCTCAGGTCACCGAGCGCGGTCCCCTGGCCGGGGAAGACGAAGACGCTGTCGTGCCCCCGTCTGGCCCGGCGGGTCCCCGTACGCCAGGTGTCGATGCGCCCGGCGCGTCGGACCAGGACGACCGCCTCCCGGTGGGCGAGCCGGCGCCGGCCCGCCGTCATCGTATGGGCGAGCCTGCCCAGGCTCTCCGGGTTGGCCGCGGCGAAATCCAGCATACGGTCGGCGGTGTCCTGGGCGCTGCGCGCCGACGCGGCGCTGACCGGGACGACGAAGACGCCGTCGCCCGGACCGTCGGCGGTCCTGACCGGCGGGGCCTGTTCGAGGACGACGTGGGCGTTGGTGCCGCCGACCCCCATCGAGCTGACCCCGGCCCGGCGCGGGCCCGGCCCGTCCTCCCAGGGGCTCGCACTGGCGGGCACGAACAGCCGGGAGCCCGCCGGGGTGATCCGCGGGCTCAGCTCCACGAAGTTCGCCACCGGGGGGATCTGCCCGCTGCTGACCACCAGCGCGGCCTTGATCAGCCCGAACACGCCCGACGCGGCGCCCAGGTGGCCGACGTTCGCCTTGACCGCCCCGATCGCGCACCGTGCCCCGTCGGGGCCGAGGGCACGTTCGATGGCCTGCCACTCGACGACGTCGCCGACCTCGGTCCCGGTGCCGTGCGTCTCGACATACCCGATGTCGCGCCCGTCCACGTCCGCGGCGGCCAGCGCCGCGCTGATGACCAGGCTCTGCTGGTTCACGCTCGGGGCGGTGAACCCGACCTTCCGCTTGCCGTCGTTGTTGACGGCGCTGCCGCGGATCACGGCGTGGATCGCGTCCCCGGCCGCCAGCGCGTCGTCGAGCCGTTTGATCACCACCGCGCCCGCGCCGCTGGCGGTGATGGTGCCGCTCGCGGAGCGGTCGAACGGCCGGCAGCTGCCGTCGGTGGACCAGATGCTGCCCGGCTGGTGGTAGTAGCCCGCCTGGTGCGGCGCCTCGACGTTCACCCCGCCGGCCAGCGCCACGTCGCAGTCCCCGGACAGCACGCTCTGGCAGGCCAGATGCACGGCGACCAGCGAGCTGGAGCAGGCGCTCTGCACCGTCAGCGACGGGCCGCGCAAGTCGAGCGCGTAGGCGATGCGGGTGGACAGGAAGTCGTGGTCCAGCAGCGACACCCAGTTGACCGCCTCCGACGACTTGAGCGGCCGCCCGGCGTCACCGAACCGCGGGTCGCCCAGGCGCTGCAGGACCGTGATCGGCGAGCCGGCCCCGCCGGCGGCGAACAGGCCGATGCGGCCGGGATGGCGCAGCGGGTCGCAACCGGCGTCCTCCAGCGCCTCGAGGACGACCTCCATCATCACGAGGTGGTTGCGGTTGATGCCGTCGGCCTCTCCGGCGGTGATGCCGAAGGCGGTGCCGTCGAACCTGTCGTAGCCGTCCAGCGGCGCGGCGACGGGCACGTAGGGGTTTCGCACGTCCGCGGGGAGGCTGATCCCCTCCCGCCGCCGGTCCTGCTCGCTGACGGTGACCATGCCCGTGGCGCCGGCCTCGACGTTGGCCCACAGCGCGCGGTAGTCGGCCGCCCCCGGACCTCGGCACGCCATGCCGACGATGGCCAGCGGCTCACGCATCTGCTCCCCCATCTCGTCTGCCGGTCGGCCGGCTCATCCCGCGCGGACGCCGCCGGGGCGGGACAGGATCTCGGTCAGGCCGAGCGAGTCCATCGCCGCGTCGGGCCGCTCCAGCAGCGCCGCCAGCATCTCCTCGTACGCGGCGCAGTAGCCGCGCGCCAGCTCGCGCGAGTACGTACGCAGCGCGAACTGCCAGTCCAGCGCGATGCCCGGCGCGGCGATCTCGCAGATCACGGTGACGTCGAACGGTCCCTGCGAGGTGCGCATCACCCGCTCCGACAGGCTGCCCTCGCCCAGCGTCAGGCCGCCGAGGGCACCGGCCGAGAACGCCGTCCGCACCAGGCCGGTGCCGGGCTCGCCGCCGTGGCCCAGGGCGTCGGTCACCTGGCTGAAGGGCACGTCCTGGCAGTCGATGGCGTCCAGCAGATCGAGCGACACCTCGGCCAGCGCCTCGGTGAAGGTGCCGGACAGGTCGATCCGCGACCGGTGCACGACCATGTTGGTGAGCATCCCGACGGTGCGGGCGAACCTCGGGGTGCGGCTGCTCGTCGCGGTGCCCACCGACACGTCGCCGTCGCCCGTGGCGGCCGCGATCATGACGCTCATCGTGCCGAGCAGGACGGCGAACGGGGTCGCCCCGGCCCGCCGCGCGTACGCCAGGACCGCGTCGGCCAGCCCGCTGTCGAGTGTCCTGGACACCGCACAGGTGTCCAGCGGCACCCCGTCGCTCGCGGCGGCGCGGGAGTCTCCGGGCAGCGCGCTGCCGGCGGCCCCGGCGAGGCGTTCGGTCCAGTACGCCAGGTCCTCACCGGACGCCTGCCCGGCGAGCGCGGCGAGCTGCTCCGTCACGAAGGCGCCGTACCCCGGCGGGGCCGGGGCGAGCTCGGGCGTGACCCCCTGCCGCGCCGCGCGGTAGAGCTCGCCGAACTCGCCGAGCAGGATCGCCATCGAGGTGCCGTCGCAGACGATCTGGTGCGCCGCCATGACCAGCGCCGTGCGGGTGTCCGACAGCAGGATCGCGGTGAGCCGGATCGGGGGCCGCGCCGACAGGTCGAAGGGCGTGTTCGCCGCGGTGTCGATGGCGGCCTCCAGCCGCTGCGCCCGCGCCGCGGCGGACAGCTCCCGCAGATCGAGCACCTCGACCGGCACGTGCGCCGGATCGCGGCTGACGAGCTGCACGACGCCGGAGTCCCCCTCGCGGAAGGTGGTGCGCAGGGACTCGTGGCGGCGCGCGGTCTCGTCGAGGGCGTACGTGACGGCTTCGACGTCGAAGTCGCCGTCGAAGAAGTAGACCTCCGGCATGATGTACGCGGGGCTGTCGCGGTTGTTCCGCCAGAACCGCCAGATCTGCTGCTGCAGCGGGCCGAGCGGGAAGGTTCGCGTCAGCGCATCCGTGTTCGTCATCCCCGGTTGACGGTCCCGATGAGCTTGCACAGGTTGCGCGTGGTGCGTGCCTGGAAGAAGTCACGCAGCCGCACCCGCACGCCGAGCTCCTCGCGGATCTGCGCCAGGATGTTCAGCGAATCCAGCGAGGTGAGGCCGAGCGAGAACAGCTCGTCGTCGATGGAGCAGGGCGCGTCGAGCGTCTTGCGCACGATCGCGATCACCGTCCGCTCGACGTCGGTCAGGTCGGACTCGTCCTCCGCCACTTCGGCCTCCGCAGGTTTCACCAGTCGCGCCAGCGCTGCCACATCCACCTTGCCGCGTTCGGTCACCGGCAGGGCGTCCACCCGCCGGACCAGGACCGGCACCGCGTAGCTCGGCAGCTCGCCCGCGAGGTGCTCGCGGATGCCCGCCTCGGCCTCGGGTCCGTCCGCGCCGGCCCCGACGTAACAGGCGACCAGCAGCGGATGGGCGGAGTCACGGTGCACGAAGGCGACCGACTGGGTGACGGCCGGGTGCCGGTTCAGGACGGACGAGATCTCGCTCAGCTCGATCCGGCGGCCACCGATCTTGACCTGGTCGTCCGTTCGCCCGAGGAAGCTGTACCCGCCCTGCGGGAGCTTCTTGCCGAGGTCGCCGGTCCGGAACATCCGGGACCCGGGCGGGCCGGACGGGTCCGGCACGAACCGCTCGGCGGTCAGGGCCGGATCGTGCAGGTATCCCCGGGCGACGCCTGCCCCGCCCACGTACAGGTAGGCCGGCTGACCATCGGCCGCCGGGGCGAAACCGGCGTCCTGGTACAGGCTGATCCGCGCGCCGGGCACGCCTTCGCCGATCGGCGCCTCGAGGAAGCCGTCGTTGAGCAGCCTTCCCCCGGTCGCCGCGACCGTCGTCTCCGTGGGGCCGTACTGCACCACCACGGCGCAGCGGTCCGAGGCCAGCCTGCGGACGACGCCGTTGGGCACCGCCTCGCCGCCGATGAAGGCGAGCCGCACGGCGGAGTCAGCGGGCACGAACCCGGCGCTCAGCACCCCGGAGTACCAGGAGGGAACGCCGCTGAGGACGGTGACGCGGTGCGCGGCGATGCAGTCGATGTGGTCCTGCCACGAGCCTTCCGTCAGGTCCGGCGCGACGACGAGCTCGGCGCCCGCCGCGAGCAGCAGGACCGGCCGCAGCGACGCGTCGAACGACAGGTCGGCCGACAGCAGCACCCGCAGGTCGCCGTCGCCGTGGACGTCCGGCTGCGCGAGCAGGTCGAGCAGATACCTGGCGTAGTTGTGCATCGATCCGAATTCGACGCCGACGGCGAGGGGTGTGCCGGTCGAACCGGACGTGTGGATGACGTAGGCGAGATTCCGCTCGGTCGCGCCGCCGTCGTTCGCGCGCTCGGGAGCCGCGGCCGTCCGCCTGACCCGGAGCCCGGCCTCACCCGGCATGCCGGGGTGCGCGCCGGCCTCCGCCGACTCCTCCAGCACGACCGTGGCCGATCTGTCGATCACCAGCCGGCGCCTTGCCTCCGGCCACTTCGCGTCGACGGGCATGTAGGCCGCGCCGCACATCCAGACGGCGAGCATCGCGATGATCGGATTGCCGCCGCGCGGCAACACCGTGGCCACCACGTCTTCCGGGCCGACCCCGTGCGCGCGCAGGAGATCGCGCAGGCCGGTCGCGGCCGCGGTCAGGCCGGCGTAGTCGAGCGTGGCCTCGCCGGCGCGCAGCGCAGATCGGTGCGGCTCGCGTGCGGCGATGTCGTTGATACGATCGGTCAAGATCATTTCAGTCACGAGGGCAGGCCTCTCCCAGATCGAGTGATGTCCTTGTTGGCAAGGCCGCGGACCGTCTCTCCGTGACGAACGGACCAGGTCTGCGTGAGCCTTCATTCGGCAAAAGACATTCCAGGCGAATGTTCGAGCCGCCTCCCCCGCGTCTCCTCGTCACCATCGATACCTTTCACGACGATCAAGGGTCGAGTCAAGGGGTGCATCGGCGTTCGCCACCCCGGCCGCCCGCATCACCGCATCGGCGGAAGGCCGGGCTAGCGGGCGTCCATCGACTGCCGCAGGCTCTTGGGCCGCATGTCGGTCCAGACCTCGGCGATGTGGTCCAGGCACTCGCTCTTGCTGCCCTTCTTGCCGGCCTCGCGCCAGCCCGCCGGCAGCGAGCTGCCGTCGACCCAGATCGAGTACTGCTCCTCATCGTTGACTACGACCGAATACGCCCGGTTGTCTTCATTCTCGTCGCTCACAGCTCGCCCCTCGTGTGATCTAGTCGATCGATGCAGCCTAGTACCCGGTGCCGCATCGGGTCGACCGTCGGCATCGGATCCACGTCCGGGTAGGTGAATCACGGGGCATGGTGGATGCCAGGTCCGGATAGTAGGGTTCGCCCATGGCGGAGCCGCACGCGATCACCATCGACGAGATGTACAGCCTCAGGAACGTCGATGCGGTCGACCGGGCGCTCAATCGCAGCTACCAACCGCGGCGCAGTGGCCTGATGTTCGCCGTCCTCGACGATCTCGAGGTCGGGCCGGACGATCTCGTGCTCGACATCGGCGGGCGGGAGGCGTCGCACTCGTTCGCGCTCGTCCAGATGTTCGGCTGCCGTGTCGTCTCGGTGGATCCGCTGGAAAGCAACAACGCCCGCGCGCGGGCGGCCGTCGCCGAGCACCCGCTGGGATCGCGGGTGTCGATCCGGCCCGGCGTCATGGAGGACATCCCGGCAGCTGACGGCGAGTTCGACCTCATCTTCAGCCACGACATGTTCTTCCAGGTGGTGGATGCCGACCGGGCGCTCGCCGACAGTCATCGGGTGCTCAAGCCCGGCGGGCGCCTGGTGCTGTACCAGACGTTCGCCACCGACCGGCTCGAGCCGCGTGAGCGTGACCAGCTCTTCACCGACCTCGCGGTCGTGCCCGAGCGCATGTCGCCGGAGGACTTCGAGAAGCGGGCCCAGGCGGCCGGCTTCCACCTCGAACTGACCGACGTCGTCGGCTCCGAGCTGCGTGAGGCGTTCGAGGAGGACGGGATCAACCTGACGTCCCGCCAGCTTCTGTACGCGGCACGGCTGCTGCGCAAGTCCGAGCAGCTGCGCGCCGAGCTGGGCGACATCGACTACCGCGTGGAGCTGGGCAACGCGCTCTGGGGCGTCTACCAGATGATCGGAAAGCTGGAACCTCGGATCTACGTGCTTCGCAGATCCTGAGCGCCGAATCCAAACGAGAGCGGGGATGGAAGCGATGAGTGAGCCTCTGCGTATCCGGACCGACGGCACGGCACCGCCGACGATCGACCTCGATACGGTCTCCCACCACGGAATCCAGGCGACGATGGACTGGATCGCCGAGCACCGGTCCCCGCTCGACGCCGCGCTGAGCGAGCACGGAGCGCTGTATCTCGCGGGAGCCGGCATCGCGAGCCGCGAGGACTTCGCCGCCGTCCGTGACGTCGTGTTCGACCAGCCCGCGGCCTACCACGAGAAGGCGACACCGCGCACCGACTTCGGCTCGGGCGTCTACTCGTCCACCGATCTGCCACCGGCGCAGAGCATCCGGCAGCACAACGAGAACAGCTACACCCTCAGCTTCCCCGGCAGGCTGCTGTTCGGCTGCGTCACCGCGCCCACGTACGGCGGCGCGACCACGGTGGCCAACGTGCGCTCGGTGCTCGGCGCCCTGCCCGAACGCATCACCGCCCGCATGGCGGAGGCCGGCTGGTGCCTGACCCGCAACTACCAGGCGGCCATCGGCCTGCCGTGGACGACCGCCTTCGGCACCGAGCGCGAGTCGGATGTCGAAGCGTACTGCGCGGCCAACGCCATGAGATGCACCTGGGTCGACGGCGTCCTGCGGACCGAGCAGAACCGCCCCGGCATCATCCGTCATCCGGCCAGCGGCGAACCCGTGTGGTTCAACCACGCCGCGTTCTGGAGCGAGTGGTCGCTGGACCCCGCGATCCGCGACATGCTCATCGACGAGTTCGACCACGACGGCCTGCCGTTCGCCACGTCCTACGGGGACGGCGCGGCGCTGACCGAAGCCGACGTCGCCGAAATCAACTCGGCCTACGACCGGATGACCCGGCGGCGCCCGTGGACCCGGGGAGACCTGCTCCTCGTGGACAACGTGATGTCCTCGCACGGCCGCGACTCCTTCTCCGGTGCCCGTGACATCGTCGTGGCGATGGGCGACCCGGTGACGCTGGCCGACTGCGTACCCCAGGGTTCCGCGGTGCTCATCCGATGACGCCGGTATGCCGCGCGGAAACACCGGCGGCGGTATGAGTGCCCGGGTCGCGCTCGTCACCGGGGCCGCGCGCGGCATCGGCGCCGCCACGGTGCTGAAGCTGGCCGAGCAGGGCTGGTCGGTGCTCGCGGTCGACCTCGGCGGGCAGGACCCGGCGCTGCCGTACGCCATGGCCACCGCGGACGAGCTGGCCGCGGTGGTGGACCGGGCCGCCGCGCACGGCCCGGTGCGCGGTCACCTCGCCGACGTGCGCGACCTCGCCGCGCTCACCGCCGCGGTCGCGGAGGCCGAGCAGCGATGGGGCGGCCTGGATGCGGCGATCGCCGCAGCCGGGGTGATCGCGGGCGGCGTCCCGATGTGGGAGGTGCCCGTCGCGCAGGAGGACGCCGTGCTCGACGTCGACCTGCGCGGGGTGCTCAACCTCGCGCGGGCCGCGATTCCGGCCATGCTGCGCCGCCCCGAGCCGCGGTCCGGTCGCTTCCTCGCGGTGGCCTCGGCTGCGGCCACGCGTGGGCTCCCGATGCTCGCGGCCTACTGCGCGGCGAAGGCGGGGGTCGCCGGGTTCGTCCGCGCGCTCGGCAGCGAGCTGGGCGGGTCGGGGGTGACCGCCAACGCGGTCAGCCCGGGTTCGACGGACACGCCGATCCTGGCCGAGAGCGCCCGGCTGTACGGGCTGCCCGACGCGGAGCGGTTCGCCGCCCAGCAGCCGCTCGGCCGGCTGCTCGACCCGGCCGAGGTCGCCGCGGTCCTCGCGTTCCTGGCCGGGCCGGACAGCAGCGCGATGACCGGCGCGGTCGTCCCGGTCGACGGCGGGCTGGCGCTGTGACCACGGGCATCGGGCCGCCGGTGTCAGCTCCGGCCCGTGGCCGCCCCATGGCGTAGCTGTGCTGTGACCGGCTCGGCGAGGTCACGCGGCGCGGGCCACGCCGACGTCGGGGTCGATCCGGCGACCTCGTCGGCGTCAATGAACGACTCCTCGGCGCACCAGTCCCGCATGGTGTCCTCGCCGAGGACGGCGACCAGCCCGGCGGTCTGGGTGGCCTGCGCGCGCAGCGCGACCAGCTTGCGGTCGGCCGGCGCCGGGCTGAGCGACAGGTGCAGGCTGAGCCGGTCGCGGGGTGTACGGACCGGCAGGCCGCCGACGAAGATGTCGAGCCGCTCGTAGACGGCCTGCCAGCGGTCGAGGAACTCCTGGGTGACGGCGGTGTGCAGCAGCCGCGCGCCGGGTGCGGCAAGCGCGCGGGCCGCGGTGGTCCATCGCGACACCGCCCGGTGGTCGCCGTGCCCGGTGAACCCGTCGGGCGCGAACGTCACGATCGTGTCCGGCCGCACCTCGCCGATCAGCGCGGCGAGCCTGCTCACGACGGGCCTGGCGGGCTGGTCCGCGCAGGCGCCGTCGGGCAGCCCGAGGAAGCGGTGCTCGGTCACCCCGAGCACGGCCAGCGAGGCGCGCAGCTCGTGCGTGCGTACGGCGGCCAGCCGGTCCGGTGGCCACCGGTCCGGATCGGCCGTGCCGTGCTCACCGGCGGTCGCGGTCACGCAGACGACGCGGTTGCCCGCGTCGGCCGCCAGGGCCATCAGGCCGCCGGACAGGTACACCTCGTCGTCCGGGTGGGCCCAGACGCCGAGCACGGTGCCCAGCTCGGCCGCGGAGGATGTGGACATCGGACGCCTTCCCGAGGAGGCGGTGCCGGGCCGGTGGACGGCCCGGCACCGGGTTCAGACGGTGATCTCGTAGAGGATGTTGAACGGGTTGTCGATGTCGACCCGGGTGACCGTGCCGAAGCCGGCCTCGGCGCACAGCCGGCGCGCGGTGTGCTCGTTGAAGCCGCAGGTGCCCAGGCCCGCGCCGTGCTGCGCCAGCGAGGTCGACATGCAGTAGAGGATGCTGACGCCGTAGAAGTAGGCGCCCAGCGGTCCGGTGTTGTCGGGCAGGTGGTGGCTGGCGTTGATGTCCAGGCAGACGTAGCGCCCGTCCGGGCGCAGCGCGGTGCGGATCACCTTGAGCATGCCCAGCGGGTCGGCGGCGTCGTGGATGACGTCGAACGTGGTGATCACGTCGTAGTCGCCCGGGATACCGGTGGACACGTCGCACACCTCGAACCGCACCCGGTCCGCGACGCCCGCCTCCTGCGCGGCGGCCCGTGCCGCCTCGACCGACTCGGGATGGATGTCGAAGCCGGTGTACCGCCCGGCGGGGTAGGCCTGCGCGAGCCGGATGAGGGCCCGGCCGCGGCCGCAGCCGACGTCGGCGACGTCCGCGCCGCGCTCCAGCGCCGCGTGCACCTCGGGCAGCGCGGGCAGCCACACGCCCGGCAGCAGATGGTCGAACCAGCCGTTGGTGAAGCGTTCGAGACCCTGCCACCAGTCGTCCGGGTACGCCGACAGCGGCACGCCGCTGCCGTCCCGGAACGCGTCGGCCACCCGGCCGAGCACCCCGGTGAGCCCGAACAGGGCCTGGTGCAGGCCGCCGAAGTAGGCGGGTCCCGCCTCGGCGAGCACCGGCACGTGCGCGGCGGGCAGGGTGAACCGGCCCGTGTACGGGTCGTGGTCGACGTATCCGTGCGCGGCCATCGAGGACAGCCACTCCTGGACGTAGCGCTCGGACGTGCCCGTGCGTGCGGCCAGTTCCGCGCTGGTAAGCGCCCCGGAGCCGGCCAGGGAACGCCAGAGTCCCAGCCGGTCGCCGAGCATCGCCATCGTGGTGACCATCCAGGCGCTGGTGTCACCCATGACGCGGCCGGCGAAGGCCTCGACCTCCGGCGTGATCGCCTGCGCCGCGACGGGCTTCACTGCGGTAGTCATGATCGGGTCGCCTCCTATAGTGGTTGGTTGTGACGGTGGAACCGACTTCACCGATGCTGGCGGGGCCACCTTGCAGCCGGCTTGCGGCGCGATTGCGGCGTATCCGATCGCGGGCACGGGCATGAACTTCGGCGTCCTGGGGGCGCTGCGGGTGCGCTCCGGCGAGCGCGACGTGGTGATCGGCAGCAGGACGCAGCGGCTGCTGCTCACGGCCCTCATCGCGCGGGCGGGTTCCGTGGTGCCCGCCGACAGCCTGGTCGAGATCATCTGGGGCGACGCCGCCTCGGCGAGTGCTTTGCCGTCTTTGTACACGTATGTCTCGCGGTTGCGCGGGCTGTTGCGTACCGGCGGCGAGGACGTGCTGCTCACCCACCCGCCCGGTTACCTGCTGCAGATCACGCCCGAGCAGACCGACGCGGGCCGGTTCGAGCAGCTGTGCGACCGGGCCCGGCGCGTCGCCGCCGACGACCCCGATCACGCCCTGACCTCCCTGGACGAGGCGCTGGCCCTGTGGCGCGGCCCCGCGTACGCCGAGTTCGCCGACGCGGACTTCGCCCGGCCCGAGGCCACCCGCCTCGCGGAGCTGCGGCTGACCGCGATCGAGCAGCGTTTCGACGCCGGGCTCGCGCTGGGCCGCCACGCCGGCCTGGTCGGCGCGATCGACGCCCACGCCGCCGCGCACCCGCTCCGTGAACGCCCCCGCGAGCAGCAGATGCTGGCCCTGTACCGATGCGGCCGCCAAGCCGAGGCGCTGGCCGTGTTCCGCGCGTTCCGCAGCCACCTCGACGAGGAACTGGGTGTCGAGCCCACGGCCACGCTGCGCGCGCTGGAGGCCTCCGTACTGCGCCAGGACCCCGCCCTCGACTGGACGCCACCGGCCACGCCGCGGCGGCGGGCCTCCCCCGATCCGGAGACCACCCCTGCGCGCGGCCCGCAACTCCTGGGTTTCGGGAGCAACCCACAAGTTGCCGGCGCAGCCGGGAACACCGCCGCCGAGCACGCCGCGGACACGGCCGCAGCAACCGCGTCCGGCCTCGGCACGACACCGGACGGGTCCGCCGCGGTGCCGGTCGAGCTGTCCAGCTTCATCGGGCGCGAGGCCGACCTGTCCGCCGTCGGCGCACAGCTGCGCGAGTGCCGCCTGGTGACGCTCACCGGACCCGGCGGCGTGGGCAAGACCCGCCTGGCCGCCCACGTCGCGGTGGAGCTGAGCGGCGGGTACGCCGACGGCGTGCGCTGGTGCGAGCTGGCCCCCGTAACCGACGGCACCGCGCTCGGCCACGCGCTCGCGGCGGCCGCCGGCGCACGTCAGCAGCCCGGACTGAGCGTCGAGGAGTCGGTCCACGCCTACCTCGCCGCCCGCGAGCTGCTGCTCGTCGTCGACAACTGCGAACACGTGCTCGCCGAGGCCGCGACGCTGATCGCCGCCGTCGTCCGCGCCTGCCCCCGGGTGACGGTGCTGGCCACCAGCCGCACCGGCCTGGGCGTGCCGGGCGAGCGACTCCACCCGGTCGCGCCGCTCGCGGTGCCGGAGACCGGCGCGGCCGAGGCGACCGCGTCCCCGGCCGTGCGGCTGTTCGTGGACCGCGCCCGCGCCGTCCGGCCCGGACTCGACCTGTCCGGGGACAACCTCGCGCACATCGCCGAGGTGTGCCGGCAGCTCGACGGGCTGCCGCTGGCCATCGAGCTGGCCGCGGCCCGGATCCGGTCGCTGAATCCCGCCGACGTAGCGGACCGGCTCATCGACGGGCTGCGGCTGCTCAGCACCACCCGGCCCACCGCCCCTGCGCGGCACCGGACGCTGCGGGCCGTCGTCGACTGGTCCTACGCGCTGCTCAGCCCTGCCGAGCAGCACCTGTTCGACCGCCTGTCGGTGTTCGCGGGCGGGTTCACCCTGGACGCCGCCGAGCGGGTGTGCGGCGAGGCCGACCTGCTCGACGCGCTCGCGGTGCTGGTGGACGGCTCGCTGGTCACCGCCGGGCCGAGCGCCGGGCAGGTGCGCTACTCGATGCTCAGCCTGCTGCGCGCGTACGGGCGGGAGAAGCTCGCCGAACGCGGCGAGCTGCCGCACGCGCACAACGCGCACGCCGCCTACTACGCGGCGGTCGCGCAGGACGTCGGCGCCAGGATCCGGGGCACCGAGGAGGGCGCCTGCGTCGCGCTGCTCGACGCCGAGCTGGGCAACCTGCGGGCGGCGCACCGCTGGGCGGTCGACCGGCACGACACCGACGTCGCGATGCGTATCTCGGCGGGCCTGTACCACTACGTGGTGTACCGCTTCCACGACGAGGTGGTGTCCTGGGGCGAGACCGTGCTCGGCCTGCCGGACGCGCAGCGGCACCCGCTGCACCCGGTGGTCTGCGGCGCGGTCGCGGAAGGACTGACCCTGCGCGGCGACCAGCGGCGCGCCCTGTCCATCGCGGAGCAGGCACTGCACACCGCGTCCGATCCGGACGGGCCGCTGTGCCTGCCGGTCCGCAAGGTGCTGGCGGCGGTGGCGCTCTACGAGGGCCGGCTGGACGACTGCTTCCGCTGGGCGTCCGAGCAGACGCGGCTGGCCCGGCTGCACGGCGACGCCTGGCGCGAGGGCGAGGGCCTGCTGTTCCAGGGCCTGGCGCGCACGTACGCGGGCGACCCGGACGGCGGTCTCGCCATCGCCCGCGAGCAGCTGCGGGTCACCCGGGCCATCGGCAACCCCACCCTGCTGGCCTGGGCCCTGTACAGCGCGGCCGAGGCCCGGTCCGGCAGCGATCCCGCCGAGGCCGCACGGCTCTACGCGGAAGCGGTCGCGCTGGCCTGGTCGGTCGGCGGCGCGTTCACCGCGACCATCGCCGAGGTCGGCCTCGCCGCCCTGCTCACCAGATCCGGGGAGTACACCGCCGCGGCAGGCGCCTTCCGCCGCTGCGTGGACCAGTGGCACCGGCTGCAGATCTGGCACCACCAGTGGACGACCCTGCGCAACCTGGTCCAGCTGCTCGCCCGGACCGGAGCGCACGAGGACGCGGCCGTGCTGCTCGGTGCGCTCGGTGCCGCCGACACCGCCGCTTACGGCTCCGACGCCGCGGACCTGACCGCGGCCGCGAAGACCCTCACGGCAGCGCTGGGCCCGGCGGCGTACCAGGCCGCCGCGGACGCGGGCGCCGCCCTGCCCCGCGACGACATCGTCGCGTTCGCCCTGTCCGCGCTCAGCCGGGCAGGCGCAGGAACAGGTGGGTACGCGTGACCGGCGTGAAGCCGAGCCGCTCGTAGAAGCGCACCGGCCAGTCCTGCGCGTCGGCGACCAGGAACGTGGTCGGGCAGCCCGCCTCCGCCGCCCGCCGCACCCCCTCCGCGAGCAGCGCCCGCGCCAGCCCGCGCCCCCGGTGTCCCGGATCGGTGTACACGTCCTCGACCTGCGCGCAGCCGAACCCGTGGTCGAGATACAGATCCGCGTGGGCCACCACGGCACCCCGGCTGTCGCGCACCCCCAGAAAGACCACCTCATCGGCGCAGGACCGCCGCAGCACCCGCCGATCGGCGAGCTGGTCCGGCACCTCGGCGGGCGCGTCCGGCAGCCGCTGTGCCCACAGTTGCCGGTCGATCGGCCGCAGGTCGTCGAGCGCCAGTTCGCGGACCTGGCCGGAGTCGCCGATCGGCCCGTGCCCGTCCGCGAGCACCATCACGACGTTGACCGAGTGGCTGTACCCGGCCCCGATCAGCTCGTCCGCGACCTGGTCGCCGAGCCGAGCCGAGTGCGCCAGCACGAGTCGGTGTTCGACACCCGTGCCATCCAGGACCGACTCGACCAGACCGGCCACGCCCGCCGGGGCCTCGTCCCCGGTCAGCACGACGAGGTTGTGGTCATAGGAGTAGGGGAAGCTCGGGCACAGCGCCACGAACCCGTGCGGGAACTCGGCCGCCTCCTCCGCCTGCCGACGGACGGCCGCCCGCTGAAAGCCGATGATTCGCGTGAGCGCTTCGTCAACCATCGCTGCCTCTCCTTCACCGATCCTGACGCAGGCACCAGTGCAGCAGCTCGGCCCGGGAGTCCCCGAGCACCGGCCGCGCCTGCTCGATCGCCGCCCGCAGCTCGGCGACCACCTCCGGGGTGAGTTGGCGGTATGCCCTGGGCCCGGGGTTGCGGGGCCACGCGTCCACCTCCGACCTGGCCTGCGCCAGCAGCACCGGGTCCGCCGTGGCCAGCAGCCGCAGGCTCGCCGCCAGCCCGCGCCACACGTCCCGCACCAGCAGCAGCCGGTACGCCGCCCGCCGCACCGGCACCGGGTGCCCGGCACCGAGCAGCTCGTGCAGCGGCTCGCTAATCTCGTGCGCCACGCCGCACAGCGCGCTCGCGGCCTGCGCCACCACCGCGGCGGACGGATCCCGCAGCAGTGGCAGCAACTGCTCAGCGCGTACGGCGTCCAGCGCGACCAGGGCCCGCACGGCGGCGGCGCGGCCCCGGGCCGCGGGGTGGGCCAGCCGGGGCGCGATCAGCTCGGCGTCGGCGGCCGTGCCGGTCTCGCCCAGCCCGGCGATCGCGCCCGGTTCGGGAGCGGCGCGGGCGAGCAGCTCGCGGTAGCACGCGGCCGGATCGTCACCGGCCTTGCCCACGGCGACCTGTGCGACCAGGCGTACCACCGGCGCGGGGTCGGCCAGCGCGGCCCGCGCGACCGCGAGGTCGCCGTCGCGGGCCAGCAGCCGCACCGCCTCCGAGCGGACCAGCGGCAGCCGTGCCGCGAGCAGGCTGCGCGCCACCGACAGGTCGGGCGCGGCGGCGAAGGCGGCGTTCGCGCACACCGTGCGGATCACGTTGTCCGGGTCGTCGAGCGCGGCCGCGACCAGCCGGTCCACGGGCAGCCGCCCCGCGGCCAGCGCGACCCGGTAGGCGTGGCGCCGTACCCGTGGCCGCGCGTCGCTCAGCAGGCGGGTCAGGGCCGGGTCGGGCAGCCGCGTCACCAGGTCGTCGAGGCGTTCGCGCAGCCAGCGCGCCCGTACCCGGTCCCGGATGGCGTCGGCGAGGTCGGCGATGACCAGCAGCCGTTCCGGGTCGATGTCCGGGGTCAGCGACCGCTCGCAGGCGGCACGGGCGGCGTCGCGCACCGGGTCGGCCCAGTCGGCGCTGCGCAGCGCGAGCAGCACGTCGGCCACCGGGTGGTCGTGCGCGCGCAGCCGGGCCACGGCCGCGCCGCGCAGCCGCCCGTTGTGGTGGCAGCCGGCCACGACCAGTTCGAGCAGGTCGGCCCGGCCTTCGGCGACCAGGTCGGTCAGGCCGGGCACGTAGTCCTGCACGTGCCAGCTCTGCGAGCGCAGCGTCGCGTCGAGTGCGGCCCACCATGATCCCGGTGAGGTGGCGAGCGCGAGCAGTGCGCGCGACCGGTCCTCGCCGCGGGCGTCGCGGGTCGTGGCGATCAGCTGGTTGGCCACGTCCCAGCGATCGCCCGGCGCGTCCCCGCCGACGTGCTCCGATGCCTCCATGGTGGCGCCCTCCGTCCTCCGGAGCGCGATCCTGCCAGGTGGCGAGCCTGAGTGGCCAGCCGATAACCGGTTGCCGCGGGTGAGGTGACGCGGCGGAGAGGACCTGGTGCGGCCCTCTCCGCCGTCCGGGGCGGCTCGTGGCCGCCGCCGGGTCGTGGTCTCGCGGGTCAGCCGGTCAGGCGACACCCTCGAAGATGACCTGGGGGTCGCCGGTGGCGGCGCCGCCCCATACCGCGTCGTAGGAGGCGGCGTCGCCGGCCAGGTAGTAGCGGAACCAGTCGGTCAGCACCCGGCGGGTGACGGTGAGCTGCGCAGCCCGGGTGATCGTGCCGCTGTCGCAGAACAGCGACGAGGACTCGATGAAGCCGCAGTGGAAGCCGCCGCGGATGGTGCGCAGCTGCTTGGGCGCAGGCTTGCCGTTGTAGATGGGCCGCTGGTGGCTCGCGATCGGCGCGGTCCCGTCCTTCTCCCCCGCGACCAGCATCATCGGTACGCGTACCGATGCGGCGGCGGTGGCGGCCGACGGGTTGGTCTCGGCGGCGGCGAGGTTGGCCACGGTGGTCACGGCCGGGTTGCGGGAGGCGGCGAGCACGCTGGCGCCGCCGCCCATGGAGTGGCCGGACAGGCCGAGCTTGCCGGTGGTGACGTGCGCGTTGAACCGGGACCCGGCCGTGGTGTCCTGCGCGACGAGCCAGGTGAGCTGGGCGTTGAGGTCGTCGGCGAAGCCGCTGTGGCTGGGCGCGAGCCCGCCCTGCGAGGTGGGCGCGGCCACGATGAAGCCCCAGGACGCCAGGTGGGACATGGTGCCGTAGTACTTGCTGACGCCCTGCAGGAAGCCGTGTCCGAACGCGATCGCCGGGAAGCGCCCGGCCGCGACGGCGGCGTTCTGCCCGGCGGTGGCCGCCGGGTAGTAGATGCGGGCGCTGAACGAGCGGCCGCTGGCGCTGACGGAGGCGTCGACGTATCCGACGGCGTACGAGCCGGGCACGGAGGTGTCGGCCGCGGACGCGGGCGTGCCGAAACCCGTGACGGCGGCGGTGAACAGGGCAAGGACGAGGATCGCTCGCCTGAGCATGGTTGCTCCTCTCATGGGAACCTTGGTTCCCACAGTGGAACACCGTTTCGCCTAGAGAAACAAGTATGCAGATGTGCCAATGTCCCGCGCTGTCGTCACACCGCCCAGGACGGCTTGCCCCGCTGGAGGAACGCCATCATGCCCTCGGCCGCCTCCTCGGTGGCGAACAGCTCGGCCGACAGCGCCGCCATCTCCTCCCCGTACGCGTCGAGCGCCGCGCGCACCTCGCGGGTGGCCAGCCGCTTGCTCGCCGCCAGCCCCTGCGGCGACCCGGCGCGCACGCCGTCGAGCAGCTCCGCCAGCGCCGCGTCCACGTCGGCGGCCGCCACCGTGACCAGCCCGCAGTCCTGCGCCGCCGCGGCGGCGAACACCTCGCCGGTCAGGTAGTAGCGGGCCGCCGCGCGGGCGGTCAGCCGGGGCAGCGTGGTGAGCGAGATGACCGCCGGGGCGACGCCGATGCGCGCCTCGGTGAACGCGTACGACGACGCCAGCCCCGCCACCACGATGTCGCACGCGCCCAGCAGCCCGAGGCCGCCCGCGCGCACGTGCCCGTCGACCCGGGCCAGCACCGGTTTGGGCAGCTCGACCAGCTCGCGCAGCAGGGCCAGCAGCCGCGCGGTGCCCGCCGCCGGGCCGTCGGCGGCCTCGGTCAGGTCGGCGCCGGCGCAGAACACGCGGCCGGTGTGCGCGAGCACGACGGCGCGCACCGCCGGGTCGGCGGCGGCCGTGGCCAGGTGCTCGCGCAGTTCGGTGATCAGGCGCCGGGACAGGGCGTTGCGGTTGTGCGGCGAGTCCAGGGTCAGCGTGGCGACGGCCCGGTCGGCGGTCATGGTCACGTACGGGCGGTCCTGCTCGGACATCGGCGTCCCTCCGGCGGGTGCGGGCGGCCGGTCAACCCTCCCGCCGTGATCCAAAAAAGTCAAGCGTGCTTGATTTATATAGCGCCTGCCTGCGAATACGTGGACGCCTATTGCGATCTTCGGCGAAATCGTTACGGTGCAACGCATGGGCAGCCCGCAACGGCGTGGGGAGGACGTGGTCACCCGCACGCCCTTCACCGGCGAGCCGCTGGCCATCGTCCGGCAGAGCACCACGGCCGACGTCGCCACGGCGTACGCCGACGCGCGCGCCGCCCAGCCCGCCTGGGCCGCCCGGCCGCCCCGCGAGCGCGCCCGGGTGGTGCGCCGCTTCGCCCGCGCGCTGCTGGACCGGCAGGCCGAGATCCTCGACCTGGTCCAGCTGGAGACCGGCAAGGCCAGGACCTACGCGCACGAGGAGGTCCTCGACGCGGCCCTGGTCAGCCTCTACTACGCCCGCCGCGCGCCGAGGCTGCTGCGCCCGCGCCACCGCCGCGGCGCGCTGCCGCTGCTGACCAGGGTCACCGAGGTGCGCCACCCGATCGGCACCGTCGCCGTGATCACCCCGTGGAACTACCCGCTGGCCCTTGCCGTCAGCGACATCGTGCCCGCACTGCTGGCGGGCAACGCCGTGGTGCACAAGCCCGATACGCAGACCGCCCGCACCGCCGCCTGGGCGCGCGACCTGCTGGTGGCGTGCGGCCTGCCCGAGGCGGTGTGGCAGCAGGTCCTCGGTGAGCCCGCCGCCATCGGCGAGGCCCTGCTCGACGGCGCCGACCACATCAGCCTGACCGGCTCCAGCGCGGCCGGGCGCACCGTGGCCGCCCGCGCCGGGCAGCGCCTGGTCGGCTGCTCGCTCGAACTCGGCGGCAAGAACGCCCTGCTGGTACGCGCCGACGCCGACCTGGACCGGGCGGCGCAGGCGGCGGTGCGGGCCTGCTTCGCCAGCGCCGGACAGCTGTGCCTGTCCATCGAGCGCATCATCGTCGACGACACCGTGCACGACGCGTTCCTGGCGCGCTTCCTGCCCCTGGTGCGCGCCCTGCACACCGGCCCGGGGCTGTCGTTCGGACCGGAACTCGGCTCGCTGACCCTGCCTCGCACCATGGACGCCACCCGCCGCCACGTCACCGACGCGCTGGCGCGCGGCGCGACCCTGCTGACCGGTGGCCGTCCCCGGCCCGAGCTGGGGCCGCTGTTCCACGAGCCGACCGTGCTGACCGGGGTCACCCCCGACATGGACGTGTACCGCGAGGAGACGTTCGGGCCCGTCGTGTCCGTCTACGCCGTGTCCGGTGACGACGCGGCCGTCGCGCTGGCCAACGACACCCGGTACGGGCTCAACGCGGCCGTGTTCAGCCGGGACGTGCGCGCGGCGGAGCGGCTGGCCCGGCGGCTGCACGCGGGCACCGTCAACATCAACGAGGGGTACGCGGCGGCGTACGCCTCGCACGACGCGCCCATGGGCGGCATGAAGGCGTCCGGGCTGGGCCGCCGCCACGGCACGGGGGGCTTGCTCGCGTACACCGAGGCGCAGACGATAGCCACGCAGCGGCTGCTGCGCCTCGATCCGCCGCCGTGGCTCGGCCAGGCCCGCCACGCGTGGCTGCTCACCGCGGCGGTCCGGGCGATGCACGCGCTGCGGCTGCACTGACCGGCTCCGGAAAGGACACCGTGCCCGCCTTCCCCTACCGCACCATGTGTGAGGCGTTCCAGGCCACCGCCACGCTGGACCCCGGCGCGATCGCGCTGGGCGCCTACGGCACGGACACCGTGCTGACCTGGCGGGAGTACGCCGACGCGGTGCGGCGTACCGCCGCCGGGCTCGCCGCGCTGGGCGTCGGGCGAGGCGAGGCGGTGGCGCTGATGCTCAGCAACCGGCCCGAGTTCCACGTCGCCGACACCGCGGCGATCCACCTCGGCGCGGTCCCGTTCTCGATCTACAACACGTCCTCCCCCGCGCAGATCGGCTACCTACTGGCCAACGCGCAGGCCAGGGTGGTGATCTGCGAGGAGCAGTACGCCGACCGCGTCCTCGCCTGCGGCGTACCCGTCGAGCACGTGGTCTGCGTGGACGCCCGGCCCGACGGCACGATCACGCTCGACGAGCTGGGCGCGGCCGGCGAACCCGGCTTCGACTTCGACGCCGCGTGGCGCGCGGTGCAGCCCGAGGATCTGCTCACGCTCATCTACACCTCCGGCACCACCGGCCCACCCAAGGGCGTCGAGCTGACCCACGCCAACCTGCTGGCCGAGGCCGCCGCCGTCACCGCGCTGTTCGACCTGCACCGCGGCGACCACGGCCTGTCCTACCTGCCCGCCGCGCACATCGCCGACCGCCTCGCCAGCCACTATCTGCAGATGCTCTACGGCTCCCGGGTCACCTGCCTCGCCGACCTGCGCGAGCTGGCCGGAGCCCTGGCGCAGGTACGCCCGACGTACTGGGCGGCGGTGCCCCGGGTGTTCGAGAAGATGCGCGCTCGCATCCTCGACGCGCTCGCCGACGCACCCGCGCCCCGCCGGGCGATGTTCGGCCTGGCTGTGAAGCTGGCCCGGCGCCGCGGGCGCGGTCCCCTGTCCCGGGTGGGCGCGCTGCTCGCCGACCGGCTGGTGCTGTCGCGGGTGCGGCGGCAGCTCGGCATGGACCGGATGCGCTGGGCGATGTGCGGGGCGGCCGCGCTCAGCGTGCCGGTGCTGGAGTTCTTCCTCGACCTCGGGCTGCCGGTGTGCGAGATCTGGGGCATGTCCGAGACGTGCGGCGCGAGCACCCTCAACCCGCCCGGCGCGATCCGCCCCGGCACCGTCGGCATCGCCGCCCCCGGCGTCGAACTGCGCCTGGCCGACGACGGCGAGCTGCTGGTACGCGGCCCGGTCGTCACGCCCGGCTACTACCGCGACCCGGCGCGCACCGCCGACGCGTTCGAAGACGGCTGGCTGCGCACCGGCGACGTGGCCACCCTGGACGCCGACGGCTACCTGACCATCGTGGACCGCAAGAAAGAGCTGATCATCAACGCGGCGGGCAAGAACATGTCCCCCTCCAACATCGAGGGCGCCGTGAAGGCGGCCTGCCCCCTGCTGTCCGCGATGATCGTGGTCGGCGACGGACGCCCGTACAACGTCGCCCTGCTCGTCCTGGACCCCGAGGCGGTCGCCGCCCACCACGCCCGCGACGGCGCACTCGACCTCGCCGATGCGGTCGCCGCCGGAGTAGCCGCCGGCAACGCCACCCTCTCCCGCGTCGAGCAGATCAAGCGTTACACGATCCTCGACAGCACCTGGTCCCCCGGCGGCGACGAACTCACGCCCACCCTCAAACTCCGCCGCGCCTCAATCCTCCGCAAATACGCCCCGGAGATCGATGCGCTCTACCGCTCGTGATCTCTACTCGGCATGTAACAAGTCGGATATATCCCCCGGATCCCCGCTCAGCTTCGGGGGTGCCGCGGGCATGATCGCGAGTTCGTGTCCAAACCTGCGCTCCAACCTCACATTCCGACACGAACCCGTGATCTTCCCCTCCGCCGACCCCACACCGCGCCACCCGGAGCCGCACCGCCGCGACGATCTTGCGCGAAGTGTTAGGGATTTGCCCGG
>NZ_BONF01000048.1 GCF_016862575.1 Catellatospora bangladeshensis | reverse complement strand
CCAAAGCTGTGGTCAGAGCCCAGGTTGCGACACGAGAACGCGATCAACCGTCCCGCAGCGGCGCCCCAGGGAGTCGATCACGGTGCCGTGGGCGCGACACGCCGTCGAACACGCCCATAAGTTCATGATCGACGCGAGGGAAGCGGCGAGGGAAGTGGGGGTGGGGTGGGGTTAGGGGCGGGTTAGGGTGGCGGTGCGGAGGGTGGTCATTAGGGGAGCGGCTTCGGCGGGGGTGCGGCCGGGGAAGAGGGCCAGGGCGATGCTGCCGTGGTCGGCCCAGCCGCATACGGCGAGCGCGCCCTCGGGGCCGTCGGAGGCGCCGCACTTGAGGACGCCGCCGAGGTCGCCGGGCTCGTAGTCCTTCAGGCCGGTGACGCTGCCGGTCTCGTCGTCCATCAGGCGCAGCACCGTCTCCAGGTCCCGTTCGGGGCTGAACATGGTGGTGGTGCCGCCGAACAGCATGATGCTCTTCGGGGTGCCCTGCGCGGGGTCGGTGTAGATCGCGGACGCCGTGGTGTCCAGCTCGATGTCGGCGGCGAGCGCGGTCAGCAGGTAGCCGGCGGTGTCCTTGGCCGCGGGGCTGTCGTCGCGCACGTACGAGTCGATCTTCTCGGGCATGGTGAGCACGGCGTCGCTCTGCTGGCTGATGCGCCACAGCGTCGGGCCGAGGGTGAACGCGGCGGCGATCGCGCCCGCGCCGAGCACGGCCATCGCGGTGAGCATGATGCGGCGGCGCTTGCTCCGCGCGGCGGCCTCGTCCTCGTCGTCTTCGAAGGCCGGTTCCGCGGCGGGGATGAGCCGCACCGCGGGGCGCGCGTACTGCGGGATGTCCTCCGCCGCGCCTGCCTCGGGGCGTACCGCCTCGTCCTGCTCTGCCATGTGACCACAACCCTTCCGCCGACTCGCGGAGCCTAGCAAGCGGCGGCCTGCCAGCGGGGGATCCGTCGGCGCTTCGTAGACTTGGCGGGTGACCGATCTGAGCCAGCCGCCGCGCGAAGCGCGCGCCACGCAGTCCGCCGAACTCGCCGCCGCGTACACGCCGGGCGAGGTAGAGCAGCGGCGGTATGCGCAGTGGGTATCCGCCGGTCACTTCAGCGCCGACGCGAAGAGCGACAAGCCGCCGTTCGCCATCGTGATCCCGCCGCCGAACGTGACGGGTTCGCTGCACGTGGGCCACGCGCTGGACCACACCATTCAGGACTCGCTGATCCGGCGTAAGCGGATGCAGGGCTTCGAGGCGCTGTGGCTGCCGGGCATGGACCATGCTGGCATCGCGACGCAGAACGTGGTGGAGCGCAAGCTCGCCGCGGAGGGTCTGTCGCGTCACGACCTGGGCCGCGAGACGTTCGTGGACCGGGTGTGGCAGTGGAAGGCGGAGTCGGGCGGGGCGATCCTGGGCCAGATGAAGCGCCTGGGCGACTCGGTGGACTGGTCGCGCGAGCGCTTCACGATGGACGAGGGCCTGTCCCGGGCCGTGCAGACCATCTTCAAGAAGCTGTACGACGACGACCTGATCTACCGCGCCGAGCGCATCATCAACTGGTGCCCGCGCTGCCTGACCGCGCTGAGCGACATCGAGGTGGAGCACACCGACGACGAGGGCGAGCTGGTCTCGATCCGGTACTCCGACGAGATCGTGGTCGCCACCACCCGCGCGGAGACGATGCTGGGCGACACGGCGGTCGCGGTGCACCCGGACGACGAGCGCTACAAGCACCTCATCGGCACCGAGGTGGAGCTGCCGCTGACCGGCCGGCGCATCCCGATCGTGGGCGACGCGCACGTGGACCCGGCGTTCGGCACCGGCTGTGTGAAGGTGACCCCGGCGCACGACCCGAACGACTTCGAGATCGGCCAGCGGCACAACCTGCCGTCGATCACGATGATGGACGAGCGCGCGATCATCACGGTGCACGGGCCGTTCCAGGGCCTGGACCGCTACGAGGCGCGTCCGGCCGTGGTCGCCGCGCTGCGTGAGCTGGGGCTGATCGTGGCGGAGAAGCGGCCGTACGTGCACGCGGTGGGGCACTGCTCGCGCTGCAAGACGACGGTGGAGCCGCGGTTGTCGCTGCAGTGGTTCGTCAACACCGGCCCGCTGGCCAAGGCGGCCGGGGACGCGGTGCGCGACGGGCGCACCCGGATCGAGCCGGCCGAGCTGTCCAAGCGTTACTTCGCCTGGGTGGACAACATGCACGACTGGTGCATCTCGCGCCAGCTGTGGTGGGGCCACCGGATCCCGGTCTGGTACGGCCCGGACGGCGAGGTCGTCTGCGTCGGCCCCGACGACGAGGTGCCGACCGGTGAGGGCTGGCGCCAGGACGAGGACGTGCTGGACACGTGGTTCTCGTCGGCGCTGTGGCCGTTCTCGACGCTGGGCTGGCCGGAGCAGACCGCCGACCTGTCGAAGTTCTACCCGACCAGCGTGCTGGTGACCGGCTACGACATCCTGTTCTTCTGGGTCGCCCGGATGATGATGTTCGGCCTGTACGCGATGGACGGAAAGCAGCCGTTCGACATCGTCGCGCTGCACGGCATGGTGCGCGACCAGTACGGCAAGAAGATGAGCAAGTCGTTCGGCAACGTGGTCGACCCGCTGGACTGGATCGAGCGCTTCGGCGCCGACGCGACCCGGTTCACCCTGGCCCGCGGCGCGAACCCGGGCTCGGACGTGCCGGTCAGCGAGGAGTGGTGCCAGGGCTCGCGCAACTTCTGCAACAAGCTCTGGAACGCGACCCGGTTCGCGCTGATCAACGGCGCGCACACCGACGGGGACCTGCCGACCGAGCTGTCGTCGATCGACCGCTGGATCCTGTCCCGCCTGCAGCACACCATCGCCGAGGTCGACGAGCACTTCGAGGCGTACGAGTTCGCGAAGGTCTGCGACAGCCTGTTCCACTTCGCCTGGGACGACGTCTGCGACTGGTACGTGGAGCTGGCCAAGCCGGTGCTGACCGGCGAGGACCAGGCCGCGGCCGACCGCACCCGCCGGGTGCTAGGGCACGTGCTGGACCAGCTGCTGCGGCTGCTGCACCCGGTGATCCCGTTCGTCACCGACGAGCTGTGGTGCGCGCTGACCAAGGCTGAGGGCGATGCGTCGCTGACCGTGGCCGCCTGGCCGGCCGCCGACCCGGCGCTGATCGACGACGCGGCCGAGGCGGAGCTGGAGACGCTGCAGCGGGTCGTCACCGAGGTGCGCCGGTTCCGGGCCGACCAGGGCCTCAAGCCGGGGCAGCGGGTGGCGGCGGCGCTGGACGGGCTGGCCGGTGCGGGCATCGCCGCGCACGAGCCGCTGATGCGCTTCCTGGCGCGGCTGGACGTGCCGGGCGACGGCTTCACCGCGACGGGCACCATCGCGGTCGCGGGCGGCGTGACGGTCTCCCTGGACACCCGGGGCAGCATCGACGTGGCCGCCGAGCGGGCCCGCCTGACCAAGGACCGGGCCGCCGCAGAGAAGGAGATCTCGCAGGCCACGGCGAAGCTGGGCAACGAGGGCTTCCTGGCCAAGGCACCGGAGCAGGTGGTGGGCAAGCTGCGCGAGCGGCTGGCCACGGCCGAGGCCGACCTGACCCGCATCGACGCGGCGCTCGCACAGCTAGGGTGACATTCGTGAGCCTTTCCGGCCAAGACGGGCAGGATGTTACGTACGCCGAGGTGGAGGCCGCGCTGGACCGGCGCGGCTTCACCCGGATGGTGTTCGACCTGGGGCGCATCGAGGAGCTGCTCGACGTGCTGGGCAGCCCGCAGCGGGCGTACCCGTCGATCCACCTGACCGGCACCAACGGCAAGACCTCCACGGCCCGGATGATCGACAGCCTGCTGCGCGCGCACGGCCTGCACACCGGCCGCTACACCAGCCCGCACCTGGAGACGGTGCGCGAGCGGATCAGCCTGGACGGGCAGCCGGTCGACGAGGACCGTTTCGTCGCGGTGTACCGGGAGGTGGGACCGGTCGCGGAGCTGCTGGACGCGCGCAACGACGAGCCGCTGACCTACTTCGACATGACCACCGCGCTGGCGTTCGCGACGTTCGCCGACGCGCCGGTGGACGTGGCCGTGGTCGAGGTGGGCCTGGGCGGCGCGGAGGACGCGACCAACGTGCTCCAGGCGGGCGTCGCGGTGATCACGCCGATCGGGCTGGACCACACCGAGTGGCTCGGCGACACGATCGAGGACATCGCGCTGGCCAAGTCCGGCATCGTGCACGAGGGCGCCACGCTGATCTGCGCCGCGCAGCCGGAGGAGGCGATGGAGCCGATCCTGGAGCGCTGCGCCGAGGTCGGCGCCACGATCGCCCGCGAGGGCAGCGAGTTCGGCGTGGTCGATCGCAACCTCGCCCTGGGCGGGCAGGTGCTGACGCTGCAGGGCCTGGGCGGGGTGTACGACGAGATCTTCCTCCCGTTGCACGGCGCGCACCAGGCGCAGAACGCGGCGGTCGCGCTGGCCGCGGTGGAGGCGTTCCTCGGCGCGGGCAAGCACCGGCAGCTGGAGCTGGACCTGGTCCGGGAGGGGTTCGCCTCGGCCAGCTCGCCGGGGCGGCTGGAGCGGGTGCGCAGCGCGCCGACCGTGCTGGTCGACGCCGCCCACAACCCGCACGGCATGGCCGCCACGGTGCAGGCGCTGACCGAGGAGTTCGCCTTCCGGCGGCTGGTCGCCGTGGTGGGCGTGCTCGGCGACAAGGACGTGACCGGCGTGCTGGAGCAGCTGGAGCCGGTGGCCGACGAGATCGTGTGCACGCGGAACTCCTCGCCCCGGGCGCTGCCCGCCGAGCAGCTCGGCGAGCTGGCCCGGGACGTGTTCGGCGAGGACCGGGTGCACGTGCACACCGAGCTGCCGGACGCGATCGAGGCTGCGGTGGCTCTGGCCGAGCAGGACGTCGACGCCGGCATCAGCGGCGTCGGGGTCCTGATCACCGGCTCCGTGGTCACCGTCGCGGACGCACGCAAAATGCTGCAACGATGACCCGTCCCGGCGAGGATCTGAGTTAGTCGGCCACAGCGGCTCGTGCCGACCCGCCGCAGGCGGTAAACGGCGCGGCCGCGACAAGATCGCTGTTTCGTGTCGAATAGTGCGGTCCAGCCTCACTTTCTGACACGAGACAGCGATCAAGCCCCCGGCCGGGACCAAGCCCCGGCCGGGACCAAGCCCCGGGCGGGCCAAGCCCTGGGACGGGGTCAAGCCCCGGACCGGGGCCGGGTGTAAGCGAGGAGCGGGCGTGAGCAGGAACGGCAACCCGAGTGAGGCGGCGGCGGGCGCGGCGCCGGAAGGCCCGGCGGGCCATGGCCCCGGCGAGGCGCCGGAGCGGGACGTACACCTGAGCCTGGGCGGCAAGCCGAGCGGCCTGCGCAACCCGACCCGCGCGGTGCGTGGGCTGGGCGCGGGCGCGCTGGTGATGGAGGCGCTGGTGCTGCTGCTGGCGCTGCTGCCGATCTGGGTGCTGCGGCCGCCGGGGGGCAGCACGCTGGCGATGACCCTGGCGCTGATCGCGGTGGTGGTCTGCGTGGCGCTGTCGGCCACGCTGCGCCACCCGTGGGGCTGGTGGGCGGTGTCGGTGTTCCAGGTCGTGCTGATCGCGCTGGGCTTCGTGCACTGGGCGTTCGCCGTGGTCGGCGTGATCTTCGGGCTGGTCTGGGTGTACGTGCTCTACGCCCGCCGCACGATCACCGGGCCTTCCACTCGATGATGGCGATGCCGTGGCCGTCGGGGTCACGGAACGAGGCGGCCCACAGCTCCAGGCGCTCGCCGTGGTTGACCACGCGCGGGGCGTAGGTGAACTTCACGCCGCGCACCTTCAGCTCCCGGTAGACCGCGTCGACGTCGCCGACCTCCAGGTTCAGGTGGATGTGGCGCCGGTTGACCGGGGTCAGCTCCTGCGCCGTACGCAGCACCAGCCGGGTGTCGCCGGAGGCGAGCACGACGTTGCCCTGCCCGCCGTCGACCTCGTAGAAGCCGAGCAGGTCGTGGTAGAAGGCGCGGGACCGGGCCAGGTCGGTGACCAGCAGGGTGATGCCGACGCCCTGGATGGAGCCGGCCACGGCCGGCCGGGCCGGGGGTGCGGCGACCAGCACGTCGTCGAGCCGGGTGGCGGGCGCGACCGGGTCGGCGACCGCCGCGGGCGCGGCCGGCATCGGGGTCGCCACCGGGTCGGACAGCGGCACCTGCCGGGTGATCGTGTCCGACACGAGCGGCGCGGCCGGCTCCGGCACACCGGCGAAGTCGATCAGGTTGATCGAGTCGAAGTCGGGCGACTCCGCGTCCATCGGGGTGCGCGGCGACGGCATGTCGGCGCCGTACAGCTCGCCTTCCAGCACCGCGACCTGCGCGGGCTCGTCCCGTGGCGGGGTGGGGGAGGGGCGCCGGTGCGGGCTCGGGCTGGGCCGCCGGGGCAGCGGGTCGTCCACGCGTACGGCGTCCAGGTCGATCGGGTCGTCGTCGCGGTAGCCGGCGTAGGTGTCGTCGCCGGGGTGCCCGAGGTCGTGGTCGTCGTGGCCGTCCGCGTAGTGCGGGTCGTCGTCGTAGTAGTCCTCGTCGGGGTCGTGGAACGGCTCGCCGTCCTCGTACGCCTGCTCGAAGCGCTCGCCGTGGGTGGCCACCCGGTCCCACTGGATCCTGATGCGCCGCGCGTCGGCGACGGAGACCAGCGCGGGCAGCGTGTCACCGGCGTCGGGCCACTTCAGCACCGGCACCCGGGGGTCGTTCATGACCACGGTCTGGCCGGGGTGTCCCGGCGCGTCCACCAGCACCTGCATCTCGCAGCGGCCGTACTCGGCGCTCAGCGGCGGCTCGGACACCTTGACCACGTGCACCGTGCCGGCCACGTACGCCTTGTCCGCGCCGAGCATCGAGGCGGTGGTGAGCAGGGCTACGCCGACCACGACCATGGCCGCGCCGACCGCGCCCAGCGGCCAGCTGCCCAGCCCGGCGGCCATCGAGATGACGAACAGACCCAGCGCGCCGAGGCACACGGCGGTGGTCACCCGGCCGGGCCGGACCGGTTTACGCCCCAACCGTGCCAACGCGTCCTCCCCGAGCGCTGGTGCGACCACAGCGCGCCGTATCCCCGCGACGCTGTGTCTTCAATCCATGACCTTAGGCGGGTCCGTCGATCGAGAAAAGTGCCGCCGGGTAGGCTGGTGAACCCACCTCGCATCGCCGCAGGTGAGGACATGTGTCGCCTTCAAGGAGGAAGTTCGTGGCGGAACGTTCGCTCGTGCTGATCAAGCCGGACGCGGTGCGTCGCGGCCTGGTCGGGGAGATCATCGGCCGTTTCGAGCGCAAGGGGCTGGCCCTGGACGCGCTGGTGCTGCGCACGATGGACGCCGACCTCGCCGACGCGCACTACGCCGAGCACGTCGAGAAGCCGTTCTACCCGCCGCTGAAGGACTTCATGACGTCCGGCCCGCTGGTGGCCGCGATCGTCTCCGGCGACCAGGCGATCGCCGTGATCCGCGCCCTGGTCGGCGCGACCGACGGCCGGGCGGCGGCCGCGGGCACCATCCGCGGCGACCTGTCCCTGTCCAACCGGGAGAACCTGGTGCACGCCTCCGACTCCACCGAGTCGGCCGAGCGCGAGATCAAGCTCTGGTTCCCGGAACTGTCGTAGCCCCTTCCTACGGTGGCCGCCATGTCGGTAGCCACCTATTCGTACGCGAGGTCCTCCGCGCTCACCGCGGGGGGCCTCGATCTGCAGACGTCCGGCGGGTGCGGGACGCATCCCCGGTTCTTCGACGGCTTCATGACCACGCCGCAGACGGTCGCGCTGGGGCTGCTGGCCGTAGCCGAGGTCGCCCGTGCGCGCTACTACCAGCGCACCGACTGGGCCAGCCTGGACCCCGTGGTCACCGGCAGCGACGACATGCTGCGCTTCGAGTCGTTCAGCGGCTGCTGCGGCGTGTACGCGCGGATGGACGTGCTGCCGTCCGGCCTGGACGGTGAGCGGCCGGAGCACGGCACCACCAATGTGGACGTCAACGTGCCGCTGCAGCTCGCGCTGGCCCGGGTCGGCGGGCTCGACCCGCTGCACCTGGCGGTCGGCCCGCAGGACCTGACCGTGTCCACGATGGACGGCACCGTGGTCGAGCGCAAGGTGCCGCTGCCCGGCCGGTGGCTGCGCGGCTTCGCCCAGGTGCACGCGATCACGGCGGGCATGGAGCCGCGGCTGCGGGTCGACGCCGCGCAGGCCGCGGACTTCCTGCGCCGCCTGCCGAAGGACCGCGGCACGCTGTGGGTGGTGCCCGCCGGGCGCGGCCTGCGGCTGACCTCCCGCCCGGTGCCCGGCGCGGTCTGCCTCACCGGCACCGACCGGCTGGGCGCGCTGCGTGCGCTGGTGCGGCACGCGGGCACGCTGACCGTGTACGGCCCGGCCGTGCGCCCCGGCAGCGGCCCGGTGGCCTCGGTCTGGGAGCTGGCCACCCCGACGCTGCGGCTGTCGCTGACCCTGTCGCCGGAGCCGTACCGGGGCTTCTCCGGCGAGGGCGCGGTGCTGGCCGCGCTGGCCGCCGACGACGTCGCCGACGCCGCCGACCGGATCAGCGAGGTGCTGGCGCAGGCGCCCACCCTCGACGCCGACGCGCTGGCCGTGGCCACCGGCCTGGCTCCGGAGCAGGTCCGCTCCGGGCTGGCGCTGCTCGGCACGGCGGGCCGGGTCGGCTACGACGCGGCCGAGGCGACCTACTTCCACCGCGTGATGCCGTTCCCCGCCGCCGCGGAGAAGCTCAACCCGCGCCTGGCCGGGGCGCGGGCCCTGGTCGAGGCGGGCGCGGTCACCCTCACCGCGGATCTCGCCGTGGTACGCGGCACCGGCGCGGCCTACCAGGTGCGCCTGGCCGAGGGAGCGCCCGCCGGGTGCACCTGCCCCTGGTGGGCCAAGCACCGCGGCGATCGCGGCCCGTGCCGCCACCAGCTGGCCGTGACGCTCACCGGGACGCCGTCATGACCGGCGCGGTGGCCGTCGGGAGTGCGCCGGCCGTGACCGGAGCCGACGGCGACCCGGCCCGCGAGCGGGCGGACGGCGGCCGCGTGCCGGGCAGCGGTGGGCAGGACGCGGCGGAGCGGTGGAAGGGGCTGCGGCGGGCGCTGGACACGCCGTCGGCGCAGCGGGTGCTCGACTGGGTGCGCGCCGCCGACGAGAAGCAGCGGCGCGCCGCGTTCGACTACGTCGCCGTGCACCGCAAGGAGAACCCGCAGTGGCGTGACTGGCGGGTGTGGGAGCACCGCAACGTGACCTACGCGGTCGCGCTGGCCGGGTGCGCCTCCACCGCGAAGAAGGCCGCGGCGGCACTGAACCGGGGCGACATGTCGTGGACGTTCGCCAACGCCGACCCGGCGCCGGTGGTCGAGGTGCTGCGCCTTCGCGCGGTGCCGTGGATCGGCGAGCTGGCGCACCTGCTGGCCGCGAAGCTGCCCGCGGAGCAGGGCGGCAACTGGCCGCTGGTGTACGCGCTGGCCCTGGCGGGCGGCGGCGAGCCACCGGCCACCGAGCAGTTCGTGGCCGGCTGGATCGACCGGGTGCGCGAGTCCGCCGACCCCGACGCGGAGCTGCGCGACGGGCCGTACACCGCGCTGCTGCTGCCCCTGCTGTTCACCCACGACCGGCTCGGCTCGCGGCTGGACTACAACTACGGCAACAGGGGCTTCCTGCCCGCGCTGATGCGGCTGGGCGAGGCGGACCCGGCGGTGCGGGCGCGGCTGCTCGACGGGTGCCGGGCCCGGCTGCTGCGCGGCGGGCGGCCCGGCGAGCTGCGCGGTTACCTGCGGATGCACGACGAGCTGAAGCCCGCCCCGGCCGAGGTCGCCCCGGCCGCCGCGGACTACGTACGGCTGGTGGAGGGCGGCAACCCGACCGTGGCGGGCATGGCGCAGCGCGCGCTGCGCGACGCCGACGAGGCCGGGCTGCTGGGCTGGGACACCGTGCGCGACGTCGCCGCGGCGGCGCTCGCCCGGCCCGAGAAGATCCTGGTGAAGACCCAGACCGCGTGGCTGCGCCGGGCCGCGCGCCGCCGCCCGGAGCACGCCGGGGAGATCACGGAGCTGCTCGCGCCGCCGCAGCCGGAGGCGCTGCCCGTGCCGGTGGCGCTGCCCGTGCCGGCGCCCGCGCCGCTCGGCCCGCCGCTGGACGGGCTGCCGCAGGTGACCGAGGAGCTGTCGGCGATGCTCGCCGGCGACTGGTCGGTGCCGACCGTGGAGCGGGTGCTGGCCGGGATCGCGCACTGGCGCGTGCACGACCAGGACGCGCTGGCCCGCGCCGTACGCCCCCTGGTCGACGGCAACCACCCGGGCTGGGGCAGGCTCGCCGAGCAGCTGAGGGAGCTGCTGCTCACGGTCGTCGTCGCGCCCGGCCGGTCGGCGCGGTGGCGGCAGCTGGCCGACGTGTTCCGGGCCGACGGCGCGGTGCCGGTGCGGCAGCTGCACCAGCTCCGCGTGCACGGCAACGGGCTGCACCTGGTGCTCGCGGTGCGGCTGGCCGAGATGTCGGTGCAGCTGGGCCGCCGCCCCGCGCCGGTGCTGATGGCCACCCCCACCCACGCCAACGGCCGGCTCGAGCCGGAGGTGCTGCTGCGGCGGCTGGAGCAGGCCGAGCACGACGGCTGGCAGCCGTGGGCCGCCGACCTGGACCAGGCCCTGCTGCGCCTGCCGCGCGAGGTGGACCGGGCGGTGGCCGCCGCCGCCCTGCGGCTGCGCTCGCCCGCCGGGGCGGCCTTCGCGCACTGGATCAGCGGGCCGGTGCCCGACCCGGTGTCGCGGCGGCAGGAGCAGACCCCGGACGGCAAGCCGCCGCGCTACTCCTGGGAGCGCCAGCCGGCGCTGCGCCGGGTCGTCGCCGTCGAGCCGCCGGAGCACGTCAGCACGCTGATGCGGGAGCTGCTGACGGTGTCGCGGGGCGACCGGCCGGTCTGGGCGCCCGCCGCGATCGAGGCGCCCGAGCAGTGGACGGCCGCGCTGCCGTCGCACCGCGAGGTGGTGGCCGCCGCCGCGCTGCCGTCGCTCGCGGCGCTCGCCGACCTGGACCACGAGGGCGGCGGGGTGCTGCTGGCGCAGCTCGCCGAGGGCGGCGGACCGGCCGGCCCGGCGGTGCACCTGGCGCTGGCGTACGGCCTGGCGGCCCGCTCCGCCGCGGACCGGGTGGGTGCGGTGGACGGACTGCTCGGCCTGGCCGCGACCGGCGACCTGGACGGTGCCGTGCTGGGCCGGGAGCTGGGCGAGCTGGCCGCCGCCGGGGTGCTGAAGGTGAACCGCGTCGCGTCCGCCCTCGACGACGCGGCGGCCGCCGGTGCGGTGTCGGCGGTGTGGCAGACCGCGGCGGCGGCGCTGGTGCCGCTGTCCGGCTTGGACAAGGCCCGTTCCGGCACCGCCGACCTGATGGCCGTGGCGGCCCGGTGCGCCCGCGCGTCCGGCGCGTCCGGCCTGCCGCCCGAGCTGGCGGCGGTGGCGGCCCGGGGCGGATCGAGCCGCCTGGTCGCCGCGGCCCGCGAGCTGCAGGCGGCGCTGGCCGCGTGAAGTGGAGACGTTAAGAAGGGCACCTTCTACAACGCATAGCGTTAAGAAGGTGCCCTTCCTTCGGGTGGATCAGCCCTTGCCGTTGCTCACCGACTCGTTGGTGAGCACGATCTCGGTGTCGGCGGCGACCTTGCTGCCCGCCTTCACCGACTGCTTGACGACCTTCCAGCTGACCAGCAGGGTCAGCTCCTTGCCGTCGTCACCGACGAACCTCACGTTGGTGAAGCCCGCGTCGGCCAGGATCTTCTCGGCCTCCTCGGCCTTCTTGCCGACCACGTTGGGCACGGTCAGCAGCACCGGCTTGGGGCTCGGCGCGGCCGTCGGCGACGCGGCGGCACTGGGGCTGGCCGCGGCCGTCGGGCTCGCGGCGGCGCTCGGGTCGGTGGCGGCGCTGGGGCTGGCCGGGACGGCCGCGGAGGCGGTGGCCGCCACGGACGGCGATGCGGCCGGGTCCGGCTCGCTCTTCTGCCACCACTTCATGTAGGCGAACCCGCCGCACAGCAGCAGCAGGAGGATCAGGAGCAGGAGCAGCAGCAGGAGCAGCCAGCGCTTGCGGCCGCCCTTGTCGTCGTCCTTGTCCTTGTCGTCCGCGCCGTGTGCCGGCTGGTACTCGCCGTCCTTGTCCTTGTCGTCGGAGGGCGGGGGCGTCGGGCCGGAATAGGGGTTGTCGTCGGGGTCTGACACGTCAGGTGCCTCTCGATATCCGATGTGTACTCACGCAGCAGCACGTATGCAAACATCGGTCATGATGGGGCCGGCGACGCCTCCGGTCACTAGACCGGGGGTAGCGACACCACTCACCGAACGGTCAGCCGTCAGCCCGGCGAGACCAGGGACACCAGGGCCAGCCCGGCGGGCTCCAGCCCGTAGAGCACCTGCCGGCCGACCCGGTGCCGGTGGGCGACACCGGCTTCCACCAGCACGGACAGGTGTTCGGACACGGTGCTGGGGGCCAGCCCCAGGGTCGCGGCGAGGCCCGCGGTGGTGGCCGGCACGGTCAGCGAGCGCAGGATCGTGGTGCGCCCCCGGCCCAGCAGCAGCGCGAGCCGATCACTGTCGGATTCCCGCGCGGTGTGTCCGGCGCCACCGGCCAGCACCGCGTTGCCGCGCGCGGCGTACGTCACCGCGATGACCTCGGGGTCGTCCGTGCTGCAGGCGAGCATGCCGTGCGAGAACAGCACCGGCACCAGCAGCAGCCGCTTGTCCGTCGCCCGCACCGTGAAGTCGCTGAGCTTGTGCAGCGTGAGCACCGGGCGCTGCCAGGTGACCCGTTCGTGCAGATCGGACAGCAGCGCGTCGGGCCCTTCGGCGGCCAGCAGGCGGGCCCGGTGCAGCACCTCCTCCTCCAGCGCGGTGCGCATGGCGGGCCAGTACGGCGCCATGGCGTCCCGCCAGAACGCGGCCAGGCTGTCGGCGACCCGGGCGAACGCGGCCCGGGTGTCCGTGACGAACGGCCGGTGCAGCTCCGGCATACCGTCCGTGAAGTGGGCGGCGTACTGCGCGAGGGCGAGGTCGGCCGGGGTGTCGCGGATCCGCGCGAGCTCGTCGGCGATGGTGGCGTGGGCGGCGGGCACCGGCAGCAGGCAGTCGGGGAAGCCGCCGCCGATGTCGACGTACAGGCGCAGCGGGTCGTCGGCGGGCCGGGCGTCCAGCACCCGGCGCGCGTTGGCGGCCCAGACGGTGTACGGCCACGGCGCGGGCGCGGGCTTGCCGAGCAGGGAGAGGGCGCAGACGGTCTCCCAGAGCGGGGAGATCGCGATGCGGGTGCGGGACAGGGTCGCCTCGTCGAGTTCGATCCGCAACACGGATAGACGGTAACAGCGTTCCGCAACGATGCGACAGGACTAGTAGCATGGTGGGATGCTCCTGCAGACCCCGAAACTGGACGCCGACGACCTCCGCGTGCTCGCTGAGATCGCCCAACTGCAGTCCGATCTACAGCTGCACGTGCGGGCCCGGCCGCACTGGACCGGGCAGCTGCGGCGCGAGCTGTTCGCCGCCGCTCTGCAGGGCTCCAACACCATCGAGCAGATCACGGTCAGCATGGCCGACGCGCGGGCCGCGGTGGAGGGCCAGACGCTGTCCGCCGACGTGGACGAGGGCACCCAGCAGGCCATCCTCGGCTACCGCGACGCGATGACGTTCGTGCAGCAGACGCCGCAGATGGCCAACTTCAGCTACGGCGAGATGCTGCTCGCCGCGCTGCACTTCATGATCGTGAAGTACAACCCGGGCAAGTGGCCGGGCCGCTACCGCGTCGGCGGCATCTACGTCACCGGCAGCGACCCGCTGGAGCCCGCCTACACCGGCCCGGACGCCGACCGGGTGCCGGGCCTGATGGGCGAGCTGGTGGAGTGGCTCAACGACGGCGATCAAGACCAGCCCGCGCTGGTGCGCGCCGCCATGGCGCACCTCAACCTGGTCTGCATCCACCCCTGGCGGGACGGCAACGGGCGGATGGGCCGCTGCCTGCACACGCTCGTGCTGGCCAGGGACGGGGTGCTCGCGCCGGAGTTCTCCTCGATCGAGCAGTGGCTCGGCGACAAGGTGCACACCGTGCAGTACTACCAGGCTTTGCAGGACACACAGGGCGGCTTCTACCAGCCGGAGCGCGATGCCCGGCCGTGGCTGCGGTTCGCGCTCACCGCGCATCACAAGCAGGCGCAGCTGGTGCAGCGGCGGGTGGACTACACGGTGCGGTTGTGGCGGGAGCTGGAGGCGGTGGCCGCCGAGCGGGGGCTGCCCGAGCGGGTGGTGTCGGCGCTGTACGCGGCGGCGCTGGGCGAGCTGCGGCGGGCCACCTACCAGGGGGACGAGGAGCTGAGCCGGGACCAGGCCATCCGGGACGTGCAGGCGCTGGTCAAGAATGGCCTGGTGCGCCCGAAGGGCAACGCGGTGACCAGGGTCTACCTGATCGACGGCGCGGCACGGGAGGCGCACCTGGCCGCGATGGACGCCGTGCGCAAGCCGATGCGTGAGCCGTACCGCCGATAAGTGAATCATGCCAATTCGTGAGGATCAGGCGTCGAAGCATTGACATCGATCTCCATACCTCCTGTAATGGATCGTGAACTCATCGTGATCTGACGGCGTGCCCTGCCGCCGTGCGTCCGCCTCCCGGAACGGAGGAACGCCGTGTACGCCATACCCCCGGTGGACTGCCCCATCGCGCCCCGGCTGTCCCCGCACGTCGCCGAGGCGGAGCGGGAGCTGACCGGCTGGGCCCGCAAATGCGGCCTGATCAGCGACGACGACGGGCGGCGCTGGCTGGCCGCCGAGGCGTACGCGGGCCACGCGGGCCGCATCTTCCCCGATGTGGAGCCCGCCGACCTGGCCCTGCTCGGCATGATCTTCGCCTGGTTCTACCTGGTCGACGACGCCTGCGACGGCACCGCGACGCCGGAGCCGGGCCGCACCCGGCGTTACGTGACCGAGCTGCTCGCCCTGCTGCACGGCTCGCACCGGCCGACCGAGCTGTTCACCGGGCCGCCGCGGACCATGCTGACCGAGATCTGGGCCGCGCTGCGCGACGAGATGCCCGTCGCCTGGCAGGAACGGTTCACCGACGGGGTGGCCCGCTACCTCGACGGGGTGATCGAGGAGGCGGAGAACAAGACGGCCGGACGGCAGCCGAGCGTCGCGGAGTACGTCGAGCTGCGCCGCGTGGCGTCGGCGGCCGAGATCTCACACCTGCTGACCGAGTTCGCCACGCACACCCGGCTGCCCGACGCGATCTACCACCACCCGGCGCTGCGCGCGGTGCGCACGGCCGGCAACGACCTGCTGTCCTGGTTCAACGACCTGTACTCGCTGGACAAGGACATCGCCACCGCGGGCGGGCACAACCTGGTGCTGGCCATCGCGCGCGAGCGGGACCTGCCGATCGAGGCGGCGGTGCCGGCGGCGGTGGCGATGTGGCAGGAGCGGATGGACGGCTTCGGGGCGCTGCGGGCGCGGGTGCCCTCGTTCGGGACCCGGTTCGACGGGGCGGTGCGCTGCCACCTGGACGGGGTCGCCCGGTCGGTGCGCGGCACCCTGGACTGGACGCTGGTCAGCGGGCGCTACCGGTCCGGCGCGCCGGAAACCCCGTAGACCGGGGCCGGGGGAGTCCGGGTAACCTGGAGCGCACAGGCATCGACCCGGCCATCACCGGTGAGCCTCCGGAAGAACGGGCCGCGCGGCCTCAGCAGAGCGCGGCCTCAGTAGAACCGGACGGGACGGCCCGTCACAGCCGACACGAGCGGTTCGCTCCCGCACTCCGGGGAGCGGGCAAGCGAGGTGGTACCGCGGGCTACGGCTCGTCCTCGCACTGTGAGACGACAGTGACGAGTGTGACGAGGAGCCCGCGATGGCTTACCCACTGCACGACGCCGCGGCGCAGGGCGTCCCGGCGAGCCCGGACCTGCCCGCGCTGGAGCGGCGCGTGCTCGACTTCTGGGCCGCGGACAAGACCTTCGCGGCCAGCGTGGAGCAGCGCGACGCCGGGGCGAAGGGGTCGAACGAGTTCGTCTTCTACGACGGCCCGCCGTTCGCCAACGGCCTGCCCCACTACGGCCACCTGCTGACCGGCTACGTCAAGGACGTGGTGCCGCGTTACCAGACCATGCGCGGGCGCCGGGTGGAGCGCCGGTTCGGCTGGGACACCCACGGCATGCCGGCCGAGGTGGAGGCGGAGAAGCAGCTCGGCATCACCACCAAGGCCGAGATCCTGGACATGGGCCTGGCCGAGTTCAACGAGGCCTGCCGCACCTCCGTGCTGCGCTACACCAGCGAGTGGGAGCGGTACGTCACCCGCCAGGCGCGCTGGGTGGACTTCGCCAACGACTACAAGACGCTCGACCTGGACTACATGGAAAGCGTCATGTGGGCCTTCAAGACGTTGTACGACAAGGGACTGGTGTACGAGGGCTTCCGGGTGCTGGCGTACTGCTGGCGCTGCGAGACGCCGCTGTCCAACACCGAGACCCGGATGGACGACGTCTACAAGGACCGGCAGGACCCGACGCTGGCGGTGAAGTTCCAGCTCGACAGCGGCGAGAAGGTCGCGGTGTGGACCACCACGCCGTGGACCCTGCCGAGCAACCTGGCGCTGGCCGTCGGCCCGGACATCGACTACGCGGTGCTGGAGAAGGACGGCGAGAGGCTGCTGCTCGGCGCGGCGCGCGTCGAGTACTACGCCAAGGAGCTCGAAGGCTACGAGCGCACCGGCACCGTCAAGGGCGCCGACCTGGTCGGGAAGCGGTACACGCCGCTGTTCCCGTTCCTGGTGGACCACGCGGGGGACAACGCGTTCCAGGTGCTCGGGGCGGACTTCGTGACCACCGAGGACGGCACCGGGGTGGTGCACCTCGCGCCGGCCTTCGGTGAGGACGACCAGAACACCTGCAACGCGGCGGGCATCCCGACCGTGGTGACGGTGGACGAGCGGGCGCGATTCACCGCGCTGGTGCCGGCGTACGAGGGCCAGCAGGTCTTCGACACCAACAAGGCGGTCATCCGCGAGCTGAAGGACCGCGGCGTGGTGCTGCGGCACGAGACCTACACCCACTCCTACCCGCACTGCTGGCGGTGTGACACGCCGCTGGTCTACAAGGCGGTGTCGAGCTGGTTCGTGAAGGTCACCGCGTTCCGCGACCGCATGGTGGAGCTGAACCAGCAGATCAACTGGACCCCGGAGCACGTCAAGGACGGCTCGTTCGGCAAGTGGCTGGCCAACGCCCGCGACTGGTCGATCAGCCGGAACCGGTTCTGGGGCTCGCCGATCCCGGTGTGGGTCTCCGACGACCCCAACCACCCGCGGGTGGACGTCTACGGCTCGCTGGCGCAGCTGGAGGCGGACTTCGGGGTGAAGGTCACCGACCTGCACCGCCCGTACGTCGACGAGCTGACCCGGCCGAACCCGGACGACCCGACGGGGCAGTCGGTCATGCGCCGGGTGCCGGAGGTGCTGGACTGCTGGTTCGAGTCCGGCTCGATGCCGTTCGCCCAGGTGCACTACCCGTTCGAGAACACCGAGTGGTTCGAGGACCACTACCCGGGCGACTTCATCGTCGAGTACATCGGACAGACGCGCGGCTGGTTCTACACCATGCACGTGCTGGCCACCGCGCTGTTCGACCGCCCGGCGTTCCGCAGCTGCGTCAGCCACGGCATCCTGCAGGGCAGCGACGGCCGCAAGATGTCCAAGAGCCTGCGCAACTACCCGGACGTCTACGAGATGTTCGACCGCTACGGCGCCGACGCCATGCGCTGGATGCTGATGAGCTCCCCGGTGCTGCGCGGCGGTGACATGGCCGTCAACGAGGCGGGCATCCGGGACTCGGTGCGCCAGGTGCTGCTGCCGCTGTGGAACGTGTACTACTTCTTCACGCTCTACGCCAACGCGGCCGGGCACACCGCCCGGCGCCGGGTCGACTCCACGCACGTGCTGGACCGCTACGTGCTGGCCAAGACCCGGGAGCTGGTCGAGACGACGACGGAGCAGCTGGACGCGTACGACCTCTCGGCTGCCTGCGCCGGGGTGCGGACCTATCTCGACGCGCTGACCAACTGGTACGTGCGCCGCAGCCGGGACCGCTTCTGGGCGGGCGACGCCGAGGCGTTCGACACGCTGTACACGGTGCTGGAGACGCTGGCCCGGGTGGTGGCGCCGCTGGCGCCGCTGACCGCGGAGGAGATCTGGCGCGGCCTGACCGGCGAGCGCTCGGTGCACCTGGCCGACTGGCCGGAGGCGGCGGCGCTGCCGGCCGACCACGACCTGGTCGCCACCATGGACCGGGTGCGCGAGGTGTGCTCGGCGGCGCTGTCCCTGCGCAAGGCCAAGGGCCTGCGGGTGCGGCTGCCGCTGACCACGCTGACCGTGGCCACGCCGGACGCGTCCGCGCTGCGCGGCTTCGCCGAGCTGATCGCCGACGAGGTCAACGTGAAGTCGGTCGAGCTGAGCGACGACCTGACCGGCCACTGCGAGCAGGTGCTCAACGTGGTGCCGCGGGTGCTCGGCCCGCGCGTGGGCGGCTCCGTGCAGCAGGTCATCAAGGCGGTCAAGGCGGGGGACTGGTCCCTGGTCGACGGCGCCCCGGTGGCCGCCGGGGTCACCCTGCAGGAGGGCGAGTACGAGCTGAAGCTGGTCGCCGCCGACGCGGAGCACTCCGCCCCGCTGCCCGGCGACGCGGGCGTGGTCGTGCTCGACACCGAGGTCACCCCGGCGCTGGAGGCCGAGGGCCTGGCCCGGGACGTGGTCCGGGTGGTGCAGCAGGCGCGCCGCGAGGCGGACCTGGCCATCACCGACCGGATCACGCTGACCGTCGCCGCGCCGGACGAGGTGGCCGCGGCGGTGCGCGAGCACCAGGCGTTCCTGGCCGCCGAGACGCTCGCCGACAGCGTGAGCTTCGGCACGGTCGAGGCGGGCTTCGCCGGTGAGGTCGGCGACGGCGGCACGGTCACGGTGGCCGTGGCGCGCAGCTGACGGCGGTCCACCGCTGACCGGCGGCTCAGGTCCGCCGGAGCAGGCCGAACGGGGCGCCGCCCTGCCGTGACGAACGGCACGGTGCGGCGCCCCGCTCGCTGCGTGGACGCATTCAAGCAGTTCAGCGCAGCGGCGACCGGGTCGCGCGGGCGCGCAGTATGGCATTCTCCCGCTGTTTGGGCGACTGTTGCGGGGGTATGGGCCTGCCGGGAGGACTACCGTAAGCTCATCGGCCGGCTAGCTCATACCCTGTGGAGGCAGAAAGTGCCGGTGCTCTATACGGTCGGATTGTGGACGGTGGCGCCCGCGATCAAGCTGGGCTGGCGCCCCACGATCGAGGGTGCGGAGCACATCCCCGCCACCGGTGGCGCGATCTTCGCCGGCAACCACCTGTCCGTCGCCGACGAGCTGTTCCTCGGCTCCGCGGTGGGCCGGCACATCTCCTTCTGGGCCAAGGAGGACTACTTCACCGGCAGCGGCGTGAGCGGCCTGTTCTTCCGCACGCTGATGGGCGGCCTGGGCGCGATCCCGGTGCACCGTTCCGGCGGCCGGGCCGCGCTGAGCGCCTTCGACGCGGCCATCCCGGTGCTCCAGGAGGGCGGCCTGGTCGCCGTCTACCCCGAGGGCACCCGCTCACCCGACGGGCGCCTCTACCGCGGCCGGACCGGCGTGGCGCGGCTCGCGCTCGCCGCGGACGTGCCGATCATCCCGGTCGGCATGATCGGCACCGACAAGGTGCAGCCGATCGGCCAGGCGCTGCCGTCGCTGAAGCCCAACCAGGTCACCGTGAAGTTCGGCAAGCCGATCGAGGTCGGCGCCTGGAAGGACGCCGAGTCCGCCAGCACCGCCGCCCGCGAGGTCACCGACACGGTGATGACCGCCATCCAGCAGCTCACCGGCCAGGAGTACGTCCCCCGGTACGCTCCGAAGAAGAGGGCGGACGAGCCGCAGGAGTAGCGCGGCGACGCCGAAACCGGACATCGGGTGCGAACTCGCCCGAGGTCCGGTCGTCCCGTGCGACCGCGTACCCTTGATACCCATGCGTGGCGAGTCGGTCTTTCCCCAGCTTGAGCAGTTGCTGCCGTTGATCAGCAAGCCCATCCAGTACGTGGGTGGTGAGCTGGGCGCGGTGGTCAAACCGTGGGAGTCGGCCACCGTGCGCTGGGTGCTGTCGTACCCGGACGCGTACGAGGTCGGCCTGCCCAACCAGGGCGTGCAGATCCTGTACGAGGTGCTCAACGAGCGCGAGGACGTGCTCGCCGAGCGCACCTACGCGGTCTGGCCGGACCTAGAGAAGCTGATGCGCGAGCACGACGTGCCGCAGTTCACCGTCGACTCGCACCGCGCGGTCGGCGACTTCGACCTGTTCGGCCTGTCGTTCTCCACCGAGCTGGGCTACACCAACATGCTCACCGAGCTGAGCCTGGCGAAGATCCCGCTGCTCGCCGCCGACCGCGACGAGTCGCACCCGATCGTGGTGGCCGGTGGCCACGCCGCGTTCAACCCGGAGCCGATCGCCGACTTCATCGACGCCGCGGTGCTCGGCGACGGCGAGGAGGCGGTGCTCGAGATCACCGACATCGTCGCCGCGTGGAAGCGCGAGGGCAGCCCCGGCGGCCGCGACGAGATCCTGCTGCGCCTGGCCAAGACCGAGTCGGTGTACGTGCCGCGCTTCTACGACGTGGACTACCTGGCCGACGGCCGGATCCAGCGCGTGGTGCCCAACCGTCCGGGCGTGCCGTTCCGGGTGCACAAGCGCACGACGATGGACCTGGACGCGTGGCCGTACCCGAAGAAGCCGCTGGTGCCGCTGGCCGAGACGGTGCATGAGCGGTTCGCCGTGGAGATCTTCCGCGGCTGCACCCGGGGCTGCCGCTTCTGCCAGGCGGGCATGATCACCCGCCCGGTGCGCGAGCGGTCCATCACCACCGTGGCGCAGATGGTGCACGAAGGGCTGGAGTTCTCCGGGTTCACCGAGGTGGGCCTGCTGTCGCTGTCGTCGGCCGACCACTCGGAGATCGGTGACATCTGCTCCGGCCTGGCCGACCAGTACCAGGGCACCAACGTCTCGCTGTCGCTGCCCAGCACCCGGGTGGACGCGTTCAACATCGACCTGGCCCAGGAGCTGTCGCGCAACGGCCGGCGGACCGGCCTGACCTTCGCGCCGGAGGGCGGATCCGAGCGCATCCGCAAGGTCATCAACAAGATGGTGACGGAGGAGGACCTGATCCGCACCGTCACCACGGCGTACTCGAACGGCTGGCGGCAGGTGAAGCTGTACTTCATGTGCGGCCTGCCCACCGAGACCGACGAGGACGTGCTGCAGATCGCCCGGCTGGCGCACAACGTCATCAAGTCGGGCCGCCAGGCGACCGGCTCCAAGGACATCCGCTGCACCGTGTCCATCGGCGGGTTCGTGCCCAAGCCGCACACCCCGTTCCAGTGGGCCGCGATGGAGCGTCCCGAGGTGATCGACGGGCGGCTCAAGGCGCTGAAGAATGAGATCAACTCCGACCGCTCGCTGGGCCGGGCCATCGGCTTCCGCTACCACGACGGCGAGCCGTCGCTGATCGAGGGCCTGCTGGCGCGCGGTGACCGCCGCGTCGGCGCGGTCATCCGCAAGGTGTGGGAGGAGGGCGGCCGCTTCGACGGCTGGAGCGAGCACTTCTCGTACCGGCGCTGGGTGGACGCCTGCGCCGAGGTGCTGCCCGGCTTCGGCGTGGACCTGGACTGGTTCACCACGCGGGAGCGGGAGCAGTCCGAGGTGCTGCCCTGGGACCACCTGGACTCCGGCCTGGACAAGGACTGGCTCTGGCAGGACTGGCAGGACGCCCTGACCGAGTACGAGCAGGACGACTGCCGCTGGACGCCGTGCTTCGACTGCGGCGTGTGCCCGTCCATGGACACCCAGATCCAGATCGGGCCCACCGGGCGCAAGCTGCTGCCGATCACGCCGGTCAACACCGGCCTGCGCGTGCCCGCGGGAGCCTGACCATGGGACGGACCAAGAACCAGCCCGAGGGCGGCCAGGCCCCCGTCGTGCAGCGGGTGCGGGTGCGCTACGCCAAGCGCGGCCCGCTGCGTTTCACCTCACACCGTGACTTCGCTCGCGCCGTCGAGCGGGCGATCCACCGGGCGGGCGTGCCGATCGCGTTCTCGCAGGGCTTCACCCCGCACCCGAAGATCTCGTTCGCCAGCGCCGCGCCGACCGGGGTCGCCTCCGAGGCGGAGTACCTGGAGCTGGGCCTGCGCGAGCGGGTCGAGCCGGAGGCGCTGTGCAAGGCGCTGGACGCGGCGCTGTCGCCGGGCCTGGACGTGCTGGAGGCGGTCGAGGTGCACACCGCCGGCAGCCTGGCCGACCGGATCACCGCCTCGCGCTGGCGGATCGAGCTGCCCGGCGTGTCGGACGACCAGCTGTCCACCGCGGTCGCCGCGTTCGTCGCGCAGAGTGAGGTGCTGGTCGAACGCCTGACCAAGCAGGGCCGCCGCACCTTCGACACCAGGGACGCGGTGGCCGCCATCGAGGCGGTCCCGTCACAGACCTCACCACCTGGCGTGGTCGCGACCGCCCCATGTGCGATACTCGACCTTGTCGTGCGGCAGGTCACTCCCTCCGTGCGACCCGATGACGTCCTGTCCGGCCTGCGCGTGGTGGCCGACCTGGAGCCGTCGGCGCCCCACTCACTGCGAAGTGCCAGGGCGACCCGGCTGGCACAGGGAACGTTGACCCCGCAGGGGGAGATCGTGGATCCGCTCGAGGCGGATCGCGACCCCGTCGCCATCGGCGAGCGCTGACCCGACCGGTCAGCGCTGCAGGCAGACTTCGGCGGCAAGCCGGTTCGAGCGCCTCGACAGGCGCTCGGGCAGGCGTCCCCGGCGGAAGACCACCGGTGCTCCTGAGTGGCTGCGTTGTGACGCGCCCGGGACCGCCAGAACTGGAGAACAGTCCGGATGCTCGACCACGAGCCCGCAGATCGGCATGAGAATGCCGACAACGCACCGCAGAACGCGCCGGAACCGGCGCGGCAGGACCGGCCCGACGCCGTGACCGGGGCGGACGTCCCTGGCGACGCCGTCACCGCGCCGGAGTCCGGTGAGCCCGCCGCCCCCGCCCGGCGGCGTGCCCGCAAACGTGCCGTACCCGCGGCCGAGGCCGCTCCGGCGGCGGAGGAGGACGGGTCGGCCGACGCCGAGAAGCCGGCCAAGAAGGCGACCCGTCGCCGGAAGAAAGCCGCAGAGCCGGACATCTCCGGCGAGTCTGTGACAGAAGACGTGATCGAGGCTGCCGCGCCGCCCGGCCAGGTCACCGTGAGCGAGGCGCTCGCGGAGGAGGCCGTCGAGGACGAGGAGGCCGAGGAGGCTGCCGCCGAGGCGGCCGAGGTGCTCGAGCCCGCCGCCGGTGACACGCCCCGCCGTCCCAGCATCTCCGTGCTGTTCATGGCGCCCGAGGCCACCGCCGCCCCGGTGGCTCGTCCGGCCGCCGCCGCGGCCCGCCCGGCCGAGGAGCCGGCGGAGGCGGAGCCGGCCGAATCCGGCCGCCGCCGTCGCCGCCGCCGCGGCAAGGACGAGGAGGAGGCGGTCGTCACCGCCGAGGCCGAGGAGCCGGCCGCCGTCGAGGAAGAGCACGACGAGGACGAGTCCGACGAGGGTGCCCGCGGTCGCCGCCGCCGGGGCCGCCGTGGTCGCGGCCGCGGCAAGGGCGCCGAGGACAACGGGGCCGACGAGGACCAGCCCGAGGCCGTGGAGGCCGAGGGGGACGAGGCCGCCGAGGACGAGGACGGCGAGCCGCTGACCCGTCGCCGTCGCCGCCGCCGCCGTAAGGGCGCCGGGGACGAGGGCGCCGAGTCCGAGGACGGCGTGCACACGGTCGTCCGCATCCGCGAGCCGCGCGCGGCCAGCGACGAGGTGCAGGGCGTCTCCGGGTCGACCCGGCTGGAGGCCAAGCGCCAGCGCCGCCGGGACGGCCGCGAGCAGCGCCGCACCCGCCCGCCGATCCTGACCGAGTCCGAGTTCCTGGCCCGCCGCGAGGCGGTGGACCGGGTCATGGTCATCCGGGAGAACCCGGACCGCACCCAGATCGCGGTGCTGGAGGACGGTGTGCTCGTCGAGCACTACGTCACCCGCGCCTCCACCGCCACCATGGTCGGCAACGTGTACCTGGGCAAGGTGCAGAACGTGCTGCCGAGCATGGAGGCCGCCTTCGTCGACCTCGGCCGGGGCCGCAACGCGGTGCTCTACGCCGGTGAGGTCAACTGGGACGCGGCCGGGCTGGAAGGGCGCCAGCGCTCGATCGAGCAGGCGCTGCGGTCGGGCGACTCGGTGCTGGTGCAGGTGACCAAGGACCCGATCGGGCACAAGGGCGCGCGGCTGTCCAGCCACGTCGCGCTGTCCGGCCGGCACCTGGTGTACGTGCCCAACGGCAACGCCTCCGGCATCAGCCGCAAGCTCTCCGATGTGGAGCGCAAGCGGCTGCGCGACATCCTCAAGAAGCTGGTCCCCGAGGGCGCGGGCGTGATCGTGCGCACCGCCGCCGAGGGCGCCTCCGAGGAGGACCTGGCCCGCGACGTCAAGCGGCTGCAGGCGCAGTGGGAGGACATCCAGGCCAAGGCGGCCGAGGGCGGCGCCCCCGCGCTGCTGTACGGCGAGCCGGACCTGGTCGTACGCGTGGTCCGCGACCTGTTCAACGAGGACTTCAAGGAGCTCGTGGTCCAGGGCGACAACGCCTACGAGACCGTGGAGACCTACCTGCACCACGTGTCGCCGGACCTGGTGGACCGGGTGCACCGGCACACCGGCGTGGCCGACGTGTTCGCGACGTACCGCATCGACGAGCAGATCCTCAAGGGCCTGGACCGCAAGGTGTTCCTGCCCTCCGGCGGCCACCTGGTGATCGACCGCACCGAGGCGATGACCGTCGTCGACGTCAACACCGGCAAGTACACCGGCGCGGGCGGCAACCTCGAGGAGACGGTCACCCGCAACAACCTCGAGGCGGCCGAGGAGATCGTGCGCCAGCTGCGGCTGCGCGACCTCGGCGGCATCGTGGTGATCGACTTCATCGACATGGTGCTGGAGAGCAACCGGGAGCTGGTGCTGCGGCGGCTGACCGAGTGCCTGGGCCGGGACCGGACCAAGCACCAGGTCACCGAGATCACCTCGCTGGGCCTGGTCCAGATGACCCGCAAGCGCATCGGCGCGGGGCTGCTGGAGGCGTTCAGCGAGCCGTGCGAGCACTGCAAGGGCCGCGGCGTCGTCATCCACACCGAGCCGGTCGCCGACCGCAAGGCGCAGGCGGCGCCGGCCCAGGCCGCGCCCGCGCGGGTCAAGCCGGTCTCCGCGCCGCCCGCGCCCAAGCAGCCGCAGCCGAAGGCGGACGACACGTCCTACTACGACACCGAGGGCTACGACCTGTCCCGGTACGAGCAGCCGGAGGACGACGAGGAGGGCGGTGACGAGGCGGCCGACACGCCCACCCGGCGCCGGACCCGCCGCGGCGGCCGCCGCCGGACCCGCCCGTAATCGGCGGATAGGTAACAACTCCATACCGCTCGCGACGAACTCAGGTGCCGTCGCGTGAGTTGCGTAAGCTGCCCGGGGTATGTGTTCACCACCCCGGGCAGTTCGCTGCCCGACACACACCCCTGATTCCGGAGGACACCCCATGCGACGCCTGCTAGCCGCCGCCGTGTTGGGCGCGGCGCTGTTCACCGCCGCCGCCTGCGCCGACACCCCGGAGCCGAGCGCCGCCCCGACCGCGTCGGCGGGCGCGACGGCCGACGCGAGCCCCGGCGCGGGCGTCGCCCCCAGCGGTTCCGCCGGGGTGCCCGGTGTGGGCGCCACCGCCGACACCAAGGCCGTCTGCGCGGCGGTCACCACCGAGAGCAAGAAGTTCATCACCAACCTGGTGACCAAGGCCCAGGAGGCGGGCACCTCGCTGAGCGACCCGGACAAGGCCAAGGCCTTCCTCGACGCGCTCGCCAAGGACTACGTCGCGCTGTCCACCGCGCTGAAGACCGAGTCCGCCAAGACCGCCGACCCGAGCCTGAAGAAGGCGCTCGACGACCTGACCAAGGCGCTGGACGCCTCGGCGGCCGCGCTGGGCGACCCGCAGAAGCTCGCCCAGGACCCGTCGAAGATCCAGTCGATCCTGTTCAGCGAGGAGCTGTCCGCGGCGAACGAGGCGCTCGACAAGATCTGCCCGACCGCCTGACCCGTGCCGCGTCCCACCCCTCGGAGGAACATCCCCATGCGACGTCTTCTCGCAGCCACCGCCCTGGCCGCGGTGCTTCTCGGCGCCGCCGCCTGCGCCGACGACACCCCGGCGCCGGGCAGCTCGGCCACGACCGCCACGGGCGCGCCCGCCGCCTCCGCCGCGGCCGAGGCGAAGGCCGTGTGCGACGAGTTCAACAAGCTCTTCGCCGGTCAGGGCACCGCCGGGCTCACCGTGGCGATCGGTGAGCTGCTCAAGGCGCGCCAGGGCACCGACGCCGCCAAGATCGCCGCGGCCGAGGCCAAGGTCAAGACGGAGCTCACCACCCTGCAGTCCGCCATCACCGAGCTGAGCGCCAAGGCGGCCGACCCGGCGCTCAAGGCCACCTTCGAGCAGGTCGCCGCGAACGTGGGCAAGGCCGCGGACCTCGCCTTCCTGGAGGGCACGACCAAGGCGGAGGAGCTGGAGGCCAAGCTGACCCCGGCCTTCCTGTCCTGGATCATGCCGCTCGCGACGACCTGCGCCTGATTGTCCGGAAGATGTCCATAACTGCCGGTGAGGCGGCCGCCGTCACTGTCGGCCGCGCTCGCTAGGCTGCCCCGGGCGCCGGCACCTGAGGCGCCCCCAACCCCTGAATCCCTCGAAAGGAATCGTCATGCGACGAGTACTCGCCACCGCGACCCTGGGCCTGGCCCTGCTGGGCATGGCCGCCTGCGCCGACCCGGAGACCCCCTCGGCGACCGCCTCCTCGGGCGCGCCGGCCGCCTCCAGCGCCGCCCCGGCGCCGGCCGCGTCCCCGATGGACAAGACCGCCGCCTGTGAGGCGTACATGAAGGCCGAGTCGAGCATCAAGACCCAGCTCATGAAGCTGATGACCGAGGCCGCCGCGATCAAGGCCGACCCGGCCAAGGCGCAGCAGGCCCTGGCCGACCTGACCAAGGCGTTCGGTGAGTTCGAGGCCGGGATCGCCCCGATCGCGGCCGGCGCCACCGACCCGGAGCTGAAGGCCGCCGTCGAGGCCGACCTCGCCGTGGTCAAGAAGCTGCCGGCCGACCTGGCCGCCACCGGCGGCGACGTCGACAAGATCATGGCGTACTTCGAGGGCCCGGCGTTCGCCAGCGCCGGCGAGAAGGTCTACGCCCTCTGCGGCAAGTGATCCGTCCCCGGCGTGCGGTGATCACGGTCACCGCACGCCGGGCCGGGGGGTGCCCGGTTTGGGCAACGGCCGGGCCATGACGTAGTCTTCTCTGCGGTGCCCGTGCAGGGCGCTGCATGCGTGCGTGTGTGCCGGCCGTTCTTCGGCCAGGACGCGCCGGGCGCGAAAACGTAGTACAGATCTCGGCTCGCCTTCCGCGAGCCGGTGAACCAACCGCCAGCACCTACGACAGGAGTCCGCGTCCCATGTACGCGATCGTCAAGACCGGCGGCAAGCAGTACAAGGTCGCCGAGGGCGACGTGATCGAGGTCGAGAAGCTCGCGGGCGCGCCCGGCGACGTGGTGGCGCTGTCCGCAGTGCTGCTTGTTGATGGCAGCGACCTGGTGACCGACGCGGCGAAGCTTGCCAAGGTTTCCGTTTCCGGCGAGGTCGTGGCCCACACCAAGGGCCCGAAGATCCGGATCCACAAGTTCAAGAACAAGACCGGCTACCACAAGCGGCAGGGTCACCGGCAGCCGCTGACCCAGGTCAAGGTCACCGGCATCAAGAGCGGGAAGTAGGCCTCGAGATGGCACACAAAAAGGGTGCATCCAGCTCGCGCAACGGTCGCGACTCCGCCGCCCAGCGGCTCGGTGTGAAGCGCTTCGGCGGCCAGGTCGTCAGCGCCGGCGAGATCCTGATCCGCCAGCGCGGCACCAAGTTCCACCCGGGTGACCTGGTGGGCCGTGGTGGCGACGACACGCTGTTCGCCCTCGCCGCCGGTGCGGTGCAGTTCGGCGTGAAGCGTGGCCGCAAGACCGTGAACATCGTTCCGGTCGAGGCCTGACGAATCGTCGGAGGCGGGGAGGCGCGCGCTGCGCCTCCCCGCCTCTTGCCGTATCCGGGACGCCGACCGGACTGAGACGCGGCTAACGCCGCGCCGCCGGAACACTCCGCCCGTCTCCGGTGTCGCAACTTGCGGCGTCCGCACCCTTCCGAGGCCGCGGCTCTTGGAGAGTTGCGAAGGAACGGGGCGGCATGTGGTTTAGGTTGATCAAGTAGGGAGTGGACGTGGCTACGTTCGTTGATCGTGTGGTGCTGCACCTGCAGGCGGGTGACGGCGGGCATGGCTGCGTGTCCATTCACCGGGAGAAGTTCAAGCCGTTCGGCGGGCCGGACGGCGGCAACGGGGGGCACGGCGGCGGCATCCTGATGGTGGTCGACCCGAGCGTGCACACGCTGCTCGACTTCCACTTCCACCCGCACCTCAAGGCCCCCAACGGCAAGGGCGGCGCGGGCAACAACCGTGAGGGCGCCAACGGCACCGACCTCGTGCTCAAGGTGCCCTCGGGCACCGTCGTGCAGACCATGGACGGCGAGGTCATCGCCGATCTGGTGGGTGTGGGCACCACGCTGGAGGTGGCCCGCGGCGGCCGCGGCGGCCGGGGCAACGCCTCGCTGGCCAGCGCCCGGCGCAAGGCGCCCGGCTTCGCCGAGCTGGGCGAGCCCGGTGACAAGCTTGACGTGATCGTCGAGCTGAAGAGCGTGGCCGACGTGGGCCTGGTCGGCTTCCCCAGCGCGGGCAAGTCCTCGCTGATCTCGGTGATCTCCGCGGCCAAGCCGAAGATCGCCGACTACCCGTTCACCACCCTGGTGCCCAACCTGGGCGTGGTGCAGGCGGGCGAGCACGTGTTCACCGTCGCCGACGTGCCGGGCCTGATCCCGGGCGCGGCCATGGGCAAGGGCCTGGGTCTGGAGTTCCTGCGCCACATCGAGCGCACCGCGGTGCTGGCGCACGTGGTGGACACCGCGACGCTGGAGACCGACCGTGATCCGGTCGCCGACATCGAGGCCCTCGAAGCGGAGCTGGCGCAGTACGGCGGGCTCGAGGACCGGCCCCGGATCATCGTGCTCAACAAGATCGACGTGCCGGACGGCCGGGACCTGGCCGACATCACCACGCCTGACCTGGAGAAGTTCGGCTGGCCGATCTACCGGATCAGCGCGGCCACCCGCGAGGGCCTGCAGGAGCTGGTGTACGCGCTGGCCCGCATGGTCGAGGAGCACCGTGCCGCCGCGCCGGTGCTGGAGCCGACCCGGATCGTGCTGCGCCCGAAGGCGGTCGACGACTCCGGCTTCGAGATCGAGCGCGACGGCGAGGGCGTCTGGGTGGTCAAGGGCGTCAAGCCCGAGCGCTGGGTGCGCCAGACCCAGTTCGACAACGACGAGGCCGTCGGCTTCCTCGCCGACCGGCTGGCCCGGCTGGGCGTGGAGGACCGGCTCGCGAAGCTGGGCGCGACGCCCGGCGACCCGGTGCGCATCGGTCCGCGCGAGTTCGACTGGCAGCCCACGGTGTACGCGGGCGCGAACTTCACGCCCGGCAACCGCGGCACCGACGCCCGCCTGGAGGACGAGAACACCCGGGCGAACGCGGCCGAGCGGCTCGCCGCGCGCAAGGCCCGCCGGGTGCGCGCGGAGGGCGACACCGCGGGCGACGAGTGGCTCGAGGACGAGGACGACTTCGTCTCCGACGACGACACCGACGACACCGACGACATCGGCGACGCCGACGACGCACGCTGATCGACCGTTCAGGCCCGGCGCACCGCCGTTCACGCGGTGCGCCGGGCCGTTCGGTGTGTTCCCGCGCAACGATTCGGCGACAGTGACCGGCATATCAAGGCGTACCGCCTCGCTGTGCGCTTCGTGAAACAACGCGGAAACATGCCCTGTCTAGCGTCCTGACGGTGTTGATCCAGCACCGCGAGATCACCCACCCTGATGTCACCGCGCTCGTGCTCGCCGCTGAGACCGAACTCTTCACGCGGTACCCGGGCACGACCCGGTCACCACTGGACCCGCACGCCCGCTTCGTGGTGGCGTACGTGCTGAGCCGGCCCGTCGGCTGCGGGGCGATCGTCCCGTACAGCCAGGGCGTCGGTGAACTCAGGCGTCTTTACGTACAACCGGCGCATCGCCGCGCCGGGGTGGCCCGCCGCATCCTTGCGGCACTGGAACGACGGGCCACCGCCCAGGGTCTGGACTCGATCATCGCCGAGACAGGCGTGAACCAGCCCGAGGCGATCACGCTGTTCGAGTCGGCCGGCTACGACCGGACCGAACCGTACGGCAGGTACGTCGGCAACCCCTACTCCGTCTGCTTCACCAAGAAGGCCGTCAGACCCTGACCCGTGTCAGGCGCTGACGAGCCCGATAGCCTCGCCGGCCCGCCGCAGTGTGGCGGCGGCCCGCGGGCGCACCCGCTCGGCGCCCTCGCGCAGCACCCGCTCGACCGCCTCGGGACGGCGGCGCAGCGCCTCGTAGCGTTCCTGCAGCGGCGCCAGCACGTCCACCACGGCCTCGGCGGTCTCCCGCTTGAGCTGCCCGTACGAGTCGAACCGCCCGGCCTGCCCGGTGCACGCCCGGTAGATCTCCAGCAGGTTGGTCACGCCGGGCTGGTGCTCGCGGTCGTGGCGGACCACGTTCACGCTGTCGGTCACCGCGCGCATGATCTTGCGGCGTACCGTGCCCGGGTCGTCGAGGATGCTGATCACGCCCGTGCTGACCACGTTGGTCTTGCCCATCTTGGCGGTCGGCTCGGCCAGGTCCATCACCCGCGCGGCGACCGGCGCGGGCACCGCGCGCGGCACGGTGAAGGTCGGCCCGTAGCGGCCGTTGAACCGGTTCGCGACGGCCCGCGCCAGCTCCACGTGCTGCAGCTGGTCGTCGCCGACCGGCACCTCCTCGGTGTCGTGCAGCAGGATGTCGGCGGCCATCAGCACCGGGTAGGTGAGCAGGCTCAGCCGCACCTGCTCGGCGCGCGCCGCCTTCTCCTTGAACGCCACCATGCGCTGCGCCTCGCCGTAGCCGGTGGCGCACTCCAGGAGATAGTGCAGCTGGGCGTGCTCGGCGAGGTGCGACTGCACGTAGAGCACGGTGCGCTCCGGGTCCACCCCGGCGGCCAGCAGCACCGCCGCCTGCTCCAGGGTGAGCCCGCGCACCGCGGCCGGATCGTGCTCGACGGTGAACGAGTGCAGGTCGGCGACCATGGTGACGGTCTCGCTGTCGTCCTGCCCGGCAACCAGCGGCCGGATCATGCCGAACAGGTTGCCCAGCTGCAGGTGGCCGGTGGGCTTGCAGCCGGACAGGCGGCGGGCACGGGTGCGGGTCGGGGTGATGGTCATGTCGGTCTCCTCGGGTCGCGGTCGCCCGTCCGGGCGGGCCGCACCGGCTGGAGCCGTGCACGACGAAGGCCGCCCGGGTGGGGCGGCCTTGGGATGTGCTCAGGTTCGCGGAAGCGGGCCGCCCGTCAGGGCAGCCACCACATGGTGCTCGTCATCCGCATGACCGCTATTGTCCCCGCCGCAGGTGAGCTCGGCAAGAATGAACTCATGCCGAGGGGTGCCGGTTGTTCAACACTTGCTTCGTATCAGGCAGGATGAGCGCATGTCGCATCGTTGCCTCACCCACCTCGAAGCCGTCGCGCGGGCCGCCACCGTACGGGACCTCGCGTACGCGCTGGACGTGGACCTGACCGGCGGGGACGAACTCTTCCGCACGGTCACCACGGTCCGCTTCACCGCCGACGCCGGCGCGGAGACGTTCCTGGAACTGCGGCCCGAACAGCTGCTCCGGGCGACGCTCAACGGCGTCGAGCTGCCCGCGGGCGCGTTCGCCGAGGGCCGGCTGCGGCTGGCCGGGCTCGCCGCGAGCAACACGGCGGTGGTCGAGGCCGCGTATGCGTACACCCACTCCAGCCAGGGCGTGCACCGCTTCGTGGACCCGGCCGACAAGCAGGTCTACACGTACGCCCAGCCGTCGATCACCGACGCGCCCGGCTTCATGGCCTGCTTCGACCAGCCCGACCTCAAGGCGCCCGTGACGCTGTCGGTCACCACCGACCCGTCCTGGCTGGTCCGCGCCAACAGCGAGGGCGTGCAGACCGCGCCCGGCCGCTGGGAGTTCGGGGCGACCAAGCCCGTCGCCACGTACCTGATCACGTTCGTGGCCGGGCCGTACGTCGAGGTGAGCGACGTGCACGACGGCATCCCGCTGGGCATCATCGCCCGTGCCAGCTACGCCGAGGTGCTGGAGCGCGACGCGCCCGAGATCTTCGAGGTGACCAAGGCGTTCCTGGACCGCTACCACGAGCTGTTCGGCGTGCGGTATCCGTTCGGCAAGTACGACCAGGCGTTCGTGCCCGAGTTCAGCTGGGGCGCGATGGAGTTCCCCGGCTGTGTCGTGTTCCGCGACGAGCTGCTGTTCCGGGCCGCGGTGACCGACACCGAGCGGCTGGAGCGGGCGGCCATCATCGCCCACGAGATGGCCCACATGTGGTTCGGCGACCTGGTCACCATGCGCTGGTGGGACGACCTCTGGCTGAACGAGTCGTTCGCCACCTACATGGGCTACCGCCTGGTCGCCGAGGTCACGAAGTGGCCGCAGTCGTGGACCCGGTTCGGCGTCAACCGCAAGGCCTGGGGGTACGCCGCCGACCAGCGCCCCTCCACGCACCCCATCGCGCCGACCGAGGTGGCCGACACCGACGCGGCGTTCGCCAACTTCGACGGCATCAGCTACGCCAAGGGCTGCTCGGCACTGCGCCAGCTCGTCGCGTTCATCGGCGACGAGGCGTTCCTGGCCGGGCTGCGGGCGTACTTCGACAAGCACGCCTGGGGCAACGCCACCCTGGCCGACCTGCTCGGCGCGCTGTCGCTGGCCAGCGGGCGCGACCTGGAGGCGTGGGCGCGCGACTGGCTGCGCACCCCGCAGGTGAACACGCTGCGCCCGGTGATCGAGTGGAACGCCGACGGCTCGTACGCCTCCGTCGCGGTCGCGCAGAGCGCCCCGGCGGAGTTCCCGACGCTGCGCGCGCACCGCATCGGCCTGGGCTGGTTCGACGAGGCCGGGACCTGGCAGCGCACCGAGGTCGAGGTGAGCGGCGAGCTGACCCCGGTGCCGCAGCTGACCGGCGTCACCGGCCGCGGGCTGCTGCTCAACGACGGCGACCTCACCTTCGCCAAGATCCGGGTGGACGAGCGGACCCGCGCCGAGCTGCCCGCGCTGCTGGCCGCGCAGCCCGACCCGCTGGCCCGCTCGCTGTGGTGGAACAGCGCCTGGGACGCCACCCGCGACGGCGAGTGGCCCGCGATCGAGTTCGTCGAGCTGGCCGCCGCCGCGCTGCCCGCCGACCCGGACGTCACCATCGTCGAGTCGATCTTCGGGCTGGCCCGGTACGCGGCAGGCCGGTTCGTGCCCGCCGACGGGCAGCAGGCCGCCCGGCAGGCGCTGGCGAACGCCGCCCGCACCCTGCTCGCCACGGCCGCGCCCGGCAGCGGGCACCAGCTCGCCGCGGCCCGCAACCTCATCGCGGCCGGCGGCGACGCGGACCGGGACCTGCTGCGCGGCTGGCTCGCCGGCGCGAACGTGCCCGAGGGCCTGCCCGTCGACGCCGAGCTGCGCTGGGCCATCCTGGGCCGGCTGGCCGCGCTGGGCGACGTCGCGGAGGACGAGATCGACGCCGAGCTGCAGCGCGACCACAGCGACAAGGGCGAGCAGGAGGCGGTGCGGGTGCGCGCCTGCCGCCCCGACCCGGCCGCCAAGGAGCGCGCCTTCGACCTGGTCGTCACCGAGCAGGGGCAGTCCAACCGGATCGCCGCCGCGGCCGGGTCCGGGCTGTGGCAGCCCGAGCAGGCGGAGCTGACCGCGGCGTACGTGGCCCGCTTCTTCACCGAGCTGCCGCGCTCGGCCGGTCGCTCCGGCGACATGCTGGCGCTGCTGGCCAAGACGGTCTACCCGGTGTACGCCGTGTCGGAGGACACACTGGCCGCCGCGCGCGCCGCGCTGGCCGGCGAGATGCACCCGCTGCTGCGCCGCGCGCTCGCCGACGAGACCGACGACCTGGCCCGCGCCCTGCGCGCCCGCCAGGCCGCCTGACCAGCCCGTACCCTGCCCCGCCACCCCACCCGGGCCGCGGGGCGGGTGCGGCGGGGCACCCCGCCCCGCCCTTTCACTGACGTCGGCCTATCTGGATGACGTCGATCGTCAGAACTTCATCCAGATAGGCCAACGTCGATCACGGGGCGGGGTGTGCGGGACAGCGGCATAGAATCGGGCCGTGGCGCAACGCATCGGGGTCATGGGCGGCACCTTCGACCCGATCCACCACGGCCATCTCGTCGCGGCCAGCGAGGTCGCCGACCGGTACGCGCTGGACGAGGTCGTCTTCGTGCCCACCGGCAAGCCGTGGCAGAAGAGCGAGAGCGCGGTCACCCCGGCGGAGGACCGCTACCTGATGACGGTCATCGCGACCGCGTCCAACCCCCGCTTCACGGTGAGCCGGGTGGACGTGGACCGGGACGGCCCCACCTACACCGTCGACACTCTGCGCGAGCTGCGCGACCAGTACGGCGACAAGACCGAGCTGTTCTTCATCACGGGCGCCGACGCGCTGTCCAAGATCCTGTCCTGGAAGGACGCGGACCAGCTGTTCGAGCTGGCGCACTTCATCGGAGTCACCCGGCCGGGGTTCGCGCTGACCGACGCGCACCTGCCCGCCGACGTGGTGAGCCTGGTGCAGGTGCCGGCCATGGCGATCTCGTCGACGGACTGCCGCCGCCGGGTCGCCGCGGGGCAGCCGGTCTGGTATCTGGTACCGGACGGCGTAGTGCAATACATCACAAAACGTCATCTATACCGCTGATTTCCAGTGTCCGGGCCCACCGCGTGACTATCTGAGCGGCGGGGCGGGTAATCCCTGTGAGATTCTGGATGCTGAGCCTGATCGCGAGCGTCCCCAGAGGGTGACGTGCCATCGCGGCCGGGCCTGCCGACGAAAGGACCAAGGTGCCCGCAACCGAGCGCGCTGTCGAGATGGCCCAGGCCGCCGCCCAGGCGGCCGCCGACAAGAAGGCCGAGGACATCGTCCTGCTGGACGTGGCCGAGCAGCTCGTCCTCACCGACGTCTTCGTCGTGGCCTCCGCACCCAACGAGCGCCAGGTGCTCGCCATCGTCGACGCTGTCGAAGAGGCGCTGCTGCAGCTGCCCGAGAAGGCCAAGCCGGTCCGCCGCGAGGGCGAGCGCGCCGGCCGCTGGGTGCTGCTGGACTTCGGCGACATCGTGGTGCACGTGCAGCACAGCGAGGAGCGCGAGTTCTACGCGCTGGACCGGCTGTGGAAGGACTGCGCCCGGATCGAGTTCGTGGATCGCGACCTCGCCACCCCTGCCGCATGAGCCTGGAGCGGGGCACCGAGCCGCCGACCAGGATCCTGCTGTGGCGGCACGGCAACACCGACTCGAACGCGGCCCAGCGCGTGCAGGGGCAGCTCGACGTGCCGCTGAACGACCTGGGCCGCGCCCAGGCCGCGGCCGCCGCGCAGGTGCTGGCCGGCCGCGAGCCGCAGCTGCTGATCACCAGTGACCTCGGCCGGGCCGCGCAGACCGCCGCGGCGCTGGCCGGGCTCACCGGGTTGAGCGCCGAGCGCGACGTGCGGCTGCGCGAGCGTTACTTCGGCGCCTGGCAGGGGCTGACCACGCCCGAGGTCAAGGAGCGTTTCCCCGAGTCGTACGCGCGCTGGCGCGCCGCCGACCCGGATCCGGGCGACGGCATCGAGCCGCTGCCCGACCTGGGCAAGCGGGTCAGCGAGGCGATCCGGCAGGCCGCCGAGCGGCTGCCCGGGGGCACGATCGTGCTGGCCGCCCACGGCGCCGCCATCAAGTACGGCGTGGCAGCGCTGCTGGGCTGGCCCGAGGAGATGCTGCCGACCGTCGCGCCGGTGCAGAACTGCCACTGGGTCGACCTCATCCACCAGGGATCGTCCGGCTGGCGGCTGTCGGCGTACAACGTCGGGGTCTGAAGCTCGCGCAACTTGCCACCGGGCGGTAACGTCCGAACTGACATGATGACGCGAAGCCCCCTCATTCACCTGCTGACCGGCGCGCTGCTGGGCGGTCTCCTGCTCACCGGCTGCGCCCCGACTGAGGAGCCGGAGGTGGGCAGCTCCGTGACCCCGCAGCCGTCCGCGCCGGGAGCGTCACCGTCAGGTTTCCTGCCGCCGAGCCCGACCGCCAAGCCCAAGCCGGGCGCGTCCGGGCCGGTCGTGCCGCCGCCCGCCAAGGACGGCGTCGTGATCACGGCGACCGGCACCGTGGAGCGGATCGACCTGGAGGGCGGCTGCACCGTGCTGCGCACCCCGGGCGTCACCTACCAGCTGCTCGGCGGCGACCCGGCCCAGCTCAAGCCGGGCACCAAGGTGACCGTGAAGGGCCGGACCCGCCCCGACGTGATGACCGTCTGCCAGGTGGGGCCGGTGCTGGAGGTCATCTCGGCGGCTCCGGCGTCGTGACCGCATGTCCGTAGCCGTCGTCACCGACTCGACCGCCTACCTGCCCGCCACGATCGCGGACGGGTCGCTCACCGTGGTGCCGCTGCACGTCGTGCTGGGCGGCGTCTCCGGCCGCGAGGGCGTCGAGGTCAGCCCGGCCGAGGTGGCCGTGGCGCTGACCGCGCGCCGCGTCGCGGTCACCACCTCCCAGCCCACCCCCGGCGAGTTCGCGCAGGTGTACGAGCAGCTGTTCGCGTCGGGCGTGACCGGCATCGTGTCGGTGCACCTGGCGGGCGCCCTGTCCGGCACGATCGGCGCGGCGACCGCCGCCGCGGGCGAGGCGCCCGGCCCGGTCGAGGTGGTCGACTCGTGCTCGGCCGCGATGGGCGTGGGCTTTCCCGCGCTGGCCGCGGCCCGTGCCGCCGCCCAGGGCGAGGACCTGGTGGGGGTACGCGGCGCGGCGCTGGCCACCATCGAGCGGACCAGCTCCTTCTTCTACGTGGACACCCTGGAGCACCTGCGCCGCGGCGGCCGGATCAACGCCGCCTCGGCGCTGCTGGGCACCGCCCTGGCGGTGAAGCCGCTGCTGGAGGTGTCCGCGGGCGGCATCAGCATGCGCGACAAGGTGCGCACCGCGGCCCGCGCGCTGGACCGCCTGGTCGCGCTCGCGCTGGAGGCCGCCGGTGACGGGCCGGTCGAGGTCGCCGTGCACCACCTGGCCGCCGCCGAGCGGGCCGAGTGGGTCGAGCACGCGCTGCGCGAGCGGCTCGGCGACCGCCTCTGCGAGCTGTACGTCAGCGAGGTGGGCGCGGTCGTCGCCGCGCACGTCGGACCCGGTCTGGCCGGCGTCGTCGTGCACCGGCTCCCCGAGGCCGCCCAGTCCCTCCTGGACGACCAGCTCTGACACTCGGGTAGCGCCGGGGCGATGCCGTGGTGATACTCAGCGTTCATGGAGAAGGCTCGTTCTGAACTTCTCGGCCGGGACCTGGCGCATGCGCTGCGTACCGGCCCGTTCTCCGCAGCGCTGCACCTGGCCATCGAAGACCGGGGCATCCGGCCGGAGGAGATCCAGGAGCGGCTGTCCGCCGCCGGGGTGAGCGTCAGCCTGGCCACGTTGAGCTACTGGCGGCGGGGGCGCAGCCGCCCGGAGCGTCCCGAGTCCATGAAGGCGGTGCGGCTGCTGGAGCAGATCCTGTCGCTGCCCGCCGAGTCCCTCATCGCCCAGCTGGGCCCGCGCCGCCCGCGCGGGCGCTGGCTGAACCAGCCGCCCGGCACCATCGACATCGACCGCCTGTTCGAGAACGGCAACAGCGTCTCGAAGATCATCGGCGAGCTCGACAAGTGGATGTACCACGAGCTGACCCGGATCAGCCTGCACGACCTGTACACGGTCGGCGCGGGGCGCCAGGAGCTGAGCCTGACCTGCCGCCAGGTGCTGCGGGCCAACGTGGACCGGGTCTCGCGCACCGTCGGCATCTTCCGCACCGACGACCTGGGCGCGCCCACCGGCGTGCACGCCCTGCGCAACTGCCGGCTGGGGCGGGTGCGCTCGGACCCCGAGTCGGGCCTGCAGGCAGCCGAGATCATCTTCGACCGGATGCTGTCCCAGGGTGACACCGTCGTCATCGAGTACGAGTTCGAGAGCGGCTCCGCCGTCGCGACCGACAACTACTACCGGGGCTTCTCGGTGCCGGTGGGGGAGTACGTGCTGCAGGTGCAGTTCGACCGCGACGCGGTGCCGGCCCGCTGCTACCGCTTCGAACGGCGCGGCATCCACGCGCCCGACCAGGGCGTACGCGAGGTCTGGATCGGCTCGACGCACGGCGCGCACGTGGTGGCGACCGACATCCCGCCGGGCATCGTGGGCATGCGCTGGGAATGGGAGTGAGCGGCCGGGCATCGTCGTGAGATGCCCGGCCGCCCTTCCCCCGATCGGTGAGCCTTCCGTCAGGAGGCGCTGATGGTCACGTCGTCGATGACCCAGCTGGTCTGCAGCGACTGGTCCTCGACGCCGTTGAACTTCAGCGTCACCGTCTGCCCGATGAACTGGCTGACGTTGATGACCTTCTCCACGTACGCCGAGTTGGCGTCGAGGTTGGTGGCGGTGGCCACCGTCGTGCCGCCGAGGGTTACGGTCAGCCGGTCCCAGACCTGGCCGTCGGTCTCGGCGGTGGTGATGCGGATCCAGTAGCGCAGCGTGGCGCTGGTGCACCCGGCCGGGATGGTCACCGACTGCTGGACCCAGTCGGTCTGGGTCTGGCCCTGGCCGCCGAGCCACGCGGTGCGGGTGCCGGTCTTGCCCGGGTAGCCGTAGCTCGCGAAGGCGCCGATGACGCCCGAGTCCGCGGTCCACGGCGTGGTGCCGCTCTCGAAGCTGGAGTTGCCCACGACCTGGGTGGCCGTGCAGCCGCCGCCACCGGTGGTGACGGTCCAGGTGAAGTTCGCCGTGCCGGTCTTCGACGCGGCGTCGGTCACCGTGACCGTGACGTTGTACGTGCCGGCCGTGGTCGGGCTGCCCGTGATCAGGCCGCTCGACGAGCTGATCGACAGCCCCGCGGGCAGGCCGGAGGCGCTCCAGGTGTACGGCGTCGTGCCGCCGCTGGCCTGCATCTGCAGGCTGACGGACTGCCCGACGGCGGTGCTGCGGTTGCCCGGGTTGGTGACCGACGGGTTGTTCGGGTTCGTCCCGCCGTTCATGAAGCCGGTGTAGAGCAGCCGGTTCGGCGAACCGGTGCCGGGGCTGGTCACCTTGCCGGTGGTGGCGTTGTTGACCAGCGCGTCACGCACCTGGGCGGGCGTGGCGTTCGGGTTGAGCCCCAGGTACACCGCCGCGGCGCCGGCCGTGTGCGGCGAGGCCATCGAGGTGCCCGTCATCGTCGCGCTGCCGGTGTTGCTGGAGTACGACGCCGACACGATGCTCGTGCCCGGGGCGAAGATGTCCAGGCAGGAGCCGTAGTTGCTGCTGCTGTTGCGGGCGTCGGAGCTGTTGGTGTTGCCGACGGTGACCGCCGCCGCGACGGCCTGCGGGCTGTAGTAGCAGGCGTCGTCGGACGAGTTGCCCGCCGCCTGGACGAACTGCACGCCGGACGAGATCAGGCTCGACACGGCGCTGTCCATGGCCTGGCTGGTGCAGCGGCTCTGGCAGCCGATGCTGTAGTTGACCACGGCCGGCTTCTGGGCGTTGGTGCGCACCCAGTTGATGCCCGCGATCAGGTCGTCGTTCGTGCCGCTACCCTGGCAGTTCAGCACCCGTACGGCCACCACGCGGGCCTTCTTGGCCACGCCGTAGCTGGTGCCCACGGCGGTGCCGGCCACGTGCGTGCCGTGCCCGTGGCAGTCGGTGGGGGTGCTGTCGTCGTCGACCATGTCCGTGCCCTGGCCGACCCGGCCGGTGAAGTCGACGTGGTTGGCGTTGATACCGGTGTCCAGCACATAGACCGTCGCGCCCTGACCGGGGTTGGTGGGGTACGTGTACGCCTGGTTCAGCGGCAGGTTCTGCTGGTCGATCCGGTCGTCGCCCCAGTTCGGCGGGTTGTTCTGGGTGTCGGCGACGCTGATGCGCTGCACCGCCTCGACCGAGGCGACCGCCGGGTCGGCGGCCAGCTTCCGGGCCTGCTTGTCGGACAGGGTCACCGAGAAGCCGCGCAGGCCCGCCGTGTACAGGTGGCGGGCCTGCCCGCCGAAGCGCCCGGCGAGGTCGCGGGCCTTCGTGCCGACGCCCGCGGCGGGCACCGCGGCGTCCTTGAACACCACGATGTAGCGGCCGGGGACCGCGTTCGGGCTGTCGGCGTACAGGATGGCGCCTTCGGGGCCGGTGGGCGCGGCGTTCGCCAGGCCACCGGTCCCCAGGGCCCCGGCGAACGCGACGATGATCGCGATGCCGAGGCGGGAAACTCGTTGCCGCAAGGTTCTCTCCTCCCAGAGATCCCCTGCTTCGCGGCCGGGTCCCGATGACGCCGACCGCGAAGGGGTGCGCCGAACCTAGAAGCGGAGGAATGCGCTGCGGCAGAGCGGTTAACAGCGTTCGATGATTCGTAACTTCAAAACTGTTTATGAAACCGGCGCGGACGTAAGAGTCCGTTGTGGACGGGCGCGCTTCGCGGCTCGCGTATAGCACGGCGGGGGCTTGATCAGGCGGTTGTCCCCAAGCGGGCCGCCGTCCACAGGCAACGGATTTGGCGGGTACGCCGTGCGCCGGTGCCCGCCTAGCGTGGCCGCGTGCTGTCGTCCTTCCGTACGCCACCGCCCGACGAGGCCGCCACCCGCGATCGCCTGCACCGGGTGTTCCCCGGCCTCGGGCCCGCCACCGTCCCCGAGTCCGCGCCCGAGCCGGTGGCGGCTCCGGCCTGGCCGAGTGGACTCCTCGGCGCGCCCTTCCTCGACGTGCTGCCCGGCGCAGCCCACCCGTCCGACGCGGCTGACCCGGCTCCGCCCAGCGCGCTGCCGGGCCGGGGCGCGTTCGACCCGGGGCGGCGCGGGTTGCGGGCGCTCGCCGCCGTGGCCGCGCTGGTGGTCGCGGTCGCGGCCTACCTGGCCTGGCAGGCTCGGCCGTCCAGCGATCCCGTGCCCGAACCGGCCGTGGTCGTGCCCGACGCGCCCCGCCCGTCCGCCCCGGCGTCGCCGCAGCCGCTGGTCGTCGCCGTCACCGGGCGGGTGCGCAAGCCCGGCCTGGTCCGGCTGCCGCCCGGGTCGCGGGTCGCCGACGCCATCGAGGCGGCGGGCGGCGTGCTGCCCGACACCGATCTGTCCACGGTCAACCTGGCCCGCAAGGTGACCGACGGCGAGCTGATCGCCGTCGCCGTGCCGGGTCTGCCCGCCGCGGGTGTGCTCGGCGGGGACGGCGGCCCGGCGACCGGTGGCCTGGTGAACCTGAACACCGCGACGCTGGCGCAGCTCGACGCGCTGCCCGGGGTCGGGCCGGTGCTCGCCCAGCGGATCCTCGACCACCGCGCCCGGCACGGCGAGTTCCGCGGCGTCGGCGACCTGCGCCAGGTCGAGGGCATTGGCGAGTCGAAGTTCGCGCAGCTCAAAGACCTGGTCACGGTCTGATGGGCGACGGACCCGACCTGCGGCTGGCACCCTTCGCCCTCGGCTGCTGGGCTGCCTCCCTTACCGCGCTGCTGACCAGCCTCCCCGTGTCGCTGACCCTCGCCGCCATCGGCGCCGCAGGCGCCCTCCTAGCCGCCACCTGGCGTTCTCACCTGCTCCGGAGCTGCCGCGGCACACGCGGCTCCGAACAGGCGCCACACCCGGCCGAACGAGACACCCGGCCGGCCCTTCTCCCGCCCACGGTCGGCCGGCTCCTCGCGCAGATTCAGGGAAACCGCGGGCTCGCAGGCACTGAAGGCCGCAGTTTCCCCGAAAGTGCAGCCCGGTCGAGTGCTACGCGGGTGGACGCGGTCCGGCCGGGTCCACTGCGTGGGGGTGCTGCTCAGTCGAGTGCAGTGCGCGGGGGCGTCGCGCGGGTGAGTGCTCGGTCGGGTGCAGCGCGGGTGGGGGTGGCAGACGCCGGGGGTGGGGCGTGGCGGTGGATCGTGGCCGGGGCGTTTCTCGGGGTGCTGTGCGGGGCGGCGGCGACCGGGGCGCGGCTGGCGGCGCGGGATGCTCCTGAGCTGGGGGAGCTGGTCGCGCGGCGGGCCACGGTTACGGTCGAGCTGACCGTGCGGGACGATCCGCGTCCCGCCGCCGGGGTGACCGGGCGGGAGCAGACCTGGGTGGTGGCCGCGCATCTGGCGGTGGCCGGGGAGCTGCGCACCGACGTGCGGGTGCTGGTGCTGGCCACCGGGGACGGCTGGCGTGGGCTGCTGCCCGGCCAGCGGGTGCGCGCCGAGGCCCGGCTCGGGCCAAGCCGGGGCGGCGACCTGCGGGCTGCCGTGCTGTCCGTTAACGGGCCGCCGGAGCTGCTGGGACAGGCACCCTGGATCCAGCGGGCCGCCGGGGGACTGCGGGCGGGACTGCAACGGGCCTGCGCCCCACTCGACGCGGCCGTCGGCGGGCTGCTCCCGGGCCTGGTCGTGGGTGACACCAGCCGCCTGGACCCGGCCGTCGACCAGGCGTTCGTGGACACCGGCATGACTCATTTGACAGCCGTCAGCGGGTCCAACGTGGCGATCGTGACCGGGGCGGTGCTGCTGCTCGCCCGGTGGGGCAGGGCCGGGCCGCGGCTGACCGCGCTGCTGTGCGCGGTGTCGGTGGTCGGGTTCGTGATCCTGGCCAGGCCGTCGCCGAGTGTGGTGCGCGCCGCGGTGATGGGCGGCGTGGCGCTGCTCGCGCTGGCCTCCGGCCGCTCCCGCGCCGCGCTGCCCGCGCTGTGCACGGCGGTCGTGGTGCTGCTGGTGGCCGATCCGGAGCTGGCCACTGACGCCGGGTTCGCGCTGTCCGTGCTGGCCACCTCCGGCCTGCTGCTGCTCGCGCCGTCCATGCGGGACGCGCTGCGCCGCCGCCGGGTGCCGCCGGGGATGGCCGAGGCGCTGGCCGTGCCGACCGCGGCGCAGCTGGCCTGCGCGCCGGTCGTCGCGGGGATCAGCGGCACGGTGAGCCTCGTCGCCGTACCGGCCAATCTGGTCGCCGTGCCGGCGATCGCGCCCGCGACGGTCACCGGCGTCGCGGCCGCGCTGCTGTCGCCGGTCTGGCCGGACGGGGCCGAGTTCGCCGCGTGGCTCGGCAGCTGGCCCGCACGGTGGCTGGTCACCGTCGCCCGGGTGGGCAGCGGCCTGCCCGCGGGCGTGCTGCCGTGGCCGGACGGTGCGCCCGGGGCGCTGCTGCTGGCCGGGATCACCGTGCTGCTGCTGATCGGCTTCCGGCGCCGCGCGGTACGCCGCCTCGCGCTCGTGATCACGCTGGCCGCGATGCTCGGCGCGCTGCCGGTGCGGGTGCTGGCGGGCGGCTGGCCGCCGGACGGCTGGCTGGTCGTGGCCTGCGACGTCGGCCAGGGCGACGCGACCGTGCTCAACGCCGGTGGCGGCGCGGCCGTGGTGGTGGACGCCGGTCCGCGCCCGGCCGACGTGGACCGCTGCCTGCGCGGGCTCGGCGTGGACGAGGTGCCATTGCTGCTGGTAAGCCACTTCCATCTGGACCACATCGGCGGCCTCGACGGGGTGCTGGCCGGGCGGCGGATCGGCGCCGTGATCACCACCTCCTGGCCCGAGCCCGCGACCGGCCGGGAGGCCGTGGCCCGTACGGCGGCGGCGCACGGCGTCGCGGTGCGCGCGGCGCCGGATGCCGGCGGCTGGACCGTCGGCGAGGTACGCCTTGACGTGCTCGGGTCAGCGCCGATGCACGGCACCCGCAGCGACCCGAACAACAACTCGCTGCTGCTCGCCGCCACGGTGCGCGGGGTGCGGGTACTGCTCACCGGTGACGCCGAGACGGAACGGCAGCAGGCACTGCTCGACGCGCGGGCGGACCTGTCCGCGCCGATCCTCAAGGTCTCCCACCACGGCAGCGGTTTTCAGGAGCCGAGCTTCCTGGACGCGGTGTCACCCAGGATCGCGCTGGTCAGCGTGGGGCGGGACAACGACTACGGGCACCCGAGCGCGTCCGTGCTCGCGCGGCTGGCCGGGCGCGGGGCGCGGGTGCTGCGCACCGACGTCAGCGGCGACGTCGCGGTCGTCCTCGACCGGGGGAAGCTTTCCGTCGTGCTCCCGACGCGCCCGTTCGAGTGACGATGGACGGCCGGTCAGGGCCTCATGCGACGATAGCGAGGTGGTGAGCCAGGTTCCGTCCCCCGTCCTGACACCCGTGGTCCTCGTGCTGGGCGACGAGGAGCTTCTGGTGGCACGCGCGATCGCCGACGCGGCCGCGCGGGCCCGTGCCGCCGACCCGGCCGCGGAGGTCCGCGAGGTGGACGCCGACACGATGCTCGTCGGCGAGCTCGCCGAGCTGCTCAGCCCGTCGCTGTTCGGCGGCTCCCGGGTGCTGGTGCTGCGCCGCGCCCAGGACGCCAAGAAAGACGTCACGGCAGTGCTGCTGGACTACGCCAAGGCGCCCGACCCGGACGTGTGCCTCGTTGTGGCGCACGCCGGCGGGGCCAAGAACAAGGCGCTGGCCGACGCGCTGACCAAGGCGGGCGCGAGCGTGGTGCCCGCGGCGAAGCTGAGCAAGCACCGCGACCGCGTCGACTTCGTCACCGGGGAGGTGCGCCGGCTCGGCGGCCGCTGCGGCACCGACGCCGCGGAGGCGCTGATCGAGGCCGTCGGCAACGACCTGCGCGAGCTCGCCGCCGCGTGCGCCCAGCTGATGGTGGACACCGGCGGCCGGATCGACCAGGCCACCGTCGCCCGCTACTACCGGGGCAAGGCGGAGGTGAGCGGCTTCGCGGTCGCCGACGCCGCCGTCGCCGGGGACGTGCCCGCCGCGCTGGAGGCGCTGCGCTGGGCTCGGCACAGCGGGGTGGACCCGGTGCCGATCGCCGATGCGCTCGCCGACGGCGTGCGCACCGTGGCGCGGGTCGCCTCGGCGGGGCGCGGCAATGCGTACCAGCTGGCCTCGACCCTGGGCATGCCCGCCTGGAAGATCGAGAAGGCGCAGCGGCAGGCGCGCGGCTGGACCCCGGACGGCCTGGTGCTCGCCATGCGGGCGGCCGCCGACTGCAACGCCGCCGTCAAGGGCGGCGAGGAGGACCGCGACTACGCGCTGGAACGCACCATCGTGGCGTTCGCCCAGGCCAAGCAGGCGGGAGGGGTGCGATGACGGCGGGCGTCCGGTCCCGGCGGGCGGGCGGCATCAGCCCCGAGGAGGCCCGCAACCGGCCCCTCTACGCCCGCGTGCTCGGGCTGCAGTACGTGCGCCCCAGCAACCTGATGTGCTTCCTGTTCTTCGAGGGCACCGTGGCGCTGGCGGTGCTGCTCTCGCTGGCCGAGCTCACCGGCTGGTGGGCGGTGGCCGTGCTGCCGGCCTCCGTCGCGGCGATGGTGAAGGTCAACGACGTGATCGCCGGGGCGACGACGCGCTCCGGGGTCGAATCGGTCTCCCGCCCGCAGCGGGCACGGCGGACCCGCCGGGCGGCGGGTGCCCCGGTGCGGCTGCGCGAAGCCGTTCCAGGTGCCGACGTGGTGGCGACGCCCCCGGCCCGTGAGGCGACCCGCCCCGGGTATGCGGAGCCGATCCGTGACGAGGTGGATGAGGCATACTCCGGACCGGGCGTGCGGGGTGCGGCCGCCGACGGTCTGGAGCCGGTGAGCCCGGCCGCCGAGGAGCCATGGCTGGGTTCGGCAGAGCAGCGAGCACGCCAATCCGCCGCCTACCGCTACGAGTGACCTCCCCACTGGCGGCACCGGCCCCCGAAGATCGCACTCTCGTGTCCAAAGGTGCGGTCTGAGCCCAGGTTTGGACACGAACTCGCGATCAACCCCACCGCCGCGTGGACCAGACCAACCGCCAGGGGCCGACCGGTCGCGCTGCGAGCAGATCCCGGATACGCCGATGCCCGGCCTCCCTTGGAGAGAGGCCGGGCATCGGACGGAAGCCCTGGCGGTGCCGCTACGGGCACGCTGCCGACGGTCAGGCCGAGAGCGAAGCCAGCTTCTTGGCGATGGCCGACTTGCGGTTGGCCGCCTGGTTCTTGTGGATCACGCCCTTGCTGACGGCCTTGTCCAGCTTGCGCGTGGCGTCGCGCAGCAGCGCGGTGGCGTTCTCGACGTCACCGGTGGCGCTCGCCTCGTGGAACTTGCGGACAGCGGTCTTCAGCGACGACTTGACCGACTTGTTGCGCAGCCGGGCCTTCTCGTTCTGCCGGTTGCGCTTGATCTGGGACTTGATGTTCGCCACGCGACAGCCTCGTCCTGCTCGTTTCGGGTGATTGGTTCGGATGGGCCGACGCAGGAAGCACCAGCCGCGACGTGCCAGGTTACCAGGTGCCCAGGTCTCGGCCCAAACCGGGCCGGGCGCACCCGCCTGTGTCATACGTCGCCCGCCCAGCCTACCGCGCCGGCCACGCGCCCACAGGCCCGCCCACCATACCCCCTCAAGATCGCCGTTTCGTGTCAGAAACCAGGGCCCCACCTCACTTTTCGACACGAGCCAGTGATCATGCCCGGAAGCCGGAGAGGGAGTGGATCGATCACCGTAGCGGGTGATGTGCGGCGACACCCGGTGTACGGCCCGGGGAGCGTGGGTTGTGGATGGCAGACTGTGCGGTTGTGGACAGCGAGCGCTTCTGGATGCTGATCGAGCAGGCCCGCACCGACGTCGAGGGCGACATCGGCGAGGACGGCACGGGGATGGCGAAGGCGCTGACGGTGCGCCTGGCGGCCCTGGACCTGCCGGAGATCGCCGCCTTCGCGGCCGAGTTCGAGCGGCTGCGCGACGCCGCCGACCGCTATGACGTGTGGGGCGCCGCCCACCTGATCGGCGGCGGGTGCTCCGACGACGCGTTCGTCGACTTCCGCAGCGGGCTGGTCGCGGCGGGGCGGGAGTGGTACGGCAAGGCGCTGGCCGACCCCGACGCGCTGGCCGGTCACCCGTCGGTGGTCGAGGCGGTGGAGTGGGACGACGACAGCGCCATCTTCGCCGAGCTGGTCGGGTACGCCGCCGCGGACGCGTTCCGCGAGGTCGCCGGGGCCGAGCTGGTGCTGCCGGAGCGCGCGCACCCCGGCACGGCGGGGGAGCGCTGGGACTTCGACGACGACGACCAGATGCGCCACCGCCTGCCCCGGCTGAGCGCGCTGGTGCTGGGCTGGCCGGCCAACGAGGGCTGCCGCTGCTGAGCACCACAGCCGCGAGCGCCTCAGCTGCGAAACGTTAAGAAGGGCACCTTCTACCACGAAAAGCGTTAAGAAGGTGCCCTTCCTTGGGGGGACCCTGCGGCCCGCTTCGGAGCGCGGAGCGGGCGTGGGATCATAGGTGCGGCAAGTCTGTCCGCCTCACCGGAGGAGGGCCCGACCGCCCGCTTCCGCCTCACGCTCGTAGAACGGATCACCGTGCCTCCGCTGCTCGGATCGAACAAGCCCGGCGACACTGACCCGGCCGCCATCCGCAACTTCTGCATCATCGCGCACATCGACCACGGCAAGTCGACCCTGGCCGACCGCATGCTGCAGATCACCGAGGTGGTGGACCCGCGCCAGATGCGGGCGCAGTACCTCGACCGGATGGACATCGAGCGCGAACGCGGCATCACGATCAAGAGCCAGGCGGTGCGCCTGCCGTGGACGGTGCGCGAGGGCGAGCGGGCCGGCGAGCAGGTCGTGCTCAACATGATCGACACGCCGGGGCACGTGGACTTCACCTACGAGGTGTCGCGCAGCCTGGCCGCCTGCGAGGGCGCGATCCTGCTGGTGGACGCGGCGCAGGGCATCGAGGCGCAGACGCTGGCCAACCTGTACCTGGCGATGGAGAACAACCTCACCATCATCCCGGTGCTCAACAAGATCGATCTGCCCGCCGCGCAGCCGGAGAAGTACGCCGAGGAGCTGGCGCACCTGATCGGCTGCGAGCCGGAGGACTGCCTGCGGGTGTCCGGCAAGACCGGTGACGGCGTGGCACACCTGCTCGACGAGATCGTGCGGCAGCTGCCCGCGCCGACCGGCGGCGACGCGAACGCCCCGGCCCGCGCCATGATCTTCGACTCGGTGTACGACGTCTACCGCGGCGTGGTCACCTACATCCGGGTCATCGACGGCCGCCTCGACGCCCGCGACCGGATCAAGATGATGTCGACCGGCGCCGTGCACGAGCTGCTGGAGATCGGCGTCATCTCCCCGGAGCCGATCAAGTCGCCGTCGCTGTCCGTCGGCGAGGTCGGTTACCTGATCACGGGTGTGAAGGACGTCCGGCAGTCCCGCGTCGGCGACACGGTCACGCTGAACCAGCGGCCGGCCACCGAGCCGCTGGGCGGCTACAAGGACCCCAAGCCGATGGTCTACTCGGGCCTGTACCCGCTGGACGGCTCGGACTACCCGGAGCTGCGCGACGCGCTGGACAAGCTGAAGCTCAACGACGCCTCCCTGGTGTACGAGCCGGAGACCTCGGCGGCGCTGGGCTTCGGCTTCCGCTGCGGCTTCCTCGGCCTGCTGCACCTGGAGATCATCCAGGAGCGGCTGGAGCGCGAGTTCGGCCTGGACCTGATCGCCACCGCGCCGAACGTGGTCTACCGCGTGGTGACCGACGACGGCAAGGAGATCACGGTCACCAACCCGAGCGAGTACCCGCACGGCAAGGTCGCCGAGGTCTACGAGCCGGTCGCCCGCGCCACGGTGCTGACCCCCAACGACTACGTGGGCGCGGTGATGGAGCTGTGCCAGGGCCGCCGCGGCGTGCTGCTGGGCATGGACTACCTGTCCGCCGACCGGGTCGAGCTGCGCTACACGCTGCCGCTCGGCGAGATCATCTTCGACTTCTTCGACCAGCTGAAGTCGCGCACCAAGGGTTACGCGAGCCTCGACTACGAGCCCAGCGGCGAGCAGGCCTCGCAGCTGGTCAAGGTGGACATCCTGCTGCAGGGCGAGCCGGTCGACGCGTTCAGCGCGATCGTGCACAAGGACAAGGCCTACGCGTACGGCACCACGATCGCGTCCAAGCTGCAGAAGCTCATCCCGCGGCAGCAGTTCGAGGTGCCGATCCAGGCGGCCATCGGCTCCCGGGTGATCGCCCGCGAGACCATCCGCGCCATCCGCAAGGACGTGCTGGCCAAGTGCTACGGCGGTGACATCAGCCGCAAGCGCAAGCTGCTGGAGAAGCAGAAGGAAGGCAAGAAGCGGATGAAGATGGTCGGCCGGGTCGAGGTGCCGCAGGAGGCCTTCATCGCCGCCCTGTCCACCGCGGAGGCGCCGGAGGCGGGCAAGAAGAAGTGACCTTCGCGGGGCACTGTTTCCGCTGCGGCGCGGCCCTTGCGGCCGCGCCGCCGTGCGCGTGCGGTGCCTGCGGGTACGAGCACTACCTGAACGCCCGGCCCACGGCCAGCCTGATCGTGCTGGACGGGGCCGGGCGTTTCCTCGCCCTGCGCCGCGCCCGCCCGCCGCGCGAGGGGCTGTGGGAGACGCCGGGCGGCTTCTGCGACGGCTGGGAGGAGCCGGCCGACGCGGCACGCCGCGAGGCGCGCGAGGAGCTGGGTGTCGAGGTCGAGCTGGGCGCCTTCGTCGGCATGTACGTGGGCGACTACGAGTTCCAGGGCGAGCGGCTGCCGGTGCTGGACTGCTTCTTCCTGGCGTACCTGCCGGTCGGGGCACACCTGCGCCTGGACCCGGCCGAGTCCTCCGAAGCGACCTGGCTGCCCCTGACCGACCCGCCCCCGATGGCCTTCACCACCATGGACCGCGCCCTCCGCGACGCCCTCCCGGCGGCCCGCGCCGCCTCCGCCCGCCGCGTCCCTTGATCGCTCGACTTGCCTGGCACCTGGGCTAATGAGTGGCCAAGATACGCCCAGGTGCCAGGCAAATTGGACGATCTTCGGCGGGTCCGGCGGGATCACCCGGCGGAGGTAGGCCGGTCGGGTGGGGGAGGGGTCGGCGGGCGGCCGAAGATCCGTCGACAAAAGGTCAAACCCGTAGTAACTGGGCAATCAGGCCATCGTTACCTCAAGTGCAGTGTTTTGCCGCTTTCGCCCGATATGAGGGCTTAAGTAGGTTCCAGTAGTCGCACAAGGAGTGACGATGCAGATGAAGAAGGCCGGAGTCGTCGCCACGGGCGCTCTCGCTACCGTGGCGATCATGGGGGCTCCCGCCGCTGCGGCGCCCAGCACGGACGCCTCTGCGCTGGCCAAGGCCAGCACCTCCACCGAGGGCAAGACCAGCGCGATGCGTCAGATCGGGGCCAACCAGCTGAAGCTCGCCCGTGGTGGCGGCTTCGACAACAACGGCTGGGACGCCCCCTGGGACGTCGACCCGCAGGCTCTGGTCGCCCTGCTCGACGGCACGGTCGTCAACGTGGCCGCGCTCCAGCAGTGTGGCTCGACCAGCGGCAACGTCGTCGGCATCTCGGTGCCGATCACCTCGCCGAACACCGTGCTCTCGGGCTTCGGGCACGACGGCTACGGTGACCACGACAAGGTCGCCTGCGCCAACGGCAACATCAAGATCACGCAGGACGACAACTACCCGCTGATCGGCGTCGGCAACGACACCGCGGTGGGCATCGCGACCATCCAGTCCTGTGGCTCCACCGACGGCAACGTGGTCGGCATCACCATCCCGATCACCTCGCCGAACACCGTGATCGGCGACTGCCAGAACGGCAACGTCGAGATCAACGACTCCGACGACTGGAAGGGCCACGACGGCTGGCAGGAGTCGGGTCGGGCCGAGGCCATGCCGGCTTCGCTGGCCATGGACAAGGCCCGTCAGGCGCTGGTGAAGAAGGTCGGCGCGCTGAAGGACCGCGACGCGTGGGGCAAGCGCGCCAACGCGAAGGTGGCCCCGCAGGCGCGTGGCGGCGGCTGGGACGCGCCGTGGGACGTCGACCCGTTCGGTCTGGTCTCCGCGCTCAACGGCACCTCGGTGCTGGCGGCGACCCTGCAGTCCTGCGGTTCGACCTCGCCCGACGTGATCAGCCTGGCGATCCCGATCACCTCGCCGAACACCGTCGTGGGTGACTGCAAGAACGCCAACGTGAAGATCGACAAGGAGGGCCCGAAGGGCCTGATCACCGCGCTGGACAACTCGTCGCTCAACATCCTGCCGCTGCAGTCCTGCGGCTCGACGAGCGCGAACATCATCGCCGCCGCGGTGCCGATCACCTCGCCGAACACGGTCATCGGCAGCTGCTACAACGCCAACACGGTCATCGACTAATCGCTGCACCGGCACGGCAGAGGGGGCGGGTCGCGCCAGCGACTCGCCCCCTTCCCAATGCTCGCGAATGACAACTCATGCCGCGCCGCCGGTAACCCGTGACACGGTCGCCGGCGGCCGAGAATTCCTATAAGGAGTGACGATGCAGATAGGCAAGGCCGGGGTCGTCGCGGCGGGAGCGCTCGCCACGGTTGCGGTGCTGGGTTCCGCGGCGGCCGCCGCGCCCGCGCCCGGACCGGCGCACGCGGACCCGGTGAGGACTGCCGCGACCACCTTGAAGCAGGCGGCGGTGCAGCAGGCCGCCGGTCAGGCGCTCGCCGCGGTCGACGCGGCCGCGCGCGGCCCGCAGCAGGACGTTCGCCAGCCGCTGATCTCCATCGCCAACGGCACCGCGCTGACCGCGGCCGCCTGGCAGACGTGTGGTTCGACGTCGTCGCAGGTGGTTGCCGCCTCGGTGGCGCTGCGCTCGCCGGCCACCGTGCTGGGCGACTGTGCGAACGCCAACGTGCTCATCCGGCAGAACCAGGTGCCGGGGATCATCTCGATCCTGGACGACACCTCGGTGAACGCGCTGCCCATCCAGATCTGCGGCTCGAACGCCGCCGTCGCCGGCGTCACCGCCGCGGTCGGCTCGCCCGCGACGGTGGTGGGCGACTGCTTCAACGCCAACACGCTCATCGCCGACCCGAAGCGGAATGCGCAGGAGGTGCCGCGCAGCGTGCTTTCGCTGCTCAGTGGCTCCGTGGTGAACGCCGCCGCGGTCCAGGTCTGCGGCTCCACCGCGTCGATCGTCGGGGTGGCGGCCGCCGTCCAGTCGCCGACCACGGTGCTGGGTGACTGCTACAACAGCAACAGCACCATCCAGCAGCGCAAGGACCCGGCGGTGATCCCGCTGCTCAGCAACCAGGTGCTGGACATCCTGCCGCTGCAGACCTGCGCCTCGTCCGGCCTGCTCGGCCAGCTCGGGCCGGCGCTGCCGATCAACAGCCCGTCGTTCGTCGCGGGCCAGTGCAAGTCGGGTAACCAGGACATCCAGGGTGACTCGGAGCCGAGCCTCCTGGGCGCCGCGGGCCTCAAGCACTGACGATTCCGCCGTACACGGCGAGGCCCGGACCGCGGTGACGCGGTCCGGGCCTCCTCGTGTGCTCAGTTGGTGCTCAGCGCAGCCACGGGATGGAGCGGTCCAGCAGGCCGCGCTCCTTCAGCTCGGCGCGCAGCGGGATCGTGTCGTCGATCCAGCCGCCCTCGCCGACGCCCCACATGTTCTGCACCTTCAGGTTGCCGAACGCCTCGCCGATGAGCTGGCGCTGCACCGGGGTGAGCGCGGCGTACCACGCGGAGTCGCGGTCGATCGGCATGTCGTCGACCGGGCGGATCCAGCGGTAGGTGTAGCTCATGAAGAGCATCTTGCGGGTGAACTGCGAGCGGTTGCGCGAGCGCGAGTGCCACAGGCGGCGGTCGAAGATGAACGCGTCACCCGGCTTGGCCAGCCACGGCACGGCGCCCTCGGGGCCCTTCGCGATCTCCTCCGGGTCGGTCGGCCGGTACATGCTGTTGTTCAGGTGCGAGCCCGGGATGCACAGCGTCTGGCCGCGGCCGGGCTCCGAGATGTCGCTCAGCACGATGGCGACCTTGAGCGACAGCATCGGGCGCGGGATGTTGCCGTAGAACGCCTCGTAGTACTCCGCGTCGGAGTTCTGGCGCCAGCCGTCCTGGTGCCACTCCCAGCGCGGGGTCTCGTCCTCCTCGTACGGCGGGTTCACGTCGAGGTGGTTGTGCTGCGAGTAGATGTTCCAGCCGGCCAGGCCCCAGATGTAGCGGAAGGTCGGGCCGTAGTCGAGCATCCGCGCGAAGGCCAGGCTGTGGCTGACGGCACCGAGCAGGTGCAGCGAGCCGGTCTTGTCGAGGTGGCCGACGGCCTTGTGCTCCTCGTACAGCCGGTCGGCCTCGGCCTGGAGCTCGGCGACCCGCTCCTCGCTGACCACGCCGGGCAGGTGCAGGTAACCGCGCTCGTGGAATTCCCTGCGATCGGCGTCGGTGAGCGGCGCGTAGTCCGTCGCCGGCTCGTGAGAGGTGATGGTCATGTCCTCCCCTTGGTCCTTCCAGACTTGGGCACGGACGAAGGTGGTCGGGGGGCGCGCGACTTTGGGGGGTGGCGTGCCGGGGTGAGCCAACTTCGCGAACGAGAGCCGATACTAACTCGCCTTCGCGCCCGTCGTGGTGGGGCGGGGCTCGCCGGACCGGCCTTGTCACCAGGGTTACCCGCCTGTGACGACCTCGGCCACCACCTGTTCGGCCACTTTCTCGGCGCCTGACCACGAGCCGTCACGAGCGGACCACTGGCGGTCGGCGAAGGTCACCTTCGTCACTCCGGCGGCGGGCGCCTGGGCCACGAGCCAGTGCGCGAACTGCCATCCGATTTTGGAAGATTTGGCCGGTACGCGAAGTGCGGTGCCCTCGGCGGTGACGCCCTTGGCCTTGGCGCCGAAATCGAGCTTCATGCGTTCCGCGAGGCCGACGGGGGTGAGGTCGGTGCCGTCCGACTTGTGTGTGTCGCATGTCACACCATTGGCCTGCTGGCCGGTCAGCACCGTGGCCAGCACGGTCGCCTCCTCGACCCATTTGTCGTACGCCTCGGGGTACGCCGAGCGCTGCACCCGCTGCGCCGCGTCGGTGATCCGCAGCCGCTCCCAGCCCTTGATCTTGAGCAGGCTGGTGTAGAAGCGCTTGGCCGAGTAGCGCGGGTCCATGATCTGCTTCGCGGTGCCCCAGCCCTGGCTGGGCCGCTGCTGGAACAGCCCGACCGAGTCGTGGTCGTTGCCCTCGCCGAGGTGCTCCAGGTTGCGCAGCTTCGACTCCTGCAGCGCGGTGGCCAGCGCCACCACCACCGCGCGGTCCGGCACGTTGCGGGCGATGCCGACGGCCGCGATGGTGGCGGCGTTGGACATCTGCTCCGGGTCGAGGCGCACCTCGCCGTCGGCCCGCACCACGCACTCCGGCGCACCGAGCACGGGCAGGCGCAGGCCGCCCTCGAACTGCTCCCGGGCGAGATAGCCGCCGACGCCGAACACCACGACCAGGATCACCAGAACGGTCAGCACCTGCCGGCCTTTCACGGCGACCTCCTCGACGTCCGTAACGGCCGGAGGCGGCTGCCCGGCCGGGCGCGATACGGGCCCCCGACCGGGTGCGCCTGCGGTCTCCCGCCACCTTACGGCGTGCCGGCCACCCCGGCACCGGTCTCATCGGACGCCGGAACCCAGGCCGCATCCCGTTTCTCCCGGAATGCGGCGACTCCCTCGCGGCCCTCGGCCGAGCCGAAGAAACGCAGCGACACCTCCGACAGGTACGCCAGCTCCGCGTCCAGCTCCGGCTCGGGGCGGCGGCGCAGCAGCTCCTTGGTCATGGCCAGGGACGCGGGGGCGCCGCGGACCAGGCTGTGGCACCAGCGCTCGACGATCGCGTCCAGCTCGCCGGCCGGCGCAGTGGCGGTGACCAGGCCGACCTCGGCGGCACGGGCGCCGCCGAACACGTCGCCGGTCAGGTACAGCTCGGCCGCGGCGCGCGGGGCCAGCCGGGGCAGCACCGTCGCCGAGATCAGCGCGGGCACCACGCCCAGGCGCACCTCGGTGAAGGCGAACGTGGCCTCCGCCGCGCACACCGCGAGGTCGGCCGCGGCGATCAGGCCCAGGCCCCCGGCGCGGGCCGGGCCGCGCACCACGGCCACCACCGGCCGCGACGACCGGGCGACCGCGCCCAGCACCGTCCCCAGCAGTGCCGCGGGCATCTGCCCCGACTTCGCGGCGGCGGCGGTCTCGGCCAGGTCGGCGCCGGAGCAGAACACCGGGCCCGTGTGGTCCAGCACGATCGCGCGCACCCGGTCGTCGGCGTCCGCCTCGGCCAGCGCGGCGAGCAGCTCGCTCATCAGCCGGTGCGACAGCGCGTTGCGGTTGTGCGGGCTGTCCAGCGTGATCGTGGTTACGCCGCGGGCGTGGGTGACCCGGACGAGAGGTGAGTCAGGTGACGACATGAGGGCAGACTAGAGCCGTGGCACAGCTCCCCGACGGCGAACCCGTACCCGACGACGGCGCCCTCCCCGAATCCGCGCTGACCGGCGTCGGCGGCCGGGGCTTCGGCGTCTACCTGCACGTCCCGTTCTGCGCGAGCCGCTGCGGGTACTGCGACTTCAACACGTACACCGCGTCGGAGCTGGGCGGTGCCGACACCGAGGGCTACGTCGAGGCGGTGCTCGCCGAGCTGGCGCTGGCGGCGAAGGTGCTGCCCGCGCCGCCGCGGGTGGACACCGTGTTCGTGGGCGGCGGCACGCCCACCCTGCTGCGCCCGGACCAGCTCGGCCGGCTGCTGGAGGCGGTGGACCGCACCTGGGGCCTGGCGCCGGGCGCCGAGGTGACCACCGAGGCCAACCCGGAGTCGGTGGACCCGGCGAAGCTGCGTGCGCTGCGCGCGGCCGGGTTCACCCGGATCTCGCTGGGCATGCAGTCCGCCGCTCCGGGGGTGCTGCGCATCCTGGACCGGCAGCACACGGCCGGGCGTGCCCCGCAGGCCGCGACCGAGGCGCGCGAGGCCGGGTTCGAGCACGTGAACCTGGACCTGATCTACGGCACGCCGGGGGAGGGCGCGGACGACTTCGCGGCCTCGCTGGCGGCGGTCACCGGCGCGGGGGTGGACCACGTCAGCGCGTACGCCCTGATCGTGGAGGACGGCACCCGGCTGGCGGCCCGCATCCGGCGCGGGGAGATCGCCGCCCCGGACGACGACGTGGCAGCCGACCGCTACCTGGCCGCGGAGGCGGCACTGACCGCCGCCGGGCTGGACTGGTACGAGGTGTCCAACTGGGCGGCCGACGAGGCCGCCCGCTGCGCGCACAACCTGCTCTACTGGCGCGGCGGCGACTGGTGGGGCCTCGGGCCCGGCGCGCACAGCCACGTCGGCGGGGTGCGCTGGTGGAACGTCAAGCACCCGGCGCGCTACGCAGCCCGGCTGGCCGAGGGGCTGTCCCCGGGGCTGGGCCGGGAGGTGCTGACCGGCGAGCAGCGCCACACCGAGGAGGTGCTGCTGCGGCTGCGCCTGGCCGAGGGCCTGCCGCTGGACGTGCTCAGCCCGGACGGGCGCACCGCCGCCGGTCGCGCGCTGGCCGACGGGCTGCTGGAGCCGTCCGCGTACGCGGACGGCCGCGCGGCGCTGACGCTGCGCGGCCGTCTCCTCGCGGACGCCGTGGTCCACGCCCTGCTGGCCTGGTGAGGCCGGACCCTACTTGATCAGGCGCAGGGTGGCCGGGTAGCGGTACAGCTGGCCCTCGTTGGCCTTCATGCCCGCGAGCACGCAGAACACGATGACCAGCACCCAGACGATGAACGGCAGGAAGAACAGGAAGCCCAGGCTGCACACGCTGAGGATGAAGGTCACCACGTACGCGATCGTCGCGGTGATCTGGAAGTTCAGCGCCTCGACGGCGTGCGCCTTGACGGTCGGGGACTCGTTGCCCTTGACCAGCATGGCGACCAGCGGGGCGATGAAGCCGACCACGATGCCACCGAAGTGCGCGATCAGGGCCCAGGTCTTGTCGTCGTTGTTGCTGTAGCCGACCGGAGCCGGACCGGCCGGCGGCGGGGCGCCGTAGCCACCCGGGGCGGCCGGAGGCGGGGAAGCGGGGGCCGACGGCGGCGCCGACGGCGGCTGGTAGGAGGGTGCCGAAGGCGGCTGCGGCGCCGAGTAACCGGGCGGCTCGGGGGCGGAGCCGGGCGGGGTGGGTTCACTCATGCCCGACAGGCTAGGTGTGTGGATCAAACGGCGCCAGTCAACGATCGTGACCGATAGGCGACATTCCGCTGCCCGTACGGCTGGTTTCGCTACTGCGCGCCCCGGATAACCGTCGGGGATCACTGTCCGGTCCCGCGAGTGTCGGACCGGTCACCACGCCTATGCCGTCCGGGTGACGGCCCACGTAGACTGGCACTCCTTAGCGACGAGTGCCAGCGGGAGGTGCGTATGGGTCTGGACGACCGCAAGCTCGAGGTATTGCGCGCCATCGTCGAGGACTACGTCTCGACGCAGGAGCCGGTCGGCAGCAAGGCACTGGTCGAACGGCACGCCCTCGGCGTCTCGCCGGCCACGGTCCGCAACGACATGGCCGTGCTGGAGGACGAGGGCTACATCCGGCAGCCGCACACCTCGGCGGGCCGGGTGCCCACCGACCGTGGCTACCGGCTGTTCGTCGACCGGCTGTCCCGGGTCAAGCCGCTCTCCCCGGCCGAGCGCCGGGCGATCGAGCGCTTCCTGGTCGGCGCCGTCGACCTCGACGACGTCGTGCACCGCGCGGTGCGGCTGCTCGCGCAGCTCACCCGACAGGTCGCCGTCGTGCAGTACCCGAGCCTGACCCGGTCGGCCGTACGCCACCTGGAGCTGGTCCCGGTCTCCACCACCCGGCTGCTGCTCGTCATGATCACCGACACCGGGCGGGTCGAGCAGCGGGTCGTGGAGCTGCCCGGCCCGGCCGAGCCGGAGGAGATCACCGACCTGCGCCGGACGCTGAACGCGACCCTGGTCGGCGTGAAGCTGGTGGACACCCCGCCACTGGTGCAGAGCCTGGTCGAGCGGGCCGAACCGCAGGCCAAGGCAACCATGAGCACGCTCGTCAGCGTCCTGCTGGAGACGCTGGTCGAGCGGCACGAGGAGCGCATCGCCCTGGCCGGCACGTCCAACCTGGCCCGCATGGGCCCGCTGGACCTGTCCACCGGTGCGCTGCGGCCGATCCTGGAGGCGCTGGAGGAGGAGGTCATCCTGCTCAAGCTCTTCGACGAGGTGAAGTCGGGGTCCGCCCTGGTGCGCATCGGCGACGAGAACGAGGTCGCCGACCTGCGCAGCACCTCCGTGGTCAGCACGGGCTACGGCCCGGGCACGACCGTCGTGGGCGGGATGGGCGTCGTGGGCCCGACCCGCATGGACTACCCCGGCACCATCGCCACCGTACGCGCGGTCGCGCGTTACCTCGGCGAGATGCTGGCACAGCACTGACCGTGATGAACCTGTTGTCGATGAACGAGGCTTGAGGACAGCGTGGCCAAGGACTACTACGGCATTCTCGGCGTTCCCAAGGACGCCGACGCCGACGACATCAAGCGGGCCTACCGCAAGCTCGCCCGCCAGTACCACCCGGACGTCAACCCGGACCCGGCCGCGGCGGAGAAGTTCAAGGACATCAACAACGCGTACGAGGTCCTCTCCGACGACCAGAAGCGGCGCATGGTCGACCTGGGCGGCGACCCGCTCGCGCCCGGCGGCGGGGGCGGCGGCGGCGCCGGAGCCGGCGGTCCGTTCGTCGGCTTCCAGGACATCATGGACGCCTTCTTCGGCGGCAGCGGCTCGCGCGGCCCGCGCCCGCGCACCCGGCCCGGCGCCGACGCGATCCTGCGGCTGGACCTCGACCTGTTCGAGACCGCGTTCGGGGTCGAGGCGCCGATCACCGTGGACACGGCGGTGCTGTGCACCACCTGCTCCGGTGCGGGCACCGCGGCGGGCACCCACCCGAAGACCTGCGACACCTGCGGCGGCCGCGGCGAGGTCCAGTCGGTGCAGCGCACCTTCCTGGGCCAGGTCGTCTCGTCCCGCCCCTGCGCGGCCTGCCAGGGCTTCGGCACCACCCTGCCGCACCCGTGCCCGACCTGCGCCGGTGACGGCCGCGTCCGCACCCGCCGCAGCCTCACCGTCAAGATCCCGGCGGGCGTCGAGGACGGCATGCGCATCCGCCTGGCCGGCCAGGGCGAGGTCGGCCCCGGCGGCGGCCCCTCCGGCGACCTCTACGTCGAGATCCACGAGCGCCCGCACGACGTCTACGCCCGCAAGGGCGACGACCTCCACTGCAAGGTGACGGTCCCGATGACGGCGGCCGCCCTGGGCACCCGCCTCACCATCAAGACCCTCGACAGCGAGGAGCAGCTGGAGGTCAAACCCGGCACCCAGCCCAACTCCACCCTCCGCATCCGCGGCAAGGGCGTCCCCCACCTGCGCGGTTCCGGCCGAGGCGACCTCTTCGTCCACCTCGACGTCCGCACCCCCACCCGCCTGGACGGCGACCAGGAACGCCTCCTGCGCGACTTCGCCCGCGCCCGCGGCGAGGAGGTCGCCGAGCTCTCCAAGCAGGGCGGCTTCTTCTCCCGCGTCCGCGACGCCTTCAACGGCCACTGAGGCCTTTCAACTGCGTCGATCATGAACTTATGGCACGGCTCGACGGCGTGTCGTGGCCATAAGTTCATGATCACCATCGGAGGGTGTGGCCGTGAGCGCGCCGTTGTTCCTGGTTGACCGGCTGCCGGACGGGCAGTCCTTCGTGCTGGACGGGCCGGAGGGGCACCATGCCGCCACCGTGCAGCGGTTGCGGGTGGGCGAGGCCGTGCTGCTCGGCGACGGGCGGGGCGGCGTCGCCACCGGGGTGGTGCGGTCCGTCGGCAAGGGCAGTCTCGACGTGGCGATAACCAGCCGGGGGTACGCCGACGCGCCCGACCCGCGCCTGACCGTGGCCCAGGGCATCGCCAAGGGCGACCGGGGCGAGCTGGCCGTGCAGGCGATGACCGAGGTCGGCGTCGACGAGATCCTGCCCTGGGCGGCCGCGCGCAGCGTGGCCCAGTGGCGTGGCGACCGGGGCGCCAAGGCCCGGGACAAGTGGGCCGCCGTCGCCCGCGAGGCCGCCAAGCAGGCCCGCCGCTCCTGGCTGCCCACGGTCGGCGGCGACCCGGACCTGTCCACTAAGCAGCTCGCCCAGCGGCTCGGCGCGGCGGCCGCGGCCTACGTCCTGCACGAGGAGGCGACGGACCGCCTCTCCCAGGTCGACCTGCCCGCCTCCGGCGAGATCGTCCTGATCGTCGGCCCCGAGGGCGGCATCGACGACCACGAGCTGGCCGCCTTCACCGCCGCCGGTGCGCGCCCGGTCCGCCTCGGCGACACCGTCCTGCGCACCTCCACCGCCGGCGTCGCCGCCCTCTCCCTCCTCGCCACCCGCCTCTCCCGCTGGTGACCGACCCCGCTCGGCCGCTCCCCGATCGCCCGGCTCGCCGGTGACCCGCGCGCGGGTCCGGCGGTCCTTGATCATCCGACTTGCCAGGCAATCGGGCGAAAGCGCGCTCAAGATACGCACGATTGCCAGGCAAGTCGGACGATCTTGAGTGCGAGGGGGTCAGCGGAGGTGGGAGGCGCCGTTGAGGTCGAGGACGGCGCCGGAGGCCCATTCGGCGGCGGGGTCGGCGAGCCAGAGGACGGCGGCGGCGACCTCCTCGGGGCGGGCGACGCGGTTGAACGGGCTCTGGGCGGCGTGCTGCTCGCCGCGGGGCGTCTTGTACGACGCGTTCGACGCGTCCTCCAGCACGTAGCCGGGGGCGACGGTGGTGACGGCGATGCCGTGCGGGGCGAGGGCGACCGCGAGGGACTGGCCCATCGCGTGCAGGCCCGCCTTGGCGGCACCGTACGCGGGCTGGCCGGGCTCGCCGCGGTAGGCGCCCCGGGAGCCGACGTTGACGATGCGCCCGGGCGGGGCGTCCGCGGGACGCGCCAGCATGTGCCGCACCGCGCAGAAGGTGACGTTGGCCGGGCCGGTCAGGTTGACGGCCAGCGTGCGCGCCCAGGTCTGCTGCCACTGCTCGTAGGAGACCCCGTCGATCGGGTGCGGGTACGCCTGCCCGGCGTTGTTGACCAGCACGTCGATCCCGCCCAGCGCCTCGGCGGCGGCGTCGACCATCGCGGCCGTCGCGTCCGGATCGGCCAGGTCCGCGCGTACCACCGCATGCCCTTCACCCGGCAGGCAGGCCAGCAGCGACGCGGCGAGGTCGGCGGAGTCCCGGTGGTGGATCGCGACGCGGTCGCCGTGGGCGGCGAACGCGGCGGCCACGGCGCGGCCGACCCCGCGCGACGCACCGGTCACCAACACTCTTCTCGGCAGTGGCATACCGGTGAGCCTACGATCTGTCTCGTGACCGAACCCGACTGCCTGTTCTGCCGCATCGTCGCGGGCGAGATCCCCGCGATCGTGGTCCGCGAGACGCCGAACACGATGGCCTTCCGCGACATCGCGCCGAAGGCGCCGACGCACGTGCTGGTCATCCCCAAGGAGCACTACGCCGACGTGGCGTCGCTGGCCACGGACGACCCGGCGCTCGCGGGGGAGGTGCTCGCGACCGTCGCCGACGTGGCGGCCGCGGAGGGCATCCTCGGTGACGGCTTCCGGGTGATCTTCAATACCGGCGCGCTGGTGGGCCAGACCGTGTTCCACGCGCACGCGCACGTGCTGGGCGGGGTCGCCATGGACGGGGAGCTCACCGGGTAGTCTCGCCCGCGTGGCTGATGTGAACGGCTCTCTGGAGCGCCTGGTCCGTACGGTGCAGGCGGAGGCCCGCGTGCCCGCGCTCAGCGTGGCGCTGCGCCGCGCGGACCGTCCGCTGTGGACGTTCCAGGTCGGCGGCTCCGGCAACCCGGCGGCGGAGCTGGACGCCGGCACCCCGTTCCGGATCGGTTCCATCACCAAGACCTTCACCGCCGTGCTCGTGCTGCAGTGCCGCGACGCTGGCCTGCTGGACCTCGACGACCAGGTCGGCGCCCACCTCAAGGTGCCCGCGCACGGCGGCCTGACCATCCGGCGGCTGCTGTCGCACACGGCCGGCCTGCAGCGCGAGCCGGTCGGCGACGTGTGGGACACGCTGACCCCGCCCGACCTGCCCGGCCTGCTCGACGACCTGGCCCGCACCGAGGCCGTGCACCCGCCCGCCCGCCGCTTCCACTACTCCAACCTCGGCTTCGCCCTGCTGGGCCACCTGGCCGCGCAGCGGCTCGGCGGCACCTGGTGGGAGCTGGTCGACGAGCGCATCTGCGCCCCGCTGGGCCTGACCAACACCACGTACGGGGCACCGGCGCACGCCGCCACCGGCTACCTCGTCGACGAGTACTCCGACCACGCCCGCCCCGAGCCGCCGACCGACTTCGGCGCCGTCGCCCCCGCCGCGCAGCTCTGGAGCACCGCCGCCGACCAGGCCCGCTGGGCGGCCTTCCTGGCCGACCCCGCGTCGGTCGACCCCCAGGGCCGCGTGCTGGCCGCCACCACCCTCGCCGAGGCCCGCTGGCCGCTCACCCCGCGCAACGACACCGTCTGGGGCTCCGGCTGGGGCCTGGGCCTCATGCTGTGGCCGCGCGAGGGCCGCGCCCTGCACGTCGGCCACAACGGCGCCATGCCCGGCTTCCTCGCCGCCGCCTGCGGCCGCCACGGCGGCCCCGGCAACCCCGGCGGCCTGGCAGCGGCCGTCCTCGCCTCCTCTGGCACCGCCGACGCCATCATCGACCTCCCACACCGCCTGATCGAGGAGTCCCTCGCCGAAGACCCCGCCGCCATCACCCCCTGGACCCCCGGCGAGCCCGCCCCCGAGCACCTGCGCGGCGTCCTCGGCCGCTGGTGGGGCGAGGGCTACGAGTACGTCTTCCGCTGGTCCGACGGCGCCCTCACCGCCCGCGGCGCCGACGACCCCGCCGACGCCCCACCCGCCGTCTTCGCCCCCGTCCCCGGCGAACCCGACGTCCTCCGCTCCATCTCCGGCCGCGAAATCGGCGAACGCCTCCGCCTGACCCGCACCGAAACCGGCGAAATCACCCGCCTCCACTGGGCCACCTACCGCTTCACCCGCCACCAGCAAACCTTCGACGGCACCTGGGCCTCCCTCCCCTAACCCTTCCCCGCACCCCCGCACCCCCGCACCCCCCGCGCCCCCGCGCCCCTCTCCCGCGTCGATCTTGCGCGAACTGTGGGTGCGACACGCGCTAACCGGGCAAAAGGGCAACAGTTCGCGCAAGATCGACGGGCCAGGGCGGGTCGCGGCGGGGGTGGGTTTGGGAGAACGCGCGGTATAACCACTGGCGGTGGAGTCGGTGTGCGCGACTACGATGGTGGGCAGCGGCGGGCGACCCGAGCCGGCCGGTGAGCTAGAGAGCGGGTGGCGGAAGGCCGGTCGGCCGTCTTATGAGCGTTGGTTCCTCTCCGAACGCGGTGCGTACGAAGATCACCGTGTCCGACCCGAGTGTCATGGTCCAGTTGCTGGGCACCGGCGATCGCGTGCTCAAGCTCATCGAGAAGGCCCTGTCCAGCGACATCCTGGTCCGGGGCAACGAGATCACCATCACCGGCCCGGCGGCCGAGAACGCGCTTGCCGAGCGCGTCTTCGGTGAGCTGCTGGAGCTGATCGAGAAGGGCGAGACGCTGACCGAGGACGCCGTCCGACGCACCGTCGGCATGCTTACCGATGAGAACACCACCGAGCGCCCGGCCGAGGTGCTCACCCTCAACATCCTCTCCCGGCGCGGGCGCACCATCCGCCCCAAGACGCTCGGGCAGAAGAAGTACGTCGACGCGATCGACGAGAACACGATCGTCTTCGGCATCGGCCCGGCGGGCACCGGCAAGACCTACCTGGCCATGGCCAAGGCGGTCCAGGCGCTGCAGGCCAAGCAGGTCACCCGGATCATCCTGACCCGGCCGGCGGTCGAGGCGGGGGAGCGGCTGGGCTTCCTGCCCGGCACCCTCAACGAGAAGATCGACCCGTACCTGCGCCCGCTGTACGACGCGCTGCACGACATGATGGACCCCGAGTCGATCCCGCGCCTGATGACGCAGGGCACGATCGAGGTGGCGCCGCTGGCGTACATGCGCGGCCGGACCCTCAACGACGCCTTCATCATCCTGGACGAGGCCCAGAACACCACGCCCGAGCAGATGAAGATGTTCCTGACCCGGCTCGGCTTCAACTCGAAGGTCGTGGTCACCGGCGACGTCACCCAGATCGACCTGCCCGGCGACCAGCGCAGCGGCCTGCGCGTCGTGCAGGAGATCCTGGACGGCCTGGAGGACGTGCACTTCTCGCGGCTCACCAGTGCCGATGTGGTGCGCCACCGGCTGGTCGGCGAGATCGTTGACGCATACGCCAAGTGGGACGAGAGCCAGCAGCGTGAGACGCTACCGGCGAACGTCCACCCCGTGCCGCGGCGCGGTGCGGGGCGGCGCCGCTGACGCGAGGGAATGAACTGTGTCTATCGAGATCGCCAACGAGTCCGGGTTCGACGTCGACGCCGACGCCATCGTGGCGGTGGCCCGGCACGCCCTGGTCCAGATGGGGGTGAACCCGCTCGCCGAGCTGTCGGTGCTGCTGGTCGACTCCGACTACATGGCGGAGCTGAACCACCGCTGGATGGACAAGGACGGCCCGACGGACGTGCTGGCCTTCCCGATGGACGAGGACACGATCGATCACGGCCCGTCGGAGTCCTCCGGCGGGCAGCCCTCGCTGCTCGGTGACATCGTGCTGTGCCCCGAGGTGGCCGCGGCCCAGGCGCTCCGGTACGGGAGCGCCGACCCGCGCATGCGCACCGGTGATAACGTGCCGGATGCGCCCGCTTCGGGGCTGCACGGTGACTACGGCACCGCGGATGAGCTGAGCATGCTCACCATCCACGGCGTGCTGCATCTGCTCGGCTATGACCACGCCGAGCCGGAGGAGGAGCGGGAGATGTTCGCCCTGCAGGGCAAACTCCTGGAGAGCTGGCAGGCTCGCGCGGCGGGCGGGGCGAGCGGATCATGAACCCTGCCCATACCGTCCCGGCCGCGTCCGGCGGGGCAGTGCGGTGAGCGAGCTGGGTGGTCTGCCCGACGCATCGCTGCTCTGGTCGGCAGCCGGTCTGGTGGTGCTCGCCGGCGTGTTCGCGATGGCCGAGTCGGCGCTGGCCGTAATCTCTCCCGCCCGCGCGGCGGAGCTGGCCCGCGAGGGCATGCGCGGCGCGGCCGCGCTGCAGGCGGTGGCGGCCGACGCGGTGCGCCACATCAACCTGCTCCTGCTGCTGCGGCTGCTGAGTGAGCTGACCGCGACCACGCTGGTGGCGCTGGTCGCGGTGGACACGTTCGGGCCCGGCTGGACCGCCGCGCTGGTCACCGCCGGCGCGATGACGGTCATCAGCTTCGTGGTGGTCGGCGTCGCGCCGCGCACCATCGGGCGCCAGCACGCGTACGAGGTGGGCCGCTACACCGCCCCCGTGCTGCGCTGGCTGGGCCGGGTGCTCGGCCCGCTGGCCAGCCTGCTGATCATCATCGGCAACGCGGTCACCCCCGGCAAGGGCTTCCGCGAGGGACCGTTCGCCAGCACCCAGGTGGAGCTGCGCGAGCTGGTCGACCTCGCCGAGCAGCGCGGCGTGGTGGAGCACGGCGAGCGCGAGATGATCCACTCGGTGTTCGCGCTGGGCGACACGATCGCCCGCGAGGTCATGGTCCCGCGTACCGAGATGGTCTGGGTCGAGTCGACCAAGGCCTCCGAACAGGCGCTGGCCCTGGCCCTGCGCTCGGGCTTCTCCCGGGTGCCGGTGATCGGCGAGTCGGTCGACGACGTGCTCGGCGTGGTGTACCTGAAGGATCTGGCCCGCCAGGTCCAGGAGGGCGGCGCGGCGACGCCGGTCGCGCACCTGATGCGGGTGGCCTCGTTCGTGCCGGAGTTCAAGCCGGTCGACGACCTGCTGTCGGAGATGCAGGCGGCCCGCACCCACCTGGCCATCGTCATCGACGAGTACGGCGGCACCGCCGGCCTGATCACGATCGAGGACATCCTCGAGGAGATCGTCGGCGAGATCACCGACGAGTACGACGTGGAGCGCCCGCCGGTGGAGCGCCTCGACGACGGCGCGGTCCGGGTGACCGGCCGGCTGCCCGTCGAGGACCTCGGCGAGCTGTTCGACGTCGAGCTGCCCGCCGACGAGGTGGAGACCGTGGCCGGCCTGCTGGCCCAGGCGCTCGGCCGGGTGCCGATCCCCGGCGCCCGGGTGTCGGTGGGCGGGCTGACCCTGGTCGCCGAGGGCACCACCGGCCGCCGCAACCACATCGACACGGTGCTGGTCACCCGCGACGAGCCCGCCGACGACACCACCCCCCAGGAAAGGCACATGGCCGATGTCTGAGCCGTCCGCGGAGACCGTCTCCGCCGAGGACCGCAAGCTGCTCACCATGGCCCGCTCGGCCCGCGCCCGGATCGGCGCGATCGAGGGCGCGGCGGTGCGCGACGGCGACGGCCGCACCTACACCGGGGTCAGCGTCAACCTGCCCTCGTTCTCGGTGTCGGCGCTGCGGCTGGCGGTCGCCTCGGCCGTCGCCGCCGGGGCGAGCACCCTGGAGGCGGCGCTGGTGGTCACCGAGGCCTCGATGGTCGACGCCGGTGACCTGGCCGCCGTCAGCGACGTGACAACGGGCATCCCGGTCTACCTGGCCACCCCCGACGGCACCATCGCCGCCACCGGCACCGCCTGAAAGGAAGGGCACCCTCTTAACGCTCTGCGTAGGGGAAGGTGCCCTTCTTAACCACTCTCGGGGCGAGCTGCGGTCGTTCGGGTGATGCGCGTGCTGTCGAGCGTTCGCCGCCATGCGGGGACGAATGAGTTGGGGCGCGGCGGCGCTGGCCCTGTGGGCGGCGGCTGATCCATCGGCGGTATGGGCGCACAGGTCGGTGCGTGGCTGGGCTGGCGGGTGCGGTGCGGCGCATCACGCCCGGGCGCCGCGGCATGCTGTTCGCAGGGCTGCTGGTCCGCCTCGTGGCTTGGGGGCATCGGCTGGTCGAGCGCACCGTGCCGGCTGCTGCGCTGCCGGGCTTCCGGGCGAAGATCGCGAGTTCGTGTCAGAACCTGCGGTCTGGCCACAGGTTGTGACACGAACTCGCGATCTACACCGGTTCCGGGCGGCCGCGCGGACGGGCTGCGCTCCGCCGAGGGTTAAGAAGGGCACCTTCTACTACGGATAGCGTTAAGAAGGTGCCCTTCCTTTCCTCAGAGGGGGCCGAGGTGGGTGAGGTGGCGGTCGACGACCGTCTTCACCGTCTCGGCGGGGTCGGTGTCCCAGATGGACTGGTTGAAGATCTCGACTTCGACGTGGCCGGTGTAGCCCGCCTGGCGGACCGCCTCGGTGATCGGGGCGAAGTCGATGTGCCCGTCGCCGACGTGCCCCCGGCCGAGCAGCATGTCCGCGGGCAGCGGCACCACCCAGTCGCAGACCTGGTACGCCGAGATCCGCCCCGCCGCGCGGGTGATCTGGCCGAACAGCTCCGGGTCCCACCACACGTGGTACGTGTCGACGACGACGCCGACCTCGTGCGGGGCGAACGGCTCGGCCAGGTCGAGCGCCTGCCCGAGGGTGGAGACCACCGCCCGGTCGGCGCAGAACATCGGGTGCAGCGGCTCGATGGCCAGCCGTACGCCGAGCCCGCTCGCGTACGGCACGAGTTGCTCCAGGGCGCGGGCGACGTTGGCCCGTGCCGCGGGCAGGTCCTTCGAGCCGGGCGCCAGCCCGCCGACGACCAGCACCAGCTCGGAGGTGCCGAGGTCGGCGGCCTCCTCGACCGCGCGCCGGTTGTCCGCCAGCGCCTCGGCGGTGAAGGTGGTGAAGAAGCCGCCCCGGCACAGGCTGGTCACCGTCAGCCCGTACCCGTCGAGCAGCCGGCGGGCGGCCTTCGCCCCGCCGGCCGTCTCCACGACGTCGCGCCACGGGCCGATGCCCGTGATGCCGTGCTCGGCGCAGAGCGAGGCGGCCTGCGCGAGAGTGGCCTTCTTGACGGTGGCGGTGTTGAGGGACAGCCTCATGCGGCGCCGTCCAGGTAGAGCGCGAGCCGGTGCGCGGCCAGGTCCGGGTCGGCGAGCACACCCGCCTCACCGGCGAGGCGGTGCAGTTCGAGCAGGTGGTCGCGGGAGCGGGAGGTCTCCTGCCCGCCGACCATCCGGAACCGCGCCTGGTGGCCGTTGAGCCAGGCCAGGAACACGATGCCGGTCTTGTAGTGGTACGTCGGAGCGCCGAAGATGTGCCGGGCCAGCGGCACGGTCGGGTCCAGGATGGCGCGGAACCCGGCGGCGTCGCCGCTGTCGAGCAGCTCCAGCGCCTTGGCGGCGGGGACCGCGATGGCGTCGAAGATGCCCAGCAGCGCGTCCGAGTAGCCGACTTCGTCACCGGCGATGAGCTGCGGGTAGTTGAAGTCGTCGCCAGTGTAGAGGCGGACCCCGTCGGGCAGCCGCCGCCGGATGGCGACCTCGCGGGCCTCGTCCAGCAGCGACACCTTGATGCCGTCGATCTTGGACGCGTTGGCGTGGATCAGCTCCAGCGCGCTCTCGGTCGCGTCGTCCAGGTCGGGCGCGCCCCAGTAACCCTTGAGCGCGGGGTCGAACATGTCGCCCAGCCAGTGCAGGATCACCGGCTGCTCGGCCTGCGCCAGCAGCTTGCCGTAGACGGCCTGGTAGTCGGCCGGGCCGGAGGCGGCGGCGGCGAGTGCCCGCGACGCCATGAGGATGACCTTCGCGCCCGCCTCCTGCACCACCTCCAGCTGCTCGGCGTACGCGGCCTCGATGCCGGCCAGCGAGTGCGCGCCGGGGGCGAGCTGGTCGGTGCCCGCGCCGCAGGCCAGGGTGCCGCCGACGGACCGCGCCTCGGCGCCGCTGCGCCGGATCAGCTCGGTGGTGGCGGCCCAGTCCAGGCCCATGCCGCGCTGCGCGGTGTCCATCGCGTCGGCGATCCCGAGGCCCAGCGACCACAGGTGGTGCCGGAACGCCATGGTGGCGTCCCAGTCGACGACCGCGGGGCGGCCGGGGCCGTTGTCGGCCGACGGGTCGGCGACGACATGGGCGGCCGCGTAGAAGACGCGCGAGCGGCCCGTGGCGCCCGTGCCGGCGCCGCCGGGCACGCTGCCCGCCGTGCTCACAGGTCACCGACCAGGATCTTGCGGCCCTCACGCGCCGACTGCAGGCCCAGCTCGGCCAGCTGCACGCCGCGGGCGCCCGCGTAGAGGTCGTGGCCGTACGGCGCGTCGGCGACCACGTGCGCCAGGAACTCCTCCCACTGGCGCTTGAAGCCGTTGTCGTACACGTCGTTCTCCGGCACCTCGGCCCACTGGTCGCGGAAGTCGTGGCTGACCGGCAGGTCCGGGTTCCACACCGGCTTCGGGGTCGACGCGCGGTGCTGCACGCGGCAGTTGCGCAGGCCGGCCACGGCGCTGCCCTCGGTGCCGTCCACGTGGAAGGTGACCAGCTCGGTGCGGTCGACGCGGGTGGTCCAGGAGCTGTTCACCGAGGCGATGATGCCGCCCTCCAGCTCCAGCACGGCGTACGCGGCGTCGTCGGCGGTCGCCGGGTAGGGCTGGCCGCGCTCGTCCCAGCGCTGCGGGATGTGCGTGGCGGCCTGCGCGTAGACCGAGCGGACCGGCGCGATCACGTGGTCCAGCACGTAACGCCAGTGCGGGAACATGTCGAGGATGATGCCGCCGCCGTCCTCGGTGCGGTAGTTCCAGCTCGGGCGCTGTGCGGCCTGCCAGTCGCCCTCGAACACCCAGTAGCCGAACTCCACGCGCACCGACAGGATGCGGCCGAAGAAGCCGGACTCGACCAGGCGGCGCAGCTTGAGCAGGCCGGGCAGGTAGAGCTTGTCGGCGACCACGCCGTGCTTGATCCCGGCGGCCTTGGCCTCGTTCGCCAGGGCGACGGCCTCGTCCAGCGTCTCGGCGGTCGGCTTCTCGGTGTAGATGTGCTTGCCGGCCGCGATGGCCTGGCGCAGCGCGGCGACGCGTGCCGTGGTCACCTGGGCGTCGAAGTAGATCTCGTTGCTCTCGTCGGCGAGAGCGGCGGCGAGGTCGGTGGTGTACCGGGTGAGGCCGTGCTGCTCGGCGAGCTGCTCCAGCTTCGCGGCGTTGCGGCCGACGAGGACCGGCTCGGGCCAGACGACGGTGCCGTCGGCGAGGGCGAGTCCGCCCTGCTCACGGATGGCGAGGATGGACCGCACCAGGTGCTGTCGGTATCCCATCCGGCCGGTGACACCGTTCATGACGATGCCGACTGATCTGCGGTCCATTGCTGACTCCACTTCGGTGCGATCGAAACGCCCGCCGTGCCGGTGAGGGCGGCACGGGGGCGTTTCGTCAGGAGAGGATCGGGTGGATGGTGGAAAGCGCTTTCCGCCGTCGAGGCGGTACCCTACGCCCATGCCTCGAACCTCGTCAACCAGAACCCCCGGCAGCGCGGTCACGCTGCAGCAGGTCGCCACGGCGGCTGGTGTATCGCTGGCGACCGCCTCCCGGGTGCTGCACGGCAGCGGGGGTCGCAGGGTCGCCGAGGCGCTCGCCGAGCGCGTCACCGCGGCCGCCGCCGAGCTGCGCTACGTCGCGCACGCCCCGGCGCAGTCGCTGGCCCGCTCGCGCAGCACCGTGGTGGGGGTGCTGGTGCACGACATCGCCGACCCGTACTTCGCCGCGATCGCGGCGGGGGCCATGGGCGTGGCCCGCGAGCACGACCTCATGGTGCTGGTGGCCAACACCTTCCGCGACCCGGCGCTGGAGCGCGACTACCTGGCCCGGCTGCGCGCGCAGCGGGCCCGCGCGGTGCTGCTGGCCGGTTCCGCGTTCGTCGGCGAGCCGTTCGCCGAGGAGGTGGCGGCGTTCGCCGACTCCGGCGGGCGCGTCGCCGCCATCGGCGGGCACGGCACCGGAATCGACACGGTCGAGCCCGACCACCACGGCGGCGGCCGCCTGATCGCCGAGCACCTGGTCGCCCTGGGCCACCGCGAGATCGGTGTGATCACGGGCCCGGCCGGGCTGGCCACGGTCGCGCAGCGGCTCGCCGGTTTCACCTCGGTGGTGGCCCGGCCGTACGTGGCCGCCGCCGACTTCACCCGCGAGGGGGGCCGCGCGGCCGCGCTCGAGCTGCTGCGCGCACACCCGAGGCTGACCGCGATCTTCGCGCTGAACGACCTCATGGCGGCCGGTGCGCTGGCCGCGCTGCGCGAGCTGGGCCGGCCGGTGCCCGAGCAGGTGTCGGTGGCCGGCTTCGACGACCTGCCGGTCGCCACCGACCTCACCCCGGGCCTCACCACGGTCCGCCTGGCGCTGTCCGACATCGGGGCGCAGGCGATGCGGCTGCTGCTCGACGACGAGCCGGGCGGCCGGACCGTGCCCGCCGCGGCCCAGCTGGTGGTACGCGAGAGCACCGCGCGGGCCGCTGGAGTGCACTGAACACCCGATTCTCCTAACTTTTCCGTTTAGTCCGGTTTGGTGGTGATTACGTCGGGTAGTCACTGGGCTGCGTCAAGCTCAGTGGAGGTATGCATGCGACGTCTCATGTCCCAGACCGCCTGGTCCCGCGCCCTCACCGCCTGCGGGGCGGCGGCGTTCGTCTTCGGCGCCGCCCTGGTGGCCGCCGGTGCCGGCCAGCCCGCGAAAGCCTGGGCGAACGCCCCGATCAGCATCAGCGCGGACACCCTCGGGGTCACCGCGGCGGACTTCGCCACCCGCGACTGCAGCCCGCTCTACGGCGGCGGCCCCCTGGCCGGCCAGGATGTATGGGTCTTCGACCTGCCCGGCGACCACATGGTCACCGGCGACTTCACCTCCGTCCAGGCGACGTTCACGGTGCCGGACGGCGGGGAGGTCACGGCGTCCGTTCCGGACGAGGGCGGCTCGATCGTGCTGGAGGAGACCAGCCGGGCCTGGATCGCCCTGCCCGCGGGCTGGACCCTGACCGGCGCCAAGGCCGAGGTGTCGGGCAGCGCCGAGTCGTTCACGCTGGCCCAGACCTGCCCGGCCGAGGGTGCGGGCGGTCCCGCCCCGGACCCGTCGGCCGCCCCGGACCCGTCCGGAGCCCCGATCGCCGACCCGTCGGCGCCGCCGGCCGAGCCGGATCCGTCAGGCTCGCCGGTGCCGGGCGCCTTCGCCTCGCCGGCCCCGCCGGTGGATCCCTCCGCCGCGCCAGCCCCGCCGGCGGACCCGATCGTGCCGCCGGCGGACCCGATCGTGCCGCCGGTGGACCCGTCGGCCGCGCCGGAGCCGCCCGTGGAGCCGATCGTGCCGCCCGTCGCGCCGGACCCGTCCGCAGCGCCGGAGCCGCCCGCGGACCCGTTCACGCCGCCCGTCGCGCCGGAACCGTCCAGTGAACCCATCGCGCCGTCAGCGGCTCCCGAGCCGCCGGTCGCCCCGTCGGCCGCGCCCGAGCCGCCGGTCGCGCCCTCGGAGGAGCCGCCGTCCCGGCCCGTCCGCCCTCAGCCGGTCGAGCCGCCGGCGAACCCGGGTCCGGCGGCGCCGCGTCCCGCCGCGGGGTGGCAGGGTGCGGCCGCCCTGGGCGCCGTATGGGACGACATCCTGGACGCGTTTCCCTGGTGACGGTGAGATCGTGCCTCGATGACGGGCGGCTGAGCGTGTCCCGGCCATGGCCGGGACACGGACGACCCCGAGTTCACGTGGACCCGTCCTGACCGGCGAAGGCCGGATCGGAGCGCCGTGATCGTGACGGCGCCGGCCCCGCAGCGGCGGGCCGGCGCCGTCACCTGTTTCAGGAGACGTTGCCCTGCTCTTCGGCGGCCGGGCTCAGGCGCTGCACCGCCGGGCCGGGCGGATAGGGGAACAGGCCGATGCGAGCGTGGTACTCCCGGGCCAGTTCGTCGGTGTCCGATCCGACGACCAGGCCCTGCGGGCAGTCGATGAAGGCGCGTACACCCTCACCCCGGCTGCGGGTCGGGTTCCAGTCCAGCGCACGGCCGGTCGCCGGGTCGAGCGCCGCGATGCCGGGGCGCTCCACCGCGCCGGGCCCCATCGTCTTGTGCCCGTAGGGGTTGTCCTGCCAGAGCTGGTGACCGCCGACGTAGACGGCCGATCCGGTCGCGGCGACGGCGTAGAGGGAGTGCCCGCCGGTGTGATTGATCCAGGTCGGCGTGTGCTCGCCGGCACCGGCCGTCTCGAATCGCGCCGCGGTGGTGCACGGCAGGCCGGGGCCGGAGTCGTGGCCGGTGGTCACGACGACGAAGTACGCGCCGTCGGGCGAGTGGTCGATACCACGTACGTAGCTGTCGAACCGGGAGTCGCACCGGTCCGCGCCGTAGAAGGCGGTGGACCAGCCGGTGACCACGGCCCGCGGCCCGGTCACGTCGAACTCCGCGAGCTGATGCCGCTCCCGCCCCTGGACCCGGGTGAAGTTGCCGATCACGACCAGCCGTGAACCGTCCGGCGACAGCGACATCGCCTCGGCCCGGGGCCGGTTGCCGACACCCTGCGCGAGCCCCGGCTCGAAGCCTTCGTCGAGCTGTCCCGACATGGCGTCGAGCCTGGCCAGCCCGGCCCGCGGCAAGCCGTGCACGGAGCGGTAGAAACCGCCGGCGTACAGGTCGGACCCGTGCACCGCGAGCGTCCGGACGTCGCCGTCGACGGGCGCGTAGAAGCTGCGGTGGAGCCGCCCGGTGGCCGGGTCCACCCGGGCCAGTGAGCGCCGCTGGCGACCGTTGACCAGGGTGAAGTCGCCGCCCAGGAGCAGGCTGCCGTCCGGGGCCTCGGCCAGGGCGTAGACCGGTCCGTCCAGGTCCACCGCCAGCGGCGTGAGCTGCCCGTCGGACAGCCGGAAGGCCATCAGGTTGCGGCGCCGGGAGGTTGCCTGGCGCAGCGCGTCGGTGGTGGCGGTGAACTCGCCGCCGACCACCACGGTGTCGCCGAGCAGGGCCATCGCCCACACCCGGCCGTCGGTGACGTGCGGGGTCCAGTCCACCGGGTCGGTGGAGACGATTCGCGGCGGTCGCGCGGCGGGCGCGGCGGGCGGCACCGGCGAGGGCGCCGCGGGAGGCATCGCGGGAGCCGCCGGGGGAGGCGCGGGAGGCCCGGTGGAAGGCACGGGAGCCGCAACGGAGGGTTCCGGAGCCGCGACGGCGGGCGGGGGCTCCGCTGCGGCCGGTCCGGCCAGCAGGACGGACGACATCAGAAGCGACACGCCGAGCACAGAACGCATGAATACATGATCGGTGTGATATGCGCCTGATGTGAAGAAATCGGGCGAAAAGCGAAAACTCGTTCGGGTTCACACTTCGCGGATCAGATCGGCGCTGAGAATCTTCCCCGCCAGCGCCGGCTCGGCGGTCATCAGCGGCACCCGCAGCACCGCCGCCAGCAGGCAGGCATGCGCCATGCCGAGAGTGCCCAGGAACCGCGCCAGCCCGCCCACGGCCGGGGCGTCGCCCGGATCCAGCGCGACGATCTCGACCTGCGGCAGCGTCCGGAAGACGTCCAGCATGGCCTCGTCGGCCCGGTCGGCCATCCAGTACGCCTCGCTCAGGCACAGCGCGGGCACCAGGGCGGTGTACCCGCGGTCCTCCAGTCCGGCCAGCGCGGCGCTCACCGTCATGCTGTCGGCCGCCACGTAGCGGCGGATCGCGCCGGTGTCCACGACGCGCCCGCGCGGCCTCACCGGGCCTTCCGCTGCAGCTGCGCCATGACGGCCTCGTAGTTGGCCTCCTGCTCGGCGATCCACTCCGGATCACCGCGCCGCTGCTCCTCCAGCTCCAGCTGGGCACGGAACTCGGCCATCAGCTCCGGCGGGATCTCCGGCAGGCCGAGCCGCCGCCTGGTCTCCAGGTACGTTTCGCGGGCCATGTGGCGAGGTTAACCCCGCCGCGCCGGGCCCGGCAACGACCGTCGGGTCAGGACCACGCCAGGCCGGTGAGCCGCTCGTACGCCTCGATGTAGCGGGCGCGGGTGGCCGCGACGATGTCCTCGGGCACCTCGGGGCCGGGCGCGGTCTTGTCCCAGCCGATGCCGACCGCCCAGTCGCGCACGAACTGCTTGTCGAAGCTCGGCTGCACCCGGCCGGGCGCGTACCCGTCGGCAGGCCAGAAGCGCGACGAGTCCGGGGTGAGCACCTCGTCGCCCAGCACCAGCGTGCCGTCGGCGGCCCAGCCCAGCTCGATCTTCGTGTCGGCGAGGATGATGCCGCGCTCGGCGGCGATGTCGCGGCCGCGCGCGTACACCGCGAGCGTGATCTCGCGCAGCCGAGCCGCCACGTCGTCGCCGACCTGGCCGGCCACCTCGGCGTACGACATCGGCAGGTCCTTCTCGCCGACCGGGGCCTTGGTGGACGGGGTGAACAGCGGCTCGTCCAGGCGGGACGCCTCGGTGAGGCCGGGCGGCAGCACGATGCCGGAGACCGATCCGCCGGCCTGGTACTCCTTCAGCCCGCCGCCGGTCAGGTAACCCCGCGCGACGCACTCGACCGGCACCATGCTCAGCGAGCGGCAGCGCACCGCCCGCCCGGCGAACTCGGCGGGCACGTCGTCGGCCGAGATGACGTGATTGGGCACGATGTCCTTGAGCTGCTCGAACCACCACAGCGACAGCTGCGTCAGCACCCGGCCCTTGTCCGGGATGGGCGTCGGCAGGATCACGTCGTAGATCGACAGCCGGTCCGATGCCACCAGGATGATGTCCGCGCCGTCGCGGTAGACGTCCCTGACCTTGCCCGAGTGCAGCAGCTCCACGGCGATCACGGTACCGGAACGCCCCCGGCCCCCTCAGACCGCCTGAAATCCTCTCATCGTTGCGATAATCGCGACCCCTGGTTACGGTGACAGCCATGGATGAAGGCGTCATCGACCGGGTCCGCTCGGTGATCGTCCGGGTCTCACCCAGCCAGGCCGCCTTCAGTGAGCTGGTCGGCATCAGTGCCGACAAGCTGTCCAAGTCGCTGAACGCGGTGCGCCGCTTCACCTCGCTGGAGCTGGCGCTCATCGCCGACGCCGGGGACGTCAGCGTCGACTGGCTGCTCACCGGCCGCCTCCGGGAGGCCCTCGCGCCGCCCGACGGGCCGGGCACCGGCGACGACGTGCGCGCGCTGGTGGACCGCTTCGCCTCGGCGTACGAGACGCTGCGCCTGCTCGGCCGCCGCCCGCGCCTGGCCCCGCTGCCCACCGCCCCGTCCGGGCCGCCCGGCCCCGCCGGACGCGAGCTGGCCGAACGCGCCGCCGGGGCGGTGCGGGCCGCCGCCGGGCTGCCCGGCCTCTTCCGGCTGGGCACCGCCGAGCTGGCGGCTGCGATCGAGCAGGCGTACGCCGTCGACGTCACGCTGCTCCCGCTGCCCGGCGGCGCGGACGCGCTGTGCTGGCAGACCGCGCACAGCCGCCTCGTGGTGGCCGGGGTGACCGGCCGGTTCACCCGGCAGCGCTTCGCCCTCGCGCACGCGCTCGGCCACGTGCTGGCCGGCGACGCCCACGAGCCGCTGCTCGACCAGGAGCTGGCCCCCGGCGGCCAGCGCGCGGACGGCGAGGTGCGCGCCGACGCGTTCGCCTCCGCGTTCCTCATGCCGTACGACGAGATCGTCGCGGTGACGGGGCGGGCCGAGGTCACCGAGGCGGGCTTCGCCGAGCTGGTCAGCGGGTTCGGGGTGTCCGCCGGGGCGCTGGCGGCCCGGCTGCGCGGGCTCGGGCTGCTCGGCGCGGCCCGGCACGGCGAGCTGAGCCGCTGGACCGCGGCCCGCTGCCACCGCGGCCCGTCCGGCCGGGACGCGCTGCTCGCCGCGATGAGCGCGGCCAGGTCCCGGCGGGCTCCCGCGCGGCTGGTCGGGGAGCTGTTCGGCGCGTACGCCGACGGCGCGACGACCCTGGTCCCGCTGGCCGCGCTGCTGGAGTGCCCGGTCGACGACCTGTTCGCGGCGCTGGTCGCCGAGCATCCGGCCGCACGGCCGGGGTACGCCGACGAACCCGCCTTCCTGCCGTGAGGGTACGTTACGTGAGTGGCGGATAACTCATACCGTGCCGGGTTTGCCTGCTTCGTGGGACGGCCGAACGCGGGCAAGTCGACCCTGACGAACGCGATCGTCGGCCAGAAGATCGCGATCACGTCGAACAAACCGCAGACCACGCGGCACGTCATCCGCGCCGTGCTGCACCGCCCGGACGCGCAGCTGGTCCTCGTGGACACCCCCGGCCTGCACCGCCCGCGCACCCTGCTCGGCGAGCGCCTCAACGACCTGGTCCGCGCCACCTGGAGCGAGACCGACGTGATCGGCCTGTGCATCCCCGCCAACGAGCCCGTCGGCAAGGGCGACACCTTCATCGCCGGGGAGATCGCCGGGCTCAAGGCCACCGTCGTCGCCGTCGTCACCAAGACCGACCTGGTCGACAAGAAGACCCTGGCCGAGCAGCTGCTCGCGGTGAACGCGCTGGGCGAGTTCGCCGACGTGGTGCCGGTCAGCGCGGTGGCGAACCACCAGCTGGAAACCCTGGTCGACGTGATGGTGAAGCACCTGCCGCGGTCGCCCCAGCTCTATCCCGACAGCATGCTCACCGACGAGCCCGAGCACGTGCTCATCGCCGAGATGATCCGCGAGGCGGCCCTGGAGGGCGTCCGCGACGAGCTGCCGCACTCCATCGCGGTGCTGGTCGAGGAGATCATCCCCGAGGACGGCCTGACCAAGGTGTACGCCGACGTCTACGTCGAGCGGCAGAGCCAGAAGGCGATCATGATCGGGGCCAAGGGCTCCCGGCTCAAAGAGGTCGGCACCAAGGCCCGCGCCGACATCCAGGAGCTGCTCGGCACCAAGATCTACCTCGACCTCCACGTCCGCGTCGCCAAGGACTGGCAGCGCGACCCGAGGCAGCTCCGCCGCCTCGGCTTCTAGTCGGCGGGGGTCGGTAGGCTCGCGCCTATGCCGGGCATGCGCCGACCCCTCTACCGCGACGACGCGCTCGTGCTGCGGGCGCAGAAGCTGGGCGAGGCCGACCGGATCGTGACGCTGCTGACCCGGCAGCACGGCCGGGTCCGCGCGGTCGCCAAGGGGGTACGCCGCACCACGTCGCGCTTCGGCGCGCGCCTGGAGCCGTTCAACCACATCGACGTGCAGTGCAGCGAGGGCAGCTCGCTCGACACCGTCACCCAGGTCGAGGGCCGTGACCTGTTCGGCGGCCGCTTCCAGCGGGACTACCCGCGCTACACGGCCGCGAGCGCGATCGTGGAGCTGGCCGAGCGGCTCACCCCGGTCGAGCGCGAGCCCGCGCTGAAGCTGTACCAGCTCACCCTCGGCGCGCTGCGGGCGCTGTCGGAGGGCAGGCGCCCCGGCTCGCTCGTGCTGGACGCGTACCTGCTGCGTGCCATGTCCCAGGCGGGCTGGGCCCCGGCGCTGCGCGACTGCGCGGTGTGCGGCGAGGCCGGGCCGCATCGCGCGTTCTCCGTCGCGGCCGGCGGGGTCACCTGCCTCAACTGCCGCCCGCCGGGCGCCGCGCACCCCGACCCGGCGACGCTCGACCTGATGTCGGCGCTGCTGGAGGGCGACTGGGCCGCCGCCGAGCTGGCCGAGCCGCCGGTGCAGCGGGAATGTGCGGGTTTCGTGGCGGCTCATTTGCAGTGGCACCTGGAGCGGCAGCTACGCTCGCTGCCGTTGGTAGACCGCCGGGAGCCGGGCTGAGCCCGACCCGCGCCACGAACAGGGGATCCGCACGTGATTCGACCGTCCGTCAGGACCGGCTTCACCCGGCAGCGGCCTGAGCCGAAGCAGCCGACCCCGCACCCGTCCGGCGCCGTCGCGCCGAAGCTGCCCGGCGAGGCGCTGCCCCAGCACATCGCCATCGTGATGGACGGCAACGGCCGCTGGGCCAAGGACCGTGGCCTGCCCCGCACCGAGGGCCACAAGCGCGGCGAGTTCTCCCTGTTCGACACGATCGAGGGCGCGCTGGAGATCGGCGTGCCGTACCTGTCGGCGTACGCGTTCTCGACGGAGAACTGGAAGCGCTCGCCCGAGGAGGTGCGCTTCCTGATGGGCTTCAACCGCGACGTCATCCGCCGCCGCCGCGACCAGCTCAACGAGCTGGGCGTACGCATCGTGTGGTCCGGCCGCCGCGGCCGCCTCTGGAAGAGCGTCATCGACGAGCTGGAGACGGCCGAGCAGCTCAGCCGCCACAACACGAAGCTCACCCTGCAGTTCTGCGTGAACTACGGCGGCCAGGCGGAGATCGCCGACGCGGCCGCCGCGATCGCCCGCGACGTGGCGGCGGGCCGGCTCAAGCCCGACAAGATCAACGAGAAGGTCTTCGCGCGCTACCTCTACCACCCCGAGGTGCCCGAGGTGGACCTGTTCCTGCGCCCCTCCGGCGAGCAGCGCACCAGCAACTACCTGATCTGGCAGTCGGCCTACGCCGAGCACGTCTACCTGGACACGCTCTGGCCCGACTTCGACCGCCGCCACCTCTGGTACGCCTGCGAGCTGTACGCCCAGCGCGACCGCCGCTTCGGCGGCGCCCTCCCCAACCCAGTCGCCCCGCCCCCGGCCCCCGCCGCTTGATCATCCGACTTGCCAGGCACTCGGGCGTATCCCCGCTCATGATTCGCCCACCTGCCTGGCAAGTCGGTGGATCATGCCGGCCGCCCGCCGGGTCAGCGGTGGGCGATGAGCTGGATCGCGGTGGCGAGGGCGGCGCCGGCGGCGATGAGCAGCCAGTCGGCGGGGCGCCAGGGCATGGGGCGGGCGACGGTGCGGGGCAGCCCGGCGTCGAAGCCGCGGGCGTCCATCGCCACGGCGAGCCGGGTGCCGCGCCGGATCGCCCCGACCAGCAGGCCGAACGCGGTGCTCGCGAAGAGCCGCAGCCAGCGCAGCGGATTGCGCCCGGCGTCGATGCCGCGGGCGCGGCGGGCCATGGCGATCATCCGCCACTCGTCGCCGAGCAGCCCGACCAGCCGGAACGCGGCCAGCGCCCCGATCGCGAACCGGGCCGACACGCGGGCGTGCTGGATCAGCGAGTCGGCCAGGTCGGTCGGGTCGGTGGTGCTGAACACGAGCACGCTCGGCAGCGCGATGGCCAGCAGTCGCATCGCCAGCGACAGCGCGTTGACCAGCACCGTCGTCGTGATCACGATCGGCCCGGCGGCGAACAGCACCGTCCCCGAGCGGTCGGCCGCGAAGAGTGCGAGGGACACGACCACGCTCGCCGCGCCGAGCAGCGCGGGCCAGCCACGGCGCAGCAGCCCCCACGGCGTGATCCCGAACAGCGGCGCGACCAGGAACGTCACCGCCAGCGCGAACCCGAGCGCGGCCACGTCCCGGGTCAGCAGCGCCGCCGTGGTGAACAGCGCCAGCGCGACGATCTTCGCGACCGGCGTGCGCCGGGCCAGTAGCGCCGTGGACGGCGGAGCGGACGGAGCCGAGACGGCGATCGGGCCGGTCACGGTGCACGCTCCAGGTGGAGTACGCGGTCGGCGAGGGTGTCGACGACGGCGGGGTCGTGGGTGACGGTGACCACGCCGTGGCCGTCGCCGCGCAGGCCGGCCAGCAGGTCGACCAGCTCCAGCCAGGTGCGCCGGTCCTGGCCGAAGGTGGGTTCGTCGAGGATCAGCAGCCGGGGCCGGGCGGCCAGCGCGGTGGCCACGGACAGCCGCCGCGCCTCGCCGCCGGACAGCGTGAACGGGTTCGCCCCGGCCAGGTGATCGAGTCGCAGCCGGGCCAGCAGCTCGTCGACGCGGGCGGGCGGGGTGCCGCCGAGCGCCAGCTCGTCGCGCACGCTGGCGGTGACGAACTGCTGCTCCGGGTTCTGGAACACCGAGCCGATCCGCCCGGCCAGCGCGCGGGCCCGCCAGCGGTGCGGCGGCCCGTCGGGCGAGCGCACCTCGCCGGACGCGGGGGGCAGCAGGCCGCCCAGGGCCAGGGCCAGGGTGGACTTGCCGGAGCCGTTGGGGCCGGTCACCGCGAGCGCCTCCCCGGCACGGACCGCGGTGTCGGGGTAGGCGAGGTGGCGTACCCGCAGGTCGTGGGTGGACAGCAGCACGTCGCCGGGTGGGGCGGCGGCGCGGCGGGCGGCCGCGGGGTGGCCGGGCACCCAGACCCCGGCCGCGGCCAGCTCCGCGCCGAGCGGTCCGGTCAGCAGGTGGGGAGCGATGTCGTCGCGTACGCCGCCGCCCGGCTCCAGCACCACGACCCGGGTGACCAGCTCCAGCACCTCGGCGATGCGGTGCTCGACGAGCACGACGGTGGTGTCGGCGCCGACCGCGTCGCGCAGCGCCTGCCGCACCAGCGCGGCCCCGGCCGGGTCCAGGTTGGCGGTGGGCTCGTCGAGCAGCAGCAGGTCCGGTTCGGGCGCGAGCGCCCCGGCCAGCACGAGCCGCTGCTGCTCGCCGCCGGACAGCGCGTCGGTGGCCCGGTCGCGCGGGTATCCGAAACCGACCCGGGCCAGCACCTCGTCGACGCGCGGCCAGATGCGGGACAGCGGCCACCCGAGGTTCTCCAGGCCGAACGCGACCTCGTCCCCGGCCCGCGACATGACCAGCTGCGACTGCGGGTCCTGGAACACGATGCCGGTGCGGGCCGCGGCGACCTCGACGGTGCCCTCGGCCTGCCCGGAGTCCTCGGGCAGCAGCCCGGCCAGGGCGTGCAGCAGGGTGGACTTGCCCGCGCCCGAGGGGCCGAGCAGCAGCACCCGTTCGCCGCGCGCGATGCGCAGGTCGAGCCCGCGCACCGCCCACGCGCGGCGTCCGGCGTGCCGCCACCCGTACCCCTCGAGCTTGATCATCAGACCAGGTCGCGGGCGCGGCCGGAGGGGAAGCGGTCCAGCACGCCGGTGCCGGCCAGCGCCTTGGTCAGGTAGTGGCCGCCGATGCCGGCGAACAGGACGGTGCTGGCCACGACGATGCCGACGTAAGCGAGCTTCCAGTCGGTCTGCCAGTCGCCGTAGTAGTAGTACAGGTCGAGCCCGGCGGCGGTGAGGCCGGCCAGCACCGACGCGATCAGCGACTGGCCCAGGCCCCAGCGCTTGTAGCCGCCGAGCGCGAAGCCGAGCTCGCCCGCCGCGCCCTCGGCCAGGCCGTACCACAGCACGCTGATGCCCCAGGAGGTGCCGAGCAGCGCGGAGACGATCGCCGCGACCAGCTCGGTGTAGATGCCCGCGCCCGCCTTGCGGATGATCAGCGGGGCGAGCACGGCGGGCAGCAGCCAGACGCCGTAGATGGCGGCCGCGGCCGGTGGGAAGGTCGCGCCGAAGATCGCTCCGGCGGGACCGTTCCACAGCAGGCCCCAGGCCCAGAAGATGACGCCGAAGGTGACGGCGAGGATCGAGGCGACGACGATGTCGACCGTGCGCCAGCGGTGGTCGTTCATGTGGAGACTCCAGGTCCGTTGAGGGTACGAACGAGGAGAAGTGCACACGTCGCGTCCGAAATACCCGATTTGAGTATGCCGAAAGCCGACGTGGCGGTGAGGTGTTGACCGAACTCCCTGCGCTGGCATTACCCAGATCAGGTTCGAGGGTCTGCGGCCGTTGCCGCACTCTCAGCGCTGTGCGCTCCCCTGTCGTTATCTGCTTGTTCATATGAAGCCGCCTGCGGGCGGCGCTTGTGCCGATGAGGCTAACACCGAACCGGTCACCGGTAACCTGTGCCGGTCGGCACACCCCCGATACCCGAAGGACGCCTGTGACCTCCGTCGATCAGCGATCGTCCGAGCCCGAAGCACCACCCGCCGGATCCGTTCCCGCCCGGACCCGCCTGCTCGGCGGCCGGGTCGGCTCCGTCGAGGTGCTCGCGCTGCTGCTCATCGCGCTGCTGCTGTTCCGGGGGCAGATCGCCGACGCGATCGCCACGCCCCTGCTGCAGACCTGGACCACCGTGTTCGTGTCGGTGATGGTGCAGGCCACGCCGTTCCTGGTGTTCGGCGTCGCCCTGTCGGCGGTGATCGCGGTGTTCGTGCCGCGCTCCTTCTGGGCGAAGGCGCTGCCGAAGCATCCGGCGCTGGCCGTGCCGGTGGCGAGCTGCGCCGGGGTGGTGCTGCCCGGCTGCGAGTGCGGCTCGGTGCCGATCGCCGGGTCGCTGATCCGGCGCGGGGTCACCCCGGCCGCCGCGCTGGCGTTCCTGCTGGCCGCGCCCGCGATCAACCCGATCGTGCTGACCGCCACCGCCGTCGCCTTCCCGAACAACCCGGAGATGGTCGTCGCCCGTGGCGTGGCCAGCCTGGTCGTCGCCATGATCATGGGCTGGCTCTGGCTGCGCCTTGGAAAGCAGGACTGGATCAGGCTGCCGCACCGCCCCGAGCTGGACGACCTGTCGAAGGCGCGTGCGTTCTGGGCGGCCTGCCGGCACGACATCGTGCACGCGGGCGGCTTCCTGGTGCTCGGCGCGATGGCCGCGGCCACCATCAACGTGCTGGTGCCCGAGTCGGTGCTGCAGGCGGTCGCCGACCGGCCCGTGCTGTCCGTGCTGGCCCTGGCCGGGCTCGCGGTGCTGCTGTCGATCTGCTCGGAGGCCGACGCGTTCGTCGCCGCCTCGCTGAGCCAGTTCTCCCTCACCGCGCGGCTGGCGTTCCTGGTGGTCGGGCCGATGGTGGACCTGAAACTCATCTCCATGCAGGCCGGGGTGTTCGGGCGGCGCTTCGCGCTGCGCTTCGCCCCGGCCACCTTCGTCATCGCGGTGCTGGTCGCCGCCGCCGCCGGGATGGTGCTGCTGTGAACCGTCAGGCCCAGGGCGTGGTCATGCTGCTGCTCGGCGGCGCGATCCTCAAGGCGAGCCTCACCGACATGTACCTGCGCTACGTCAAGGCGGGTCTCCAGCCCTTCCTGATCGGCGCGGGCGCGCTGCTGGTCGTCGCGGCGGTGATGACCCTCTGGTACGACTTCCGGCACGGCGCGACCGCCGACACCGAGTGCGCCGACGGCACTCACGAGCACGAACACGAGCACGGGGACGGGTACGCGGGCGGGCATCGCGAGCCGCGGGTCGGCTGGCTGCTCATCGCGCCGGTGCTGGGGCTGCTGCTGGTCGCGCCGCCCGCGCTCGGGTCCTATGCGGCCGAGCAGGCCGGCAGCGCGCTGTCGGCGCAGCAGGTGTCCGACTTCCCGGCGCTGCCCGAGGGCGACCCGGCGCGCATCAGCGTGCTCGACTACGCCACCCGCGCGATCTTCGACGAGGGCCGGTCCATCGGGGACCGCCGGGTCCGCGTCGTCGGCTTCCTGTCCGCCGATCCGAACGGCGGCCAGCTGCTCACCCGCATGATCCTGTCCTGCTGCGCGGCCGACGCCCGCCCGATCAAGGTGGGCATGAACGGCGCCGTGCCGCAGGGCATGGCGGCCGACAGCTGGGTGGAGATCACCGGCAGGTACTCCGCCCACCGGGGCACGGACCCGGTGAACGGGGACGATATCCCGTTCATCGAGGTGCTGGAGTGGCGCCCGGTCGCCGCCCCCGCAGAGCAGTACGAGTAGACACGCCCGGTCGTCCTGCCAACTGCTACCGATCAGTAGTACTGAGGGGTAGCGTGATTTAAGGCGCACTACTGGACGACAGGGGTGTCGGCTATGACCACTGTGCAGCGAGAGGTGACCGCAGAACAGGCCCGGCAGGTCGCGGAGGCCGCCCGGGAGAGCGAGTGGCGCAAGCCCAGCTTCGGAAAGCAGCTGTTCCTGGGCCGGTTGCGGATGGACCTGATCCACCCGTGGCCGCAGCCCGCACCCGACCCCGACGCCGAGGCGTTCCTGGCCAAGCTCGGGGAGTACGTGGCGACCGAGGTCGACGGGGCCGCCATCGAGCGCGACGCCCGCATCCCGGACGAGGTGTTCCACGGCCTCGCCGAACTCGGCGCCTTCGGCATGAAGATCGATCCCGCGTACGGCGGCCTCGGCCTGTCCCACCTGGACTACTGCCGCGCGCTGGCGCTGGCCGGCTCGGTCAGTCCGGCGATCGGCGCGCTGCTGTCGGCGCATCAGTCGATCGGCGTGCCGCAGCCGCTCAAGCTGTTCGGCACCCCCGAGCAGAAGCAGCGCTTCCTGCCCCGGCTGGCCGCGGGCGAGGTGTCGGCGTTCCTGCTCACCGAGCCCGACGTCGGCTCCGACCCGGCCCGCATGTCCGCCGTGGCCACCCCGGTCGAGGGCGGCTACCGCCTGAACGGGGTCAAGCTGTGGGCCACCAACGGCACCGTGGCGACGCTGCTCGTGGTCATGGCGATGGTGCCCAAGGGTGAGGGGCGGCGCGGCGGCATCACCGCGTTCGTGGTCGAGGGCGACTCGGACGGCATCACCGTCGAGCGGCGCAACGGCTTCCTCGGCCTGCGCGGCCTGGAGAACAGCGTCACCCGCTTCCACGACGTGTTCGTGCCCGCCGAGAACGTGATCGGCGGCGAGGGCCAGGGCCTGAAGATCGCGCTGAGCACCCTCAACACCGGGCGGCTGTCGCTGCCCGCCATGTGCGTCGGGTCGGCCAAGTGGTGCCTGAGCGTGGCCCGCCAGTGGTCGCAGGAGCGCGTGCAGTGGGGCCGCGCGGTCGGCGGGCACGAGGCGGTGGCCACGAAGATCGCGTACATCGCCGCGACGGCGTACGGCATGGAGTCCATGCTGGAGCTGTGCTGCATGCTGGCCGACGACGACCGCAACGACTTCCGCATCGAGGCCGCGCTGGTCAAGCTCTACGGCTCCGAGCTCGGCTGGCGGGTCGCCGACGAACTGGTCCAGATCCGCGGGGGGCGCGGCTACGAGACCGCCGAGTCCCTCGCCGCCCGCGGCGAGAAGCCGCTAGGCGTCGAGCAGCTGCTGCGCGACATGCGCATCAACCGCATCTTCGAAGGCTCGACCGAGATCATGCACCTGTTCATCGCCCGCGAGGCGGTGGACCAGCACCTGTCCGTGGCCGGGGCGCTCATCGACCCCAGGTCGAAGCTCGGCGACAAGTCCAAGGCCCTGCTCAAGGCCACCGGCTTCTATGCCCGCTGGCTGCCCACCCTCGCCGTCGGCAAGGGCACGCTCGGCGGCTACCGGCAGTTCGGCCGCCTCGCCGGGCACGTGCGCTACGCCGAGCGCGCCGCGCGCCGGCTGGCCCGCAACACCTTCGCCGGGATGGCCCGCTGGCAGGGCCGCCTCGAACACCGGCAGGCGTTCCTGGGCCGCATCGTCGACATCGGCGCGGAGCTGTTCGCCATCGCCGCGGTCTGCTCCCGGGCCACCGCCTCCGGCCGCCGCGAGGAGACCGCCCTGGCCGACCTGTTCTGCCGCCAGGCCCGCGGCCGCATCGTGATCCTCGAACACGAGCTGTGGCACAACACCGACGCCGAGGACGTCGCCCTGGCCGCCCGCGTCCTCGCCGGCGACCACACCGACCTCGAACGCGGCATCATCCCGCCGCCCGAGGACGGCGACTGGGTCTCCCCGTGGACCCCCGGCCCGTCCACCGCCACCGACGCCCGCCGCCGCATCCCACCCCGCTAGAAAGGAAGGGCACCTTCTTAACGCTATGCGTAGAAGAAGGTGCCCTTCTTAACCACTGCGGTCAGCGGCGAGGGCTGCCGCGCAGGCCGAGGCGGCGGAGTTCCAGCGCGGCCAGCTGGTCGATCGAGCGCGGGTCGCCGGTGCGCCACCCGGCCACCACCCCGTCGTCCAGCGAGGCCAGCCGCCGCAGCGGCGCCGTGGCCAGAGCCCGCAGCGCGAGCAGCTCGCTGCCGCCCGGATACCGGCGCACCTTCGCGGCGGTGCTCGCGGCGCGGATCCAGCTGAGCCGGAACGGCACCCACAGCGCCAGCGCCATCAGCAGGGGGATGCCCGCGGTGAGCAGCGCCAGCACGATGGCCAGGTTCTCGATCGCGAGCTGCTGGTCCCGCCCGGCTTCGGCGATGGTCTGGGCGGCCCCGGCCGCGCTGCCGAACGGGCTGCTCAGCCGGTCGCCGACGAGCGGCACCCCCTGTGCCCGTTCCTGCGCCTCCATCATGTCGGCGGCCAGATCGACACCGGCGCGTTCGAGCTTCTGGCCGGGCACGGCCAGCTTCTCGACCAGGTGGTACAGGGTGATCGCGGCCCAGATCCAGACTGCGCTCCAGGTCAGCGCGGCGATGTCGGCGACGATCTGCCGGGTGAATCGCCAGGGCTTCTCCGCATAGAGCTTCATGAGAGCATTCTGATCGACGTACGCGATCGGTAAACGTCCCGTCACGCCCGGCGTGGAAAGTCAGCGGCCGGCCGCGCACTCCCGGCAGGTGCCGAAGATCTCCAGCGTATGGCTCACATCGACGAATCCGTGCTGCTCGGCGACCCGGTCCGCCCACGACTCGACGGCCGGCCCGGCCACCTCGACGGTACGCCCGCACGTCCGGCACACCAGATGATGGTGGTGCCCGTCGGAGCAGCGCCGGAACAGCTGCTCGCCGCCGGGCGGGCGCATCACGTCGATGTCACCGGCGTCGGCGAGCGCCTGCAGCGTGCGGTACACGGTGGTCAGCCCGACGCGCTCCCCCCGGTCGCGCAGCATCGCGTGCAGCTCCTGCGCGCTGTGGAACCCCTCCACCTGCGACAGCAGGGTCGCGACGGCGGAGCGCTGACGGGTGTTGCGGGCGGCGGTGCCCTGCGGCGTGGTCATGCCCGGCTCCTGTGGTCGGTGGCGGCGCTCACGAGCGCGGCTCCGCGGCGTGGGTCACGGCGTCGGCCACGATGTGCGCGACGTGATCGTCCACCAGGGAGTACGCGATCTCGCGGCCGTGCCGCTCGGCGCGGACCACCCCGGCCGCCCGCAGCACGCGCAGGTGCTGCGACACCAGGGGCTGCGCGACCCGCAGCCGTTCCACCAGTTCGTGCACGTGGCGTTCTCCGTTCGTCGCCAGCTCGGTCACGATCGCGATCCGTACGGGTGCGGCGAGCGCCCGTAACAGTTCTCCGGCGCGGGCGTAGGACTCCGTCTGGCTCACATCGACCACCGTAGCGCCGCGTGTCGGCGCATACCCAATCATGAGTCGAGGACGCACTCGGGTGGCTCGCATGCGGCCACCTGCGCGGGTTCGGCGCGCCGCCGTCGGCGCAGCACCGTGCCGGCGAGCGCGACCAGTACGAACAGGGCGATGGCGACGAGCACGATGGTGGCGCCGGGCTGCAGGTTGAACCCGCCGGACAGGGTCATGCCGGTGCCGGCGCTGACCACCCCGCCGAGCATGGCCAGCGCCATGGTGCCCGCGAAGCCGCGCGAGACCAGCTGGGCCGCCGCGACCGGCACCACCATGAGGGCGCTGACCAGCAGCAGGCCGACGGTACGCATGGCGACGGTGACGGTGACGGCGGTCATCACGGCCAGCAGCAGGTTGAGCGCGCGCACGGGCAGGCCGGACACCTTGGCGTACTCCTCGTCCTGGCAGACGGCGAACAGCCAGGGCCGCAGCCCGACGGTCACGGCGAGCACGCAGGCGCCGAGCACCGCCATCGCGACCAGATCCGCGGGGGTGGTGGTGACCAGCGAGCCGAACAGGTATGACGTCAGGTTGGCGCTGCCCTTGCCCGGGGCGAGGCCGACCAGGAACACACCGCCCGCGATGCCGCCGTAGAACAGGATGGCCAGCGCCATGTCGCCGGAGGTGCGGCCGCGTTCGCGGATCAGCTCCACGGCGACCGCGCCCAGCGCGGACACGATGATCGCGGTCACCACCGGGTTGCTTCCGGTGAGCAGGCCGACGCCGACGCCGGTCAGCGCGATGTGGCCGATGCCGTCCCCGATCAGCGACATCTTGCGCTGCACCAGGTAGATGCCCAGCGACGGGGCGATCAGGCCGGTGATCAGCGCGCCGAGCAGGGCACGCTGCATGAACGGGTACGACATGATCTCGAAGAGGCTCACGTTCATTCGCGTCCCCAGATGCTCGGCGGGTCCTGCGGGGCGTGCGGGTGCACGTGGTCGTGACCCGGTTCGGCGTGGTGGCCGGACGGGTGGGGCACCGGGCCGTCGTGCGCGATGACGCCGTCGTGCACCACCACGGCACGGGTGATGACCGGCTGCAGCGGGCCCAGCTCGTGCGCGACCAGCAGCACCGTGCCGCCCCGGGCGACGAAGTCGCGCAGCGCGTCGGCGAACGCCTCCTGGGAGGCGGCGTCCACGCCCGCGGTCGGCTCGTCGAGCACCAGCAGATCGGGCTGCCCGGCCAGGGCGCGGGCGATCAGGGTGCGCTGCTGCTGGCCGCCGGACAGCGAGGCGACCGGGTCGTTCGCCCGGTCGGTGAGCCCGACCGCGGCCAGCGCCCCCGCCACCGCCTGCCGGTCCTCGGCGGTGCGGCGGCCCGGGAAGCCGCGCCGGGCCAGCCGGCCGGAGCCGACGACCTCGCCCACCGTGGCGGGCACGCCGCCGCCCGCGCCCAGCCGCTGCGGCACGTACCCGATGCGCCGGCGTTCACGGAAGCGGCGCAGTGGCGTACCGAACAGCTCGACCTCACCCTCGGCCAGCGGCACCAGGCCGAGGGCCGCGCGGATCATGGTGGATTTGCCGCTGCCGTTGGCGCCCAGCACCGCGACCACCTCACCGCTGGTCACGGTGAGGTTGACGTCGCGGAGCACGGGACGGTCGTAGGCGACCGCCCCGTGTCTGATCACCAGTACCGGTGATGTGCTCATGAACAGCCCAACGCGGTGCGCAGGGTCGCGAGATTCGCCCGCATGACCGACAGGTAGTCACCCGAACCGCCCTCGGCGAGTCCTTCGAGCGGGTCGAGCACGGCCGTCTTCGCGCCGGTCTCGGCGGCCAGCGTCTCGGCGACCTTGGGCGAGACCAGGGTCTCGAAGAAGATCGTGGTGGCGCCGTACTTGCGCGCCTCCGCTGCCACCGCGGCGATCTGCTGCGGGGTGGGCTCGGCCTCGGGGGTCAGCCCGGTCAGCGCGATCTGCTTGAGCTGGTATCGGTCGGCCAGGTACCCGAACGCGGCGTGGCTGGTCACGATCTCGCGCCGCTGGCAGTTCTTGAGCCCGGCGGCGAACTCGCCGTCCAGCTTGTTCAGCTCGGCGATCAGCTCGTTGCCGCGCCTGGCGTAGTCGGCCGCGTGCTCGGGATCGGCCTGGGCCAGCCGGTTGGCAAGGCTGCCGGTGATCGCGGCGAGCCGGGTCGGGTCGAGCCAGACGTGCGGGTCGGGCGCGCCGGCGTGATCCTCGTCGACCGCGCCGGAGTGGTTGGGCCCGGTGGCGGGCGGGGTGACCGTGCCGGCGTCGAAGGCGCGGTCGGCGGCGTTCTGCTCGATCGCCGCGTCGAGCTGCGGCTGGAAGCCCTTGAGGTAGAGCACCAGCCCGGCGTCGGCGACCTGGCCGACCTGGACGGGGGACAGCTCCATGTCGTGCGGCTCGGCGCCCGGCTGGGCGAGGTTGACCACGGTGGTGTCGGGTCCGCCGACCTTCTCGGCGACGAACTGCAGCGGGTAGAAGCCGGTGACCACGCTGGTCCGGCCGGACGTGTCCGCGGGGGAGGCGGAGCAGGCGGCGACGGTGCCCAGGGCCAGCAGCGCGGCGGCGCCGGTGAGGGCGGAGCGCTGGAGAGTTCGGCTCAGCATGGCGTCAACTCTCTCTGAAAATGAGAACGATTGTCAAAAACGCATAGGTGCATATCCCTGCGGGGTGCGCCGTTGCATGATCGAAGCTCCCTTCCTGCAGCCAGAACAGCACGAAGGGAGCTTCGATCCAGGACGAAGGCTCAGAACAGCCGGGTGATCGCCGCCGCCGTGAGCAGGGCGAGCACCACCAGGCGCAGCGCGCGGGTAGCGGCCGGCTGCACCGGCCAGGTGAGCACCAGCAGCCAGCCGAGCCCGGCGGCCAGCGCCAGCAGCATGATCCCGCTGTACGGGCTGGGCAGCAGCACCGCGACCAGCAACAGGGCGAGCGTGCCCAGCAGGGCCTGAGTCCTGTTGATCCGGGCCAGCCGCCGCAGCAGCGGGTGGTTCGCGACGTCCTGGGGCACGGCCGGCGGTCCTCTCGATCAGGGTGGATTGGGGCGCTTCCTCACCCCGTAAACGACGGGAGGGCGCCCTTCCTTACTGTAAACAGCGTGCTGATGCTCAACCGATTCGTGATCGCCGCCAACGAGGAGGCGTTCGTCGAGCGCGCCCACGCGGCGCTGGCCGCGCTCGCCGCCCGGCCCGGCTACCTGCGCGGCGAGCTGACCCGCTCGCTCGACGAGCCGGAGCACTGGTGCCTGCTCACCGAGTGGGAGAGCGTGGGAGCCTACCGGCGCGCACTGGGCGGTTTCGACGTCAAGATGACGGCCACGCCCCTGCTGGCCGAATCGCTGATGGAGCCGTGCGCCTATGAGACCCTCGCCGCCGCCACCCCCGGCGGCGACGTCGAGACCCGCCCCAGCGACCGCGCCTGACGCCGATCCCGGGTCCACCCCGTGGGTCCACCCCGTTCCCCGGCTCGCTCCGGCTCCGGCTCCGGCCATGATCGCCGTCTCGTGTCCAAACATGGGCTCCTGCCCGAGGTTTCGACACGAAACCGCGATCATCGTGGCGCGCTGATCCCGGTCAGGCGCGCTCGGCCGTGGAAGATCGCCGTCTCGTGTCCAAACCAACGCCC